>NZ_FUYB01000050.1 GCF_900167255.1 Thiothrix eikelboomii
TAAAATCGGCCACCTAAACTATAGACATAGTTAAAGATGCGGTTTAAGTAGGGAATTTGGAAGCGGTCATTCAGTGTTGTGCAATGATCTAGCATCATTGCATTAAAGGCTCTAATAGGTCGGCTTAGGCTATCAATTTGCCTAGTTCTCTTTTGTGGTCTGTAGCTAATCCATCTGTCAGGCTTGATTGGATCGGGTGTACGTAACTCTAACATAGAGCAGTTATTTGCAAGTGCTACCTCGATTTTATGAGAAGCTAGATAAAAATCTAAACCATCCGTTGGGACAAACCAAGAGCCTACACCTTCGTATTCGTTTTGGTTGCCTATACTGTTAAAAAGAAGCCCTACGTCAGTACACCAATCAATCACCGTCGTGAAGTTTTTATCTTTAGTATTACGGCTATACAGTACGGGTTTACCATGCAAGCAGTTGGCTATCACACAAGATAATTCCTCTCGGTACTTCTTTTCGTGGAAACGTTGCTTACCATACGTTTCCCTAAACTGACTCAATAAGTTCTCAATCGGTTCTTTTTGTTTAACGCGCCACATAAGATTTAATTTATGAGGCTCTTTTGCTATCGCTGACCCGTGCACTGCACGAACTCTATTAGGATATGTATAAACAGGCTCAAAGTGATCGATTAAATAGGCATGCTCTTCTAACTTCATATAGAATGGCAACTCCAAATGAATGATTAATACGGCCTACTAGCAATAGGCCGTTTTTCTTTATATATGCTTATGCAATTACATTCGATGAACCGCTTTTAAGCCATTTGGCAAAAACACTTTCAGGCAGCCCTTTTTTGCGCAGCCCAATAGCTTGACGTTTCGGAAATAAACCTTTCTTTTCAAGTCGGCGAATAGTCGATTCAGATAAACCCGAACGGCTTACAATCTCAGGTGTGCAGGTAATATAGTCTTGAGTCGATTTATTAGACCTCTTGCGAAAATAATTATCCCCCAATCATCCGATTAACAAGAGCGGCGATCAACCGTAAGCGTAGCTCAAACCGTCGTCGCCGTCC
>NZ_FUYB01000048.1 GCF_900167255.1 Thiothrix eikelboomii
CTCTGTACACGACAATTTTCCTAACCCATTGAATTTGTGTTAAACGAAAACGGCTTGAGTCTCATACGTCCATCCTCTACCACCATAAATTGGGGCGGACAAAGGAACAGGATCACGAGCCTGAGATTATCCAAGGCTTCACGTCCGCTTCCTGTTAACAGATCAGTCAGGTAATCCAAGCCGTAGCGGAAAATGCTCTGTTCTTTACGCCCATGCTTTTTCACCTTCAAGGGTTTGACGGTTTTTTCCTTCCATTCCCCGACCTTGTGCGCCCAACAGAAGCCAATGGCGAGCAATGCCATCATCTTTTTGATGCGAGGGGGCTTGGTGAAGTGAGTGGCTTCCATGTGGAAACCGCGCCCTTTCAGGCACTGGAACAGATTTTCGATTTCCCAGCGCAGTCGATAAGTGTCAATGGGGTCGGGGGTGTAGTGGTTGCTGGCGACAATCAGCAGTTCGCCACTCGGTAGCTTCGAGCCGCTCAGCCAAACCCATTCCCCGCTGACTTCCCGACGGTGACGAAGAATGCGCTGTTTACCCGGTGTCAAGTTAGCAAACAGCGAACGGACGTGCATTGCTTTACCGTGTTTGTCAGTCATCACCTGATTCTCCTTGATGCGGATCAGATAGGGAATCTCTTTGGAAGACAACCACTTCCACCATTCTCCGCCAATAAACTCACGGTCAGCCAGTACCCCGAGAATATGGTTACGCCCGAATTGGCTGATAAAACGTTGTAACAGCGCCATGCGTTCCCGGTGGTTAGAGTTGCCGCGTTTGTTCAACACCATCCAGTAAACGGGGATCGCTGCACCTTGATAAACAACCGCCAGTGTCAGAATGTTGAGGTTGGATTTCCCCCATTTCCAGTTCGTTCGATCCAGCGTCAGGTAGTAGTGCTGCCCACTGAAAGCGAACATATTCATGATGAGGTGGGCAATATCATTGTAGTCAAAGAACACTTGGCTAAAAAAACGTTGCATCCGTCGATAGCGAGAGGCAATTTCTGTATCGCTGTCTATATGCACGGCCAACAAGCTCAGATTCATTTGACGCGCATTCAGCAGCGCCAGCAGCATTGATACAAAACAATCCAGACGGGGCTTGCCCCAACCTAAATAGGCTTTTAAACTGTCTCTCAGTCCATCGCTCAGATCCATTTCGCTCTCCTGTGTGGTAACTAGAGAGTAAAACATAGGGGCGATGGACTTTCATCTTTATAGGTAGTCAACTCACTAAATCAATGGGTTAAATGTTTTGTCGTGTACAGAG
>NZ_FUYB01000047.1 GCF_900167255.1 Thiothrix eikelboomii
AGCAATCAAGTGCTGTCTAGCTTTGACATTGAAGACATAGCCACCGAAGCCTTATTATTTCAAACGGGTTATCTCACGATTAAACAAGCGGAACGTATTGCTCAACAAGACTACTTTCATTTAGGTTTTCCTAATTTAGAAGTTCGGCAGAGTTTAAACGAAAGCTTGCTGGCCATTTTAGTCAAGGACAAATCCAAGCAGGCTGTTAATAGTGCTCAATTATATCGTTTACTGTTGAAGAATGACTTCGAGGGACTCAAGCAAATCTTTCATGCTTTCTATGCCAGCATTCCGAATAATTGGTATAACAGTAATAATATTCAAGACTATGAAGGCTTTTATGCCAGTGTCTTTTATTCTTATTTCGCGGCTTTAGGTTTGGATGTTCTTGTTGAGGATGCCAGTAATCTCGGACGCTTAGATATGGCTTTGAAATTCAATCAGCAGGTTTACTTATTTGAATTTAAGGTCGTGAATAGTCGGCCACGGGGCAAAAGCAAAGCCTTGCAGCAATTGCAAGACCGGCACTATGCGGATAAATACCGCCATCTGAATCAGCCGATTTATCTCATTGGGGTCGAGTTTAGTAAGAAAGATCGGAATATCGTCGGCTTTGCTGTCGAACGGGGCTAGTAGGCTTGGCATGCTCTGATTTCCGCCTAATACTTACTGCTCAAGATAAGAGATTTTCACATTATTTCCTACCAGCCTTCGCCACGAATCAACTATTCGATCTATTTACCAAATGTTTATTCTTCAAGAAAGACTATGCGCCCAACTAAACCAAAACCGTTGTAAAAGACACTAGCAGATTCATCAAACTTAAATACTGCTCCCCATAAAACCATCTCATTTCTCTCTATGTAATCCTCATCATATTCGTGACTTGGAGAAATAAAAACCATTCCATCTTCTTGAATACCGGATACTTTCCATACATGTTTACCTTCTGCATTTTTATGATAGGTTACTTGATACATCTGACCAAATAATAAAGTCCCCATAGGATCTTTTGCATTGTTTCTATCACCATTATTATCAGTACCATATCCTGTATTATCACGGGAGCACGCTATTTGATCATAACAGCCACTATAAAACACCACTGCAAACTTTTTCCCAGCACGTATTTTTTCTTTGACTGATTGCGAAACCGGCTGCCAACGCTCAGCCTGCTCGGCCAAATGTGCTGCTGGATAAGTGAAAAGAACAGAGTACTCCTTTTTATCTTTTGAAATCGTCGTCTTGGTGATCGATAATTGAATGGCCTCTTTTAAACGAGCGGTATCCACCACATATAAATCGACTTTAGTTGGAATCCAGCGGTCGCCCTTAAACTCCCATTCAATATCATCATCAAAAGTGATTTTGTTTTGATGCTTGACCTCAGCTTTGTTGTCTGCACTATCAGAGACAGCAGACATATCAGTTGATAAGTTATTCTTGGTTTTGATCAGCTCATCGGCTTGCAGCTTGCCCAAGGTGGCATAGCCTAACTCCTTATTACCCAGTTGGTAGCTGCCATCTGCTTGCTCTTTAAGCTCCGCACTAATCTTAGGGGCTTCTCTTAAGAAAAAATCGCTGATTTTCTCAATCCACTGATCACATTCGGCTGAATTAGAACTGACACAATCAATCTGTAACGCGGATGCGTTTTCACGGACTAAATCACTGACAAAACTGCCCGACATAATACGTTGGGTCGAGTTTTTTTCCGTAGTCGTGGTAGTACTGTTACCCGCTCCACCACCGAAGCGGACAAACCCCAGATTGATGGATAAGCCCCCCGCTGCTTTACGAGTGGTCGTTTCTATTGTTTTGCTCACTTCCAGTTTTTCATCACGTAGCAAGTTCGCCGTTCTATTCGAAGACATTAAAATTTCTAATTTTGCAGTCAACTCTGATTTGTCAAAGGTATAACCGGCTGAACTCTGTACACGACAATTTTCCTAACCCATTGAATTTGTGTTAAACGAAAACGGCTTGAGTCTCATACGTCCATCCTCTACCACCATAAATTGGG
>NZ_FUYB01000025.1 GCF_900167255.1 Thiothrix eikelboomii
TTGTGATTTTTTTAGAATTATAGCGAATAGCTACTATTAAACCCTTCTTATGCCCAAATGGTTGCTTCATCCAAATGGTGCAGTGGCATGAGTGGTGGGGTGTGCTGTGGATGGTGTGCAAATTTATTTTATGTACTTTCTAAATGCCCTACGGAGCACAAAAGGTATAGATGAGGGTATAGATAAACGGAAAATCACCGATTCTTGGTAAAATCCCAGAAAGCAAAAAGCCCTGTAAACTATTCATTTACAAGGCTTTTGAATTGGTGCCGGCACTCGGAATCGAACTGAGGACCTACTGATTACAAGTCAGTTGCTCTACCAGCTGAGCTATACCGGCGTTGAAGTTGCGTATTCTATGCAAGCTTTTTGAACGAATCAAGTGTTTCTTACATTAATTTGATCGGCGGATGATCGACGGATAAATTTCCTACCCTGAAAGGCAGAAAGTATGCCGCGTAGGATGTTTACTTCACTTTGAGTCGGGTTAATTCGGCCAAATAAACGGCGTAAGCGCCGCATGAGTAAGCGTGGGTTGTCTGGGTCTAAATATTCCACTTCAACTAAGGCCTGCTCTAAATGTATGAAGAAGCTTTCCATCGCCGCTGTGGTTGCGGGTTCTTCCAACCCCTTCGCGCTAGTTACTTCTGGCGGCTTGGAGGCTTGGATTTGGCGGGTCGCCATCATGCATTCATAGCAAATAATCTGAATAGCGGCGGCAATATTTAAGGAAAAGAAGTCAAAAGCCATCGGGATATGTACTAAAGCTTGGCAATGTTCTAATTCTTCATTGGTAAGACCTGTACGCTCGCGTCCAAATACCAAGGCAATTTTTTGTTGTGGTAGATGTTCGGCGACCCATTGCCCGCATTCACGTGCATCCATCTGTGGCCAAGGCAAGCTACGCTCCGAGCGGGCGCTGGTGCCAATCACATAATGACAATCGGCGAGGGCTGCTTGCAAGGAGCTGCATAAACGTGCCTGCTCCAAAATATCATCAGCACCTGAAGCTAAGGCTTTGGTTTCAGGGGAGTGAAAGCGGGTTGGATTCACTAAGCGCAAATCATGAATCCCCATTGTTTTCATGGCACGAGCCGCCGAGCCAATATTTCCCGGATGCGAGGTTTGGATCATGACAATACAAATTTGATCAAGTGGCTGAGTCATGTGCTTATTTCTTCATGACCCGAGCTTTTTCTCGATTCCAATCACGATCTTTTTCAGTGGCGCGTTTATCATGCAGTTGTTTGCCTTTACCAAGGCCAATCTCGAGCTTGACGCGATTATTTTTCCAATACATGGCGGTAGGCACAACGGTATAGCCCTTGCGATCAACATCAATCAGCAAGCGGCTGATTTGATGGGCATGCAACAGCAATTTACGAGTACGCTTAGACTCAGGGATGATATGGGTTGAAGCAGACAGCATCGGCGTGATTAGCGCATTGAACAAGAAGGCTTCACCTTTATTAAACTGGATAAAGCTCTCTTTCAGTTGAATGCGCCCATCACGAATGCTTTTGACTTCCCAGCCTTGCAGTACTAGGCCAGCCTCATAGGTATCTTCAATGTAATACTCAAAACGTGCTGTTTTATTCAGCGCGATGGTTTTATCACCCGGAGCAGATTTTTTCTTTTGCTTAGTCATTTGAATTACAATAGTAGCGGAACTGTCAGATGATAGCGCGTTCTCCCACGAATATGAACGTTTGCTAGCGTGAGTCTTAAGCCCTATTGAAAGGAAGATTGCATGGCGCATATTAGTCGAAGCGCTTTAGTCCCGTATTCGGCCGAACAAATGTTCGTGCTGGTGGATGCGATTCGTGATTACCCCCAGTTTCTACCTTGGTGTCGTAGCTCGGTTGAGCTAGATCGTGATGCAGATGAGGTCAAAGCCTCGATTGAAATTGCCAAGGGTGCACTCAATAAAAGCTTTACAACCTTAAATCGCATGCAGAAAAATAAGTTGATAGAAATGAGCTTAGTGGATGGTCCGTTTAAGCATTTGCATGGTTTTTGGCGTTTCGATGAACTTAAGCCGGGAGCGTGTAAGGTTGCTTTGGATTTGGACTTTGAGTTTTCTAATAAGCTGGTGAGTTTAGCGATTGGCCCGATTTTCAATCAGGTCGCTAATACATTGGTCGATTCTTTTGTGACGCGGGCGAAGCAAGTCTATGGCTGATTCAAGGTTAATCCCGATTGAGGTGGTGTATCCGCTGCCCTATGAACAACGCTTATTTAAATTAGCCGTCGCGGAAGGGGCTAGTATTCGAGAGGGGATTGTGGCCAGTGGTATCTTAACCCACTATCCCGAGCTAGTTTTAGACACGGCGAGTGTAGGTATTTTCGGTAAACTAGCCAGCTTGGATACCTCCTTAAAAGCGCGTGATCGCATTGAGATTTACCGCCCCCTACTGGCTGATCCTAAAGAGGTACGTAAGCAGCGGGCCGCTGAAGGTAAGCGCATGAAAAAAGGTAGTAGCGAAGAGGCTTAGGCGAATTTTACTCCCCTTCTTGTCAAAAAAAGGGGAGTGTTTGGGTGAGGCGCTATGCTTTAACCAGCAGCTAGGTCTTTCTTAATATCAGTCACTTGCCCTGCTTGATTAAAAAAGACAGTAATGCCACTACGCTTTGCTTCTTTATTGCCTTCTTTTAGATAAAATACATAATCCCAGCGATTTTGTCGGAAATCGTCAGTGAGCAGAGGAGTCCCTAAAATATCTTGGACTTGAGCTTGGCTCATGCCCGGGCGCAGTTGGGACAGTTCTTCTTGTGTAATTAAATTACCTTGCTGAATATTCATGCGATATAAGCTACAACCGGAGAGGAGTAGCGCGAGAATAGTCAGTGTGATCAGACGTTTTTTCATGGTAGTGTTGTCTTATACTATAGAAAAGCGAGTGTCATGATAGATCATTCAGCGTGGAGAGTGCAGAGTGGAAGGAAAAGATATTAAACGAGCGGGTCTAAAAATCACTCAGCCTCGAGTAAAAATTCTCGAATTGTTGGAAAATTCAGCAGATCATCACCTGAGTGCTGAAGATATTTACAAAACTTTATTAAACAATGGTGATGATATTGGCCTTGCGACCGTATACCGAGTCTTAACTCAGTTTGAGGCAGCGGGGTTAGTCACTCGCCATCATTTTGAAAGTGGGCAAGCGGTGTTCGAGTTATCCTCCGAAGAGCATCATGATCATATGGTCTGTATACGTACCGGACGTGTGGTTGAGTTTTGCGACGAAGTGATTGAGCAACGCCAAAAAGATATTGCACGCGAACATGGCTTTGAAATCACAGGGCATTCACTGATTCTGTATGGTCAGTTTATCGAAAAAAACTAAAAAATCAGCGAAAATACGCCAGTAGTTTTTGCATTTACCGCTTAGGCCGGTATAATCGCGCATTTACTGAAAATACCATCCTAGGATGGGGTTCATTTGTATACTTTAAATTTTGAGATTGATTGTCCATGCCAAGTGTAAGAGTAAGAGATTCTGAGCCATTTGAGATTGCCGTTCGCCGCTTTAAGCGTACTTGTGAAAAAGCAGGGGTAGTGGCTGAAGTTCGCGCCCGTGAATTCTATGAAAAACCCACTGCTATCCGTAAGCGTGAGCGTGCAGCTGCAGTTAAACGTAATCTGAAACGTATCTCTCGTGATTTAAACCGTCGCGTTAGACTCTTCTAATCACTGCTTACCCCTTTGGCGATTTGCGATGACTTTAAAAGAGCAACTGACTGAAGCGATGAAGCAAGCCTTGCGTGCCCAAGATAAAGCACGTTTGGGGGTTGTTCGCTTGGTTTTAGCCGCGATCAAGCAACAAGAGGTTGATACGCGCCAAGAGCAAGATGATTTAGCCGTGCTGGCCGTGCTAGATAAAATGGTTAAGCAGCGTCGCGAATCTATTCGCCAATATACTGAAGCAGGTCGCTTAGAGTTAGCTGAGCAAGAGCAGTTTGAAATCAATGTGATTCAAGAGTACTTGCCACAAGCACTTAGCGATGCTGAAATTACCGCTTTAGTGGCTGAAGCAGTGGCTGCCACAGGTGCTGCTTCAGTGAAAGACATGGGTAAAGTCATGGCTTGGGTAAAACCTAAAGCCCAAGGGCGGGCTGACATGGGCAAAGTCAGTAGCCTCATCAAAACGAGCTTAGGCGGTTGATTTAGTCATCTACCGCTGGTTGTTTCTCGCCTGCATCTATTTCGTCTGTTTGTGTTAGGAGTGTCACTATGAGTACCGCTGTTCCACTCAAAAATGATCGTTTTTTGCGTGCGTTACTCAAGCAACCCGTGGATACCACTCCCATTTGGATTATGCGTCAAGCAGGTCGCTACTTGCCGGAGTATCGTGCTAGCCGTAAGCGGGCAGGTAGCTTTATGGATTTATGCAAAAATCCAGAGTTGGCTTGTGAGGTGACTCTGCAACCGTTAGAGCGCTTTGATCTCGATGCTGCAATTCTCTTTTCAGATATTTTGACGATTCCTGATGCAATGGGTTTAGGTCTTTATTTCTCGGAAGGCGAAGGCCCACGCTTTGAGCGTCCAGTACAAGATCGTCAAGCTATCAATGCTCTGCCCATTCCTGATCCAGAAGATGAATTACGCTATGTGATGGATGCAGTGCGCACGATTCGGCGTGATTTGCAAGGCCGTGTACCTTTGATCGGTTTTTCAGGTAGTCCGTGGACTTTGGCGACTTATATGGTGGAAGGTTCGTCTAGCAAAGACTTCGCGAAAGTTAAGGGTCTGCTGTATGGCGATCCTAAAACTTTGCATTTGCTATTAGAAAAACTAGCTAAAAGTGTGACTCGTTACCTGAATGCACAAATTGCAGCGGGTGCACAAGCGGTAATGATTTTTGATACTTGGGGGGGGACTTTAACTCCGAGTACTTATCGTGAGTTTTCCCTCGCTTATATGCAGCAGATCGTGGACGGTTTGCAGCGGGAAGCCGAAGGCCGTCGAGTGCCTGTTATTCTCTTCACCAAAGGGGGCGCACAATGGTTAGAGTCGATGGCGGCGACAGGTTGTGATGCTTTAGGTTTGGATTGGACGATTAATATTGGCGAAGCAGCTCAACGAGTCGGCCAACAAGTAGCCTTACAGGGGAATATGGATCCTTGCGTTTTATATGCACACCCTGCAGCGATTCGGCAACAAGTGGTGAAGATTATCCATGATTTCCCGCATCCAACGGGGCATGTGTTTAATCTGGGGCATGGCATTCATCAGCATATTAATCCCGAGCATGTTAAGGTGTTAGTTGATACCGTGCATGAGTTGGGTAAAGCAGGCAAAGCGGCTTAAGGTGGCGGCATCGCTGCGAGGATTTCTTGTAAGCGCTTATAATCAGCTCGCTTAATTCCTTTACCTGTCATACTGTTTAAGGCAGACAGACTGCCGTGTCCATCATCGGGGAAAATCATTAATTCGACTTCTACATTGTCCACATATAAGCGCAAAAGTGGGAAGTAATCCTGCTTTTTGCCTGCTTTCATTTTACGATCATGAATTTGAAAGGGCAGTTGTTTTTCTTCTAAATAAAACATCACATCTTCAGCGCGATTCGCCGATAAATGTAAGGTAATGGCGGATACTGGGCTAGAAGTTCCCTCAAGGGCTGCACCTGTCAAAAAAGGCTGGAAAGGCTCTAAAAACTCCATCGCTTCTAATGCAATTTCTCGATGCAAACGTAAAGTGGCTTGATGTTCTTTAGGGTCGATCAGCTGTACATATTCATGTAGGGCTTGTTCAATTTCTTCATTACTGGGTTGATTCTTCGCTTGATGATCAGCACCAAAACGCTGTGAGGCTTTTTGTTTAGCCAGTCGATAATCACGATAACCTTCTTCATAAATTAAGCGAGCGGTTTCATCAGCAATCAGCTGGCGGAGATTCTTTTCAAGATACATTTAAAAAATTTGTTCTGGGATTTCTACCGCTTCACGTTTGCGCACCGGAGCAGGGCGTTGAGTCGGTTGATGGGTTGCAGTTGGAGGGGTGGATTCGGTCGCCGCACTCGTAAATTCGAAGTTTTCTGTTTTGGCTCGTGCAGGCTTAGCGGCTTCAGGTTGAGCGACCAACTTTTCTTCAATCACTTCAGCACTGGTATCATCCGCGAGTAGACCTGTTTTAGCATCAATTTTCACCATTTGGAGCTTATCCAGCTTTTTGAATTTTTTCTCAGGAGCATTTTTAAGTACTTGTTGCATTAAGCCTATCCACATGGGTACGGCGACTTTGCCGGAAGTTTCACCTTCGCCCAGCTCTGCCATATCATCAAAGCCAGACCAAGCAACGGCGACATAATCGGGAGTAAAACCGCAAAACCAAGAGTCACGTTGCTCATTGGTGGTACCCGTTTTGCCTGCAATATCACTCCGATGGAGCGTTTTATTCACGGCTGCCGCTGTACCAAATTGAGTCACACCTTGCATCATGGTGACAATCTGGTGCTGAGTCCGTGAATCAATAATACGCACTGCAGCAGGGGCGATTTTGCCCGGCTCAGTGTCATAGTCTTTGTTTTCAAGCGCGGCTAGTTTAGCATCAGCACTGGTTTTTTTATCTTTATTATCCGTTTCTTTATTATCTGTTTTAGTAGGGTCAAGGCTGTCTGCGATTTGAGTCGCTGCAGCCAGCTCGGATTGAGTCGGTTTCGGTTTGCGGATCGGGCATAATTTAATGTCATCACCACAGACTTGACGTGTTTCGGTGGTGGCATCAAATAAAACTTGGCCATTACTGTCTTGAATCCGATTAATAAAATGCGCATCTACTTTAAAGCCACCATTGGCAAAGGCTGCATAAGTTGTAGCCATTTGCACTGGCGTGGTTAAGCCTGTTCCTAAAGCGAGTGTTAAATTCGGCGGTAAATGTTCACGTGAAAACCCAAAGCGCGTCGCGTAATTAATCGTATAGGGAATGCCCGTATCTCTAAGTAAACGAATCGACACAAGATTACGTGATTTTGCTAGGGCCTCACTTAAGGTCGTGGGGCCAATATAAGAGCCGCCAAAATTCTTAGGCTGCCAATTACTGCCCGGAATACTGATGGGAGCGTCATTGACGATACTCGTAGGGGCGAAGCCACGGGAGAGGGCGGCAGAATAAATAATCGGTTTAAAACTAGAACCGGGCTGGCGCATCGCTTGAGTGGCTCGATTGAATTTGCTGTAGTAGAAATCATACCCTCCCATGACCGCACGGATCGCTCCATTATGCGGATCCATTAATACTAAAGCACCACCGACCGTTGGAATTTGGGTGAACTGCCAGCCATTTGTGGGGGCAAGTTCGGTTTTATTCGTCGATTTGAGTGGACGCACCCGAATAATATCACCCGCGACTATCACATCTGAGACCCGTTTGGGCGTGCTACCCCGTCGATTGGCAGTGATGAATTTATTAGCCCATTTCACATCGGCAAGACTTAGGCTGATGACGGTTTCATTCATTAAGAGTACGGAAGCTTCCGTTTTGGTGCTTTTTAGTACCAGCCCTGCTTGTAAATCGCCGACTTGTTGATAGTTAGACAGTTTATCCAGTAGCTCATCCTGACTGCTGTAGTCTTCGAGGTTAATATGATCTTCAGCTCCCCGATAACCGTGCCGCCGATCATAATTTTCTAAGGTGGTACGTAAGGCATCGGTGGCATAGGTTTGCATTTCTGAGTCAAGCGTGGTGTAAACATCATAGCCTTGGGTATAGGCTTTATCTTGATATTTTTCCACAATCGCTGCTCTGACCATTTCGGCTAGATACGGGGCATAGGTTTCAATATCCGGTTTATGGACTGAGGCCGTATTCGGTTGTTTCACGGCGATTTTATAATCGGCTAGCGTAATAAAGCCTTGTTCAGCCATTCGCTGCAAAATATAGTTGCGCCGTGTCATTGCACGGGGTTCATTCACAATGGGATTGTAGCGCGAGGGGGCTTTGGGTAGACCCGCGATCATTGCCATTTCAGCTAAACTCAGATCATCGAGTTGCTTACCATAATAAGTTTCCGCTGCCGCTGCTATGCCATAAGCACGATTACCTAAGAAGATTTTATTTAAATATAACTCTAAAATTTCATCTTTGGATAAAGTTTGCTCCAAACGAATGGCTAATAGGGTTTCCTTAAATTTACGAGCTAAAGTTTTGTCATTATCCAAAAAGGCATTACGTGCTAATTGCATGGTAATAGTGCTCGCCCCTTGCGACTTGCGGCCCGTTGCAATGACATTATACAGCGCCCGCGCAACCCCCTTCGGGTCGATACCTTGGTGTTCGTAATAGCGCGCATCTTCGATAGCGATAAAGGCTTGGCGCAGGCGCTCGGGGATGGCATTAAAATTCACTGGGCGACTGCGTTTCTCACCATATTCAGCAATTAATCGCTCGTCACGCGAATAAATACGCAAAGGTACTTGAATATCAATCTTGCGCAAATCTTCACTGTTAGGCAGCTGGGGAGAGTAGATAAAATACAAGCCTGCCAAGATAGCTAAGCCGACTGTACTAAGGCTCAGCAACGAGCTCAGTAAGAAGGTAATTAAATGGATGAAAAAACGCATAATGCCCGTATTAACCTGAATCTATTGTTCTAGTACTTAAGCGGTGGTCTGACGGTAAACACATCAAGACTGAGACGAAGAATGCAGTTTATAAAGTGCTGTTGGCAGCTTGGTTAGGGTGCATTTCGTCTTCCCCGTTCATCTGAAACCGAGGCGCTATCAAAGTAGTCAGGGTAGACTATTTTTAGATACAACGCTACCATGCTATGAAACTTGAATAATAAAAATAAATTTAAATGTGAGTTGCCGTGTTTTCATTTTATAGCCGTAAACCCAATTTGCTCGGTATTGATATTAGTTCCTCGGCTATCAAGCTAGTGGAAATGTCTAAAAAAGGCCGTGAATATCGAATCGAAAGTTATGCCGTTGCTCCTTTACCGGATGGGGTATCCAACGAAAAGGATATTATCGAGCCGGAACCGATTGGAGAAGCCATTCGGCGTGCGCTCCGTGAAAGCCGTACCCGCTTAAAGCATTGTGCCTTGGCGATTCCGACTTCAATGGCGATTAATAAAATTATCACCTTATCCGCTTCTATTCCTACGGCAGAGTTAGAGGCACAGATTGCTTTGGAGGCTGATCAGCATATTCCGTATGCAATGGAAGAGGTGAGTTATGATTTTGAAATCCTTGGCCCTTCCATGACGAACCCTGACATGATTGATATTTTGTTAGCAGGCACTCGCTCTGAAAATGTGGAGGTACGGGTTGCAGCAGCGGAAATGGCGGGTTTAACCGTTGATATTGTGGATACGGAAACCCATGCTTTAGAGAAAGTCCTGCGCACATTAACCAAAGAGCTGGATCAATATGATTCAGTAGCCGTGGTGGATTTCGGCGCAACTATGACCAGCATTACGGTGTTTGAGCAAGGGCGCTTAACCTTTTCTCGTGAACAATCGTTTGGTGGTCGTCAACTCACAGAACAAATTATGCACCGCTATGGTTTGGCTTGGCAGGAAGCGGGACTGGCGAAGAAAGAAGGTAATTTGCCAGAAAATTATATTTCTGAAGTGCTTGATCCGTTTAAAGACAATATGGTGCGGCAATTGCACCGTTTCTTACAATTTTATTATGCATCTAGCCAACGTGAGAGTGTCAGTCAAATTCTGATCTCAGGTGGATGTGCGCGTATTCCGGGTATTGATGAGCAAATTCAATCAGTGATTGGTACACCCGTTAAGGTGGTCAATCCGTTTACGCAAGTCGGGCTGGGTTCTAAAGTCAGCCCTGTACGTTTCACTAACGATATGCAAGCCCTGTTAATTGCAGCAGGCTTGTCCTTGCGAGGCTTAGACTAATGGCGGGTTTAAATCTATTACCTTGGCGTGATAAAGAGCGCGAACTTAAAAAGAAACAATTCTTTGCCTTATTGGCTAGTTCAGTCGCTTTAGCGGGCTTGATAGTATTTGCAGCGCATACTTATATGCGTGCTGCCGTGAGCTATCAAGAATCACGCAATCAAATGCTAACTGATGAAATTAGCAATTTAGATAAACAAATTGAGCAAATCAAAAAATTAGACTCGACCAAACAGGCTCTTTTGGATCGCATGCAAATTATTGAAACCTTGCAAAGCACTCGCCCGGCAATCGTCCATTTATTCGATGAAATGGCGACAGCCTTACCGCAGGGGATGTATCTAGAGGCCTTAAAACAGAGTGATACTATCGTACATATCGAAGGTAAGGCTGAGTCGAATGCACGGGTATCCACTTATATGGATAGTCTTGACCGTTCGCAATGGTTGAACTCTTCGAATCTAAATATTATTTCTGTGGCGCGCCAAGACGGTCGACCCACTCCGTTGCGTGATTTTAAACTCGATGTCCAACAACTATTAGAACAGGGCAAGGAGGAAAAAAATGAATCTGCAGGAGGTTAATAATCTTGCTGACGATCCGGGTAGTGTGCCTTGGCCATTAAAAGCTGTGGTGATTACTGCGTTGATGAGCGTGATTTTATTTTTGGGCTATAAACTCATTATTACTAATAGTATTGAAGAGTTAGATGGGCTGGAGCGTAAAGAGCTTGAATTACGGACTACCTTTGAAACTAAGCAAAAGCGTGCCAGTCAATTAGCCGCTTATGAAAAGCAATTGGCGGAAATGCAGCATTCATTTGGTACTTTAATGCAGCAACTGCCTAGTGGTACAGAAATTCCTGCTTTGATCTTAGATATTTCTGAGAAAGGTGTCTCTAATGGTTTAGAAATTGAATTATTCGAACCTTTAGCTGAAGTCTTGAAAGAGTTCTATGCAGAGAAGCCGATTAAGCTCATTGCTTTGGGTACTTATCAGCAGCTCGCTACTTTTGTGAGTGATATTTCTGGTTTACCACGCATTGTTACGATTCATAATATTCATTTGCTACCTGAGGTAGCTAGAAGTACACAACAACATAAATCGAATAACTCAGTTGAGCAAGAAGGTTCTCAGCGCTTACGCATGGAAGCTTTAATTAAAACGTATCGCTATTTAGAAGATAGTGATTTAAAAACAGCTTCGATAGATAAAGCAGCAGCTTCAGCCGCTACTCCAAATAGATGATCAGTATTTTGAGCCTGCGGAGACTTATTATGAATAAGAATACTTTAATAAATTTACCTGTTTTAAATGTGCCGATACTTGTGAGTATCCTAATGCTAACAGGTTGTGCAGATAATATGTCGGATCTCCAAATTTATATGGATGAGGTCAAAGCGCGTCCACCTGTACCTATTGAGCCAATACCAGCGATCAAGCCTTATGTACGCTTTATCTATCCGGGGCATGATTCTGACCCCTTTGATAATTCGGTCTTAGAAGCAAAAGCGGTGGCAGAAATTCCAGAGTCAGTCTTGATTGATAAAAATCGAATGCCTGAGTTTTTGGAGAGTTTTCCTTTAGATAGTTTGCGGATGGTGGGGACAGTATTTAAAGAAAAAGAATTATGGGCTCTGATTAGAATTCCTGATGGTGCAGTGCATCGCGTTAAATCTGGAAATTATATCGGTAAAAATCATGGGAAAATTACCAATATTAAAGACGTAGGGCTGACTCTATCTGAAATTATAGATAATGGTTTTGGCGGCTATAAAGAGCATGATAATGAACTGGCTATTTCTACTATAAATCAGCCCTAATAATTTTATTGATTAAGGTTAGCTATAATGAAAATAATAAAGCAAACCACTGCGCGTAATGTTGCATTGTTATCCTGCTTATCGTGGGCAGCTGTCGCTGCAGCGGCTAATAATCAGTTGGAGAATATTAGCATTAACGAGGCAGCTGCAGGCAAAGTTGAAGTGCTTCTCAACTTTTCATCTCCAGTGGCTATTCCTAAAGGGTTTGTCATGGAGAACCCACCCCGGATTGTTTTTGACTTTCCCGGGGTCGAGGTTGCTCCAACGGCACGCCATAATAATACTAAGCGTGGTGTTTTAAATGCAGTACAGGCGGCTGGCTCGAAAGGGCAGACACGGTTAGTTTTTAAGTTAGATGCTCTTGTCGATTACACCGTTGAAAGCAGTGGCAATGATATGGTGCTCTTGTTTTCGGGCGGCTCTGCGCATAAACCTGCAGCAACTGAACGGGTTAGTTCAGCTCAAACCGTAGCTCCAGCCAGCCAGCTTAAAGCCGATGAGTCTTATAATTGGTATCATAAACCGGGTACAGAGCCAGCCGTTGTTCACCCTCAAGCGGTAAATCCGGCTGCACAAACACTGAGTCAAATGGTGCCGCCAGTCAAGCTTGAGGAGTTGCCACCACCTCCACCTAAGCCCGCTAAGGCGAGCCAACCTTTGGTGTATCGGCCTATTGCCCCGCCTGCGGTGGTTCAGCCAAGAGTGGCACCTATACCTAAGCCCCCGATTGTCAGTGCGCTCTCGGAAGCCAAGTCGATTTATGGTTTACGTTCCGTGGATTTTCGGCGTGAGCCAGATGGCGGTGGGCGTGTGATTATTACCTTGCCCGATGGTGAGACCAAAGTCACCGATGATAAAGCGGCTAATACCTTAAATCTAATCTTAGAAGATGTTGATGTGCCAATGAATTGGCAAAAACGCTTAGATGTGGTTGATTTTGCGACTCCTGTGTCGAATATCCAAATCTCTCAGCGGGGTATGAATGGCCGTGTCAGTATTATGGCCAGTGAAGATTTCACTTATCGCACGGAGCGCGATAAAAATGTCTACACGGTTTATCTTGATAAGATTAAAGCACCGAAAAAAGAAGTACTCGGTGAGAAAAAGAAGAAGACTTTTAGCGGTGAGAAATTATCCTTAAACTTCCAAGATATTGAGGTCCGCGCCGTCTTACAGTTATTAGCCGATTTCACCAATAAAAATATTGTGGTCAGTGATAGTGTTGATGGCAATATCACGGTGCGCCTGAAGGATGTCCCATGGGATCAAGCTTTAGATATTGTTCTGGAGTCAAAAAACCTTGGCATGCGTGAGAATGGCAATGTTATTTGGGTAGCACCCAATGCGGAGTTGGATGCTAAAGATGCTCAAGAAATTGAAATTGCTAAACGCAAAGTCGAGCTTGAACCTTTAGTCACAGAATATATCCCAGTGAATTTTGCTAAAGCTGCGGATTTATCGACTCTGATTAAAAAGAAATCAGTCGCTGATGAAGAGACGAGCCATTCCTTATTATCAGCCCGGGGTAGCGTCTCGTTTGATGATCGGACTAATACACTCTTGATTCAAGATACGGCGACCCAAGTGGCAGAGATTCGGGATCTGATCAAGATCTTAGATGTGCCTGTGCAGCAGGTGGTGATCGAGTCAAGAATTGTGATTGCCAATGATTCTTTTGGTAAGCAATTAGGTGCACGCTTTGGGGTGACACCGCATTGGTCGAATAGTGGCTCAAACGGTATTGCCGGAGCTGGTTTAGGTTCGGGAACGGATGGTTACTATAATTCTCTGACGAGTACGTCTACGGGTAGCACCAGTCAGGTAAAATTGCCGGGTCTCACGGATCGTTTGAGTGTGAATCTACCTACCGCTGGTGCAGCGGGTAAGTTTGGTTTCTCGATTCTAACCTCTGACTTTTTATTAGACTTAGAGTTATCCGCTTTGCAAGCCGAGAGTAAAGGTGAAATCATTGCGACCCCACGGGTGATTACTTCTAACCAAACGAAAGCCGTGATTGAGCAAGGGGTGGAAATTCCTTATCAAGAAGCGAGTTCAGCAGGGAATACCAGTACTTCGTTTAAGAAGGCGGTGCTGAGTTTGGAAGTGACGCCACAGATTACGCCGGATGAGCATATTTCGATGGACCTGAAGGTCAATCAAGATACCGTCGGGGCGGTCTATAATAATGTGCCAAGCATTGATACTCGTGAAATTCAAACCAAAGTTTTGGTAGAAAATGGTCAAACCGTTGTCTTAGGTGGTGTGCATGAGGAAAATCGGATTAAGAGTTCGACCAAAGTACCTGTGCTCGGCGATTTACCGATGGTAGGTCAAGTATTCCGCAATACCAATCGTAGTGATACGAAGCGGGAGCTGTTGATCTTTGTTACACCGAAGATTGTGGATAGTAAATCGAAGTAAAATCACTAGTTTAGGGATCAAGCTGCATAATTTGGCTTGATTCCCTTGCTGACTGCTGGCATAACTCCACCATGCAAGACAACATCATCTTAGTTGGCCTCATGGGGGCAGGCAAATCGACCATTGGTCGGCAATTAGCACGACGGTTTAATCTAGAATTTTATGATTCTGATAAGACTATTGAGGCTCGGACAGGCGTGCCAATTCCGACGATTTTCGAAATGGAAGGAGAGCAAGGCTTTCGGGATCGCGAGGAGCAGGTGATTGCTGAGCTAAGCCAATTGCGTGGCGTTGTATTAGCCACTGGTGGTGGTAGTATTTTGCGGGAGGCTAATCGGGCAGCGCTGACTCGCTCGGGTCGGGTGGTCTATCTACGTGCTTCTGCTGAGCAGCTATATAATCGTATTCATCACGATAAAAATCGCCCCCTGATGCAAACCGATAATCCTTTGCAAACTTTACGTAGTTTATTACAAGCACGTGAAGCACATTATCTAGAGGTGGCTGATTTAATCGTGCCGACAGGTAAACAAAAAGTGGCTCATATTGTCAATCTGATTGCGCAAAAATTAAATCAGTTACAGGATTTACCCTATGCAAACGCTCAATCTTGATCTCGGTGATCGCAGTTATCCTATTTATATTGGCCAGGGTTTGTTACAAAGGCCTGAGTTATTAACCGAGCATTTACAGGGTAAAAGCGCGATTGCCGTCACAAATACAACGATTGCACCTTTATATTTAGCAGCAGTAACCACGGCTTTAGCAGCTTATAAGCACTCAGCGGTTATTTTGCCCGATGGTGAGGCTTATAAAAATCTAGCGACACTCGACCAAATCTATACCCATTTATTGGAGCATCAAGCGGATCGAAAAACCACGCTGCTTGCCTTAGGCGGTGGAGTGGTCGGTGATATGACGGGGTTCGCTGCTGCAAGCTATCAACGAGGTATTAACTTTATTCAAGTACCGACCACTTTATTGGCGATGGTCGATTCTTCAGTCGGGGGTAAAACTGGAGTCAATCACCCACTTGGGAAAAATATGATCGGTGCTTTTCACCAGCCCCAAGCCGTGATCATTGATACGGATACTTTAAATACCTTGGCAGATCGTGAGCTCAGTGCTGGGCTGGCTGAGGTGATTAAGTATGGACTGATTCGTGACCCTGAGTTCCTTACTTGGCTTGATACCGAGATGGAGGCTTTATTAGCGCGTGATCCTGAAGCGTTAAGCTATGCGATTGAGCGTTCGTGCCGACATAAAGCTGAGATCGTGGCGGCTGATGAGCGTGAATCCGGGCAACGTGCTTTATTGAATCTCGGCCATACTTTTGGACATGCGATTGAGGCTGCAATGGGATATGGGCAATGGTTGCATGGTGAAGCGGTCGCAACGGGTATGGTGATGGCAGCAGAATTATCCGTGCAGATGGGTTGGTTGACTCAGGCGGAGCTGCACGTTATTCGGCATTTATTAGAGCGTGCAGGTTTACCGACTGAGCCACCGACTACGATGACAGGTGATGATTTTATGCGCTTTATGTCCGTGGATAAAAAAGTCTTAGATGGCAGTTTACGTTTGGTTTTAATGAAATCTTTGGGTGAGTCGATCGTGACCGCTGATTTTGATCCAGCAGCTCTCAACCGAGTCCTGCATCGTGATCGGGTGAGTTAGGAGGTGAGGATGAGTGCTGCTTATGCTGCTCAAGCTGAAGCGACTCGGGGGCGACGTTTCCCGGAGGCGGCACCCCAATATCGCTCAGAGTTTCAGCGTGATCGTGACCGTGTGATTCATTCCAAGGCTTTTCGGCGTCTTGAATATAAAACACAGGTATTCGTCAATCATGAAGGTGATTTGTACCGAACTCGCTTAACCCACTCTATTGAAGTTGCACAAATTGCACGTACCGTTGCTCGGAGTATGGGTTTAAATGAGGATCTGACCGAGGCCATTGCCCTCGCACATGATTTAGGTCATACCCCGTTTGGACATGCAGGCCAAGATGAGCTTAATGCCTGCATGCAAGCGTATGGCGGCTTTGAGCATAATTTACAATCATTGCGCGTGGTGGATTGGTTAGAGGATAGCTATGCCGAGTTTGCGGGTTTAAACCTCACATTTGAAACCCGGGAGGGGATTTTAAAGCATTGTGCGCTCAAACATGCCCAGCAATTAGGCGCGGTTGGCGAGCGGTTTTTAAATAAAACCCAAGCGTCTTTAGAGGCACAACTCACTAATTTAGCGGATGAAATTGCGTATAATAATCACGATATTGAAGATGGCTTACGTTCTGGCTTAATTAGCTTAGAGCAAATGCAGCAAGTTCCGGTGTTTGCAAAAGAATATCAATTAGTGCTGAGTCAATATCCGCAGTTAGAAGGGCGCAGCTTAGTGCGTGAAACCTTGCGGCGCTTAATCAGTACGATGGTGGTCGATCTGATCGAAACCAGTCAAGCCTTAATTGAGGCAGCCGGAGTGAGTAGCGTAGACGAAGTGCGTCAACAGCCCAAGCCTTTAATTCAATACAGCGCACCGATGTGGTCTGCAAAAAACGAGCTAAAGCGTTTCCTACGAGAAAATCTCTATTTTCATCCGATAGTGTATCGTATGTCATGGCGAGCACGGCGGGTGATACGTGAATTATTCCAAGCTTATTTCCACGACCCGCGTTTATTGCCACCGAAATATCAAACTTTCGTTAAGCAATACGCAGCGCAAGAGGGTGAACTAGGCCGCGCTAGAGCAATTGCGGATTATATTGCTGGGATGACGGATCGCTATGCCTTAAAGCAATATGCTGAATTATTTGATATGGACAGAGGAAAATTGTGAAAAAACTTTAAAGTGTAAACCGCAGCTTACACTTTTTTCGCTAAGATCTAATCTCTCTCTACATATCGACCCTAAGTCGTTGACCTGGATTATGTTGCCATAATCCAGGTAATTTAACTCAGTGGTCATTCATCTCGATAATTCAGTATTTCTTGTGCAAATGCAGCATAATAAGAAGCACGATGAGACATTTAATCTAATTTTTCCATGACACCTGCCATTTTAATGGTACGCAAAGCGGGTCTACCTTTTCAGACGCATGAGTACCGACACGACCCTACAATTCGTGTCTATGGGCTAGAGGCAGCAGAAGCTTTGCAAGTAGAACCTGAGCGTGTGTTTAAAACACTGGTCGTGGTTTTAGAGGGTGATGGGAAAAAAATGGCGGTCGGGATCGTACCGGTTACTCAACAACTCGATGTCAAAGCCTTAGCCAAAGCTATGGGTGCAAAAAAAGCTGAAATGGCTGATCCTAAGCAGGCTGAGCGGATAACAGGTTATTTAGTCGGTGGTATTAGCCCTTTAGGGCAAAAACGACGTTTACCCACCGTATTAGATGAATCAGCGCTTGAATTTGAGACTATTTTTGTCAGTGCAGGGCGGCGTGGCTTAGAAATTGAGCTATGCCCTAGCCATTTAATGGAACTCTGCCAAGCGGATGCCGTTGCTATTTGTCGATAAATAAATTTCAGTACCCTTGATGGTCACTGACTCACTAATCAATAACGTAAACATCTAAAGATTTGAGGGATCTACTATGCTGG
Organism: Thiothrix eikelboomii; assembly: GCF_900167255.1. Taxonomy (GTDB): domain Bacteria; phylum Pseudomonadota; class Gammaproteobacteria; order Thiotrichales; family Thiotrichaceae; genus Thiolinea; species Thiolinea eikelboomii. The sequence goes on from NZ_FUYB01000025.1 coordinate 17,707, forward strand.
AGCAGAGCAAACATAAAATTCGTAAAGCGGTTATTCCCGTCGCTGGCCTAGGGACGCGGATGCTACCAGCGACTAAGGCTATTCCTAAAGAAATGCTGCCCGTTGTGGATAAGCCGCTGATTCAATACATTGTGAATGAATGTGTTGAGGCGGGTATTCGCGAAATTGTTCTCGTCACGCACAATAGTAAAAACTCGATCGAAAATCATTTCGATACCAGTTTTGAATTAGAAACCATGCTAGAAAAGCGGGTTAAGCGTCAACTCTTAGACGAAGTGCGCTCTATCTGCCCAAAAACAGTGACGATCATGCATGTACGCCAAGGTGAAGCCAAGGGCTTAGGGCATGCGATTATGTGTGCACATCCGGTTGTGGGGCATGCTCCGGTGGCCGTATTGTTACCGGATGTTTTGATTGATGATGCGGCCAGTAATTTAAAAACAGATAATTTAGCCGAGATGTTACGTCTGTATGATGAAACCGGCATCAGCCAGATTATGGTCGAACCTGTGCCGATGGAGCGGGTTTCTTCTTATGGTGTGGTGGATATTAATGGCCATACTTTAGAGCCGGGTTCATCAGTGGCGATGAGTGCCATTGTTGAAAAACCGGATGTAGATAGCGCTCCTTCTAATTTGGCGGTTGTCGGGCGTTATGTTTTATCCCCACATATTTGGGATTGGCTCAAGCGTACTCCATTAGGCGCGGGTGATGAAATTCAGTTGACGGACACCATCGCCTTATTGATGCGTGAATACCAAGTCAATGCCTTCCATTTAAAAGGTAAAAGTCACGACTGTGGTTCTAAATTAGGTTATATGATGGCTAATGTCGAATATGGCTTACGTCATCCGAATATTTCTAAAGAGTTTGCTAACTATTTAAAAGAACAAGTTAAAGCACTTTAACGGGTTCTAGCCTTTATCCATATTTTGCTAAGAGTGCCTGAATAAATGCGGCACTCTCATGTGGATTGACAGCAGCATTCCGAATTAACCGCTCAAAGTGGCGGGTTAAGGCTCGAATTTCTTCTAAAGAATTGATCACCACATACATATCACCGACATAAATAACAGCCCGTTGTGAGCCAAATACGGTCAGGGGTGCGGAGAAGATCTTACGCCCATCGTATAAAAATAAACGATAACTTGGATAAAGGTCATCCACGAGTTTTTGAATATGCTCTAACTGTTGGCGGCGTAAAGCCTTAGGCAACTCCTCCCAAATACCGACCCCTTGTGCGAGCAGTTTCAGGCGTTGCAAGGGCAGGCATACTTCCATCTCTGATTCAGTGATTCGGTTATAAGCGAGTTGGGAATTGGTTTCGAGTTTGCGAATTTCTATCGGTATCTGAGTGTATTGGCGCTCGTAATCAATCACCTCTTCAATCATCAGTGAATCGGGAAGGTTAGACGGTACATAGCGGATTTTGTAACCCATCGCATCCCGATGCCATTGCCCTAGTTTGGTATGCTGACCATTGGCGACTTGCTCGATTTCCATGACCGACGACAGTTCAGAGAGCAAGTGCTCATCTTGAGATAAGCCCAATAACCAATCAATGCTAACTTTATGCGCTTGGGCAATCCGTGAGAGGGTTTCTGCACGTGGCAGACGTAATAGCTGCTCAGATAGCAATTGGGCTAAGGCTGAGCGGTTCACACCGATGGATTCGGCAAACTGTGCTTTATTCATTCCAGAACGTTGAAGCAGTTGCTGCAAGCGCTTTTGAAAAATTTCACCCGTTTCGCGTTTGTGTAAAGGCATAAGTGATCTGCTGGATGGCAACTGGAGGGGCGCTTTAGAGTGACTTAATGCTAGGTATTAGCAACAAATGTTTACTAAAGTAAACTTATTTTAGTTTAGTTATTCATGAATAACAAATCTGCCATAGTGTTGCATAGGCAAGCAAATAGCTGAGCTTTAGAATCTATAAAAAAGATTTAGGGGTTGGCATTGTGCAAACAGCATTTAAAAAAATAGAATATCTGACCTTAAGTTTATTGTTGGGCACTTACCTTAGCTGGGGGCTGTTGACTAGCTTGCATGCGTTACTACCGCTTTGGCTGGTCATACCACTTTTAACGGTATTACTGAGTTTTCAGGGTTCTTTGCAGCATGAGGTGATTCATTATCACCCTTTGCCGTGGCAGTCAGTCAATGAATACTTAGCTTCGCCGCCCTTAGTTTTGTATTTACCCTTTATTATTTATCGAGATACACATCGGCAGCATCATGTGTTGGAGCATATTAGTGATCCAAGCCAAGACCCTGAGTCAGCTTATGTGACCGCTGCACAGTGGGCGGCTATGCCTATTTACTTACAGCAGTTACGCAGAATCAACAATACTTTATTAGGCCGGTTCTTGCTTGGCCCTGCTTTAGGTATTACTAGCTTTTTATGGGCTGAGTTTAAAAAGCTTAAAGCAGGGGATAAATACACGATTCATGCTTGGCTGAGTTATTTGCCTTGGTTATTAGTCGTGGTAGCTTGGTTGGTGTATTGGCAGTTTCCCTTAGGCTGGTATGTAGTTGCCTGTTATTTTTCTTATTCTTTAACGGCGATTCGGATTTTTGCCGAGCATCAAGCGGTGGCTATCCCTGAGCAACGAACGGTGGTGGTGGAATCCAATGGGGTATTAAGCTATTTATTTCTGCAGAACAATTTACATGCCGTGCATCATAAATATCCAGCGCTCCCTTGGTATAAGCTGCGCGCTAAGTATCTGCAAGAACGTGAGGCTATTCTGGAGGAAAATGGCAATTATTGCTTAGCAAGTTATTTCGAGCTATTTAAACGCTATGCATGGAAGCCGAAAGAAGATGTCGTCCATCCGTTGTAAAGCTAAAGCCACTGTTTTTGGTTTGTTCGAATAAAGCCCCCCATTTCACCAAACTGCCTTAAGTTCACCCAGTCACTGAAACCCGAGAATCAATCGTTTAATGCTGCCGAAACTCCCTACTCAACTGATAACTCTGGCGCATAAACTCATAATCCTGATCATGGGCAGTGACTAAATTATTCAAACCTGCTGACTTAAAGTTTGCCAGCCCCTTGGATTGATTCAAGGCTAATAAAGCGTGGCGTATAGCTTGAGTCGTTACTGTATCAACCGATTGGTGCATGACCAAGGGTGGAGTAGGCGCAGGATTAATCGGTGCGATAGATACCAGCTGCTTGAGTACCGCTTGCATGTCTGGCTTGTCTGACTGCAGCCAATAATCAAATACTGTGCAATCAATCGCCGCGACATCGGCCTCACCGTTGGCAAGCATACGCATAGAATTAGAATGTGAGCCACTTTCGAGTACCGTTGCAAATACAGGTGGCCTTGCTAGTTTTGCCCAATGCGCCCATAAAGCATGCTTACCTGAGTAAGAGTCTGGATCATTAATCACCAAACGCTTACCTTGTAAATCAGCGATTGACTGCATGGCACTAGTTCGCCGCACCACTAAATAAGAATAATACAGAGGCTGCTCGTGTCCGGCAAAAATCGGCTTAGCTAACACTTGATAGCGGGGCTGTTGGTCTTGTTGCAGGGTATAGAGTAGGCCACAGATCCAACCCATTTGGATCTCACCCATTGCGAGTTGCTGGCTCGCGGCTAACCAAGGTGTAGTGCGATCAAACTGTACCTGAATCCCGGTCTGCTCGCTTAAATAAGCCGCGAGCAGCTCACAAATCGGATAGGTATTTTCTCCTAAACAAGAAATCAGCGTGATACTTTTAGCCATTTAGGCTCGCAAATAAATAAGTTGTGGGTCAAATAAAGCTTCTGTAATCACCTTGGCTGGGCGCTGGTTACCGAGCAATTCAATCTCCACTTCAGTCCCTGCTTGAATCAATTCGGGCGGCAAAAAGCCAATCGCGACTGATTGCTGTGCCCAATGTGCATAACCACCCGAAGTCACTGAACCGACGATTTTACCCTGATGCCAAATCGGCTCATCACCGTGCACATCCGCATCGTTGGTATCGACAATCAAGGTAGTGAGTTTGCGTTTAACGCCGTGTGCTTTCTCTGCCAAAACCGCCGCTTTACCAATAAAATCAACTGGTTTGTTATAGGCTACAAAGCGACTCAAGCCGGTTTCTAGTGGTGTATAGTCGGGCTTAAATTCACGCAGCCATGAACCAAAACTTTTCTCTAGGCGCAGGCTCATCATCGCCCGCATCCCGAAAGGCTTGAGGTTGAACGCTTGGCCTGCTTCGGAGAGTGCCGCGTATAAAGCGAGCTGCTGACTATTATCCACATAAATTTCATAGCCTTGATCACCCGTATAACTCACGCGCTGGACGATAGCATCACATAGACCAACTTCACCTTGACGCACGCCCATGAAGGGGAGGGCTGCTGTGCTCAGATCAATATTTGTGATCTTGCTTAAAAGGGTGCGTGCATTCGGTCCGGCAATTTGGAAACCAAGGCGTTGGAGGGAAATATTGCTCAGTTCAACGCCAGACTCGGGTAAATGCTGCTCAAACCAACGTTGATGATAGGCCTGTGCTCCATAAGAGGCCGTCAGTTGAAAATGGTTGTCACCTAAGCAGCTAATCGTGAAATCACCAATAATCCGCCCTTTCGGACTCAGTAGCGGCGATAAACTCAAACGTCCGATCTCTGGAAGCTTGCCTGCCATCATGCCATCCAGCCAGTCTCGTGCTTTTGCACCCGTGACTAGAAATTTACTGAAATTGTGAATCTCATTAATACCAACATTATGACGCACATTGCGACATTCTTCGCCTACCGTGTCAAAAGCATTGGAACGCATGAAGGTTGGCGTTTCATAGCGTGGCTCGCCTTCACGCGCAAAATAGTTCACATGCTCTAGACCATAGCCTTGTCCAAATACCGCACCTTGTTCTTGCCAAATAGGATACATGGGTGTGGTATGCAAGGGGCGACCTGCAGGGCGTTCTTCATTCGGAAAGGAAATCGAGAAACGTTTCTGATAGTTTTCAGTGACTTTTCTGCGTGTATAAGCACGGGTCGCAAATCGGCCAAAGCGTGCTACATCCATCGCGAAGACATCACGAGTCGGTTCACCTTCGATCATCCACTCGGCAAGGGTTAAACCCACTCCACCGCCTTGGCTAAAGCCCGCCATTACCGCGCAGGCTGACCAGAAATTACGTAAGCCACCCACAGGGCCGACTAATGGATTGCCATCGGGGGCAAACGTGAAAGGGCCATTGATAATGGTTTTAATCCCCGCCCTAGCCAATACCGGATAGCGCTGGCAAGCAAACTCTAGGGATTCACTGATTCGGTCTAATTGATTAGGCAAGAGCTCATGGCCGAAATCCCATGAGGTTTCACCGACAGCCCAAGGATCACAACGCTGTTCATAAAAGCCAATCACTAAGCCACGCCCTTCTTGACGTAGATAGCTTTCACCTGCTGGATCCATCACATGCGGCAATTCTGAAGCGTGATTATAAACTTCAGGAATATCGTCAGTGACTAAATATTGATGCTCCATCGGATGCAGGGGCAATTCAATCCCTACCATCCGCCCAACTTCACGCGCCCACAATCCTGCCGCATTCACGACATGTTCGGCGATAATAGAACCTTTATTGGTAATGATCTCCCAACTACCATCAGAGCGTGGATTTAGAGCACTAACATGGGTATGTAGATAGACCTCTGCCCCTTGTTTTTTGGCGGCGATTGCATAAGCATGGGTGGTGCCATAAGGGTCGAGGTGGCCATCTAAAGGATCATATAAGCCACCGATTACGCCATCGGTATGGGTAATTGGCGAGAGTTTGCGGATTTCATCAGGGCCAATGATTTCAGTCTGTAAGCCCATGTATTGATGTTTGGCACGTTCCGCTTTGAGATAATCCATCCGTTCTGGTGTGGTGGCTAAAGTAATCCCACCGACATGATGCAGGCCACAGGCTTGCCCCGAAATTTGCTCTAATTCACGATACAGCTTGATGGTATAGCCTTGCAGTGCCGCCATATTGGTATCAGCATTGAGCGTATGAAACCCGCCGGCTGCATGCCAAGTCGAACCAGAGGTGAGTTCTGAGCGTTCAATTAAGACTACCTCGGTCCAACCTAATTTCGTCAGGTGATAGAGCACACTAGCACCGACGACACCACCACCAATGACGGCTACTCGTACATGAGATTTCATAATCTATCCTCAAGCCTTAAAAATCGGTTGCCACTCCACCTTCGCGTTTCCGGCGGGCAACAAAATCCTCTAGTTCTTCGCGGATCGCAACGTCTAAAGCGGGTGGCTCGTAAGTGTGTAAAATCTGTTGATACAGACGATGAGCATGTTCATAGGCGGTGGGGCTGCCGGCTTCTTGCCAAGTTTCGAAATTGCGCCAATCAGAAATCAGTGGGGCATAGAAGGCCTGTTTGTAACGCGCTATCGTATGGGCTGTACCAAAATAATGCCCACCAGGGCCGACATCTTTGACCGCTTCGAGGGCAAGACTGGCCTCATCCACGGTCACGCCTTGCAAGTACACAGCCATCATCTGCAAAAGATCAGCATCAATCATCATCTTTTCAAACGAAGCACATAAGCCACCTTCTAACCAGCCCGCACCATGCATCAGGAAGTTAGTTCCACCCATAATCGCCCCCCACAAAGCCATCGTCGATTCATAAGCGGCTTGGGCATCCACTGTATTCGCGGCACAGACATTCGAGGAGCGAAAAGGAATTTTATAATGGCGTGCGAGTTGCCCGCTGATTTGTGCAGCTTGCACATATTCCGGCGTACCAAAAGCAGGTGCACCCGATTTCATATCGACATTAGAGGTAAAGCCACCATACACTGCCGGAGCGCCCCGCCGCACCATTTGCGTAAAGGCAATCCCTGCTAAGGCTTCCGCATTTTGTTGGGCAAGCGCACCTGCAAGCGTGACCGGTGCCATCGCACCTGCGAGCGTAAAGGGTGTGAGCATCACGACCTGATTACGCGCTGACATTTCCATAATGCCTTGTAGCATGGGTTGATCTAAGCGTAGCGGTGAGCTGGTATTGATGATGGTAAATAGACTGGGATCTTGCTCAAGCTGCTCATGACTAATGCCGCGTGCTATCCGTGCAATTTCAATCCCATCACGATTTCGCTGCCGCCCTAAAGAATAAGCATGAAACACTTTATCAGTGAGGGTTACACAATCTGCCAAGCAATCTAAATGGCGAACCGAAGCGTGTAGATCCACCGGTTCTACTGGATACCCGCCCGTAAAGTGCAGAATGTTTAAACTCTGCATCAAGCGCAGGAAATTACGATAATCTGTTTGATTACCCGCCCGCCGTCCGCCGTCTAAGCTGCTCGCATTGGGAGCGCTGGCAACCGTGCCAAAGTTGGTAAAATTTTTGCCGATGTGTAGATTATGGTCGGGATTGCGGGCGTGCAAAGTAAAACTTTCCGGCACGCTGGCCATGTAATCCATAATCAAATGTCGGTCAAAATGCACCCGATGACTGCCTGCTGTGACCTTGGCTCCGGCCTTAGCCATGAGCTCGCGTGCATCTTCATCCAGTACATCCATCCCAACTTCTTCAAGGATACGCATCGAGGTATCGTGAATTAATTCGATTTGCTCAGCGTTGATGATTTCGATGGGCTGATAGGGATTTTTTAAAGTTTGCCAAGGGAGTTGGTGTAACTGCCCGCTAGCCTGCGTTTCAGCGTGGCGTTGCTTGGTGCGGCGCGGACGAGTTTTAGACGATCCAGCTTCAGCGGAAAGATCCTGTTCTTGACTCATACAATACACTCTCCAATGAAATAGCTTGAGCATCAATCAGAGTGTGACTGAAGCGAGTCGATCACTCCGAGTTTTTTGGCAGTGTCTTTGCAAGATACTGCTGGAAGCGGGTTTCGTCGATTTGTTCGCCTGTAAAAACCCAGAAATAATCGCGATACAGTTTTAAACGTGCGGGCAAGGCTTCACCCAACTCTAAAGCGTAATAGCCCACCTGCGTAAAATAAAATACCCGCGCCCGAATCATTGCCTCGGTGTGTTGACAGCCATGTTCTTTAAACATGGTCTGGAAAGCATTTAGACGCTTTTGATCTTCTTCATGAACGAGTTGGCAGATATTGGCATCATGATGCCCCCAATTGCGCATCGCAGCATCTAAGGCTGGATCGAACAGGTTTTCATTCGTCCAACAATCAGCAATCGCTAGCATCCGATCGGTGAAATCCTGACTGCTCGCACAAGCCGCTAGCAATTCACCGGTATTTTTTTGCTGCCAGACTTCAATTAAAGCCTGTAGTAATTCATTGCGACTTTTGAAATGCCAATAAAAGCTTCCCCGCGTAATCCCTAGCTTTTCAGCTAGAGTCAGGACGCGCACCCGTTCTACACCCTCTTGTGTAAGCACCGTGTACGCGGCCTTAATCCAGTCTTGACGTTCTAGGCTAGCGCGGTTTTCATCGCTCATACCTTGTTCTCTACTCTCTCTGGTGTCTAACATACACTATTGTATTGACAAGTCCAAACACTAATGTATGTTGAGGCTAAAAAATTTAAAACCCACTATCCATCTCTAGCTAATCGCTAGTAAGGAGCTTGGCAACATGAGCAAACAGTATGATGCAATCATTATCGGGGCTGGCATTATTGGCAGCGCGATTGGCTTAGAGTTAGCCCGCCGAGGCTGGAAAACGCTGAATGTCGATAAACAGGGCGCAGCCGGTTTTGGTTCAACCTCCAACTCTAGCGCAATTATTCGTACCTATTACTCCACCTTAGATGGTAGCGCAATGGCTTACGAAGGCTATCATTATTGGCGGGATTGGGCGAAATATGTGGGGGTTGACGATGAATCCGGCTTAGCACAGTTTCGGGAATGCGGCTGTTTAGTGATGAAAACAGAGCATAATGGTTATTTAGCCAAAGCGATGCAGCTTTCTAAGGAGTTAGGCATTCCTTATCGGGAAGTAAGCCCTGAAGAATTGCAACAATTCATTCCGGGGTATGATGCGCGTCTGTATTACCCACCTAAACGGCCTGATCAAGACGGCTTTGCAGAGCCAACAATCGGTACTTTGCGGGGGGCAGTACATTGGCCAAAAGGTGGCTATGTGAATGATCCTCAATTGGCGGCGCATAATTTACAACGAGCTGCTGAGGCAGCAGGTGGAGCTTTCCGCTTCAATGCTGAAGTCGTTGCGATTCGTCAAGCGCAGGGGCGAGTGGCTGGCATTACCTTAAAGAATGGTGAGCAGATTGATTCACCCGTGGTCGTGAATGTCGGTGGTCCTCACTCATCCAAAATCAATGCTCTAGTTGGTTTAGCGGATAAAATGAAGATGACTACCCGTGCGTTACGCCAAGAAATTCCCTATGTACCACCACCCCCGCATTATGATTATACGAAACTGGGGATGGTGACCTCAGATAGTGATGTGGCGGTGTATAGCCGTCCGGCCAGCGGTGGCATGATGTTGTTAGGCAGTGAAGATCCCGAGTGTGATCCGAAAGAATGGGTGGATCCTGATACGATGAACCGTGATCTGACTGAGCAGGCAGTCACGCATATTATGCGGATGGCACAGCGTTACCCAGAGTTAGGTATTTCCAATCAAGTACGTGGCACAGTGGAGGCTTATGATGTCACTGAAGATTGGATACCGATTTACGATAAAACCGATTTGCCCGGTTATTACCTTGCGATTGGTACGAGCGGCAATCAGTTTAAGAATACCGCCGTGGCGGGCAAAATGATGGCTACCTTGATTATCGCCTGTGAAGCAGGGCAGGATCATGATCAAGATCCAGTGCAATATACGATGGAGTATTTAGGGCGCACCGTGAGTATTGGTTTCTATTCACGCAATCGGAAGATTAATCAAGAGAGTAGTTTTTCGGTGTTGGGGTAGGGTAGAGCGACACGGCGAATGCGTAGATTTATCCGTTCTGATGTGATGATTTCCTCAACATAGCTTTCTGCATAGACAGGTAACGCTACAACGGCAACTTCTATCAAACTCAGATAGGCTTCTAACAACTCATGCAGCCGCACGGAGTAGTCCTGTTAATTGCTGATGTAATGCGAGGTAATGTTGGTAATCATTTGACCATTCCACAAAGAGGGTCTCGTCCGGTATTAACCCCTTACGGTAACGGTCAATAAAGATTTCGGAATCCATCTGTTGCTGGTTTTCATAGAGGCTCAGGCGTTTACTGACAGCGACCAGTGCATCCAAAGGTGAAGTGTAAGTAATTCGTTGTTTGCGCATAACGAAATTTCTGTGGGTGATATAGGGTAATTATAGCATGGAAATCGAGGTGCTCTCACTTTCCTGTATACGGATCTATCCAGCCGTCTTCGCCGGGGGCAGGTAAATTCCGGCAGGTTTTTTGGTAGGGCAAAGCATCACCGATGAAACGTCGCCATTCGGCGAGTCGGGAACTCATGTTTGCTGGAAGGTTTCAACCTGTTCAATCACTTCCCGCAACAAGGAGGCTCGAAGGTGCAGGCTGGAGTAGGTCGGAATACTTTTGAGAATAGCCAACACCTACGGCAAAGTTACTCAGCAAATCGAGGCAACCCAATTCGTCCAGATGGATAATCGGTCCAGCATCACAAATAACCAATCGGATGACTGGATCAGTGCTTGTCATACAAGCCCCATTGGGCATTTTCTCGGATGAATTTTTCGGCAAGCTCTTCCGAATGAGACTCCAGATAGCGGCGTAAAGCGTCAGCGAGTAGGTCATCAAGGTTGCCGACCCAGCCTGCTAGCACTAGTTGCTCTGCTTTTACCAGTAGGTTTTCGGGTAAGTTTGCTTGGATTGGTATGTCCATTGGATTATCCCGGTGTTGCATAGAGGGATTCTATGCATGGAACGCTTTGCGCTCTTCTAGCCAGCGTATCAGTTGATCCATTTTAGTTTCTTTGGGGTCTGGAGCATCTAGGAGCGAGTGAAATTTTTCGGTATGTTCATCCCAAGTTATGTAATAACCATGCTTAGGGAAAATAGCCGGTTTAAGATCATGGTGGGAGAATTTATTGTCATCGTTTAGTTCGAGATGCCAGAGAAATTTTAAGGCATCTGCGACTTCACTAGGCTTGAAAGTATGCAGTAAGCTAAGTATAGGTTCTGGGTTGGCTGGATTCAACAATCTTAATTTGACTGTACCATCCCTAGAGCCACTAGCGATTTGTCTGCCATCAGGACTGAAAGCGACTGACCATGCCCCGCTTGAAAAATGTTTAAAGTGCTGCCCAGTGTGGACATCCCATACTAAAATCATACTATCATTTGATGAGCCATTCCTTGCTATAGCAGCAAGATATTGGTTATCAGGACTGAAAGCGATAGCGTCTAGCATGGTTGCTTGAGGCTTTTTTGTGTGAATATCGGTTATTTGCGCTTTTAAGGTTTGAATAACTTGACCAGTTTGCGCATCCCATAGCTCTATTAGGTTGTGAGATGAGGATGAAATAGCGAGTTTTGTACTGTCAGGGCTAAACATCATGGAAATGACTGTGCTTGAGCGAGGTGATCCTGTAGTGAGTGGTCGCGTAGTTGGTAATATAGGAGTATTTGGATAATCTCGTGAGTAGCTCAGTAATTCCCCTGTTTTTGCATCCCATAGCTGCACCGTCTTGTCTTCTGATGCGCTGGCTAGTTGTTTACCATTCGGACTGAAAATAACACCCGTTACTAGGTTGGCATGGCCTTGTAATGTTCTGAGTAATTGGCCTGTTTTTGTGCTCCATAACTGCACAGTGGTGTCATCCGATGCACTGGCAAGCTTTTGGCTGTCAGGGCTAAAAGCGATAGCGTTCACTCTGTTTGAGTGGCCTATGAGTACCTTGAGAGCTTCTCCGGTTTGTGTGTTCCATAGCCGCACAGTCTTATCTTCTGATGCGCTGGCTAATTGTTTGCCATCTGGACTGAAAGCAAGACAAGTTAATGTAGCGGTGTGGCCGTGTAGGCTGTTAAGTAACTCCCCTGTTTGTGTGTCCCATAACCGTACCGCAGTATCTTCTTCTATTGGCTCTAAGCCCAAAGAATCACGGTGCGAAAATTTCTTAACAGAAGCGCTGGCAATTTTTCTGCTATCGGGGCTGTAGCTAATGAAGCGAACGGGGTTTACATGGCCTTGTAGAGTCTGTAAAGCATCACCTGTTTGTGCGTCCCATAGTCTTATCGTCGTGTCATCGGATGCGCTAGCAAGTTGCTGGTTGTCAGGGCTAAAAGCGACACAGGTCACGGCTTTTGTATGGCCTTGCAGGGTGTTGAAGGGGCGACCTATTTGCGTATTCCATTGCTGTCCTGTGTCGTCATTGGTGAGTGCACTTGCATGGTCTGGTAAAGGGTGGCAGGGCTGCCCCGTTTGTACATTCCACAAGCGTATGGTGTTGTCGCTATTGGATTTTGAGCGCAAGGGAGCGATTGTTCCTGATGCACTAACTAGGTTGATACTATCATGGCTGAAAGCAAGGGAGTTTACAGCACTGGTATGGCCTATGAGCGTATTGAGAGGCTGTCCGGTTTTTGCATCCCAAATCCGTATAGTGTTATCAGGTTTTTCAGTGGAAAAAAAGTTTAAGAGTTTGGCATCTCCTGATGCGCTCGCAATTTTTGTCTGATCAGGGCTGAAGGCAATGGCGTTCACTCTGCTGGCGTGTCCTTGCAGAATCTTGAGATGGTTACCCGTTTCTGTATCCCAGCATCGTACTGTAGTGTCTGTGGATGCACTGGCCAGTTGTTTACCATCTGAACTAAACGCTAAGCAAGTGACTTCACCGACATGGCCTGTAAATTCACGTATGGCAGTAGGGGGGTGTTGGGTTCGCATATCCCAGAGCTGAATAAGGGTTTTGTCTGGTATATACGGATACTCTGCATCCGAGAAGTCGTGGTAGCCTTGTTTCAAGAAAGCACTGGCTAATTGTTTGCCATCAAGACTGAACGCTGCACAAGTCACTTCAGCGCAGTGCCCGCACAAGATGTCAAGAGCTTGTCCGGTTGTTGTATCCCATTGCCGCACGGTGGTATCCGTTGAGGCACTAAAGAGTTGTTTGCCATTGCGGCTGAAAGCCAAGGCGGTCACATCGCCAGCATGCCCCTTTAGTGTATGCAGGAGCTTTCCCGTTTTGGTATCCCACAACCACACACTGTAGTTTTTATCAGAAAGATATACTTCACCTGAACCTGCCCTCTGACCTGAAGCGCTAGCAATTTGTTTACCATCTCGACTGAAGCTAACAACAGTTAGCCATGCTGAATGGCCTTGTAGGATGTGGTGGAGTTGTCCTGTTTGTCTATTCCATAAGTGGATAGTCCCCGCCGAGATACTGGCGATGTATTGACCATCAGGATCATGGCTACAGGCTACAGCGGTAACGCGAGCGCCTAAATTTAATGCAGGTATTTGTTCGTGTTTAGGCAATAACCAATGTGCATTAATTTGTGCTAGACCCTCTAGGATGTGTGGGGCAATCGCTGTTTTGCCGTCTGGAATGGGATTCCGTTGAGCTTCTAAGGCATACAGGATAACGCAACGTAAGTCATGGATATGATGCTGCCAGTTTGTTTGTTTATCTTTTCTCAAACCCTCTATTTTGGTCAATAAACTTTGGGCATGTGCCGCTAGGGCTTGTGCTGATTTATAGTTTTTCTTAAGTTCAGCGGCTGTACGATCCGCTTTCTTGAGCTGTGTTAGGGTAAATGGAGTCTTTCCAGTGCTAATCAATATCTGTTGCGGCAAGTTCTTGCTTTCCGCTTTAATGAATTGCTCAAATTCCGACACACTGATTTCTGGTTTATATTGATTTGGTGTCAGTGCTTTACAGAGTATGTCAGTCATCAAGCTTTTTCCGTCTCTAGCACGAGCTACCTCATCTTCCGTTGAGGCTGAAACAATACAAAATCCTTTTCCCCCAGACCTCTTGAGGCCTATTATTTTGCCACCGTAACAACAATCCAACCAAATACAGATATTTTTGACAGTACTCTTTTCCGCCAATTCGATGAGAGACGATAAAGGAACGGCTAACCTTTCATCGGTAGCGCACAAATATGAATCACCGCGGTGAGCCTCACCATGCCCAGAAAAATAGAAGACTACTAGATCCACCTCGGCACTTTCTTGCGGATTCATTATTTTGTGTAACTCATTCCATAAAGCAGCTCCTTTCACCTTACCAGAAGAGCCTACCTTATTAGTTCCCAACGGCAAGGGATGCAGCATGTCAAAACCGCCATATGTCGACAGCACATCGTAAACCCGTTGGGCATCAGTAGTAGGTGCTTTAAGGTCAATGTTACTTTGGAACTCATACTTATCAATACCAACAATCAGAGCGATACGACGCGACATAAAAGCTTTTTCTGTGATAGCGAATAGGCTCATGATAGTATGAAAATTCTACAATCACCAAAGGAATGAGCAATGACAACCGTTAAGGCAGTAGAGCTAGAAAAAGGCCAATGGGTTTATATGCAGGTCGATGAAACTGTGATTTTCCCAGACATCCCTGCTGAAACACATAGGGATAATGATTATGAGGAGAAAGGTTTAACAGAGTATGCTCAAAAAGCGATGGATAGTATCGGTGACCTGATCCATGCAATGTCAGAAACTACGGTCAAAGCACTAAAAAAGTCTGCCTTCGGTCAGGTCGAAAAGGTAACGCTAGAGTTTGGTATCAAATTGGGTGGGGAGGCACACATTCCCTTCATCACCAGCGGCGAAGCCGAAGGCTCAGTGAATATCACGGTGGAGTTTTCCCCGAAAAAAACTGATGAGTGAGACTCTAAATCGCCAACACCCATAGATAAGGCTCTAAATGGCCTTATCAAGTGCAATCGTTACACTATTAGTGTCGTTTCTCCTGATGCAAACTTTCTACTTGCTCAAGGCTTAGACCCGTTAAGTCGGCAATATCACTAATCTTGAAGCCCCCTTTCAACAGCATTTTTTTTGCGGTTTCCCTTGCCTTGAATTGAGCACCTTGCTCTAGTCCTTGCTCTAATCCTTGCTCTAGTCCAGCTTGTAAACCCCAGCGGTAGGTAGAAAAACGTGTGACATCAACTTGAGTTAGCATCGCTTTTGCCTCATCTAAATAAGTTTGTAAATCACGATTATCGGCCAAGGTTTCCAGCATTTCGTAATAGTTGCGGAAACGAGCTTCATTATCGCCAGTCAGTTCTTTTAGGCGTTTAACAATGTAATTGACCACTTCTTGGGTAGGGCGTTCCTTGAAGTCACAAAGAATGGCCAATACCAAGGCTTCAGGTGTGTCTTGGGCTAATAATAAGCTGCAATCGACGGTGTGTATATCCAGTACACGAAAGTGGTAAGCAAAATCAGGAAGCTGCAACATGCTAGGCATGGTGAGGCGTGCCTTGCCGATGTAGACCAAATATTGATATACCGGTTCATCGGTATGCAGCAGTAGGATGTCACTCAGGTAGCGTAACATGCGGATGGGCATGGTAGTATCGTTGGCGTTTTGAATTTCGATATGTAGGATAAACTGTTCGCCAGAGGCTCGTTTGCGCATGCGTGCCACCATGTCGGCACGGCGCACTTCAACACGTTGTTGTTCAGTTTGTAGTAGCTCTACCGAGTCATGCTCAACATCCAGATGTAACAGGATATTGGCAATATCGGCAGCAAGATGTTGCAGCACGTCTTTGCTGATAATGTCTTTTTCGGCCATGATTTTCGTGTGTTTAGATGAAAGCTTAGTATAGCGTAGCGCTTGAAAACCATCGAGTTTGCCTTACTTTCAGTTAAAATAGTCTATGCTCAAAGGAGGGTGGTTTTAACACTTAAAGTGTTTAAACGGCCTAGGCTATTGGCGAGTGAATAGCTGTTGAGCGTTAACAGCGACAAGAAGGCTTAAGATGATGCCCCGCATTTTTATTTCCTATCGACGTGACGATTCTGGTTATATTGCAGGTATGCTCGCTGAGCGTTTAGAGGACATGTTTGGCTCTGATTCGGTGTTTATTGATGTCGATGCCATTCCCTTGGGGGTTGATTTCCGCGAATATTTGAATCAAGCCGTCGCGAAGTCGGATCTAATGCTAGCACTGATGGGTAATGATTGGTTAAATGTAAAAAATACGCAGGGGTTGCGCCGTTTAGATGATCCTGCGGATTTTGTGCGGATTGAAATTGAAGCCGCGTTGAAGCAACAAATTCCGGTTATTCCCGTGCTACTCGAGCAGGCGCGTATGCCATTGGAAGCTGAGTTGCCATCGAGTTTGCAGCCCTTAGCCTTTCGGAATGCCACTGAAATACGTTCAGGGCGGGATTTAAATTATCATATTGAGCAATTAATTAGAGGGCTTAAAACTCACTATAGTCGCCCTCTCAATAAGCCGAGTTCGCCGAGTTCGGAGATCCAAGCGCCCAGCGTAGCCACGGCAAAACCCTCCGTTTATCCAGAACATCCAACTGAAGGATTAGCAGCTCCATCAACGACAGGCCAAGAACCGCCATCGGTTAATCTGGCTAAGTGGTTATTAAGATTTGTAGGTGCTGCAGTGAGTTTGGCTTTAATCATCTGGGGTTTGAATGCTCTACTCGGTTCTAATTCTGACGAAGCTCAGTATCCGCCAGCGGGTTTATCGACCTATGATTCACCGGTACTGATTTCGCCAACTCCAGCAACTATTGAGCGCATAGACCCTGCCACTAACCAGCCCAGTGAACCACTATCAACCGACAATCAAACTAAGCGTTATCCGGCTGATACTAAAGTGAGGTCGGCTGACTAGTTCAAGATCAAATTCGCTGCTCGTTCTGCCACCATCATCACGGCGGCATTGGTATTGCCTGAAGTCACATTGGGGAAAATGGAGGCATCTACTACCCGTAAGCCGTGCACACCATGCACTCGCAACTGACTATCTACGACGGAATCGGCTGCTGTTTTGCCCATCGCACAACTGCCACAGAGATGATAAATCGAGCCAGCGTTGGCGCGGAAAAATGCCAGCATTTCTGTATCGCTTTGTACCTGTGTACCCGGAATTGTTTCTGCGGTAATCACGGCTTGCAAGGCAGCACTCTGTACCAACTTGCGCATTAAGCGGCTGCCCGCTATGACTTCTTGCTGATCTTGAGTAGTGCTGAGGTAGTTCGGATCAATCGCTGGTTGTGCATGTAAATCTGTACTTGTGGCATGCACATTCCCACGACTAGTCGGGCGACAGGTGGCGAAAGCGAGTAGCACACCGGGATAGGGATCAGTCTTAATAGCGACCTTGCCATCTTTGGGAATGGTGTAAGACAGTGGATTAAAATAAAGCTGCATATTGGGCGCGGAAAGTTTCGGGTCGCTTTTAAAAAAACCACCAGTTTGATTCACGCTTAAGGCTAAAGGGCCAGAGCGGGTGAGTAGATATTGCAAACCCATTCGAGCTTGCCCAATGAGTGAATTGAAGCTTTCGTTCAGGGTTGGAACTTTAGTCTTGTAGTAGTAACTTGCGCATAAATGATCCTGTAAGCGCTCGCCAACTTGGGGCAGATGTTGAATGACGGGAAGGCCTAGACTCTGTAAGCGTTCACCCTGCCCAATACCCGAAAGCTCTAGCAGCTTTGGGCTGTCGATTGCACCTGCACTCAGAATGATTTCACGTTTGGCAGAATAAAGTGCAGGTTGGTGTTGATGTAGGCGGACAGCACAAGCACGTTTATGGGCATCGAACAGAATCTGCTCAACCCGTAGGCCTGTTTTTACGGTTAAGTTTTTTCGATTCAAAGCAGGCTGTAAATAAGCCCGTGAGCTAGAATCACGAATGCCATTTTCGATATTGACATCGTATACCCCGAAGCCTTCCAGTTGTGCGCCGTTGAAATCAGTGTTTTCAGGATAGTCTAGTTCTCGACAGGCCGCTAAGAAGTGCTCACAAACTGGATGCATGCCAGAACGTAAAGAGCTGATATGGATTTTGCCCTCGTGTCCATGCCAGTTTGAATCGGGATTCCAATGGTTTTCTAGCTTTTTGAAATAAGGTAAAACCGAGTCATACGACCAGCTAGTATCACCCGTCGCAGCCGCCCAATCATCAAAATCGCGTGCCGCTCCCCGCACATAAATCATCGCATTGATCGCACCTGAGCCACCGCGCACCTTGCCACGAGGTACATAGAGCTTGCGGTTTTCTAGCTGAGCTTGGGGCGTGGTATAATACATCCAGTTATAGCGCGGATTGTAATAGAGCTTGCCATAGCCCATCGGTAGCTTGAACCACGGATGATTATCTTTACCGCCCGCTTCTAGCAGCAGCACGCTAAACTCACCCGAGGCACTTAAGCGTTCCGCTAAGATACAGCCCGCTGAACCCGCGCCGATAATAATATAATCGTATTCAACCTTTGGCGGGTGCATGGTCTTTCAGATCATAAGGAGTAGGGTGCATTTGTAGATGTAAACCTTCACCGGTATAGGGGCTATGGGCAGCTACCACCTCCCAATTCACTTCAATACCTAAGCCGGGTGTCGTCGGTGGAATGAGATAGCCATCCTCCCAATGAATCGGTTGATGCAAAATCTCTGCATAAAAGCCACCCCAAGTTTCCATGCTTTCTTGAATCAAAAAATTAGGGGTTGCAGTGGCTAATTGAATACTGGCGGCCGCTCCAATCGGGCCATTGTAAAGATGCGGCGCGATTTGGGCATAATAAACTTCAGCAAGACTGGCAATTTTTTTGCCTTCTAAAATCCCACCGACACGCCCCAAATTCATTTGCAAAATACGGGCAGCACCCGCTTGCAAGAGGGCAGCAAATTCATATTTAGTGGTTAAACGCTCGCCTGCTGCAATCGGGATAGTGGTTTTGCGGGCGACTTCGGCCATTGCCTCCGGTTGCCCCGGTGGGACGGGTTCTTCAAGCCACAGCGGGTCATAAGCTTCTAAGCGCTTGGCAAGGCGAATGGCAGAGGCTGGCGTCATTTGCCCATGCGTGCCGAATAATAAATCACATTGATCACCCACGGCTTCACGAATCAGCTGGCAAAATAACTCGCAGCGCTGCATCACTTCCAAGGATAGGTGATGCCCGGAATAAGCAGTATAAGGCCCTGCTGGATCAAACTTCACGGCGGTAAAGCCTTTTCGCAGATTCTCCGCAGCTGATTCTGCCGCTAAGTAGGGATCGCTATAATCGTATTCGCCTGCGGTATTTTTGGGATAGAGATAAGTATAACAGCGCAGTTTTTCATGAACTTTGCCACCGATCAGTTCATAAACGGGCTGATTCGCAGCTTTACCAATAATGTCCCAACAAGCCATTTCTAGACCGCTGACTATTCCCATCATGCTTAAATCAGGACGCTGCGTGAAGCCGCTCGAATAGCATTGCCGATAGAAACGCTCGATATGATGCGGGTCGTGGCCATACAAATAGCGCTGGAAGACATCCTCAATCATCGGTATTTGGGCTTTTGGGTGAAAGCTTGCCGAGTAAATCTCGCCGACGCCTTCAAGCCCACAAGCAGTTTTTAAGCGCACAAAGAGCCAATACCTACCACCAATGTGGGGAGCGGGAGTGGCGACGCTATAGGTTTGTAGTTCAGTGATTTTCAATGGGTATTTCTCTTTTTAGGCTCGCTTCCACTTAGGCGAAATTTAAGGCTACCATCCGAGTTTGGGTAAATTCCAGCATCCCATGTTTGCCATCATCCCCCCCTAAACCGGATTTTTTCCAGCCCGCATGATAACCCTGATAAGGGTCAGCTGGCGTGCGGTTGATATACAGCTCACCCGCTTCAATTTGCGTCGCCACCCGCATCACATCCTTGTAGCGATTAGTGAATAACACCGAAGCTAAACCATATTGATGATCATTGGCTAAAGCTAAAGCCTGATCTAAGTCTTGATAGGGCATCACACAGAGTATCGGTGCAAAGGTTTCATCCTGCATCACCGTCATCGAGGGGTCGACCTGACTGAGTAGGGTGGCAGGATAGAAATAGCCTTGACCTTCTGGTAGCACCCCTCCCACTTCACACACCGCCCCCGCTGCTAAGGCTGCTTGGACTAAAGCATGGGTTCGAGTTTGTGCGGCTTTGCTGATTAAAGGCCCCATCGCTTGCGGTTGCTCTAAGCGATTGGCAAAGCGGCGTGCTGTCATTGCTTTGCGCAGCAAAACCAGCATTTGTGGATAGACAGCGTGATGTACATAGACCCGCTCTACTGCCGTACACAATTGCCCACAATGCGTAGTTTTTGAATTAACAATTGCTGTGGCAGCGGCGAGTAAATCCGCATCATCCGCGACAATTGCTGGGGTTTTACCCCCAAGTTCTAAAGAGACTTTAGTAATCTGCGTTTTGCTGTAATCAAGAATTTGCCGACCAGCCTCCACGCTACCCGTTAGTGAAATAATTCCGATTGCAGCGTGGCGGCAGAGTGTTTCACAGGTGGCATGGTTCATGGCTGCGATCTGGATGACCCCGATGGGGAAGCCTGCTTGCTCTACAGTTTGTGCAAGAGCTAAAGCTGAGCAAGGGGTGTGATTGCTCGGGCGTACAATGACGGTATTACCTGTAATCAAAGCAGGTGCGAGCTTACGCAGTAGGGTATAGATCGGATAGTTAAAGGGAATTAAACAGACCGCTACCCCGAGAGGTTCACGTAGCAATAATAATTGCTCCGTGGGGCTATCGCTTGGAATCACTTCGCCTTCAATCCGCCGGCTCCATTCCGCATGATAGCGGGTGATCTCAGCACCATAGCGTACTTCAGCAATTGCATCAGCGAGGCTTTTGCCGGATTCACTGGCGAGCAGCGCACCTATTTGCTCATCATCCAATAGTAAAAAATCTGCAAGTTTATGCAAATAGCCTGCCCGTTCGTAACTGGCTAATTGCCCCCACGATTTTTGGGCTTGCTGAGCGGCTTGAACGGCTTGTAGGATTTGTGCTTCGCTAGCAAGCTTCAATTCAGCAATGATCTCTTCAGTGGCGGGGTTATCGACTTGCAATAATTCGCCTTCACCTTTTAACCATTGACCCGTGAGATAGTGTCGGTCATGCGCCATTGATGCCTCCGTTTGCAGATGTCTGCTCTGTGTGCAGGTGCTCACTATAACGTTTTTTTTGTACCTTGCCAGATTAATCAAATAGATGTCTGGTGTTTTTGTGCGATGCAGCAATAAAAATGTTGCAGTTTCTGCTTTCTTGAACTTGTAAAATTAATAGAGTAGCATCGAAGCCCTCTCTATCTCTGCTCTGCCACTTTTCTCTTAAATCCACTCAAAGCTGAACTGGAGAATGCTATGTCTAAATTTCCGGAAGCTGATAAGCACCCTATGATTCCTACGCTTATTGCTGACCTTGAGAATAAAAAAATTTCACGTCGTGAGTTCCTACGTACAACAACGCTTTTAGGTGTGTCTGCTGTGACGGCTTATGCCGTAGCAGGTACGATTCTGGGTGAGAAACTGATGCCAGCGGCACTGGCTGCGGAAGAAACACCGAAAAAAGGGGGCGTGTTAAGGGTTTCGATGCCGGTTCAAGAAATTACTGATCCGGCACTGTTTGATTGGACTGAAAAGTCGAATGTGGCACGCCAGTTCCTTGAGTATCTGACGATTACCGGAGCGGATAATATAACGCGCCCGATGTTGGCAGAGAGTTGGGAGGCCAATGCTGATCTGACTGAATGGACGTTCAAACTCCGTAAAGATGTTAAGTGGAGCAATGGCGATCAGTTTAACGCCGATGATGTGGTGTTTAACTTCACTCGCTGGCTGGATCCAAAAACGGGTTCATCCAATATTGGTCTGTTCTCCGCGATGGTCAAAGATGTTGACACGGGCGAGAAAGATGCAGACGGTAAGCCTAAAATGACCAAACAGATGATTGAAGGCGCGGTCACCAAGGTGGATGATTTCACCGTTAAGCTCAAAATGAGTACCCCTCAATTAGCCATTCCCGAAAACCTCTATAATTACCCTACGGCGATCGTGCATCGCAATTTTGAAAAGGACGGGAAGGATTTAATTAAGAATCCGATTGGTACCGGACCTTATAAATTGGATAAGTATAAGGTCGGGGAGATTGCGGTTCTGAAGCGTTCTGACCAGCCTTATTGGGGCGGCGAGGTTTATCTGGATGAAATTCAATATATCGACCATGGCCCAGCTTCTACTGCACAGTTAGCCGCCTTTGCTTCTGGGCAAGTAGATACGATTTATGAGTTTGATATTGCCTCTTATGCCTTGGCAGAAAGTGTAGCGAACTCAACGATTTACCCTTCACAATCCTCGCAAACGGGTTGTATCCGTATGCGCGTGAGTGAAAAGCCGTTTGATAACAAAAAGCTACGGCAAGCCATCCAAGCTTGTGTTGATCCTGAAAAATATGTACAGACTATTTATCAGGGCAAAGGCGGTTTAGTGGCTGAGCATCATCATGTCAGCCCGATTCACCCTGAATATGCTGAGTTGCCCAAGCTCAAACAAGACCATGAAAAGGCCAAGAAACTCTTGGAAGAAGCTGGTTTTAAAGACGGTATTGAGCTGAGCTTGGACTGTGGCAATACCAATGGACCTTGGCAACAACAAGCTTGTGAAATCCTCAAAGAGCAGTGCGCACCCGCAGGGATTAAGATCAATATTAATTTAATGCCAGCGGCTAAATACTGGGAAATTTGGGATAAAACTCCTTTTGGTATCACAGCTTGGACGCATCGGCCTTTGGGTACGATGGTGCTGAGTGTCGGCTATCGTGCAGGCGTGCCTTGGAATGAAACTAATTACAATAACCCTGAGTTTGAGGCGGCTTTAAATAAAGCAGAAGCTCTGCTTGATGTCGACAAGCGTAAAGAAGCCATGAAAGATGTGCAGCGCATTCTGCAAGAGGATGCGGTGATTGTGCAGCCGATTTGGCAGTCTAATTTCTTTGTGGCAACTAACAAAGTGAAAGGTTTGAAGGCACATCCAACGCAATATCATCAATTCAGCACGCCTTATAATAAGGTCTGGCTTGATGCTTAGGTCTTAGTCTTAAACTGGAAGCCCGCTTTTTAGCGGGCTTTTGGTCTTGCCACCAAACAAACCACAGTGAGTGTTTCTGCATGATCTAATCGAGTGAAGCAGCAGGCTGTGATAGGAGGAGTGTTAGCTTATGATCGTGTTAGCTGCCAAACGGCTAGTAGCGATGCTGCTGATCATGTTGGTTGTGTCGTTTATTCTATTTTCTTTATTTGAGGCCGATAAAATGGCGGTGGCGGGTAAGGTATTAGGCCCTTATTCATCCGTCGAACAGCGGGAGTTATGGCTGAGTCAAAACGGTTATGATGCCCCTTTTTTAACTCGTTATGCCGCTTGGATGGGGAAGGCCGTCACGGGTAATTTTGGCGATTCGTTGCAGTATAAGGTGCCCGTTTCGGAGCTGCTGGTGGATCGCTTGCAGAATACGGGGATTTTAACCCTCGTCTTTTTTATCATTCTGATCCCTGTCTCACTGACTTTAGGCGTGCTGGCAGGGATGAAAGAAGGCTCGTTTCAGGATCGTGCTATCTCAGTGGTGTCTGTCTTGACGACTTCTATTCCTGAGTTTGCGACCGCTACCTTTTTAACGGGGCTGTTTGTTTATACTTGGCATTTATTACCGGGTACGTCCAGCATGACCAATGGGTTTAGTTGGAAAGAATTAATCCTGCCGGTGATGGTATTAGTTATTTACGACTTCGGTTATGTGACGCGCATGACTCGCGCTTCAATGGCAGAGGTGATGACTTCGCAATATATCCGTACAGCAATTCTCAAAGGTCTACCGTATAAACGGGTGATTATGCGTCATGCCTTGCGTAATGCCTTGATTGCTCCCTTCACGGTGATTGTTTTGCAACTGAATTGGTTGTTATCGGGCTTAGTCGTGGTCGAGGTGTTTTTTGCTTATAAGGGCTTTGGAACCTTGCTACTCGATGCGGCTTTATTCGGGGATATCTATGTGATTGAAGCCTGCGTGATGGTGGCGGTGTTCATTGCGGTGTTCTCGCAATTTATCTCGGATATTGGCTATACCTTGCTGAATCCTCGAATCCGGTTTAGTTAGGAGTAGGGCAATGACGACACAAGTGAAACTAGAGACAAATGAAATCCCTCAGCGTGAATCTGGATTTAAGCGTTTTTTCAAAGCACTGATACTGATGCGTGAATCGCCCATTGGGATGGTGGGCTTAGTTCTGATTCTATTCTGGGTGGTGATGGCGGTGATTGCACCCTTGCTACCTCTATATGATCCCAATGCCATTATGCTGCCCTTCCAAAAAATCGGGGCAGCTGCACCGGATGGTGGGACTTTCTGGTTAGGCACGGATCATAAAGGCCGTGATATTCTTTCACGGATTATCTGGGGTGCACAAAAAGTATTGGTCTGGGCGACCTTTGCCACCTTGGTGGCATATATTGTCGGCATGCTGATGGGGGTCGTCGCTGGCTATCTGGGCGGTTGGGCCGATGAGGCCGTATCTTTTATTGCGAATGTGTTCTTATCTTTTCCATTTATTATCCTTTGCATCATTATCGTGGCGACTTTAGGCGCGAGCGGTTGGACGATTGTGGTGGCGGTCACTTTTGCCTCCGCACCACAAATCATGCGGATTGTACGCGGCTTGGTCTTGGACTTAAAAACTCGGGATTATATTTTTGCTGCTCAGACCCGTGGCGAATCACCTTGGTACATTATGTTGGTTGAGTTGCTACCGAATGCGCGTGGGCCTTTGATTGTCGATGCCTGCTTGCGTTTAGGTTATACCGTGGTAGCGATTGCGACCTTAGGCTTTCTAGGCTTGGGGTTACCTCCGCCTGATCCTGATTGGGGCTTAATGATTAAAGAAGCCGTACCTTTAGGGGCTTTCGCGGGGCATTCGATGTATTTACCGGCTGCTGCTTTAGCCTCGTTGATTCTGGGCTTTAATCTGCTC
Source organism: Thiothrix eikelboomii (assembly GCF_900167255.1). GTDB lineage: Bacteria > Pseudomonadota > Gammaproteobacteria > Thiotrichales > Thiotrichaceae > Thiolinea > Thiolinea eikelboomii. The sequence continues at coordinate 42,614 of NZ_FUYB01000025.1, forward strand.
GCGGATGGTTTACGTGAAGTTTCACTACGGGATTAAGGAGTAGACTTATGGCTAATACAACAGCAGTGATTCCAGTCTTGGAGTGTAAAAACGTCAATATTTCTTATTACACCCGTGCTGGGGAAATTCCGGCGGTGGTTGATTTTAATTTGACCGTGATGCCGGGTGAGTCAATTGGCATTGTCGGTGAGTCGGGTTGTGGTAAATCCACCGTCGCGCTTGCGATTATGAATTATATGGGCAAAAACGGGCGCGTGAAAAGCGGGCAAATTCTCTTCAATGGCCGCGATTTGCAGGCGATGAGCGAGGATGAATTACGCAGTATTCGTGGCTCGCAGATCAGTATGGTCTATCAAGAGCCAATGGCCTCACTCAATCCTTCCATGAAGATTGGCGAGCAGCTGATGGAGGTGCCGCTCTATCATGAAGATGTAACGCAAGCGGAAGCCAAACAACGTTCATTGGATATGCTAGCAGCCGTCAAATTGCCCGATCCGCAACGGATTATGGACGCTTATCCGCACCAAATTTCGGGGGGGCAGCAGCAGCGGGTAGTGATTGCAATGGCTTTATTATCTAAGCCAGCCTTGCTGCTATTGGATGAGCCAACCACGGCACTGGATGTGACAGTTGAGGCGGGGATTGTGCAATTGATTAAGGAAATCTCCAGTCAATTTGGCACTTCGATGATTTATATCTCGCACAATCTGGGGTTGATTCTGGAGACTTGTGATCGGATCACGGTCATGTACTCAGGTGAGGCTGTGGAAACGGGTTCAGTGCAAGCCGTCTTCAATGAAATGCGCCATCCGTATACCCGTGGCTTATTTGCCTCGATTCCTTTACCCGGAACTAATAAAAATTCACGTCCGCTGGTGCCGATTCGGGGGCAATTACCTTTGCCACAAAACCGTCCACAAGGTTGCTATTTCGGCCCGCGTTGTGATTTTTTCCAAGCAGGCTGTTGTGACCAAGAAGCTGGGATTAGTATGCGCCCTGTGCTGCACGAAGTCCGTCATGAGGTGCGCTGTGAGCGCTTTGAAGCGATTGACTGGCAAAGCTATCACCCTGAAGGTTTGAGTGGTGAGCAGGCGGAAATTGGTCAAGTCGTGCTCGAAGTTAAACACATGAAAAAGTATTACGAGCTAAGCGATAGCTCGCTCATGGCATTCATTAAGGGCAAAAAAGTCCAATATGTGAAAGCGAATGAGGATATTAATCTGCTGGCTCGAGAGGCAGAAACGGTCGCTATTGTCGGTGAATCAGGCTGTGGTAAAACCACGTTTGCCAAAGTTTTAATGGGTTTGGAGGAGGCCACTGAAGGCCAAGTCATTTTGAATGGTTTGGAATTAGGGCATACGCCGGTGCAGCAACGTAAAGCGCAAACGGTCGCGTTATTGCAGATGGTTTTTCAAAATCCGTTTGATACCCTCAACCCTAGTCATACGGTTGGTTCGCAGATTGCCCGGGTGATTAAGAAGTTTGATGTTGAATCTGATCCAGAAAAAGTCAATCAACGGGTTTTAGAACTCCTTGATTTAGTTAAACTCCCGCGTGATTTTGCCCTGCGCCGTCCTCGACAGTTATCCGGTGGGCAAAAGCAACGGATTGGCATTGCCCGTGCGTTTGCGGGTAATCCAGCCGTAGTGGTTGCGGATGAACCGGTTTCAGCCTTGGATGTATCAGTACAGGCGGCGGTGACGGGGCTGCTCACGGATATTCAGCGTAATTTAAAAACTACACTGCTGTTTATTAGCCATGATTTGTCAGTGGTGCGGTATGTTTCAGATCGAATTGTGGTGATGTATCTTGGGCGGATTATGGAGCAGGGTACGACTGATGAAATTTTTAATCCACCTTATCATCCGTATACCGAGGCACTTTTGTCGGCCGTGCCGATTGCCGATACTTCGGTGAAAAAGCGCCATATTGTGTTGGAAGGTGAATTACCTTCTCCGGTGAATCCACCTTCGGGCTGCCCTTTTCAGACACGCTGCCCGCGCAAAATCGGCGCAATCTGTGAAACCCAATTGCCGTCTCTGCAACAAACGGCCACCGGACATGCGATTCTGTGCCATATTCCTATGACTGAATTGAACTTGGTGGAGCAAGTGATTCAGATGGATGCGGCTTGAGTCCGAGTAGTCTAGCTAAGGGGTATACTATGCTGATGAAGCGTTGGTTTTATTTATTTCTAGGGCTGTTATTTTTGTCTGCCTGTGCGGGGACTCCAGAGGGTATTCAGCCAGTTACTGGCTTTCAAGTTGAGCGTTATCTAGGCAAATGGTATGAAATTGCTCGCCTTGATCATCCCTTCGAGCGGGGTTTGGAACAGGTGTCGGCAGAATACAGTCTGCGTGATGATGGTGATCTTCGGGTTTTGAATCGCGGTTTTAATACCAGCAAACAAAAATTTGAAGAGGCTGAAGGTCGGGCTAAGTTTGTCGGTCAACCTGATGTCGGGCAATTAAAAGTCTCCTTTTTTGGCCCGTTTTATGGCGGCTATAATATCGTAGAACTGGACCCAAATTATCAACATGTATTGGTTACAGGCAATGACCGTGACTATTTGTGGATTTTGGCACGCACTCCACAGCTAGAAGCAGCGGTACAACAGCGGCTGGTAGAAAAAGCTAAAAGCTTGGGCTTTGCTACGGATCAGTTGATTTTTGTGAAGCACTGAGCGTTTAGTTAGTCATTCCGGCTTAAGGGCTTAGCCATCATGAGTGAAACCAAGGTATTTGTCTCCTATTCTTGGCGGGTCGAACGCGAGACGGGCATCGTCGCGGAACTTGAACAGCACTGTTCATCCCGCCGTCTCCACTTGTTGCGGGATAATAATGAGATCAAGCACGGTGAATTAATCCAGCAGTTCATGGATAAACTCACGGGTGGCGAGCAGGTGATTACTGTAGATGCCGATCTTTAGTAAGACCTTTGATTTGCTGACGTGGTTGCTGCAGGTGACACGGCATTTCCTCAAGATGCACCGCCATGACTTCACCAAGCGCTTGTTGGATGCGGCGTTTGATGCTTATTAATGCACAATGAGGCTAAAGGTTTCCTCGATTACTTCAGTCTGCTGTGTGTCCATGACCTGAAGGCCTTAAAACAATAAGCTTGCCCTACCAGTTGTTTAGTTTTATAGTCTGAAAATAAAATTCTACAAATTTGTAGAGAGTGACTATGAATAGCACAGTAACCCAGATTTCAGCTTATATTTCTGAAGAGACCAAAGGCCAGATGGAGTCTTACGTTAAACGTAAAGGTGTAACCAAGGCTTTTTTGATCGAAAATGCCTTACAGCATTTTTTACAGGCTTTGCGTGAGTTACCGGAAGACCTGATTGTACCAGCCCGTTTAGTGGTGTCTGAAGCAAGCTTAGAGCGTATAGCAGAGCGGCTCAATCAGGATGAGGATCCAACCCCAGCCTTACGTGCTTTGATGGCCAATAAATAGAATGCCTGACTTGCAAATTCAAATTCGTCGTTTGGAAGCGAGTGATGAACGTGTACATTTTCAATCTGGTGATATTGAGTTAGATCGCTTTTTCCAGCGCTTTGCTGGGCAAAATCAGTTTCGCCATTATGTAGGCACAACTTATATTGCGCTTTGTGCTAATCAATTAGCCGGTTATGTAACCGTCAGTAGTGGTGAAATCACCGCCGAACAGCTAGCAGCAACAGTGCGTAAGCGCTTGCCAGATTATCCTTTACCGATTTTGCGCCTTGCCCGCTTAGCAGTAGATCAGGTTTTTCAAGGTCAAGGCGTGGGCAAATTGCTACTCAAAAGTATGTTAGAGCTGGCTTTGCAGCAGCGTGATCAGTCGGGTTGTGTCGGTGTAGTCGTCGATGCGAAGCCGCAAGCCGTTGCGTTTTATAGCCGACTAGGATTTGAGCCTTTAGCAACGGTGAGTGGTGAGCTAGGCAGTCGGCCAGAACCACAGGCCCTGTTCTTGCCAATTCAGGTTATCGCCAAGAGTATTTGATTTAAGCCCATTCTGCTGGGTAGTAGGTTTTTGCCTTTGGTTTTAAAGGTTCTTAGCAAGCCTGCTGTTTTTGCTGTATAACTCTAGTCAGCTTTTCTTATTCAGAGTCTTAAGTTACTTTAAATGAACCACTTGATCATCGGACAACACCTTGCACGCAGCATTCGTGGGCGTCCGGTCAGTCCGCCTTACGCAAAATAAGTTCTCGCTGAGTTGTCACGTCATCTTATTCTTGTGGAGTTTTGATCATGTCTGATTTATTTGAAAATCCAATGGGTTTAATGGGCTTTGAGTTTGTTGAATTCGCCTCACCCATCCCGAATGTGTTAGAGCCTTTATTTGAAAAAATGGGCTTTACCCTCGTTGCTAAGCATCGTTCCAAAGATGTGCTGTTGTATCGCCAAGGCGACATTAATTTCATCGTTAATCGTGAACCTAAAAGTCTAGCAGGTTATTTTGCAGCGGAGCATGGTCCGAGTGCTTGTGGCTTAGCTTTTCGGGTCAAAGATGCCCACAAAGCTTATCAACGTGCTTTGGAATTGGGTGCACAACCGATTGAAATTCCTACCGGACCGATGGAGTTACGCTTGCCTGCTATTAAAGGCATCGGTGGAGCACCTTTGTATTTAATCGACCGCTTTGAAGAGGGTAAGTCGATTTACGATATTGATTTTGAATGGATCGAAGGCGTGCAGCGTCATCCACAAGGCTATGGTTTTAAAGTGGTTGATCATCTCACCCATAATGTCTATCGCGGACGGATGGCTTTCTGGGGTGCTTATTACGAGAAGCTGTTTAATTTTCGGGATATTCGTTATTTCGATATTAAAGGTGAATACACGGGCTTAACTTCGCGGGCGATGACAGCACCGGATGGTTTAATCCGTATTCCGCTGAATGAAGAAGCTGGGCGCGGTGGCACTGGGCAGATTGAAGAGTTCTTGATGCAGTTCAATGGTGAAGGTATTCAGCATATTGCGCTGCTTTCCGATGATTTATTGGCAAGTGTTGATTGCTTGCGCCAAGTCGGTGTGCCGCTGATGAATGCGCCGAATGACAGTTACTATGAGATGCTCGAAGAGCGGTTACCTCAGCATGGTGAACCGGTTGATGAACTAAAACTGCGCGGTATTTTACTCGATGGCAGCACCAAGGATGGGCAGCCTCGCTTATTGCTGCAAATTTTCTCGCAAACTTTATTAGGCCCGGTGTTCTTTGAGTTTATTCAGCGTAAACAAGATCAGGGTTTTGGTGAGGGAAATTTCAAAGCCTTATTTGAATCCTTAGAGCGTGATCAGATTCGGCGGGGTAGTCTTAAGGCGGAGGCCTAGGTTGAAGCTAGCTTTTCAATAGCAGTTGGGAGGACTTGTTTGCTCCCAACGGTGTTTGTGTGGTTGTCATTTAGCAACTAGTCAATTGTGCACAGCAAACGGTGTCTTGCTCTTTTATACTTGTAAGCTATGCATGACGATTTTCCTCAAACTAAATATAGTCATAATCTCCCGCGTGCCAAGTTATTCTTACGCGCACGTTTAGCGTGGCTGTGGGGTTATCCACTCGCTGCGCAAGATCAAACGCTGACTTGGCAAAGCCTTTATTTCCCAGGGCCTTGGGATCAGCAAATCAGCCAGATTCAAGCGGCAGATCTAGCAACAGCAGCTTATAACTATCAACGTTTAGTGCATGCATTTCCGCGTGCTTTGCCCCAAATCGTTGGTGTGGTGGAGGTTTGGGAACAACGTGTGAGTTTAAAGCTGCAAGCCGTGCGGGCTGTATTGGAAGGTAAGGAAATTCAGCCTTGGCAAACTTTGTTATTAGCAGAGCAGGGGCAAGCACGATTATTGCGCCAAGTGGAGCAATTCAAGCTTAGGCAGCCACAACTGTCGGTGTTACTCGATGCTTTTGCATGGTGGCTATCGCTTGATCCCAAAGCTTTAGAGCAGGCAGTTACTTGGATTGAGCAAGAGCAAGTAGCACTCCACCGAGTGTTAGACAGCTTTCCAGAAGGCATTAAGATTTGTGCTTTGCTATTTATTCTCAGCCAAGATTTAAGCGCAGCCCGTGTTACTAGTTTACTCACTATCCTTGCTGACCCTGCATGGCAAGAAGGTGGTGCTTTTGCGTATAACCGCTTTATGCGTGAGCATCATGTTTACTTTGAGTATTTTCCGGCTCAAGAAAACGGAGCTAGGCTTGAGCTACCCACCCTGACCCAAGCCGTTGTTGAAGTTGATGCTTGGCAGCGATGGCTAGAGCAGTTAATCACCCTACCCAATAAAGAGCGCCGCCGCCGCCTTGATCTGTTGCTGAAATTGCTATCCCCTGCTGTCTTCAGGGTTTGGCAGCAGCAGTCTGAGCATAGTCAACTGTTCTTGATGGAGTTTGAGGACTTAGCGAAGCAATATCGCAAGTTCGGTCATCAAGTTGGCCAACTCAGTCAATATCAGAAGAGTGTAAGGAAAGAGCTTATCAAAGCGGTACAGTTAGCTTGGCAGACATTTGGGCAAAAAGAAGACTGGTTTATTGATAACTTGCCAACTTGGCTGGCCGATTTAAGCAAGATGAGTGATAGCTTCGTCTATCAAGCTTTAAGTGTTTTAGACACTCAGCTACAGCGTTTACCCGCTACTAGTCGCTGGCGTCAGCCTTTAATCCTCCTCAAGGTATTTACGCATTGGCAATTAATTCTAGCAGCTGCCTGTGAGTACGATCTGAATATCAATGTACTTCGACGCTTTAAGCTAGTGTTGGGCTGGTGGCTCAATTATTTGCAAACAGCAGCTAGCGCAAAAGCCTTAGAGCAGCGCCTAGAACCTTGGGCTGCTTTAGATGTTTATTATTCAAGCAGGCAGCGTCGACCTTCACGCCCACGTCCACCTTTACATACGCTCGAATATGTCATGCTGACTGAGGATGGTATCTTGGGGCGTGAGGCTGTGTTCTTGGCTGAGTTGGCTAAGCTTTGTGAGAGTGCGCCGGATAAAATGGGGGATGGGCTTAGTTTTTATTATTTCTATCTAAGGACTTTTGCTCATTGGCCACACGGCGCTTATTTTCAGCAATTCCATGCGCTTAATATTGATCCAGATTTTGTCGAAGGCCGTTTAGTCAAAGTATTTGATAATTTTTTAGTCAAAGATCCTTCCCCAGAGCAGTTTAGAGCCTTATTAGGCTTATGGGAAATGCTAGAAAATACTACAGATTACTTTCAAGCCAAGCAGTTATTCGAGGTCTTAGTCTCTCTAAAGCAGTCTGCTTATCAGGGGATTTATGACTATTGTCTAAGACATAAAGCTTGGTCTTTACTGCAGCCAGTCACTGAGTTAATCACACTGTTTAAGCCGGGTGAACAAGTACTGCCCCCTAAACAGCTAGTCAGCAGTGATTTTGCAGATTACCCAATCGCTTTGCGATCGGCCTTAACTTTGTTGGCTCATTATCACCCGCAAGCAGAGCAAGTTACAGAGCGGATATTGGCAGACATCAAACCTTCCACCACTAAGCTTGAGCAAGAGCTTGAGTATTTGCAGTTAAAGCTAGCTAGCTGTACGGATGATGGAGGGTTAATGCCTTTAAAGCAGCGCCTAGCTAATTTACAACGACGTTTACAACAACCCGATACTGGCAGCAAACCACCCTCAGCCAAACGATTGGAACGCTTAGCTTCCAAGCTAGAAAATGCTGCTTTACATGCATTTTTTACCGTTTGGGAGCAGCACAATTTTCAGACCTTACACGCGCAACTTCATCGTGCATTCACACTAGAAACCATTCCTGATGAGTGGTTAGCGGATAAACATAAGTTGCGTTCATTGCTCGGGTTGTCCACTTTAGACCCGCCAGAGCGGCGTATAGTCAGTTTGCTTTGTCAAGCGCAAATGCAGCAGGCTTATCCCTTAGTGACAGCACCTGCTAATCAAGCGTGGCTAAAGAAAATGCAGGCTAAGGGTTTGAATTTAAAACCTTGGGTGGAAGGGCTTGAATTAAGCAGTCAACTAAGTCTAGAAAGCAAGACGATGCCAGTGGAGATGCGCTTTGCCAATAATATATTTGAAGTGTTTCGCATGGGTGATCATTTTCAAACCTGCCTAAGCCGTGGTGGGGTAAATTTCTTTTCAGTGGTGGCAAACGCCGCAGATATTAATAAGCGTGTACTGTATTTTTTTGATACTGAGGGCAATGTATTAGGGCGGTGTTTATTAGCGATTTCTGATCAAGGGCAACTCTTAAGGTTTTATCTGTATAGCCACTTGCCCAGTGAGGCTATCAACACTTGTTTACAGGCTTTTATGAGTGAGTTGGTTCAGCAAATGGGGGCACAATTAGGCTTGACTGGCACTGTTGCTAAGTTACTTGCAGCGAATTGGTATGATGATGGCATTGAAAGTTCATATCTAGACACTGAGGGCAAGGTGTTTGCAAGTTTAATGTCGAAGCTGGCTACCTTGACTGCGGATAATATCTTTAAAGTTGTACAGGACGCTTTTGCACCTGAAGTAATTAGCGAGTTGGGTGTGCTCCATATCTTGCGTTGGCCTGCTCTAATACATCGCTTTGATTTAAAGCTGAGTTTAGCCTTAGCTGGTAGGCAGCACTTATTATTGAGTGAGTATGCCTTACGTGAAATTGTACGCATGCTGCTGCTCATGGACACTAAAGGTAAATATAGTGAAGCCGAGAAAAGTGCAGCAATTTGGACTTTAGCCCAAACTTGGCTATGGGAAGGTTTGTACGAAGATATTCAGTCTACCGGCAGCTTTAATACTGATGAAATGAGCTTGCTTATTGAACAGCAACCTTGGCAGGCCTTACGCTTATTTCACTGTTCTAAACGCCGTACTGAACGGCGGACGGATGTTTATTTCCGTCAACGTATGGACTTTTATCACGCTAAAACCTTGATAGCAGTTCACCGTTTACGCTCCGCTCAGAAAATAATTAACCAACTAGCAGCGCAAGGCTATAGCGAGGAGGACTTAGCGAAATTGCGAGTGACTTGAGGCTAATGCTAAAATCGAGGGATTGCTAATTTGCAAATAGCGGGTTAGCTATTATAAAAATCGCGGAGCTTTATGCTATAACAGCTAAAACACTATGGCGAAAGAGTAGGCGGTTTGTTGGAGGTGGTGTTGTATACGGGGAAGCAGTGAGCGCACATTACCGAGCCTACATGCAGCAATTCCCACGGTAGATGCCGTAAACTTGCCTGACGCAGGTCGACATACAAAGCTAGTGGCTGTGGTATCTGCTGAATGAGCCGCAACTATCCGTTACTGTGCCGATCAACCTAATTGAACAAGCCTTATCCGTGTTGTTTGCTCATCAAACACCCGCAACTCAAAGCGTGAGCCATCCTTGCGGAACAGTTCTAGTATGTAATACTGCATAAAAGTCTCCAGTCAATATTCCCTTCACTCCTTGCAAGAGAAGGCTGGCGATAGGGTCTTCAAACTTCTTTCAACACGGCCTTAATCGCCGCTAATGACCCACTGACCTGCACTTTTTTGCCATCGTCAGTTTCAATTAGTACCTCCACCTTGCGGCTTTCCACATACTTTTCCAGTACTTTGGCCAATGCCGATAAACCGCCTTGCTTGCCCAGAAATACAGTCAGTGCACCACCCGCTGCTACTGCTGTGGCGACAATCATCCCCAGTGTTGCCGGGTCACCGCGAGTCGCTTCTGTATTGCTTGCTGTGGTGAGTTGCACATCGGTATCTAACCCGACCTGTTGCAGGTCTTGTGCTAATTGTATGGATAAATCTTGTATGAGCGCAGCATCATCGCCACGTAATAGGATAGTCGCCATGAAAACTCCTTGATAGTCCTTAGATAGGTGCCGAAGAGTTTAGCATACGCAGCCACTCGCTTAACTTGAACTTGGGATATTGGCTTGAATATCCCAAGCAAAGCGGAATTTACGCGCTTATTTTTTCACGCCTTCCACGGACAAAATTAGCTCAACTTCTTTTGAGGCAGGGCCTAAGTCCATGCTAATACCGTAGTCAGCTAAAGCGAATTTAGCCGAGCCTTCAAAACCGCGCCGGAAGCCACCCCAAGGGTCTTTACCCGCACCTGTTTCACGTACTTTAATTTCTAAAGGCTTGGTCACACCTCGTAACGTGAAATCGCCCATTAAACTACCTGTGCCATCGCCATTGGGTTTGTATGCAGTGCTCACAAATTTAGCTTCTGGGAATTTTTCTACTTCTAGAAAGTCACCGCTGCGTAAGTGCTTATCACGTTCAGCATGATTGCTATCTACGCTGGTGGTTTTGATGGTGACTTCAACTTTAGACGCATCCGGCTTGGCTTCGTCAAAGCTAAAGCTGCCGCTAAAATCATTAAAGCGACCATATAACCAGCTATAACCTAAGTGTTGGATACGGAAATTGACAGAGGCATGCTTACCTTCACTATCAATGGTGTAATCATCGGCTTGCACGAGTGCAGTGCTGCCTAATAAACCTAAAGCCAATACCGAGCTTGCTAATAAACCTTGCATGTGGATTATCCTTCGTATTTTGATGAACGGCCTAACATACGAGTTAGGGTGTTATCTTTCCAATAAACATGATGAAAAATGGCTGCTAATGCGTGTACCGCGACTAACAGCATAAATAAACTGGCTGCGATCTCGTGGACTTCACCGGCTAGTTCGCCACGTTGCTCATTGCTGGCTAACAAAGCCGGTATTTCAAACCAGCCGAATACTTCAATACCTTGACCTTTTGCGCTAGAAATTAAATAACCACTGATGATCAAAACGATCACTAGCGCATATAAACCTAAGTGGCCTAACTTAGCGAGCTGATGCATAAAGCCCGGTACGACTTGAGAAGATGCTGGTTTGGGATTAGTTAAACTCCAAATCAGGCGAAATAAAATGGCAAAGCCTAATAAGATGCCAAGGCTTTTATGCCAATAAGGTAAGGTGTGATAAAGCGGATCGTAGTAAGTGAGGCCACGCATGTAATCGCCTACAAAGTACATACCGATCAGTAAGATAGCCATCAACCAATGTAGGCTGATTGAGACCCAGCCATAAGTATTATGAGTATTGCGTGCTTGCATCAAACTTTCCTAGCTTGTGTGGTTTTAATCTTGAGCACTACTCTAGATAATTGTTGAATGTTAGGGAAGTACGCTTAATTTTAAGCATTATTAACTACAAGTTAAAAACCTAGGGTTTTATAGTGCGTAAAATGCAGAAGTTTTTCTTCTTGATCGAAAATATAAATTTTTTCGATACTAGAGAAAGCTTAACTCTTTTTTAACAAAAAGCTTTGTTGTAGGATGTGCGTGTTAGGAGGAGAGGCTCCCGTTCTTCGGGCACATACCCCGTCAGCATTGCTCGACGGGGGAAGTGCCGTGCGCCATAATGTTACCCAACATAGCTAAATTTATCCTAATTTAAATAATTTTTAGGGATATGTGTGTAGCCAATCCTTGTTAGGAGTATGGGATGATACCGGTTCGAGCGAGCGACTATCTGATGCAGCGCCGTCGTGTCACTGAAATGCAGTGGTCACGCTTTATTTCAGGTAGTGCGAAGGTGCGTGAACGTATTTTGCGCCCAGATATTTATGCATCTTGGCAGCGTTGTGCTTTGCAACTTAGCCCTTATTCACAAGCTCAAGCATCTATCGGTGAAACTTATCTTGTCCAACAACGTTGGCAAGACTCACCGTTGCGTGCGGCTGCCCAGCGTGAGCGCGAACAGATCATGCAATTAGCGCGTGAAGGCTCATTGGTCGCCGCTTTAGCGGATATGCACGGATATTTGTTGTGGAGCTTTGCGAGCGCACATATGCAAGCACGAGCTGAAGCGGTCAATTTCATGGCAGGCAGCGATTGGAGTGAAGAGGCTAGCGGTACGAATGCGGTGGGTTTATGCTTGAAATTAGGCGCTGCGACCACGGTATTTGCTTCTGAGCACTATCTAGCTTTTATGCATGATTGGGTCGGCTATGCTTCACCGATTATACATCCGCAGACTGGGCAAATGATGGGGGTGTTAGCGATTTCTAGTACTTGGAATCATCATACACCCTTAGGGCAAGCAGCGGTTTGTGAGCTAGCACGGGCGATTGCTGAGCATTTACCGATTTGGCAACCCCGAGCCGAGTTAGAGCTGCAGGCTTTAGGTACACCGAAAGTCATTTTTCGCGGGCAGGTGCAGCGTATTTCTCAGCGGCAATTAGAGATCCTCTGTTTACTGGCCTTGAATCCGCAGGGTTTAACCTTGGATTCTTTTCATGCGGCTTTATATGGGGATATGCCGATTACCATTTCCACTTTAAAATCGGAGCTTTCACATTTGCGTCGTTTATTGGATGGGCAGATTGGTTCACGGCCTTATCGGTTACTGATGCCGATTTGGGCTGATTTTATTGATGTGTGGGAGCGCTTGCGTTCGGGGCGTGTCACCGAGGCTGTTGAACTGTATCGAGGTTCTTTTTTGCCCCAATCGACTTCACCTGAGTTAGAGGAATGGCGTTATTGTGTTGATGCGGTGATGACCCGTGCGGTCGATGCTTGTGGTGATTTTTCAATCTTATTAGAGAAAATGCGTTTGGGGTCACGGGGAAGTGTGCTGGTGCGTGATCGTTTAGCGGAGTTACTACCTGAAAAAACGCCATCCTAAATCAACCACTCTATCAAGGAGCAGGGATGGCAATGCTATCCCTGACTCAGACCTCTAAACTAAACTTTTATCCCATTGATAGCAAGTTTATAGCAGGTTCTAAAGTTTGCAGTTTTACAACAACCATTCCACAGGCAACCAAGAAATCACCGTGATAACCACCCGTTGGAAACTGCTCATTTCGGGTTCAACGGAAAGAGTAATTCCATTAGCGTTATCAATCCATTGCAGTTTGCCTTGGTCGGTGAGTTGCACTTCATAAGCCTTTTGTTGCATATAAAGATGAGTTTGTGCTACTGAGTTAGCGCCATAATCGGGTTCTTCAAAAATAATCCCCATTTCAGTGTTATGGATGGCCGAGCGTGGATCAAGATTGAATGAACCGACAAAAATAGTTTTTTGATCGACTACGAAGGCTTTAGCATGCAAGCTTGCGCGTTTAGAGCCTAACAGCTCAAAGCCTTGATCGCCTTCGCTATTTAGGGGCTTTAATTCATACAGCTTGACACCCATCGCTAATAATTGCTTGCGGTAATTAGAATAACCCGCATGCACCGCCGCTACGTCATTCGCTGCGAATGAGTTAGTTAAAATAATAATTTCAACTCCACGATCTCTTAAGCTTTTAAACAGCTCTAAGCCGAATTTGCCCGGAATAAAATAAGGTGAAGAAATAACCAATTCTTTTTGAGCACTTTTCATTAAATTAGCAATTTCTTTCGTGATATTGCCTTCAGTATCAGAAAAGCTCGCAATTACCTTTTCAGGATGGTCATAAATAACCTTCATATCTGCATAATAGGTCTTATTGCCGATGACATTCAGCAAGTTTTGGATAGCGAGATGATTTTTTTCAACCTCTTGCCGATAAGAATTCAAGGCTGTACTCGACGCAGACTTCCATTGGTTAAAGCGTTCATCCGTCGCAGCCGTATTGAGTTGAGTGATATCGAAGGCTAAACCGCTATACCAGTATTTATCAAAGGCTGCAGTCACATCTTGACCAATTTTACCGGCTGACAATAAATCGACATCAGCGAAGGCGACTTCAGTTTTGAAGCTAAAATATTCATTACCAATATTACGTCCGCCGACAATAGTCATTACTTGATCAACCGTCAGAGATTTATTATGCATCCGCCGGGTTACACGTGGAAAACGGGCTGGGTATTCAGGTATACGGAACTTACGTAGATAGAAGGGGTTGAAAATCCTGACTTGGAGAGTCGGGTTTTCTTGGACTAAGCGTACAAAAATCCCATCCCGACTGACCATATCCATATCATCTAGCAATAAGCGCACCTTCACTCCACGCTTTGCGGCCTCTACGAGCGCTTGTAAAATGGCTTGCCCTGAATCATCGTCATGGAATAAATAGTACTGAGCATCAATCGTTTCAGTAGCGACATCAATCAGCTGTAAGCGATTTAATAAAGCGATATGTGGATTGCCCAAGGAGTAAACTAAACTAGAGTGCGTATTGCCTGGTGCTTTTAATAAGCTGTCGGTTAATTGATGCAAGGGGTTTGATTGACTCAAGCTGCTCGCCGGAGTGGCTTGAGGGCTAACCACGAAGGATCTATTCCCGATTAAGCGTAATAGCAATAAACCAATGGCTAATATGATTAGAAAAGAAATAATGGGATGTACTTTTACAAATGAAAACACGGTGGCTTTCCTCATCTGATAAAAAGAATAGGGGTAATTAGCTCTAATAATTGTAGCAACTCATTTTTATAAAAGCGCGTGAGTTTTATTTTTTAAGGTTTGGTAGTTGATGGACTGTGTTTAAAAGATTGATTTTAAAGAAAAAATGTCATTTTTTGCTGAGTAGTTCAATAAAAATACCTCTGTACACGACAAAACATTTAACCCATTGATTTAGTGAGTTGACTACCTATAAAGATGAAAGTCCATCGCCCCTATGTTTTACTCTCTAGTTACCACACAGGAGAGCGAAATGGATCTGAGCGATGGACTGAGAGACAGTTTAAAAGCCTATTTAGGTTGGGGCAAGCCCCGTCTGGATTGTTTTGTATCAATGCTGCTGGCGCTGCTGAATGCGCGTCAAATGAATCTGAGCTTGTTGGCCGTGCATATAGACAGCGATACAGAAATTGCCTCTCGCTATCGACGGATGCAACGTTTT
>NZ_FUYB01000018.1 GCF_900167255.1 Thiothrix eikelboomii
AACTACAAAGCCGCTTGGTATGGGCGCACCGTGGTTCAGATTGACCAATGGAAGCCCAGTTCTAAAACCTGTTCCTGCTGTGGTTTCAAACTCGATATTTTGCCGCTGTCGGTACGTGCTTGGGATTGCCCACAATGCCATACCCATCATCACCGTGACCAGAATGCTGCAAAGAATATTAAAGCCGAGGGACTCTCGGTGTTAGCCTTTGGAGAGTGTGTCAGTGGGGCTGGGAAATGCTCAGCCTCCAACGCTCGATGAATGAGGAATCACCTGACTTTAGTCGGGGGAGAAGGTCAATTTACGGTCACTTCAAAGAACACTTCTCCCTGTGAACCCGGTTGAAGTTGCCCTACAAAGCTCCATTTTAGAGCTACTCCGGTGACGGTCGGTGTGCAAGTGCTTAGTTCAGGTGGTGTTGTGCCACACTGTTGACTAGCCCCTACTAATTGAGTGAAATCGGGCACACGGTCATAGATGATCAGTTCGTTTAGCTGGCCATTCCCTAGGTTCTCATAACTAATAGTATAGCGTAGGGTCTCTCCGGGTAAGGCGAGATTACCTTGGATATTACGTGTCATATTCCACACTGATTTGCTGAGTTTTAGCTTGCCTGCACCTGCAATGGGGCTGGTCGAGCCTGCATGGGTAAGGGTGACATCGCTGAGGGTTTGCTCCACCACAGCAGCTACTAGGCTGCCATCACCGTAGCTAAACTGGCTGGTGAGGTTCAAGGTATGCGCTGCCCCATCACTGGCATTGGCTGGGGCTAGGACTTTAGCGAGCAGGCAGACTGTTTCACCCGCTCTAACGGCGAGGCTACCTGAGAGCTGAGCTTCGCCACCCTCCAGTACTGCATTGCAATTGGTATCCACAAATAAGACGGCTCCCCAGTGCAGCTGATTGGGATCGGCGTCTTCTGCTAGGCTAAAACTCACCGAGCCATCAGCAGGTGTACTGAAACGATGTGGGTAGCTAGTTGTTGAACCGGGTAGAATCGTTTGGCTATGCTCAAGCGTGAACTGGGGTAGTTTCACATCCCCAAAATCTATGCCATTGACCGATGCTGTGTTGACGGTGACTGTCACACTGTTCGAGGTTGTGGACACATAGCCGTTCGGATCAGCAGCCACAGGTGGGCAAATACTGGGTTGTGGCAGGCTTGCTGTCGCGGCTTCATACACGAGGTAATTATCGGCAGCGGCTGATTGTACTGAGCTGAAGCGATAACTGCCATCGGCGGCTGTTTGGGTACTGCGGCAAGTATTGGCTGCCTTGTCGTAGAGAACCATCGTGATATTTTTGAGTCCGGTTTCATTGTTATTGACACCGTTGACATTGGCATCATGATAGACCTTACCTGCTATCGTAAAGCCACTAGGATTGAAAGTTAGCGCATAGTCTTCGGTTTCACCAGTGGTCACGGCGCTAGTGGCATCCAAGTCTGCGCTGTTTGACCAACGGAAGCGGGCATAGACGGTCGGAGTCACGGCGGTGACAGGTGGAGTGATACTAAATGTCAGTGTACCCGTGGCACTATTCAAATCACCAGCGGCATTGTCTTGCAGATTCAGCGCTACCTGTTCGATACTCTCAAAGCTTTGGTTGCCATTCCAGTCGATCCAGCCTTGCAAATAGCCTGCTGAACCCTTAACGGTCGCGCCAAGGTTAGTTGTTAGGCCAGGTGTTAACGTAGGCATAGTGACTCCATCTTCATCATTCACACCCGTGGTGTTGTCCCCTGTTGAATGGGCCGAAGGTTGGTCGCCAGTATCTGCATCAGGTTTGATGCTACCCAAATAGTAATCGGTGGTATCGGAGAGGGTTGCCATCGTGAGATTAGACACAGGTGTCAAGGTCGTGGGAGTTGAGCCACCACTGGCTGTCTTACGCAGATAATGGCCTTGGCTAGCGGGATAGCCGGTGGGAAGGTCACCGTAGTCAAAGTTAGACCAGACTCCAAAAGCAAGTGCTTGCTTGCCACCGGTTAGCATACTGACCATTACACTGGATACCTCTTTGGAAAAGCTTAGCAGTGTGCCGCCGCTAGCAGCGGGGATCTCGCTCATGAAAACGGTCTTGCCACCATTCGAAAACTGGGCATTGAGTGCGCCAGTGGCTTCAATGGGTTGCCACGCCATCCCATCCGTTGTCACGGTATGCGATTCATTGGCTGCCCCAGTATCTTCTGCATTGGCAGTGACGATATCAGTTGGTAGGCCTAGGCCATTTAGGGTGGTAGTAAAGGTTATGGTGTAGCTAGGGTCTGCCCCTGCATTAAGATTCGCTAGACCTAAAGGATTGAGTCCGCTATACAGATTATCCAGCTGATCGCCGGACTCAGACCCGGTGTTATAAGACGTGAGTGTTGCAGTGATGTTGGAGATTTGAGCATTGATTTGCAGACCATTGCCTAGTGTCCAGCTTTTTCTAACGATACTACCGGGATTGAATTGACTGACCGCTCCACATGACCAGTCGAGCCAGAAAATATCGTTAGGATAAATGCCAGAGCCTCCCGTGGCATAACCTGAGCCTGATCCACTGAATTCTGTTCCACAATTAATCAAGGCTGGTGAATTAACGGTGATGATATAATCCTCCACCTCACCATCGCTAGCAGTGTTGGCAAAATTGGCTGCGGTTAACGTATCGGTTGTCAGGCGGAAACGCGCAGTGGTGACTCCTGTTGCCATCACTGTGCCAAAATTAGCAAAGTTCAAAGGACCGGTTGCACCATTGTTGAAGGGTACGCTTGCAAATTCGTTAGTATCGAAGCTGTTATTGCCATTGAAATCTACCCAGGCATACAAGGTACCGGCGCCGCTGCCCGTTAGGTTGGCAGCGGGGATCGTATAACTGCTAGCGCCCACGCTGAGGGTTGGGAAAGTCGTGACACCATCATCATCACTACCATCCGCATCTGCGTTGGTACTTGGTAGCGCCGCTGGGTCATTGTCGATGTTTGTGCCTAGATACAGCGAAAGTGCCAAGGTATGGGTTGCCTCACCATAGCTGAGCTTAGCATCCGAGCGATCAGTAAAGGGGAAGTATTCTGTTGGGCAGAATACACCGTCATTGGTATCAGCCGGGTTCGCATACCCCACTAAAGACCAAGCACCGGTGGCGGTCTCGATATAATAAACTCGACCATTGTCATTACGGATAACCACCAGATTGCCCTTTGCGTCCGACATTTGCGCACCAAAATAGACGCTATTGTTAATGCCTGTATTAGCGATAAGGGTTGCAATCCCCGTACTAGGGTCTAGCCTGAACAATTTGCTATTGTTCGCTAAATAATAAAGCTGATGGTCGATGGGGTTGTAACCCATATCCCAGAAATTGGCAAAGCCTGTACTATTGCCCGTAATGGGTACCGTTGCCACCACAGTACGGGTATCCACATTGATGGTGAGCAAATTAGTATTACTGCGGATATATAAATAGCCGGATGGACCAAATACACCCGCTGCAGCTGGAGTGTGCACCCAAATCAGTGCCTTGACCGGTTGCATCAATCCTGATCAAATTTTGATTAGTGACATCAAAGCCATAAAGAAAATCATCACTCGCACGGTAGCCAAAGCCATTCACCTCTTTACCCACATTATTGGGTAGATTCTGAAGGGTATGGTTATTTAGGTCGACAATGGCTGTTCTCCCGTTAGTACCATACACTTGTAACAGTTCATTGCTACAGGTGAAGGGGGTACTACCTAAGGCTGCCCCCTTGAGACTCAGGCCTAGAATTAGCCCAATAATCCATATGAGTAGGCGTGCAAAGCGATGAGCAGATAACTGCTCTGCTTTCCTAGAAAAATGGGTTCGACGGTCTATTTTATGCTTACCTCAAAGAATAACTCCCCTTGAGCGCCCGGTTGAAGTTCTCCCGCTAATGCCCAAGCGAGTGCAATCAACCGCAAATGGCTACACGCAGAAGGTTTTAGCGTTCTGGAAAAAAATTGCATAATAAGCCCCATTCAAACAGCGGCTTGAAACTAGTGAGGGTTTCAAGCTGGCTTTTTATTATTTATTCATTCATGACAAGACGCTAACCTGACAAGGACTGAGGTAGGCGTTCACGCCTTTTGTCAAGCTCGTATCTATTTGTCGATCAGTATTGATTATTTAATATAAAAAATTAATTAGCCCATAAATTCAATATTGATTCTAGATATAAAAAGCTTGCTAGAGCCTGAGGCGGCTAATTTTTTTGTAACAAGAATTAATCAGTAGATGGCTAATCATCAATCATCCCTAAACAAAAAAGGCGCCGTAGCGCCTTTCTGTTTGCAGTTATTGAGACAGTCTA
Organism: Thiothrix eikelboomii; assembly: GCF_900167255.1. Taxonomy (GTDB): domain Bacteria; phylum Pseudomonadota; class Gammaproteobacteria; order Thiotrichales; family Thiotrichaceae; genus Thiolinea; species Thiolinea eikelboomii. The sequence goes on from NZ_FUYB01000018.1 coordinate 4,316, forward strand.
GTTATTCGACGATCACATCATAAAAGACCTCACCCTGCGACCCGGGTCGCAGCTGCCCCGTAAAACTCCACTCCAAGTCCTCGCCTGAGATGAAAGAGGTACAGGCAGAAAGTTCAGGTGGGGTCGTACCGCATTGCTGACTCGCCCCAACCAATTGGGTATAGGTGGGTACACGGTCATAGACGATCAATTCATCCAACTGGCCATCACCAATATTTTCATAAGCAGACGAAGGTAGTACCTGCGGCTAGGCCAGGCATACTCGCCCAATTTAAGGTGACCGTCCCGCCACTTGTGCCATTGGGTACGGCAACACTAGTAAACTCATCATTATCAAATGTGCCATTGCCATCCATATCTATCCAGCCATATAAAGTGGCTGCACTGCCCGTGGTGTTGGTCACTGTAGCGTTCACGGCGTAACTGGAAGCACCGGAAGTGAGTGTTGGGAATGATGTCACACCATCCTCATCATCCGTATTATTGGTATCGTCACCTTTCGCATCGGAGGAGGCGAGTGACCCGGCATCGGCATCCAGCAGACTCCCCAACTGAAGGCCGTTGAGGATAACATGGTTGGTGTCGCCGTAGCTGGCGGGTGCATCACTGTAGTCCCGTTGTACCGGCGGCACATCCCGGTAATCCACATCGCCGCCGGTACTGACATCGCCGTCCGCATCGGTAAAGTTATCAGTCTGTGTATTGTCGTAGTTACCATTAACATCCACAAAGCTATCCCCGTTATCTCGGGTATTGTCCAAACCATTGATGCCCACCGCACCATCCGTCCGACCATCATTATTCGCATCAGTCAAGCCTGCACCGGATTCCACAATATCTTTCAGGCCATCATTATCTGAGTCGAGATCTAGGTAATCAGGCTCATCCAGTCCATCTTTATTCATGGGAGTCAAACCACCGACATAGTTGAGGTCTACTCCCTCACTATTGACCGTACCCGCTGGCGCAATATAACCCCTGGTACTTTGTGCCTCGATATTATCGGGGATGCCATCATTATCGCTATCGAGATCTTCGGCGTTGGGAATGCCGTCGCTATCGGTGTCTTCGCACACGATACAACCTGCAATACAGTAATTAATGCTGTACGTACCCGATCCCGTAGCGATAAACCGTAATCTCAGGGAATTGACGCTCGGATTACGGATCGACCAATGATACAAACCATTACCTGAACCATTGAACTGGGGATAGGTAATAGTCGAAACAGGAGTGTAGGTACCCGCCACTCGCTCCTGGAATTCAATATTGATAGTGCCAATAAAACTTGAGGTGCTGCTCACATCCGTGAAACGGATAATATCATCGGTTGTGGCGGGAGCACCTGAACAGGAAATACCGAAGGAACTGGATGCAGAGCTAGTACCACCGCTGGAGCTACCGTTCTGGGTGCGACAACTGGAACCGGAGACGGTCGCAGCTCCACCGGTACATTCATACACATCTAGGATACCGTCGTTATCGTCATCCAGATCGCTGCTGTCAATCACGCCATCGTTGTCAATATCCGCTGCAAAGGCCACCCCGCCAATGCCAATTGCGAAGTATAAGCTAAGCGCTAAGATCAGCGGGCGCAGCGAATGGCAAACGGAGGTTTCCGACTTTCTGAAAAAAAATTGCATAACTGGATCTCGTTAAGGCAACAGTCTACAACTAGCCATCAGGATGCTATGGGTCGTCGAAGGACTTCAAACCCGCCTTGTTTTATTTTTATTCATTTCATGACCGTCGCTTCAGACTGCTCAATCTGAAAAAACTTGGCCTGAGTGAGAAATTTTTTATCAGTTTATAGATCTTATCAAAACTAAGCTAGTAATAAATTTAATTAATTTGCTAATAAATTAAACATTGATTTTACCTACAAAAATAAGCCTGTCAAGTAATCTTAGTAAATTACTCAGGTTTGAAGGATTCTCGGATAGAATGGAGCAAGCGTCACACACTTTTGGAGATCTTAGTGTGGGTGGTCTAGGGTATACGCCTACCAGCGCACATCCTCATAAATATCATCTAGACACAGTCCCACCCGATAGCTGTTTGCTCCTTGTCTGCACTCCACCAGCATTACATCAGGATAATAAAATCGCTCCCCCTGCTCGATGCGTAGTTTCATGTCATTGGGGAATGCATACTCTACAGCCGCTTAACCTTTCCTTTGGTAGGATTTATTGGGAAAAATCAAATTTCCTGACCTAAACTCACATAAAACCAATAAATCGAACGGTTAGCCTAAAACAGTTGGCCTAAATTTGCGTGGAGTTTATGTGTGGACTATCAGCTTTCTGCTGAAACGGAACAAATTAGCTTTAAGCCTAGCTTAAAATTTTTACTGATTGAGAGTAAATCACCAGTACGCTTAGATCTTGAACTCACTCTCCGTAAACGCTTTCCGAATGCGCTGATTGAACGCTTATTCCCTGAGGGGCTGGCTGCACTAGCGGCAACTCTCAATTGGCAGAAATATGATTTAGTGATTATCGCCACCGAAGTCATTGAGCCGGATTTGGCTTGGTTGCAGAGTATTCAACGCACACGGGCGGGTTTGCCGCTGGTGATTGTCCTGACTGAGGATGAGAGCTTAGGGTTTGAAGTGGTGTGGGCAGGGGCTGATCTTGCTTTACCTTTACAGGCTTCACCTCAGCAACTAGCCATCTGCTTAGATAATTTGTTAGAAGTGAGTCGCGCCTTAAAACGTTATCCACTCCATTTACCTCAATGGCATTTTCAAGAGCTACTGCATAATAGTGATAATTCGATTATTTTTTTAGCTGAAAACCGCCATCACCAGCTCGCGGTAATTAAGCGTTTTAAGTTTGATGTCAGTGGTGTGGGCAATCAGGCTTTTGCGAGTTTTTTGCAAGATGCTAAATTACTCACCGCATTGCAACACCCCGGTTTAGTGCATTTGTTGGATGTGGGCGTATCCTGTAATGCAGTCGTCATTATCATGGAGTATGTGCAAGGGCAAACTTTACGTGCATTGCTGACTCAACACAGTGAGCTAACTTTAGCCACTATCTTGGCTTGGTTTAAGCAAATTACTGAAGCGCTTGGGGTGATCCATGCGTTAGGTTTATTGCATCGTGATCTGAAAGCTTCGAATATTGTGATGCGCGCTGATACGACCCCTGTCCTCTTAGACTATGGTATTGAAAGTAGCGTGATGCTCAGTAGTGGCTTTTTGCAAGAGGATCAAATCTATTGCACGCCCTTTTATGTCAGCCCCGAACGTGTGATCGGTGAACCCGCGACGATTCAATCCGATTTGTATGCCCTAGGTATCTTGTTGTATGAAATGCTAGTGGGTGAAAAACCCTATACTGGCTCTAATTTAGGCGAAATACTACAAAAACAGCTTTTTGATCCGCTGCCTCAATTACCTACCGCTTTAGCAGGCTATCAACCTTTGCTGAATACTTTATTGGCTAAATTGCCTGAGCAACGTCCAACCTCAGCTGAGACGGTCTTGGCTTGGTTAGCCGAGCATCCAGTTTAATAGGTTACTTGCTTGGTTGATAAGTCTTATCAATTAATTCAAATATTTATTTTATCGAAAGCTATTTTTTGTTATAGTGTAGAGAAGGGCTAGCTAAACCTGCTGATTAGTTAATTTATAAAAAATCAATATGATACGTTTTCTTGTTGTCTTTATGCTCGCTCAGGCGGGACTGTTTGGTTTAGAAATGTTGCAGCCTGTGCAACAACAACTGATTTTGCCTTGGACTGCCTTACTAGCGGATCTTAGCGGTTGGTTTATGTCACTTTTTGATAGCCAAGTGCTCGCATCGGGTAAGGTGATTCGTCATAGTTCAACGGGCTTCGCCGTTTCGATTGAGCCGGGCTGTAATGGGGTCGAGGCGATGATTGTCTTATTGGCCGCGATTGGTGCTTTTCCTGCTCCTTGGTTGTATAAGCTCAAAGGTTTACTCTGGGGGTTTGTAGCGATTCAAGGTCTGAATTTATTACGGATTATGAGTCTGTTCTATTTAGGTCAATGGAGTCGTGAGCTATTTGATTGGGCTCATTTATATATTTGGCAAGCCTTAATCATGCTGGATGCTTTGGTGGTCTTTCTCATTTGGATTCGCTATTTACCCACCGAGGATTCAAGGCTTGATTCAACCAAGGATTCAGACCTAAAGGAGCAAGCTGCATGAAGCATCGCCCTATTCAAAGGTTTATGCTGGGTGTCTTGGTGTTTCTACCCATCAGCTTTGCGCTTTGGTATTTAGCCGCACTTGTACATTTAGCACCACTGACTTGGGTCACTGAGCAATTATTGCAATGGACGTTTCCACAAGCAGTGTTATGGCTAAAGCTGGATGGTAGTACTTTAGTGCTAGCGTCTAATTTCAGCACAAATCCCTCAGGTGTGATTGTCTCACCGCCTGTTTCTGATGATTTAATGGGTTTTCATCTAAATCCCTTAATTTATACCTATAGCCTACCTCTGCTCATGGCTTTAATTCTGGCCACTCCGGCCACCAATAAATGGCAGCAATTAGGCTGGGGTGGTTTGCTATGGTTGCCGATTGCAGGTTTTAGTATGTTTTTTAGTGTACTGAAAGTATTAAGTTTTGATGTGGGCTTAGCTTTTCAGCAGCAACAAGCTTTAAGTCCGTGGATGCTAGAGATGATTGCTTTGGCTTATCAAATGGGCACCTTAATTTTACCGATGATCGCTCCGCTCGTGATTTGGATGGCCTTAAATCGAAAGTTTTTGCTAACGCTAGCGCCACAATTGCAGCGCATTTTGGCGTATTAACAGGTTGTGCTAGAGAGGTTCAGGGCTGCGATTGCGTTTCCAGTTTTGTAAATCAACAACTTTATCGCTGTCATCCCGTGTTTCACGTTCACCGATCGCACTTCGATGCGCATTACCCAACAGTACAGACGGATTTCCTTCTAAAAATTCACGCATCAAGCGTAGTTTTAGGCTGTTCGGAAAACGGCTGGCGGTTTCTCGATTTTCTAAAGCCTCGGATTCTTCTTCAGTCAGCGAATTGACTAAGGCTTTCCAGCGTTGATCCAGAATCTCTTTTAGTGGCTGGCTATTGCCTTCGAGCTGGGTCTGGATGTCCTCAGGTAAGGACTCGAGATAAGCATCCAGATTTTCAAACGCTTCCTCATGTTGGGCTTCATCAAGGGTATCTAACAAATCTTGCAGCCATTGCTTTTCAGCTTCTAAAGCAAAATGGTCATGTTGATGTGTAGGCCGACCATTTTTGATCATTTCATTAGCTTGGCCATATTTTTGCCAAAGCATGTTTAAGCGAGGCGCATAAGTGGCTAATTCGCGCAATGGGTTTTTTAAATCTGGCTTATCTTCTGGTAAGGAGAAGATAGTTGGGGCAAGGTGTTGGCCGAGCTGACTGGCTTGATATAAAGCACTCGCGTATTGAAAAGCATCAAAAGAAAAGGTGATGATATTTTCTTCATACTCTTCCGCTTCTTCTTCAAGTTCTATATTGAGGAAGGGTTCATAATGTTCATACACTAGATCCCACAAGACGCTCCCCTCTCGGTGGCGCACAAAAATAGCGGATTCAATTTGAAAGCGGGGATTATCCGGTGAAGCAGTCACCATCCAGTAATCGCCTGTCGTTTGGGCGCTAGCGATCAGCAGACCGATATCAATAAACTCCATCGGTACATTGAAAATTTGTGCTGGACTACTGTAATTATCTTGAACGCTTAAGTAGCTACTGGCTAATCCACCTTCCAGCACCAAAGTAATAGAAAGGCTTTGATCCATCAGCTGAGTATATCAGGTTTGCTGCAGAGACTGGCTGGATTTTGTAAGCAGCTTATCGGCTGCGAAGTTTCTTTCGTAGTCGCTGATGAGCAAAATAGTCTATGCTTGAGACCTGATGAGGCAAGCAAATCCCTGCGCTTATCGCTAACTGATAGCTGAGTGGTTAATTAATAAGGATTTTTGATGGTTAAGTGGATTATCAGTCGTGTCACTGATCTCTTAATTGCACTGTTAGTCATGACTGTGATTTTGGTGGGGGTTTTGACCCAGCCAGTGTTGAATTGGTCACAAGCTAATGAACAACAATTACCGCTTGAGCGGAGTGCTTTGGAGCAAGAGTTACGGGCTTTATTAGCGATCCCTGTCACTTATGATACAAGCTCACGGTTTGAAGGCACGGCTCAAGAGTTGGCTAACCGTTTGTCAGCCATTGGCTCACTTGAGCAAAATGATCGTAGCGATGGCCAAAAAGTCTTACGTTTAAGAGTCGGCAATCCAGCAGCGAAAAAGCTTTATGTAGTGTTGCATTATGTGGTGACTGAAAAGCCCATTTTAGAAGTGGCTGAAACAACTCTAAGTCTGATCGAATTAGCTAAGGCGGTTAGTAAAGAAGAGGATGCCACGGCTCTACAGCTCAATTTAACCATTTTCTTACATCCAGTTGATGGTTTAGAAACGAGCTTAAACCAAGTCAGCCTTGCCCATGCCGAACAATTGCTACAGGCGAAAGCGACTGCGGATGATCCGGTATTAGTGTTTATGCCCGGCCTGCGTTTGCCTGAGGCGGCTTATATTTCTAAGCAATGGCGCTACTTTAGTTTATTAATGCCGGGTGGAGGGAATAATTTAGCTATTTTTGGTCGCTTTAACGATATAGTTTTATTGCGGCATTTTAAGAAAGCTTTATTTAAAGCAGGGTTAAATGATTTAAGTTCTATTAGTATTCCAGTCAACTTTCCAAATACGAAACCCTCTCCTCTAAAAGCCTATTGGGATAATCACTTAGCCGCGATGCTCTTGCGACCGAATATTCTATTGAAAGATAAGAATTATGAAGGGCATGTGCGATTCATTTCAGCATTCTATACTTTGGTTAAGCAGGGTTATTAAGGAAACTTCTAAAAGCCTAACGTCTTGCAGTAATTAGCCTTGATCTGTCGGCATTTTGTTAAAAAATGCTGTTATCGTCGCTGAAATTTGCTCAACCTATCCCTGAAGAAATCCGCATCACCTTGCAGGAGATGTATATGAATCACCCCACGTTCCGTTGCCGTCAACGCGCCATTAGCAAACTTCCCCCCAGTGATCTGCGACACTGTACCCCCCACGACGGCCGCCACCATCGTCCGCCCCACCATCGCACCAAAGCCACCAGTGCTGGGTGCTCCAAAGGCTTGTATACCACCCGCTAAATGCCCAAAGAAGCCACTCCCAAACTTGCCCCCTTGCAAGACCGAGACCACCCCTTGGGCTACACCGTGAGCAAGATAAGCACCGACTTGGTTGCCCACTAGTTGTCTCGCAAAGTACGTACTGGCCTTTTTAGGATGGTGACCTCATTCTATTGAAAACTGTTCTATCTCTATGGGTAAAATTACTCTCTCTTTTGGGTAGCAGTAGGCTCGTAATCACTTAAGCTACACTGCATAAATGGCAAGACTATTTATTTCTGCAGCGCATAAATCTTCTGGCAAAACTACGTTGTCGATTGGCCTATGCGCAGCTTGGCAGCAACAAGGTTGGCAAGTTCAGCCCTTCAAAAAAGGCCCCGATTATATTGATCCTTTATGGCTAACAGCGGCGAGTCAGCGTCATTGCCATAACCTAGATTTCAATACCTCTAGCGAGCACGAGTTGCTTCATTGTGTTCAACAGTATGGACATACGGCAGACTTAAGCTTAATTGAAGCCAATAAAGGGCTTTATGATGGTCTATCCTTGGATGGCTCAGATAGTAATGCAGCCTTAGCTAAGCTCCTGCAAGCCCCTGTTATTTTAGTCATTGATACCCGTGGTATGACACGGGGGATTGTACCTCTACTCTTGGGGCATGTGGCTTTTGATCGGGAAGTGAAGATTGCCGGGGTGATTTTCAATCGGGTCGGTGGCAGTCGGCATGCGACAAAACTACGCCAAGCCGTCGAACATTTTACCGATCTTGCGGTTTTAGGTGTGGTACAGGAATCTGCCGAACTACAGATCGAAGAGCGCCATTTAGGGTTAATGCCCAGTAACGAGCGCTTAGATGCTGAGCAACAGATTGCCAGAATGCGTGCTCTAGTCACCGATCAAGTTGATCTCGCTCAACTTATCTCGATTGCACAACAAGCACCCCAGTTACCAACAAGGATTCAGCCACCTTTATTTAAGAATAGCTTGCACAGCAGCACTAAGCTACGGATTGGTATCTGCCAAGATGCGGCCTTTGGTTTCTACTATCCGGGTGATTTAGAGGCTTTACAGCAAGCGGGTGCTGAGCTGATTACCATTAATACTTTACAGGATACCCAGTTACCCGACTTAGATGGCCTCTTCATCGGTGGTGGGTTTCCTGAAACACAGATGCAGCAACTAGCCGCGAATCGTAGTATGCGTCTATCTATCCGTGCAGCGATTGAGGCGGGTTTGCCAACTTATGCGGAATGCGGTGGTCTAATGTATTTAGCACGCAGCCTACAGTGGAATAATCAGCACGCTGAGATGGTAGGCATTATTCCGGGTGATGCAGTCATGTATCCAAAACCACAAGGTCGCGGTTATGTGCAATTAGAAGAAACCGCCGCCATGCTTTGGCCTAACAACGGGGTAGGATCTGAATTAGTGCAAGCCCATGAGTTTCATTATTCGCGTCTCGAAAATTTAACAGTGACAGGCCAAGGGCAGTATGCGTATAAAGTAAAGCGTGGTCAGGGGATTGATGGTGAACATGATGGTTGGGTGTATAAAAATCTGCTAGCTTCGTATACTCATTTGCGTCATACCCATCGCTATCCTTGGGCACAGCGTTTTATGGAGTTTGTGCGTAAGCAGGCTAACCAGAGGAAACAAGCCGCATGATGACGATTACCCCAGAGGCAATCACCCAAATTCAAATTTCAGCGCAGCAGTCGCAAGCACAAGGTTTGCCGTTGCGGATTGCAGCTGAGCGCAAAGCCGATGGACATTTTCACTATCAAATGGGCTTTGATGATGCTCAGCAAGTGGGCGATGTCTTGCTTGAGCTTGACGAGGTGAGTGTGATTATTGATGCCGACTCAGCACCGTTATTACAAGGTGCTTGGTTAGATTTTGTGGATATCGAGGGGCAGATGGAGTTTGTCTTTATGAATCCAAATGACCCACATTATCGCCCCCCACAGGCCTAGTTAGTATGGGCAGCACCGTCGTCGAAAGCCCTAAGTCTGAATCCGTCTTTGAGCCGACTACTGGGGTTCGCCCTGTTGGTTTGCGTGCACAGTCTTTAAATAAGCAAGCGGCTAGTAATAAACCGGTTATTGCCTTTCCCTTACGTGCTCGGGTAGCCTTAAGCTTATTACTCATGTGGTTTATCGGGATTGGTGCTTTGTATTTTTGGGTAGTGCACACCGATGCCCAAGAGCCGTGGATTCCACCCGTGATGACCGTTTTATGGTTTATTGCGGGTGTTGGCGTGCTCACGCTCTTATATTGGATGTGGTCGGAATTCGTATTGTTTGGTACGGATCTCTCCAATTGGGCAAGAGAATTACGCAAAGGCAATTTAACCGTCCGTATGCCAACCTCACGTAGAGGTTGCCCCTCGATTCGTATTCGAGAGCAAATCAATGCCATTACCGATGATTATCAAGCGGTTTCGCGGATGCAGCAGCAGCGTCTTAACCGTCAAGAGCAGTTTCTTGCCCAAAAAAATCATCACCTCAGTGTCCTATATGAAGTAGCCGCTAATGTTAATCGCTCGAATACCTTAGATGATTTGCTCAAGGGGTTTTTAACCACTCTGCAAGAGGTGTTTAAAGCCGAAGCCGTTGCGGTACGTTTATTAGATGCCGAAGGGCAAATGAAGCTGGTCGGGTATGTTGGCTTAGATAATCATATTGCTCGTTTAGAATCTAGTTTGCCTCACCCTGATTGTTTATGTGGGTGGGCCGCTAGTGAGCAAGTCATTATCGCGCGGGAAGATTTACGGCAATGCGGCTTGATTATCGGTCGTCCTATGTTTAAACAGGAACGGCAGATCGAGATGCTTGCGATTCCCCTTAGTTATCGGGAGAAAGTACTCGGTGTGTATAATCTATTTGTTTCCCGTGATCAATTTGTCCGCCTTGAAGAAGAGCATGAGCTGCTAACGAGTATTGGTCAGCATTTAGGCATGGCGATTGAAAAGGCCAGCGTTGAAGAAGATGCGCGCATGCTTTCTATCATGGAAGAGCGGACACGTATGGCGCATGAGCTACATGATTCTTTGGCTCAAACCTTAGCGAGCTTACGTTTTAAAATCCGTTTATTTGATGATTCCTTGCAGCGTGGCGACCAAAAGATTATCTGGCAAGAGCTAGAAGGTCTAGAGAAAAATATTGATGAAGCCTATGCTGAATTACGTAGCCTAATCACGCATTTTCGAGCACCCATTGACGGGAAAGGCGTGGTGCGTGCTGTTGAAAAGCTCACTGACCGCTTCAAGCTAGAGACTAATTTTGATGTATTTTTCTATCATAATTGGAATTTACAGGATTTAGATCGTGATGTTGAGGTGGAAGTGATCCGCATTGTACAGGAGGCCTTGGCTAATGTGCGTAAGCACAGTAAAGCCAGCACAGTGCGGATACTGATGTATAGCTCTGAAGAAGGGCGTTGTAGTATTTTGGTAGAAGATGATGGTATTGGCTTACCTGAGCCTTTACCTGCACCGAATCCCACCACCGGTGAGCATATTGGCATGCAAATTATGCAAGAGCGTGCAGAGAAAATTGGTGGTGAAATCCAGTTTGAAAGCGACCCAGATGAGGGTGGAACTTTAATGCAACTCAGCTTTACTGCTCCGCCTGTGCGCCAGCTTTCTGAATTAGTGGGGAAGCAAGCACATGCGAATTGAATCAATCTGCAAAGAGGGACTGAATATGAATGAAAAAATACTGCTGATTGATGATCACACTTTATTTCGTGCGGGTCTGCAGGATTTATTAGTACGCCGTGAAATTAATGTGATCGCCGCTGTGGGTAGTGGTGAAGAAGGTATCCGTAAAGTCGCCGAACTGAATCCAGATATTGTATTGCTGGATATGCGGATGCCGAATATGGATGGTTTGGCGGTATTACGCCAGTTACGCAAAAATCATCCGACCCTCAAAGTGATTATGCTCACGACGAGTACGAATGAAAACGATTTGGTTGAAGCCTTGCGTAGTGGTGCGCGTGGTTATTTATTAAAAGATATTGAACCGGATCAGTTGGTTATTGCTTTGCGTGATGTGTTAGCCGGCCATACCGCCGTTGCACCCGAACTCACTCCGGTGTTGGCTCGCTTTGTCCGTGGTGAAAATGGAGATTTAAACGAAGGCAAGTCAGATAATCCTTTTTCTGAACTGACTCCGCGTGAATATGAAATTTTAACCTTGCTGGCAGAAGGTCAAAGCAATAAAGTGATTGCGCGCAATCTAGGGATTTCTGATGGCACGGTAAAACTGCATGTAAAAGCGATCTTGCGTAAGCTGAATGTCAGTTCGCGGATTACCGCTGCTGTGATGGCGGTTGAACATGGGGTGCGCGCAAGTGCCTCAGATGGCAGCTAACTAAGGGCTTCGATGGCAAAAACCTATAAAAATCTAGTTGCGGAAGCGCTAAGCCAAATCCGTGAAATCTTTCCTTGGGATTTGCAAGATCAATTAGCTCAGCAACCGGACACTCTGGTCGTCGATATTCGTGAACCCAACGAAGTGGCGACAGGGACGATTGCCAAAGCTTTATTGATACCACGAGGTATTCTGGAAAGCGCTTGTGAATGGGGTTATTCCGATACAGTGCCTATTTTAGTTAACGCCCGCCAGCAACCAGTCGTTTTGGTCTGTCGCTCCGGTAATCGCAGCGCTTTAGCTGCATTGACCTTACAACAGCTTGGCTATGAGCAGGTCTATTCTCTCAAGACGGGGATTCGTGGTTGGAATGATTATGATCTGCCACTGGTGACACCCATCGGTGAACCAGTTGACGGCGAGTGGGCGGATCAATTACTCAATCCGCCAGTGCTTACGCAAGAGTCAGTTTAAATTCCACGCAGCAATTCGTTGATACCAACCTTACTACGGGTTTTGGCATCCACGCGCTTGACAATAACGGCACAATACAAACTGCATTTGCCATCGGCTGAAGGTAAATTACCTGAAACGACCACCGAACCGGCTGGAATCCGGCCATAAATGATTTCGTCGTTTTCACGATCATAAATACGAGTGCTCTGACCAATATAGACTCCCATTGAAATCACAGAGCCTTCTTCAACGATAACGCCTTCAACGACTTCTGAGCGTGCACCGATAAAGCAATTATCTTCAATAATAGTCGGAGCTGCTTGGAGTGGCTCTAATACACCACCAATGCCAACGCCGCCTGATAAATGCACATTTTTGCCGATTTGTGCACAAGAACCGACGGTAGCCCAAGTATCCACCATCGTGCCCGTATCGACATAAGCACCGATATTGACATAAGAGGGCATTAAGACAGTACCTGAAGCAATAAACGAGCCACGGCGGGCAATCGCCTGTGGGACGACTCGAATTCCACTCGCTGCAAATTCTTCGCTGCTCATATCAGCAAATTTAGACGGTACTTTGTCATAATATTGAGTACAGCCACCGGCCATCACTACATTGTCATTGATGCGGAAAGAGAGCAGGACGGCTTTCTTTAACCACTCATTGACCACCCATTGGCCTACGCCTTGGCGCTCAGCGACCCGTGCTTTACCGCTATTTAATAAGTCTAAGGTGGTGTTCACTGCATCCCGAGTGGCTGCATCCACATTTTTCGGGGTAATTTCGGCACGACGCTCAAACGCCGCTTCGATGCTAGCTTGTAAATCAGACATTGATCTCTCCAAAGCAATTCTTACAAATTTTCAATCACATGACGGATACGTTGTGCCGCCTCAATACACTCTGCTTGCGTAGCCACTAAAGCCATTCGCACTCGATTTTGCCCCGGATTACCGGCAGTGGTTGCTCGCGATAAATAGCTACCGGGAACAATATGCACATTCGCCCGTGCGACTAGGGTCTTGGTAAAGACCTGATCATCTATCGGGGTAGTCGGCCACAAATAAAAACCTGCATCCGGTTTTTTTACCGCCATAACGGGCGATAAAATTTCCAATACTGCCTCAAATTTCACACGGTATTGATCACGGTTAGTACGCACATGAGCCTCATCTTGCCAAGCAATAGCGCTCGCCGCTTGGAACGGTGGCGGCATGGCACAGCCATGATAAGTCCGATAGAGCAAAAACTTCGCTAAAATCTCGGCATCTCCCGCAATAAACCCAGAACGCATCCCCGGCACATTCGAGCGCTTCGACAAACTATGAAATACCACGCAATGCTTATAGCTGCTATTCCCCATTTGAGCAGCTGCTTGTAATAAACCTACGGGAGGCTTAGTTTCATCAAAATATAACTCGGAATAGCACTCATCGGAGGCAATCACAAAATTATACTGTTGGGCCAAATTAATCAGTTTTTGTAGCTGAGCAATCGACATGACTGCACCGGTCGGATTCCCGGGGGTGCAGATATATAAGATTTGGCAACGTTGCCAAAGCTCAGCCGGTACCGCATCGAAATCGGGGATAAAGCCATGCTCTTCTGTGCAATTTAAATAAACGGGTTCAGCTCCAGCGAGTAAGGCAGCCCCTTCATAAATCTGATAGAAGGGATTCGGCATCAGTATCGCTGGCTGATGCTGGCGATCAACCACGGCTTGTGCAAAGGCAAATAAGGCTTCCCGTGTGCCATTGACAGGTAGCACTTGTTGTTCAGGGTCTAACGAACCTAGCGGCAATTGAAAGCGCTGCGTGAGCCAAGTACTAATCACTTGGCGTAAATGTGTTTCACCCTTGGTCGCAGGATAAGTAGCCAAGCCTTGTAAATGCTCAATCACGGCTTGGTGAATGAAGTCTGGCGTAGGGTGTTTCGGCTCACCAATCGCTAATGAAACGGCAGGTTGGTTCGCTGGGATCACCTCTTTGAGAAGGTGACGGATTTTCTCGAAAGGATAAGGGTGGAGCTGATTTAAATCACTGTTCATGCGACTGACACGGGCAGGGGTTGGCTAAAACAAGAGATTATACAGGACAGGGCTATAAAAAAGAAAAGCCTCCATAGAGGCTTTCCATTGGCAGTCGGAGTAATACCTTTATTTCACGCTGGAGAGCATGAAATCGACAGCGGCTTTGACTTCATCATCCGTTAGGGACGCATTGCCACCTTTGGCGGGCATGGCATTCTTGCCTTTAATGGAGTTGGTATAAAGTGTATCCATACCAGCGGCAATTCGTGGTGCCCATGCTGTTTTATCACCGAGTTTAGGCGCATTAGCGACGGCCATATCATGGCAACTGAAGCATAAAGAGCGATAAATTTGCTCGCCATTGATAGCAGAAGTCGGTGCAGCCGGAGCAGCTGTCGGAGCTGCTTGAGTAGCAGTTGCAGGATCAGTTGCTGTAGGTGCTGGAGTTGCAGTCGTGTCAGTAGGTTTAGCGGCTTCTGTGGGTGCAACGGTTGCAGTCGTGCTAGCTGCTGCAGCTTCCGTGGTGAGCGTCATGCCACTTAAAGCAGGTGCAGCGGTTGCGGCTGAAGCTGTTTCAGCCGTGGTTGAACTTGCAGTATCTGTTGGTTTAGCAGCTTCTGTGGGTGCAACGGTTGCAGTCGTGCTAGCTGCTGCAGCTTCCGTGGTGAGCGTCATGCCACTTAAAGCGGGTGCAGCGGTTGCGGCTGAAGCTGCTGCAGTCGTGGTTGAACTAGTGCTCGCAGTGTCTGCAGGCTTGGTTTCTGTTGGCGTGGCGGCTACCGTATCGGCCGGTTTAGCGGCTTCGGCGGGTGCAGTGTCTGTGGCTAGCGTCATGCTACTTAAGGCGGGTGCAGCAGTTGCCGCAGCTGGAGCTGCTTCTGTAGCAGTTGAGCTAGTGCTCATGCTCGCAGTATCGGCAGGCTTAGCGGCTTCTGTCGGAGTAGCTGTTGCAGTATCAGCAGGCTTAGCGGCTTCTGTCGGAGTAGCTGCTGTAGTGTCAGCCGGTTTAGCGGCTTCTGTCGGAGTAGCTGTTGCAGTATCAGCAGGCTTAGCGGGTTCTGTCGGAGTAGCTGCTGCGGTATCGGCAGGCTTAGCGGCTTCGGTTGTAGCTTCAGAGCTAGGGCTGGCAGTTGCTGTCGCTGCTATAGCTTCTACAGGCTTTGCGGCTTCAGTGGTTGGTGCTGTTTCAGCACTACTGGTAGCAGTGGATGTTGCTGCTTCGGCGGTACTGGCCGCTGGAGTGTCGCTAGTTTCAGCGGGTTTAGCCGTTGCTTCGGTGGTGCTTGTGGTTGTTTGAGCAGTATCCGTAGCAGTAGCTGTTTGTGTTGCAGTCGTTGTTGCAGTCTCTGCCGTTGCTTTAGCCGCATCAGCAGTAGCTGTTGCGGCTTCGCTAGTCGTTTCAGTCGTAGGCTTTGCTGCTTCCGGGGTGGCTTGGGTTGCTGGCGGGGCTGTTTCAGTCGTAGTTTTAGCCGCTGACTCCGTGGTTTGAGTCGTTGTTTTGGCGGCCTCGTTTTTTTCACCACAGCCACTTAAAAGACCTACGGTGAGAAAAAGAGTAGAGATACTGACAACAACTTGTTTCATAGCCTAAGCTCCCGGTTACATATTAAAAACTAGTTAGTTTTTGGGGCTTCAGTGGTGCCTGCGGGTTGTACACTTTTGGCCGCCTCTTCCCCATCTTCTTCAACAGCTTCTTTAGTCGCTTCTGCCGCCTGAGTCACTGCATCGGCAGCACCTTGAGCAGCATTGCTGGCCGCATCAGCAGTCGCTTTGACTGCTTCTTTAGTACCATCTGCCACTGCTTCTGCTGCGGCTGCCGTTGCTGCGGCTGCATCTTGTGCGGTTTCTTTAACCGCTTCGCCGGCAGCTTGACCTGCACTTTGAGCCGCATCTAAGGTAGTTTTAGCCGCTTCGCTAGTGACTTCAACCGCCGTTGCTGCTGCATCCTTTACTGTTTCAGCTGCATTGGTTGCTGCCTCAGCAGTGGCTTTAGCTGCATTTTCCGTGGCTTGAGCAGCCGCATCTGCAGTGGCTTTAGCCGCTTCGGCAGTTGCATCAGCTGCTTTCTCAGTAGCAGCTGATGCATTTTCAACTGCTTGACCTGCATTAGTGGCAGTGGCTTTAGCGGCTTCGGTCGTAGTTTCAGCTGCTTTTTCAGTGGTTTGGCTAGGTGTTGCTGCGTTCTCAGCCTTCTCACCACAACCTGCTAACAGGCCTAAACTTAAGACTAAAGTGGATAAACCGACGGTAACATTTTTCATTAGATTATTCTCCAAAATTCAAAAAAATAGGTTAAATTAGTCCTAAATTGCCGCTAGCAATCACCTTACCGAGCTGATTTCAGCTTTGGGGTGGGATGTGCGCATCCTAGGGAGCTTTGTTATAGCTGTCAATTACCGTTCTTTAATACATAAGTAGGCTAGGTGCATGAATTTGCAGAGTTTGTGCAGATCTAAGTATTAACTAGGCTAAGTCCTTGTGTTCATAGCAATTAACTAACCATTCTTAGTCACACTAAGGTGCAGATTGGCAGAGTTTTATAGGGGTGGAGAGTCGTTGTGATTGAGAAAAACCTTGATTTTCTTCATGTGTTTCGTGGGAGCTTTCAAGGCGTTCTAAGGTGGCCGCAATTGGATGCCTTGTGGCAAACTGTGCGCAGTAGTCCGTCGAGTGAGTGGTATTTATATGCAGTCGGGGAGCCACCACCGGTGCAGACTGCGAATGCAGATCAAGTAGAGCGCTTCATTCAGGAGGTTGACCATTTATTAAGGCGCGAACATGCTGAGGATTATTGTGGGATTGTATATGTTGATAATTTTCAGCAGCCTAGCTTGATTAAAATCTTTGATCCGCATAATTTAGGTACGATGTGTGGCAGTAAGGGTGGGCAACTTTTACCGGCATGGATTATTTCTAAACTAAAACCAATCGACTTGCCGCCTACAGTTCCTGTTCCACAGAATCGTCGACGCTGGTGGCAACAGCTATTCGCTAGTCATAAATAAGGAAAATATTTCGTGTACCTCAGTAATACTCGCTTAATCGGTCTGTTGTTTGCCTTGGCGGCACTGACTCTCGGTTTGTTATGGTTGCTCAGTAATCAAGTGAATTTAACAGGCGCAACGGCTTTAAAGGCCGACACGACCGAAGAACCTCTGCAATTAGCGGCCAATGACGCTGAGGCGAATACCCCTGATCCAGCAGTAACGGCCATTCCCGAACTTGATCCGGTTCAAGAGCCTGCAGCTGCTCGAGCGATTCAGACCGAAGCCACTTCAACTCTTGCTGCTACACAAGCCATAGAGCCGTCTGAGCTAGCGGCGAGTGCAAAATCGACACCGACGGTATCGACATCGACCGTAAAGCCAGTAGAGGTCGCTGCAGTGCCTGAACACTTAATGCTCTCAGAAAAAGAATTAAAAGCGCTCTCAGCTAAAGATCGTAAGCGCTATGAAAAAATGTTGAAAAATCTAAGCTCTGTCCGTGATCAATCCAGCCAGCTCTCGACTGAGCGCCAGCGGCTAGAGCAACAAATGCAGGCATTGGAGCAGCGTAATCTAGAGTTGACGCGGCAATTAGAGCAGGTTCGACAGACCTCGGAAATGACCGCTGAAAATAAAGTCAAACCTTGATGGCTTGGATGACACCAGCATCAGTAGGATGCTGGAAGCTGTTTAGATTTATCCGCCATCCCAGCTTAAGGCAATGGCGGATACTCGGGAAGCTTAACGTTGCAGTACGGTAGCGTCGCAGAATTTACCACTCACCAAGGGTTGTTGTTCTAAGGGGTCTTGGTATTTCATATAGATCAACTTAGAAACCCGATTGACACAATATTGGGTGACGGGTTTGTTCGTGCGAGTTTTTAAGCCATTGACAATTTCGCCACAAATCGCTTCACCATTAAACATCGTTTGGCGCATGCGTGCGAAAGGAAATACCCGCTTTTCATTGGTTGGCAAATTCACTGTCATATATAAATAACCTTCACCATTTAAAGTCTGCAAATAGTGTAGATTTTTACCATCTGTACATTTAGCCTCCCATTGTTGGGCAGCAGCCGTACCGGAAGCGAGACATAATGCCAAGGTTAGCAGCCAAGGTTGTTTCATGGGGTTCTCCTTCTTGATTGGGTTGGGGTTTAGCAAAAGCAACTGAAGCTCAGAAGCTCAACATGACTATCTAATGGGTCAGAATAGATTTGTAACCTATTCAATGAATTAGGGTCAATCGCGATTTTGTTGTAGCTTCTTTAATAAAAATCGTGCTGGATGCAATTTGTAGTACAGACTCCGATCAATAGGTAATGGTTCACTATTAATCAGTGCGGCGAGTAATTCACTGCATAAAGCGGCGGTGGTCAGGCCTCTTGACCCATAGCCTGCACTGATAAATAACCCCGTTTGATACGCTGCCCTTGGCCAAGTTTTATAGCCAGCCCCGTGTTGAATACCCGCATAAGCTTGCCGAAATAACTCGGGGTCTACTAAAGGACCTACTATCGGATAACGATCCGGCGTTGTTATGCGAATCGCGGCATGGCTACTGTGTTTAGGACCTAATTCGGCAGCAAATTCAGGGAGGGTGCGCTTTAATTGCTGGTAATTAACTTCATTATCGCTGTCTTTTAATGCATGATTCACTTCACCCCGTTCGAAGCTCGCTCCAAAAATATGTTGGCCGTGAATAGCCGGAGTTAAATAACCTTCATGGCCTAAACTCATGCTCAGCTGACGGGTATAAGCGCTAGCCTCGGCTTGAGTAGTTTGCCCCCGTACCGGCAATAAGGGTAAAAAACGAGTTTGTGAGAATTGCCCCGCATCTTTGCCATTGGCGACAATCACTAGGCTGGATTCGATGATCAACTCACCCGTTTGATTAAGTATTTGCCAAGTGTGAGCCTGCGTTTGTACCAGCGTTAAGGCTTCAGTTCGGGTGTGTAGCTGAATCAAAGGTTGTTTGATGAGGGTCTGACACCAACTGCGAGGATATAAATAACCCCCTTGGGGGAAGTAACTACCGCCCATCGTCAGGGGGAGGCCAGCTAAAACAGCAGCCGTATCGGCTTCCACTAACTGGATAAATTCCGCTGCTAAGGCGCGTTTTTGCAAGGCCTGCCAACGCTTAAGTTCGCTCGGATTGTGATTCAGCTGCAAGACCCCAGAAGCTTGCCATTCCAATTCAGTATTCGCAGGATCACGGGCGAAATGATTTAATTGGCCTAAAGCATATAAAAATGACTGTCGATAAAAGCGCTCCCCCCAATCCGGCTCAGCCGTCATTTTCGGGCTTAACACACCCGCACGATTGCCTGAGGCCTCTTGAGCTAGCTTGGGGTGGCGTTCAAGCAAGTGGACTTGCCAACCGCGTCGAGCCAAAGCATAGGCGATTTGACAGCCCGCAATACCTGCGCCAATGACGGTGGCTGTTTTACTATCTGTTTGATGGCCGGTTTGATGCTTCGTGTGTGTTGATGCTAACGATGGCACGGGTGGCAAACTAAACCAAGCCAACTCTAACGGCTTACGAGTACCCGTTGCTGGTTGAAAATAGGCAGTCAGCATTTCACGCTTTTGCCCAAAACCCATCTGCTTTGCACAGATAAACCCGGCTGCTTGCAAATCACGTCGGACTTGACCCGCGACCGTAAAGCTGGCCAAGCTAGTTTGAGGATGGCTGTGGTCTGCAAGCGCTTGAAAAATAGAGGGTGACCACAAATCAGGGTTTTTAGCAGGTGCAAACCCATCCAAATACCAAGCATCAACTTGAGCAACCAACTCATTTAAGGCGGTACGTGCATCTGCAAACCATAAACTTAGCTTAAGATGGTGCTTAGCAAAATTAAGTTGATGCAGGCCTGCAAGTACCGGAGGGTATTGTTCAACTAAGGCAGTACTGAATTCGCTAAGCTCAACCCAATTGGCTAACAGCTTAGCCAATACCGATTTGGGAAGGGGATGCTTTTCAATCGAGATATAATGAAGGGTTTGGCAACGTTGGGGGTCATTCGCCCATGCTTGCCAAGTGGCTAGGAAATTTAAGCCCGTACCAAAGCCGGTTTCTGCGATCACAAATTGCTCTTTATTTTGCCAAGCCTTGGGTAGCTGATTGCCTTGTAAAAACACATGGCGAGCCTCGGCTAACCCATTTTCACGTGAAAAGTAGCGATCACCGTACTCAATTGCGAAGGGTAGTCCATTCGCATCCAGTTCAATTTGTGCAGGATGAATTTCAGGCAACATAAATTTTTTTAGTCTCTAACGCAGACAGTGTAGTGCTTAAATTTATTTCGACCTATAAAAAAATTCCTAAGCCACGTTCAATGGAGACCCTTGCTAACGCGCTCAGCAGCTTGCTTTCGATAAAAACTATTAGAAAAATTAATTTTCAATCGAAAATAAAGATTAGCGAGTTCCTAGGTGCTTGTTATATAAATCCATGATTTTTCAGAAAGCATTGCATGCGGCTCGATTTGTGTGATCTTGACAGCCGTTAATTAGTGTGCTTTTAGCATAAAGTAGCGAGATGCCTAAGATGAGAAAAAGACTGTCCCAATGGATTTGTGTGCAGTTCTTAATGTGTGTGACAGGATTGTTATTCACGGTCAATGTTCAAGCGGGGGGGTTAAGAACTTGCGATCAACATAGCCCCACCACGATTCGCCAAAAAGCCAGCGCTTATCAGAACCTGATTAATGCGGTTTCGATGGAGTATGGAGTCAGCGCTGATTTAATTAAGGCAGTGATCACTGCCGAAACCTGTTTCCGACCAACCGCCGTTTCCCACAAAGGTGCTTATGGGCTGATGCAATTGATGCCCGCGACCGCTCGCCGCTTTGGGGCAACGGATAAAAGCGTGACGCATAATGTACATGCGGGTACACGCTATTTACGTTGGTTGCTAGAGCGCTATGATGGCAGTATTTATCATGCGGTTGCGGCTTATAATTCAGGCGAGGGTACAGTGGATCGTCACGGTTGGAATGTACCTTATCAAGAAACGCGCCGCTATTTGGTTCAAGTCTTAAACGCCTATCGTAAGTTATCGAATAATCGAGGGCAGGTTTTGTTTACACCGAATATTGCAGCAGCGGCACAGTTTCAAAAGGCCAGTTTTGTGGAGGATCAGTTAGTCGCTGCGAGGGTTGAAGTCGATGAGCCTGAACCTGTGATTACGGGTAAGCGATTGCGATCGCAAGCCACGGAACGTGTTCTCACCCCCAAAGCCATCGAAAAACGCCTCCTCCCAAGCTGTATGACAGCCTCCAAAAAGCTCCACCGAGCCACCTCCCACAAAGACAAAAAAGGCGAACGTAGTTTCTTTTATACCGTGAAGGATAATGATTCGATTGATCGAATCAGCCGAGTAACGGGTTCTTCGAAAATCATGATCAAGCGTTACAATGACATGGAAACTAAACGTGCCGTTATCAAGCCCGGTCAGGTGTTGAAAGTTTCAGAATGCCGTTTAGTTGATTAATCAGTCAGTGCAGATCAGCCAAATAAAAATAAGTAGGAAACAAATAAAAAAGCCCTCGGAAGAGGGCTTTTGCTTTTGGGGCATGACTAAAGATATAAGTGCTAGGCTGTTTTTAAGCGCTTATATTTGATGCGTTGCGGGTGCAGCTCATGACCATGCCGACGCTTATAGTCTTCGGCATAACCACTGTAATTACCTTCAAACCAAGTGACTTGCGAATCCCCTTCGAAAGCTAGGATATGGGTGGCGATCCGGTCGAGAAACCAGCGGTCATGCGAAATCACTACCGCACAACCAGGGAAGTTCAGCAGCGCTTCTTCTAAGGCACGGAGGGTTTCTACATCCAGGTCATTGGTGGGTTCGTCTAGCAATAATAAATTGCCCCCTGATTTGAGCAATTTAGCTAAATGGACTCGATTACGCTCCCCCCCAGATAAATCGCCAATCCGTTTTTGTTGGGCATCCCCTTTGAAGTTAAAGCGCCCACAATAAGCTCTGGCTTGAATCTGATAGCCATTAACATTCATCAGATCCTGACCATCAGCAATTTCTTGGAAGACCGTTTTATTCGGATCAAGGTCATCTCGAGATTGATCGACATAAGCAATCTTCACCGTGTCACCGACCCGAAATTCACCGGCATCGGGTTGTTCTTGACCGGTAATCATGCGGAATAGGGTGGTTTTGCCTGCGCCATTAGGACCGATAATGCCCACAATACTGCCCTTAGGCAGATTGAAACTCAAGTTTTCATAGAGCACCCGATCGCCAAAGGCTTTATTAATCTGATTAGCTTCAATCACTAAATCGCCTAAACGTGGCCCTGGTGCAATATAGATTTCATTGGTTTCAGCGCGTTTTTGGTAGTCACTGGAAGATAACTCTTCAAAGCGTTGCATCCGGGCTTTGCTTTTGGCTTGTCGCCCTTTGGGATTCGAGCGTACCCACTCTAACTCCTCTTTCATGGCTTTCAAGCGCCCTTGTTCAGCTTTCTTTTCTTGAGTTAAGCGCCGCTCTTTTTGATCCAGCCAAGATGAGTAATTACCTTCCCAAGGAATTCCCTGCCCACGATCAAGTTCTAAAATCCAACCTGCCACATTATCCAAAAAATAACGGTCATGCGTGACAGCGACCACCGTCCCTGGGAATTCCTGAAGAAATCGCTCCAGCCATGCCACGGATTCAGCATCTAAATGGTTAGTGGGTTCGTCTAGAATCAACATATCCGGTGAGGATAATAGCAAGCGACAGAGAGCTACCCGCCGCTTTTCCCCACCCGAGAGCGTAGCAACCTCCGCATCCCAAGGCGGTAGACGCAAAGCATCAGCAGCAACTTCTAGGGTATGCTCAAGATTATGCACATCGGCGGCTTGTAGAATATTCTCTAAGCGAGCTTGCTCCGCTGCTAGAGCATCAAAATCAGCATCAGGCTCGGCATACGCTGCATACACGGCTTCAAGCTTTTCCTGTGCCTGTTTTATGACTTTTAAACCTTCTTCGATATTTCCGCGCACATTTTTAGTCGGATCAAGCTGCGGCTCTTGAGCGAGATAACCGATATTAATCCCCGGTTGTGGTCGAGCTTCACCCACAATCTCTTGATCAATCCCCGCCATAATGCGTAATAAAGTCGACTTACCTGCTCCGTTATAACCGAGCACCCCAATCTTTGCACCGGGGAAAAAGTTTAAATAAATATCTTTTAAAATAAAACGGTTCGGCGGTACGACCTTGCCGACTCCGTTCATGGTGTAGATGTATTGGGTCATTCTGCTTTTCCTGCGTCTTCAAGGCGTAAAGAATGCCAGAAGTTAACCATAAAGGCTGCCATTATGCCAAGGAACAAACCAATGATTGCGCCGAAAGCGATGATCTTAGTGCGCTTGGGGCTTTCACGTGTTTCTGGAGGATAGGCGGCTTGGTCTAGACTAGCAACCTTGACTTGGTTAGGGTCAATTTTAAAGGCTTCTAGGATAGCAAGTTCAGATTCTTTATCACGTAGGGTTTCAATAAAAGCATCATTGTCTTTACGCAGTTTTAAAGCCTCTACCTGGGGATTGGTTTTTAACAAAGCGACTTTATCCTCTAAATCACGTAAGCCCGGAATAAATGGATCATCTGAGCGACGCTCAGTCAGCTCTTTAATTTCAGACTGTAGGGCTTTAGAGCCACGTAAATACAGCGGTTGCGGCTGAGTATTCACCTCAGTATAAAAAGCATTACGCTCGGTAGTGATCGCCGTATTTTCTAATAAGGCTGATTTTTCAACTAAACCAATACTTTCAGCAATCTTTGCGGCTTCAGTTAAGACGGTAATTTGATCCATACGCTTGGTTTTAGCGCTATCTCTTAAGGTTTTAATTTGATCTTCTAGCTTTTCGCGTTCAACTTGATCGGTTTCTTGAAGTTTGGTAATCATATCATTCTTTTGGCGTTCGGCTTTGGAGCGTAATTCATTGATTTCTCGAGTTAATTGTGCTTTTTTAAAGCTAACTTGCTCTGAAATATCGCGAATCACTTCTTGCTTGGTGGTCGCTTGAACATGATCACTGATTTGATTAAGCACATCGGCAAGAAATTGCGGATCGCTACCTTTCAAGGTTAAGTGAATCGCGGGTACTACAGGCCCATCTTTCTTGGCTATTGGTTTTTCAATCGTTATTTTTTCATTAAACTTATTGAAGACTGCTTCTATATTTGTTTGCTCATTAGCGTTTTTATTGAGTAGCGGAAGTAAATTCATTTTATCGAAAATTTCTCTCCGTAATTTTAAAGAATTGAGGTTCTTTTCAAAATCCATGTAAATTTTTTTAGCTAAGTCAAGATCTTTCTCTGTAATATTTTGGTCACTACTCGTTGGAATTCTAAGTGGTGCAACATCGCCAAAAGTGGGTGGCAAGTAAGATACTTTGGCTTTATATACTGGGGTAACCAATAAAACATAAACTAAGCTACCGAGTAAAATAGCTGCAGTAATAATAACTGCGATTTTCCAGTATCTAATAATTGTTTTTACTAAATCACTAAAATTTATTTCATCATCCTCGGTTGAGGCGTTGACAACAGTATTGTCATGGTAAGTAACTTGAGCCATTGGTTTTATCTAAACTTTATTTAAAAATTAATAAATTGCTTGTACTGGTTGGTTAGATCAACGACTTATCGACTGACCAGTAAAGTGACATTTGAGTGAGTGGTTGATGTACCAGAGGTACTAACTGACTTTTTTAGCAGATTGGCCTGTACATCAAGCGAGCCTTTAAAGCCAGAAACTTGAGTTTCTAAGATAGCTTGAATCCTTGCTAAGTTTCTCTGTTGACAGGCTTGGAGCAAGTCATCGAGTATTGGCTCTAAATCTTGCCAGAATAAATAGTTTTCATGGGCTTTAAAAATTTTAGGATGAGTGGTTTTATCCGCTTGGCTATCAATTAGTAACTCTTCATAGAGCTTTTCACCGGGGCGTAAGCCAGTAAATTTGAGTTCAATATTTCCATCAGGATTTTGTTCATCTTTAATATTAAAGCCGGATAAATGCACCATGCGTTTAGCAAGGTCAACAATTTTAACCGGCTCGCCCATATCAAGTAAAAATACTTCCCCTCCACGCGCTAAAGCCCCTGCTTGAATAACCAAGAGCGCAGCTTCGGGAATAGTCATAAAATAACGAATAATATCAGGATGAGTGATGGTGATTGGTCCACCGGCTTGAATTTGCTTACGAAACAAAGGCACAACTGAACCTGAAGATCCTAGCACATTGCCAAAACGCACTATACTAAAAATAGTTTGACTAGTGTGTTGAGCTAAGGCTTGCAGGACTAACTCAGCCATACGTTTGCTTGCACCCATAACATTGGTGGGGCGCACCGCTTTATCAGTAGAAATCAATACAAAATGGCGTACTTTAGTATTTTTAGCTGCCAGCGCTGCATATAAAGTCCCAAAAGTATTATTCAAAATACCCTCTAAAGGATTATGTTCAACTAAAGGTACATGTTTATAAGCTGCAGCGTGATAAATGGTATTCACTTTATAGCGCTGCATAATCTCTTCTAAGCGTTTTTGGTTTTGTACAGAGCCTAGAGCTGGAATTAAATAGGTTTTAGGGAGTTCAATAGCTGCTGCTTGCAATAAGTTCAATAGTTCATTTTCTATACTGTAAAGAGCAAACTCTGAAGCTTCAAATAAAATAAGTTGGCGAGGATTTAGATGAATGATTTGACGGCAAAGCTCAGAGCCAATTGAGCCTCCCGCTCCGGTTACCATCACAACTTTATTTTCTATACAGCTACTTAATAGCTCTTGATCAGGTTCTACCGGTTCTCGACCCAATAATTCATCCACTTCAATTTCACGTACCTCATCAATACGCCGCTCCCCAGAAATAAGCTCAGAGACATTAGGAATAGTCAGTACATGTAGAGGAAATGGCTCGAGGAATTGTAAAATTTCACGTTTACGGGCTTTACTAATATTCGGCATAGCTAAAAAAACTTGGCTGACTTGCATTTTTGCAATCAAATTATTTAATTGAGAGGGCTTATAAACCTGCAAACCTTGGATAATTGCTTTATTTAAAGTGGGGTTATCATCAATATAAGCGACGGCTCTGTAATCTTCATTACGTACTAAGGCATTAGCTAATTGAATTCCTGCCTCACCTGCTCCATAAATAATAATATGTGCCTTTTCACTTTTTAGGTAATGGCGTGCATAAACTAATCGAATTAAATATCGACTGCCGCCTACAAACAAAAAAGCAGTTCCCCAGTAAATAAGGAAAATAGAGCGTGGTATTCCCTGCCAATTTGCCAACACGGCAATCAGTGCTAAAATCATGGTGGATAGCGTGACCCCCTTTAATACTGCCATCACTGCTTGTTGGCCGCCAATAAAGCGAATCACCGCACGGTATAAACCTAAGCGGACAAAAATAGGCAACACAATTAAGGGCGCCAGCCCCAACATCCAAATCCCATCATTGAGTGGTGGATTCCAAGTACCAAGGCGTAAAGCAAAACTCACCCAAATTGCTAAAGGGATCAATAACAAATCCAGCAACATGATGATGATGCGTTTTTTCCAGCGATCTAAATTAAAGAAAAAGCTAGTCATAATAGTGCGGATTTCAAGCAAATAAGCGTGATTCTAAAGGATTTTGATGGATGAGCGTTATGATTTTGTTATGAGTTGTGAATTTGTCATTTTGTACACGATGCGTTTACTGGTTTGTTTAATAGGAATAGGTAGTTAATTATTTTGTAGCCAATCGCATAACTTCAGTAAGTACCTGACAAGTTTGCTTTATATGTTCGTCGGTTAAGGTTGGGTGAACAAGAAACATCAAACTCGTCTTGCCTAGTTCTTGAGCCTTGGGCAAACGTTGGGTCGGTCTCCAATCGGTATTCTCGAAAGCTTTTTCTAAGTAGACTTCAGAGCAGGAGCCGGAGAAACAGGGGATGCCGCGTTGGTTGATTTCCGCCATGATGCGGTCACGATTCCAATCGGGTTTGAGTTGGTCGGGTTCGACAAAGACGTAGCATTTGTAGGCAGCGTGACCGATGTGGGCGGGGAGGGTTGGGACGCGCAAGCCCAGTAGCTGTTTGGCGGTTTCCCAAATGGCAGTGGTGTGGTGTTGGCGTTGGGCTGTCCAGTCCTTCATGCGGGTGAGTTGGATGCGCCCGATGACGGCTTGCATTTCCAGCATTCGCCAGTTGGTGCCGAAGCTGTCGTGTAGCCAGCGGAAACCGGGTGGGTGTTGGCGTTCGTAGACGGCTTCCCAGCTTTTGCCGTGGTCTTTGTAGCTCCACATGCTTGACCAGAGTTCGCGGTCGTTAGTCGTGACCATGCCGCCTTCGCCACCGGTGGTCATGATTTTGTCCTGACAGAATGACCATGCGCCGATGTGTCCGATGCTGCCGACCATACGCCCGTTGTAGGTTGCGCCGTGGGCTTGGGCGCAGTCTTCGATGACGTAAAGCTTATGTTGGGCGGCGAGTTGCATGATCGCATCCATTTCGCACGGCCAGCCTGCGAGGTGGACGCAGATGATGGCGCGGGTGCGGGGGGTGATCATGGGAGCGATGGTGGCGGCGGTGATGTTTTGGCTGTCGCGGTCAATGTCGGCAAATACGGGGATTGCGCCTGCGGTGACGATGCAGGAGACCGATGCGAGGAAGGTGCGGGAGGTGACGATGACTTCATCACCTTGCCCGACACCCAACGCTTTTAGGGCAACATCGAGGGCGACGGTGCCGTTGGCTAGGGCAATGGCGTGTGCTGTGCCGCACCATGCGGCGAATTCTTTTTCAAATTCGCGGCATTCGTTGCCTGTCCAGTAGTTGACTTTGTTGGAAAGGAGAGTGCGGGAAACGGCTTCGGCTTCTTCGGGTGTGAAGGAGGGCCAGGGGGGGAGTTGGGTGTTTAGCATGGTTTGGTCTTTATTTAGGCCGTGCCGGACAACCGACGACGGTGACGTTATCCGGTAAGTTTTTTGTGACGACTGCACCAGCCCCGACGGTGACATTGTGACCGATAGTGAGGTAGGGCAGGATGGTTGCACCTGCCCCAATCAGGCATTCTCTGCCGAGGGTGACGCCGCCGCCGAGGGTAGCAGCGGGGGCAATGTGGCAAAAGTCGCCGATAACGCAATCATGATCGACGACGGCGTTATGGTTGATGATACAGCCATCACCAATACGGGTATCTGAGCCGATGATTGTGCCAGCGGTGATGAGGCTACCCGCACCGATTTTTGCACCGGGATAAATGGTTGAGCGTGGGTGAATCGCTGTTTCAGCGGGAATGCCTAATCTGTTCCATTCGCTTTGCAGGCGGCTACGGATGGCGTTGTTACCAATCGCGAAGTGGATGGCATAGGGATATAAATCCTGAATTTGTGTGGGAGAGAGTATAGAAATACCACACAGTTCCCCACGCGCTTTGTCGTCGATGAAGTTTTGGATTTGTGTACCGCTTTGGGTCAGGGTGTGAAAAGCGACTTTGCCGTGACCGCCTGCGCCGTAGATATAGATCATGGTGTCTCAGCGAGTTGCTTTTGCAGTTGCCGAACCATGCTTTCTAGTTCGGGAAGTTCTTGTGTGGTTAAATCCCAGATAATGCGGGCATCTATCCCAAAGTATTCATGCACAATGAAGTTACGGAAGTCTTTGATCATGCGCCAACTGTAGCTAGGGAAGCGGTTTTCCAGTGGTTCTTTCAGGGCAACAATAGCTTCACCGATGACAATGTATTCTCTGATGGTTGCGCTGTAGGTTTTACGGTCTTGGGCAAAATTTTCAAATGACAATCCAGCAGTAAACGATTGGATGGCACTGATAGAGTCGAGGATGTCATCGATATACAGTGCCAAGTTACGTTTAGGCATAAATGATGTCCTGCTGGATGGATGCCCTTGCGCCGGGTTTGATGGCATTTTCCATGCCAAGATCAACAGTAGCGTGTAGGTTGTCTTCGAGGTATGCCTTGAGACCAAAAAAGCTACGGAAGGTGTTGTCACTCTGGATGTCTACGGCGATGTCTATGTCACTGTCAGGACGTTGTTCATCACGGGCGTAGCTGCCAAACAAGCCGATGCGTAACACACCAAAGCGATTTTGTAATTCCGGTTTGTGGGTACGGAGGAATGTTAGGATGTCTTGTTTGTTCATGGTTACCTACTCTCGTGCAATACGGCACTTGGTAGTCAGTATAGCAGTCGCTTAACTGCCGGTAAATTTCGGCATGGTGGCTTCACCCTCAGCACTAATCCCTTCGCGCACGAAAACCTTTTTGATGGTCAGCACTAGAATCTTCAGGTCGAGCCAGAAGGATTGGTTGTCGACATACCAGACATCGAGTTTGAATTTTTCTTCCCAGCTAATCGCATTGCGCCCGTTGATTTGTGCCCAGCCAGTGATGCCAGGTCGAACCTCGTGACGGCGGGCTTGCTCAGTGCTGTAAAGCGGCAGATACTCCATGAGTAAGGGGCGAGGTCCAACCAAGCTCATCTCACCTTTGAGGACGTTCCAGAGTTCGGGGAGTTCGTCGAGGCTGGTGGAGCGCAGGAAACGACCAAAAGCGGTGAGGCGGATGTTATCAGGCAACAGGTTGCCAGCGGCATCGCGGGCATCGGTCATGGTACGGAATTTGACCATTTTGAAGGGTTTGGCGTGTAAGCCGGGGCGGGTTTGGGTGAAGAACACGGGAGAGCCGAGTTTTAGTCGGATGAGTATTGCCAATATCAGAATGATTGGCGCAAGCAGTATTAAGCCGAAAAGTGTGGCTGACAAGTCCAGAATTCGTTTCATAGTCCCATGATTTCCATTAGTTGAGCGTTGACTTTGTGTACGTCGTATTTTTCTTCGGCGAGTTCGCGGCTGCGTTTGCCCATGCGTTCCCATTGGTCGCGGTTTTCGATGAACCAGATCATGCGTTCTGCGAGGGCTTGGGCATTGGTTTTGGGAACGAGGTAGCCGTTCTCACCGGGGATGACGGTTTCGCGACAGCCTACATTATCCGTAGTTAAAATCGGACGACCTATGGACATAGCCTCTATAATAGTTCGTGGTAAACCTTCGCCATAATAGGATGGCAGAACGTAGATATGGCAATTTTGCAGATAGGGACGCACGTCATCAGTTGAGCCTAGGTATTCTAGCCAGCCGCTTTGATGCCATTGTTGTACTTCGCTGAGGGGGATGCCATCGGATGAGGGGTCTTCTGGGCCTAGTAGTTGGAAGGTGACTTCTGGGTAGCAAGCTTTGACGATTTGGGCGGCTTGGGTGTATTCACGGAAGCCTTTTTCACCTAATAAGCGCCCGATGGTGAGAAAAACAGGCGGGTTATTGGACAAGGGTGTGTGTGTGTAGCGGCTAATGTCTACGCCGGAACCGTTGACCAAAGCGCATTTGGTGACTGGTACAATGCCACGTTGGATAAATTCGTTGAGGTTATCGGGGTTTTGAAAGATAACTCGTTCGGCACGTTTTAAGGCGATACGGTAAAGAAATGTGACTAGCTTCACTAGCAGTTTGCGCTTGAGCGTTTCACCTTGAAAGGCAAAGCCAAGCCCGGTGATCAGGGCGTAAAAGTGTGTATTAGGGAGAATACGGCTTGCCAGCCCACCCCAAATCACCGGTTTAATGGTGTAGGCGAGAATGACATCGGGTTGCAGTTCTTGGAATGTTTGGCGTAGGGATTGCCATGTTTTGAAGTCTGCCAGTGGGTTTAGGCTGTTGCGTTGTACGGGGTAAGCGCGGAAATTTGCACCCCAGGTGTTTAGCTGTTGGGTAACTTTGGGTTGTGTTTCTGAAGCCATTCCAGTGACTTGGTAATTGGCTTTACATAGGGACTGGATGAGAGAACCTCGAAAGTTGATGAGGGATTCAGGGAGAGCACCTACAAGAGCAAAATGTTTTTTCATGTCATATGTTCTTCTTGAGTTTTGAGCGGTGAATTTTCAATTTCTCTATGTAAACGATTGATGCTATCAAATATATACTAATATAGTTAAAGGTTCTCAATCTAGCCGCTGTTCCAATATTGTCATTGCCAATTATCCATATTGATGCATAGAACAAGGAAAAAATAATTAAGAAGCGTGCAAATGGAGTTAGTAAATTACTATTTCTAATAATGTATATTGTGGCAATAATAAAAAAAACTGATTCGGTGAAAAAGATAAAAATACTGGGTATTGATGTTATAAAAAAGCCACTTAACTGCATAATCGCTGAGTAAAGATATAAAACAAAAAAACTTAGGGTATCAGTATTTAATAAGCTAACTCCTAACGTGGTATTGCCAGTTGTGAATCCTTGACCTCTATACTCTAATAAAGGATTGAGATATCCGAAGTTGTTAAGTATAGCAAGGGCTAAAAAATAAAGAACAAAAAAATAATATTTTTTGTTCTTCGATATCTTTAGTTTGTACGAAAATAAACCTGCGAGAATTGAAACTCCAAGGTACTCCCTGAATAAAAATAAAAGATATATTAGTAAGATGATAGGAAGGATTAAGAGGGTTTTCCCTCTCTGATTTTTCTCTATATATTTTTTTATTAGCCATAATGTTATGGAGAATAGAAATAACATTGCCATGTCACGATAAATATCCAATGACAATAAAAATATAGATGGGTAGCAGCTAATTAGTAGTATAAAATTCCAATAGACCTTTCTATCAGCAGCATTGTTAAAGACTTCGGTTTTTAATAGCAGCGAAGCAAAAATAAAAGGAATGAATATTGATATTAAAAATAAAATTACTGATATAACATATCTATCATATAATCCATATTCATGAAGAAATTTTAGGAAAATAGGCCATACACTAGTTACTTCCGAAACTTCTCCCATTGCATAAGCATGATAATAGCCAGAGTCATTACCAGATAGAAATATTGACTCAAATATATCTGAATCAGCTTTAATATAAAAAAAAGCGATGAATTTTGCTAATGTAATTAAAATTAAAAGATCGAAAGCTGTTTTGGATGAGAAAAAAAGCATAAATTTAATGCTCTATCCAAGCGTTAAACATTAAAACAGACCAAAGATCATTTTGCCAGTTGCGCTGACCTGAAAGGTGTTCTTTCCATTTCTGACGTATGAGAGCAGGGTTGAAATAGCCATCTTGCCGTAGGCGCGACTCACTCAGCAAATTTTCTGCCCAATCGCGTAAAGAACCCCGTAGCCAGCTATCAACGGGAATACCAAAACCCATTTTAGGGCGATCAATGAGTTCTTTCGGTACATGGCGATACAGCACTTGTCGTAGTACCCATTTAGTTTGGTTTTCTCTTAGCTTATATTCCAAAGGGAGTTGCCAAGCAAACTCGATGAGACGGTGATCAAGGAAAGGAACACGGCTTTCCAGCGATACACCCATTGCGGCACGGTCAATTTTGCAGAGAATATCATCAGGAAGATAAGTGAGTAGGTCAAGCACCATCATACGTTCAACGGTGTTGAGGTGGCTTAAATTCGGCAAATATCCTGTGAGAAAGGTGGGGGGTTCTGTGCCACCGATTACCACGTTGGTGGGATATTGCCAGCCTGAGACCATTCCAATGTATAGATCTGCCGCAGAATGGCTTGCCATAACTCTTGCGCCTTTGTGCAGCTTATCTCCCATATTTGCCCATTGGCCGAAAGATGGAATAACGGATTTTAAGGTGTTGGCGATACGATTCCAACTAGCAGGTGAAATACTGGTGATTGTCTTCGCTGCCCATTGCCTAATAGGGCGGGGAATCCGTGACAGTCTTGCCCACGTGTTAGCTGTCAGTTGATAACGGTTGTAGCCTGCGAATAACTCATCCCCCGCATCGCCGGATAGTGACACGGTGACGTGTTGACGTGCTAGTTGAGAGACGAGGAATGTTGGTATTTGCGAGGAGTCAGCAAACGGCTCGTCATATAAGGTAGGCAAGCGTGGGATAACCTGCATACAGTCATCAGGAGTGACATAGAGTTCAGTGTGATCCGTGCCTAAGTGTTGGGCTACCTCTTTTGCATGGGCGGCTTCGTTGTAGAGCTCCTCATGGAAACCAATCGAAAAGGTTTTAATCGGTTGACTGGATTGTGCTTGCATGAGGGCAACCACAGTAGATGAGTCTATGCCACCAGATAAAAACGCACCGAGTGGAACGTCTGCCATCATTTGTTGACCAATCGCGTTTTTGAGCAGATTTTCCAGTGTATTTACAGCATCTTCTGGTGATCCAGTAAAGGGGGTGGCTTTGCCCTGGCGACTCACTTCAACACCAGACCAGTAGGTTTTGGTCTCGGATTCACGTTGGGTACGCGACACTTGTAGCCATGTACCAGGAAGTAGTTTTTGGATACCTTGGTAGATCGAATAGGGGGCTGGGATGTAGTTATGTCGCATGTAGAGGCATAGAGCATCGCGGTTAATATCTGCTTGAAAAGCAGGATGGGTTTTGAGGGCTTTGAGTTCTGAACCAAATAGAAAGGTATCCCCTTGCCAGCCGTAATACAATGGTTTTTCACCTACACGATCACGTGCTAAGGTCAAAGTTTGGGACTCTTTGTCCCATAAGGCGATGGCAAACATGCCGATGCAACGTTGTAGAGTGGCTTCAATCCCCCATGTTTCAATGGCAGCTAATAGGGTTTCGGTGTCGGAATGGCCTCGCCAACAGTGTGAAAGGTTAGCTTTTTTGAGTTCTGCCCGTAGTTTGTTGTGATTATAGACTTCCCCGTTGAAAGCGATGACATAACGTTCGCTGGTGGAGTGCATGGGTTGATGGCCAGCAACCGACAATTCAAGTATGGCTAATCGCCGATGAGCCAAGGCAATCCCAACATGTTCATCAATCCAAATGCCTGAACTATCAGGACCCCGATTGAGTAGAGAATCAGCCATTGCCTGAACAACGATACGAGTATCAGGCAATGATGCAAATGACTGAAAACCAACTATTCCACACATTAACTGATACCACTTATACAGTGTTAGAAAGTGACAGTTGACATTTTTTGTAAAAATCTAAATATCTTTTTGCCATAGTAGTAGCACTGAAATTTTCAATACAAAAATCTTTTTGAACTTTAGCTAATTGAGACAAGCTAGTTTGATCTCTGAGAAGTTCTAAAATTTTTTCTGCAACAAGTTTTGGGGATTCAGATGACCAAATCCAGTCTGTTTCTTTGGCGGTATAACCAGGTGTCATCTGGACAGCAACGGTTGGTATACCTTGACTAGTAGCTTCAAGACCAGAAATTCCTGTAGTACCCTTAACGTTCATCGTCACATAAAGAGAAAAAGAAGACATAGTAACACGCGAATTTTCAACTAAGCCAGGCAATGTGACAAAATTACTAATTCCCATATCAGAAAATTTTTGAGCAATGCGGTTAAACTCAGGACCTGTGCCCCCCATATAAAAGTGGATATCGAATTGATCGGAATCAATTTTCCTAGAAAGTAGCTCAAAAAATACATCAACAATAGCATCGGGGTTACGCTCTCTAACCATTCGTCCGATTGAGCCAATGATATAAGCTTCTTTGGCACGTCCTATACTGGCAGCACACAGATCAAGCTCCTGAGGCGAAACATGTAATTTAGATAGGTCAATTCCATTAGGGATCAGTTCAATAAGCGGGTATTTTTTTTTCTTGGAAAAATGTCTGTCCCATTGATCATCTTGAGCCATTAGAATATACCCATCACGCATGTGTGAATTCAGTAAAAACAAGGCGTGTTGCCATTTTTTTATATAAGTACCAACTGAGTGATTCGTTTCAATGACTAAAGGGAAACTAGGAGGGGATAGCATGGTCTTGTATAGCCATGCAGTTGAAGAAAAGATTGAACCGAAAGTGAGATTAGTATGTATAATATCGAAAGTTGATAATAGATTTTTATTTCTAATAAACCAAGTAATAACTCTGGCATATGTCCCAACTGTAGAGTGTTTTTTTGGATAGATATAATGGATTTTAACCTTGGTAGAAAGTGAGTTAATCCTAGAGTTAACTTCCCCCGAATACAATAAAAATATTGTTACATCCTGCCCTAGTTGCACCATTGAGTTGGCTAAATCCACAACAACACATTCTGCTCCTCCCTTGGAAAGAAAAGGAATCACGAAGCCTATTTTCATTTATATCTTATCCAGATGGTGTTAAGTAGCTAGGCCGAGGTATTCGCGTATTTTATGAGCATAACTCATTGATTTCTTAAAGATGCGAATGCACGAAAACTTAGGTTCATGTACTTAACTGATAATTTCATTGCGAATCAACTCACATACTTCCATTACAGATAAGCTTTCATCAACATTTGGTGTTTCTTGGCTCTTTATAGACAAAACAGAGTTTACAAAAGCTTGTAATTCAGATACAAGTGCTTCCTGAGGTTTGACTTGAATTGCTTCTTGAATGCCTGTAATCGAGTAAGGAGCGGTGCTGGAGTCTTGTGTTTCGGTGTTTCTATAAACTATTATTTCCTTTCTAAGTAAGTCACAATCTATAAACATATCGGTTGCTGTTACCTCCACGCTTCTTTTTTTCTTTTCAGAAATTCGACTTGCCTGAATTCTTGAGAATCGCCCATTTTGGTGTTTAATTAACGCTGATGCGTAGTCAATCATTTCACCTTTAGCATAACCATGCGCTGACACATTAGTAGCTGGGCCATTTAAATATAACGACAAGTCAATATCATGAACCATTAAATCAGTAATGACATCGACATCAGTAATTCGTGAGCTAATTTTATTAGTTCTTGTGAAGTCTAAATTAATAACGTTATCGTTACAATCTAATATGGATTTTAGAGCAATAATGGCAGGATTGAAACGTTCAATAAAGCCTATTTG
Organism: Thiothrix eikelboomii; assembly: GCF_900167255.1. Taxonomy (GTDB): domain Bacteria; phylum Pseudomonadota; class Gammaproteobacteria; order Thiotrichales; family Thiotrichaceae; genus Thiolinea; species Thiolinea eikelboomii. Next base: position 40,183 of record NZ_FUYB01000018.1, read on the forward strand.
AATATTGAGTTCTTCAGATTTTGCAAGGTTTGCCATATTGCGACTAGATTCAAGGGTGTGAGCCATTGGTTTCTCAACAAAGATATTTTTTGTTCGCCGAGAAACTAAATGAACATACTCATAATGAGTAACGGTAGGTGTAGCAATTACAATAGCATCTACGGCAACATCGAGAGCATTTTTCGGTGAAAGTGCTTCTACAGAGTATTGCTTTCCAAGTCGATTAGTTAGATCATGATTTTCATCTGCAATGTAAGAAATATTGACACCCCTGAGCATTGCCAATACTCTCAAGTGGTTTTGACCCATCTTACCGAGGCCTATAAGTCCAAGATTAATTAAAGGTTTATTCATCATTTATCTCCATTAACACGATTACCAGCTTCGTCGATTTTTGAGATATATCTAGCAGGACAACCTAGTACCAATGTATATGGCTCAACATCTTTTGTTACGACACTACCAGCAGCAATCATTGAGTACTCTCCAATAGTAACTCCACAAACAATGGTGGAGTTTGCACCTATACTTGCACCATCGCATATTTTTGTTGGAGTTATTTTCCAATCTTGATTAAAAGCGCGTGGCACTTTGTCATTAGTAAAGGCTACATTAGGACCAATGAACACATTGTTTCCTATCTCCACTCCCTTATAAACAGATACACCATTTTGTATCTTACAACCATTACCTATGTTGACATCTATGTCTATATAAACGTCTTTAGATAGAATACAGTTAGTGCCGATATTTGAGTTTTCACGTACCTGAACATTTACCCAGATTTTTGTACCAGATCCGATTCTAGATTTATTGGAAACATTAGCACTTTCGTGTATGTAAACATCAGTAAGTCCATTGCTGGTCATTATGTAAACTCCTTTCTATAACATTAATTATTTCATCTAATTCATTTTCTTTCATATAGGCGAAAAGTGGTAGATTCAATACTGTGCAGCTAAGATTTTTTCCAGCATTGCCGCCAATATGATTTTTGAGATATGGCAATGCTCCTGTTTGCTCAGACATGACACCAGGATATATATTGGCATATCCTATGTTTTTACTCTTCAATATACTTTCAAGGTAAGTCTTTTTTTCTGCATCATTAACAATGCAAACATTACAATAACCATTTTCTTCAAAATCTGGTGGCGGGAGCATGACCTGAATCCCTAGCTTTGGTAACTTGTCTTGATAAAGCTTAGTTGAAGCTCTTCTTGAGTTTATACGAGATTGTATATGTTTAAGAGATAAGTTTAAAAAAGCCGCCTGGATACTATCTAGGCGTGAATTCCAACCGACTGAACCATAACCATAGTGACTTGTTCTGCCATGATTAGCTAATTGTTTAACTTTATCTGCAAGCTCAGCATCATTTGTGAAAACCGCTCCCCCATCTCCCGCTCCCCCTAGAACTTTTGCAGGATAAAAGGACGTTGTAGATATGAGTGCGTTTTTATAAATAGACTCCTTCTTGTACATGGTTCCAAAACACTGAGCACCATCTTCAAGTAACGAAACGTTATTATCTGCACACAGCTTTCTTAGAGAGACAAGTTTGCTAGAAGCCCAGCCAAACAAATGAGCAACAATGGCCGCTTTCGGTTTTAATTGAGAAATAGCTTCTGAGAAGGCGTTAATATCAACTCCAGCATCTGAAATATCGGCATCAATTGTCACAGGATGAGCGCCAACATTAACAATTGCTTCGAATGTAGCCCAAAAAGTAAAGTTTGGTACTAAGACTATATCATTAGGTTTTACGCCCAAGGCTCGCAAAGCTAGTTGTAGAGCATCAGTACCGTTGGCACATGTTATTGCATGAGTAACCCCAAGATGCCCTTCGAGAGAGCTTTCTAATTTTTCGACTTCTTCCCCTCCAATAAATTGGGAGTTTTTAAATAATTGAATTAAATTTTCGTTTAACTCCTCTAAAAAATTAGGCTCAAATCTTTTTAAATCTATAAATGGTACGCTCACTTTTAATTCCTTTTGATGTTTGAAGAAACAAGGACTATTTGATAACACCCAATTTCACGTTGATTTTGAGTTTGTGGATCCAGCATTTCTAAAGCTCGTGACCTAATGCTTTTTCCCATTTTAGAAGCAAGTTCATGATTTTCAATATATTTTATCATGCCTATCATAAACCCTTTCACACTTCGAGATGGAATCAGTATACCTGTAACTTCATTTTCTACAATATCGGGTTGCCAATCTAGATCATAAGCAATTGTAGGTGCTCCACACAATGCAGCCTCTGACAACGCTCGTCCAGTTAAAGGAGAGAGGTATGCTAAAGTATTTGTGTATAATTGTAATAAATTATTTTGATTTAGGTTTCCTGTAAATATAACTCTCTCTTGAATATTGAGTTTTATAGCTTTTTCGAGTAATTCATCTTTCATAGAACCATCACCAACAAAAACCAGTTTGAATTCCTGATACTGATTAGGTAATTTTGAGAATGCTTCTAAGGTATCATCTGGAAACTTGATTGGTTCCAAGCGCCCAACCGTAAGAAAATATTTATTTTTCTCCAAATGATAGCGATCAAAAAAGTTATTATCAAATACTCTGCTGTTAGGATCATCAAAGTATTCCTTAGCCAGCAAATTTCCATAACTTAGTGCTGAAACTCTTGTTGAGTCTGCGCCACATTGTATGGCAAAATCTAAATAATCATTATTCGGAGCAATAACATAGTCAACTCGTTTGAACACAAAGGACTCTATCTTTTCTTCAAATTTAATTGATTTGAAGAGTTTCGGATACATAGGTTGTCCAGTACTTTTTCTTATATTTCGATTATGTCCATTTACTCTTATAACCAAAGGTACGCCACTGATTTTTGATAATATACAACCTAAAATTCCCAAATATAAGGGATCACCTATACGAATTATATTAATTTTATTTTTTTTTATAATATAGTATAGGTTAATAAATAATTCAATTTGACTAATTAAAAAATTTAATGAGCGCACATTTTTTAAAAAGGGAAATCTACCAACTCTTCCTTCAATAAATGTATTGCTTGGGTTAAGTTTGTGATGTACAGGTTTTCCAAATTTTGATAGCCATTTCTCTGAAGTTAACATAGAGGAAAAGGGATGCACACTCCATACATGCGAAAAATAGCCATCTAAATCTCTACATGTCACTGAGTTTAATAAGCCTCTTTCATTTATCATCTCAAGAGTGTATGAGGTATCAATGACCAATAATTTTCTATTAACTTCCATATCAAAAACTTCTTAATGTAATAGGTGTTGCTTATTAAGTTACCAAGTAACTTTTCCAAAATTTAATTTGTATTTCCTGTAAAGGCCAAGTAATTTTCTGTAGAGGTGAACCTCTGAAGGATAAAGGTCATGAGGTTTTTCGGGACGTGACATATAGTCACTAAATTTCTCCTCTGACCAGCCCATTTTTTTCATGAAATAAAGGCGATCAGCTTCCATTTCTTGTTCACTAGGATAAGCTATGCCAGCAGCTAACTGCAAAGCCTTTTCACGACTTAGTTCCCCTGTCATGATAAGACTTGATAGATGAGGCTTTCGTTTGTCCACACCAAATTTATAGGGTAGTATATAGCCTTGGTAGAAGCGCGTGAATACAGACTCATAATGTTTGTGTGGATAAGGCTTATAATTAAAATCTCGCTGAAGCACCTCAAGAGCATCAAACTTTCGATAGTTAAGGTAGTCTAAAAAAGAAACCCAGTGAATACGGTTCAGTAATACATAACGAGCGGTATCCAATGTACTTATCGACGGAAATGTTTTCAGTTTTGGGCCATTGAAAGCCCGTGATATTCCCACAATGTTTTTCTTATCAGATTTGTACCAATTCCATGATGAGGGAATGTCAATCCCTTCTGTAGCGATATTTGTACCAGCAAGGATATAGTGTAACCCGTGTTGAGCAGCCATTCGGTAATTGACGGCAAGCATAGCGTTGTCGTATAAAACCTCTACATCTATGACATCAGCGGCAAAAAATGCTTCCATCAAACCACGGATCTCTGGCCACTCAATAACATGGGTATATAAATCTACATCAAGCTTACGCACAAGATTAGCAATATTGTTTTGAGCTAGTTCTGAGTTCCAACCACTATCCATGTGAACGGCCAGTGGTTTAAGACCAAGCTGAACAGCCTGAACTAATGCCCAACTGCTATCAACCCCGCCGGATATTCCAACAATACAGTCGTATTTTCGACCTTTACTATTGGACTTGATCTTGGTCAATAAAGAGTTAAGCCGCCGCTCTCGCTCCTCTTCATTTGGAGGGAGATGGCGATTTTGTTTATTGAGAAAAATAGCACAATAGTTACAGTTTCCTTGTTCATCAAAGCTAATGTCAGGAGCACTATCGTCCATAATACAACGATTACATATTTTATTATTATCAACATGCTTCATAGATTCGCGATTTCCTCATATCTTGGATAGGTAATTAATACAGCTTTATGAGGCCCTTGAAAAACAAAATAGGCTCCAGCAGCCACTGCACTTGCTCCAGCTTGTTTGGCTTCTTTTATATCGCTCATGGTACCAACGCCTCCCATCACTGTGATAGGAACATCGACAAGCTTTGTCGCTTCTTGAATCAAGGCTATGTCCATACCGTTTCGCATACCATCGTGGTCGACAGAACTCAAGAGTACCTCACCAGCCCCTAGTCTAACACTGGTGGTGATGTGCTCACGCCAGTCTGTGCTAGAAAATTTAACCCCAGCATGGCTATGAATTTTTTGTTTACCGAGCCAATTTTTTTTCACATCAACCGATATAACAACGGCTTGCTCACCATAATTAGCAGAAATTTCTCGTATAAGTTCTGGTGTTGCTGCAAGCGATGATTGTAATGAGACCTTTTCTACGCCTAGCTTGAAAAGTGTTTTGACATGTTCAATTGACGATACTCCCCCTCCATAACAAAATGGCATAAAACACTCGCTAGCTAATTGCTCAATCAAAGCAAAGTTAGGTGGTCGTCTGTTTTTGGTGGCATCTATATCTAGCAAAATCAGCTCATCAACTTCTTTTTCGTTAAAAATTCTAATAGCATTAATCGGATCACCGATATATTTCGGTGACTTAAATCTTTGTGTTTTTACCAGTCCATTATTGCTAAGAAGCAAACAGGGTATCAGTCGGAAGCTCATCTATTTATTCCATAAAAACGCTGCAATAAGAGCTTTCCAAATGTGTGACTCTTTTCGGGGTGAAATTGAACACCAAAGATATTCTCTTTCCGAATCATACTGGCAAATGAGTAACCATGTATCGCTTTTCCAATGATGTTTGCTTCGTCATCACAAACAGCGTGATATTTGTGAACATGGTAGAATCGTTGGTATTGAGTGTTTAACGGTATTAAGGGGTTCTCTTGAGTTGGGGTGACATTAGTCCATCCCATGTGGGGTACTTTGATTTGAAAATCGATGTTGTTAAATGAAACAATATCAGCTGGAATCCAGCCTAAACCTAGCATAGAGCCTTCCTCGCTTTTTCTGCAAAGTAACTGCATTCCCAAACAGATACCCAGCACAGGAATTCTACGTTCAAGTGCATGTTCGTTGAGAATATCTAACCATCCATTTTGAGCTATTGCCGACATGCCCGCATCGTATGCACCCACCCCAGGGATTACTAGTTTTTTACAACCGATGGTCATCTCCGGACTTGAACATATATCCGCTTTTACATTGATAGCCTCAAACATTCGCTGTACTGATTTAATGTTGCCAATACCACAATCAATAATTGCAACTTCCATAAATTTTCTCTAAAATTGAATCGAGCTAGAAGTTATTTGGCACCTCTTAGGATGCGTGAGTTTATTGAGCCTAAAGGAGATTGATTAATGATTTTTGCTGGAACTCCAGCCAATGTTAAACCTTCGCCATCAAATGACTTGGTAACCACAGCGTTTGCACCAATCGTGCAGTTATTTCCGATTGTGACTGGGCCATATATCTTAGCTCCAGGTCCAATGTAAACGTTATCGCCTATTCTGGGAGAAAAATCGGCTTCAGTACCAGCTTCAACAAACTGAGCAGCACCTCCAATATGCACTCCCATATGGATTCGACAGTTTTTACCAATTCTAGTTGTTGGATCTATAATTAGTAGGCCGTAATGCACAATAGCAACACCCGGGCCGAAAACATTTGGGCCAACAGAAAAGCCTAACTTAATAGAAGTTCTTTTAAAGAAGAACGCTGTTAGGAGTTGCACCATTCTAGGTTTGTTGGTATTGATTAAGAACTCATAAATGCGCAATATTGCTATAAAGCGAACAACGGGGTCTTTCAACCAAGCTTTTGCTTCGTAATGATGTCCCATGCTGGAAATGTCTGATTTTATATAACGAGTTAGGTCATTGAAGTTTTTGATCATAATTAACTTGTATTGTAGAATTATTGGTGCTCTTCTCTTCAGAGTTGAATCTGCGTTTAATTAGTTTTGCAGGACAGCCTGCATAGACAGCATCTTGCTCTATTAGCTTCTTTGTAACCACAGCACCAGCAGCAATAATGCAACCATCTGGTATGACTGTGCCCGCGAGAATTGTCACATTTGCTCCAATCCACACATTATTTCCTATGACCACTTTTGCTGATACTATGGGCTGCCAGCGTATAGCCACTTCAGGATTATCGTAGCGATGTTCTGTGCTCAATATTGACACTCGGTGCCCGACAGATACTTCATTGCCTATTTCAATTCCTCCATAAGCAGAAATAAAACAATCTTGGTTAAAGGAGACGCCATCACCCATCCTTAAAAATTCGCATCCTTCTACAAAAACTCCTGAACAAACAATCAAGCGATAATTTGGAGGAGTGTTCGTCAAAGATTTTAAGAGTCTTTGACGAATGCCAGCAAATAGCATCAGGCGAGAATCGATTATTAGAAGAAATAATCTATATAGAAATTTATTCTTCATGGGCAGTTTGCAGTAGAGTTCTAATGGGTATAGAAAAGACTAGCGGTTCAAAAAATGCTTGCTATCCCTAATTGAGAATTCTAACGTCCCCCAAAAATCCTGATTAAATTCTATGTTGAGGTCTTTTCGAATAGCCTCGTTTGAAACATCAAACTCCATAATATCGCCAACAAGAGGTGCTGCATGCTCAACACAGAGTCTTTTTTCCATGCTCATATACTTAATCATATTGTTGGCAAGTTCATTAATTGTTACCCGTATGCCAGATGCTGCATTGTAAGCTTTACCACGTGCAGACGGATATGCACCTGCACGTAGATTCGCAGTCACTAAGTCCTTGACCCAAGTGAAGGAGCGCACCTGCTCTCCATGACCAAACACTACAGGATTATTTCCTTCAATAATTTTCCTTAGAAAGATTGATACTACACCACCAAACTCATTGGATTCTTGCTTTGGTCCGTACACATGAAAATAGCGCAAAATTGTCGTGTCAAGTCCGTATAATCGATGAAAGACATCCACATAGCGCTCTCCAGCCAACTTCGAAACACCATAGTAAGATACAGGTGCTAGAGGATGAGCCTCTGTGGTTGGGAATAGCGATGGCTCACCGTACACAGAACCGGTTGAGGCATGGACAAATTTGCTTACGCCGTGCTTCATAGCGAGTTCAAGAAGATTCAGTGTACCACCAGCGTTTACCTGTAGATCCTTTTGTGGGTTTGCTAGACAGATATTCTTCTTTGATGCGGCATTATTGAATACTGCGTGCAATCCTTCAAACAGTAATTCCATTTCGCCATCACGGTCGCACACATCTTTAGCAATTATGTGAAATTTGGGGTTATTAAAAAACTCCTTAATGTTAGACAGATGTCCTGCTGAGAAGTTGTCAAGGCAATACACCTCTGCTCCACAATCAAGTAGCCCCTCGCATAAATGAGCACCGATAAAGCCAGCACCACCCGTTACGAGGGTTTTTTTATCTGCATAGTGTTCGTTTAAATTCATATTTAACCTCTTAAAAAAATAAAAAACTGATATGCTATCCATTCCTACAAGCATTATTTATACCTTTTAGGTAAAGAGCATAATGCATAAAACCACCCAATACATATGAAATGAATGCAAAGTCAGGGTAATAAATACAGACTGGCACAAGAATAATGATTCTTATCCAAAACCCATAAAAATGAATTTTAAAAGCGCTACGCTCATTACTGGTAGCGTACAGTGCGCTACCAGTAGCTGAGGCAATTATCTGAATACTAACAGATGGAATCATGATAAGTGCCATCAAACCTGCTCGTTGCCATTCCTCGCCTAGGATTGGAGATAACAGAAAATACGATATTGTTCCCAAAAAAATAGTTGGAAGAATGGCTAGCAGCAGGAGGCGTTTAATCGTTCTTTGGAAGAAAATGTTTAATTCCTTTAGTCTAATTCTCTCTTGGAGTTCGCCTGTAAAAAATTGCGCGATGGAACCACCAATTACACTAACAGGTAATTGCATTATCCTGTTAGCCATAAAAATTAATCCTGATTCTTGAGGGCTGACAAAATAGCCGATCAGAAGAAATGGAATTTGTAATGAAGACATATGAAAAAACGCCTCTGGTGTTGAGTATCTTAAATAATTGCTATACTTTTTATAAGTTTTTTTTAGTATGTTGACATTAAAACTTTCAACCCAGTATTTTTTATTTTCAGCCAGATGCTTTGCAAAAGCAACGCCACTAAGTCCTGTTTGGATTAAAAATCCGAACAGAAGACCAGTGGGCCCTGTCACGAGAAGACCAAGTATGATTTGTACTGCATTGCCGATTAGTGATTGCCCGACTCGGACTTTGGAAATAAGAACATACTGACGTTCACGTAATGCATAAAAGTGCATTGTATTAAATATACAACTCAACCAAACTCCAATCGGGATTAGCCATACTAATAATTTGTGTTTGTTCTCTACTATCTGGTCAAGTCTCTCATTAAATATCCCCACAATTATAAGTACAGCAACTAATGTTGTTACTAAAGTAGTATTTAAGATTGCTGCGATAATTAAGTGTTTTGCTTCGACACTTGAGGCAGCGTTAGGTATAGGTATTTCGAAGCGTAGTGTTGAGATAGATGTTGCTGTCAAAATAACGGCTGAAAAAAATGCTAAAACACCAAAGTCGCTAGGTTGGTAAAGGCGTGTCAAAATTGGTAGAGCTGCTAAAGCAATGATTTGTGTAGCTATGTTCGATGATATGAGAGGAGCAATACTTTTTAAAAACGAATCACCACTTTGTAACTTCTTGATGATTTTTTCCATATTTCAGAATAACTTACTAAGAGCTTGACAAACAATAGATTGTTGGGTCAGAGATAAATCCGCCCCCATCGGCAAACTCATCACCCGCTGTGCTTTATCCTGCGCAATCGGTGTACAATCCGCACAACACAAATGCTGATAAGCAGGCTGCTCATTTAATGGCACGGGATAATGCACCGCTGTCGGAATCCCAGCTTCCCTAAACCGCGCTTCCAACTCACTACGCTTCTCCACCAGCACCGTATACTGCGCAAACACACTCGTCCTATCATCCCGCTGCTGCACCCGCTGAACCCCAGCCTCATCCATCAACTCATTATACCGCTGCCCCAGCGCAAGTCGCTGCTCCACTTCCCAATCAAATCGTTCCAGCTTCGCCAGCACAATCGCACATTGCAGCGTATCCATCCGCCCACCGACACCCACACGGGTATGGTAATAACGCCGACTCTGCCCATGAATCCGAATCTCCCGACAAGCCTGATAAATGTCATCATCATCAGTAAAAATCGCCCCGCCATCCCCATAACACCCCAACGGCTTGCTAGGGAAAAAGCTGGTGCAGCCAATGGTGGAAAGATTACAACTCTTCTTACCCTTATACGTCGCCCCAAAACTCTGCGCCGCATCTTCAATCACCGGCAAGTTGTATTTCGCGGCAATCGCATTAATCTCATCCATATCCGCCGGTTGACCATATAAGCTAACTGGCATAATCGCTTTAGTCCGTTCGGTAATTTTGACTTCAATCAAACGCGCATCAATATTACAAGTGTCTGGCTCTATATCCACAAACACCGGCTTCGCGCCCAATAACACAATCACCTCAGCCGTCGCCACAAAGGTAAACGGCGTGGTAATCACCTCATCCCCCGCACCAATCCCCAATGCCATTAGGCTAATCAATAAGGCTTCGGTGCCACTGGCTACCGTAATGCAATGCTTCGCACCCGTATACGCGGCGAGCTTCGCCTCCAGCAGTTCCACTTCCTTACCCATAATGTAAGTGCCATGATGCAACACCCGATGGATATTCTGCTCCAACTGTGGGCGGATCGCGTTCTGCTGGGTTTTCAGGTCGATAAATTCAAACTTGGGTTTGCTAGGGTTTTGCAGGCTTTGCTCAATAAAGGCTTCCGGTGTAATGGCAGCATCACCACAACGTTCGAGCATTCTGCCATCACGAGTCAAGAGCCTTGCCGTACCCGCAGTAAAACGCTCCAGCGAGCGGATCAACTGTGCATCCTCAGGGTCTTCATCGGCGAATACCGCGCCCTCTTTCGCTAACGCAGCCAGCCATTGGCAGTTTATAGTTATCTCACCCAATACTTGCCGTGCCAGTTGCCGGACAGCATTCCCAGATAAGGCATCCCCCACTTTTTGCCGCGCATAACGCAACTCAGACGCAACCACATACTCCAGCGTTTGCACTGAACCTGCATACACCCATAACTGGAAACCCTGTTCCCTTGCCAGTGCCACCGCTGCTAAGCTATTCGGAGAGCCAGCCCGTGCCACACACAAATCAACAACAATATTGACATCCAACAATAGGTGATTCATAGGTCGCGCCCCTGTTCGCGGCGTGTTTCATTGCGTAATTCAAAAGCAGCCCAGCGTAAACGCTGCTCTTCGGTTTCTTCTTCAACTTTAGGTACTGGTTGACTGATTGCCAACCGCTGAATCGCTTCCAAGCGTGCAATTTCAGCCCGAACTTCAGCAGAGAACAGCGACAAATCAAATGCCGGAAAGCTGACTTCTTCGGTCTCAACCACCTGCTCAGGAATATCGACCTGCATGGTAAAATGCGCCTGACGGAAACGTAAGGGACGATTAAACGTCAATGTGCCGTGATGATAAATGACTTCAACTTGCATGGTATTATCCTTCCGTTGTGACCTGACCAGCTTTCAGCATATAGGCTTTGCCGGTGTGTGGGCAAGTTGCCATCCCGTCACCGGTCAGTGGTAAATCCAGCTTTTCACCGTATTCACTCATCCAGCCAATCTGTTTGGCAGGTACACCGACCATAAGCGCGTAAGCAGGTACATCCTTGTTGACCACAGTGCCCGCCCCAATAAAGGCATATTCACCGATGCTGACACCACAAACGATGGTGCAGTTCGCACCGAGGGTAGCACCGCGCTTCACTAGAGTATTGCGGTATTCATCCTTACGTTCCACTAATGCCCGTGGGTTATACACATTGGTAAACACCATGCTAGGGCCGCAAAACACGCCATCTTCCAGCGTTACATTGTCATACACCGAGACATTGTTCTGCACTTTGCATTGATTGCCGATCACTACCTTGTTGCCGACAAAGACATTCTGCCCAAGCGAAACGCCCTGACCAATACGTGCGCCACCGCAAACGTGCGCCCAGTGCCACACACGGCTACCTGCGCCAATCTGTGCGCCATCATCAACAATGGCCGTGGGGTGAATGAAGATGTCAGTCATACTATCCTTTGATGTTATTGTCACAGCAGTTGTTGCTGCACTTTATGAGCGAGGGCTAGAGCAGTTGTCCATTTGCCCCCGAAGACATTGATCAATTGCCCTTGACGATCCAGTGCATATTCACGGGTGGCCTTGCGCGGGTCTGCGGCTGAATACAATAAGGGGCGCATCCCCGCAAACGTACTGTTTATGTTCGCGGCACTGAGTGGAGCAGTGGTGTAATGGTTATAAGCCGCCAGCAAATAATCCCGTTCAGCAACGGAGCATTCTATTGGCTCATGTGCTTGTTGGCGTACTTCCGTTGTACCGACTAACGTTTTACCCTGCCAAGGCAAGACGAAAAAAATACGCCGTTCCTCAGGGACTTCCAGCAAATAAGCTTGTGGGCATTCCCGCTCTAATACCAAATGGCTACCACGCACGGTATCAAGCCGATAAGGGGAGGGGATGCCACTTTGCTTCAGTAACGTCACTGCCCAAGGCCCACCAACATTAATTACCCTGTCATGAAGATAACTGCTATCCGCAATATGAACATGACCGTGCGTATCAATAGCAATCACGTCCGAGTGTTCGTGCAACTTTGCCCCTGCCAGCCGCGCCTGATCCGCTACCCATAGCGCAAGGCGGCGATCATCCATTTGCCCGTCCGAAAACGCATAACCACCCAGCAAACCTTCTGCTTTTAATTGCGGGTCACGCTGTAACAAAGTTTCTGCTGTTAACCACTGAGCAGGTGGCAGAATGCTTTTACCAGCAAGATGGTCATACAAAAACAAACCTGTACCGACTAACCACCGCTGACGTTGTGACCCCTGATAAATCGGTAGCACTAAGCGCAATGGGCTAGTCAATTCAGGGACACGTTGCAGTCATGCATCGCGTTCTTTGAGGGCTTCGCGTACTAAGCGGAACTCGTATTGCTCAAGGTAGCGCAAACCACCGTGCAACAGTTTGGATGAGGCACGACTGGTTTGGCTGGCGAGCCTGTTGCGCTCATACAAGTCAACTTCATGTCCGGCTTGAGCCAATACCCACGCACAACACAAGCCATTAATGCCGCCGCCGACAATGCCGATACGCACCTGTTAATCAGTATTCCAGTGGCAGGGAAACCGTCTTGCCGTCACGGGCAGACAAATAAGCCGCGATCAGCATTTCCAGCGACTTCAAGCCTTCACGCCCGTCAGTTTCTGGTTCAGCCACGCCGCGCATTACATCCACCACATTCTTGTAGTACCGCGGATGCCCAAAGCCATACACCGAGGTGGTTTCATAATTGGCACTCTGGATTTGCGCATCATAATCACGGGGTTCGTCAAACTGCCACAGTTGAATGTCATTGACAGCAACCCCACCGATACGCACCGTGCCTTTTTCACCCAAAATGGTGATTGAGCCTTCCAGATTTTGCGGGTAGGTGAGCATGGTGACACTCATCGAGCCTAATGCACCGTTGCGCCAGCGCACATTCAATACACCCGTATCTTCCACTTCAATGTCACGGGTAGTGCTCATCATCGCCTGTACTTTATCGACAGGCCCAATCAGCCAATCCAGTAGATCGACGTAATGGCTGGCTTGGTTCATGAAAGCACCACCATCAAACTCCCATGTACCGCGCCATTTGGCTTGGTCATAATAGGCTTGTGGACGTGTCCAGAATACGTTCAGGTGAACCATATGGATTTTTCCGAAACGTTTCTCTTCAACTGCTCGTTTGAGCAATTGCAAAGTGGTGTTACGGCGATTTTGCTTGACCACAAACAGGCGTACCCCTGCTTCATCGCAGGCTTTCACCATGCGCACACCGTCAGACCAACGGGTTGCCATCGGCTTTTCAGTGATGACGTGGACACCGTGTTTGGCTGCGAGAGCTGCTTGGTCAGCATGGATGCCGCTAGGGGTGCAGAGGCTGACAAGATCAGGCTTGTGTTGCACCAGCATGGCTTCCATCGAAGTGTAAGCAGGTACATCATATTGGGTGGCATAAGGTGTGGAGTGAGCAGGGTTAGTGTCACACACCGCGACCAATTCAAAATTATCAGCGTGCTTATCGAGTGAGCCGAAATGGTTTTTGGCAATGCGCCCACAGCCAACAATTGCAATACGCAGTTTACGGTCGGTGATAGTAGGAAAATTCATGATTACAGCCGCCATACAGTAATGTGGAGAGCCTGTAACTCCGCAGGATCGTATAAAGATTTGATGTCTGCCAACACCGGTTTGCAGCCACGGAGTAGGGCGTGTAGTTCTTGTGGTTTTAAGCTGGCAAATTCATTGTGTGAGACAGCAACCACCAACGCATCTACCGGAGCTTGTGGTGTTAATTGAGTCAGCTTAACGCCGTGATATTCTGCTGCCACCTCTTCAGCATTCGCCCAAGGGTCAGTAACCACTGTCACCACACCGAAATCTTCCAGCTCACGAATAATGTCGATCACCTTGGAATTGCGGATGTCAGGGCAGTTTTCCTTGAAGGTGACACCCATTACGCCAACCCGCGCACCATTCGGGTTTACACCGTTCTGGATCATTTTCTTGACAGTAGTACGCGCTACGTAACGCCCCATATTGTCGTTGATACGTCGCCCGGCAAGGATAACTTGCGGGATATAGCCCAACTTTTCGGCTTTATCGGTGAGGTAATAGGGGTCAACACCAATACAATGCCCACCCACCAAGCCGGGGCGGAAGGGTAGGAAATTCCATTTCGTTCCGGCTGCTTCTAAGACACTAACCGTATCAATGCCCATCCGTGAGAAAATGACACTCAACTCATTCATTAGTGAGATGTTTAGGTCGCGCTGGGTGTTTTCAATGACTTTAGATGCTTCTGCGACTTTGATGCTGGATGCTTTGTGTGTGCCAGCTTTGATAACACGGCGGTAAAGTGCATCCACATAATCCGCCGCTTTAGGTGTAGAGCCGGAGGTTACTTTCTTGATAGTGGTTAGTGTGTTTACTTTGTCGCCGGGGTTAATACGTTCGGGTGAGTAACCTGCAAAGAAATCCACGTTAAACGTTAGACCAGAAACCCGCTCAATCACCGGAATACAATCTTCTTCAGTGGCTCCGGGGTAGACGGTGGATTCGTAAATCACCACATCGCCACGTTTGATCACCTTGCCAATGCTTTCACTGGCTTTGATCAACGGGGTCAGGTCAGGGCGTTTGTGTTCATCAATTGGTGTTGGTACTGTCACGATGAAGACATTAGCATCACGCAAATCATCCAATTGTGTGGTGTAACTTAAGTGCTTCGCCGCTTGTAATTCTTCTGGCGTGGTTTCTAGCGTATGGTCGCTGCCGCCTCTGAGTTCCTCAATCCTGGACTTGTTAATGTCAAAGCCGATAGTGGGGAGGATTCTGCCAAATTCGACAGCCAACGGCAGGCCTACATAGCCCAAGCCGATAATGGCTAACGTAGATTCTTCAATCGTTTTCATCGTGTTTTTATCCAAACTTAAATGTAATCCCGATACCAATGCACAAACCGCTCCAGCCCATCCTCTACCTCAGTAGCAGGCTTGAACCCCACATCCGCAATCAACTCATCCACATCCGCATACGTCACTGGCACATCCCCCGGCTGCATCGGCAGATGATTTTCCACCGCCTTCTGCTCCAGTGCCGTTTCCAACGCCGTAATAAACCGTCGCAACGTCACCGGTTGATTATTCCCAATATTATAAATCTTATAAGGCGCTTGCACCGTCGTCGTCGCATTCACCTGCGGCTGCGGAATCCTGTCAATGATCCGCACCACACCCTCGATAATATCGTCGATATACGTGAAATCCCGCAGCATATCCCCGTGGTTATACACATCAATCGGCTTGCCTGCCAAAATCGCCTGAGTGAACTTGAAATACGCCATATCCGGTCTGCCCCACGGCCCATACACCGTAAAAAAGCGCAAACCCGTCGTCGGAATATTAAACAAATGGCTATAAGTATGCGCCATCAACTCATTCGATTTCTTGGTGGCAGCATACAAACTGATCGGATAATCCACCCGGTCAGCAGTACTGAACGGCTGCTTCACATTCATCCCATACACCGAACTCGATGACGCATACACCAAATGCTTCACCCCACTGTGGCGGCAACCTTCCAACACATTCACAAAGCCCACTACATTGGAATCGACATAAGCATTCGGGTTATCAATCGAATACCGCACCCCCGCCTGCGCCCCCAGATTCACCACTGCATCAAACGCATGACGCTCGAACAACTGTGCCATACCCGCCCGATCCGCCATATCCAGCGGGATAAACGTATAACGCTGACTTGCCTGCTGCGCCTGTACAAACTGCTCCAGATCCTGCAACCGCGCACGCTTTAACGCCGGGTCATAATAATCGTTGAGGTTATCAATTCCCACGACGCTATCGCCGCGAGCCAATAACGCTTTAGCAAGGAAAAAGCCGATGAATCCGGCAGAACCGGTGATGAGTACTTTCATTAATCGCTCCCAAACAAATCACGTGTATAGACTTTCGCGGCGACATCATCCAATTCACGGCAAGATTACGAAAATCCCTTAGCCATCAATAACTCAGAAAGATAGTCAGTATTCATGGCGGCCTTCTTCTGTTTGCGTTTCATGCCTGCTTTGAAGGTTTTGTGGCTGTTCAATACGTTAAAGGCAATATGCCGTATTCCAGCGAGGTTCTCGGCGGCTTTGTCGCGGCGAATTCGGCAATCGTCTTCACCCATCGCGACATCCAATCGCCAGTGGAGTTGGTTTTCGATCATCCAATGGTTGCGGATAGCATCCGCGAATTGTTTGGCAGTGAGCGTTGCGGAGCTGATGTAGTAGCGAACCGTCGCATTTTCGGGTATTTCCCCTTGGGTGGTACGGAACGATAAAGCGACCCCCAGCGTTTTTAACTCAGGCCAATCGGCACTTAATTCCACGAAATCCCCGATGACATCACTAACGATATGAAAACGGGTTTCCTCTCTGCCGGGTGCCTTTTCAATGGTGCTGAAGTAATCACCTGGGTACTGCACAGCGTGACTCAGCGGAAAATGTTTCGCAAAGGCTTCTTCAAGCCGTTTTTGATTGCCCTTGACTGCTAACAGGTAATTGGCTTCCTTATCCAGAATGGCTTGGGCAATCGCTTTCTGGCAACCCATCGCGTCCAACGTGACGAGACAGCCACACACCGACAACAGCTTCAATAATTCAGGAATGGCGGTGATTTCATTGGATTTTTCATCGGTTTTGACTTGTCCTAACACCACGCCATTCGCCGTTGAAAAGGCACTGACCATGTGGATAGCCCCCGTTCTACGGCGCTTGTCATAAGAGCCGCGTAAGGTTTTGCCATCAATGGCAATAACCTCACCTTCTGTCAGTTTATGGCAACTTTGCATCCAGTTAGCGAAACAGCGTTGGAATTGTTGTGGGTTAATCAAGCTCATCACGCGAGCAAGGGTGTCGTGGCTGGGGATGCCGTTATCAAAATCAGCGTATTCTTGTAACCAAGTGAGTCGATCATGCCCAAAGTCTTCAATTTCTTCCCAGCCCTCGGCACCCGCAATGACCGCGCAGATAACCAAGAGCAAAATATCGCTGAGTTTGTGTTCAATTTTTCCCGTTTGGCGGTAGTCTTGAATGATGGAGAAGTGGCTAAGCAGGTCATGATCTTGCATGGGTGCATCCCTTCGATGAAAAGGGGATAGCTTATCAGGCGGCAGTGTTTGAGCGTTAATCGTTCGCCATTGATTTTACTGGCTGATTCATGCGTTTGCCCTGAGTATTCCAATCTAATATGCCGATTTTCATCATGCTATCTCCAGCCCCACTTCCTTACGTACCCGCCGATAGATATGTTCCACTGGCACATTCAGCGCTATGGATTCGAGATGAAATACTTCACCTGCGCGGTATATTTCGCGCTCCCATGAGGTGCGTCGTCGCCATAGGCGTATCAGTGGCACATCCTGCGATACCACAACATATTCCAGCAAACTAGGAATAGTGGTGTAGTTGTCGAATTTTTCCTTTAAATCAGTGCGCTCGGTGCTGTCCGACAAGACTTCCACAATCAAAATAGGATTCGTACAAATATATTCATCTTCATCAAGAATGGAGCAAGTCGCCATGATGTCAGGATAATAGGCGAACCGTTGACCTTTATGCTGGATAACAGTTTTCATATCAGATTGCCACACCCGATATTCTTCTCTTAAGTGTGTTTCAATCAAGGCATGAAATGAGCTGGTAATAGTATTATGCGTGCGACTCGCTCCCGCCATCGCATAGACTAGACCATCTACGTATTCACTACGGATTTCAACCTCACGTTCACCCGTTAAATAGTCTTCAAACGGGACAAGATCATATTTTAATACTTGAACCATCTATATCATCTGCCTATGGCTGCTTAGTTTCAGGGGTACTTACTTTTGTGACTGTCCACGATGACTGGGATAGATCAACTTACCTTAAGCATAGCAGCTTTCAAGCGGTCGCCCATATGCATCCTCAAACCTAACAATATCATCCTCCCCCAGATAGCTCCCTGATTGAATCTCAATAATCTCTAAAGGCAGTTTGCCCGGATTCGCTAGGGAGTGAAGTTCACCTAGGGGTATGTAGGTGGATTGATTTTCCGTTAAGAGTAGGGTTTTATCTCCACAGCGTACTTCTGCCGTGCCACTGACTACAATCCAATGTTCAGCTCGGTGGTGATGCATTTGCAGGGATAGTTTTGCACCCGGTTTCACCACAATGCGTTTGACTTGAAAGCGAGCACCGTTATCTATGCAATCATAGCTGCCCCAAGGGCGATTCACTTCGCGGTGGATGCTGGCTTCTGGGCGTTGTTGAGTTTGCAATTGCCCGACAATCTGTTTGACATCTTGAACGTGATCTCGGTGGGCAACCAGCACCGCATCTTTCGTTTCCACTACGGTGAGATTATCAACACCGACGAGAGTGACTAAGCGATGCTCAGCATACACTAAATTATTGTGGGCATTATGAGTGAGGGTATCGCCACGTAGAACATTATGTTGTTCATTGTGTGGGCTGACTTCCCAGACCGCTGACCACGCACCCACATCATTCCAACCTGCATCTAGCGGGATCACCACCGCATCAGTTGTTCTTTCCATTACGGCATAGTCAATCGAAATAGACGGGCAGGCGGCAAAAGCCGCTGCCTGCAGTCGAATAAAGTCAAGATCAGGTCGAGGTTGGGCGAGTGCCAATTGGCATTGGGCAATAATATCAGGCTGGTACTTGGCTAGCTCTGCTAATAAACGATCAGCACGGAATAGAAACATTCCGCTATTCCATAGGTAGTTGCCACTCTCAAGATAGGCTGCGGCAGTGATCGCATTCGGTTTTTCCACAAAGGCAGCAACTCGTTTGGCAGTGAGTCCTGCGATGGTTTCACCTTGTTGAATATAGCCATAACCTGTTTCGGCATGCTGTGGCACAATGCCAAAGGTTGCTAAATAACCCTCACGAGCGGCGTGTGCTGCTGCTTGAATCGCTTGATGGAAGGCGGCTTGATCTTGAATCACATGATCAGCGGGTAAGACTAATAATAGGGCTTCGGTTTTCCCCTGCTGTGCTAAATACAGGGCAGCTAAAGCGATAGCGGGGGCAGTATTGCGGCCAACAGGCTCTAATAAAATGCCTTGATGCTGCAGATTGAGGCTACGTAATTGTTCGGCCACCATAAAGCGGTGTTCTTCATTACAGATGATTAAGGCCTCTTCAAGCTCAGTGACACCTTGCAGGCGTTGCAAGGTATTCTGAAATAGGCTCAGCTGATCAACCATCGGCAAAAATTGTTTAGGACGCAGCTGACGCGACATAGGCCAAAGGCGTGTGCCTGAGCCACCTGATAAAATCACGGGAATAATTGAAGTAGGGGTCATGAATGATGTAGCAATTGACTGATTTCTTGAGTTTTCGCTTGCATCAAGGCTAAATCACCTCGGCTTTCTACATTGAGTCGCAAGACAGGTTCGGTATTAGAACCCCGTAAATTAAACCGCCAATCGGCAAATGCCATGCTCAAACCATCCGTCCGGTCAATCACCGGAGATTCACTCTTGCTTCCTTCACCTCTTGCGGGGGAAGGGTTGGGGATGGGGGGTACAGAAGCACTAAAAAATGTTTCTACTCTCGCAATACTCGCCTGCACATCCTGCACGCGGAAATTAATTTCACCACTACAAGGATAAGCAGCCATGCGTTCACTAACCAAGGCCGAGAGTGGTTTTCCAGTCTTACACAGCAGTTCTGTGACTAATAGCCAAGGAATCATGCCACTATCACAATAAGCAAAATCACGGAAATAATGGTGAGCACTCATTTCGCCACCGTAGATGGCATCTTCGGAGCGCATCCGTTCTTTGATGAAAGCATGTCCGGTTTTTGACTGAATCGGTATGCCACCGTTAGTTTTGACAATATCCACCGTATTCCACGTTAAACGTGGATCATGGATGATTTTTGCACCCGCCTGTTTTTGCAAAAAGGCCGCTGCTAGCAAGCCAACAATATAATAACCCTCAATAAAATTGCCATTTTCATCAAACAAAAAGCAACGGTCGAAGTCGCCATCCCAAGCAATCCCCAGATCCGCTTGATGAGCTAAGACAGCATCCCGCGTATCTGCACGGCACTCGGGCAATAGCGGGTTAGGGATGCCATGAGGAAAACTGCCATCTGGCTGATGATGGACCTTGATGAAACTTATCGGAACTTGTAGGCGTTGAAATTCTGCTTCTAAGGCATCAATCACCGGTCCCGCTGCTCCATTGCCGGCATTGACGACCAGTTTGAGCGGTTTTAGTTGAGCAGGATCGATATAGCTCAACAGATGTTGTACATAGTCTGCAAGGCAGGATTGGTGAGTGAGTGTGCCGCGCTGCGTCATGGGCTGAAATTGATTAGCCTCAGCTAAGCGACGAATTGCAAATAAGCCGCTATCACCACTGATCGGCTTAGATCCTTCGCGCACCAGCTTCATTCCATTGTAATCCATTGGATTATGGCTGGCCGTGACCTCAATGCCACCCTCCACCCCTAAATGGAAAGTGGCGAAATAAACTTCTTCTGTACCGGTCATGCCAAGATCAATGACATGAATACCTGCATCCAGCAAACCTTCCGCAAGGGCTTGCTTGAGGCTGGCTGAACTTAGGCGTATATCGCCACCGACTACCACCGTCTTGATTCCCCGCGTCTGGTGGGTGGATAGGCTTGAAACAGCAGGCGATTGCAGCCATTCGCCATAAGCTCGCCCAATACGATAAGCCAGCTCATTATTTAATTCTTCGCCTAATTGACCGCGAATATCATAGGCTTTAAAGCAGCTTAGGGTCATCTATCTTGGCGTCTTCAATATTTAATGAAACCTAAGCGCTCGAGTGTGAGCAAGATCTTATGTGCACACTCATCGGGGGTAACTTCACTAGTATCCAATTTAAGCTCGGGCCTTTCAGGCGCTTCATAAGGATCATCAATCCCGGTGAAACCTTTTAGCAATCCTGACCGTGCCTTAGCATACAGGCCTTTTCGATCTCGGCGTTCACATTCTGCAAGCGGAGTTGCCACATGAATTTCAATAAAGCCACCATAATTTTCGACTAACTCACGTACTTCACGGCGGACTGCTGAGTAGGGGGCAATCGGTGCGCAAATGGCGATGCCACCATTTTTGGTGATTTCACTGGCGACATAACCAATACGGCGAATATTTAAGTCACGGTGCTCTTTAGAAAAGCTCAATTCACTAGATAGGTTTTTCCGCACCACATCCCCATCTAATAAAGTCACCGGCCGCCCACCCATTTCCATCAGCTTAACCATCAGGGCATTCGCTACAGTCGATTTGCCTGAACCCGAAAGGCCGGTGAAAAAGACAGTAAAGCCTTGTTGATGACGAGGCGGGTAAGAGCGGCGTAGTTCAGTGATAACCTCAGGATAGGAAAACCAAGTAGGTATTTCCAAGCCTTCCCGCAAGCGTCGTCTAAACTCAGTACCAGAAATAGTCAGCACAGCCTCATTGGGTGCTACCTCAGACTCCAGTAAATATTCAGCCCGATCTTGAACATAAACCACATTTTCAAAGCTAACAATTTTAATCCCCATCTCGGCTTCAAATTCTTTCGCTAAGGCTTGGGCAGCATAAGGTTCGTAAAAATCTTGGCCTTGGCTATTCTTACCCGGACCTGCATGATCACGGCCGATAATAAAATGCGTACAGCCGTAGTTTTTTCGAATCAAGGCATGCCAGACGGCTTCACGTGGTCCGGCCATTCGCATGGCTAGATGCAATAGGCTTAAAAAAGTGGTTTGTTCTGGATAATGCTTAATTAGTTGTTCATAGCAGCGCACGCGAGTGAAATGATCAATGTCCCCCGGCTTAGTCATACCAACGACCGGATGAATCAGGAGATTTGCTTCCAATTCACGTGCAGCTCTAAAGGTCAGCTCTTGATGCGCCCGATGCATGGGGTTGCGGGTTTGAAACGCCACCACTTTATGCCAACCTAGCTTTTTGAACAGGGCTTTGAGCTCGGCGGGGGTGTGCCGATGTTGGCGATAGTCATAATGCTCAGGTAGCTCAACTGCTGTGAGTGTACCACCAAGATAAATAGCCCCGGCTTGATGGTGCAGATAGTAAACGCCGGGATGCAAAGGGTCATTACTACCGAATACTTTAAGGGCTTCTAGGTCTTTATTCGGTGTCCAGATAGATTCTAATTGCAGGGTTGCAATTAAAACGCCTTCGGGATCACGCAATTCAAGGGTCTCACCTAATTGGAGTGATTCAGCAAAGCGGGCGCTCACATCTAAAGTAATCGGCATCGGCCATAAGTTGCCATCCGCTAAGCGCAGTGTTGCTAGGACACTGTCATAATCTGCTTGATTTAAAAAACCCTTTAAAGGAGCAAAAGCCCCTGATAAGAGCATTTCAATATCACACAGCTGACGTGGGCTTAAATCCCAACTTGGTTTATTGTTTTTGTTCATGATCTATGGATGACGATGGTATTAAGGATTGAGTGTTAGCGATCGGTTCATTATGCAGAAAAATACCGAAGAGCAAAGCAAAAAATACAGCATTAGCCGGTGTATGTAGGCCAAAATCAGTGAGGCTA
The DNA here is from genome assembly GCF_900167255.1 of Thiothrix eikelboomii. Taxonomy (GTDB): domain Bacteria; phylum Pseudomonadota; class Gammaproteobacteria; order Thiotrichales; family Thiotrichaceae; genus Thiolinea; species Thiolinea eikelboomii. The sequence goes on from NZ_FUYB01000018.1 coordinate 63,074, forward strand.
TAGAGTAAAGCCAATAAAATACCGACACCTGCCCCAGTTTTTAATAATTTAAATCCGGTGGTTTGATCTTGCCATAATTGTCGCCAACGGCGAAGATAAATAAAAATGAGAACACCAATGATTAAAGCACCCAAGATGCCCATATCTAATAGCAATTCTAAATAATCATTATGAGTATGATTAACAAATGAATTAACATCGTGAGGCTGAAATAGTCTATACACTTGTGGTGTTGTACCAGGCCCCGAGCCAACTGGAGAAAAGTTTTGAATAGCTGTCCAAGTGGTGCTATATAAAGTCCAACGTAAGTCGCCTAAAGTCGCTTGTGGAGCTAAGCGGTCAGCATAAGTAACCGTGACAATTTGCTGCAGTACTTTGAGTTGAATGACCACTGCTAGAATCAATAAAACAAAGCGTAAAGCAACAATCGGAGCAGCTACCCGTTTGCGAATTTCGGGTGTGGTCATGGCCCAGAAAGAAAGAAAAATACTGAGTAGTAGCAAGGCTGCCCCAGTTCTAGAGGTCGTTAATAGTGGAGTAAAAGTCAGTGCTAATGAAATTAAACCAAAAACAGTCGCTAGAATAATTCTCAGGGTTGTTCCCATCGTTTGACTTAGAATCGCGATCATCATTAGGCCAAGGGCTAGGGGTTCAACCATCTCCATAAAAGCGACGAAATGATTTTGGTTAATATAAGTACCTAGTGGAACACCCCCAGACCGAACTCTAAAAAATAGATCTTGATCCTGAATGAAGTATTGCCCCATACTGAGTATAGCCTGCCCCAAAGCTACGCCTAATAAAACATAAATTAGCCAAGTCAACTTACGCTCAGGAAGGCTAATCGCAGTTAGAAAAATACCTAAGGGTGCTAATAGCGCCAGTAAGCCCGCAATAGAGCGCACGGGAATTAAGGATAGGCTTTGATAAGAACCCTGAGTGAATTCTGGGTTTAACCACTGCAAATGCTCAGCATAAAAAGCACGTCCGGGTAGTTGTTCCCAAAGTATACTGGGTAGTGGTATTAAATAAGCTAAAGCACAGCCTAAACCAAACACTAAAAACCAAAAAACTGGTTTTTCTAGGCGGCCTTTAGCTAAGTTACCCCAAAAAATTATCAGTAATAAGGCAATGCCCAATAGCTCTAGGGTCATTAACGCTAAAGAGGTTTTCCCACTCCGCAAGAGCGGAGCGAAAATAAGCAGAGCAGCAGCAACTAAGACTAGGAGGTATTCTTGGAAGGCACGCATTAAGTTTTACACCCCGCTGGTAGTGTGTTTAACCCCTTTTCGACTTGCCCACGTGCTTGCCAATACTTCACTAAGCTCAAGTTGGTAGAGCAACGGCTCGGCCATAGAAGCTGTGCTCGTTCCGCCATTCGATCAGCGTCCATGATTTTACCTTGTCGGAAATAAATCAAAGCTAATTGAGTCGCTGCTCCCCCATGCGTTGGATCGCGCAATAAGGCTTTAGAAGCCGCTCGTTCGGCCTTAGTCAAGTTATTACCCAATACAGCACGTTCAGAAATAGAAAGTAGCTGATCTGCGCCCAGTACTCGCCATTGATCGGTCAGTGCGCTGGGTGGGGTTTTCGATTCCACGAAATCATAAGGCACGATGCCACCTAAGCAGAAGGCAACACTCAGCCAAGCTAAGCCGCAGGCGATACCTAAAGTTAATAATTTTCTTAAAAAAGCTAACATATTTTAAACTATTTGAAGGACGCTACCGCCCTACCGTGTACAAGACAGTATCAGCAGGAGCTTAAATTAAAGGGTTGGGATAAGGTTTGTTGTTATAGGAATTGCTCAGAGCCAACAGCACTGCGAATTGTCCAGAAAACTTAAGTTAATAGCAAGCTAGGCTTCCAGCTGATGGACTGATAAGTCTAATTAAAACATCAATGCATGAGCGCCTTATGTCATAATATAAATTGATGTTTAGTGTTTGATAGATCCTTTATGCTTTATGTGCATCATAGTAATCGGTTAGAGACCTTAGCTCAAAGCTTAGCTCAGCAAGTGATGACCTCGACTGCAGACCCGTTTGAGCCGCGCTGGGTGGTTGTGCAAAATGCAGGAATGGGGCGTTGGTTATCTATGCAAGTGGCGCAACTGACAGGGGTTGCGGCTCATTTTAACTATCTGTTTCCAGCAGAGTTGACTTGGGAGTTATTACGGCGGGTTTTAACCATTGCTGAGCATAATCCTTGCTCCATTGAGGTGTTGCGTTGGCGTTTATTACAAGAATTTTTGCAAAGGTCAGAGCAGCATCAAGTTGCTTTAGGACATTATTTACAAACTGGTCAAGATGATAGCGCTTGGCAATTAGCTCAGCAGCTGGCGGGGGTGTTTGATGGCTATCTGTTCTTTCGGCCGGATTGGGTACGTACTTGGGAGAGCCAAGCATCTCCTAACCATTGGCAAGAAAAACTCTGGCAGTTGGTGATTGGTGAACCAAAATTAGCGCATTGGGTGAATTTACAGTCTCAGTTTATAACTCAACTGGCCGATTGCCCGACTGAGCAATTACCTAACCCGATCATTTTCTTTTCTATTCCCGCTTTATCGCCCGCATATATTGAATTAATCGCTAAAGTCGCTGAGCGGGTGGATATTCATTTTTTTATAATGAATCCTTCTTTACATTATTGGGGTGATCTTGAATCCCAGAAGCGGCGGATGCGTTATCAGCCGATTGAGCAGAATTATGTGAGTGTTGGTAATCCACTTTTGGCTTCTTGGGGTGTTCAGGGGCGGGATTTTATTGAAATTTTGCGTAATTCCGAACCCTATCCGCAAGAGTTGGAAAATTTCTTTGAGCCTAGCGCCAATAGTTTGCTGCATATCATACAGAACGATATTTTGCATTTAGAGGCGAGTTCAGCAGTTACAGTCTCTAATCAAGGCTTAGATCAAGATTTCGAGCAGGATCGGTCGATCTGTTTGCATGCTTGTCACTCACCCTTGCGTGAGGTGGAGGTGCTCTATGATCAGCTATTAGCTATCTTAGAGCGACATCCTGATTTAACAGCAGCTGAAGTGGTGGTGATGTCACCCGATATTAATGCTTATGCCCCCTTTATTGAGGCGGTCTTTAGCAGTTCGGTGGTTGCTTTGCCCTTCAGTATTGCCGATCAACGTTTTTCTCAAGCCATGAATATTAGTCATGCTTGTGCGCAGTTGCTAGAGTTGCCACAAGGCCGATTTGAAGCCGAAAGTATTTTTACCCTGCTCGAATATGCCGAAATTCGCCAGCATTTTGGCCTTGATGAAGCCCAAGTACAGCAGTGCCGCGAGTGGGTAAGAGCCGTGAATATTCGTTGGGGCGTCGATGCTGAGTTTCGGCAGCAATTCGCTCGCCAAACAACGTTTGAACATACTTGGCGCTATGGTTTAGATCGACTCTTGCTCGGTTTTGCTTTGCCTGGCGAGCAGTTATTAGGTGGGGTTTTGCCTTATAATGAACTTGAAGGCAGTCAAACTTTGGTTTTAGAGCGATTTCAACAATGCTTAGAGGTGTTGTTTTCTACCGCTCAATGGGCCAGCCAACGCGCTAGTTTAGCTGACTGGGGGGCGCGTTTTAGTCGAATTGTTGAGCAACTTTTCCCGCGTGAAGCCGAAACCCAGACTGTTTATCGAGGTATCGACAAGGTTTTGACCAGTGCTCAGCTCGCCGGCTTTACTGAGCCAGTGGCTTGGTCGGTATTTAAATCAGCTTTACGCCGAGAGTTAGAGCAAACCAGTCAAGAGTCAGGGTTTTTGGGGCAGGGAATTACTTTTTGTAATTTAATGCCGATGCGCAGTGTTCCCTTTCGAGTGGTTGCTTTATTGGGGATGCAGGATGGTGGTTTTCCGCGCCAAGACAATCGCTTGAGTTTTGATCTATTAGCCGCTGATAAGCGGCGCAAAGGTGATCGCTCAAGGCGTGAAGAGGATCGGTATCTTTTTTTAGAAAGCTTACTCTCAGCGCGTGACTATTTTTATATCAGCTATCTAGGACAAAGTATTCAAGATAATAGTGAAATCATGCCCTCGGTCTTGGTCAGTGAGTTATTGGACTATCTGGAAAAACGCTTTGGCTTATGTGCTGAGACGCTGATTACACGGCATCCTTTGCAAGCATTTAGCCCCCGCTATTTTCAAGCTAATCCGGTACTCTTTACCTATGCAAAAGATTATCTTAGTTTGCAAGCTGCCGCCGTTGAGAAACGGCCTAGTGCTTGTTTTTGGGATCAACCTCAATTACCCGCCCCCGCTGAGTCATTACGCCAAGTCAGTTTAAATGAGTTGATCCAGTTCTATCGCCAACCAGCACGAGTGTTTTTGCAACGCCAGTTTGATTTGCGTCTTACAGAGAGCTTGGATGAATTAGCTGAGCGCGAACCTTTTGCCTTAGAGGCTTTTACGGATAGTAAAATTGGTGAGCAGGCTGTGCAGCATTTGCAACGGGGTGATGAGGCTTGGCAGGTAGAAGCACGCCTTAGAGCACAGGGGTTGTTGCCACATGGCAAGCCCGGTGAGTTGCTTGTTGAGCAACAGCTGGAGCAGGTAAAAGCCCTGTTGACTAAGCTACCTAAGCCCACTGAACAGTATACCCTTGATTTAAACCTCAGTCTGGGTGAGTTTAGTTTACACGGGCAAATTCCTAAGGTGAATGCAGAGGGAATTCAGCTCTATCATTTTGGATATTTGGGTGTATGGCAGTGGGTGAGTATCTGGTTGCAGCATTTAGCCTTGAATCTTTGCCAACGTCCGGTAGGTGGGTCAGCCGTGACGCAGCTATATACTGTAGATAAAACTTGGCGGCTTCCTGAAATCACCGAGGCCACTGCCGAGCTGGAGTTATTAGTAGAAGGTTATTGGTTAGGTCTACAACAGCCCTTACCATTTTTTCCTAAGTCAGCTTGGCAAATGGCTGCTAAGGGTGCAGCGACTGATGAGGTCGTATTGCGTGCCGGACAGGAGGAGTGGATAGGTAATAGTTATCATGTCGGTGAGTCCACTAAGCCAGAATATCGTTTGCTGTATCGTGGACGCTCTCCTTTTGACGAGCAACCAGCAGCCTGTATTGAATGGGCGCAGCGAGTCTTTGGTCGGCTAATCGCTAGCCGCCAAGAGCACTAAGTTAAGCGAGAGTACTCTAAGCCATCACGCTTTGGGCAAGTTTGCGAGCCGTTGAAAAGTCGGTTTTACCACTGCCCAATTTAGGTACGGCCTCCACAGCGTAGATTTCGGCGGGAAGCATTAATGGATTCATGCCACTGTCAAGCAACTGTCGGCGGACGAGTTTTGGATCATGTTCACCGCCAAGTAGCAGCACGACTTTTTCGCCTTTTTTCTCATCAGGAAAATTCACAGCGACTAAATCTAATTCGGGTTCTTTGAGTGCCTGACGGATGGTCTGCTCCACAGCAGTAAGGCTGATCATTTCCCCGCCTAATTTAGCAAACCGTGAATAGCGGTCGACGATCGTCAAAAAGCCATCCTCATCTAAATGGCCCTTGTCGCCGGATTTATACCAGCGCTGCCCAGCAATTTCGATCACGACTTCAGCGGTTTTTTCTGGGTTTTTCAGATAACCTTTCATCACTTGCGGGCCGCCAATGAGGATCAGCCCATCCGTGCCGGTCGGTAATTGCTCCAAGCTTGCAGGGTCAACAATACGGAAGCTAGTGCCGGGTAAGGGCATGCCAACCGTGCCATCTCGGCTACCAGGTTGAACGCGCCAGCTGTTTGAGTCGAGTTTATCCGGTACATTCACGCTCGCCACGGGTGAGGTTTCGGTGGTGCCATAGCCTTCTAAAATGGTTTTATTAAAGCGCTGACTGAATAGCTGGCGGACTTCAGGGGGAAGCTTTTCCGCACCTGCCACTACATAGCGTAAGGATTCAAACATCAGTGGGTGCACTTTTTGATTGCGCGCATATAAGCGTAAAAAGGTTGCTGTGCCAAATAAAACGGTGGCTTCATAGCGTGCAATGCCTTTAGCGATATTCACAGCATCGGTCGGGTCTGGATGACAGACCAGTGGGATGCCTTCTGATAAGGGCATCAAGGTACTCGCTAATAACCCAAAAGCATGAAAGGCGGGTAAAGTCCCCATGAGGACATCATCTTCACGGGTATTCAGCATATCGGCAATTTGCCGCGCATTGATGGCTAAATTCCGATGCGATAATTCTACGCCTTTTGGTGCACCTTCACTGCCGCTCGAAAAGAGAATAGCTGCCGTGGCATCCCGATTAACGGGTTGCAGATAGAGTGCTTGTAGCAAGCGAGTTGGTAAGAGCACGACGGCTGTCATCGTCATGAGCAGCTGCAGTTTAGTCATCCCTGCCTTTAAATCTTCCATATAAATCAGCTGCAAATTCGGTAGAGTTGCCTCTATCTCAATACCTCGTTCTAATAATTTTTTTAGGAAGAGTCTGGAGGTATAGACCGTTTTGAGTTCGGCTTGCTCGGCTGCACTCCTTAATGCCTCGGCACTGGCAGTATAGTTCAAGTTAACCACGGTTTTGCCGAGTGTGAGTACAGCCATATTCGCAATCGCGCTGCCACTACTGGTCGGTAGAAGTAGGCCAATATTTTGCTCATGGCTACGCTGGCGAATGATATTGGCAAACCTGAATACGGCAGTCATTAAGCGATTATTACTTAAAGGTTCACCCAAGACATCCGTTGCCCCCATCCGAAAGCTTAAGCGCTTAGCTGAGCGTACCCAACTGTCAGGAATGGGGTCAATTAAAGAAGAATAAGCTTCCCATGAGGTAAAAGACAGGTCAAAAATATGCTGTTTTAATGCATACGCGGGTGTACTACTGGGCAGTGCTTGGCCAAAGGAGACAATAATGTCACGCTTCAACCCTGATTGACGGGTTTCACGTAAAAAACCACTAGAGCGCGAGAAGCGGCTACCCCATAAGCCATGTAAATAAAACGGGATAATAGTCGCATCTGTGCCTTGGGCAGCTTTTTCATAGCCGCGCTTAAATTCAGACAGCTGCCCAGTACGGCTAATCGCGCCTTCTGGAAAGAGGCAGATCATTTCACCTTTTTGTAAAAGACGTGCAATTTCGGCAATGGATTCAGTGCTTGAACCGCTTGCAATCGGGATGACCCCAAATAAATCTAACATGCCTTTCAGATACCAACGTTCGTAATAGCCGCGTTCCATCACAAAACGGACTTGGCGTGGGCAAGCCATTTGGACTAAGGCCCAGTCAATCCAACTAATATGATTGCCCAGTAAGAGTACCCCTCCTCGCGTGGGTAGGTTTTCAAAGCCAATCACTTTTAAACGATAAGCTGCATGGAAAAAGCGACTAGCAACGAAACGCAATAAAGACTGAGGTAATTGGTAGACCGTATACATTGCGCCTGCAATCACCACTAAGCTCAATACGGTAAATAAATATTTGCTGCCAATGCCAGACCAAGCTAAACCTAAGGTAGCGAGCAGGAAGAGCAACATCACCGTGGTGCTGACGAGGTTGTAAGCTGCCAATGCTCGGCCTAAATGTTGGCTGGGCGAGTGATATTGCATCAAGGCACTCAGCGGAACCATAAAGAATCCACCCATGATGCCAAGGAAGAGGAAATTAGCAGCTTGCAGCCAAGGATTTTCAAACCAAGTAATCAAGGCCACACTCAGCATCACCCCCAGCGCACCGACAGGGATTAAGCCGGTTTCAATATGGGTACGGGATAAACGCCCTGCCCACAGTGAACCTAAGACAATACCGATCCCCGCACAAGCCATCAGCGCTTGCACTAAAGCGACATTAGTTAGGCCTAAATACTCTTTGCTATAAGCAGGGTAGGTGGCCAAGATGACTTGTGCCACCGCCCAGAATACGGATAAACCGACAATCGACAGCCAAATCAGTTGGTGGTTTTTCACCCATTTAAAGGTAGCTAGTCCCGTTTTGCCACGCAAATGATCTTGCCAAATATATTTCATCTCTGGATCAGTCTCGCGGGTCAGCGGGAGTTGGTAGGCACACCAAATTTCAAAACCCGTGACCAGGACTAATAACCAACCTAAAGGCGCAATAAATTGAAGAATTTCTTGAGGGCTAGTGAGAGTTTGCTGATCAGGTAGACGTAATTCAAAGAGAATAGAGAAACATAAAGTACCCAGCATAATCGCAATGGTTACAGTTGATTGGGCAAATGCATTGCCTTGAGGTAATTGCTTATCACCGAGCAGTTCTCGGATATAACCCATCTTGGCGGGTGAGTAGAAAGCACTCCGAATCGCTAATAAAAAGGTTAGGCCAAAACTAAACCAAAACCAACCAAAGTAATAACTGACCGTAATGAGCAAGACAATTGCTAAGCCTGCCCAAGCGCTATAACGCATCACCTTCACTTTTGGGTATTTATCAGCTAGGAAGCCAGTAGGGGTGAAGAGCAAAATAAACGGCAATAAAATCAAAGCATTGACCAAGGTCGATAAAATGACTTGCTCTTGCCCATCATAGAGTTTGAATACCGTATTTTGAATCAGGATTTTATGGCCTAAATCGACAAAGGCATTCAAAAATGCCATCGTGATAAAGACAAAAAAACCACGGGTGCGCAATACCTCCCACATGGGGTCGTCCTCCAAAATTAGCGAGCTATTTTATCAACCTGCACACCATACGATGTTTTGAGTGCTTGCACCAATCGAATGAGTGGAGTAGCTAATAATGATACAGTGAGTCTTGTTTAATGAGTCTTATTTTTTGTGTAATGGTGCGTGATCGACCCGCCAATTGAGGCGCTACCAAAACCTGACACCTTGTTGTTGTAACTCCTGTTGAATCAAACTCACGGATAAAGCCCGCAGATTGACTTGATGCTTTAAAGACAAAGCCGCTGCAATCCCAGCACCTTGCCCCATCACTGCACAACATGCCATGTTCCGCGTTGCTGCATGCGCTACCTTATCCCCGCCCGTCGAGCGTCCGGCAATTAACAGGTTATCGACTTTGCTAGGTAACAGATTGCGGTAAGGAATTTGAAAATAACGCCCCGTGGTCGGGAGTATTAAAATTCCATAGCCGTCAATAAATTCAGGGAAGATGCCAATCGCATCCTCGAAACGTCCTTGCTCACGCACATCTTGTTCAGTCATGTGGTAAATCGTATTGACTTTGCGCGTATCACGGATGCCTAAAGTCATCCCGAAATTGCGTAACCGTGCTTGTTCACAGCCGGGCATAAAGTGCCGTAAGGCTTCAATAGCCAGCATGGTTTGCCGACGGCCTTCCATTTCAAAAAAAGTCAGATCATCAGGATCAGTGCCATCACAGTTCGCTAAATGCACCAGATTCATATAAGTCAGCTCACCGGAATCATGTGCTGCTCCCCACGTCCCACCAATCGTACTTAAATGTGCAGGGATAATGCCGGCTTTCATGGCTTGCTCAAAGGGCTTACGCAAGAAGGGTGAATACATCGCGTCTTCCTTACCCGAGGTTTCAATTTTCCACTCCCCGCCCGACCAGTCACGATAGGTTTGTGGATCGGCTTTGACTGCCGCCATAAAGCGCTTTTTATCCACCCCAGACATATGAAACATCACTGAAGCGGCTTGCATTTCTTCTTTGGGAGTCAAACGGGTCGGGACACCGGCTAAATGCGCGACATCCGCATCACCGCTGGCATCAATCACCCGCTGGGCGAGGATAGCCTCCCGGCCTGCTTTGGATTCGGTAATCACACCAACGATACGCTCACCCTTCATAATCGGTGCTACAAAAAGGCGATGCAGCATGGGGTGAATGCCTGCTTCTTGTACCAGTTGATCCGCAACGACTTTGAAACCTTCTGCATCAATTTCGTAGGAGTCCGATTGAGATTCAGGCACTGCCGCCCCCATCGCATACGCACGCAACTCCAGTTCGCGGCCAATGCCATTGGCCTCAACCGTAGCAGCATGGCGATACCAAGCCATACCCTCGACCCCTACGGTGGTGATATTGCCACCAAAACAGCCGAAGCGTTCTAGCAAAGTCACTGCTACACCTGTACGCGCCGCCGCGAGAGCCGCTGCCAAGCCTGCAGGCCCTGAGCCTATGACGAGTACCTCAGTTTGATGAATAATCTCAAGCTGGCGAGCAGGTTCAGTAATTGTTCTTGGTAATTGTTCCAAGTGGGTTGACTCTCATAAACTTCTTAGCTGCGCGATTCTCTTTGAGCAATTAGCTGTTTCATCCAATCGGGGTTCATCTGTGGCACCGAAGCGAGCAGTTTTTCGGTGTACTCAGGATAGGGCGGCGAAAAAATCTTGTCCTTGCTACCTTGCTCAACAATTTTGCCTTTTAACATGACCACCACTTCATCCGAAATCGCTTTTACGGTGGCAAGGTCATGGGTAATAAACATATAAGCCAAGTTTAATTCGCGCTGTAAGCGATCTAATAAGCGTAGAATACCTTCGGCGACTAATTGATCTAAAGCTGAAGTCACTTCATCACAAATAATACATTGTGGTTCGGCAGCTAAAGCGCGAGCAATACAGATTCGCTGCTTTTGCCCACCGGATAATTCACTTGGGAAACGGTCAATAAACTGATCAGGATTAAGTTCAATCATTGCTAACAATTCGCGGGTTCGTGTTTCGACTTGTTGGCTATCCATGCCTAAATAAAAGCTGAGGGGGCGACCAATAATCTCCCGAACCCGTTGGCGTGGATTAATCGCTGTATCCGCCATTTGATAAATCATCTGTACTTGTCGGAGCTGGTCTTTACTGCGCTGGCGATAATCTGGTGGTAGCGCTTGACCTTGAAAGAGCACTTGGCCTAAACGGGGTGGTAATAGCCCGGTGATAACTCGCGCCGTGGTACTTTTACCGCTACCGGATTCACCGACCACGGAGACGGTTTGCCCCCGCTGCAAGTCAAAACTAATCTCATGCAAAATATCCAAGACACCATAAGCGGCAGTTACATTTTGTACACTGATGATTGGCTGAGTGGCCTGCTGTTGAGTCTTTAAAACAGAGGTTTTACGGAAGGAGCGTACAGCCCATAGGGACTTAGTATAGGCCTGTTTGGGGTTAGCCAGCATCACGCGAGTAGGGGCTTCTTCCACTAATTCACCATAGCGTAGCACCATAATCCGATCAGCCATTTGTGCGACTACCGCTAGGTCATGCGTGATATAAATCGCAGCAGTATTAAATTGTTCGACAATATCTTTCATGGTCATCAGCACTTCGATTTGTGTGGTGACATCCAAAGCCGTGGTAGGCTCGTCGAAAATGATTAAATCGGGGCGGCAAGACATCGCCATCGCCGTCATCGCCCGTTGCAGTTGCCCACCCGAGACTTGATGAGGATAACGAAAGCCAATCTGTTCAGGCTCAGGCAGCTGCAATTTACTGTATAAATCTTTGGCATCCGCATAAGCCTCCGCTTTGCTGCTTTTATGATGTTGCACCGGAATTTCAGCAAACTGATCAATCAGCTTATGGGCTGGATTAAACGAGGCTGCGGCACTTTGCGCAACATAAGCAATACGGACTCCGCGCAAAGCTTGCTTTTTCTCTTCACTCGCGGTGAGCATATCAATGCCATCGAAGGTAATCCTGCCACCTGAAAAACGGCAACCCGGCTTCACATAGCCCATCGCAGCAATGCCCAGCGTGGATTTGCCAGCGCCAGATTCACCGATTAAACCTAAGACTTCACCGCGATGCAGGGTGAGATCAATGCCTTTAATGATTTCGTGCCATTGATCATCGCGTCGACCATCAATCCGTAGGTCGCGCATTTCTAACAAGACCTCATGATCATCATTGGCTGCTGGAGTATTATTGGCCATCTTTTAATCCACTGGTTTTGTGTAAGAACCAATCTACAATGAAATTCACACCAATAGTGAGTAAGGCAATCGCCCCGGCGGGTAGCAAGGGGGTTATATCGCCATAGGAAATCAGTGTGGCATTATCGCGTACCATACTGCCCCAATCGGCTGTCGGTGGTTGAATCCCCAAGCCTAAAAAGCTTAAAGCCGCAATCGTCAGAAAGACAAAGCAAAAGCGTAAGCCAAACTCAGCCACTAAAGGTGGCATAATATTGGGCAAAACTTCGCGCAGGGTGATCCAGCCTAAACCTTCACCGCGTAAACGAGCAGCCTCTACATAATCCATGACCACTACATTCAGACTGACTGCCCGCGCTAAGCGAAACACCCGAGTTGAATCGAGTACCGCAATAATAATAATCAGCACTGGAATCGAAGTACCGAAAATGGTCAACAGCAATAAAGAGAAAATCAGGGAAGGAATCGCCATCAAGACATCGACAAACCGACTCATGAGTTGATCAGCCCAGCCCCCTAAAATAGCCGCTAAGATTCCTGTCATGCCACCGATCAAAAAGGCGAGTAAGGTGGTGATCAAGGCAATACCTATCGTATTACGTGCACCATAGAGCAAACGGGTGAGCATATCACGGCCTAAGTTATCCGTACCGAGTGGGTATTTATCACCCCAAAGTTCAAATGGGCCACCCACGATTTCAGATTCGCCATAAGGGGTTAACCAAGGTGCAAAGAGCGCTACAAAAATATAACTAAGCACAATCAGCATGCCAAGTTTGGCACTCAGTGGGGATTTCCATAATTCGCGTAGGGCGCGCTTAAACTTACTCGGGCGTGCTGCTGGGGGCGGTTCGGTGAATGGCTCTAGTTGAGAGTCAGAGGATGAGTGGGTAGTCATTTTGGATGCAATAACCTTGGGTTAGTGGCAATAGAAAGAATATCGGCGGTTAAATTCAAGAGCACATAAGTTGCAGCAAAGATAATGCTACACGCTTGCACCACGGGAATATCTCGCTTCTGTACAGAGTCAACAATCAGCTGACCCAAGCCGGGATAAACGAAGACCACTTCGACAATCACCACCCCTACAATTAAATAGGCTAAGTTCAAAGCCACCACATTCACAATCGGTGCCCACGCATTCGGCAAGGCATGATGGATAATAATGTGGGAGCGACTTAAACCTTTAAACTGAGCCATTTCGATATAAGGGCTAGCCATGAGATTAATAATGGCTGCCCGCGTCATGCGCATCATGTGAGCCATCACCACCAGTGTAAGCGTGAGTGCAGGTAGAAAGACTTTGTGCAGACGTTCTAATAACGGTGTGTCAGGGCTAACATCGGAGAGGCTCGGAAACCAACCTAATTGCACCGAAAAGACCAGAATCAAAATATAAGCGACAAAAAACTCTGGAAATGAAATCGAAGCTAAAGTCAGTACATTAATGCTGCGATCAAACCAACTATTCCGATATAAAGCGGCTAAGATCCCTAAGATTAAAGATAAGGGAACTGCAATCACCGCAGCCACTAAAGCGAGAAAAAAAGTATTCGCTAGCCGTACTCCGATTAACTCAGAAATCTCTCGGCCATTCGCTAAGGATTTACCAAAGTCACCCTGAGCAATATTGGCTAACCAATGGAAATAACGAGTCGGTGCTGATTGCTCTAAACCTAACTCTTTGCGACAAGCTGCTAGGGTGGATTCGGTTGCAGATTGGCCTTGGAGTGCTTGGCAAAGATCGCCGGGTAAGAGTTCAACACCCAAAAAGATAATCAAGGAGACAGCAAATAAAACTAAAACCCCTAAACCGAGGCGCTCGAGAATTAAACGTATAATAGACAACATAGGCTAGGGCTCCCTATCAAAGCACCTGCTCTGGATTTCTCCCTCTAAATCAGAGGGAGAGGCGAACTCACTGTGGTTAAAAGCTAGACTTAAGCGGTTTTCCACCAGCGTAAGACTGCACGTTGACCGTCAAGATCCCAGTCATTTGCGATCACTTCCGGTGTACCCACTTTGTCGGTGACTGCACCAATATAATTATTGAAAATAGGGATAATCGTGCCACCATCCTCACTGAGGAGCATCTGCATTTCGGCATACATTGTCGCCCGTTTGGCTTCGTCCAATTCAGCCCGTGCGGCTAATAATAGCTGATTGAATTTTTCATTTTTCCAAACCGTATCATTCCATTCTGCATCGGCTGCATAGGCTGTAGAGAAAGCCCAGTCTTCGGTAGGGCGACCACCCCAATAGCAGAAGCAGAAAGGTTTCTTCATCCAGACATTCGACCAGTAACCATCACTAGGCTCACGAATGATTTCGACCTCAATCCCTGCTTTAGCGGCATGCTCTTTATAAAGCACAGCGGCATCAACCGCCCCCGCGAAGGCTGCATCTGAGGTACTTAATTGCACTTTCAAACCTTCTGCGCCCGCTTTTTTCAGGTGGAATTTAGCTTTTTCAGGATCATAAGCACGTTGGGGGAGATCTTTAGCGAGATAACGATTTGCCCGTCCAATCGGATGATCATTACCCACATAACCGTGACCACGCAAGACCGTTTCCAGCATTGCATTACGATCCACCGCGTATTTGAGGGCTAAGCGTACATCAGCACTTTTGTAAGGATCAGTATCACAACGCATCGGCATCGAGTAATGCGCGTTACCACTGGTTTCAATTACACGCACGTTTTTATTCCGGGCTAACAAATGCAGGGTTTTTACATCCATCCGGTCAGCGGCATCAATTTCACCCGTGGTCAGCGCATTCACCCGTGCGGTAACATCAGCAATCGTGATAAATTCGGCAGAATCTAAATGTACAGTGCCTGCATTCCAATGGTTGGCAAATTTCTCTACCGATGTTTTCACGCCCGGTTCAAAATTCTTCAGTTTGTAGTAGCCGCAGCCTATACCGGATTTAGCATCAATCTTGCCCTCAGCATTGGCAGGCATGACCGCTAAATGGTAATCACTAAGTTGATAGGGTAAATCTGCATTGCCTTCTTTCAAAGTGATCAGTAGGGTATGATCACCATCGGCTTGCAGATCGCTAAAGGCATCGACGATAACTTTTGCCCCAGATTTACTGTCGGCCCCGCCGTGATGTTTAAACGAAGCAATCACATCGTTGGCAGTCATTTTCTGACCATTATGGAACTCAACGCCTTGGCGGAGTTTAAATACCCATTTCTTAGCGCCTTCGCTGGCCTCCCAAGTTTCGGCAAGCTCGGAACCAAGCTGACCATTGGCTGCAACTTGCGTCAAATAATTGTGGATGGTTTTGCCTACCGACTGCATGCAGTTGTTTTCGTAGGTGGCAGGATCGAGGGAGTCAGTGGTAGAACCATGCCCTGTACCGATTTTGAGGTGTCCCCCTTTTTTAGGTTCTGAGGCAGCATAGGCGGGTTTGCCGAATAGAACTGAAGGGGCAGCGGCACTGAGACCGAATAGAGCAGCTGCTTTTAGGAAGTCGCGTCGCGATAGTCGACCTGCTCTTAAATCAAGGTCGAGCTGTTTTAAATCAGTCATACACATCTCCTCCACTAACTGTGTGATGGTAGTTATTGACCCTTCACTAGCGAATAAAGGGATCAATCACGATGGCACTTAGAAAAATAGCGATTAGCAATATTTTCAAGCACTTTAAACTCTCCTATAAATGACTGTAACAGTGTCATTTATGAATTGAAAGTAGAGGCCTATCACAACTTATGTCTACTAGAATTTCAGCAGAAGGCTATACGCATTTGCTTAATACAGAATATTGGGCGTTTATTAACTTAATTAACCACTTTTTTCCTGAAGATTTTGCGGCTCGACCGGTGGATGAGCAACGGCAGGCTTATCATTTAATGTTGGCTAGTCTGGCTGTCCCTTATCCGACCAATCTGAGCAGTCATGATCAGTACTTAAGCACTGATAGGGGCTTAATACCGATTCGTTCCTATCAAATGCTTGCTAAGCAGGCAAGAGCGCAGCTTATTTATTTTCACGGTGGTGGTTTTGTCTTGGGTGGGCTAGAGAGCCATGATGGGATTTGTGCGGATTTGTGTGCAGCAACGGGCTGGCCGCTGACTGCAGTTGAATATCGCTTAGCCCCCGAGCATTTATTTCCGGCTGCCCTTGAGGATGCGATGGCGGCCTATCAAGCACTTGCGGAGCAAACGAATTTGCCTTTAATCCTGATAGGCGATAGTGCAGGGGCTTGTTTAGCTGCTCATGTTGCCCATCAGCGACGTGGACAGGCCAAAGCACCGCTGGCACAAGTTTTAATTTATCCGGTATTAGGTTCGGATTTGAGTTTAGACAGTTATGAGCGCTATGCCCTAGCCCCCTTACTCAGTACCGCCAGCCTGACAAGTTATTGGCAAAGCTGGTTAGGTTCTAAACAGATCCCGCCACAATTAGCTGGCATTCCACTCGCCGATGCCGATTTTAGCGGCTTACCTACAACCCTTGTGTTTAGTGCAGAGTTTGATCCTTTAGTCGATGAAGCGCGGGTATATTGTGAAAAAATTCAAGCCGCCGGTGGTAAAGCAACTTGGTATCACGAGCAAGGTTTAACGCATGGTTATTTGCATGCACGCCACCAGCTGGCAGCTGCCAAAGCAAGTTTTGTACGGATACACACCGCGTTAAAGGCTTTAGTCGCTTAAGGCTTGGGATAGCGGTTATTCGCCTCCAGTACATTTAAGTCGAGGTGATTACGCATATAACGTTGGGTTGCATCCTGCTGTGGTTGGTAGTCCCAAGATTTAAATTTACCCTTGCGATTCGCCGCATCCACTAGGTGACGGCAAGCTTGGCTATGCAGCACGGCTTGCTGAAAACTGGCTAAATCCCAACGGCTTTGCAATTGCTGCTGGAAACTCTGCAAAACCTCTGTATACGCTGGATCCTTCGCTAAGTTATTCAGCTCATGCGGGTCAGCTTGGAGATCAAATAACTGCAGGGGATCAGCTTCGCAATAGTTAAATTTGAACCTGCCTTGGCGAATCATCACCATCGGTGCTACCGAGCCTTCTGCACAATATTCGGCATAGACGACCCGATCCGCTTGCTCTTGGCCTTGGGCTAAACTCACCAAACTCACACCATCAATCGGGCAGGCGACTTGCTTTGGGTCAACACCCGCCAATTCCATTAAACTGGGCAGAATATCTTGAGCCGCCACGGGCGTTGATACGCTGCGACTGCTAAATTGCTGAGGTGCGTGCCATACCAGCGGAATGCGCATTGCATATTCGTAGAAACACATTTTGTACCATAAGCCGCGCTCACCGAGCATATCACCGTGGTCGGCACAAAACAGAATCACGGTATTATCCGCAAAATCACAATCACCCAGCACTTGTAGCAATTCACCGATTTTATCGTCTAAATAGCTAATATTGGCGTAGTAAGCACGGCGGGCGCGGTAGATTTGCTCTTCGGTGATAGAGTAGTTTGTGTAATTGACCGCATCGTAGAGACGCTGAGAGTGCTGATCCTGCTCAGGATAAGGCATAGACGGCACCCTAGGCATCGGGATTTCAGTATTTTCATACAAATCCCAATATTTTTGGCGTGCTACATAAGGGTCATGGGGATGGGTAAAGCTTACGGTTAAGCAGAAAGGGCGTGGATCAAGGCGGCGAGCATATTGATACAACTTTAAGCGGGCGAAATAAGCGACTTCATCATCAAATTCCAATTGATTACTGATTTCTGCTATGCCAGCTTCAGTGACCGAGTGCAGATTGTGATACCACCAATCAATACGAGTGAGTGGGTCACGCCAATCGGGTGTCCAGCCAAAATCAGCCGGATAAATATCTGTTGTTAAGCGCTCTTCAAAGCCATGTAATTGATCAGGGCCAACGAAATGCATCTTGCCACTTAAAGCCGTTTGATAGCCATTTAAGCGTAAGTAGTGTGCGAAACTAGGGGTGCTCGCCGGAAATTCAGCGGCATTATCATAAATTCCCGAGCGTGAAGGTAATTGTCCGGTCATAAAACTGCCCCGGGCAGGCGTGCATAAAGGGCTAGCACAATAGGCGTTTTCAAATTTAACGCCCTGCTTAATTAAGCCTTTGAGATGCGGAGCATGCAGGTATTGGAGCATAGATTCATCGAGCAGACAGCCGGTCATTTGATCGACCATTAGAATGAGAAAATTCGGTTGAGTCATGGTGCGCGCTTACTGTAGTGGTAATATGGCCTAGCCTAGCTGAGTGTTAGTTATTTTGCAGTAGCGAGTTGTGCTATCGGTTTGAGTGGTACTAGACAAATAGACTTTATGGTCGTTGATCAAGTGGATCTAGCGCTATAAGCAGGACGGTGTGTTCCACGCCCTGCATTGTGGTACGGTATTTTGTGGTTATTGTTATTGTGTTATCGAACCCATCCAAGCAAACAACTCTGCTAGATCGTAATCACCAGAGTGTGGCCTTTCCCAACCCAGCTCAAAGTTCATATTTACAACCAGACCGGTATTCATGAGTTTGGTATAAAGATTGACAGGGACTGTAAAGGCGGTATCCCGATCTTTGGTACCGTGACGGATATACCAATTCTTTGCCAGCGTTGCGCTATTCTTGCCAATAAAGTTCATCGGATTCATCAGGTAAACCCGGTCTTTTATGTTCTGGGGTACAGTAGATCCCGGACTCAATCGGTTGGCGACGTAATCGGTAAAGACATTGATATTGGTATTACTGCTACCAAACAGGTTATTTTCAAAAGAACCACCCGGACGCATAGGCGCTGGATCACTCGGGTTACCCAACCAGTCGAACGCAGGTGGGTTTTTGATCGGTGACCAGCGCCCCACATAGGAAAGGTAGGCATTAAAATTAACGGCTGTTGCCTTGCCATCTTTGACTGTTAGCCATGTCTTGTCGGCAAGATTTGCGCCTTTGTTTAATTGCTCCTGTGCGGATGCGAGCAAAAAGGAGGTGATGTAATTCTGCATATTAGCCGTCGTGAGCGGTTGATTGTTATCCACTCGTCGCAAGGCCAGACCATTCAGATACCCTGAATACAGAGCCATCAACTCACCCGAAATCTCCATCTGGGTATCATCGAATCCATATACGGACGCACCCGTGCTATCCGTATCAATGTTGACTCGGTTATACAGCCACTCATAAGCACTGTCAGCATTTTCTAGATCAACAATGGGACAAAATGCCGCAGCAGCAAAGATATTATCCTTGGCATCGGCTGCACCAATTTCCTTCAGATAAGGCTCAAACAGCGGGTCATTCCCAGAGCTGCCGAGCAGCGATGACATAGCCCCCCCAGCACTGGTTCCATTAGAAATGATTTTTTCAGCACTGCCAGGTATAACCTCATCATTATGACGCAGGTAACGCACGGCTGCTTTCAGGTCAACAATGCCTGCTGGTGCTTTACCAGTATATACACCATTAACTTCGGCAGTATTACCCCGTGCGCCAGCGGAGGCGACAATATAACCTTTGGACAGCGCCACCGCTGCCGAGGTGGTGCGGTCTGTTTCGTCACTGATTGTGAACGCTGTCGTGGTGAAAGTTAATGGTTTTGCCGGACGATAACCACCGACTAGGTTGGGGAAGAAAATGGGCGCGGTCTGGTTGTCTACTAGAGTGGTTGGCACATAAATATTCATGTACTGGTAGTTGAGATCAGTCGGTTTATCAACATAGACAATATTCGTATAGGCGCGGTAAGAGACAGAGCTGCCATCCACCGTGATGGTATTGAGAACGTAAGCGTCTTTGTTAAATGCTAGGGTATCGACTGTAGTAACAGTATCATTATCGTCGCAGCTACTTAGTAGTGCACAGGCAACACAGATTGCCAGTAAGCGTAATTTCATTAGGTATGACTCCTTCGATGGGTTTATAGGTCATGCAGTTAACTGGGCAGTCCCTTACCCATCAACCTGCAAGAGCACGACTAGGCCTACTAGTAATTTGTTGCCTGAGTGATCATATTTACTTGTAGCAACAGCATAATGACGGTAATAAAGGGAAACAATAGATGGTTTGTGAACAAACTGTTTCCTTTTGAGAACAATGGAGAGGTATGAGGCCTGAACGAAGTGTCAATTTATGTTGAGCGAGCATCTAGTGGGTAGTATGGACTGACAGTTATTTTGCAGTAGTGAGTTTTGCTATGCTGTATAGATGGCTGATACTGAACTTCGCAAAATTATTCACATCGACATGGACTGCTTTTATGCGGCCATTGAAGCGCGTGATAATCCCACGCTGCGCGGCAAAGCTATCGCAGTCGGAGGTTCGCCCGATGCGCGAGGTGTGGTCGCAACCTGTTCGTATGAAGCCCGTCGGTTTGGTGTACATTCTGCGATGCCAATGAAAACTGCCTTGCGTTTATGCCCGGAGCTGATTCGTGTGCCACCTCGCCGGGCGGTGTATCAGGCGGTTTCTGAGCAAATCCAGAGTATCTTCACTGCTTATACTGAGTTGATCGAGCCTTTATCTTTAGATGAGGCTTATTTAGATGTCAGCCATGCTCGCCAGTATCAAGGTAGTGCTACGCTGATCGCTAAAGAAATTCGTTCCCGTATTTGGCAGGAGCAGCGACTGACCGCTTCTGCAGGCATTGCTCCGAATAAGTTCTTAGCTAAAGTAGCCAGTGATTGGCATAAGCCCAACGGTCAATTTGTGATTCGTCCTCAAGCCATCGCTGAGTTTATGCTGAGTTTGCCGGTGAAGAAAATTCCGGGTGTGGGTCGGGTGACTGCCGAACGAATGGCTGAGCTAGGAATTCAAACCTGTGCCGATTTGCAAGCCTGGTCGTTAGCTAAGCTGGGTACCGAGTTTGGGCGTTTTGGTAGCCGTTTGTATGAATTAGCGCGTGGAATCGATCAGCGGCCCGTGAGTGTCGATAACAGTTATAAATCTATTAGTGTAGAAGATACTTTTGCCACCGACTTACTCGATTTAGCCGCTTGCTATGCTGAATTACCAGCTTTGTTTCATGCTTTAGAACAGCGCTTAGCCAAAGCACAAGCCAGCCAGCGGTTAGTGCCGAAAAGCTTAGTGGTGAAATTACGCTTTCATGATTTTGTACTAACAACTGCACAAACGAGTACCCAGGTGGTGGCGCAGCCTTTATTTTTGCCCTTGATTAAACAAGCGTGGGATCGGCGACAAGTCCCCGTTCGTTTATTGGGAGTTGGGGTGCATTTTGCTGAGCCTTGGCAGCCGGAACAGTTGAGTTTGGGGCTAAAACTCTTTTGAAAGCCTGATACTAAGTTCCATCCCCGATAATCTCCATAAGGAAAAAGATAGGCCAGTCACTGTTAGCGATTGGTATTCTGCAAATAGGCGGTCGATGGGAGTCAATAAAAGGCAGCTTAGAACCTGCAAACGTTCTCTGCTAAGCTTGCGCCCTTTAATCTCAATCTAATCTAAAAATGATGCGTGGTTTTCAGGATTGTACGGCGCTTTTATTTGATGGTAGCGATGCGCAAGCACAGAGTCGTTTATATACCCAAGCTGAGCATCTATGGTGGGTGCAGGGGGATGAATTAGACGCAGTTGAGCGCTTGCACACAGCCCTCAATGCAATCGACGCTGTAAGAGCAGGCCAAGGCCATGTGGTGGTTGCTGTGGCTTTCGAGGCAGCAGCAGCCTTTACTGTGGCCAAAGGTTTGAGTTTAAATCATCAAGTTAGTACGACTCCGTGGCTGCAAGCTTTAGCTTTTCCGCCGCCTCAAATCTTAAATCGTGAGCAGGCCTTGACTTGGTTGCACGCTCAAGGGCAAGGAGTCACCCATCATTTGACTCCAGCACAGGCGGCTATAGAACAAACTCAATTTTTTGAACATCTTGAAAAGATTCGTGAGCTGCTTGCTGCGGGTGATGCTTATCAAGTGAATTACACCTTTCCTCTTTGCAGCGAACTCATAGCAAGTACGCCAAGCGATGCAGCCTTAGCTAGGGTTTATTATCAACTGGCGCGTGACTTAAATATTGCTTATGGTGCTTTTTTGACGCTACCACAAACTAGCATACTGTCGTTTTCACCCGAATTATGGGTGGAAATGACTGCCAATCAAATGATTTGTCGCCCCATGAAAGGCACCGCCGCCGTAGCAGAGCATGAAGCAGAAACGCAACATCTTGCAGCTCAGTTAGCCAGTGATACAAAAAACCGTGCAGAAAATCTAATGATTGTCGATTTAATGCGTAATGATTTGTCACGTTTGCCGGAAGTGCAACAGGTGTCTGTGCCGAGTTTGTTTGAGGTTAAACCCTATGGCAGGGTGCTACAAATGACCAGCACCGTGCAAGCAAACTTAAGTCAGCAACCGAGTTTACTCAATATCTTCAATGCTTTATTTCCCTGTGGTTCAATTACAGGCGCACCCAAACGGCGTAGTCTGCAAATTATTGATGCACTTGAACCCTCTGCGCGTGGCACTTATTGCGGCACGGTGGGGTTTATTGAGCCACTGGCCGATCAGCAGCTTCATCTAGTCTTGAATGTGCCGATTCGTACCCTACAAACCACGGCGCAACCGCAAATGGATGCGGTCGGGTTTGCACACTGGCCTTTGCAACTGTCAGTCGGGGCAGGGATTACCTATGAGTCAAACGCTCTTGCAGAATGGGACGAGTGTTTACTCAAAGCGCGTTTTTTTACCGAACACACTCAAGCGTTTGAGTTGATCGAAACTCTGCGTCTTGAGGGCAAGACCATAGCCTTATTTGAGCAGCATGTGGCGCGCTTGCAAAAAAGTGCCACAGCCTTGGGTTGGCCGATACCGACCTCGGCAGCTGTGCAAACCTGCATGGATGCCGTGGTAAAGCAGAGCCAGTTTGAGTTAATTCGCTTGCGTCTTACGCTGAATGCACAAGGGCAATTGGCTGCAACCAGCACTGCATTAGAGCCAGTGCAGCAACCGGTGAAGATTGCGCTGTATTCCACTCCAGTCACTTCGACTGATCCATTCTTACAATACAAAACGACGGCTCGGGCGCTATACAACAAGGCGCTCGCTGAGGCTAAAGCGGCGGGTTTATTTGACTACCTATTCTGTAATGAAAAAGGGGAATTAACCGAAGGCTCGCGCAGTAATGTATTTATTTTGCTGGATGATCAATGGTATACGCCGCCCTTGAGTAGCGGTTTACTTGCGGGCGTGCAGCGCGCCATATTGCTGGACGAACTCAAAGCGCAGGCACGAGTTTTATCTCAGGACGATTTAGCACAAGCCCAGCAAATCATCGTCTGCAATGCGTTGTATGGTGCTTTGCAAGCGCGCTATCTTAAGCAGTGTGATTAATACCTTGTTTAAAGCGGTGGCGATAATGGGCAGGGCTGAATTGATAAGTATCTCGGAAGCAGCGTGACAGTACTGCTAGCGAACTAAAGCCCGTGCGCAAAGCGATTTCTTGAATAGACAACCCCGTGTCAGTAACCAAACGGCGCGCATTGTGTAACCGTAAATGCAGATAATATTGGGCTGGAGTCGCATTGAGTTGCTCCCGAAATAAGTATTCAAGCATGCGCACTGATAAGGCCAGCTCTTGAGCGATTTGGCGAATACTGAGCGGGTCTTCTAGGTGCTCAGCCATCAGCCGAATGGCTTTGGCAACTCGAGGTTCTTGCGTTTCTAATAGCCCTAAACACACTAAGGATTGAGCATCATGACGGGTGTGTATCGGGTCATAGATAAAAATACTTGCCACCTCCAGTGCCAGTTGTTGCCCATAGCGGCAGCGAATCAGATGCAGCATAAAGTCAAAGCTCGGTGAAGCGCCACCGGAAGTAAAGGTCGGTGCATCAATCACAAACCGATCGGGCTTGACTTGAATCGAAGGATGCTTAAGAGCGAAATCCTCTAAATCCTCCCAATGAGTGGTGGCTTGGTGGCCATCTAGCAAACCTAAACGGGCTAAAGCCCAGCTGCCTGATTCGATTCCCCCGATCCAGTGAAAGCGGGGAATAATGTTTTTTAGTTGGCGTAATAAAGCTTTATCAAAATGCTGCTCATGATGGAAGCCCGCTAAGATAATCAAAATATCGCCTTGCAATTGTGGATTGAAGGCCACATCCGGTTGAATGCTTAGGCCACAGGTTAACTGCACGGCTTGATCGTGCGGGGTGATGATTTGCCAATCAAACAGTTTGCTTTGTGCCATCCGATTCGCTCCGCGCATCACATCTAGTACGGAAGCTAAAGACATCAGCGATGAATCAGCAGCGAGGAGCAGAGTGATTTTTAACGGGGCATTTGAGCGGGTAAATAAGTCCATTGCGCTTTTTGCTAAATGAATTGCGAATAAAGCTAATCATAGGGCAAAACAGAGTGAGATTATGAGTGGATTACTATTGAGGAGAGCCTGCCATGCTGAGTCCGAGTCGAGATGTCTTTATTACCTGTGCTGTGACCGGTGCAGGGGCAACCACTGAACGTTCACATAAAGTACCTGTCACCCCGCGTCAAATTGCAGAGAGTTGTATCGAAGCAGCCCAAGCCGGGGCCGCTGTTGTGCATATCCATGTACGTCAGCCACAAACGGGGGCACCAGCACGTGATCCGGCTTTATACCGTGAAGTGGTCAATTATATTCGTGAGTCTGGTGTTGATATGGTGTTAAACCTAACAGCAGGTATGGGTGGGGATTTGACCTTGGGCAGTGTCGAGCAACCTTTACCCCCTGCGGAACTGGGAACGGATATGGCGGGGGCAACCGAACGCCTAGCACATGTCCGTGAGCTCTTACCGGAAATCTGTACCTTAGATTGCGGCACGATGAATTTCGGTGAGGGTGATTATGTCATGACCAATACTCCCGCGACTTTGCGCGAAATGGCGAAACAGATTAAGGCATTGGGCGTGCGCCCTGAAATTGAAGCCTTCGACACGGGGCATATCCTGCTTGCGAAATGGTTAAGGGATCAGGGCTTGATTGAGGCGCCGGGGATGATTCAACTCTGTATGGGGATTCCTTGGGGCGCGCCGGATGATTTTTCTACCTTGATGGCGATGGTGAATGCCGTACCGAAAGAATGGACTTTTTCAGCTTTTTCAATTGGGCGTAATCAATTGCCTTATGTGGCGATGGCCATCTTGGCAGGCGGCCATATTCGTGTCGGTTTAGAAGACAATATCTGGTTAGATCGTGGTGTGTTGGCGAGTAATGGTGATTTAGTCAAACGTGCCGTGACCATCGCTGAAGCAATGGGGAGTCGAATCATGACTGCGCCTGAAGTTCGGCAAAAAATGCAACTCACCAAGCGCTGGGCTTAAGGAGTAACACATGGAGCAAATTAAACAAGCAGCGGTGATTGGTGGGGGTGTCATCGGTGCAGGTTGGGTGGCACGTTTGATTGAAAATGGTATTCAGGTGCGTATTTATGACCCTGATCCTACCGCTCCACACAAGCTTGCCGCCGTGCTAGGGAATAGCCGCCATGCTTATAGCAAACTCACGATGGCACCGCGTCGCCCCGAAGCCCATTTTGAGTTCACAGCTGATCTAGCCAGTGCGGTGCAAGCGGCTGAATGGATTGTAGAGGCAGTGCCTGAGCGTCTTGATCTTAAGCAAGCGATTTATCGGGAAATTGAACAAGCAGCTTCGCCTAGAGCCGTGATTGCCTCATCCACTTCCGGGATTTTGCCGACTGATTTACAAGCTGGTTTGCAATATCCCGAGCGTTTATTGGTAGCACATCCGTTCAATCCGGTTTATTTGTTGCCTTTGGTGGAGTTGGTAGGTGGGCAAGCGACCGCTGCCCAAACCGTGCAACGCGCCCTTGATTTTTATCGTAGCCTTGGTATGCACCCATTGCATATCAAAAAAGAAATCGAAGCTTTTATCGCAGATCGCTTATTGGAAGCAGTTTGGCGCGAATCTTTATGGCTAGTACGCGATGGGATCGCGAGCACTCAAGATGTGGATGATGCGATTCGTTATGGTTTTGGTTTGCGTTGGGCGCAGATGGGCTTATTTGAAACGTATCGGATTGCAGGTGGTGAAGCAGGGATGCGCCATTTTATGGAGCAATTTGGCCCTTGCTTGACTTGGCCGTGGACGAAACTGACTGAAGTACCTGAGTTTAATGATGAATTGGTGGACTTAATTGCAGGCCAGTCGGATGCGCAGTCGGGGCATTATAGTATTCGGGAACTCGAGCGGATTCGTGACAATAATCTGATTGCCATTTTGCAAGCACTCAAAACCTATGATTGGGGCGCCGGTAAGGCCTTAGCGGCTTATGAAAAAGCGCAATACGATGCAGCGGCTTTATCGAGCTTGTCTGGCATCACGACACGGCTCGATAAAAGCCAACCGATTAAAACGGTCGAGCGTACCGTACCTACGGATTGGACGGACTATAATAATCACATGAATGAAAGCCGCTATTTGCAAGTATCCAGCGAGGCGACCGATGCTTTTATGCGCTTGCTTGGCGTGGATGCGGCTTATGTCGAGGCCGGTGGTTCGTATTTTACTGTGGAAACGCATCTGCGCCATTTGGATGAGGTTCGCGCTTTAGAGCCTATTGTCGTCACCACTCAGGTCTTGGCAGGCAGTGGTAAGAAGCTGCATTTATTCAATCGTATCCAGCATGCTGATGGGCGCTTGTTAGCAACCGCTGAGCATTTATTGATTCATGTGAGTTTGAAAAACCGCAGCTCTAGTTTGCCGAGTGCCGCTGTCGCTAGCAAGCTGACCGAGTTTGCACACGCACACGCACAATTGCCTCGGCCAGACGGGGCGGGACGTGCCATTGGAGGTTAGATATGGAGTTTGGATTAAGCACTGAGCAGCAACTGATCGTTGATACGGTACGCAGCTTCGTGGAAAAGGAAATGTATCCGCATGAAGCCGAAGTGGAGCGTACTGGTGAATTGCCCATCGAGCTGGGTTTAGAAATTCGTGATAAATGCCGCGAATTAGGCTTTTATGCAGCCAATATGCCGGAGTCGGTCGGTGGTGGTGGTTTAAATCATCTGGATTTTACGCTCTTAGAGCGTGAGTTAGGGCGACCTTCAATGGCATTGTCGGTTTTTTTTGGGCGACCCTCAGGGATTTTGCTGGCCTGCGAAGGTGAGCAACGTGAGCGCTATTTATTACCAGCAGTGCAGGGTGAACGTTTTGATGCTCTGGCAATGACTGAACCCGAGGCAGGTTCGGATGTGCGTGGGATGAAATGCCATGCTAAACAGGTGGGCGGTGATTGGATCATCAATGGTTCGAAGCATTTTATTAGCCATGCCGATATTGCTGATTTTGTGATTGTAT
Source organism: Thiothrix eikelboomii (assembly GCF_900167255.1). Classification (GTDB taxonomy): domain Bacteria; phylum Pseudomonadota; class Gammaproteobacteria; order Thiotrichales; family Thiotrichaceae; genus Thiolinea; species Thiolinea eikelboomii. Next base: position 90,157 of record NZ_FUYB01000018.1, read on the forward strand.
TTGCAGCAACTGGTGAGGAAGTCACTCCACAGGGTAAGAAGAAGCTCATCACCTGTTTCTTAGTAGACCGTGATACACCGGGTTTTGAAATTCGTAAGGGTTATCAATCGGTGAGTCATCGCGGCTATCACAATTGTATTTTGAATTTTGATCATTGCCGTTTGCCTGCAGCACAAGTGTTGGGGGAAGTACATCAAGGTTTCGAATTGGCCAATCAATGGCTCTATGGTACGCGCTTAACTGTTGCGGCCTTTTGTGTGGGGCGAGCGCGACGAGCTTTTGAATTAGCCCTACCGTATGCGGCGGAACGCAAGCAGTTTGGTCAAGCCATTGGCCGTTTTCAAGGGGTGTCCTTTAAGCTGGCGGATATGATTACCGAGATTGATGCAGCGGATTATCTAACCCTTGCAGCCGCTTGGAAAGTAGACCAAGGCTGGGGCGCTGATCGAGACATTGCAAGTGCTAAGCTCTATGCGACTGAAATGCTTGCACGGGTCACGGATCAAGCAGTGCAGATTTTTGGTGGGATGGGTTTGATGAGCGATTTGCCTTTGGAGCGTTTCTGGCGAGATGCGCGGGTCGAGCGAATTTGGGATGGAACTTCCGAGATCCAGCGTCATATTATCTCACGGCATCTTTTAAGGCCTTTGGGGGCTTAAATGCAGCGTCCATTTGATTTACAACGTCTGTTAAGACCGCGCTCCATTGCTGTGGTTGGTGGTAGTGCTGCTGTCAATGTTATCGTGCAATGCCAGCGTATGGGGTATACCGGTGAGCTGTGGCCGGTTCACCCTAGCCGCACTGAAATGGCGGGTTTAAAAACCTATCCCAGTATTGCTGAACTACCGGAGGCACCCGATGCTTGTTTTGTTGGGGTGAATCGACATATCACGCCACATATTGTGGCCGAGCTTGTAGCAAAGGGAGCGGGCGGGGCCGTTTGTTATGCCTCGGGTTTTCGTGAGGCGGATGAAGAAGGCCAGCGCTTAGAAGCACAGCTAGAAGCAGTTGCTAAGCTACCGCTCCTTGGTCCAAACTGCTATGGCTTTATTAATTATGCCGATGGCGTTTTACTCTGGCCCGATCAGCATGGTGGTCGGCGTTTGGCAGACGGGGAGCAGGGCGTGGCGATTCTCGCCCAATCTTCGAATCTGGCGATTAATCTTAGCATGCAGCAACGGGGCTTACCGTTGGCGTATTTGTTAACAGCGGGCAATCAGATGCAGATCGGTTTATCTGATTTAGCCTTAGCCGTACTGGATGATCCTCGGGTGACGGCCTTAGGTTTGCATATTGAAGGCTTTGATTCGATTCAAGGCTTTGAAGCTTTAGCGCGGCAAGCGCATCGGTTGCGAAAGCCTGTGGTGGTCTTAAAAGTGGGTAAAACCAGCCAAGCTCAACAAGCTGCCCTCACCCATACGGCTTCATTAGCTGGCTCGCATGCGGCGGCCTCGGCTTTCTTAAAGCGCTTAGGTTTTGGGCAAGTGGAGTCGCTTTCAGCGTTTTTAGAGACGCTAAAGCTGTTGCATGTACATGGCAGTTTGGATGCCTACAGTTTGTCGTCGCTGAGTTGCTCGGGTGGCGAGGCTAGTTTAGTCGCAGATGCCGCTTTAGGTCGTAAAGTCTATTTCCCGGCGTTAACGGCTGAGCAACAAGCTCCGATTGAAGCTGTGTTGGGGGCGAAGGTCACGGTGCAGAATCCTTTGGATTATCAGACCTATATTTGGGGTGATGAATCGGCCATGACGCTAACGTTTACTCATTGGCTGAAGTTAGGGTTTGGCTTGAACCTATTGATTTTGGATTTTCCACATCTAGCCCGTTGTCAGCATGAGGATTGGTTGGTGGCTTTGCGTGCTTGGGAACAAGCAGTGCAGGCGACTGGGCAAAAAGCGGCTTTAGTGGCGAGTTTGCCAGAAAATCTCCCTGAGCTTTATGTAGAGCGCTTAGCTTTCCAAGGCATCGCCGCCTTAAGTGGGTTTGAGGAGACGCTGATAGCGGCAGAGATAGCGGCAGACATAGGCAAGTTTTGGCAGCAAGTTCTAGCCGAGCCGTGTATTAGTGTGCCTCAGCCCGTCCTGCCTATGTCTAAACAAACCTTAACGGAGGCACAAGCAAAAGCCTTATTAGCCCAAGCAGCAGTACCTCTCCCACCTGGGCAAGTGGTCAACAGTCTAGAAGCGGCGCTGCAAGCGGCGGATGTTCTCGGTTATCCGTTGGTACTGAAAGCTTTAGGGATTGCCCATAAAACTGAGCAAGCGGCTCTACGCTTGAATTTAACCAATAGACTGGAGTTAAGTGCGGCCTTTGTGGATTTAGAAGGTTTAGGTAGCGGCTTGTATTTAGAGTCAATGGTGCAAGGGGGTGTTGCTGAGTTATTAGTCGGTTTCCATCGTGATCCATGCTTTGGTTTAGTGATGAGTTTGGGTTTGGGGGGGATTTGGGTCGAGCTATTGCGTGATAGTCAAACTTTATTATTACCCAGCCCTGCGATGGAGATTGAGCAAGCCTTATTAAGTTTGAAAGGGGCCGCTTTGTTGCAAGGTTATCGTGGCAAGCCAGTTGCCGATTTAGCGGCTGCTATCACGGCCATTTTGCGAATCCAAGATTTTGTTTTGAACCATGCCGCTCAGCTGCATGAGTTAGAGATTAATCCATTAATTATTTGTGCGGTAGGGCAAGGGGCTTATGCCGCCGATGCTTTATTGAGTAGGACCTTTAGTGAGGAGAAGGTGCATGGCTGAATCAGTAATCACCACACGACGCGAAGCCGCTATTTTAGAGGTGACTTTGGACCGTCCCAAAGCGAATGCAATTGATTTAGCCACTAGTCGTTTAATGGGGCAAACTTTTAAGGCTTTTCGTGATGATCCTGAGTTACGGGTAGCGATTGTACGCACGGCGGGCGATAAGTTTTTCTCGGCAGGTTGGGACTTAAAAGCAGCTGCGACGGGCGATGCGGTGGATGGAGATTATGGGGTCGGTGGTTTTGCGGGGTTGCAAGAGTTACGGGATCTGAATAAACCAGTGATTGCTGCCGTGAATGGTATGGCTGTCGGTGGTGGATTTGAATTGGCACTCTCAGCGGATTTAATTTATGCCACCGAATCGAGTACCTTTGCTTTACCAGAAATCCGTGCTGGAACATTGGCGGATGCGGCTACGGTGAAGCTCCCCAAACGGATTCCTTATCATGTGGCGATGGATTTATTGTTCACCGGGCGTTGGATGGGGGTGCAAGAAGCGCAGCGTTGGGGATTGGTGAATGAGGTTTTAGCGGATGAAGCGGCTTTAATGGCACGAGTTTGGGAGGTTGCCCGTTTATTAGCTGCAGGGCCACCCTTAGTCTTTGCGGCGATTAAAGAGGTGGCACGTGAAGCCGAAGCCTTAAGTTTTCAAAGCGCGATGAATTATATCACCAAGCGGCAATTTGCGACTGTGGATCGGCTGTATGATAGCGAGGATAATTTAGAGGGCTTTAGGGCTTTTGCAGAAAAGCGTGATCCGGTTTGGCGGGGGAAGTAAGTACACCCTTTAACCGATATTGAATACCCGATTCATGCTAAGTGAATAGACCCGCCTGCTTGATTGCTCTACCATAAACGCCTATTCAATGAGGAAAGGCTGGTTTATGTTCGAGCGTATCCGTGAAGATGTGATGTGCATCTTTGACCGTGACCCTGCAGCACGCAATGTGTTTGAGATTTTGACAACTTATCCGGGGATTCATGCCATTATTTGGCATCGACTTGATCATTGGCTGTGGCAACATAATTTTAAATGGTTGGCTCGTTTCTTATCGAATATTCCGCGTTGGTACACTGGGATTGAAATTCATCCGGGCGCAACCATTGGCCGACGTTTTTTCATTGATCATGGCATGGGTATTGTGATTGGTGAAACCGCAGAAATTGGCGATGATTGCTCGCTCTATCATGGAGTGACTTTGGGTGGGACTAGTTGGAAACCGGGCAAGCGTCATCCGACTTTGAAAAATAATGTAGTGGTGGGCGCAGGTGCGAAAGTCTTAGGGCCGATTACTTTAAATAACGGTGCGCGGGTTGGCTCAAATGCAGTCGTGGTTAAGGATGTGCCAGAAAATGTGACGGTTGTGGGGGTTCCGGGCAGAGAGGTAACTCAACGCAGTCATGATGAAAAGCGCCGTGAAGCCTTAGCCGAAAAGTTGGGTTTTGATGCTTACGGTGCAACCCAAGATATGCCCGATCCAGTGGCTAATGCAGTGAATCGAATGCTGGATCATATTCACCTCATGGAAGAACGTACCGATTGCTTGTGTGCCGAGGTTCGGCGCTTGGGTGGGCAGATTGATATGAAGCCCATGCCAAAGTTAGAGGCCGATTGCTTTGGGACTGAGGTCGTTTAGGCAAGGGTAGATTAGTCACCTATGAGTTTTCTTAGGGTAGGTAGTGGGGGAGTTTCTCCAATAAAAGCTTGGCTATAGCGAGAATCTTCATCGTCGAAGACGCTTTCAAGGATGTTGCTGATGTCGCGCCAGAGAAACGTGACGACTGGGCGGAAGTGCAGAACTACATTCAGGCACTGAATTATGCGGTGACGCGGCTGGAAACCCTGCCTCTCTCCAACCAACCGCTTGTTGTGGGAGGCGCACGCCACTCTGTTGCAAGGAGTCAGGGGTGCAACCAAACAACCCGGTGAATTCCGCACCAGCCAGAACTGGATTGGCGTTAGCCTGAAAAACGCGGTGTTTGTTCCCCCGCACCATGAGCGGGTTGGTGAGTTGATGAGTGATCTGGAAAAATTCCTGCACGACGACACGCACTATGTCTCACCGCTGATCAAGATTGCGATTGCGCACTATCAGTTTGAAACGATTCACCCGTTTCTGGATGGCAATGGGCGCTTGGGGCGGTTACTGGTTTCACTGTATCTGGCATCTGAACAGATTCTTGTCAAACCAGCCTTGTATTTGTCGGATTATTTCGAGCGCAACAAGACGGCTTATGTCGATCACCTGATGGCAGTCAGGCAAGGCAACCACTTGCGTGAATGGCTGCTGTTCTTTTTGCATGGCGTGGCGGAAACGGCGCAATCTTCCATTGCCGTCTTCAAAAGCATATTACTGCTCAAAGAGCGTATCGACAGCGATGTATTGCCACACTTCGGTGTACGGCGGCAGGAGAATGCGCAACAGCTTATGCGCTACCTCTACCGGAAGCCAGTCGTTGATGTGAAAACGGTTACGGAACTGTTGGAAACCACGCAAAAAACAGCGGGGTCGCTGGTTGATGACTTGGTTAGTTATGGGGTGTTGGCTGAAATCACCGGGCAGCGGCGGAATCGGTTGTTTGTGTTTAGGGAATATCTGGGGTTGTTTACAAGATAGACCGTTCTACTTTTTTCACATCTTCGGCAGGTGATAGGTTTTCTGGGTGAATGCCGCGTTCCAGCAGTGTTTTACGCACCGCTTGATTGTTGGTGAGGTGTTCGCTGGAAATGGCGGCTGCTGTTTTCATCGCTTACCTCCACGTAACGGCTAATTATCATCATTATGATGATGTAGCATAGTCTTTATTGTTGAGCTTTGGAATGGACAAGATCATAATTAACCCATGAAACCAACCGATATGTTTGAAACCACTACCGATACCTTGGCATCTCTGAGCCTGCCACAGCGCGAACGCTTGGCCTTCCTTGAGTTCCGCCTGTTCTTTCTGGGCGATGTGCGCCGTCAAGATTTGATGGAGCGCTTTGGCATTGCCCCCGCTGCCGCGACCCGCGATTTTGCGCAATACCGCGAGCTTTGCCCCGATAACCTTAGTCTGGATGGCAGCAGCAAGGCGTATGTGCTGGGCGGTGGCTTTCGGCCTGCGTTTGCGCACCATGTCGAGCGGGTGTTGATGATGTTGTCGCAAGGGTTTGGCGATGGCATCAGCCAGATGCAGGATGCGTTGTTGGCGTGTGAACTGCCGCCGCTGTTGATCCGCCCTGAGGTTGACATCCTTGCGCCTGTGACGCGGGCAATCTATCAGTGTAAAGCGGTGCGGATGCGTTATTTCTCGCATTCCAGCGGGATGTCGGAGCGGGAAATTGTGCCGTTTGCACTGGCAAATGACGGGCTGCGCTGGCACGTCCGCGCTTTTGACCGCAAATCCGGCGAATTCCGCGACTTTGTGTTTACGCGCATGGAATCCACCGAGCTGCTGGATGGCAACCCCGCTAAACACGAACTCCCCGCGCAAGACATCCAATGGAACCGCATTGTCGAACTCGACCTCGTGCCGCACCCTGACCGTCCGCACCCCGACATCACCGAACGCGACTACGGCATGGTCGATGGCGTGCTGCATTTGAAACTGCGGGCGGCAATGGCGGGGTATGTGCTGCGGCAATGGCAAGTGGATTGCTCGGCGGATCATAGTGTTGAAGAGCAAGGGTGTCGGTTGTGGCTGCGGGATGTGTTGGCGTTGTATGGGGTGAAGAATGCGATGCTGGCGTTGGGGTACAAAAAAGAAAAGGAATGTTAAAATGAATGTGGCTAGCTATAAGACTCAGAATAGCAATAAAAATCTGGTGCTAAATGCAGTACCGATTAATTTTTCTGATAAATCTATTATAGAAATCTGGCAACAACCATTCTCAGATCGGGACCATCTGCGAAATCTACGCGACGAGCTTATCCACACACATTTGGTTAAGCGTCATGGAAACTTTATTGAAGCAATTCCATACGATTTAAATAATAATTTGCTTTCTACCTCAAGCTGTCTTCAGAAAAAAACCATTCTTTTATCAGAAAGGATTGACATAGCAAAGGCACTTTTAAAAAGCTGGATAATTATTAGACCTCTTGCGAAAGTAGTCATTTTCGCCTATAAAGTTAAGAATGAACTACCTAACCCTGAAAACTCTATCCCCCTCGGCGTTCAAACGCGGAGTAGGAATCCCCCTGCCACTCTTTCACGAACTGCTTGAAGTGCTCAAAGCAGGCGAGTTGACGAAGAAGAAGTCGGGTCGCCCCAGCCCGTTAAGCCTAGAGGATCAACTATTATTGACCCTAGGTTACTGGCGAGAGTACCGCACGTTGTTCCACTTAGGTTTGAGCTATCAGGTCCATGAATCGACTGCCCAGCGCATCGTGAAGCGGGTTGAAACCCGCTTGGAAGCGTCG
>NZ_FUYB01000017.1 GCF_900167255.1 Thiothrix eikelboomii
CCTGCTTGGTATTCAGGGGTCGATTGCATACAGTATAAGGAAGGCTAGCGGTTTGGGTAACGCTGAGTAACGGATTGATCTGAAATTAGGATAGACTTCAACCAAAAGACCCTCAAGGGAAAATCTCGACACCAAGCACGAGTAAACAACATGACCGACAGACCGCGCAAAACCCTGAGCATTAAGCCAAAGACTGTCCCCACTACAGAGCAAACCGCTACACTCCATCAAGAAATGAAGACCGTTTCACGGGGCAATAAGCGCATCATTAAGCGTGAACAGGTGCAGCCTTATGCACTGGCTAAACCAAAATCTAAGGCGCTCCCCAAAAAGCCCAACAAACCGCGTAAACCTGCACCCAAGAAGCCTTTAGTTTCACCCTCAGATATTCGGATGGACAACCTCAATGCGGCACTGAATGCATTTGCCGTATGGCGGGAACGCAAACCCTTAGCGCTAGGCATTGAGCGGCAAATCTTCCAACTGATTGCACAGCAGAACTTAAGCGCCTCTAAGCGGGTGGTGCAGAAGTTGCTGTATCAGCATACGCACCAGAGCCATTATTTGTTGAAAGTCGGTCAAGGCGGGGTGCGGTTTAATTTGGATGGTTCAGCGGATGGGGTGATTCTGCCCGAAGAGCGTGAACATGTTGGGCGGTTATTGGCGACTTGAACGCCAGCGCCTACAATGAGTTGAGATAGCCAATAGTGAGGTAAAACAATGAAACTCAGTGAGCGGATTACATTGGAAGCTGGGAAACGCGGCGGTAAGCCCTGTATTCGTGGCATGCGTATAGCGGTTGTGGATGTGCTGGGATGGCTAGGGTCAGGTATGAGCCACCAAGAAATTTTGGAGGATTTCCCGGAATTGGAGGCGGCGGATATTCTAGCTTGCTTACAATTTGCAGCGCATCGTGAGCAACAGATGCAGGTATTGATAGCTGCATGAAACTATTTTTAGATGAAAATTTATCAAGGCGCATTATTCCAGCGATTCTGGGCGCTTATCCTGAATCCACTCAGGTGGCTTTATTAGGTATGGATGCACGTTCAGATGAGCAGTTATGGGCGTTTGCGCGTGATAATGGCTATATCTTGGTCACTCAGGATAGTGATTTTAATGACCTATCCGCTTTGTATGGCTATCCGCCTAAAGTGATTTGGCTCAAGTGCGGCAATCAATCCAAGCAGCGCATCACTGAAATCCTCTTATCCATTCAAGCCGATGTGAAAATCTTTGTCGAACATCCAGACCTTGCTTGTTTGGAAGTCTACTAATGCTTTATTGAAATAATTTCAACTTAATTCCCCATTCATTGAAAACATTTCAGCGCAAAAAAGCAGCGAACGGCGTATTTTAAAAATACAAATTAATTCGGGACTGTAATCCCACCACGGCGGCAAGACCGCCCACAGCATGGCGGTTTTTTTATGCCTGTATCATGCACCTTTGGCGGTTTTCGTCGGGTGGTGTGCAGCATACAAGACCGCAAGCAGCGGAAATAAGCACGTCGTTTCCGTGAGGACGATTACAGACACCCGGCCATTTGTGCCAACTGTAAAAAAACTCATGAGGTATACACGATGCAAGCTGCATTCAGCGCGGGCTTATTGCGCCCCCACACCTTCGGCCTAAACCGCCAATCTTCACCCACTATTCACCGATTCCCGACCCCACACGGCTATTTAGCCCTGCACCAACAGCAGGTCTTAGCATGGGTATTCCCCGGCGTGTGCCGCACCCGTCACCAATCGGATTATTTTGTTGATGTGGCCTATATCAAGCCTACCCAGTCGATTTATGGCAGCCCCAATGGCCTGATGCTGGACACGGAAAGCTTTGACACCTCGGCGCAAGCTTTGGCCTTTGTGCGTACCTTGGCACAACGTGGGGAGGTGGAAGTATGATCGCTGCTTACCCTTTGCCTGCTTTGGCGAGTTCTTCTCGAACCACTTCAAGCGCAATCTGGCGCATTCTTTCTAACATATCCGCTTCGTTTGAATCGCTTTCAAGTGTCGATTCAAGGCGCAGAATCATTTCAGCATTCAATGATCTGCCATTGGCCTTTGCAATGGCCTCCAGCTTTTCCCTTAGCTCTTTGGTGAGCCTGATCGGGTAGGGGTTTACTTGTTGTGATTCTTTACTCATGAGATGAATTTTCTATTAAGAATCTATTTGTATCAAAGATAGCATTAGATTCTTTTTGTATCTTTAATTTAATTATCCTATGCTGTTTTCCTATCTAATAGATAGAGTAAGGATTATGAATAAAAGCCAACCGAAGCCATACCCAATGCGCCTAGAACCTGAGTTGAAACAATGGATAGCTGAAAAAGCGCGTGAGGGTGACCGCTCAATTAATGCGGAAATCAACAGACAGTTGCGGAAAGCCAAGGAGTCGGAAGAGCAACAGAAAATAAAGGAGTAGAAACGAAAACGCCCCCAACGAGTGGAGGCGTTTAAGGGCTTATCGAGTCTTCGACCACTCTTTAAGCCTTGCTAAATACACTAACTCTCTAATTTGAAAGGAACTAGCGACATGAATACTAGCAAACTCTCTACACCTGCACTAGACACCTCTAGTGACTCACTGAATGCCGTTGATCAGATTGATCAAAAGCTGGATCAACTGACCGCCCTGCTGAATGTGGCGCGTTGTGGGGATTTCGCCCTCTATGACACGATGACCCAGAATAATTATTTATGGATTTGCCATGAACTCGCCTGTGAGATCACCGTGTTGATGGAGGCAGAAACCCCGGCAGTGCTAGCAAAACTCACCGCCCTACTGAGCGTTGCCCGTTGTGAGGATTTCGCCAGCTATAACGCCCAGACCCAGAATAATTATCTGTGGACTTGCCATGAATTCGCCTGTGAGATCAGGCGGCTGATGGATGCTGAAACGGCAGAGGTGCAAGCATGAGCACAACACTGTACCAAAAGCGCCGACTAGCCGTCTTAGGTTACACCGAGAACCCGCAAGCCGACGGCAGTTGCTGCCCCTATATCAACCTACCGCGTGATTATTTCGGCAAACCGAACCAAGCCCAACGGGTGGAGCGGGTGGCGTATTGGATGCCGCGCTTGCTGCAAGCCTTGGGTGTGAATGAAGCGGGGGTGCAAGCATGAACCTTCAAGCTCAAGACTTCAGCACCACTCGTCATCATCCCCATGATGAATATTGGTTAGACCAACAGTTCAGCCAGCTCCCCTTGTCTCTGCATCAAGCGATTCAATTCAATTACGGGCGCGCCTTTGAGCATAGCGGTCGGCAAGCGGCTAATCAGTATTTGCTGTCAGTCGTCGAACTCACGGCGGGTAAACGCCTACTGGTGCAATCCGATAGCACCCTACGTTCTAAAGCCCATCGCATGGCGCGGGTCGGCAAAGGCATTAGTATTGCCAAGGCTGAAGCGCTATTAAAAAGTGTGGGTCTGCCCTTCCCCACGGCTCAAGATGATGAGTCGGCACTGGCACGGCTGGCTTGCCCGTTGTGGTGGTCACGTGCTTTAAGAAAGCAGCAAGACCGCCAGCAAGAGCAATTAGCGGTACAGGTCGGCTTGGTGCGCAAGAATCAGCAACCTTATGTTAGTACCGCACTCTTAGCGCGTATTCAAGCCCGTCATCAAGCCAGCCTTGAGATTCTAGCGAACTATGAGGCTGTCTCGAATGAAGGCGATACCCTCAATCTGTTAGACGTGCTCAAGAAGTCGGTGGCGAATCCCGCTGTGCGTCGTGCGGAACTGATGGTGAGAATGCGCGGCTTCGAGGATTACGCCAGCGAACAAGGTCATGTTGCGATGTTCTACACCCTGACTACCCCCTCGAAGTATCACCGCTATTCCGGTGAAGGCTTAAACCCTAAATACGAACACGCGACCCCACGCGAAGCCCAAGCCTATCTAGTGAAAATCTGGTCACAGATTCGTGCCAAACTCAAACGTGAAGGGATGAATGTCTATGGTTTCCGCGTGGCAGAACCCCATCATGATGGAACACCCCACTGGCATATCCTGCTGTTCATGCAGCCTGAGCATCAATTAGCCGTCACAGCGGCTTTGAAACATTACGCCTTCTTAGAAGAGGGGCAAGAAGCGGGCGCGGCTGAGCATCGCTTTGAGGCACTTGTGATTGACTCACAGCGCGGTAGTGCTACGGGTTATATTGCTAAATACATCAGTAAGAATATTGATGGCTTTGGTATGGATAGCGATTCAGAGGCGGGTGTGGAAGCCGATAACAGCGCGCAACGAGTGCGGGCGTGGTCGAGTGTGTGGGGGATTCGCCAGTTTCAACAGATTGGCGGTGCAGCGGTCGGGGTCTGGCGGGAATTGCGGCGAATGGAACACGCGGTGGAGGGTTTATTAGAACAGGCACGGTTAGCAGCCGATAGCGGTCAGTGGGCGAACTACCTCAAGGTGCAAGGGGGCGCAACCCTAGAGCGTAAGTGTCAACCCATTCAGCTGTGGAGCATCGAGTCCGTGGATATGACCACGGGTGCACTGAAAGCCAGCCGCTACGGTGAAACGGTGAAGCGTACCAAGGGGCTGGATTGTGTCGGTGCAATCACGATCACTCGCACTAAGGAATGGACGATTCAGCCAAAAGCGGCGGCGGCGGGTGAGTCGGATGAAGGAGCGGATACTTCGGTGATTCGCAGCTCTGCTGTCTTGGCAGCGGCTGTGGATTTTTTGCAGGCGGCTAGCCTGCTTTCTTCCCCTTGGAGTTCTGTTAATAACTGTACGCAACCCCTACTGAGGGAGGCTGCCTAATGAATACCTCTATCACCTCTGAAAACGGAAAAGATGCCGCAAGCCGCGCCCTGCCTAGCGTTGCGTTTAACTTTATCGCTGCTTTACCTTATGCCGTCAAATTCACCGCCTTCGCTGCATTTGCTTTTGCACTGTTGAAAGGGGTGTTCATTGCTGAGCAATTCGGTTTCTTGTCGGCCTTGGTATTCGCTGGCCTGCACCTGCCTCTTTGCCTATTCAGTACGCTTTTCGTGCTGTGGTTCTTTGAGCACTATCAGTCGATAGGTTTTCTAGCCTTGGCTAGCACGCTCTTAAACGCTGTGTTGATTTAGGAGGTGCATCATGTCCGTAAAAAATACGCAACTCGACATTATGCAGCGCAAACTAGACCAGCATCGCAGCCATGAACAGCGCGGCTTATTGCTGTTGAAATTGGGCTTCCTGCTGACCTTCTTACTGTACTTGCTGTTCAACCAGCATCTCTATCTGGGGGATGCCCTTTCATGGAGTGCTTACTTTAAAGATGCGGCCTCGATCTTTGGTTTCACCTTCACGGTGTTGATCGTGATTTTAATGGCCTTATTCCTCAGTTGGGTCAAACACCATGCCTATCTGCACTTCGGCTTCTTTGGCAGTGTGGCTTTAGTCGTGAGTACGGTTATAGGCTTTGCATTGTTCGCTGAATTCTTCAGTTCAAGCGCGAATCAGGATGTGAAAGCCAGTGTCTTGGTGGAGCGCAATAGCGCCTATCAAGCGACCATTACCAATGAAGCGAGCAGTCCAAGTGCAGTGAATACAGGCTTGATTACATCCATCGCCAACGCAGAGCAAAAGCTAGCCCGCTGTGAGGAAAATCTCAAAGCAGGCAAAGAAAAACACTGCAATGGTGATCGTGCCAAGGTCGAAGCCCTTAGAAACTCCGAGCAATCCGCGAATAAAGCCCAAGCTGAGGCCAATATAGAGCGTGATAAGCTCAAATATGCGCGCCAAGACGAACTCAAAGCACAGGCTTATAATCCGGTTATCCTCACGCTGGCACGTGTTCTAGCGGGTGAGTCGGGCGATTATAAGGACTATCTCAAGACTGCTGTGGTCATCATCACCCTGTTTGTAGCGGTCTGCTTTGAAATCCTCCATCACTTCCTGAGTAAAAGTCATGGCGCATCAATGGCCGCGATTGAGGATTTGGAACTAGCACTCGCTAAATACAGTGCACAGCCTGAACCTGTCCTTCCTTCTGCCTTGGCTACAGTGCAGCCCCTCACTGAGCCGACTAAGCAGCCGATGGGTTTTGGTTTCCCGTCTACTGCACCCAGTACCGCCCATAGTGAAAACAAGTCGGTGCTGTTCAAGTACCAAGTGCAGGTAGAACCGGAAACCAAAGCGCCTCATCCGATAGGCTTCACTTTTCCAGCGGTTGCCAAGCCATCCAGCCCGTCACCCCGCTTAGGTACTCAGGAAGAACAGCTACCTTTGCCGGATTTTGGCAGTTTTAAAGCGCGGCGAGATGTGTTTGCTAGCCCTGCTTTGAGTGAGTCGGAAACCCTGAGTAAACCCTTAGCTAAGGGTCAAGACAGCGCTTTAAACGAAACCACTTCAGCAACCCTTAGAGAACCCTTAGCTAAGGGTGATAGTGGTTTGTATGGCGAATGGGTGAAGGCGGTTAAAGCAGGTGAATGCAAGCCATCGGTAGAACCTACATGGACATGGATTCAAAAGCGCATTAGTAACAAAGAGACCGGAAGTAGAACCCATGACCGTACCCGCATCAGCCACATGCAAAAGGCCTTTTTCAGCCGTGCGATGAAAGAGGGCTTGATGATTGAAAACCCGAACTACACCAATGGAGGTAAGAAATATTTATGGATCGCTTAAATAACCTAAACGCTGTACCCACGACCCACAGCATCTACTACTGGTTAGATGGTTATTGGATCACGGACAAGGAAGAGGCCGAGTTGATGGATAGCATCAACGCCTTTGGCAGTCTGCATCAAGTCGCTGAATTGCCCTTGGGGGCGGATGTTGAGGTAGAGGTGAGGCGCTTGCTGAGTTAAAAACCTTGCCCCGTCAAGGCTGGCTAGGCTGTGAGTCAGTCTTGACGCTGAAAGGGCGCGGTTCTAGCCACGGTATCCATCCATAAAACCGATCTAAAGCAGTCTAGACACCGAAGGGTAGCCTTGTAGCCACCGATCTAGCCAGCGACCAACGGGAGTCTGAAGAGGTTCATATTCACGGCAAACTGACTAAAACACGCTCAGCCAAGATGCTTGACCGCATACAGTGCGGGAAAGCGTCTGCAAGCTAAAAGCGCCTTAATGTTCATTCTTAAGCAGCTCTAGCCACTCAATCAGTGGACTCCCTAGTGGACTCCGAAACAGCCTTTTAGCATTTTCGCCTAAAAAATCGAACACCCCAAAAAGCAAAAAGCCCTGTAAACTATTCATTTACAAGGCTTTAAAGGTGGTGGGTCGTATGCGATTCGAACGCATGACCACCTGATTAAAAGTCTTTTCTTAATTTCTTTATAATCATATAGTTAAATTTAAAATCACTCCTTAACAACAGAATATAAATATAAGACTAATCAGGGAGTTGTCATCACATACCCTTAAGGAGTGAGTGGTACAAAATCTTATTCATCAACAAGAAATCCCTAGCTTTTTAAGATATTTGATTGCTTAATCCTTCATCTCCAGCTCCTAGATATATACTTCCCTGCTAATTAAGCAGCTTATAGACCGTAGATCGACCTATCCCCATTTCCTTAGCTATTTCGGTTGCTCCCTTACCCGCTTGATGTAAAGCCTTGAGCTTTTCACGGTCAATATGTGGCTTCCTCCCAAACTGAATACCTTTGTTTTTAGCTTCTAACCTACCCTCATTAGTACGCTCTAGGATTCGGGCACGTTCGGCCTCGGCAACAGCCGCTAAAATGGTGACCACCATACGACCCATCGCGCCCTCTGTGCTAATTCCATCATCAAGAAAACGTACTGCTACGCCTTGTTGATCGAACTCTTTGATCAATTGCACCATATCGGCGGTATCACGTCCTAAGCGGTCTAATTTTTTAACAAGAATTAGATCACCTTTTTCTATCTTATTTCGCAGTGCATCTAACCCCGAGCGCTCTGTATTGCTGCCTGTGGCCTTATCGGTGAATAGGCGATGATCTTCCACCCCTTCAGCTTTTAATGCCTTAATTTGAACGTCTAATGATTGTTGGCTGGTGCTCACTCTGGCATATCCAAAAACACGCATGGTTTCACCTCTTAAAAATGTCTATTAAATCGAATAATGGAATTATAGTCTATAAATTGGCAAAATACGATATATTAGATACTAAAAAAGGTGTATTTTTGACTGTCTACTAATTTATAAATTAATAGACACTGTAGGGATGGACACAAAAAGAAAAGCGGGTGACTGTGACCCGCTCTTTCCAAGCCTAAGCAACCTGTTTTAACAAGCGACTGACCTCTTGATCAATATTTGCATTCACTGGTAGTTCTACTACTTGGTGCAGACTTCCGAAGGCGTTAATACTATCCATTAGTTCCGCCTCTTCCTTGTCGGTAATCCAATAACCATCGAGCCAGTAATAAATCATCTGGTTTTGTGTTGATGTGTTTAAGCAATCCATAAGTATTTTTTACCTCCGTTTTTGTAATTCGGATTTTCAATCATCAAGCCCTCTTTCATGGCACGAGCAAAAAAGGCTTTTTGCATGTGGCTAATGCGGGTACGGTCATGGGTACGACTACCCGTCTCTTTGTTGCTAATCCGCTTTTGAATCCAGCTCCAAGTTGGTTCTACGGATGGTTTGCATTGCTTAGCATTAACCGCACTCACCCATTCACCATAGAGGCCATCTGCACCCTTAGCTAAGGGTTCTCTAAGGGTATTTGAATTGGTTTCACTAAAAGCACTTTCTTGACCCTTAGCTAAGGGTTCTCTAAGGGTTTCAGAGTCACTCAAAGCAGGGCTAGCGAAGGTATCCCGACGTGATTTAAAACGGCCAAAATCCGGTAAGGGAAGCTGTTCTTCCTGAGTACCTAGCTTGTTTGTGGGTTGTTTGATGATTGGACTCGTTTGGCTCAGCAATTGGCTAGCCACAGGGCTTAGCTGTTTGCTGGTTGTTTGATGAGGATTTAAAAAGCCCATAAACCCTTGTTTAGTCAAAGCCGATTTCGGTTCGGCTTGCGCTTGGTACTTGAACAGCATCGGCTTACTTTCACCGTGGGCCACACTGGGAGCTGCTTGGGGGAAACCGAACCCAATAGGCTGCTTATTCGGTTCAGTGATCGGCTGCACGTGAGTCGGTGCAGAGGGCAGGACGGGTTCAGGTTGTGCGCTGTATTTGGCAAGGGCTAGCTCTAAATCCTCAATCGCGGCCATTGATGCGCGATGACCTTTACTCAGGAAGTGGTGCAGGATTTCAAAGCAGACCGCCACGAAGAGGGTAATGAACACTACGGCGGTTTTGAGATAGTCTTTATAATCGCCATTTTCGCCAGCTAGAGCACGCGCAAGGGTAATGATGACCGGATTATAAGACTCTGCCTTGAGCGCGTCCTGTCGCTCATATTTGAGCTTGTCGCGCTCTATACTGGCATTCGCTTGTGCCTGATTCGCGGATTGTTCTGAGCTTCTCAAGGCTGCAACTTTGGCACGGTCACCGTTACAGTGCTTTTCTTTGCCAAGCTTTAGATTTTCCTCACAACGGGCCAGCTTTTGCTCTGCGTTGGCGATGGATGTAATCAAGCCTGTATTCACTGCACTTGAACTGCTACCTTCATTGGTGAGGGTCGCTTGATAAGCACTATTGCGCTCCAAGAGTACGCTGGCCTTCACGTCCTGATTAGCGCTTGAACTAAAGAACTCAGCGAACAATGCAAAGCCTATAACCGTACTCACCACTAAAGCCACACTGCCAAAGAAGCCGAAGTGCAGATAGGCATGGTGTTTGACCCAACTGAGGAATAAGGCCATCAAGACCACAATCGACACCGTGAAGGTGAAGCCAAAGATGGAAGCCGCATCCTTGAAGTAAGCACTCCACGAGAGTGCATCACCTAAGTACAGATGTTGATTGAACAGTAAGTACAGTAAGAAGGTCAGCAGGAAGCCTAATTTCAACAGCAATAAGCCACGTTCTTCATGGGTTCGGTGTTGTTCTAGCTTGCGCTGCATAATGTCGAGTTGTGTATTTTTCACGGACATGATGTACCTCCTAAATCAACACAGCGTTGAGCAAAGCACTGAAGAGCGCCAAGAAACCGAAGCCTTGATGCAGGTCAAACAGCCATAGCACAAATAGCGTACTGAACAAGCAAAAGGGTAGGTGAAGCCCGGCGAAGACCAAAGCGACTAAAGCACCGTAAGTATTCGCAATCAATACAACCTTCAGCACTGCCCACGCCAAAGCAGCGAAGGCGGTGAATTTAACCAGTAAGGGCAGGTGAGTGGATAAACTGTGGTTCATGCTGCGTTCTCCTGTAGCTGAGCTTTTAAAGCCTTAAATTCACTCACTAGCGTTTGGCGGTGCGCTTGGGTACTTGCGTCCAGCGGACAGCCAGCAAGGGCTTGAAGCCGATCTAGGGCTTGAATATCCGCCGCTAAGATCTGCAAACGATAGCGCTGTTCTGTTGATACTGGACGTTGATCCCGTGCTTCAGCCGTCGGTGCAGAACTTGAAGGTACGAGCTGGGAGCGATCTAACTGACCCGCTCGTGCGGCCTTGCCCAATTGGTTTAAATAAGCCAACGGCGATTTCACGCGCCCCGACAGTAGACCAAGCTTGAGAAGCTGCAAACAATCACTCGCTAATTCAGGATGCAAACCATCCAAACAACGGGCGGCCTGTTGGCACTCGCTGGAGGTGAAACTTTCAGGATAGGGCAAACTATTCAAATCACCACTCACCACCACAGCGGCCTTTTCGCTGGCTTCGATTTTTGTTTGGGTAGGTTGTGGGGTGAATGAAGTAGTGGTTAATGGTGTAAGGTGTATAGATGTATGTACCCGACTTTCGGGTAAATCCTCCCGAATTTCAGAAACCGTTTCTGTTACTGGGGAACTCTTTCCGTTCACTGGGAGGTGAGGTGCAAAAAAAGGCACAGCCGCTGCATTCAAGAACTGACCACCAATAGCATAAAGGGTATCGAAGATTTTGTGCTCAGTGGCCTCAAATAATCCCTTAGTGATCACGCCTTGCACCGCTTGAGCGAGTCGATCTTTACGAATCCCCGTTAAATCCGCTAAGCGTTTGAGGGTCAAGGGGTCGGAGGCTTTGCCATAACAGAGGGTTTGACGGAACAAAGCAAGGAAGACTTTGTATTCATTCTTGGACAAATCCGCCGCCAAGGCTGCATCAATCAAATCACGCGATAAACTGCTCATACGGACACCCCCACCGTTTCAGCATCCATCAGCCGCCTGATCTCACAGGCGAATTCATGGCAAGTCCACATATAATTATTCTGGGTCTGGGCGTTATAGCTGGCGAAATCATCGCAAAGGGCAACGCTCAGCAGTGCGGTGAGTTTTGCTAACACCGCTGGTGACTCTGCCTCCATCAACACTGTGATCTCACAGGCTAATTCATGGCAAATCCATAGATAATTATTCTGGGTCGTCGTGTCATAGAGGGCGAAATCCCCACAACGGGCCACATTCAGCAGGGCGGTCAGTTGATCCAGCTTTTGATCAATCTGATCAACGGCATTCGGTGAGTCACTAGAGGTGTCTAGTGCAGGTGCAGAGAGTTTGCTAGTATTCATATCGCTAGTTCCTTTCAAATTAGAGAGTTAGTGTATTTAGCAAGGCTTAAAGAGTGGTCGAAGACTCGATAAGCCCTTAAGCGCCTCCACTCGTTGGGGGCGTTTTCGTTTCTACTCCTTTATTTTCTGTTGCTCTTCCGACTCCTTGGCTTGTCTAACGATTTCGCTAATCACTCCAGCGACTGAGCGCCGTTCTTGAAGTGCCTTCTTTTTCACCCATTCCAGCAAGCTAGGCTCTAAACCAATGCTGAAACGTTTTTTTCCTGCTTCTATCATCTTCCAACCTCAGAACCACCGTGGTTCATTTGTATTTGATTAGACCACCGTGGTTTATTGCTGTCAACACCACAATGGTTCAAAATGTTCTATATGGAATCAGTACGTGACTATCCTCAAATGAAAATCAGGCTTTCGCCCGACCTGAAAGCACTGATAGAAGAATCAGCCAAGGCCAACAATAGAACCTTGAACGCTGAGATAACCGCACGCCTTGAACAAGCCTTGACGAGTACAGGCTTAAGCAACTGTGTATCTGAGGAACGACTGAGAGAAGTCATCAGAGAAGAACTCGCCAAAGCAGGCAAAGGGTAAGCAGCGCTCATACTTGCACCTCCCCACCTTGCGCCAAGGTACGCACAAAGGCCAAGGCTTGCGCAGAGGTGTCAAAGGTTTCGGTGTCCAGCATCAGGCCGTTGGGGTTGCCATAAATCGACTGGGTAGGCTTGATATAAGCCACATCAACAAAGTGATCGGTTTGGTGACGGCTGCGGCATACGCCGGGGAATACCCAAGCTAAGACCTGCTGTTGGTGCAGGGCTAAATAGCCGTGTGGAGTCGGGAATCGTTGAATAGTGGGTGAAGTGTGGCGGTTTAGGCCAACGGCGTGGGGGCGCAATAAGCCCGCGCTGAATGCAGCTTGCATCGTGTGTACCTCTTACGTTTTCTATGAGTTGGCACAGATTGCCGGGTGTTCATATCGTCCGTAAGGAAACGACGCGCTTATTCCCGCTAAGCGGTTTTGTAGTCCACGCACACCCGACGAAACCGCCAAAGTGGGCATGATACAGGTATAAAAAAACCGCCATGCTGTGGGCGGTGTTTGCCGCCTTACGTGGGTATATGAGTCCCGAATCAATTTGTATTTTTAGAGTACGCTGAACGCTGCTTTTTTGCGCTGAAATGTTTTCAATGAATGGCGGATTAAGTTGAAATTATTTCAATATGATAGTGAGGGCTAGGAAGAAGCAGTATTCCTTATATAAGTTAATCACATGGATTGGCTATTTTTTAAACACTTCGTCTAACTTTAGTCTAATTTAGTCTAAGAATCTTGCTCTAAAATCCATGTTTTATTTTTAGATAGTTTTATAACTTTTTGATTTTTAAGGTCTTGTAGTATATTTTTAACCTTGTTCAGCTTTTGCTGTTCGTCTAAAGAGCTAGGAAGTTTGTCTAAGAGCAAGTTATCAAAGTCGGCTCTCTTACCATGTCCAAATTTCGTTAGGTACTCTTGAATCAGTTTTTTATAGTAGCTATCGTCTAGCCCCCGCATCTTCATATAAGTATCTTGCTGGCCAGTAGCTGCTGCTACACTAGATGAAATATGAAAATTAGGCTTCCGTCCTTCAATAAGTTTATGCTTTTTAAGATACTTGATTTCTGTATCAGTAAGCCGCTTATGTTTTTGAACTTTATCTAACAAAATAATATCTTCAAGCTTTAAGCTTGGTTTTTGAGCAAGCTTTTTAGCATAGTTTAAGTCTAAAATTTTGCCTGTAATCGTTACTTCAACTCGTTCATTATCGAGGTCGTATTCTGGTAATGGAAAAAACTTTTCCCTTTGAATAGTAAACATTCTACGAATACCACTACCAATAGTATCAATTAGGTTTAGATTGACCATTGCGTTTGAGAGAAAAGGATTTCTATAAATAGATTCTGGAGCATTTGCTCTAATAACAGCATCAATGCTTCTTGGAATAAAACTTCCCTGATTAGAAAAAACCAAGCAATCATTTTCATTTTCTATAACATTGATTTTTCCAGCTAAAGAGTAATCCTGATGTGCAATACAATTATTTAATGCTTCACGAATTAGATAAGGATGGTACTGATCAACTTCTTCGGGAAACAAAGAGTGTTCCTGCATATACCTATACTTCAGAATACGAATTTTATTAAAAACAGATTGAGCAGATAATAGAAAAGGGCAGGTAAAATGCTCATAATCTTTAGGTTCATTATCTTTGTTTTTTAATATCCAAGAGATTCTGGCAATAGCAGGACTGATGAAGTGCTCCGACTCAGGTAAACCAAGCAATAAGATTGCTGTTCTAGTAACCTTGCCATTAATTAAAATTTTAGCTTTATTTAAAAATATTACATCATCCCATTCATCAACATTACTGGCTAAATTTTGGTTCTTTTTCTTAAATGCTTCACGAGCTTGAAGAATAGCTACCTTAGATAGATCATTGAGTGTAGCCCCATGACAAATGCCAGCACTCCAATCTTCTTTGGTACTTTGGGAGCGAATCCGCTCTATTTCCTCTAAATTCAAAGCATTTAGTTGCTCACCATCTCTACCATAATAATGTCCTTTCCAAGCAATAGGAAAGCCCTTAGGTGCGTTAGGAATCTGAAACAATAATATCCGACCAGAAGGATGAATAAACTCATGAATTTCACGGAAAGTAATTCTTCCAGTTGTATGTTGAGCAATGCTGGCTTTACATTCATTAATCAATTTTAGACTGCTTAAATAGGCAGTTCCTACAATCTTCCGAGTATTACTTACCCCCATTACCAACCATGAGCTTTCTAAACCCCTTAGATTTGCTTCATTGCTAAGTGCTGAAAAATATTTCCCCAACTCATTGCTATCAAATTGATTTTTTGCTTCTTTAAATTCAACTATTTCACTTTCTGCTGTAACCGATAACAGATGATCAAGGATTATCTCTATAGATTCATTCATAGCTGTGCATGCTCGTTAATATCATTTATTTTAATTGTTTGGCTAAAACAAAGCTGGTGTGTTTACTTTCTTCTGGTAAAACCACCCCACCCGCTGAACCATCCAAATTAAACCGCGCCCCGCCTTGACCCACTTTCAACAAATAATGGCGTTGGTGCGTATGCTGATACAGCAACTTCTGCACCACCCGCTTAGAGGCACTTAAGTTCTGCTGTGCAATCAATTGGAAGATTTGCCGCTCAATGCCCAGCGCCAATGGCTGATGTTCACGCCACACCACAAAGGCATTCAGCGCCGCGTTCAAGTTGTCCATGCGAATAGCTGAGGGCGCGACTAAAGGCTTTTTAGGGGCAGTTTTGCGCGGTTTACTGGTTTTTTTCGCGGGTACTTTGGCCTTGAGTTTGGCTAAAGCATTGGCCTGCACTTGCTCACGTTTGATGATGCGTTTATTGCCCCGTAAAACGGTCTTAGTTTCTTGATTGAGTATAGAGGCTTGCTCTATCTTGGGCTTAATGCTCAGGGTTTTGCGCGGTTGATCGTTCATGCTTAACGGACTCCTTCATACCTTGCGCTATGAGTATTTCTTAACTGCCAAACTATACAGCCCGTCCAATGGGGTAGCACATCGCCCTCAACTGAACACCATCCGTTCTGGTAATGCTCACAGGTTCTACAAGGTTGCTGTGTCGGGTTCAGTGCGGCGTTTTGCTTACTAAACACAAGGTTTTGTTGAGTGCTCAGGGTTTTGCGTGATTGATCAGTCATGCTTAACGGCTACCTTCATACGTTGTGCTCAGTTTAGCAGAACTCAATACGGGAAAATCCCGTATTTAAACCACTCCTACCTTCGCCTTAGCCAAAACAAATACTTCGGTATTCACCAGCCTTGATTAGACCTCATTGTCTTAGTCACTAAAGTGCCTCCTATTGTGGGCAACTATCTATCAGGGTGAATAAGTGGGTGTGGCTCACTTATTCTACCCTTCAACCCAGACTAGGCTTTTGTAGGTTTTGTAAGTTCATCGAAGAGGCATTTTAAAAATTTTAGTGGTTCTCTATTTGTAAAAGCGTTACTCAGCGTAGCCAACCGCAAACCCGAACAAGTGCCTGAAATTCAAAGATATTTTTCTTAATCAAAAGATTAAAGGAAAGAGAATAGCTTCCACTAGTTAGTAGACTACTTTCAATACTCTGGTAGTTTTTCAGAAAAGTCAAACACACCGCTAAGAACTGCCCTCTAAATTTTCAGAAAATACGCTATCAACGAACCCACAAAACCTACAAAAGGTCTGTTAGGGGCGCGGTCAACCCTCCAAGACCTAAGTTTTAGATGTAATTTTCTTGGAAAACACGCTATCAACGAACCCACAAAACCTACAAAAGGTCTGTTGGGTAGCAATCAACTCCCCCAAAACTAAGTTTTAAATGTAATTTCCTCGGAAAAAATGCTATCGACGAATCCACAAAACCTACAAAAGGCATTCATCAACCTGTGAACCTTCTACATAATCTACAAGCTCTCTAACTGAATAACCGCGCTCTCGATAAATCGCTAGGCGCTTGCCCATGTTCTTTTCCGCAAAAGGATGCATATCACAAATATCATAGACCAACGCGGATTGCTTTCCTTCAGAGGCGCGTAAAACCCGACCTAGTGCCTGCAAAACTCGCGCCCGACTCCCAGTAGGCAACGCCAACACTAAACTGCCCCACCGTGCAACATCGACCCCTTCGCCTAAAGTACCAAATGTGCCAACACTCAAATCCGCTCGTGCCATCGCTTGCATTGCTTGTTCGCGGGTCTTTTTTCCTAAGCCACCATGCACTAATACCGCCTCTGGACTCATCTGACATAGTGCTTCAGCATGTTGAATTCGATCAGTGAGAATTAAGGTTGGTGTATGCCAAGCTTGTTCAGTAGCCAACTGCATAATCATTTCATTGCGGCGCTCACACAATACCAAGTCTGTAACAAATTCATGATAGCGATAATCCTCATGGTTCTCATAGTCATCCACCCAATCGCTATCACAGCCCCCGACATGCACCCGCACCACCTGCGCCCCCACAATACCGCCCGATTGCTCAACCTCACCCGCCGATATTTTCACTAGATTACGCCCGATATAACGCGCAATAATTTCATGCAAGCCATCATTACGCCAAGGGGTCGCTGTCAACCCAAAACGGTATTTACACGGTAGCTCATTCACCACAGCACTAAAGGTGTTAGCAGGTATATGATGGCATTCGTCAACCATCAGCAGTCCATACCCTCGTCCAAGGCTGGGTAGTTGATCAAAGCGTTTCACCAACGTCTGAATAACAGCAATTGTGATCTGTTCGCCCTCGTGCCATTGACCATCACCGATCACTCCCGCCTCAATCCCTAATAACGTTCTGATCACTTGCTGCCATTGCTGCAACAAAGCTTTGTTGTGTACTAAAACCAACACACGTTGTTGTGCCTTATGCATCAAACTGAGTCCAATAATTGTTTTTCCCGCTCCCGTCGGGGCTTCGATGATGCCTTGATCAAGCTTTCCTATCACATCCACAGCACGCTGTTGATAGTCACGTAGGATGATGCCTTGAAGCGCGGGTATAGCTGCTGGTGCAATGCTGCGACTATCTTCCATTTGTGAATACAAGGTAGGAAACTGCCTGAAGAATTCCCCTGCATACCCACGAGGAAAATGCACCCCTGCACTATCCCATCGGTAAAGATACTTATAGGCTTTTCCGGCCGGTTTCTCTCGTTTTGGCGTTTCATACGTATTATCACGACAAGCTTGCCGAATGATTGCATTACCCTGATCCTTTGATTTGAGGTGAAGCATACTATCCATACTAACTACTAGCATGTTTGCTCTCCTCGCCGACGCTTAGCATAATCCTGCACATAGGCTATTAATTTGCTATCTGTCAGTTCTGGATCAGTTTCTATCGCTGTCAAATCATCTTGATACCACTGCAATAGCTCCACCAGCGGTATTCCCACCGCTGCATTTGCTTGGCGCAGTCGCTCCAAGGCAGTTAGTTTTGTGGGGAGTGTGGATGCAGCTTGCTCGCTTCGCACCTTGAGCAAGCTTTTTAATCGGGTTTGATAGTCCATAACACTACCCCCCCACCAATGGGTTCAGATAGTAAACCGTGGTAGGCCTGCCACCCGTTTCTAGCTCCTCAGCATCAAGCCAGCGGTATTCCTGCAATAACTCTAGAGCTGCGGTAGTCGTTTCACGATCTAACCCTGTCCATCCTGCTGAATAAATATCGCGGGCTTTGAACGGATTCGATAACTGTCCTGACTTGAGTTTATTTAATATTTGCTTGGCAGAATCCACATCCGGCATTGAAATGCTGGCATAAGCACGATTAGCATGACTCTCCAAGTATTCGACTAGGCCTATGGCACGTAGTAAGGAGATTTCCCCTACTGCACCATGTCCTACTTCAACCAAATGTAAAATCAGTGCAAGGGTCACTAGCGTTTTAGGATATTTACCTAAATGCGACTCCATTGCTGGATGTAAATCACCTGCTCTTAACCGAGTTTCGTGGTTGAACAACCAATCCTTGAATAAAGCTTGTGCTTGATAATCAAATCGCAAATAAGGCAAGCCATCTGCTTGCCCGTCCTCATCAATCTCCTGAATGGCTTCGACAGACTCAGTGGTCAGCGTATCCAAGCGATTGAAAATCTTTTGTACTGCCGTTTTCAGTAGCTTATTAGGCGGCTCATCAATCCCTTCATAAGGAACAGCGTCTGGCCAAATAGGATTAAAGCGTTGCATCAATCCATCATCACTAGCCCCACCTTTGACCGCCGATTTTAAGTAAGCTGCTAACTTGCCCGGCTGCGTTCCGCCCAATACCGATAAGCAAACCCCTTCTACAAATAAATCTTTCCCTCGTGCAACACGATCAGTATTAAAACTCGCATTGCCATTCCATGCCTCCAGCAGTAACTCGCGTAATCCCGTATTTCCTTCTGAGTCCAAAGTTTTTAGAAAGCCTACAATTTCATCCCGCGATACCGTCAGGCCGTTGGGGTTATCCTGTAACACTTGCAATAAAGCAGCCATCGTCACGTCATTGATCAGATAACGCCGCTGGATCGGTTTATCAGGTGCATCCACCTGCAACTCACTGGCACTGACGGCTTGTTTATTTTTTAGTGACTTTTTGACTTCGCCTTTAATAGTTTCTTTTTGCAAAGCAGCGAGTTCTAGCTCATAGCTATACTGCTCTACTTGCTGCTGATAAATAGCTCGCTCCTTAGCCTCCAAAGTTTGCAGAAAACTTAATGCAGCACTAATACCAGCGGACTTTTTCAAAGAAGGTCGACCAATCATGACTGCCCACAAAGTGATTACAACTGTCCAGTGATCAAACTCCATAGGTCGAATAGCCACCTTACGTCCAATAACTCCAGCAAGGGTTACCAACAAAGGCATAGCTATATAATCAACAGGGGTAGACATTCGACGCGCAGTGTCTTGTACCCACGCCCCCAACTCATCTGGCAACCAATCCAAATCAAATGCCTGAACCGGAGGTAAACTGTCCGGCAAAAGCTGCGGTGGATAGTTTTTTGCTGGGTGTACTGTGCTTTTTTGTGATGTAAAGGAAGTAAGGGAAGTATTAGAACGTACTGTCTGACCTTTGGCTGGATTTTTCCAGCCCTTGTCTTGCGCCATTTGAAAGACACTTGCTTTCGTCTTTGTAGCGTTTTTGACGCTATCCCAACGTTTCCGATTCTCTTTCGCGTTATAGTGATCAGGTGCTGTCAAACTCCAGCTATCAAACAGGGCATACCCCGCATCGCCATAGCTACCTTTCAGACTAAACATAACCGCTTCCCAAGTAGCACTATCCGCCGCGTCGAGAAAATTTAAGGCCGATTGTAAATCTTCGTCTTGGTACTCTTGCCGTGGAGGGCTTGTTTTGTACTGTACTGTGGGTTTGTGAGGTTCAGATTTTTTTGCTAAAAACTCACACCATGCTGGAGGCAATTCAGCAATCGGCAGCTTGTTTGCAAACGCATAATCCCCAGTGGCTTGCCTTCCAGTGTCATCCGCATCCGCCTCAAGATGTGACCCCACTCCTACAACATAACCATCACCATTGGCACGAATATCAATACCTTCACCAATACCTTCAACACTGTTCTTAATCAGGTATTTACTCGCGTCTATCCAAAAATACTGATGCTCCCCCAGCCCCGGAGTATCAGTAGTGAGAGTCGGTGGTAACTTGCCCAAAAGTTTTCCTAGCTTTTCGAGCGACGCTTTCCCGTTCTTGCCATGCTTCATATCCACGTCAAAAACGATCAAGCTCCTGATCGCCCCCTTGGGGCCACAAACCACACCTAAGTTATATTTTCTAGAACCACCAAACCACTGCCTTATTTGAGCCTCATCAGTGGTGGCCACCTCCTTCCATTTACACGCGGGTGTTTTGAGATTTTTACGAACTGGAAATACAGGTTTCCCCTGACTGGCAAACCACAAGGCTACTGCTAAGATAATGTTGCTGGATTCAGGCGTAGGCCGCAGATTGGGTGATCCAGCAAGCAGTTTTGGATTCGAGTCAGTAAGATTCATTCACCGCTCTCCAATACTGCTAAGACTTCACCTAGTTTGTACCGCCTTCTTAAGCTTTGAGCAGCTAAATGTTCCTCAAGAATTTGCTTGATCCCTGCAAATCCCTGCCTTACTTCTGCCCAAGCTTCGGGCGACAACTCGCTTCGAGTATGAATAACTGCCCACTCAAACACATCGGATAGTGCTACTCGCAGTCGGATTACATCGTTTTTCATTTGGCGCTCCTTTTAAAAAGCGCCATCATCAAAACCCCCTAGGGGTAGGGGGCAAACCTTTTTTAACTAGGCTTTTTGGCTAATTTTTTGAATATAAAACTGGCTTTTTGCAAACAATCACGCTTAAACGATGCAAGAGTTCGATCTTTTCCACTGATCGGATTTATAGCGTCAAGCATTCCTTGTGTATCATATCCCGCGATCTTTTCCACTTTATCCATATCGAAAGTGGAAAAATCAAAGTCAGGGGCAACATTATTTATAATGAATTTATAGATTTTCCGCACACCGATTACATAAGTAGGCGTTGGTGGCTGCTTACTAGGAGCAAATAATCCAGCTAATGCATCCTTATCGTTCAGAAAAGCATTTAAAGTTTCCAACGTCAAACTGCGATTTTCTAGGGGCAATGTCAGTCCAAAATGACGCTCAATATCTGTGACCAGTACCTGACTGGTTGAATAAACATCCTTACCCCACTGACAATACCAGTAGCCGTTTAGCTTTTTTTTCCAAATCGGGAATGCGCCTTGTTGTGCTGCCTGCACTATCCGTGAGGTATGGTATTGACTGTGTATACTGCCAAAGCGCGAACGTGGCTTCAGCCACTTCTCACCCTCAGCTATTGCCATCAGCTCTGCCGCTACAAAGATACTCACATAGTGGTACTGATTACGCTGAATCAAGTTAGCAATCAGCAAGGATAAATGAAGTCCCTGTATATAGAAATCCTCAATAGACGGTCTAACACCCTCACCACTCCACGCAGTCAAGCAGTCGTTATCATCATCACCGTGTGCAATAAACCGCCTAATCCCCTGTATTGGCTGCTCTCCTCTGATCAGCGCTTTTAAATAATGTTTCCCTGACTCATCAGCTATGGGGTCAAAATAACCTGAATATTCACCCTCGGAGGGTTGTTTATCCAGAAATAACGTCTCACTATCATGAGTAGTCTCTGAATCATCTATTGGCCGATCTGGAATAAATTTAACCACCCCCACTCGATCAGCCCTACACAATAAACTCACCCTCCCCATCAGTGCCGCACTGAATACATCTTCTATTTGCCACGCTTCTCCACCATATTCTTCGATGGCTGCGACAGCCTCACTCATTGAAAACAGCTCATTACTGTCCCAAATCACTGTCATAAGAACCCCTTACTTGTTCACCTTACCATAAAAATTTGCGCCAGCCGGGGTAAGGACTCCAGTTTTCGGTGATCAGCCTAAGCGCAAAAATATTATAAAGTGCTAGCCCCCTAGGGGTAGGGGGTAAATAAGCTACTCTCATGATTATTGATTATGAACAATTAAAGCAACAATTTGGCGGCTCACACCCTGCCGATGTTGCGGCACGTCTGGAGCGTGCTGGAGTCCGCTTTATTCTTGGCAAATCTGGCAAACCATTTACAACGGAGGCGGCACTAAACCATAGTATGGGGTTACCTGTAGGCCAGCACCTGCCTGATAAAGCACCCGATCAACCCTTAAACATCAAAGTCTTATGAAAAAACGAAAATACCCCATCCCCGCTGTAGAAGTAGCCAATGGTCGTGTTGTTTGGCGACCTTATATTCGCTTTGAAAATCGCACCGCTGATATTAAAGTAGACCGCAAAGGGCGTTTAGCACCACCACTACTATTGGGTAAAGTGGGCGATGATATTGACGCCATCATGCGAACCTATCTCCAAGCGAAAAGTACACTCGAAAAAACACACGCTGCTAAAACTCACACCTTGCGTTGGGTGCTTAATGAATACATGCGTAGCCGTCAGTATCGTGAGTTGGCCGTCAATACACGTAAGCGCGATGTTAGCTTGCTACTGATTCTGGATCACCCACTGGAAATAAATGGTAATGAGGATCAACTAGGCAACCTGCACCTAATCCATATTAGCAAGCCGCTTTTCAACCAGATTAAGGAAAGTCGCTACAAGAAACGTCAACAAGCCGGGCAAAAAGGTGAAGCACAAACTAATCGTGAAATCAGTCTAATCAGTTCTGCATTATCATGGGCTGTGAATAATCTGACAGGAATAGGCATTGAACATAATCCGCTACTTGGCCTAAAAAAGTTGAAAGAAACGCCTAATCTGCGTTATGTCACCGATCTTGAGTACCAGCAACAAATCAGTATTGCCAGCGAAGATGAACACAGCATTTTACCCATTGTATTTGAACTCACTTACTTGACTGCTACCCGTGGGATTGAGGTGCTAAATATCAAGGTAAGTGACTGCACTAGCGAAGGTATTTATATCAAGCGTACCAAAGGTAGCAAAAGTAACCTTATCCTCTGGTCACCACGCTTGCGCGATGCTTATCAATCCGCCATCACTCGCCACAAGCAACATAAAATCTTACCCATAGACCCGCCACTACTACTGTCTCGTGATGGACAACCCCTCACCCGATCTGGATTGGACAGTGCTATGCAACGACTCAAACAAAAAATGAAAGCACGTGGGTTAGAAGTTATGTATTGGCACTTGCATTTACTCAAGTCTAAGGGAGTATCTGATGCGAAAAACAAGCGAATTGCGGGTCACCGCAGCGAAGCCATGCGAGAGCGTTACAACACAAAAATGGAAGTATTTGAACCTGCTGGATAGCAACTACCCCCTAAGCTTCAGAAAATACCCCCTAAAAATGCTCAGCTTCCAAAAAGCAAAAAGCCCTGTAAACTATTCATTTACAAGGCTTTAAAGGTGGTGGGTCGTATGCGATTCGAACGCATGACCACCTGATTAAAAGTCAGATGCTCTACCGGCTGAGCTAACGACCCGTCGAGGCGTGCATTCTACACAATCACCGATACGTTTCAAGCATTTTTTTAACTGAACCGCTAGTTAATCTAAGCTTTTCTCTAAACACTGATCTTACCAATAGCGCTTAGCTCATTTTATGCCTCTAGCACAGCTTCATTCTGTAAGCATTGAATGAGTTTTGCCACTGGCACTTCTTCTGGGGCTTCTTGCATAGTCACCCATGCTTGTTTTAAATAACCCAAAGTAGCCTCTTGCAAGCTTTGTAAGGCAGCAAACGTGCGCTCGTTGTCAAAAAAAGCAAAAGGTTCGTCTAAGAAAATAAACTGACTCTCCGTGTCATTGGTTTCAACTAATGAATTACCTAAAGCCATCCGCATCGCCAGACTAATCTGGCGCTGAGTCCCTAACGAAATTTCATCAAAATCAAGATAGTCACCCTTTTCATCCGAGAGTACACGCAGGGCAAAGTCATTATTAATTTCTAAGCTGTTGTAATGGCTTTGGGTAAAGTCCGATAACAGACCTTGGCAACGTTGTTGTACAATTTGATTGAAACGTGCGATAGAAAACTGTGAAGCCTGACGCAGTAATTCAGAGGCTTTCGCTTTCACCTGCAGATCATGCTGGTAAGTCGCTATCTGTGAGTTTTGCTCTGCTGCCTCTCGGTTCAAGGCCATAAACTGATCGACTACACCACGCTCTTTGGCGACATCCTCATCGAGAGTGCTCATACACTGCCCAAGAAAGCGTCCCCGTTGCTTTAAGTCCTCACTAATTGCTTGACTGGTATAACGTACTTGATCCGGCAATACCGAATAATCACCGACCTGCTTAGGTAACTCAGACGATAAGGATAAATCCTCTGCCAACTTAGCCGGTTCTGGGGCTTGTGACCATAAATGGCGTTCTTGCAGATATTCGGTGGACTTATTGCCGAGTAGGGTAGCTAACTGAGTATTGGCTTGCTCCCAACCTATTTGTAAAGAGTGACTGAACCGCTGGGCCTGCTCACGCAAGGGTTGCAAACGATAGCGCTCTACATACCAACCTCTTAATAAAATAAAGCTAGTCACAATCGCCAGACCTACACCCACCCATAGCAAGCGACGCGCAAACAGTGGCTCATGGGTAAAATCAGGGCGGCTTACTCCTTCCAACCACTGCGGAACTAAGGTTAATAAGCCCCAAGCCGCCAGCACCAACAACAAGCCAATAATACCTAAGACACTCCAGCGGCCTAGCCAACGACTCTTGTTCCGATAGCGCTGATAAGCCTGATGATCCATCAAATAGCCTTCACTACCTGTTGGCAGTGCACTGACTAAAGCTTGGCTTTGTTTTTGGCGATCCTCTAAAACTTCACGTATCTCTAATAAATCAGGTAAGCGCTGATGGTCAATCATCACCGTCGCTTGAGCAGCTTGAGTGGCCTTATAATCGGTATCGAGTTTAGCTAAGGCCTCTTGCGTGGTTTGCAACTCCTGTTGCAGTACTTCGTCCAACTGAGCATAGGCTTTAATGCCAGCCATCGTCTGCAAATTTTTGGTATCTGTTTCACGCTCAGTACTTAGCTGCTGACTCCAATAAAAAATTCGACTAAAGGTTGAGTAATTAAAACCGACCAGTTGAGTTAAAAATTGCTCAACCTGAGTCACCCCCTCTGCTAACACTTGTTGTTGCTCGTCTAAAACCACCGCTTGTTGGTGACCTTGCTTATCGACACTCCGCTTTAAGTGATAGAGCTTGCCGGCATGAGCAAAACTTAAGTCGACACTGGCTTGCTCAGCTCCCCAATGAATCAGCTTATAAGTACGATCCGTCGTGAGATTATCAGTACGCCCGAATAAGGCAAAACTCAGCGCTTCGCCGATACTACTTTTGCCCGACTCATTACCGCCGGTGACTAGGATCAAACCCAGCTCAGGTAAATCCTTTAAATGTAGCCGCTCGTATTTACGGAAGTTTTCCGCAAGCACTTCCGTAATAATCATCCTTGTTCTCCTAAGCTTGACGCTTGCTCTAAGCGCTCAAGCACCCATTGAGCCGCCTCTTGATAGAGGTGAGGGTCGAAATGTGCTTGATTAGACACTGCTGCAAAATTCTGCTGACAAAACTCAGCAAAATGCCGTGCAGCTGTACTTTTCAGCTGCGTAGTAGAAAGCCATTCGGCTCGTACAGGTTCAGATGACACTCTTTACCTCCGTTCCAGATTTAGGTTAGTTTAACTAATAATGCAAAGCTGCAAAAAAAATGGTTGCACTCATCGTGTTTGTTAGCAGGGCATGACTGACAACTCATCAGTTAAATCAGTCGCTTTGGCGGTCAAATACGTTTAAAACATGACAGCTTCACCCAAATGACTAAGATAATGACTCTTCCATGGACAAAAGGATGTGTCATGATGGCTAGAATTTTAGTACTTGATCTTAACCCCACGCCCACGTGTCCCGACTTATCTATTGCTTATTTAGTCACCCCCTTACGAGCAGCGGGCTTTCAGGTCGACCTGCAACCACTGGTCAGTAAGCCCGCTAGCCCTTCCTTGACTCATCCAGCTGATAAACTCCAAGCTGGCCAAGTTGAATTGAATCTGGCAACTCTTCAAACTTACTTAGAACATACTCAATCTGCACTGATTTTAGTTCCTAATTATTTAAATCACTATGCTGTGATCCAAGGGTTGGCTAAATGTGCACAACAACTGCAATTACCTTTAATCTTAGGTGGGGCTTGTTTCAATACAGCGAGTATTGAAGATTTGCCCTTATGGTTAAATATCCAAGGTGTTAGCGCGGTTTTTGTAGGCGCAGCCGATTGGGTGATCGTCGACTTAATAGAAACAGCCTTAAATAAACAAGATTTATCGCTATGGCCTGGAATTTATCAAAATCAATACGATAATCTAGAGCTTGAGAATATAACAGCACCTCCTTTGCAAGAATTAGAATTATTACCTATTCCTGATTTATCTGATTTTGCTTGGCAACATTATCCTTTAGCGTCGGTTCCTATATTAACGGGGCGAACCACTAGCTTAGATGATCAGCAATCTGTCTATAGCCCTCGACCTGTACAAGCTGTGTTAGATGAATTATCTATTCAAGCAGAGCGGTATCAGCGTAAGCGCTTTATCTTTCTTGATTCTAGTCTCAACACGAACTTGGCTATGTGGCATGGGCTGATTGATAAAATTCAACCTATAGTACCCCATTGCCAATGGCTGGCCACTATTTATTTTGACGGAGAAAATCCATTAGGTTTAGATTTTAATACCTTAGTGGCGGCCCGTGCAGCAGGCTTACGGCATTTAAATATCAACCTAGAAACCTCTCAAATCCTAAAACAGGGTAAACTATCCAATATTGCCATAGAAGCTCATCGCGAATTAGTTGCCGATGCTTATCAGGCAGGCTTAAGTGTGCGTTGCTTAGTAAAGAACAGTCAGGCGCTTAATAATTTAGCTGATCTACCCAATACCAATGATTGGGTGCTAAGAAAGTTGGTTGAAACTGAACTGAAAACATCAAAGCCACCAGTAAACACTCAGCTTGTCAATCTGCCAGCCAACAAACCACCCCTTAAAAGTTTCTGGCAACACTACAAACCTACCTTACTTATGCATAAAACTCACCAAACCACTGAAGTCAATTCATTAGTTTAAGCAATTTTCTATTAATCCTACTAATTAATCAGTCACCGTTCAGGCACTAACTGCGAGCATGCTCCAAGAGCGGGCAGCTCGTCGGGTAAATTTAAGCAGCTTTGTAAATGATTTTATATTTGGATAACAAATCCTAATAATAAAAACAACGAACGGCAATAACTAATGAAAAAATATAATCTACTTGCACTCGCTGCAATGGCAGGTCTAGGGCTATCTGCATGCAGCCAAAATCCCCAAGCGATTCCTGAAGCCGATGCCTTAGTCACTACACCGATGGTGCGGCCACCGCACTCACAACAGGCCGTCCGTATTCCTAAGCATCAGCAATTAGCCCAGCAAACCAACCTACCCTCTGCGTATCCACTGCCTGTTAATCCATACACGAACCCACAGCCCGGTGGCTATGGGATTCCCTCGATTCCTCCACAGCTCGCCACGAATAATCCTATGCCACGGTTATCACGGGTTGAGCTACGCGCGATTGGTGATCAGATTTTTAATAATGAAGGCGGCGGTAATCTGAATCACTTAGTACATTGGAACGACGGCGAAGATTTTGCCTCAATGGGAATAGGTCATTTCACTTGGTACCCTGCTGGTCGCCGCCAAAGCTTCGGTAATACCTTCCCCGGTTTACTGGATTATATGGCACAAAATGGCGTACAACTGCCAGGTTGGTTGCAACAAGCACGCTATCAAGGTGCACCTTGGTCAAGCCGTGAACAACTCATGGCACAAAAACACACCCCACAGGTTCAACAGCTCCAAAACCTGCTCTACAACACACGCGAATTACAAGCTCAATACATTGTTGACCGTACTCGTACTGCTATGCCAAAACTCGTGAAGGCTTCCAATCAACAGTCCTTAGTCGCCCGTAATTTGAATGCGGTCGCGAATACTCCCGGTGGCTGGTATGCCCTGATTGACTATGTGAACTTCAAAGGTGAAGGCTTAGGGAATGGTGGTTATCGCGGCCAAAACTGGGGCTTACGTCAAGTACTCGAAGAAATGCGCCCCGGTACTCAAGGGCAACAAGCCCTGCATGAGTTTGCCGATGCCGCGATGCGGGTATTACAACGGCGTGTAAATAACTCAGATCCTTCTCGTAATGAGGCACGTTGGTTACGTGGTTGGCAAAATCGAGTAGATACCTATCGTAACCCCATCGTTTAAACACTAGAGTCCGCTAGCAGTGTGAAAGCTGCTAGCCCTGACCCTAGCTATCGAGTCTGTGACGCAGTTGCCGTTGCTTGCGTGCATCGACTCCTAGCGTTTGCACTGCTCTTTGTCTCAAACCGGGAACAAAGGGAATCTCACCTTTTTGCCCGCTGCGAGCATAATCAGCCAGTAATTGGTCGGTAAATGCTTCACCTAAACCCAATTCATGGATAGCTATCTCATGGACGAGCTTAAATAAACGCGGTAACGCAATTTGATGCGTTTGCCCAGATAACTGATGTAACTGCTCACTCAAGACCCAAAAACGTGCAAACGGACTCGATCCTAGCAACAGCGCTAAACTCTGTTCAAACCGCCCCGAATTACCAATGAGATCCCAATAACGTGCAAAACGATTCATTTGCTGCATCGTAAACAGATCAATTCGATCCGTCGCTAAGATATTATACGGTGGATAAGGGTTATAGAGCATGCCATAGGCTTCTGTATGGCGAATAATTGGTGCACCTCGTAAACGTTTAAGAATACCGACCTGAATCTCATGCGGGCGCAAAGCCACGAGTTGATCAAAACCCTGTGCAAAACTCGCTAAATCCTCCCCCGGTAAACCGAAAATTAAGTCGGTGTGGAGGTGAGCAGTACTGTACTGACGTAACCAACGCAAATTTTCAATGGATTTAGCATTGTCCTGTTTACGGCTAATTAAGGCTTGTACTTCAGGATTAAAGGTTTGAATCCCGATTTCAAACTGTAAACTACCCGCTGGAAATCGCTGAATACAGTCTTTTAACGCATCAGGTAAATGATCCGGTACTAATTCAAAATGCAAAAAGGTATCCGCATCTAAACGTGCTAAAAAGAATTCTAAAATCGCCTGAGTCGTTGCGATTTTCAAATTGAAGGTGCGATCAACAAATTTAAAATGCCTTAGACCACGCTGCCAAAGCTGATCCATTGCCTCTAAAAAACGTGCTAGCTCAAAGGGATAAGCGGTTTTATCCAAGGCAGATAAACAAAACTCACATTTGAAAGGGCAACCACGCGAAGCCTCTACATAAATAAAACGCTGCTTAAGATCCGTCTCGGTATACTCTGCATAGGGCAAATTGAGTTGTGCTAAGGGAAGCAAGGGGCTTTGAATAAACTTAGTGCTTGGCCTTGTGTTAGCCAACACCGCTAGACACAAATCGCGAAAGCTCTGCTCAGCAGCCCCACTAATCACATAATCCACTGATGTGCTAATCGTTTGGCAGGTGGCTTCATAGCTAACTTCAGGGCCGCCTAAGACTATCACTAACTGCGGCGCTAAGGTTTTTAATAGAGTGACAACCGCCGTCGTTTCAGCCACATTCCAAATATAAACCCCGAAACCAACTATTTTTGGCTGCCTAGCTAAAATCTGCTCAGCTATATCTAGCGGGCGCATCGCAATGGTGAACTCCATCAGCTCAGCTTGAGGCTGCAAATTGCCTAAATTTGCATACAAATAACGGAGACCTAGGGACGCATGATTATAACGAGCATTCAGTGTCGTGAGCAGAATTTCGGGCATATCGGCTGTTGAAAGGGAAAGTGGGCAGATTCTAGCATAAAAATAATGCTGAATCTTATTTTCGGACTGTTGTAAAGACTTAAGGCTGTGGTTTTAATGCGACATTTATCTCAATATTTAGTTCGATCAATCTAAAAAATAGATCATTCAATTTATTAGGAATCACAAATATTACAATTTGTCAATAGCGCCCGCAAGCCTGATGCTAACTAGTCTCGATCTTTTTTATATATCCATAAAAAAAATAAATAGATATTAAAATCATCCATTTATCGAAGCAGCTATCATCCAAAAAATGGCGGCTAGGCCTATTCATCCTTGAAGACTCACGTGTTAAAGTTCGCCCCGATTCGTCGTTAATCTTTTTGAAAATGATGAATTGCTTTTATAAACAAACTGTTAGGTTATTGTTATGACTTTGTTTAACCATTTTCTAGCTTTGCTGGTAATGGCGCTTGTTTGTTCAAGTCCAGCACTGGCCGCCGGAAAGAAGGAGACGACAATCAGTCTTCGCGTAACTGCGACTGCTTATAACTCTCTACCCGGTCAGACGGATAATACCCCTGACCTCGCTGCTTGGGGTGATCGTTTACGCCCCGGCATGAAAGCCATTGCTGTTTCTCGTGACCTGCTCTACAAATATGGATTAAAACGCAAAGCTAAGGTTCGGATCAGTGGGTTAGATGGCGAATTCCTTGTGCTGGACAAAATGCACCAGCGCTGGGAAAAAAAGATTGATATATATATGGGGATGGATCGCCACAAGGCACGGCGCTTCGGGCGCAAGAATGTGACTATCAAGTGGTAATTCTTTAAATCCAAGGATGGACAACAAGCCCGCTCTATGCGGGCTTTTTTCTAATGGGCCTCATCCCAATTATCTCCAACGCCCGTTTCGACTAAGAGTGGTACTGACAAGCTCACGGCATGCATCATTAACTCAGGAATCTTTGCTTGTACTTGCGCTAACTCATCCAAGGGTACTTCAAACACGAGCTCATCATGCACTTGCAAAATCATGCTAGTTTTCAGCTGATTGGCACGCAACCAGCGATCCACCGCAATCATCGCCTTTTTAATAATATCAGCAGCACTGCCCTGCATGGGAGCATTGATCGCAGTACGCTCAGCATATTGGCGGGTAGCAGCCTGACGTGCTTTAATATCCGGCAGGAATAAGCGCCGCCCAAATAAGGTCTCTACATAACCTTGGGCACGGGCTTGCTCACGAGTATTTTCCATATACGCCTTCACCCCTGGATAGCGTGCAAAATACAAATCCACATAGGCTTGAGCCTCACGCCGATCAACATTTAATTGCCGAGCTAAACCAAAAGCAGACATCCCATAAATCAAGCCAAAGTTAATCGCTTTGGCAGCTCGGCGTTGATCAGGGGTCACTGCCTCTAGGCTGATACCAAACACTTCCGCAGCGGTGGCTCGATGCACATCCAATCCGTGAGCAAAGGCCGCTAATAAGCTTTGATCGCCCGATAAATGCGCCATAATACGCAGTTCAATTTGCGAATAGTCTGCGGCTAATAATTGACAACCCTGCTCAGCAATAAAGGCTTGGCGAATCCGCCGACCTGCAGGAGTGCGAATTGGAATGTTTTGTAAATTTGGTTCAGTCGAAGACAAGCGACCCGTGGCTGCAACCGCTTGATGATATGAGGTATGCACCCGCCCAGTACGTGCATTGATTTGCTCCGGTAAACGATCCGTATAGGTGGATTTGAGCTTACTTAAACCACGATGCTCCAAAATTAGTGCGGGCAATTCATGGCCTAATTCTGCTAATTCTTCTAATACATCTTCAGCAGTTGAGGGCTGGCCTTTCGGTGTTTTTCGCAAAACGGGCAAACCCAGCTTCTCAAAGAAAATTTCCTGAATTTGTTTAGGGGAGGCTAAATTAAATACCTGCCCTGCAACTTGATAAGATTGCTCGACCAGTTCATTCATGCGTTGCTCTAGCTCTCGGC
Source organism: Thiothrix eikelboomii (assembly GCF_900167255.1). Lineage (GTDB taxonomy): Bacteria > Pseudomonadota > Gammaproteobacteria > Thiotrichales > Thiotrichaceae > Thiolinea > Thiolinea eikelboomii. The sequence goes on from NZ_FUYB01000017.1 coordinate 31,490, forward strand.
TTTGTTTCGCCAACATGAGGGCATCGACTTTGACCCCCTTACGTTCCATATCCGATAAAATGGGTACTAGTGGAAGTTCGATTTGCTGATAAAGCAAGCGCTGCCCATCTAAGGCTTGCAATTGTGGCCAGAAATAATGATGCAGACGTAAGGTATAATCAGCATCCTCTGCGGCATAAGGGGTTGCTTGCTCCAAAGCCACCTGATTAAAGCTCAACTGATGTTTACCTTTGCCAGCAATATCTTCAAAGTGAATCGTAGTATGCTGCAAATGTTGCGCACAGAGAGTATCAAAATCATGACGGCTTGCGGTTGAATCTAACACATAAGATTCCAGCATCGTGTCTTGCTTGATACCCGCTAAGCAAATGCCATGATTCAGTAAAACATTGCGATCATACTTTAGGTTCTGACCAATTTTTCCTAAATGCTCATCCTCTAATAAAGGCTTCAGTTGAGCTAAGACGGCCTCACGATTTAACTGTACCGGTGCACCTAAATAATCATGTGCTAAGGGTAGATACGCTGCTTCACCCGCTTGCAAGGCAAAAGAAATCCCCACAATCTGTGCATTCATATAATTCAGACTCGTGGTTTCAGTATCAACCGCAAACTCACCCGCCTGCTGAATACGCTGCAACCATTGATCTAATTCGGTTTGCGTCAAAATAGTTTGATACTGGCGCTCAGATACTGGTTGAGGGCTTGATTCCGGGGTTGAGCTTAAATTCAAACTAAGGGAAGAGGGTAGCTCCTTAAGCTCAAGGTTGGTAACTTGCGTATTAGCAGGCGGTAAGGCTAATTTATCTAGAGCATTTAGGCGTGAACGAAATTCATAACGTGTATAAAGCTCACGCAAAGCCTCCAAATCAGGCGGGCTAAAGGTTAATCCTTCTGGTTCAATGGGCAATGCCAAATCCGATTTAATCGTGACTAACTCATAAGATAAGGGCAGATGAGCCAGTGCTGCTCGTAGATTTTCACCCACTTTACCTTTGAATTCAGCAGCATGTTCCATGATATTGCTGAGTGAATCATAATCCTGCAGCCATTTTACAGCGGTTTTCGGCCCCACCTTATCCACTCCGGGGACATTATCCACCGCGTCTCCCATCAAGGCTAAATAATCACGAATTCGCTCAGGTGCTACACCAAACTTGGCGTTCACCCCTGCTGGGTCTAAATAATGATTACTCATGGTATTGATTAAATGCACGCGCTCATCCACTAGTTGAGCCATATCTTTATCACTGGTAGAGATAATCACCCGCCCAGCATACTCTTTAGCCAAAGTACCAATCACATCATCGGCTTCCACTCCCTCAATAATCAGTAAGGGGTAACCCTGCGCCTTAATCATCGCTAAGAGGGGTTGAATTTGCTGGCGTAACTCATCTGGCATCGACGGCCGATTAGCTTTGTAAGCTGGATACAAATCATCACGAAAGGTTTTACCCGGCGCATCAAAGACGACTGCCATCTGTTCAGGCTGATAATCCTTCCTGAGCTTATCCAACATATTGAGAACACCATGCATCGCCCCTGTGGCTTCGCCTTTAGAATTAGTCAGGGGTGGCAAAGCATGAAAAGCTCGAAATAAATACGAAGACCCATCAACTAAAATCAAGGGTTTCGTACTAACAGCAGAAGCGCTACTCATGGCGAGAACTCATAGCAAACTAGGACAGCTAAGGTTAGCGCGCTTTAGGCAAGGGAGCGAGTAGAATTAACGACGATCACAAACTCCAGCCTTGATTGGTAAGGCTGGGGTTGTCACAGAGATTGGCAGAAATTGGCGACAATTAACGAATCAAGCAGAGTAGCTTAGCTTATAAATCAGCCATGATATTGGCTCGCCCCACAATCAAAGGATCAATGGATTGAATATTACGCAAATTTTTACCGGTGTAATGTAATCTATGCAAGACATAACGCATAGCATTTAAGCGCGCTCGTTTCTTACAATCCGATTTAACCACTGTCCACGGTGCTTCTGCAGTATCCGTATGAAAGAACATAGCTTCTTTGGCCGTCGTATAAGAATCCCATTTATCCAAAGAAGCCAGATCAATCGGGCTGAGTTTCCATTGTTTTAAGGGGTGCAATTTACGCTCTTCAAAGCGACGGCGCTGTTCTGCACGACTGACTGAGAACCAGAACTTAATTAAATGAATACCACTACTGGCTAAATGCCGCTCAAATTCAGGCACTTGACGTAAAAAATCATCATATTCTTTATCAGAACAGAAACCCATCACGCGCTCAACACCCGAACGATTGTACCAAGAGCGGTCAAATAACACGATTTCACCGGAGGTGGGTAGATGTTGAACATACCGCTGGAAATACCATTGCCCACGCTCAGCTTCAGTCGGTTTTTCTAAAGCGACTACCCGCGCTCCCCGAGGATTGATATGCTCCATAAAACGCTTAATTGTCCCCCCTTTGCCCGCTGCATCTCGCCCCTCGAACAAAATCACCACCCGCTGACCACTTTCTCTCACCCACATTTGTAGTTTTAATAACTCTACTTGTAAGCGAAATTTTTCTTTTTCATAATTTTTGCGGGACATCCGATTTTTATAAGGATAAACCGCAGATCGCCAGTTATCGACTAATTCATCATCTTTATTAATCATTGTCTTCGGTGGGTTTTGCCAATGGGCTACGGCCGCTTCCAAAGCCGCTTTATCATCAGGTGAAGCACCGTCTAACATCACTTGCAAACGTCTGAGCATTTCGTCTGCATCAGCGGGGTTGGCTTGTTTGGCTTCTGCTAAAATTTCAGTAGCTGCGACAACCTGTGCAGTTTGGGCTGCTGTCACGCTTTTTACTACATTGAGAGCTTCAATCCCTGCCTCTGTGTCATTCGCTAAGTATGCTTCTTTCGTGTCCATCTGAACTCCACCTTGCCTTAATCTGTCATAAGACAAGCGTATGTTATTTGTCAATTGAATTGCGTTGATGAATATCAAAGGATTTCGAATGCTATAATGAAATCCTTACGCACTTAATTATTATAGTGGAGACCAAACCATGAGTTTAAAATTCGGATCATTGATTGCCCTAGCGATGGTTAGCCTAGTGGTCAATAATGCTTATGCGGCAGGGGCTAAACCGGGGCAACGCTTTGGTGATTGGGGGGTTAAATGTGAAGCAGCACCTGACAAAAGTCAGATTTGTTATGTCCAGCAAGTATTATCTGAAAAAAATAGCAAACAGCCTTTAATGATTACTGTCTTAGGCTATGGCAAAGGCAAACCCTTTCCAACCGCTATTTTTGAACTGCCCAAAGGGGTGGATATGAAGCAGGGCGTGCAGTTGAAAGTCGACAAAAACCAAGCCGTCGCCTTCAAAGGTAAATGTGATCAACAAGGTTGTCGAGCCGGCTTTACCTTAGATAATCCAATGATGCAACAAATTTCTAAAGGCCAGCGTGCGCTCTTAGCCTATCGCCCCGGTCCAAATAAAGAGCCAGTTATTCTACCAATTTCTTTAAAAGGCTTAGCGCCCGGCTTGAAAGCTGTTAAATAACGAATGTAGAGATCAACTTTCTTATACCCCAGTATCTTCAAAATTATTGGGGTATAAACTGAACTCTGGCTACTTTGGCTTTTAAGTCTTAGCTATTTACCGATGCAAAAAGAACTAAATATTTCCCCCAATAAATCATCGGAAGTAAACTTACCTGTAATTTGCCCTAAAGCATCTTGAGCCAAGCGTAATTCTTCAGCCATTAATTCACCGGCATTAAACACCAATAATTGCTCTTCAGCCCGCTCAACCGCCGCTTGTGTGGTGTGCAAAGCGTGCAAATGCCGCCGCCTTGCTATGAAACTATCTTCACGCTCCCCTTGAAACCCCATACAAGCTTTTAACTCTGCTTTAAGAACCTCAAGGCCTAAATCATGCTTGGCTGAAATATAAATATGCTGCCCTTGTTTACCTGCTGCCTTACCCGTTAAATCCACTTTATTATGCACGGTTAACACCGGAATCTGCGTCGGCAGCTTGCTCAGAATCGCTTGATGCGCTTCCTGATCCGCCTCAGCCTCCACTTGAGTATCATCGACTAGCAATAACACTAAATCCGCTTTTTCAATTTCACGCCAAGCGCGTTCGATCCCAAGTTTTTCTACCGGATCAGTACTTTCACGTAAACCTGCCGTATCCACGATATGCAAAGGCATACCTTCTAGATTAATCCGCTCACGTAATACATCACGGGTTGTACCTGCAATTTCGGTGACAATCGCGGTTTCTTGTCCGGCTAAGGCATTTAATAAGCTTGATTTTCCGGCGTTCGGTCGCCCGACGATAACAAGATGCATACCCTCACGTAACAAACTACCCTGTTGAGCTTTATGAAAAATAGCGGCTAATTGCTGTTTAATCATGGCTAAACGTGTGGTTACCGCTGAATCTGCTAAGAAATCAAGATCCTCATCAGGAAAATCCAGTGCAGCTTCCACATAGACTCTTAATTCAATTAAAGCGCTGAGTAACTTATCCACTGCCTGTGAAAAACTACCTTGTAAAGAGCGCAGCGCCGAACGAGCAGCTTGTTCAGAACTAGAGTCGATCAGATCAGCAATAGCCTCGGCTTGTACTAAATCAAGTTTATTATTTAAAAAAGCACGCTCAGAAAACTCTCCGGGACGGGCTAAACGTGCACCTAATTCAAGGCAGCGCTTCAACACCATGTCTAACACGACCACACCACCATGCCCTTGTAGCTCAAGAACATCTTCGCCAGTAAAGGAGTATGGGGCTGGGAAAAATAAAGCTAGGCCATCGTCTAAAATTGAGCCATCTTGAGCACGAAATAAACGGTGCTGAGCTATACGTGGGGATGGTAGTTGACCCAACAAAGGCTCAGCCAACTTCGTGAGATCATGACCTGAGATACGAACAACACCAATGCCACCCCGTCCAAGGGGGGTGGCTATCGCAGCAATTGTTTCGGTACTCATCGCGAGTTAAGCATGTCCTACAATCTTTTTATTAATAACCCACTGTTGCGCAATGGATAAAACGTTATTCACCACCCAATACAAGACTAAACCGGCAGGAAACCACAGGAACATAAAGGTGAAAATAATCGGTAGGAACTGGAAGATCTTCTGCTGAATCGGATCCATCTGCGGTGGATTGAGCTTTTGTTGGAAAAACATGCTCGCCCCCATTAGTAAAGGCAGAACGAAATAAGGATCCATGATGGATAAGTCTTTATACCATAAGATCCAAGGCGCTTGGCGCAACTCTACACTTTCTAACAGCACCCAATACAAGCCCATAAAGACTGGAATTTGAATCAGAATCGGTAAACATCCGCCTAATGGATTGATTTTTTCCTTTTTATACAGCTCCATCATCGCTTTTTGCTTAGCTTGAGGATCACTAGAAAAACGCTCATTAATTTCCTTCATTTTTGGCGCTGCGGCTTTCATTTTAGCCATCGACTTATAGCTAGCCGCAGATGGCCAGAAGAATAAGATTTTAATGAAGAGCGTCAACAGAATAATCGTCCAACCCCAATTACCCACAAATGAATGGATGGCCTGCATCACCCAGAAAATGGGCTTAGAGACGAAGGCAAAAATGCCGTAGTCAACCGTCAAATCCAAACCCTTAGCAATGGCTTCGAGGTCATCTTGCATTTTCGGTCCTACCCAAAGTTGGCTAGTAAACAGACCACTCGTACCTGGGGCAATTTCCTTCACAGGGCTACGGACACCTAAAATATAGTTAGGAACACCCATTTGTTGGTTTTCCATACTGTAATAGGTATTTTGCTGATCTTGCGGTGGAATCCAAGCACTGATGAAATAGTGCTCTAACATACTCACCCAGCCGCCGGTAGCAGTCTCTGTCAAAGACTCCTTCATATCAGTAAAACTAATCTTTTTATATTTATCCTCAGCGTAATAAGCACCACCTACAAAGGCCTGCACACCGCTGGTTAAAAAGTTATTATTAACATGACTTGGACCATGCTTTAATTGACGATATTCAGAACCAATCCATGCTTGGCTTGAGTTGTTTTGGACTTCCTCTTCTAAAACAAGATCAAAACTGCCACGTTTCAAGCGATAACGTTTCGTGACAACTAAGCCATTAGGACCTTGCCACACGAGCGGTAAAACCACTTCGTTTTGATCAGGCGCTAGCAGGTATTCAGTTTTTTCTGCGGTAAAATCGGCCAAGTGATTGGGTGCTAAACCATCAACCGTTTGGCCATTGACCGGCTGATGCTGTAAGCCAGACTGTGCAACATAATTGCGCCCATTGAGATCCAGAATCCGCACGGGCTTATCCTTCTCCTCAAGGCTCACCGGATAAGTTAACAAATCTGCCGCGACAATATCACCGCCCTTCGTACTGATCTGTAAATCTAACACATCACTTTTAATACGAATAATTTGCCCCGCCCCACTCACACTGGTGGCAGAACCACTGACATTAGGTACAGGCGGTACAGCTGGTGCACCCGCTGCTGAGGTGGTCTGTGTAGGCACTGAACTAGACGCCGGGTTCGACTGGCTCGATTGTGTACTAGAAGGTGCTAGAGGTTTCGGTGCATGATCTTGTTGCCAGCTAGTCCATAACAAAAACCCCAAAAAGATCAGGGTCAGGTACAGAAACGGGCGTTGGGAATCCATCATGATTCAATCCAATTTATTGGGGAGTTAAAGCTTTAAACGGTCAATTTGGCTTGAGGAGTTGTTTTTAAAGCAGGATATAATCTGCTTAATTGCTCCCATAAGATGTCAAGCTGCTGCAGTATAGCAGCGTTGTTAAGTTGTGCCACCTCAGACTGTGTGATGATCACCATATCTAGTCTTGGTAGCTGCTCGCGATGCAAACGAAAACTTTCACGTGTCAAACGTTTCACTCGGTTACGATCAACCGCATGCTTCAATGAACGCTTAGACAAGGCAAAACCGAGTCTAGCCTGCGAGCTAGAGCTTTCGCGCACACGAGCAAATAAGCCTTGAACCTGAACACGCCGATGCAAACCTCGTTCAAATACATATTGAAACTCACTAGGTCGTGTCAGACGACAGGTGCGCGGATAAGAGGCCACGCTAAATCTAAAGTTTATGGAATTAGATTTTTACGACCCTTAGCACGACGAGCACTTAGAATTTTACGGCCATCAGCAGTACTCATCCGCGCACGGAAACCTTGTTTACGTGCATGACGTAAATTACTAGGTTGGAAGGTTCTTTTCATTGCAATACACCAACAAATAATTGAAATAAAATCGGCTTCACTGGACTTGACTGCAAACAAATGCCTTAGCCCAGTCGCCAAAAGGTCAGGCAAATTACTTGATAAGTCTATTTTTGTCAAGTAAACAGCTTATCCACAAACAAAGTTCTTAGCTTGTGGATAACTTCGTGCACGCCTTATAATAAGCTTCATCCATTCCTACTATTTTTTTCCTGTTCACCACCACGGGACGCTGTTTTATGCTTTGGCAACAATGCCTGACTCAACTTGAACATGAATTTCCTAGCCAAGAAATCAATACTTGGTTAAGAAGCTTACATGCAGTTGAAAAACCCAAAGCACTCTATTTGCTTGCCCCCAATCCGATTGTTTTACAACATATCCATGAGATTTTTTTGCCACATATCTTAAGACATGTGCGTAATTTATCAGGCGATCACAGTTTCGATGTCATGTTGCAAATTGGATCACGCAGTGCACCCAAACCCTTGCCTAAGCCTCCAGTTACAGCCGTCAGTGCTCATCCGTCCCCTGTTGCGCCGCCGACGAGCACTGCGGCCGTGGTTAATCATCCGCTCAACAGTGCCGATTTAAATCTGCTCACACCTGCAGCTGCCTCAGAGCGATTTGTGAATGCCTTGAATATCAAAATGACGTTTGAAAATTTTGTCGAAGGTAAATCGAATCAATTAGCACGCGCCGCTGCTTTACAAGTAGGGGAGCATCCGGGTTCTTCCTATAATCCATTGTTTTTATATGGCGGAGTGGGCCTAGGGAAAACTCATTTAATGCATGCAATTGGCAACTGTATTCTTAAAGCCAATCCTGAGGCACATGTCTTATATGTTTATGCAGAAAGATTTGTGAATGATATGGTGAATGCTTTACGTACCTCACGTATTGAAGAGTTTAAACAGCATTATCGCAGTGTTGATGCTTTATTAATTGATGACATTCAGTTTTTTGCTAATAAAGATCGTTCAATGGAGGAGTTTTTTCATACTTTCAACGCTTTATTAGAAGGGCAAAAACAAATTATTTTAACCAGTGATCGTTATCCTCGTGATGTAGAGGGCTTAGATGATCGCTTGCGTTCACGTTTTAATTGGGGTTTGACCATGCAAATCGAACCCCCAGATTTAGAAACACGAGTAGCGATCTTACGCAAGAAAGCTGAAGATCATGAGTTGTATTTACCAAAGGATATTGCATTTTTTATTGCTAAGCACTTCCGTTCAAATATTCGTGATTTAGAAGGTGCTTTGCAGCGAGTGATTGCGAGTATGCGTTTACGCTGTATCCAAGATATCAATATGGACTTTGTACATGATGTCTTACGTGATCAACTCGCCAGCCAAGATAAAATGGTGTCGATTAGCAATATCAAGAAAACGGTCGCTAAGTACTATAATGTACGTATCACTGAAATGGATTCTAAGCGCCGTACCCGTTCGGTCGCACGTCCACGGCAAGTGGCGATGGCTTTAGCCAAAGAGTTGACTAGTCATAGTTTGCCAGAAATTGGCACTGAATTTGGCGGGCGTGACCATACCACGGTACTCCATGCCTGTCGAAAAATTGTTGAATTACGGGAGTCTGATCCACGTATGGAGGAAGACTATCGGATTCTAATACGGAGTCTAACAAGTTAGGGATAAGTATAGGGATAATTAGGGGGAAAACCTGTGGATAACTTTGGAGGTGAATATCATCCACATCTTATCCACAGCTTAATCCCCTAGTTGCTCAAGGAACAGTTCATGCGCTAATTTCTTTTAAAAGCATTTACTTAGACTACTTATCCACAGAAAATGTTAGCCTTATTATTACTATAGATAAGATATATATCTAAATGAAATTAATACAGACTCGGGAAACTTTACTAGAAGCCTTACAAGCAACCTTAGGTGCTATCGAGAAGCGTAACACCTCAGCCATTTTAGAAAATGTACTGTTAACAATCGCGAACAGTCGTAGTCATTGGCGAGGCACTGACCTTGAGCTAGAGATTGCTAGCTCAAGCTTGGTGATAGATGCTATACCAGGTTCTATTACCCTTCCGGCACGAAAATTGGCCGATATTTGCAAGTCTTTACCGACAGAAAGCTTAATTACGATTGAAGTTTTAGATAATCAGCGTGCTTTAGTGAGTTGTGGGCGCAGTCGTTTTGAATTAGCCACTTTACCCGCGCAGGACTTTCCAAGTTTAGATGATTTGGGTGAAAGTTATCAATTTGAATTACCTGAAGCTGATTTAAAGGTTTTACTGGATAGTACGGCATTTGCAATGGCGAATCAGGATGTGCGCTATTATTTAAATGGTCTGCTACTTGAATTGGCGCCTACTTATTTACGCACTGTTTCTACCGATGGACATCGTTTATCCCTCTATACTTATCCACAGGAAACTCCACTTGTGGATAGTTTAGTGCAGTTTATTTTACCACGCAAAGGCGTCGTTGAACTGACGCGCTTATTACGCAGTGATGCTAAAACCCCCGTTACTTTACAAATTAGTCAGAACCACTTAAGAGTACAGCTGGATCAGCTCCAATTCACGACTAAATTGGTAGATGGACGCTATCCAGATTATCAAGCGGCTGTTCCTGCTAAAGGCCGAATCAGTATTGAGGTAGATCGCAAAGCCTTCAAAGACATGCTGACTCGAGTTGCGATTTTATCGAATGAAAAATTTCGAGGTGTACGCTTGAGTTTGCAGCCAAATGTTTTAATCGTGCAATCGAATAATCCTGAGCAAGAAACCGCTCAAGATGAATTAGATATTAATTATCAAGGTGAGGATTTTAATATTGGATTTAATGTTAACTATCTATTGGATGCGATTAATCATATTAACCACGACAGCATTATCTTGCAGCTAAACTCGCCAGAGAGTAGTGCGTTGGTGACTGATCCACAGGATGAAGCGATTCGTAATGTCATTATGCCGATTCGTTTATAGGTCAAGCTTTGTCCATTTGGCTGCAACACCTCGTGATCCAACATTGTCGAGTGATTCAGCAATGTGAGCTGAGTTTGTCACCGACGGTGAGCTTTTTTACCGGTGCGAATGGCTCGGGCAAGTCCAGTTTTTTAGAAGCCCTCTGTGTCTTGTCTAGAGGGCGTTCATTTCGGACTCAGCGGATTCATGAGGTGATTAGTCAGCAAGCTGATAGCTTGACAGTAACGGGTAGGCTAGTGAATGAGGCTTTAGCGAGTAGTTATCCCTTGGGTATTGCTAAACAGCGTAATGGGCAAACTCGTATCAGAATTAATCATGCTGATGTCAGTCAACAGGCCGAGCTAAGCAGTCATTTGCCGTTGACTTTGATTCACCCAGAGAGCATTGATTTGCTAATCGGCTCGCCGGTACATCGGCGTAGTTTATTAGATTGGTTAGCTTTTTATCTTGAACCTGAGTTTCAGCAGACTTGGAAAAACTACCAACGTATCCTTAAGCAGCGTAATGCTTGTTTACGTGACCCCAATCAACGCTATGCTTTAGCTGAGTGGACGCAGCAATTGATTCAAGCTCAACCTAAATTGTATCAATTTAGATTAAGAGCCACTGAGTCACTCACCACCGCTTTAGCTTCAGTGGAGTTATTGTATGCAGCCATCGGTGCGATTCGTTTACGTTTGCACTCAGGGTTTCCTACCTCACTTGATCCGACGGATACCCTCGCACTTAAGCAGTTTTTTCAAGAGCGTCAAGAGCAAGAGCTACGCTATGGGGTCAGTTTATTTGGTGCACATCGGGGTGATTTGTTGATTACGATGAATGACGAACCTGTAATCCGCCGAGCCTCTCGTGGTCAGTTAAAGTTATTAGGGATTGCTTTATTACTTGCACAGAGTGAGGCGATCAGCACAACTGACACAAAACGTGGTATAGTCGCTATTGATGATTTAGCTGCTGAATTGGATGTGGATAACCAATACCTGCTGGCTCAGGTCTTACAAAAAACTCAGAAACAATTGGTTATCACGAGCACACGTCAACCTTTACCCGAATTTCTACCTCCAGATGCACATTTGTTTCACGTGGAACAAGGCCATATCCGTCTGGTGAATACTTAGGAAAAGTCATGAGCGAGCAACAATACGATTCCTCGAATATTAAAGTACTGCGTGGTTTAGAGGCAGTACGCAAGCGTCCAGGTATGTATATTGGCGATACCGACGACGGTACGGGTCTGCACCATATGGTCTTTGAAGTCGTCGATAACTCGATTGATGAAGCCCTAGCCGGTTATTGCAAAGAGATTAAAGTTGAAATTTTCAGTGATGGCTCAGTGAAAGTTTCTGATGATGGGCGTGGGATTCCTGTGGATATTCATCCTGAAGAAGGACGCTCAGCGGCGGAAGTGATTATGACTATTCTGCATGCAGGCGGCAAATTCGATGATAATTCCTACAAGGTATCAGGTGGTTTGCATGGTGTTGGGGTTTCGGTTGTCAATGCCTTATCAGAACAGCTTGAGTTAACGATTCGCCGTAATGGTAAATTGCACCAGCAAATTTATAAACTCGGTGATCCAGTCGCTCCGTTAGCTATTATTGGCGACACCGAAGGAACCGGGACTTCGGTGCGCTTTTGGCCTAGCTCAACTATTTTTACGCAAACTGAGTTTCACTACGATATTTTAGCGAAGCGTTTGCGTGAGCTTTCCTTCTTAAACTCTGGGGTTAGGATTCGTTTGGTGGATCGCCGTGGTGAAGGGCGGGAAGAGGTATTTGCATATGAAGGCGGTATTCAAGCCTTTGTAGCCCATTTGAATAAGAATAAAACGCCAGTGCATCCTAGTATCGTTTATTTCAGCACAGTACAAGATGGGATGGGGGTAGAGGTCGCTTTGCAGTGGAATGATTCTTACCAAGAGAATGTGTACTGTTTTACGAATAATATTCCCCAGCGCGATGGGGGCACTCACCTTTCAGGTTTTCGAGCTGCCTTAACCCGCACACTAAATAATTATATTGAAACGGAAGGCTTATCTAAAAAAGAAAAGATTAGCCCCACAGGTGATGATGCCCGTGAAGGTTTAACGGCCGTTTTATCGGTCAAGGTCTCTGACCCTAAGTTTTCCTCGCAAACTAAAGATAAATTGGTTTCTTCGGAGGTTAAAGGGGTCGTCGAGGCGGCAATGAATGAGCGACTGGGTGCATTTCTGCTCGAAAGTCCGCAGGAAGCGCGCTTAATCACGGGGAAAATGATTGAAGCAGCCCGTGCTCGGGAAGCAGCTCGTAAGGCGCGTGAAATGACACGGCGTAAAGGTGCTTTAGATATTGCAGGTTTGCCCGGCAAGCTGGCCGATTGCCAAGAAAAAGACCCCGCTTTGTCCGAGTTATTTTTGGTCGAAGGTGACTCAGCGGGTGGGTCTGCTAAGCAAGGTCGTGATCGTCGGACTCAAGCGATTTTGCCGTTGAAGGGTAAAATTTTAAATGTGGAGAAAGCCCGTTTTGACAAAATGTTGGCTTCGCAAGAGGTCGGCACTTTAATCACAGCTTTGGGCTGTGGCATTGGTCGCGAAGAATATAACCCGGATAAATTACGCTATCATCGGGTGATCATCATGACTGATGCAGATGTAGATGGTTCCCATATCCGTACTTTATTACTCACTTTCTTCTATCGGCAAATGCCGGAATTAGTCGAGCGTGGTCATATTTATATTGCTCAACCCCCCTTGTATAAAGTGAAGCGTGGTAAGCAAGAGCAGTATGTAAAAGACGATAGTGCTTTGGAGGCTTATTTGATTCAATTAGCTTTGGATGGCTCACAACTCCATCTTAATGCTGATTCGCCTGCTATCAGTGGTGAGGCTTTAGAGTCTTTATTGCAACATTATAATTCGGCTCGCCAGATTATTAACCGCTTAGCTCGCCGCTATGATCATGATGTGTTAAGTAGTTTACTGTTCGAACCCATGCAGGCAGCCAGTGAAGATTTGAGCGCGGATGCTTATTTCACATGGGTTGAAAATGCGATTAAACAACTCAATGCGAGTATGAATGGTGAGCGTCTATATAAAGTCGCTTTCCGTAAGGAAGATGATAAGCAATGGGCGATTGAGGTGAGTCGTCGTCAACATGGTCTAGACCATGTACTGGTTTTAGATCAAGGGTTGTTCTTGACACCTGAACTTAAATTGTTAATGCGCGTCAATCAAGAGTTAGATGGTTTATTAGCGAACGGTGCTTATATTCAGCGTGGTGAGCGTAAGCATGAGGTGCAGCGTTTCGATGCGGTAGCTGCTTGGTTAATGCGGGAAGCGAATCGTGGCTTAACGATTAGTCGCTATAAAGGTTTGGGTGAGATGAATCCCGATCAACTGTGGGAAACCACGATGGACCCCAGTGCGCGCCGTCTAATGCAAGTTAGGATTGAGGACGCGATTGGTGCGGATCAAATCTTTACAACCTTGATGGGGGATCAAGTAGAACCCCGTCGTGAGTTTATTGAAAGCAATGCTTTAGCCGTTGAGAATTTAGATATTTAAAGTTTCACGTGGAACATCCCATCAGTCATAGCGAACAAGTGATAGGTAAGTATATGAGTAACCCCTTATTAGCCGTAGGCGAGCTACCCAATTTTAGTTCAATTCGAGCTGAACATGTTGAGCCTGCTTTAGAGCAAGTATTGGATGAAAACCGCCAATGGTTAACTCAGCGTTTGCAAGAGACTGTGCAGCCTTCTTGGGATAATTTGATTTATCCTTTAGATGAGGCAGGTGATCGTTTAGAACGGGTATGGTCACCTGTCAGTCATTTGAATGCAGTCGCGAATACAGAATCGCTACGTTTAGCCTACAATGCCTGCCTGCCTAAGCTTAGTGATTATCATACTGAAATGGGACAAAACCAAGCCTTGTATGAAGCAGTTAAGGCAGTTGTTGAAACCGAACAACAACTGGATTTAAGCCAGCAATATGCTTTACAAAGAAGCTTACTCTCCTTTCGTTTGAGCGGTGTCGCTTTAGCTGAGGATAAAAAACAACGTTATCGTGAAATTAGCCAACTGCTTTCGAGCTTAAGCTCGAAGTATTCGGACAATATCCTCGATGCTACCAATGCTTGGTTTAAACAAGTCACTCAGCTCGATGAACTCAAGGGGATTCCTGAGTCTGGTTTGGAGATGGCTCAACAAGCTGCTCAGCAGCGTGACTTAAAGGGCTGGGTATTTACCTTGGATTTTCCTAGCTATTATTCAGTGCTGGCTTATGCGGATAATCGTGAATTACGGGCGGAATTATACCGTGCCTATACCACTCGTGCTTCCGAGTTAGGGTCTAATCCGGCTTGGGATAATACTCAGACCATGCGAGATATTTTGCGTCTACGCCAAGAAGAGGCTGAGCTTTTAGGTTTTGCGAATTATGCAGAATTGTCTTTAGCCATGAAGATGGCCGATACCACCCAAGAAGTGGTCGAATTCTTAATGGACTTGGCCAAACGTAGCAAACCTTTTGCCGAACGAGAGTTTGCAGAGGTAAAGGCCTTTGCTCAGGAGCAGCTTGGGATGGCTGAGGTTCAAGCCTGGGATGTCACTTATATCAGTGAGAAAATGAAAGAGGCTCGGTTTGATTTTTCTGACGAGGATTTAAAGCCTTATTTTCCAGTGAGTCAAGTGATTCAAGGTTTATTTAGTTTAGTCGAACGTCTGTATCAAGTGCGGATTCAACAAGCCACCGAAGTTGATATTTGGCATCCAGAGGTAAGCTTCTATCAAGTGTTTGATGCGGATGGGAGTTTGCGAGCTGAATTCTATTTAGATTTATACGCTCGCCAGCACAAGCGTGGTGGTGCATGGATGAGTGACTATTGTGGTCGTTTTAAGCGTAAAGAGAGCATACAAATTCCTGTTGCCTTCATGACTTGTAATGGTACCCCACCTGTGGGTGATAAGCCTGCACTGTTTACCCATGATGAAGTGGTTACTCTCTTTCATGAGTTTGGGCATGGTCTGCACCATATGCTCACGACCGTAGACTATCCCGATATTGCTGGGATTAATGGGGTGGAATGGGATGCTGTGGAACTGCCAAGTCAGTTCATGGAAAATTGGTGTTGGGAACCTGAAGTGTTAAAGATGATTTCTGGGCATTGGCAAACTGCCGAGCCATTGCCTGCTGAGCTATTTAATAAAATGCAAGCTGCCCGCCACTTTCAAACAGCCATGATGATGGTGCGTCAGTTGGAGTTTGCCTTATTTGATATGCGTTTGCACATGGATCCTCGAGCGGCTGAACCAGGGCATTTAGAGCAGATTCAAGCTGAAGTGCGTGATGAAGTAGCCGTTATAACCCCCCCTGCTTTCAATCGAATGGCACATAGTTTCTCGCATATTTTTGCGGGTGGTTATGCCGCTGGTTATTACAGTTATAAATGGGCGGAAGTACTTTCTGCGGATGCTTATGCACGCTTTGAGGAGGAAGGTTTATTCTCTGCTGAAGTAGGGCAAGCGTTTTTAGCAGAGATTTTACAGGTGGGAGGCTCTCGTCCTGCGATGGAGTCTTTTATAGCCTTTCGTGGCCGTAAACCACAAATTGAGGCTCTGTTACGCCATAGTGGTTTGGTTCGAGCAGCTTGAAGCGAATAAGTCTGTTATTCGTCTTAGCCTTGATCACGGGTGTAGTGGGCTATCAGGTTTATCAAACGGAGTCAGCCTCCCACGCAAGCTCGACTGCTCATCGGCAGTTGATTGCCGAAGCGAATTGTTTTTTGCAGGAACGGGCTTGTAGCGCTAGCGATCAACAAGTTCAGATTAAGCTAAGCTTGACTCCGCAGCCAGTACCCTTAATGAAGCCAGTGCAAGCGACTTTGCAACTCAGCGGTCTCTCATCTGTTGAGGCTATCGAGTTGAAAATTGAAGGTCTCAATATGTATATGGGCTTTCAAACGGTGCAACTAGTCAAGCAAACTGCCACTGACTGGCAGGGCAGTTTTAGTTTACCCGTCTGTAGTGAAAGTGAAATGCACTGGCAAGTTACTGCTAGCGTAGATTCAGCACCGCAAGCTTATCAAGCTCGTTTTAAGCTAGTCACCCAGCGCTAATTTCAGTGCTCAGTTAGTTGAGTCTGAACCCCAACTGAGCCAGTTCTGCTCGTTTAACCGCCAAGCGTATAAACCGGATTCCCCATCGGTTTTTACTGGAGGCTGGCCGCAAATTTGGATTAGATAGGCTGATCCAAACAAACCCCTCACAAAAAATGATTACAAAAATAATAGCCTTAAGCGGGTTTTACCATGCTATTGCTTGGTCTAAACCGTCTCAACTCGCAGGTTTACTCTATTTTAGTTTATGCCTCTTAGGGGGGCAGACTGTTGTAGCGGCAGATGCAAATAAACCAGCCTTGTTCAGCATCCTTGATACGCGAGTCAGTACCGAAACAATCACAGCCTCTGCCCTAAACCCAACTGTGGGCAATAATCTCATTTTAGAAGTACAACTAACAGAGTCTTTGGATGTGCCTCAGCAGGCTATCTATTGGCAAATTAGTGATGCCCAGGGTGTACCGGTACAGCAGGTATATGGGCAAGTACAGGCCTTAAAGCTTAAGGAGGGGCATTACCATATTCAACTCAGTATTGGACAATTTACCCTGCATAAAGAGTTAGCTATTCAGACAGATGTAGTGAGTCGACCGTATTTCAAAGCGGAGCTTGGGCAGCTAGCGGTCATGGCTAATCATACTGCTAATTGGACTATTAATAGTTTGAGTCAGACGAATATCAAGTTTGCAGTTGAGGCTACTCAATACTTAGAGGCTTGGGTACCAGCTGGTTTTTATGAAGTCACCCCAACTTACAGTGGTGTTGCCCGTCGACAAGTCGTGAATGTTTTAGCGGGTCATCTGAGTACAGTCACTATTGATATTCCAGTCGTACAGGTGAGTCTGATTGCAGTTGAAAATAATCAACCCTTGTTTAAACCGGTAGCTTGGACAGTTTTTCGCTTAGAACAAGGTGGTGAGCGTCAACATATAGGCAATTACTATCAACATTCCCAAGGTATTACTGTACCGACTGGGTTTTATGAGGTTATCGCTACTCATGATTCGACAGTACGTAGTCGACAGTTCTGGGTTAAGGAAAATACTATCAATAAGATTATCTTAGCGATGGATTAGTCCCCATCAGTTTGCTGAAGAAGCGTCGGTACGTTGAGCAAGCTTGACGTAATAATTTGCAGAATAGCTAAAAAAGGCGCGTTCTTTCTCAGTAATCGGCCGCATTTGTTTGACGGGGCTACCTGCATATAAATAGCCACCTGCTAATTGTTTACCTGGTGGGACGAGACTGCCGGCAGCAATAATGCTCTCGTCACCAATCACTGCTCCATCCATGACTGTAGCCGACATGCCAATTAAACAACGATTTCCGATGGTGCAAGCATGTAAGACCGCTTTATGCCCAACAATGACCTCATCCCCAATGATTAAAGGGAAACCTGCTGGGGTTGTGAATGAGCTGCCATGTGTTACGTGCAGTACAGCCCCATCTTGAATATTAGTCCGTTCACCAATGGTGATGGGATTAATATCCGCACGAATCACTACCATTGGCCAGACTGAACAACCTGCCCCTAAACTGGCTTGTCCACTTACATAAGCAGATTCATCCACCCAGGCTTCAGGATGAATGTTAGGATAATGGCCTTCAAATGCTTTAATCGTCATCTCAACAAGCCTGCTCTTCACCCGGTGGCAATTGTAGATAAAAGCCATTTTCTTGAATATTACGTTTGACTTCGCTGGCTTCGGCTAACACCATTTTACGCGCAGTTGATAGTTCGAATTCAAACGAAAACTCCGCATCGCCAAATAGCTTTAACAAAGAAGCAGGTACTTGAGAGAAGTCATCACGCTGAGGTAAAAACAAATAAGTTTGTTGTTTACGTCGGCTTCGATACACATAACATTGCATAAAGCATCCTTTTATTCGCGGGTCATTACTTCACTGGAAACTATATCGGCGAAGCTTACCTTATGTTCTACCAAGCCACCATTCATACGCCGTTCAATTCTCAATGCACCCGCTTCAGTGTCTAGCAATTTACCCTCATACTGTTGGCGATCTTTTTGGGTAAGGCGAATGTATTGGCCTTGATATTCGCCGAGTTGTTGGGTATCCACGGCTTTATACGCCATCGTAAATAACGCTGTTTTGGGTAACTCTTTACCGGTGGGTAAAGGTTGGGCGGGTTGATTGGGATCATCATTCGCTGTTTGTGGCGTGTTAACGGTATGGGTCGTGGAGGGGATTTTAACTTCCACCGTAGCTTGATTTGTAGCGACCTCACTCGCAGCGACCGGATGAGTAACTTGCTGCGCCGGTAGTTCAAAGCCAGCTTGATGTGCGTATTGATACACTTGCTTATCAGCACCCGCAAACCAGGTTGCGACCGCTAATAAGAAGCCAATAAAACCAGCCATCACCCAAGCATACACCTGATGCCAGACACTGGGTAAAACCAGGATATTCACGACCGGCAGAATAGCTACAATGCCAGTTAGGAAGTGATGGGCAAAACCGGCAATAATAACCCTTAGCCAGCTTAACAGAAATAGTAGTAGCCCTATAGCGAAGGCAACAATTAATAGATACTCCACAGCTAACCCTCTGAGTATTTTTAATCTTCTAAATAAGTATAACCGATTAAACCTGCTTCAATTTCCCGCAGCAGCATTTTCTGACGATCGGTATTATCTACCGCTGCGGCTAACTTCTTACGGCATTGAGCTAATAGGTTTTTTGGCTCAAAGTGAATAGAGCGCAGTAGCTCGTCAATCGTGTCTCCGCGTTCAGGTTCACTGATTTGATAGCTGCCATCAGGAAACAGTTCCACATTGATCGAGTCGGTATCACCAAATAAATTATGCAAGTCACCTAAAATTTCTTGATAAGCACCCACCATAAAAATACCCAATAGATAAGTTTGATTCGGCTTTAAGGGGTGTAAGGGTAAGGTGGTTTCTAAGCGTCCATTTTCAACATAGCGCTCGATAGTGCCATCTGAATCACAAGTAAGATCTTGCAGAGTCACACGACGGCTGGGGGCTTCGTCTAAGCAATGCAAAGGCATAATCGGGAAGATTTGATCAATAGCCCAAGCATCTGGCATGGATTGAAATAAGGAGAAATTACAGAAATATTTATCAGCTAGACGCTCACGCAGATGGGTTTGAATTTCAGTTTCTAAGGTATTAAAGATTTCAGGGTTAGCAATCAGTTTTTGGCTAATCGCTCGATGTAAGTTTTCGGCTTGAGCACGTTGTTGCAGGTTGATTGCCCCATGCGCATATAAACCATGTGCTTCGCTTAACCAATAAGCCGCATCATGATAAATTTCTGAAGGCGGTACAGTCGTTAGATTTTGCAACAAACGATAGAGATTATGCAAAATGGTTGGATCTGCTTCTTGTGGCTTATGAATCACAGGAGCGGATTCAGGTTGCTCGGGATCCGTATCAATGACATTCGTAATCAGCACCGCATGATGGGCTGTCATGCCACGCCCGGATTCAGTGATAAAATCGGGCATGGGCACTTGATAATCCTCACAAGCATCGAACACGCTACGCACCACGGTATTCGCATATTCTTGTAAGGTGTAATTGATCGAGCCTTCGCTTCGCGAGCGTGAACCTTCATAATCCACCCCTAAGCCACCGCCTACATCAATCACTCGAATATTTGCTCCGAGTTGGTGCAGTTCAGCAAAATAGCGGCTGGCTTCACGCATACCGCGTTGGATGTCTTGAATATTTGCGATCTGCGAACCCATGTGGAAATGTAGGAGCTGTAAGCAGTCGATTTTGCCCGCTTGCTTGAGCGTGGCTAACATATTTAAGGCTTGAGCAGCGGATAAGCCAAATTTAGATTTTTCTCCACCGGTATTTTGCCATTTACCTTTGCCCAGTGAGTATAAGCGTACCCTTATTCCTAGGAGTGGCTCAATTTGTAGTTTTTCAGCTTCCTCTAAGGTTTCTAATAGCTCGGAAGGTTTCTCGACAACGATATAGATTTTGTGTCCCATTTGCCGCCCGATGAGCGCGAGGCGTAAATATTCACGGTCTTTATAGCCATTGCAAATAATCGTACAGCCTTCTGGTGCTGAGCCAAGTACAGCCATAAGCTCAGGTTTACTTCCAGCCTCAAGACCCACTTGCTGTTTGCCACCCGCTAAGATCTGTTGGACGACACTGCGTTGTTGATTCACTTTGATAGGATAAATAGCCGTATAGCGGCTGGTTTGACCCGATTCAGCAATAGCTTTATTAAACGCAATTTGTAGGCGTTGAACGCGATCATGCAGCACATTCACAAAGCGGACTAGTAATGGGAAGCGCATCTCATTGTCTTGATGAACACGCTGGGCAAATTCGTAGAGATCGACTTGTTGTTGGCTATGCGGCAAGCACATAGCAACATGGCCTTGCTCATTAATATCAAAATAACCGTTGCCCCAATGACGAACTCGGTAAAGCTGGCGGGCAGAATCCAGATTCCAATTGCTTTCTGTACGCATGTTAATCCTGCTAAATTTAAAATAATTTGCTGCAATTCGCGCAGAATACTCGCAAAGTTTCTTAGTGGCTATCTTCGTTGCGCTTAGCCAGCTGTGCTTGGAAAAAATCTTCAGCGGCTTCCTCGACTTTTGTCGGAAAATCTCTTGTGCTAAGCATCAAAATCTTTATGATGTTTGGCAAATCTATGCAAGCCAACAACCAAGTTCACTCTATTCCTCTGATTTTCAGGCCACGCTAACTGAAGGAGCGCAGCTGATGGGCAAACCCTTTGAAGCCAATGCGATCGCTGATCAATTTGACCCTTTTGAACTTCATGCCAATCTTAATAAGGCTTTTGGCTTGTGGCAGCAATTTCTATTGCGGGCAACGGGTGCGAGCCTTAAGGCGAAACCACGCTTTTCGGCGGGCGATCTAGCCTTTCAAAATTCAGCCCTGCGTTGGGCAGCAAACCTAGTCTGGCATCCTTTCACGATTGCACAGGCAAACTACCAACTGATTCAAGATCAAGCACAGTTAAGCCAACGAATCGGCCTGCAGATGCTAGGATTTTCAGGAATGAGTCTTAGCGAAGAGTCCAGTCTCAAAGATCGGCGTTTTAAAGATCCGGCTTGGCGTGAAAATCCTGCTGGCGAAACTTTGATGCAAGCCTATTTAAATCTAGCAGATTATTGGAAAAAATTAATTAAGATTACGGAGGGCTTGCCAGAACATGAAGCTCAAAAAGCCGCCTTTTTTTTAAATAGTCTAGTGGATGCCTTGGCGCCTAACAACTATGCAGCTAGCAATCCACAAGTATGGAAAATGGTCTATGACACCCAAGGCGCTAATTTAGTCAAAGGCATGGAAAATCTTCTCAATGATTTTCAAGACGGTGAATTGCGCATTCGGATGACCGATATGAAGGCCTTTGAACTGGGCAAAGATATTGCGACTACACCGGGCAAGGTTATTTTCCGTAATCCGCTCATGGAGCTGATTCAGTACAGTCCAAGTACAGAACAAGTGCATCAGCGTCCTTTGTTAATTGTCCCCCCTTGGATTAACAAGTTTTATATTCTTGACTTGCGTGAGCAGAATTCCTATGTCAAATGGGCTGTTGAGCAAGGGCATACGGTATTTATTATTTCATGGGCTAACCCAAGTGCTGAGCAAGCGCATTTAAGCTTTGATGATTATCTCAGTGCAGGTACTTTGGCCGCACTCGATGCGATTGAGCAAGCCACAGGTGAGCGTGAGGTTAATATAGTCGGTTATTGTTTAGGGGGGACTTTAACCGGTGCGACTTTAGCTTGGTTGACCGCGAATCAGGATGATCGGATTAAAAGTGCTACTTTCTTCACGACTTTGCTCGATTTTTCTGAGCCGGGGGAAATTGGTGTGTTCTTAGATGAGCCGCAAGTGGCTGCTTTAGAGCAACGCATGGAAGATAACGGTGGCTATTTAGATGGCAAGAATATGGGGGCAGCCTTCAATATGCTGCGAGCGAATGATTTAATTTGGTCATTCTTTGTGAATTTGTATTTATTGGGCAAAGACCCTATGCCCTTTGATTTATTGTTCTGGAATTCAGACAGTACCCGTATGCCGGCTGCTATGCACAGCTTCTATCTACGCAAAATGTATTTAGAAAATAAGCTCTGCCAACCGAATGGTCTTCAATTATTAGCGACTGACCTTGATCTGAGCACAGTGACAACGCCAGTCTATTTCGTCTCGGCTTATGATGATCATATCGCGCCTTGGCCTAGTACCTATGCGGGAGCACAATTGTTTTCAGGCCCAGTGCGCTTTGTATTAGGTCAGTCTGGGCATATTGCGGGTATTATTAATCCTGCTTCAGCGGATAAATACGGCCATTGGGTGAATGAGCAATTACCCGAGTCTGCTGAAGCATGGTTGCAAGCTGCTGCCTTGGTGAAACAATCTTGGTGGCATGATTGGGATCAATGGATAACTCAATATACAGGCGGTGAAACTGCTGCCCGTGTACCGGGTAGCGGTCAATTAGCAGCACTGGGCGATGCACCCGGTACTTATGTCCGTGTAAAGGCGAGTTAATATGAGCGAGGCTAGTATTCGACGCTTAGTGTACAGCTGCAGCTTAGCAGTACGCTGGGGTGATATGGATGCATTTGGACATGTGAATAATGCATTGTATCTGCGCTATCTTGAAGAGGCGCGGGTACAAATGCTGGTGAATATGCTAGGTAATCAAATTACTGACGGTGACTTTGCGACGGTGGTGATTAATGTCAGTTGTACCTTTTTAAAGCCGATCACTTATCCTGACAGTGTACGTATTGATTGTTATGTGGGTGAGCTTGGACGTTCAAGCTTTATGACTTGGTATGAAGTGTTTGCGCTTTCTGCTCCTAATGAAATGGCGAGTGAAGGTTCTGCTAAAGTCGTATGGATGGATCGGCGTACTGGTAAGTCTGCCCCACTCCCCGCTTATCTGGTGCAGGCAGTTACTGGCTAATACCTCGGGCATGGCCGCCGTTTTTAGCGACTGGCCTCCTTGAAGCAAGTCCTTGCCGTGCTCCCCTCCTTCAGGGTGCTTGACCCTTGGCGAGAATTAATGTTCATATCCCTGTTTTCTGGATCAGTTTAGTGGGATGGTATGGACATTCAAGCGCAGCATCTTTATCTCCAAAAGCAAATTGATGCACTGACGACGGTGCTCCCTATTCAAGCGCCGCTGCCGGATTTTGTACATTTCAATCCCTTGATGCATTATGAGCAATTACCCTTTGCACAAGCTTTAAAACAGGTTTATCAGCGTACCGGTGCACTGGCTTATCTCAGCCAAAGTGAGTACCGACGTTTTTATGACCAAGGGCGAATTACAGCCGCTGATTTACAGGCGGTATTAGCCAGTGAGCCCGAGTTTGGCTCTGATGAGCAAATCTTAGAGGGCTGGACTGTCCGTGATTTAAGCCAGTTAATGCTCTTGCATCCCATTAAAAAGCTCAGTTATCGACAAGTTCGCTGGAAGATTGAAGAAGAGCAAGCGCTTGAGAAATTTCAGTCTGCCGTGGCAGCCACTAGCCAAACTCGTTTATTGCAAGCCGCACACGTCGATCCTGCCAATCCGGGATCAGCCCTACAGGCTTTATGGAAAGCAACTTTAAGCCTGCTGGATATTCACGAAGATTTTTCTCATCCCGAGGCAGTGACTTATTTAAGTGCCAGTAATTTGAGCCACTTATGGCAGGAGATTAAAGAAACAGCACATTTAGATGAGCTGGATATGGAGCAGCAAGTCACCCATGCTGGCCATGAACGCCTGCATCGGTTAATTGAGCAAGTCGGCCCGATGACAACTTTACGCGGCTTATTAAAAGCTCTGACAGGGGAAGATGTCTTACATACTTTATGCCCGTTGCTATTTCGTCAGTTAGGTCAATGGTTAGATTTAGAGCTTTCGGGGTTAAGTGAGAAGTCAGGTGGCTTTTTAGCCTATTGGAAAAATTTAGCATTGAATGATCATTTTCCGGGGTTTAGTGAGTTAGATCCTTGGCATGATTACATCCTGTCTCTAGAGGATAATCCCTTAACCATTATTCGCAGTGAATTAATGCGAATTGGTATTGCTCGTGAAAATTGGGGCGCTTATTTGCGGAGCTTGGCGTTGGAAATGCCGGGTTGGTCAGGAATGGTGAATTGGCGCGCCCAGCATCCGCAGTATGCAGAGCAACCGACAGCGGTGGCGATGGCTGATTATTTAGCAGTACGTCTCGTCTTAGAGCATTTGCACTGCCGCCAAGTCACTCGTGAGTATTGGAATATTGAAGCTTCTTTGCCTGAGCTAAGGGGTTATTTCAATCATAATTTACCTGAATTATTAGTTCGTTTTTATGCTTGGCAAGCTCGGTTGCCTGAGCATTTGCAAATGCTGGCTTCCGGTTTGTTGAGTGGGATTGGTGATGAGATTTCAGCGGAGCAATGGCATCAGCTGGCTCATATGATTATGACGTGGAAATTAGCCGCTGGCACGACTTTGCCCGTTCGTATGGATATGTACCAAGTGGTATGGCGGGTATTTGTCTTATCCCAGCATCTAGGCTTAGCTGCTTCACAGCTAGAACGATTAACTCGGGAGCAGATCGGACGAATTAGCTTGTTGATGCAAGCTTTGGATGATCCGAATACGCGGGGTTATTTATGGCTACGTGCCTATGAGCATCATTATCGCTTATCGGTATTTAATGCTTTAATGAGTCCTATCCAATTGAATCAGCCAAGTCAGCCCTTAGCTCAATTATTGTTTTGTATGGATGATCGTGAGGAGTCGATGCGACGGCATTTAGAGGAAATCGAGCCACGCTTTGTCACTTTGGGGGTCGCGGGGGTTTTTGGTTTGCCTAACTACTGGCGCAGCTTTAATAATCCAAAAATGCTGAAATTGGCTCAACCAGTGGTAACAGCTGTCCATGAGTTTCGTGAAGTAGCCGACCCGAGCGATTCGCCTGCAGAGATTGCTGGTTATAGTCATAAACTGAGTCGTTTAGAAAAGCTTAAATTATTTAAAAGTCATGCCTTACGTCAAAGTGCTTGGCAAACTTGCTTGAGTTTACCCGTCCTAAGTGGCTTAGCGCTGAGTGAATTATTGGGGCGTAGTTTAGCGGCAGGTTCTTATCAACAGCATAAACAACACCTGATTAAAAACTTGTTAAAACCCGTCAATTTACGAGTGGACTACACGGCAGCCACAGCGACTGCGACCCTAAAAACGACTCAAGCTCCCCAGTCGGCGCTTCAACTGGGCCTGAATTTAGAAGAGAAAATCGAAAAGATTGCTGTGTTTATTAAGGCGGCGGGTTTTACCCAACGGTTTGCACGTCTAGTCTGTTTAATCGCCCATCGTGCCCAGCATTTGAATAATCCTCATTTGCTGGCTTATGGTTGTGGGGCTTGTAGTGGTCGTTTTGGGGGGCCGAATGCACGGGCTTTTGTGGGCAGTATCAATGATCCAGAGGTACGTGCGGGTTTAGCACTTAAGCATCATATTCATCTTCCAGCCGATTGTTGGTTTGTCGCTGCTGAGCACGATACGACCAATGATGATATTACTTGGTTTGACACCGATTTAATCCCTAATACCCATCAGGCTGAATTTGAACATTTGCAAGCACAATTAGTTAAAGCTTCCCGTGCTTCAGCCCATGAGCGCTGTCGAAAGTTTGCGACCGCTCCTTTAACCCTCTCCCCTCTACAAGCCTATCGACATGTCCATAACCGTGCGGCAGCTCCCGACCAAGCGCGGGCAGAATTAGGGCATCAAGGTTGTGCAGTCGCTTTTATTGGTAAGCGCACGATGAGCCAACAACGCTTTTGGGATCGGCGTTCCTTCTTAATTTCATATGATTATGCACAAGACCCTGAAGGGCGTTTATTAGAGGGGCAATTATTAGGAAATGGTGTGGTCGGGGTAGGGATTGTACTCGATTATTATTTTTCACGGATTCAAAACGGTTATTTAGGGTCGGGCAGCAAGATCTTACATAATTTAGTCGGGGGCTTTGCAGTTATGGAGGGTACAGCTAGCGATTTACGCACAGGGCTGGCACAGCAAATGACTGAGCTACATGAGCCGATGCGTTTATTAGTCGTGGTAGAGGCTTTAGTCGAAACTGTAACCGCGATTTATCAGCGGCAAGCTTATTTAAAACAGTTATTAGATAATGAATGGCTGCAATTGGCTGTAAAAGATCCGCAAGCTGAAGCTTTATATGAATTTATTCCAGGTAAGGGATTGATAAAATGGGATAATATTCCCCTACCTTTACCCGTTAGCTCAAGCTCGTTGGATTGGTATTTAGGTAAGCGTGATTATTTACCACCTGCCAAAATTATGAGTGTCGCCGCTTGATAACTGAACCAATCCTCTGAAAATGAGTCCATAATCTGTTTAGGGAAGATGCCAAGCTAACCTTATGATGGAGACTCAAGATTAAGATGCAAACGGTGATCTATTTATTGGGTTTACTCCTAGCCGTGAGTTTACCCCTCCAAGCGGATACGCATAATCTGTTGCCTGTGCAGGAGGCGGTGGCTGCTGAAGCACCCGTGGATTCAGATAGCAAAAAACTCATGCAGGAGCTATGTGAAAGTTATGCAAATGATGAAGGTTTACAAGGTAGTGAGCGTGAGGCCAATATTAATACCTGTTTAATCAGTATGACGACGGATCTATCCGATATAGAAACGACCGCCAGTGCCATCGTTGAACTCAATGAGCCGCCGATAGATGAAGTCGCAACTCATCCAGAAGCTTTGATCGCCAATGAGCTAGTCGACCAACCCCTCCCCGGTTCAGAAGAACTCATTACGCATACACCGCTCAAGACTGAATAGAGCTATTGACCTGCCCGATAATACATCTTAAGGTGTTTGGATAACTAATAGCAAAGACCTAAGGCTTAAGGTCTATTATCGGGGGCTGATGATGTCTGGGAATCCAATTTTGACTGTGGGCACAGTTAACCAAAAAACAACCGAAGCGGAGGTCTTTGTCGGTGGGCAGTTTTTGCTGACACAAGGAATCAAAGCTGAGCTGGCTAAATTAGAGCAAGTCGCACAAAATTTCGAAAATGATCCATTAACTTTAAGCCTACTCAGTGCTTATCTAAAGCGTTGGTATGCAGGGCGCTTAAATGGTTTAGATAGTATTCCCGTGTTGCTTGATCAACGTCCGCATGGACGGGCATTACGTCGAGTGCTGGCTGCGTTTCAATTAAAGTTAGCGGGGGCCTCTGACATGACTTTGCTGTATTTGCTGAGTCTCAGTGATCAAGCCGTGCCACAATTACCGATGAAACTAGTTTTTCGCTCTACCTTTGTGGAGCGTTGGTTGAGCCGTCGTGATGATTATATTCGCTTCCTAGCTCCGTTAGGGCGCTTAAACGAAGATCATTGGCATTGGGTGATTGAGAACCTACGCCGTCTGCATTTATTAGCACCACCGATTCCAAGTCACCATGATTTATTGCTAGTTCCTGAGCCAATTCGTGGTTATTTACGTGAAGAGCTCCGTTTAAAGAATCCAGTCGCCTATAAACAAGGCTGCTTGGATATGGAAAAACTATTTCGCGAAACGGTGGTACAGCTGTATGCACCTGAACCTGAGATTGAGGAAAAACCTAAACCCATCTTATGGGAAATGAGTGAATTAGACACAGCTCAGCAACAAGTACTGGCTTTACGTTGCTCTCTAGCCTCTTTGCGCCAGCATAGTCATGATTTGCACCAACATTTATTAAGTATGCGTACTGCAAATTTAGTTCTCTCAACCCAAGAAAATAATCTACAGTCAGCCTAGCTAGTTGAAAAGCGAGCTGAGATAATCCGCCGCATGGCATTATTACATCTACGCAATATTCACCTCGAAAACGGGGATAATCGTCTGTTCGATGGCATTGATTTGCAAATCGAAGCAGGTGAACGCTTATGTCTAGTTGGGCGCAACGGTACAGGTAAATCAACCCTCATGAAGCTATTGTGCCGTGAGGTGCAGGCAGATGATGGGGAAATTATTCACTCGCCAGATTTAAAAATTGCTCGCCTGCAACAAGATGTCCCGCATGGCAACCGTGAGAGTGTGTTTGAGATTGTTGCCGCAGGTTTTGGTGAGCAAGCGACTGAAGAAGCATGGCAAACCCAGTGGCAGATTGAAGCTATCTTAAGTCGTTTACAATTAAAGGGTGAGCAAGCCTTTGATGATTTATCCGGGGGCTGGAAGCGGCGCGCTTTATTAGCACGTGCTTTAGTCGCCAATCCTGATATTTTGCTTTTGGATGAGCCAACCAATCATTTAGATATTCCAGCGATTGAATGGCTGGAAAATTTTCTACTCAGCTATAAAGCAACGCTGTTATTTGTCAGCCATGATCGTGCTTTTGTACGCAAGCTGGCAACTCGGATTATTGAATTGGATCGAGGGCGCTTAACGAGTTGGACGGGTAACTTTGATAAATACCAAGAAAACAAACAAGCGGCTTTAGAGGCTGAGTCACAGCAAGCCGCTTTATTCGATAAGCGCTTAGCGGAGGAAGAGGTTTGGATTCGTCAAGGAATTAAAGCGCGCCGGACACGTAATGAGGGTCGAGTGCGTCGCTTAGAAGCGATGCGCGAAGAATTTCGCCAGCGCCGTAATCTGCAAGGCAAAGTCCAAGCACAAATTGGTCAAGCAGAAGCTTCAGGCAAGCTGGTATTAGAGGCGAGCAAGCTTAGTTATGGTTTTGATGGGCAACCGCTGATTAACAACTTTAGCACGACGATTCTACGTGGTGACAAAATCGGCATTATTGGTCCGAATGGTGTGGGGAAAACGACCCTGATTAAGCTATTGCTGGGTGAGTTGACGCCGCAAGCCGGTACAATTAAGCAAGGCACTAATCTACAGATTGTGTATTTCGATCAACATCGTGCTCAATTTGATAATGAAAAAAATCTGCGTGAAAATCTTGCACCGGGTTCAGATTTCGTTGAAATCAATGGCCAGCGTAAACATGTGATTAGCTATTTACAGGACTTTTTATTTACGCCTTTGCAAATTCAAAAACCAGTTAAAGTGTTGTCAGGTGGGGAACGTAATCGTTTATTATTAGCACGCTTGTTTGCGCAAGCGTCTAATCTGTTAGTGCTCGATGAGCCGACGAATGATCTCGATGCAGAAACTTTAGAGTTATTGGAAGAATTATTAATTGATTATGCAGGTAGTTTAATTCTCATCTCGCATGATCGTAGTTTTTTAAATTCGGTCGTGACGCGCAGTATTGTGTTTGAGAATGCTAGCATTTGTGAGTATGCAGGTGGCTATGATGATTGGTTAATCCAACGTCCTGCACCCGTAACAGACAAGCTCAATGAGCCAGCCGCTAAGCCAACAACGACTGCCCTTAAAGAAGAAGCGAAACCAAGCACTAAACTCAAAAAGCTCAGTTATAAAGAGCAGCGTGAGCTTGAGCAATTGCCCGGCTTGATTGAGCAGTTGGAAACTCAGCTAGCAGAGCTACAACGATGGATGGCAACGCCTGCATTTTATCAGCAAGATGCGGCAACAATTACCGCTAAGCAACAGGAATTAGAACAATTAACCGCTGAACTTGAGCAGGCTTTTGCTCGTTGGGAAACTTTAGAAAATCCTTAGAAAACCAGTCGCCTAATGAAGTCCTCACGGAATTCTAATGAAACTGCTGTTAACCGCCCGTCGATTGCTTGATTGGCTGATTGTGTTTCTATCCGTAATTGATTGTTCTTAGTAAGGGCTTTTGTTAACTTATCCATAGCCCTACTCATTTATAAAAATAATCAACAGGCATGAATAAGCTCAAACCCTTATGGTGGTTGTTTGCCAGTGTTGTTTGGTTAGTGTTGATGGCGACACAGACTCAAGCCGCTCAAGTTGTCCAACCAACGCTTACCCTCGTATTCGCTGATCCGCAAGTTATTGTTCCGGTTAATTTAAGGTATACAGTGACGACACCTGATACTGAAAATTCAACAGGTTTGGGTCTAAGGGTGCATTATAATTCCAATACTTTGGAGCGAGTCAGCCAAACCGCTTATAGCCATCAACTCCAACCCATCGGTGCGATAAGTCCTGATACCCAGAATTTAGATGGTGATCTGGCCACGGATCACTATTGGGTGCTCGCTTGGGTCGATAGGGATGCGAATTGGCCCGGCGTTGGTCAACTTCCCTTGAATCTATTCAGTAGCCAATTTCGTACCAAAGCTGGTTTTACAGGGGCGACGGCGATTCGTTTTTCGGCTTCAGCCACCGCACAAGCGACTCAGTTCCAAACCAGCCCTTTAATAATTTGTGCTAAGCCCCTCGTGAGTATTACGGCAACCGATGCATTGGCGAATGAAAAAGCGGCCAATACAGCAAGCTTCCAAGTTAGCCTTGCCACGCCGCTACCAACGGCCTGTGGTGCTTTAAATATTAATTATCAGGTCAGTGGTACGGCGATAGCGGGGAGTGATTATGTGGCTTTAAGCGGTACGGTGATTATTCCAGCCGGTAGTCAACAAGCGGATATTGTCCTTACTCCTTTAGTAGATACTCAAATAGAAGCCGATGAGACTGTGAGCTTGAGTTTGCAAACCAATGACCATTATCAGTTAGCTAGCCAGAGTCAAGCGAATGTGACATTACAAGATGCCAGTGTTGATGCTTTACCGACGGTGTTGCTGACGAGTGCTAAATTACAAGTGTTAGAAGGAAGTGATCCTTCGGTCAAGCTAACCGTAGCGCGCCAAGCTAAGGATCTGTCCCTCGGACTGACTGTGGCGCTACAGACAGCAGGTTCAGCAAGTGTCGGTCAGGATTATCAGGCTTTGCCGAGTTCACTCATCATCCCTGCAGGTCAAGCACATAGCAGTTTGGTGGTGAATTTATTCAATGATAGCCTGCAAGAGCAAGATGAAACTTTAAAAATCAATTTATCTGCACAGACGGCCTATCACCTATCTGAGCTTAATACAGTTGAGCTGCTGCTCTTGGATGATGAATCGCGTCTCAATACCAGTTTACCGCTTAATCAGGCTCAAACACCTTCTATACCGACTTTAAGTGAATCCATGTTACTGCTCTTAATAGTCGGTTTTGCCCTCTTAGCCTGCGCTCACCTGCGCTTAGGTCAAGGGCAGCTTGGAGCTAAATCATGATCACACTGAGCTTGCGCATTTTCTGTCTTGGGCTATTAAGCCTGAGTAGTTTATTGCCGATTAGCCAAGCGGCTGAGCGAGTAGAGTCAGAGCTTTATCAACCTGCGCCCTTCAAGGCCGAATTAGGCCAGACTCAGCTGAAATTATCGGCTCTAAACCCTGCAAACCGTCGGTTAAACAGTCTATTATTCCCTATACCTTCCCTGCAGCTGGGTGTGCCGAGCACCACAGAGCTGGCAGCCTTGCAACAACACAAGACTCAGCATCGAGCTTTAAAAATAGGAATTGAGCGACAGATACCAGCCTTACCTGAACTTCAGGATTGGGTCTGGATGCCGGTGTTAGATGGGCAAGCCGCCCAATTTATGCTTAGTTCGGAAGCTGCGGCTAATTTACGTGCTCTGCTGCAATTAGACCAGCCCTTGCCTAAGGGCGTTGAGTTACGGGTCTTTTCTCTTGAAGCCAGCGCGGAAGTGTTTGGTGCTTATCAACAAGCCGATTTCACTCAGCTGGATACTACTCAGCCGTTTCAATTATGGACGCCGACTGTCAGTGGTAGTGCTTTGGGTCTGGAAGTCTTTATTCCCACGGGCATCGACCCTGCACAAATCAAGTTAACTATTCCGCAAATTTCGCATATTGATTATGATCTAAAGACGGAAAAATTTAAGTTAAGTGATTCATTTTTAAAATTTTCTAGTTGTGACCTCAGTATGGCGTGTGCTCCAGCCGCTTGGCAGACCACGGCTAAAGCGGTGGCTCGTT
Source organism: Thiothrix eikelboomii (assembly GCF_900167255.1). Classification (GTDB taxonomy): domain Bacteria; phylum Pseudomonadota; class Gammaproteobacteria; order Thiotrichales; family Thiotrichaceae; genus Thiolinea; species Thiolinea eikelboomii. The sequence continues at coordinate 63,700 of NZ_FUYB01000017.1, forward strand.
ATATTTTCACTGATGCCACCGGTAGCAGTTATTTATGTACCGGTACACTATTAGCCGATAAAGATACGAGTACGCAAATTCCTTATTTATCGACCGCTGCGCATTGTATTAATGAGGCAAGTGCAGCGGCTAGCATGGATTTTTATTGGTTGTATCAAGAGACGAGTTGCGGTTCAGGCTATTCAACTTGGGTGCGAACAACTGGGGGAGCAGATTTGCTAGCGACCCGGAGTGAGTTAGATAGTAGCTTAGTCCGTATCCGTACACCCCCACCGGTGGGCGTGGTTTTATCGGGTTGGGCTTTGGAGGCTTTACCTGCTAGTGCCGCCGTCGTCGGTATTCATCATGGCTCTGGTTATCCGCAGCAGTTTAGCCAAGGCAAGTTTGTGAGTTATGCCAGTATTTTATCGACACCTACAGGTTATATGGTCACCAAAGACCCCCTCGGCAATTTTACGCAAGTGACTTGGACTGAAGGCATCACCGCTCAAGGTAGCAGTGGTTCAGGTCTATGGTTTAGCCTAAATGATCAAGCCTATTTTAAAGGGAGTCTAGTCGGTGGTTCTTCTAGCTGTGCTGAACCAAATGCACCTGATGAATATACCCGCCTAGAGCGTTTTCATCCGTATGTAGCAACTTGGCTGGAATCGAAGGGTGAGCCTCTAGCAAGTTTATTGAATACCAACCAACCCTTAAATGCTTTAGTGGATGGCATTATTATCGCCCGCTATTTAGCGGGGCAGCGTGGTGATCAGCTCACCCGCCAAGTAGCTACTACCCCGGTAAATTGGGCAGAGTTAGAAGCTAAGCTCGATTTACTCAAGCCAATCCTCGACATTGATGGTGATCATCGGTTAGAGGCTGATAAAGATGGTTTGCTGATTATCCGTTATTTATTAGGATTAAAAGATGCCGCTTTAATCGCACAGCTTGATTTTACAGATTCACAAAGAAAAACAATAACAGAGATCAATCAATATATTGAAACTCTATTGTTTTGATAAAATGCGGATAAAAAGAGTAGTTTCTCATTTTTTAAAATACGGCTCGGAATCAAAGACATGTTTCCGAGCCAGAATGTGCTACAGGTTTAGTGCACCGTAGCTAGCTTCCTCACTAGCGGTTGAGGAATGAAAAACTGATTGAGTTAGGCAGATAGATAGCTTTGATTCTAGTCAAAAAATTGTAGAAGTCAAATTTAACTGCGAGTTAAAGCCTTGATTTCAAATATATTAGTGTATGATTAAATTCTAAAATATGCGAGCTAGTACAATTCAATTATACTAGCCGATTACTTTCTTGCAGTGACACTCATGACCGATTTTGAATATATTGATAAGCCAGAGCAATTAAATAGCTTTTTGGAGAAAGCTCAGTATTCTGATTGGATTGCTTTAGACACTGAATTTATTCGAGAAAAAACCTATTATCCTCGTTTGTGCTTAATACAATTAGCGACGGTGGATGATTTAGTCTGCATTGATCCTTTAAGTATTCAAGATTTATCAGGGTTTTTTGCTTGGTTGCAGCAGCCGCAAATGCTCAAAGTATTCCATGCTGCTTGGCAGGATCTGGAAATTTTTTATCATTTGAGTGGGCAAGTACCTAAACCGCTGTTTGATACCCAAATTGCGGCGGCCGTTTTGGGTTTGGGTGATCAACTCGGGTATGCGCGTTTAGTTGAGGAATTACTCGGTATACAGCTGGATAAATCGCAATCTCGCACGGATTGGGCGCGGCGGCCACTTAGCCATCAGCAGTTGGATTATGCGATTGATGATGTGCGCTATTTGCGACAAATTTACCCTCTCCTCAAACAACGCTTGCAGGAAACTGGGCGTTTAAATTGGCTGAATAAACCCTTTGAACGCTTAACTGAAACCAGTGAATATACGCCTGATCCTTGGACGAGTTGGGAGCGGGTGAAGGGTGTCCAGTTATTAAAGTCTAAGCAGTTGGCGGTGCTGCGTGAATTAGCCGCGTGGCGCGAGACCTTGGCTATTCAAAAAGATTTACCCCGTCGTTGGTTACTAACAGATGAAGTATTAGTCGATATGGCGCGTATGAAAAATCGCGAACTTACTGATTTCTCAGCGATTCGGGGTTTGAGTGCTGAGCAAATTGCTCGCTATGGTCAACTGTGGTTAGGCTTGATTCGCCAAGCCCAAGCTTTGCCGGCGGAAGCTTGGCCTGACTTACCTCGGCGGCGGAAATTAGATGCTGAACTGTCCTTAGTCGCTGATTTATTGATGGTAGTCGTTAATCAGCAAGCCTTAGCACACAATATTTCGGCGGCGATGCTCGCCAGTCGAGCACAAATCGAAAAAATGTTGACCGAAGGCCGTACTCAACTTTCGGATGATTGGCGAGGCAGCTTGGTAAATGAGTTATTTGCACGTATTTTAAGTGGTAAAGCCAGTATCCGTATCCAAGACCAAGCTTTAAGCATTGAAGACTGATCTAATCTGAGTAGAAGCTATGTTAAACTCTAGCTTTAGTCGTTTGAATGGATAGGCTATTGATATGACCGAGCGGATTGCCACGGTGGAGCGAAATACTTTAGAGACACGGGTTGCTGTTACTGTGAATTTGGATGGTACAGGTAAGTCTAGTTTTAATACGGGCCTGCCTTTTCTTGAACATATGCTAGATCAAGTTGCACGACATGGCATGCTCGATCTGAGCATCACTTGCGAGGGTGATCGCCATATTGATGATCATCATAGTGTTGAAGATATTGGCATCACCTTAGGTCAAGCCCTGAAGCAAGCAGTCGGTGACAAGAAAGGCTTGCGTCGTTATGGACATGCCTATGTACCCTTGGATGAAGCTTTATCGCGAGTGGTAATTGATTTTTCGGGTCGCCCCGGCTTGGAGCATCATGCTGATTATCGCCGCTCGCATATTGGCCAATTTGATACGGATCTCTTTTTTGAGTTTTTCCAAGGCTTTGTGAATCATGCGTTAGTGACCCTGCATATTGATAATCTACGTGGGCACAATGCACATCATGTGGCTGAGACTATTTTTAAGGCGTTTGGACGTGCCTTGAGAATGGCGTTAGAGCTTGATCCGCGCATGGCTGGTATTATGCCCTCAACCAAAGGCTCCCTCTAATGAAAGTTGCCATTATTGATTACAATATGGGGAATTTACATTCGGTGGGGCGTGCAGTCACTCATGTAGCCCCCGCAGAAACTCAAATCACAATTACAGCAGATCCTGATTTTATTCGCCATGCTGATCGAATTGTCTTTCCCGGGCAAGGTGCAGCGCGTGATTGTATGCGTGAGCTAGAAACTCGAGGTTTAACTGAAGTCGTGCGCGAAGTTGCCAAGACCAAACCCTTTTTAGGCATTTGTATGGGGATGCAAGTGCTAATGGATTTCTCGGAAGAGAATGGTGGTGTGGAGTGTATGGGGCTTTATGCGGGTAAAGTAAACTCTTTTAAAAGTCTAGCACTGGCTCAGTTGAAAACACCGCAAATGGGTTGGAATCAAATCCAGCAGACCCAGCCACACCCCTTATGGGCTGGAATTACAGATAATTCGCGTTTCTATTTTGTGCATAGCTATTATGTACAGCCAGAAGATGCCCAGTTAGTCACTGGAGGCACTTGCTACGGTTTGAAGTATGCCTCTGCCATTGCCCACGAAAACCTATTTGCCATTCAGGCACACCCTGAAAAATCAGCGGCAGATGGTTTACGGCTACTGGCGAACTTTATGCACTGGCAGCCTTGACATCCTCCCCGCCCTAAAGGGCGAGGATTCCTCCAGCGAGGCGGCAATGTCCTGCCGCGAGAATGTTCCGTGCTGCATTAATATCTCTATCATGCATAGCCCCACACTCAGGGCAAGTCCATTCTCTTATTCCAAGTCCCGCTCTACCTTTCGGACTGTTGGAGCTTATGCAGCCGCAACACGAGCAAGTTTGGGTGGTGTATGATTCATTGACTTCTATAAACACGGCTTGCATCGCTTTCGATTTATAATCAAGCGGTGTTTTGAGGGTGTACCAACCCGCATCTAATACAGATTTAGCCATTTTGGTTTTGGCTAAGGCCTTTGAACTCACATCGCCTACGACAATTAACGCATTATTTTTTACTATTTGCGTAGTGAATTGATGAAGATGGTTTAGCCTACGGTTTTTAATCTTGGCATGGATAGCTTTAACACGCTGCTTTTTGTTAGCGCGTTGAGCTAGGCCTAGTTTAGGTTCTAACTCACGATAAAACTGTTCGGACTCGAGCTTTAAGCCATTGCTACAGGTAGCAGTGGTTTTTAAACCTAAGTCAACACCGACTTGCCCTATTGCTGAGGAGGTCGTTTGAGCGACTTCAACGACGATATTGAAATACCAGCGTCCGCGTGCATCTTGAGAAAATGAACCCGAACGAAACTCAAATTGAGCCAGCCCGTAGCTATCCCATACCTTGAAGTAGTGGCCTGCAAAATAGACTTGTCCGCTTTTCCACTTGGCAGCACCGACCTTAAACGGAATCCAGCCCAAGGATCGCCGTGCTCCACCGGATACCCGCCAGCGCAGCTTATCCGTTTTGAATTGACGACGGGCTTTATGGTGAGCCGCAATCACTTCTTGGACCGTGGTTGAATGAAAGATAAATCCACGTTCCGCTTTAAGGCGCTTCAAGTCTTTTTGCAGATCAAACGCAGAGAAATAGGTTTTTAACCAGCCGACTTCGGGAATAGGTATATCGGAATAATTCGCCGTGATTTCATTCGCCGCATTCCAGACCTGATTCACCTCAAATGCCATTCGTTCAAGAATCAGCTTGTGCTTATCCTTGATGCGAACTTTGAGCGTTTTGAGATTGGCCTTTTCTGTCATAAGGCTTATTATAACTAGCCTTAATGAATTATTAAAGAGTGAGTCTATGGCTATTCGCACGGGTCGGCAGTGTTGGCGGTGCGCCCTTGACCGTTCTTAAGCAATACATCAAGCAACAGGATAGACCGCTTTAATCGGTGTTTAGCCGATAGCCCCACCTCAAGAAAGGGGCTTTACGGCTTTTTCGGTAAATTTTAGGTCTTAAACCAGTTTTTCGTCAAAATCCCACATCACGGTTTCTGTGTGTTTAGCTGCTTTCTTAAGCAGCTCTAACATGGGATAAGCGCGCCGATTGACGGAAACGCTTTCTTCTGCCTCTTCGTCATCTGACTTTGTTGAACGATCTTGAGTTTCTTGTTTAGCGACTTCGTTCAAGCTGGTTTGAAAGGTTTGTAAGGTTTTTTCGACATCCGCACCTAAAATGGCGCCTGGAATCGTGTCACTATGCCCCATGAGCTTGATCATCGTGCGCGCATCTTTTTCAAACATTGAGAATGCTCCCACTTTACTATCGAAACGAACTAACATGGTTTAACTCCTTATCAACAGGTAAATAAGTTATTTTTGGCAGATCAAGCCTTTTAGATAATAGCCTTCAGGAAAGGCTAAGCCGGTCGGATGATCGCTGGCTTGATCCAGTTTGCGAATAATTTTTGCATCACAACCCGCATCTACTGCCGCATCTGCCACAATTTTTTGAAACAAATTGCTCTCCATTAAACCAGAACATGAGAAGGTAAATAGTAAGCCTTGTGGTTTTAATAACCTAAAGCCTAGTAAATTTATGTCCTTATAGCCACGGGCGGCCTTCTCAATTTGACTTTTATTTTCAGCAAATTTAGGTGGGTCGAGTACAATAAGATCAAATTGCCGCCCTTCATCTCGATATTGTCTTAAAAGCTGGAAGACATCGCCTTGAATATTCTCCATCTGCTCAGGGGTGAAGCCATTTAATGCAGCCGCCTGAGCAGCTAAATCTAAAGCAGGCTGAGAGGCATCAATATTCGTCGCTTTCACCGCTCCGCCTTTGAGTGCCGCAATCGAGAAGCCACCGGTATAGGAAAAGCAATTAAGAACAGTTTTATGCTGCGCATATTGCTCAACTGCAGAGCGATTATCGCGCTGATCTAAATAAAACCCCGTTTTGTGTCCATTGATGACATCGACCCGATAGTGGCGACCTTCTTCAAGAATATCAATAAATGCAGGCGGTGCTTGGCCTCTTAAAACTCCAGTTGTGGTGGTCAAGCCTTCTTTCTTGCGAATCTCAACATCGGAGCGTTCATACACACCTTGGCAAGGAATCAACTCCATCAATAATTCAGCCAAGGTAGCCTTCCAATACTCTGCCCCAGCCGTCAGCGCTTGCAGAATCAGCCAGTCACCGAATTTATCCACTATAACGCCGGGCAAACCATCGGATTCTGCATTGAGTAGACGATAACCCGTATTGCGGGTGCTAATCCCTAAGGTTTGTCGCTGTTGAAACGCCGCTTGAATCCGTTGAGCAAAGAAATGGCGATCAATAGTGGCACGGCCTACCGCCCATAAGCGCACTTGAATTTGTGACTGTGGCGACCAAGCACCCATACCTAGCAAGTCACCATGCTCGGAGCGTAGCTCGACCGTTTCACCTAAAGCAGGTTCACCTTTGACGCTGGCAATCGCCCCTGAGAATACCCACGGATGGCGAGCACGTACATTTTTATCACGGCCCCGATGTAGCAGTACTTGCGGATAGGACGGTCTAGAGGTAGCGGATTTGGTAGTCAAAACAAGGTCTCCAATGCACAGGCTGTTGTTATACCTGTGAGCTTTCCCTTTGGTCAAATAAGATCGTACTGGCTTTTTATAATGAACTATTGTTCCGTTGAAAGCTCAGGCGTAGAGTGAGTTTTTGAAACTGATAACTAAGATCATGTCTGAATTTCTCAATTCCCTCGTTTTTTCGCTGAATGTGACGGGGCCGATTTTTCTAATTTTAAGCCTTGGCGTTTATCTAAGGCGCATCGGTATCTTAACCGATGCTTTTGTCGAAGCGGGTTCGCGTCTAGTTTTTAATGTTACCTTGCCTGCCTTACTATTTATTAGCGTGAGCAAAACCCAGCTCAGTGACAGTGCTAACTTTGCTTTGATTGGCTTAGGAGCTGTGCTGACACTGATCAGTTATCTCATACTGGAAATTTTCGCCTATTTCAGTGTACAGCCCCCCGAAGACCGTGGTGTGGTTGTACAAGGTGCTTTTCGTTCAAACATGGGGATTATTGGCCTTGCCTATTGTGCGAATGCCTATGGTGAAGCAGGCGTCGTCGCAGCCTCTTTATATTTAGGCTTGATTACGATTTTATTTAATATTCTTTCTGTGATTACGCTCAGTCGCTCTTTGCATAAGCAAGGGCAGGGTATCATGCCGATCATTAAAGGTATTGCTAAAAACCCATTGATTATCGGTATTTTGCTCGCTTTACCGGTGTCTTATCTAGAGTGGAAACTACCTGCAGTGGTATTAAAGTCAGGCGAGTATTTTGCACAAATGACTTTACCGCTCGCTCTCTTGTGTACGGGTGCTTCGCTCAGTTTTAAGTCGATGCGTCAAAATATGCATAATACGATCAGTGCAAGCCTCGGTAAGCTAATTTTTATTCCAGCGATTTTTATCTTAGGTGGGATTTGGGCTGGCTTCACTGGGATTAGTTTGGGTGTGATGGCGCTAATGGCGTTTGCTCCTACTGCAGCAGCTAGTTATGTGATGGTGAGAGCGATGGGGGGGAATAGTGTCTTGGCAGCGAATATTATTGTGGTCACTACCCTAGGTTCGGTTTTAAGTACGAGTCTGGGAATTGCTCTATTAAAAGCAGCGGGCTTGATGTAAGTCAGGTTTTGTTTCTAGATCATCGACCTAGGCGACAAAATCTCGTTACAATAAGCCACTTTCTGTTTAGGCATGGGTATTCCCAATATGACACACCCGACACAATCCCATATTGCTGTGGTTAAAGACTATTTACTGGCTTTGCAGGCTGATATTTGTACTCAGCTCAGCGCTGAAGATGGGCAAGCTCATTTTGTAGAGGATATTTGGGAGCGTCCAGGTGGGGGCGGTGGGCAAACTCGGGTATTAGCCAATGGTGCAGTGTTTGAGCAAGCTGGAGTGAATTTCTCGCAGGTCTTTGGTACGACTCTACCCCCTTCGGCGACAGCAGCCCGCCCTGAGCTTACAGGGCGTCGTTTTCAAGCTATGGGTGTTTCTTTGGTCATTCATCCACACAACCCCTTTGTGCCAACCTCGCATGCCAATGTCCGGTTCTTCATAGCTGAGCACCCCACTGAAGCACCGGTTTGGTGGTTTGGTGGTGGCTTTGATTTGACCCCCTATTATGGTTTTGAAGAAGACTGTGTATCTTGGCATCAAACGGCTAAAGTAGCCTGTGATCCTTTTGGGGCAGAGGTTTATGCCAATTATAAGCGCTGGTGTGATGACTACTTTTTCCTAAAGCATCGGAATGAGCCACGTGGGATCGGCGGCCTATTTTTTGATGATTTAAATGAAGGGGGCTTTGAGCAAAGTTTTGCATTGATGCAAAGTGTCGGCGATCATTATATTCAAGCGTATCGGCCGATTGTGCAAAAACGCAAGCAGTTACCGTTTACTGAAGCACAACGCGATTTCCAACTGTATCGGCGGGGGCGCTATGTCGAATTCAATCTAGTGTATGATCGCGGGACTTTATTTGGCTTACAGTCGGGTGGTCGCACTGAGTCGATTTTAATGTCTTTGCCCCCTTTGGTTAAATGGCGCTATGACTGGCAGCCAGCGCCGCATTCTGCCGAAGCTCGACTGTACACCGATTTCCTAAAACCGCGTGATTGGTTAGGTTTAGCTAGCTGCTAAACCTGATCTGTGGATTTACCAGGATTTTTCTCCGGGTTGCGGCTTATGATTGGAAAGTTTCATAAGCTTCCAAAATAAATAACCTAAAAACCCCAAAATAAACAGAATGGTGAGGCTGGTCATCATCAAAATGCCAGTCATACTGCTGAAAAAATTCAACATACGCTTGTCTCCGACTTGAACTGTGATGGACTGTGACAAGCTTAATTTTGCAATGAGGCTAAAAATCTACTTTGATTTTGATCAAACACCAACGGACAACCAAAGGCTTTCTTGGCTTAGATCAAGTTTTTAGGGATTAATATTAATGGTTAGCTGAAGCACGTAGGGCAGCTAAAGCACGATCCACATTGACTAAGCCATAGCCATAATCATTGTCACGACCTTGTTTGCCTAGATCAATCGCGGTTTGTTGTAAAAGGCTAGGTGTAACACCTTGTTTATTCATGGAAAGTAGTAAGGCAATTAAGCCCGTCACATGCGCGGTTGCCATCGACGTGCCAGTGGCTAAATCGAAAGTACCCGCAGGAGAGGTGGTAAAAATATTTACCCCCGGTGCAGCCAGATCAATATAAGAACCACGATTAGCCCGTCTGAACAGGCTTTCCTGTTCATCGACAGCGGTGACCGCTAACACATCTTCAATCGCAGCAGGATAAGCAGGTTCAGCGGTAGGACCGCCATTACCGGCTGAAGAAACGACAATAATTCTATTATTGATCGCTCTTTGGATCATTTTTTGTACGAGAGGATCACTTTTACCTGCAAAGCTCAAATTCAAAATATCAACATTTTCTTGAATGCAGAGGTCAATCGCTTTCGCGACTAGGCCTGCAGTACTACTGCGGTCATTTGGGTTTTTGGGGTCAGCACTAAAGGCACTCACAGCATACAAAGAGGCTTCAGGTGCAATCCCAATCCGAGGGTTTTGGCCAATCAAGACCCCCGCGATGGCTGTGCCATGCTTTTGATTATTGGCATCCCCTGCTGGAATCAGCTCAACCCGTCTGACTTTCGAGTTATCGAGTGAGCGATGCAGAATATCAATCGGGGTATCAACCATCCCAATTTTTACTCCCGCCCCTTTAGTAAATTGGTGGGCTTGGGCTATCCCCGTTAAATCCAAGGGATAACCGACTGGACTGGGCTTAGTCGGTGTCGTGGCTGCTGTAAAAAACAAACTACTTAAATTAGCTTCAACCTTTTCTTCTTTTTTATTAATACTATCGACTAAGGCCTTGGGATCTTGACCATTGGTCGCTACGGTCAGCATCTTAGTGCGGATTGAGTTTAATTCATCACTACGTTTTTGAGTCAGGCGATAGCGCTGTAAAATATCTTCCGCAAACCGAGAAGATTGCTGTGCATCGTACAATAACAATAATTCGTTTTTACGATACTCACGGTCAGTATTATGGATATTGCCTACACACCAAGCATTTGAAATATGGCAAGCAGGCGAGTCGTAGCTAATTTTAGGATCATTCGGTGCTGCAGCGACCAAAGAGGCAGCGCTTAAGCTAATAAAAACTAAGCCCAAGCCTTGAGCGTGCTGCTTTAAGGCTAAAGCTAGTGAAGCGGCAAGTTTAGTCACTGCGTCGTTTTATCCTGAAATTGTGGGCCTAAAAATAACACGGGTGAACTTTGTTGCGCAGTTTGTTGCATGATGCTTTCAGCTAAAGCTACTTTGTCAATATTCGGTGCTACAGGCATTTCAATCGTAAAAATGCTTTGGGCATTCGGGCCAGAAACTATATGTGCCTGCCACTGATTAAGAAACTCGCAGACTTCAAGATGTTTAGCATCATCCGCAAATTGCACTAAAAAACGACTCAGCTCAGTTTTACCATCGGTATTGGTTTGTGCAGAGGATGTGGCGACACTCGCAACACTGAACTTGACATCAGGCTCGTTGGCAAACTGCCCGTAAGCTAATAAAGCGATTTGTGCACCAACTAAACCCGCAAAAACAGCATTAGCGGGTGTTAGCCAATTCAGATTAAATAAAGGCCGACGCCACAAAAACTCCAACCATTTTTTTTGCACTGGAGGGCGGGTTTTGGGGCTATCCGTACTGATCACTGGTGGTATGACGAGATTCTTTGCAATAGGCGCTGAGTTTAGTGGATGCAGTGAAGCTTCTTCAGGCTTATCTTCTTCACGATCAATGCGGGCTAATAACTTATTTAAGCGTTGTTCGGTAGTATCTAAAGCCGATAACTCTAATAAGCTGGTATTGGTGCATACCAAGCGCATCATCTTTTCTTCTTGTCTGAGTTCAGACTGCAACTCTGGAAATAATTCCAAAGCTCGATTCACTAAGGCCTGTTCTGCTTTGCTAAGCTTATCGGTGAGATACCAAGGAAGCAGGTGGCGCGCCTCTTCCAAGAGGGTGTTGGACTCAAGATGACTCATAATGATGACCTGTTTATATATCGAATTCCATGATTCCAGCTTTCTCAAGCATTTGACCTAAACGCTTGCGAGCATAGAACATGCGTGTTTTGACAGTGTTCTCCGAGATTTTTAAGATGTCAGCAACTTCCTTAACAGACTTATCTTCAAAATACGTGAGTTTTAAGACATCTCGATGTTCATCTGTCAAATGGTTCATCATGCGCAGTAATTGATCCTTCATGTCCTCTTCAATCTGAGCTTCCTCAGGATTGGGAGCGCTGTCTTCCATTGCCAACATGATGGCATCATCATCTAAAATAACTTCAGATGTTTTTCTTAGCCAAGAAATAAGCTTATTGCGTGTTATGGAATAAATCCATGTAGAGGCTTTCGATTTGCCTTCGAATTTATCAGCGGATCGCCATACATCAAATAGCGCATCATCCACAATATCGGCTGCTTGGGCGACATCATCTTTAAGTAAGCGAGCGCAATAGCTTACCAAACGTGGTTGATACTTCAAATACAAACGACTAAACGCTTGTCGATCCCCTTGAGCAATTTGGCTTAAAAGTTCCTCATCGCCCTGCCTAATGTGTTGCTCCGCACTATGGTTAGCTGTTTCTTGGTGCTTGATTGAACCGTTCATTAGCTTCGTCGCCTTGAGTCATTATTTGGTTTGAACTTCTTGTGATTTTTTCTTGCACAAGCGGCTGAGTCATAAAAATAAATGAACCGACGGTGGCCTTGGCACGACAGAGAGTCATTGGTTGACAGGCTGCCGTAGAACTGAGAATTGACCAAGTTACACTACACTGCTCATTTAAGAGTGGTTGGCGCCCTAAACAACCTTCACTAACACACTCGAACTAGTCATCATAAAATTATAATACTCCCTCGCAAATCTAACGGGTCTTCGGACCCGTCTTTTTACACCAATGGGTCTATATCGTTATACAAAGACATGCTGCTATTATTCTTGAACATTCATGATCGAGCAAGATTGTTCTGTCGACTTGCTCATAAAGCGGTTTTTATTCTGTTTTAGGACTGATTTTATGTATCAAATTGGTACAACACTGACACAATATATTATTGAAGAGCAGCACACTTTTGCGGGTGCGCGTGGGCAGTTTACGGGCTTATTAAACGACATCGCGACGGCTTGTAAGAAATTAGCCAGCCTGACTAAAAAAGGGGCTTTAGTAGGTGTCTTAGGCACGGCTAACTCAGAAAATGTCCAAGGTGAGATCCAAAAGAAAATGGATATTATCTCTAATGATGTCTTCATTGAGGCCTTAGAGAATAATGGGCATGTCGCTGCTTTAGCCTCTGAGGAGATGGAAACGGTCTATAACCTGAAAGTAGGTAAGCCCCGTGGCTCTTATCTAGTCACCTTTGATCCCTTGGATGGTTCTTCCAATATGGATGTGAATGTATCGGTGGGGACCATCTTTTCTATCTTGCGTGCACCTGTTGGGATAGAAAACCCAAGTGCTGAGGACTTCTTACAAGCAGGGACTCAGCAGGTTGCGGCGGGTTACTGCTTATATGGTCCTTCAACCATTATGGTGCTGACCACTGGGCGTGGGGTGAGTATGTTCACCTTAGATAGTAGTTGTGGGGAGTTTATACTCACTCGCGATCATGTAAAAATCCCTGAAGACACTAAAGAATTTGCGATTAATGTCTCCAACCAACGCCATTGGGAATTGCCTATGCAGCGTTACATCCAAGAATGTATCGAAGGTAAAGAAGGTGTCCGTGGCAAGGATTTTAATATGCGCTGGGTCGCGTCGATGGTCGCGGAAGTACATCGTATTCTGACGCGGGGTGGGGTATTTATGTACCCTATGGATGAGAAAATGCGCAAAGCAGGTAAGGAAGGTAAATTACGTTTGCTCTATGAGGCCAATCCGATGGGGATGGTGATTGAGCAAGCTGGCGGTTTGGCGAGTACGGGGCGGGAGCGTATTTTAGAGTTGCAACCTTATGCTTTACATCAACGTGTACCTGTTGTTTTAGGTTCTAAAAATGAAGTACAGCGCGTGGTTGATTATCATCTTGCTTAGCGCTTAAAGGTTTAGTGGAGCAGGCTGTGTGCTTGTTCCACATCCCGGCTAATTTGCTGCTTTAGGTGTTCAAATGATGCAAAGCGTTGTTCGTCACGGATAAACGTGATGGGTTCAATCGTCCAATGCTGTTGATAGACCTGCTGTGAAAAATCGAACAGATGTACTTCAAGACGGCTTTGCAAGCCGTTCACGGTCGGGCGCGCACCTAGGTTGGCAATGCCTTTGATGGGAGCTTGTCTACCTTGAAAAGCATGCACTGCATAGACCCCTTTACGCAAAGCAATATTTTCAGGGATACGCAAATTTAAGGTTGGAAAGCCAATTGTCCGCCCTAATTTATCACCGTGTCGTACTCGACCCGATAAAGTATAAGCTCGCCCCAATAGCGTGTTAACCGTACTGAGATTGGCTTTAGCTAGGGCTTCACGCACCCAAGTACTACTTACCCGCTCCTCGGTGTGTACTATTGTAGAGCTTTGCACAACCTCCATACCTTGCTTTGCCCCTAGGGTTTGCAGCATCTGATAATCACCGCGCCGTTTACGTCCAAAACGAAAATCATCGCCAACGACCAAGGCACGTACTTGTAAGCCTGCTAATAAAATGTCTTGAATAAAATCCTCGGGCTCCATCGTGGCTAGCTCTGAGTTGAAAGTTAAGCAGGCAAATTGGTCAATGTCTAAGGTTTGTAGATAAATAAGCTTATCGCGTAGCGGCAAAATACGAGTCGGTGGCGGTTGACGGAGATATTCTGCGGGTAAAGGCTCAAAACTAATCACGGTGGATAGCCATCCTAAATGAGCCGCGTGTGCTTTTACTTGTTGGATAATCCCTTGATGACCTAAATGCAGGCCATCAAAATTCCCAATGGTGGCAATACACGGCGGTGTTTGCTGCTTCCATGAGCGTAATAGCTTCATACTAACTTAAGCCTGTGAAGTTTTGCTGACGCAAAGCTTCATAAACGAAGATCGCTACGGTATTCGACAGATTTAAACTGCGACTATCTGGCAACATGGGGATACGTAGCTTTAACTCTTCTGGCAAGCTGGCCAGCAAAATCTCAGGTAAACCGCGTGTTTCTGGGCCAAACAGCAAGACATCATCGGGTTGAAATTCTGTAGCCGCATAAGAGCTTTTTGCTTTAGTCGTGCAAGCAAATACTCGTTTACCGCGCATCGCGTGATTAAAAGCAGCAAAGTTTTCATGCTCTTGTACGACCGCCAAATCCCGATAATCCATTCCCGCACGGCGTACTTGCTTTTCATCCAAAGAGAAGCCTAACGGATGGATGAGATGCAAGTAGCAGCCCGTATTGGCACATAAGCGCATAATATTACCAGTATTCGGTGGAATTTCGGGTTCAAATAAAGCTACATGGAACATCGCTCAGTTAGCCTCTTGAGCTTGATAAACAGTTCGACCTGCCAAAAAGGTACGTTGTACTTGGCCTTGAAAGCTCCAGCCTGCAAAGGGAGTATTTTTACCTTGGCTACGCATAGTGGCTAAGCTGAAATCCCAAAGCACCTCCGGCTTTAATAGCACTAAATCAGCGGGTGCACCGGGGGCAATACAACCGGCGGGGCTAGCAATGATTGCTGCTGGATTAGCCGTAATTTTAGCTAAGGCTGATAGCAAAGGTAGCACACCTTCTTCAGCGAGGCGTAAAGTTAATGGGACTAGGGTTTCTAAAGCGGAGATCCCCGGCTCAGTTTGCTGGAAAGGCGCTAGTTTAGCATCCAATTCGTGCGGCTGATGATCAGAGCAAATGGCATCAATCGTGCCATCACTTAAGCCTTCTAATAAAGCATCTCGATCTGCTTGGGCACGTAACGGCGGGCGTACATGACACAGCGGATCAAAATCTAATACATTGCGCTCAGTCAGATAGAGTTGATGAGCGGCCACATCCGCCGTGACAGCTAACCCTTCGCGTTTGGCTTGACGAATCAGGCGCACACTGCCAGCGGCTGATAAACGACAAAAATGCACTCGACTACCGGTTAACTCCATTAAAGCAATAATTTGTGCCACTGCGACTGTTTCTGCGGCAGAGGGAATCGCAGGCAAGCCTAACCGGGTGGAGACCTCGCCTTCATGCATGACCCCCGCTGCCGCTAGGCCATGTTCTAAGGGGTACATGAAGACTGTTAAATCATGGGTTGAGGTATACTCCATCGCACGGCGCAATACATTCAGGTTTTCAAACGGCTGCCAACCATTGGTAACACCGACACAACCTACTCGCCGCAGGCCTCCAATATTACATAAGCGCTTACCCTCGAGCTTAAAGGTCATATTACCGATGACTTCGACTTTAGCCAGCTGTAAGCCCTGATTAATCTTCCGAATTAAATTGACTGCAGCGGAGTTATCAATACTCGTGGCCGGTTCGGGTTGATAGCATAAAGTAGTCACGCCACTGGCGACAGCGGCACGAGTTTCACTGGCTAAGGTGGCTTTATGGTCTAAGCCCGGTTCACGTAGCCAAGTGGCTAGATCAATCGCGCCGGGCATGAGCCACATCCCAGCAGCATTGACCCGTTCGTCAGCTTGAAAAGAGGTTAACTGCGGCGGTTCACCGATCGCTAGGATCAGTCCGTCTTGAATATAGACATCGGTGATTTGATCAGTACCAGAACGAGGATCAAGCAGGCGTGCTTGTTGAATGATTAAGTTCATGCTGCACTCCCTGTATTGCCACCCATAATCATGGCCATGACCGCCATCCGTACTGCAATCCCATTGGTGACTTGCTCTAAAATCACAGAACGCACGCCATCAGCGACTTCAGTATCAATTTCTACCCCACGATTAATCGGTCCTGGATGCATCACAATGGAATCGGGTTTAGTGAGTTCTAGGCGCTGTTCGTTTAAACCATATAATTTCGCAAATTCACGCTCGGAAGGTAGGAGTGCGCCAGCCATTCGCTCCCGTTGCAAACGCAGCATGATCACCACATCCACATCGCGCAAACCTTCATCGAGGTTATGAAAAACTTTTACCCCCATGCGTTCGATATGTGCAGGGATTAAGGTTTTCGGGCCAATCACCCGCACTTCGCCAGTCAATAGTGTGGTTAAGGCATGAATCTGTGAGCGTGCTACTCGTGAATGCAGGACATCACCGACAATGGCGACCTTGAGTGGCTCAAAAGCCCCTTTCTTTTGGCGGATCGTAAACATATCGAGCATCGCCTGTGTCGGGTGGGCATGTCTACCATCACCTGCATTTAAGACACTAATATGCGGAGCTGAATAGCGAGCGATGAATTGCGCCGTCCCCGCATGTTCATGACGGACGACAAACATATCGGCATTCATCGCTTCTAAATTGCGCACGGTATCCAGTAAGGTTTC
This sequence comes from Thiothrix eikelboomii, assembly GCF_900167255.1. Lineage (GTDB taxonomy): Bacteria > Pseudomonadota > Gammaproteobacteria > Thiotrichales > Thiotrichaceae > Thiolinea > Thiolinea eikelboomii. The sequence continues at coordinate 80,280 of NZ_FUYB01000017.1, forward strand.
ACCTTTAGCGGTCGATGAAGTCCGAATATCAAGATTAATCACATCAGCGCCAAGGCGTTGTGCGGCGATTTCGAAAGTGACACGGGTGCGAGTCGAATTTTCGAAAAATAAATTCATCACCGTTTTACCACGTAGTAAAGGTGCTTTTTTCTGTTGCTTAGCGGGTAAAGTTACAAACTGTTCGGCGCGATCCATAATATCGTGCAGCAATTGATAAGGTAGCCCTTCAACAGTCAGGAAATGATTTAATTGATTACCCGGCGCGAGCTGCATGCTCAAAGGCAAAGGGCCGGGTTTTAGATGAGGGTGCATGAGGCATATTCGCTAGATGGCTAAGGTGGCTGTATTTTACAAGTTTGTCTCAGCCTGATAAACCTTTGTATTAGGTTTTACGTACCAATTCCATGCGTAAGGGGTCTTGGGAGATATGATAAATATAGTCTTTACCCGGATCTTCACGGAGTACGCAGACTTGCGGTTCAATCGGTAGTTCCCGACCCTGGCGCGCAACAATGGTGGCTAAAATAATACTAGCAGGTCGCCCATAGTCAAATAACTCATTCATAGCAGCACGAATGGTGCGTCCGGTATGAATGATATCATCCACTAGAATGATATGTCGGTCTTCTAAACTTAAGGGCAAACGTGAAGGTTCAGTCTGTACGGCGAGGCCAGTACGATGATAATCATCCCGATAAAAACTAATGTTTAAACTGCCTAAAGCCTCAGTGAGTTGCAAGCGTTCATGTAGAACAGCGGCTAGCCAAACCCCAGAGCGCTCTATCCCCACCAGTACAGGATTGTTAATTTGATGTTCTTGTAAATAGATTGTGAGCTGCTCAGCGAGCTGCTTGAGTAATTCAGGTAAATCATAAGGAGGGGTGGGCATGTTCTTGCATCCAATTCTCTAAAATAATCGCGGCTGCTAGCGAGTCAATTTCTTCTTTGCGAATTTTTTGGGTGCGACCGGCTTGGCGGGCGCTCTTCAAACGTTGTTCTGCTTCTCGAGAAGATAATTGTTCATTGGCCGTCTGTACAGGGAGTGCAGTACGCTTTTCAAGTTCACGACAAAATTTTAAGATCGTGGCTTGCATACGACTCTCACTCCCATCGAGCTTGCGTGGTAGGCCGACGACTAAAATTTGAGGTCGCCATAAATGGATTAAGCGCTCAATCCCTTGCCAGTCAGGTTGCTTGTTTTTTGAATGTAAAACAGTCTGAGGGGTGGCGACACCTGTCAGGGTATTGGCGATGGCAACACCCGTGCGATTAAGTCCAAAGTCAAAGCCTAAAACCGTAATCGACATATTTTAACTATGACCAGCCGCCGTGCCGAGTAGGTTAAGATCTATCCCTAACGTAGAGGCTGCACCCCGCCAACGATGTGGATAAGGCATTTCGAAAAGGATGGAGTTATTAGCATCACAGGTGAGCCAAGCATTCTCTTTAATTTCTTGCTCAAGTTGCCCCGGACTCCAACCTGCACAACCGAGGACTAAGAGAAACTGATCAGGGCCATTGCCCGTTGCAATATCCGTTAAAATATCTTTCGACGAAGTAATTGATAGATTTTCAGCAATATGCAAGGTGCTTTCCCAAGCGCGATTCGTGTTATGCAAGACAAAACCTTGTTCTGATTGCACCGGGCCACCACTCATGGCGACACGATTAGCTAGCTGGATATTGGTGAGTTCAATGTCTAATTGTGCGAGTAATTCGCCTATAGTGATTTCCAGTGGACGATTAATCGTCACACCAAACGCGCCTTGTTCATCATGCTGACAAATCAAGGTGACTGTGTGATCGAAATTAGGATCATCCATGCTAGGCATGGCAATCAGCAAGTTGTTACGCAAATTGGAAATGGCCTGCATAGACTCTATTCTGTGTTTAAAGTACCGCTATGGAAAATCCAAGTGCGGGTAATATTTAGCTGATCCCATTTCTTGCGAATATCAGCAGGAAGTGGTGGATAAGGTGATGCTAAGTTTACAATGCGTAGCGCTGCTTTATCCAAAATATTAAAGCCTGATGATACATCAATCTGACTATCCACAACACGACCCGCATGATCGAGCGTTACATTCAGAATCAGCTTACCACTCATATTGCGGCGAATGGCTTCTTCTGGAAAGTTAATATTCCCAATCCGCTCAATCTTTTTGATCCAACTATCAATATAGGCCGCTTCAACCGCACTTTTGGCACTGACAGCATCAATAAAATGAATGCGGGGTCGACGTGCATACTGTGCCTCTGCGGCATCAACCTCGGCTAATAATTCTGCAATTTCCCGAGCGCTATCGGCGGTAATATCAGCAATCAGTTGATTAGGGTTATCAGGTTGGTCAGGTTCTTTGCTTAATTCAGTGAAGGTGTTGCCTTTGGTTGTGAGGATTTGCGGTTCGAGTTTTGGCTGTAGGTCTTCGGTGCTTGCCTCTGATGGCACGGGTGATTCACCCGTATCAGTTGAGAGTGACGAAGCTAAGGGACTGCGTGGTTTATTGACTTCTTCTTCCGTACCACTAGCCTCTTGGTTCGCTTGTGCTAGAAAGTTTACTTCTTTCGGTGTTTCTTCACTAGGTAGTTGCACAATCGTAATATCTAAAGCTGGCGGTATCGCTAAGCGCGGTAATACTAAAGGTGCAAAGGAAATACCAAAAATAATAGCGGCATGCACTGCTAAAGCAAACGGCAGTGTTTTCATCAACGGTGTATGATTCGGTGCGTAGATCGCCTCGTTCATGGGTATCGTCTATCTAGGTAGCTAATTGATTCTATTATTAAGGCCAATACAGGTCTTTGGTTATTTACCCTATTATTTAAATAGTAACACTAGCGGTTGGGGATAGGTAGCTTTCTCTAGTAGGCACTATTTTTTCCTTAGCTGGGGCGGTGCCAAAATGGTTGCAATCCGATAACCGTCATTCGCATTGATAAAATGTTGCCCTTCACTGAGCACAGTTTCAGTCTGCCCTTGAAGCGCAAAGACTTTAGTCATGGCTTGACTGTGTGGGGGTACGACTAAATCCATTGAGTCTGGTCTTTGGCTATTACGCACAATCGCAACATAACGAATGGCTGGATGCGGCTGATGGTTGAGCCAATATAAAAAATTACCCGGGCGCTCTTCACGTAGCTCTTTAGATAGCGGTTGAGCACTGGCTAAGTCCAAACCTAAGCTTGCGGCTAATTCAGCTAGAGGTGTATTAATGGCGACCTCAGAAAAATCCGCCCAAGGTGTGCCTAGGTGTGGCGTGGCGATGGTAATGAGAGTATCGACAGGGACACTCTGGGCGGTCACTAGCCAATAGCGCCCTACCAACCCTCCTGCCGAATGCCCCACTAAACTGAGTGGCTCTTTGCGTTCTGCAGCCAGCACTCTAAGGTAATGATCCAAAACCGCCGCTTGCTGAGTGATGGAGCGCTGATTTGGTAATTCGAGAGTATAAACGACTTTTTTCGGGCGTTTAGCCAGCGGTCTGTGATTGACTACACCCTGTGGCGTTAAAATCAAATTGCCACCATCGACCCAGCCTGAGGCTTCTAAGCTTGAAGTGACATGTTGAAAACGCCAAGCCATACCCGACTCTTGAAACCCCGGAATCAATACTAAGGTTGCTGCTTTAGCACTTGCGCTAAGCAGACTAACAATCAGCACCACTAAGCCAGCAAAAAATTTCATAGAAGGTCCTTCTCGGTTAAATCGACTATTTACTGCTAGTATATCGTTTTCTTTTGCCTGACGACTGCTTGATGACTATTCGCTGTATTGCTTTTGATTTAGACGACACTTTGTGGGATTGCCACTCAGTCCTTCATCATGCGGAGCAGGCTCAGTTTCACTATCTAGAACAACATTATCCAGCTGTAGTGGCGCGCTATCCAAGTTTGGAGCAACTGATCACCAGTCGCCTCACTTACCTTGAGCAATACCCTGAGTTACAGCATGATTTGACTAGATTACGACTGCGTTGGTTGCAACAATTAGCACTTGAAACGGAGTTAGCCCCCTCAATGGCCGAGCAGGTTTTTCAAGTATTTTGGCAAGCACGTAATCAAGTTAAGCTTTTTCCGGCGGTGCTCGCCAAGCTAGAGGGTTTGTCTCAAACCTATCCCTTAGGGGTGATTACCAATGGTAATGCGAATGTCCATCAGATTGGTATTGGTCATTTATTTTGCTTTACACTCAGCTCAGCCGAAGCAGGGGTGGCCAAACCGCATCCTGCAATTTTTCAGCAAGCTTTAATGAAAGCTCAAGTGGCGGCGCATGAAATGGTTTATGTGGGTGATGACCCAGAAAAAGATGTAATTGGCGCACAGCAAGTCGGCTTGCGTACTATCTGGTTTAATCCGCAACAGCGGGAGCCGCCCATAGGATTAAAGCCTGATGCGATTATGACAAATTTTGCTGAAATAGAAGCTCTAGTTAAATTATTATAAGACTTCTAGGGCGTTCTTTTTGATTAGAATAATGTGTAACTGCCAATAGCTAGCTTCATGGATGAAGACGGACAGGATATTTTAATATGCAACACAGCCAAACCGTCAATCCTAAGTCACGTGACTTAGATACTTGGGTACAGCGCTTATGGGTTTCTAAGCAGGAGCAGGATTTAGACCTACTCTATAAGGCGCTTCGACCCTTAATAGCGCGTGGGGAATGTGAGTATTTACAGCCTTGTAGCTTAGATGTCGCTGAAAACCTGCGTTTGATGGAAGCTGAACAGCTTACACTACTCGCTGCCCTGCTTTCTGACCCGTTGTATGCTGAGCCGTTAAAACAGGGTGAGATTGAGCGTGATTATGGCAGTCAGGTGAGTCGTATCTGTGCGGGTATGTGGAGTTTGCATTCTTTTCGAGAAAATACGGCTGGGGCGGCTGATCCTACCCAAAAAGAACAAGCCGAACTCGTGCGTAATATGTTGTTGGCGATGGTCGGTGATATACGCGCCGTGCTAATCAAATTGGCTTGGCAATTACAATATTTACGGCTATTAGCACGAGAAGAGTTAAGCCCTGTGCATATGCATGCGGCCAATTTAACCATGATGCTGTTTGCACCTTTAGCGAATCGTCTAGGGATTAGTCAGGTTAAATGGGAGTTAGAAGATTTATCGTTCCGTTTTTTAGAGCCACAACAATATAAAAGTATTGCCAAAGCGCTCGCAAATACCCGCTTACAACGCGAAAACTATATTCAAGAGTTTATTCAGACGATTCAGGTCATGTTGGCAGAGGCCAATATTAAAGCCACAGTCTATGGTCGCCCTAAGCATATCTATAGTATTTGGAAGAAGATGCAGCGCAAGCATGTAAGTATTGAGCAATTATATGATTTACGTGCGATTAGAATCATTGTGGACGATAACGATGCTTGCTATCAAGTGCTGGGTCTGGTTCATGCCCGTTGGGCGCACATTCAAGAGGAATTTGACAATTATATTGATCATGCTAAATCGAATGGCTATCAGTCAATTCATACGGTGGTGATTGGTTCTGCAGATCGACCGGTAGAAATCCAAATTCGTACTCAAGAGATGCATCAGTTTGCTGAGCTTGGGGTCGCTGCTCATTGGCGTTATAAAGAAGGTGGCCGCTATGATCGCAACTTAGAGCGGGTGATTAACTCTATGCGGCGCTTGCTCGATGCGGATGTGGATGATGGGGAGCTAATCGAAGACTTTCAGGCAGAGTTATTTTCTGATCGGGTATTTGTGGTGACACCCAAGGGTAAGATCGTTGATCTTATTAAAGGCGCAACCCCGATTGACTTTGCTTACGCTATTCACACAGATATAGGTCATCGCTGCCATAGTGCGAAAGTGAATGATCGGCTGACCTCACTGAATTATGAGCTTAAAAATGCTGACAAAGTTGAAATAATCACCAATAAAGAACCAAGGCCAAAAATGAATTGGTTGAATAGTAGCCTTGGTTTTGTGAAAGCACCGCGTACTCGGCAAAAAATTAATCACTGGTTTCGCCAACAAAACCATGAGCGTAATTATCAAGAGGGTGTAGCGATTTTAGAGCGGGAAAAGCACAAATTGAATTTCCCGAATCTCAAGGCACAGGATTTATTTCAGCAGTTCGGGCGGCAAAATGAACGTGATTTTCTGATTGCATTGGGGCGTGGGGATATTAGCCCTAAGCAGTTTTCTGATTCACTGCTGCGTTCGCGTTCGACTGAAATACCGATTCGTAAGATTAAAAAAGTTGCTCTAAGCAAGCCAGTCGGCGGAGTGGTGGTACAAGGTGTAGCCGATTTAGTCACACAAATAGCGCAATGCTGCCAACCCTTGCAAGGTGAGGCTATTATTGGCTATATCACGATTGGTCGGGGTGTCTCCGTCCATCGAGTAGATTGTAAAAATATCCTTCATCTAAATGAGGAACAGAAAAAACGTTTAGTTGATGTGAGCTGGAGGGGGGGGACAATGGATTACGCAGTTGATATTCAAGTGAGTGGAGAAAACAAACCGGGATTAGTTCGTGATGTTGCCGATGTCTTAGCTCGGCTCAATATTAATATTCACGAAATTAATACCTTGCCAAGAGAAAATGAAGAAATATCCTTCATTAACTTAACGATTCAAATTCAAGATATTGAACAATTGTCTGAGGTATTAGAGAAATTAATGCAATTACCTTCGGTGCAAGATGCTCAGCGCCGTTCGTAAACTAAGCGCTAGAGCTAGGTTGGTCTCAGTTAAAAACTGACCAGCACCGAGGTGGTTTGCCCAGCCCGTAATACGGTTAATTGGGCACTAGCACTCGTTAATAAGCCTTGCATAGCCTGCAAGCTAGATGAATTACTGTTTAGCGGTGTGCCATTAATCCCCGTGACAACATCCCCGGCCTGTAAACCCGTTTGTCTAAATAAAGCCTCGTTCTGCCCTGGGGTTACTCTAAACCCTGTCAATTGGCCTCGGTCAGAAACAGGGCTAGGCCGAATCACTTCTAACAGTTTTAAATTGTTTTGTGCCACTTGTTGACGAAAACTGCCTAACTCAGAAGCACTCCCTGCATTAGCTTCAGGGTCAACCTGTGGCATTGGTGGTGGAACCGCCCCCGGCGGCACAGGTGCTGCAGGTGCACCTTCTTCAGCATCTTCTTCAACTTCTTCTTGCTGAAGTTGTTGTTGCTGTGCTTCTTGCTGTTGCAGCATTAATTGATCAGGAATGATTTCTGGTTCTGGCTCAGGGATATATTCCTCAATCGGAGCTTCGCCACCTTGGCCAGCACCACCTATAGGGGCATCGCCGAGTTTCGGCATCCCTAAGGTTTCGAGTTTTCCTTGCCAGCTAATCTCGATTTTATCAGCAAAGACCTTTTCTAACACTGCACCGTTGCTATCGGCAATAGCTTCACCAATCCCGACTACTTTTTGGGCTGCACCCCCAACTTCAATTACGGCTACCCCATTTTTATTAGGTAGCGCATAGACCCCAACCAATTTAAGGGGAACCCGTGGAGCTTCAGGGGCGGGAGCCGGAGCTGGCTCAACAACAGGAGCGGGAGCCGCTGGGGCCACAGGCGCTTGATACACCCCTAATAAATGATAATTGGCTAATTCCTGCCCTAGCTCAATCGAGCTTGCAGTGGCGGGAATCACTTCAACAGCAGGGGCAATCTCAGTTTGGTTAGCTGCAAGGTTTAGGGCGGGGTCTGCAGGAAATAAAGTCCAAGTGAGGCGCGCTAAGAGAAAACCACTGAGAATGACCAGTAAAAAAGTTACGTGGTCAGGTAGTTTTTCCAGCATACGATCCAACAGTTGTTGTTGCTTAAGCTTTTGCATAGATCAAACCTGTGCAGTCAAAAATCAACCCTAGAATATGCACGATACCAGCTTATAAACCGACGGGTTCCTTCATCAACGGAAGTCGTGGGTCGATAGCCGACCGCTGTTACTAAATCCTCGACATCAGCAAATGTGTCAGGCACATCGCCGGGCTGCAAGGGTAGAAGATTTAGCTGAGCTTTTCTACCTAAATGTGACTCCAGTGCAGCAATATAATCAAGCAGCTCAATTGGTTGCTGCTGCCCTATATTATAGACTCGCCACGGAGCAGAACTACTACTTGGATCAGGTTTTTTGCCATTCCAGGCTGAATTTTTTGTGGCAGGCTGATCCAAAACGCGAATCACACCCTCAACGATGTCATCAATATAAGTAAAATCTCGTCGATGTTTCCCGTAATTATAAACCTCAATCGTCTCACCTGCTAAAATAGCCTTGGTAAATTTCATGGGTGCCATATCAGGGCGACCCCAAGGGCCATACACCGTGAAAAACCGTAAACCGGTTGTGGGTAAAGCATAGAGATGCGAATAGGCATGTGCCATGAGTTCATTGGCTTTCTTCGAGGCCGCATACAAAGATAAGGGATGATCCACATTATCATGTACAGAGTACGGCATGGCTTCATTAGCTCCATACACTGAACTAGACGAGGCATAAACGAGATGTTTAATCCGTTGTTGACGGCAGCCTTCGAGAATATGCGCAAAGCCGACGAGATTACTGTCGATATAAGCGAGCGGATTCTCTAGAGAATAGCGGACACCTGCTTGAGCGGCTAAGTGCACTACGCTATCAAAAGGTTGCTCAGCAAAAAGTTTAGCGATCCCCTCCCGATCCGCCACATCCATTAGTATAAACTGGAAGCTCTGCTGGCTAGCTTGCTCGTGAATCTGTTGTAAGCGACTCTGTTTCAAGGCGACAGAGTAATAATTATTTAAATTATCTAAACCAATGACCGTATCGCCACGTTTTAACAACGCGAGGGCGACATGCATTCCAATAAAACCTGCAGCACCGGTAACAAGAACATGCATGGCTAAAATCTCTCAGTTTGACTGGGTGAGGAGTGTAGCGACTTCTTGATATTTTTCAGCGGTTTTTTCGACAATCGCGCTAGGTAAGTAGGGGCCGGGATCGGTTTTATCCCAATCTAGAGTATCTAGGTAATCACGCACAAACTGTTTATCGAAAGAGGGTGGATTGCTGCCTAATTGATAGTGCTCAGCTGGCCAGAAGCGCGAAGAGTCTGGGGTTAGGATTTCATCAATTAAGACTAAGTTGCCTTGCGGGTCAAGGCCGAATTCAAATTTAGTATCGGCGATAATAATCTTGCGCTCTAAAGCGTAGGCTGCTGCTTGTTGATAAAGTTCTATACTGACTTTACGCACTTGTTCGGCAAGGTCTTTGCCCAGTTTTGCTTCCACTTGTGCAAAGCTAATATTGATGTCATGCAGACCCACCTCGGCTTTAGTGGAGGGGGTAAATATCGGTTGTGGCAATTTTTCAGCCAGCTGTAAACCTGCTGGTAAAGCTAAGCCGCAAACCGTACCCGTTAGCTGGTAATCTTTCCAGCCAGAACCAATTAAATAGCCACGTACAATCGCTTCAATAGGTAAGGGTTTCAGGCGCTTCACTAGCATACTGCGCCCTGTTAGGATCTGTTTTTCTTCAGCCGTCAAGGGCAAATCATCCAAACTCAGCTGGCTTAAATGATTCGGAATAATAGCGTTTAGTTTATCAAACCAGAATAAAGCTACTTGAGTGAGAATCTTGCCTTTATTTGGAATCGGTGTCGGCATTACTACATCAAAAGCGGAGAGGCGGTCGGTCGTTACAATCAGCAGATGCTGATCATCAATCGCATAAATGTCTCGTACTTTACCGCGTGCTAGCAGGGCTAGATTTTGCAGGTTAGTTTCAAGGACTGGGGTGGCTGAATTTAAGATACTGACAGATTGGCTCATTGCTGCATAAAGTAGTGAGAAATGGATTAAGCCGTTATACTATCAGATTTTTTGTTTGATAAGGGTAGCAAGATGATGCAACCACTCGTAGGGGTGGTCATGGGCAGTAATAGTGACTGGAAAGTCATGTCCAAGGCCGTTGAACTGCTAGAGCAGTTTGGAGTAGCGCACGAATATCGAGTCGTGTCGGCGCACCGTACCCCTGACTTGCTGTTTGAATATGCCAGTACGGCACAAGATCGTGGTTTACAATGCATTATCGCTGGAGCAGGTGGTGCTGCCCATTTGCCGGGGATGTTGGCGGCTAAGACACCGATTCCGGTGCTAGGTGTTCCCGTGCCTTCCCGCTATTTGAATGGTCAGGATTCGCTTTATTCGATTGTACAAATGCCCAAAGGAATTCCGGTGGCAACTTTTGCAATTGGTGAGGCGGGTGCAGCGAATGCCGCTTTATTTGCGATAGCACAATTAGCCTTACACGAGAGCGGTTTAGCGAAGCAATTAGCCGAGTTTCGCCAAGCTCAGTGCGAATTCGCTTTGAATATGCCCTTACCGCCACCTGCGGAATCGGCTTAGATGGCTTAGATTTTTATCTGGTGTTTCTGTTGTGTATTTAGCTAAGTGAGTGGCGAGTTAATGCTTCTTCCCGGTTCGACGATTGGTATGCTCGGTGGTGGGCAGTTAGGGCGTATGTTTACCATAGCAGCGCGTAATTTAGGTTACAAAGTTATCGTGCTTGAGCCTGATCCGTTAAGTCCTGCGGGGCAGTTAGCGGATCAGCATCTATGCGCAGCGTATGACGATGAGCAGGCTTTGCAACAGTTTGGTGAGCAATGCGCGGTAGTCACCACTGAGTTTGAGAATATCCCCGCCAAAACTTTGGAGTTTTTAACGCAGTTCTGCCCTGTACGTCCTGCCGCAGCCGCTGTACAAGTGACACAAGATCGGTTGGTAGAAAAGGAATTTATTCGCAGTTGTGGCTTATCACCTGCCGCCTTTGCACCGATTCGCCAGCTGGCGGATATTCCTAAGGCCTGCACACAGATTAATTTCCCAGCCATTTTGAAAACAGCTCGTTTAGGTTATGACGGTAAGGGGCAAATACTTGTAAATAGCCCAGCCGAGCTAGAGCTGGCTTTTCAACAGTTAAACGCCGTTGACTGTGTATTAGAACAGCGTATTGAGCTGGAAAAAGAAGTTTCAGTGATACTTGCACGCAGTGTGACTGGTGCGATGCAGTGCTTTCCGGTCGCTGAAAACTTGCATCGAAATGGTATTTTGCATCAAACCCTCGCTCCCGCCCGAATTAGCGCCGAACTTGCAGAGCAAGCTAAGCAAGCGGCACAAAGTCTGGCGACAAAATTAGAGTTTGTCGGGGTGATGGCGGTTGAGTTTTTTGTGACCTGCCAAGGTGAGCTATTAGTCAATGAGCTTGCACCCCGTACCCATAATAGTGGTCATTACACCCTCGATGCTTGTATCAGTTCGCAATTTGAGCAGCAAGTGCGGATGGTTTGCGCATTACCTTTTGCAGATACTCGCTTACATACTCCCGTGGTGATGACCAACCTTTTAGGGGATTTATGGGGGAGTAGTCAGCCAGTTTGGGATGAGTTATTGGCCAGTCCTAATAGCAAGCTCCATTTATATGGCAAACATGCAGCCCGTGCTGGGCGAAAAATGGGACATTTTTGTACCCTTGCCCCCGATTTGCAGAGCGCTCTTGCTGAAGCTAATCGGATTTTTGCTCGTTTACAGCAGGTTTAAAGGATGACGGATAGCAACTATTTACGCGAAATTCGTCAGGATATTCGCTTTGAAGCTGAGTTATGTGGTCAGACGTTTAGTTTTTTAAGTACTTGGGGTATTTTTTCGCCACGTGAAATTGATGAAGGCACCGAGTTACTGCTCAAGTATATCGAAATTAATCCAACCGATGATTGCTTTGATTTAGGTTGTGGTTATGGTCCTGTAGGGCTTGCGATGGCGAAATTAGCGCCTCAAGGTAAAACTTTGATGGTGGATAAGGATTTTATGGCGGTTGAATACAGCAATCGTAATGCGCAGCTGAATAAGCTAGCTAATGCGCAAGCCATGCTCAGTAATGGTTTCCAGCATATTGATCCGAGCTTACGTTTTGATGTGATTGCATCTAATATTCCTGCCAAAGTCGGTAAGGAGATGATGACGATCTTGCTACAGGATATGAACAAGCATCTGAAGCCGGGTGGCCGGATTTACTTGGTGACCATCAATGGTTTACGCGAGTACATGAAGCGTAATCTGCAAGAAGTGTTTGGTAATTATAGTAAACTCAAGCAGGGCAAGAACTATACGATCGCTTACAGTGAGCGGCGTTAGGCTAGTTCATCGCTGGTTTTTTCAAGTTCGTCCTGAAATTTAAGTTATTTGCTTAATAAAATTCTCTATTAACCATGCCTGAACTATACTTCAAGCTGTTCCGACTTAGAAAAGCGGACTTTATTAACCTAGTAATCAGGAGTATGGCATGGGTCTCGTTGAGATTTTAATCATGTTGGCGATTGGTGCTGTAGCAGGTTGGCTGGCAGGCAATCTGATTCGTGGCGGTGGTTTTGGTTTAATCGGTAATATTGTGGTGGGTTTAATCGGCTCAGTCATTGGTACCTTTATTGGTGGCATGGTCAGTGGTGCGATGAATCTGAATATTCCGGGTATCGTAGGTTCAATTATTTGGGCTACTATCGGTGCGGTGTTACTGCTGTTCATTGTTAGTTTGTTCAAGCGCGTGTAAACAGGCTATTGCTGAGCAAGTACTTTTGGAGGAGTACTTGCTCAGAACCTCTGGTGACTCCGCATTTTTAGTGGGAGTAACTGCTAGTTTTCTTGTTTTTTTGTTTTTTCTTAGTCGCTGCTTAGTTCTTTTTTACCTTCACTCAAGTTCACCTTCATAAACTCAGGTTTTTATACTTCTCTCTCTTGCTTGATCCGAGTAAAGTAAAAGGCTTTCCTTTTCTTATCACCGCAGGACAATCAAATGGCTGACGAATTATCCCAAGCTGCGTTGGATTATCACCGCTATCCAACCCCGGGCAAATTGGAAGTTACTCCAACTAAAAATATGGTTAACCAACGCGATTTAGCTTTAGCCTATTCGCCGGGCGTGGCCGCTGCGAGCTTAGCGATTGCAGAAAATCCAGCGTGTGCAGCCGATTACACTACCCGTGGCAATTTGGTGGCTGTGATTTCTAATGGAACAGCGGTGCTCGGTTTAGGTTCAATTGGTGCTTTAGCCTCTAAACCGGTGATGGAAGGTAAGGCGGTACTGTTTAAAAAATTTGCAGGGGTAAATGCCTTTGATATTGAAGTCGATACCTTAGATGTGGGTCGCTTTGTGGATGCGGTTAGCTTGCTAGAGCCTACTTTTGGCGGGATCAATCTAGAAGATATTAAAGCCCCTGAATGTTTCGAGGTTGAAAAGCGCTTAAAAGCCATCATGAAAATCCCTGTATTCCATGATGATCAGCATGGAACAGCGATTTGTGTAGCTGCCGCGATTCGCAATGGTTTGCGGGTAGCCGGTAAGAACATTGGGGAAATAAAATTTGTCTGTTCAGGTGCAGGAGCAGCCGCGATTGCCTGTTTGAATTTGTTAGTTGAAATGGGGTTAAAGAAAGAAAACATCACGGTCAATGATCGCTTTGGGATCATTTACAAGGGGCGTGTGGATGAAATGAACCCCTATAATTCAGCCTATGCGATTGAAACGGAGGCTCGTACTTTAGATGATGTGATGGATGATGTGGATGTCTTCTTAGGCTTGTCTGCTCCCGGTGTGTTAAAGCAAGAGCATGTTAAGCGCATGGCGGCTAATCCGTTGATTCTGGCCTTAGCAAATCCTGAGCCAGAAATTCGCCCTGAGTTGGTGCATGCGGTGCGTGGTGATGCGATTATGGCTACGGGGCGCAGCGATTATCCGAACCAAGTGAATAATGTACTCTGCTTCCCGTTCTTATTTCGGGGGGCTTTAGATGTGGGCGCGACCGAAATCAATGACGCTATGAAAATTGCAGTAGTGGATGCGATTGGTGATTTAGCGATGCGTGAAGCGGCTGACACGGTGGTGGCGGCTTATGGTGGCAAAGCCTTTAGTTTTGGGCGCGAGTATTTAATTCCTAAACCCTTCGATCCGCGCTTAATGACGATTATTCCGCCGAGAGTCGCCAAGGCAGCTATGGATACGGGGGTTGCTACCCGTCCCATTGAAGACTTCGATGCTTATCAACGCCAACTCGAGACCTTTGTATTCCGCTCTGGAATGACGATGAAACCCGTTTTTGAATTGGCAAAGCGTAATCAGCAACGGATTGTTTTTGCAGAAGGTGAATCCCAGCGGGTGATCAATGCCGTACAAATTCTCGTCGATGATGGTATTTGCAAACCTATTCTCTTGGGTGATCCGGCCAGTATTCAGCAGAATATTGATAACTACGGCCTACGTTTAAAAGTTGGCGAAAATATCGAGGTGATTGACCCACGTAACAACCCTGAGTATAAAAAGCATAAGCAAGCTTACTATGAATTGATGTGTCGTAAGGGGATTACACCTTCGTATTCTAAGCGGGTGATTGCAACGCGCAATACGGCACTCGCGGCGATTATGGTGCGAGCAGGTGATGCGGATGCGATGTTATGTGGGGTGGAAGGTAACTATATTTCTCACTTACGTTATATCCGTGATTTGATTGGCGCTCGCCCCGGCCTAGCGGATGTAGCAGCGGTCACGATGTTGATTCTGAAAAGAGGTACTTATTTCCTCACTGATACGCATGTCAGTGTGAATCCCACCGCCACCCAGATTGCTGATAGTACCGCCTTGGCCGCCGAACTTATGGCAGGTTTTGGGATGGAACCAAAAGCTGCGTTGCTCTCACATTCTAATTTTGGGAGTCGCCAAAATGAACATTCAGAGAAAATGCGTCAAGCGCTGCAAATCTTGCGCGATAAATATCCGCAGATTTTAGCAGAGGGTGAAATGCACGCCGATGCGGCACTGTCGCAAGAAATTCGGGATCGTTTATTTAAAAACTCAGCCTTCACTGGGGAGGCTAATTTATTGGTCTGCCCTTCTTTGAATGCGGCGAATATTGCTTACAATATGACGAAAATGCTAGCAGATGGTTTACCCGTAGGCCCGATGTTAGTCGGCACTAATTATCCAGCGCATATTCTCACTGAAAGTACGACGGTGCGCGGCATTGTTAATATGGCAGCCTATGCTAGTCTTGATGCTATGCATCGGAAAGGTTAAACCATCAGTTAAACCGTAAACCACTTAAGGGTAATTCAAGTGTGGATTACCCCAGTCGTTGAGTCAATAAGGCCGCAGAGACACTGGGATACTGGGCTTTAACGACTTGAATAATGGGCAAACTTGAATCCTAAGCCATTCTAGCCCATGCTTAGTGCTTATCGTGATTGCTGAATAAAGAGTTCGATATGACTGCCAAAACACCGAGCGTTCCGTTAATTAAAATTCCGATTACTGCACAGGTTGAATCATTGCGCCCGCATTATACACCTGAGCAAAAACTAGTAATCAAAGCCAAGATTGCTGAAAAGCTCAAAGAGCAAGATGCGGTCTTGATTGCGCACTATTATGTTGATCGGGATCTGCAAGAATTAGCTGAAGCCACCGGCGGCTATGTTTCTGATTCATTAGATATGGCGCGGTTCGGCCATGAGCATCCGGCCAAGACTTTGATCGTTGCCGGGGTACGCTTCATGGGGGAGACTGCCAAGATTCTCAATCCCGAAAAGCGCGTGCTGATGCCTACCTTAGAGGCTGAATGCTCTTTGGATTTAGAATGCCCCGCCGCTTCATTTTATCAATTCTGTGATCAACATCCTGAGCGCACAGTGGTGGTCTATTCCAATACCAGTGCAGCTGTTAAAGCCCGCGCTGATTATGTGGTCACTTCAAGCATTGCGGTTGAGCTAATTTCTTGGCTGGATGAGCAAGGCAAAAAAATCCTTTGGGCACCAGATCGGCATTTAGGTCGCTATATTCAGCAAGTTACGGGCGCGGATATGTTGCTTTGGCAAGGTGCTTGTATCGTCCATGATGAATTTAAGCATTTAGCATTGGCTGAACTAAAAGAAAAATACCCTGAAGCGGGGGTATTGGTTCATCCTGAATCACCTGAAAAAGTCATTCAGCTCGCCGATGCCGTCGGCTCAACCACGCAACTCATTAAAGCCGCCCAAACCTTACCGCATCCGCGCTTTATCGTCGCGACCGATAGCGGTATTTTCTACAAGATGCAACAAGCCGCGCCGGATAAAGAGTTTATCGCCGCCCCAACTATGGGCGAGGGTGCGACTTGTAAGAGCTGCGCCCATTGCCCGTGGATGGCTATGAATGGCCTGCATAATCTATTGCAAGTTTTAGAAACGGGTAAAAATGAAATCTTCGTGGAGGAGGCAATTCGGGTGAAGGCTTTGCGCTCCACCCAACGGATGCTCGATTTCGCCAAATTGCGCCGTAGCTAAGCTTTAAGCGAGTACTTGGGCCATTAAAGCCCGTACTGAACCTAAGCCAGTAGCAACGCCATTACTGCCGTGGCCTGCATTAATATAGAGGCCACGAATCGTCGGGTGTTCCCCCATAAACGGCTCATCATTTTCCGAGAAGGATAATAAGCTACTCCAATGATTATGAATGGGTAGCTCAGCTAGCTCTGGCATTAATTCGCAAGCCACTCGGCGCAATTCCTGCTGGGCTTGTTCGCTCAAGGTTTTTTCCAGACCTTGAGAAGAAAACACCGAACCGCAGACAATGCGGCCATCTTTGCGTGGAATCAGATAATACTGCTGATGCACAATCATCCGTTGCAGACTACGCTTGGATGTGCGAAACATAATCGACTCCGCCAATTGCGGGCGCAGCTGCAAGGGGCTAGCTTGTACTTCAGCAAAAGCACTTGTCCATGCCCCTGCGGTCAGAATCACCTTGTGTGCTTTAAATAAATCATTGCCAAGATAAATCCCGCCGATTTGCCCATTCACACTATGTAACTGGCGCACGGCTTGATGCTGACTGACTAAAATCGGGCGCATCCGCAAGGCAGCACGCACAGCTGCATTCAAGCGGGGGCTACGAACTTGAGCGGTTTGAGGAAAATATAAAGCTTGCCCAAACTGGGAGTTAAGCTGTGGCTCGCACTGCGTTAAACTCGCGCCTTCCAAAATCTGTAGGGGATAATCCCAGATCTTAGCCCATTCTTGAGCTGCTTGATGCTGACTCGTATCCGTAATCAGCAAACCCGAGTTGAGCCACTGCGGATCAATATTAGTTTCTTGATAAAGGCGCTCACACAAAGCCGGATAATGCTTTTGGCTGTCTTTGACTAAGGCACTCACCACTGGGCTAGCCTGCCAAGGATATAAAGGGGTGATTAAGCCCCCACCGGCCCAAGACGATTCACGACCTAATTCATTCTGGTCGACCAACATAATATTCAGCCCTGCATCATGCAGGAATAAGGCGGTTAGCATGCCTTTGAGGCCGCCGCCTACAATGATGACATCTTTCATGCAATTCCTTCGGGGTTGACTGCGCTGCAGTATACCAGCCCCAAAGCCACGATTTGATTAAAACAGTTTGAACGGATGATCACGAGTTTGATCTTTGGGTGTACCTGTATTGGTGAATAAGCTCGGATCAGGCATCCCTGATTGATTCACTGGCGGGGTTGCCGCAACCGTCGTGCCATCGGGTGCAATGACCGTCGCGCCAGCACTTGCAGTTGTAGCCGTTGCGCGTTTGCCTAAGCCAAAAATATCAACCGCATTATCATGATTCTGCTCAGATAAATTCTGAACCTGAGTAAACAAAGCCGGATCTGGCATCGGATCAGGTTGTTTGACGGTCGTAGTCGGCGCAATAGCCGTCAGTGCTTGACTGGGGCCACCGACATTAAAAAAGGTCTGATCAATCGTGGTCAGCGTCTCGGCTTGAGCCAACGCACTAGCACAGCCAATCCACACTGTAGACAAAAGCAAAAGTTTATACATGGATGCTTACCTATCAAGCTAAACAGGGCGAAACGCCAATGACTTTAGTATACCGAGGAATCAGACCAACCGCCTATAAGCTTATGCGCGAGCTTTAGCTTCAGGCGGTGCTTTTGACATCCTCCAGTTGGAGGCTTTTGGAAAAAATCGCCACTCTTATGGCTTAATTTGTGTAGATCGTGATCAATAAAAAAATTCTATCACCTTTTTATTGATTTCAAGACGATACTCTTCTCAAACAGGGAAACATTCAAACGGTATGAAAGTGATTGCACTCGTTTTTATTGCCGCGTCTTAATCCCTTCTCAAACAGGGAAACATTCAAAC
>NZ_FUYB01000021.1 GCF_900167255.1 Thiothrix eikelboomii
CCACAGGCATTTAGTCGGCTGCCTCTAGTTTGCTTTGATCGAGTAGCTGTGGGTGCTGTTGAGAAATATGCTGCTTTAACGCATTAATCACAAAGCTTGTGACGGTTCTAGATTCAAGGTTTGCAGCTTCTTGTAGCAAGTTTTTTAAACTTTCTTCAATTCTAATGTTTAAACGAACTTCTTTATCAGAATCCATTTTGTTATCCCAATGTATTGGCATTACTATCCTATGGGTCTAATATTAACCCATTGGGATAACATTGACAACCCAAAAACAAGTCTTTTGATCTTTGTGACCCAGTATCGACGCAAGGTGTTCACCCAATCTATTCTGGATGAGATGCGTTTAGTCTTTGTCGGCAATATATTGAGCAACAAGACACACCGCATTAATCGGCTATCGCCGATCTGCCTTGTATCCCCGTACTGAAGTACGGGGTTTTACGGCGCGGAGGATAAACCAGCCCAGCTGACTCATCCTTGGCTGGTTTATGCTGAAGCACTAAAGGGGTTGGAGCGAAATCATAAAATCATCCAAATAAATCACATTATCATAATTTGGTGCCCATTCAGGGCCACTACCCCCATAAAACACCGAGAATAAAAAACGCTCAATTTTCAGATTATCTCCGCTTTGAAAACGCAAATCACTTCTGGCTAAGACTGGTTTACCATCTAACCAAGTTTTGATGATCCCATCCCGTTTACCCGGTGAGTTTAGCTTTACATAGGTTTTAATCTGCTGCCATTTACCTTTTTGAATTTCAACCCCCTTCCACTCCAGAAAATCGCCGAAATGGCTGGGCTGATCCATGTGATAAACATACTGGCCTAGTTTACCGTGTCGATCCCACATCACGCGCACACTCCAGCCATCATGTCCAGTGGGTTTACCTCCACCCGTGCGCGCATTTTCATTGCCAATCCCGGGCAGCTTGCCACCCAAAACGGGATCAAAACCCTCAGGAAATTTCACCCAATAGGTATAATATAAACTATCGAATTTCTCGCCGAGTTGTGGTTTCCAGTTAATACAGCTTTGCTCCGTATCACAACCGGATAACCCCTTTAAAAGCTTAACTCTTAAGGTTTTATCTTTCCCTGTTCGTGATTCTTTCCCATTCACAATCGCCAGATTTTTTAAACCCATCCCCCATTGTGGACAATTCCAATCCCGAAAATAATCTTTTTGTCCGTACCCCCCTAAGTCATTCTCATCAAAGCTCACCCGCATCGCTTGCCCACGGCTTAAAGGGGTTGTGCCATCACAATAAGCATTCGCATGAAACGGGCGATAAGCCAGATTCTCCCCCGGTTTACTCGGTGCACGGTCAGGTAAGCCCAGTGCTTTGAAATAAGCCCAAACCGGATGATCAGCGGGGGGTTTACTCGCACCATTGTATAAAACGAGGACTTTATCCCAACGCTTATCATGCGGATTCCATTGCAATTTCGCGGCTAATTCATAAGGCTGAGCTTTATTCAGCATCGGAATTAAGCGTACTTCACCAGGGGTTGCATCCTGTTGAGTCGCTTGGGTGGTTTGGGTATGGGTAGCCTGAGGCATTTTTGCACTGGGTTTAGGGTCTGTTTGTGCTAAAGCCAGCTG
The DNA here is from genome assembly GCF_900167255.1 of Thiothrix eikelboomii. GTDB lineage: Bacteria > Pseudomonadota > Gammaproteobacteria > Thiotrichales > Thiotrichaceae > Thiolinea > Thiolinea eikelboomii. The sequence goes on from NZ_FUYB01000021.1 coordinate 1,610, forward strand.
ACTCGCTAACGCTAAACTAAAGGCAGTCATAAGAATTTTTTTCATCAATCGCAAGCCCGAATCTCAATCCATGAATGATTGGGCCGCACAACGTCAGTGCCATACTACGTTGGAAAAGCCCACCAACTTGGTTGCCTACTGTATACATAAGTATTCATAGCTGCAAACACTCCAAGCATAAACCCTAGGAGCTGCCTAAAATCTGAACGCCACACCTGAATTAAACGCCCGTAAATTGTAGAAACTGCGATTTTTTTTAATAATGCAGGCTTAATCAACTAGGATGCTGCTATGCTCAAGCTTCGCCAAGCTCGGAAATTAGGGTTCATACTCGCTTGCGCCTTGGCTTTAACAGCCTGCCAAGATCAAGACCCCGTACCCAAACCAGCCACACCTACCGGCCCGATCATCAGTGAAGCACTTACTTGGGCAGAAGTTCCGGGCTGGAATTTAGATCAAGCTCAAGAAGCATGGCCTGCTTTACTCAGTAATTGTGGTGCTATGGCTAAAAAAGAAGAGAGCTGGGCGGCTATTTGCCAAGCAGCTTACAGTCATCCTGTGACTGACTCTGCCAGTGCACGGGCTTTTTTTGAGCAATTTTTTACCCCTTATCAATTATTTGGTGAAAACCTTAAACCCGAAGGCTTGCTAACGGGCTATTATGAGCCACTCTTACAAGGTAGCTTCGAACCCAGTGACCGCTTTCAATATCCGATTTATCGCCCACCCCAAGATATGCTGACCATTGAATTAGCTGGGCTATTTCCAGAATTAAAAGATAAACGAGTACGTGGGCGGTTAGTCGAAGGTAATCGAGTGATTGCCTATTATGACCGGGCTACCATTGATGGCCCAACTCAACCGTTAGCAGGGCAAGAAATCGTTTGGGTTGACAATAAAGAAGATTTATTTTTCCTGCATATTCAAGGCTCAGGACGAGTGCAATTACCGGATGGCAAAGTCATCGGGGTAGCTTATGCCAATCAAAATGGCCTACCTTATGTTGCGATTGGCAAACGCTTACAAGAATGGGGTAAATTACAAGCGGGCACGATTAATATGTTTTCAATTAAGCAATGGATTCGCGAGCATCCTGATGAAGCGGATAAACTCCTCAATGAAAATCCCAGTTATGTATTTTTTAGTTTGCGTGACAACCTTGATCAAGGGCCAGTTGGTTCTTTAGGCGTACCCTTAACAGCTGGACGCAGCTTAGCTGTGGATCGGAAAATGATTAGTTTAGGCAGTCTGATGTGGGTAGATACCACTTATCCTGATACTCAACAACCTTTGCAGCGCTTAATGTTTGCGCAGGATACCGGGGGAGCAATTAAAGGCGAATTACGCGGTGATTTTTTCTTCGGTACGGGTCAGCAAGCAGAAACTTGGGCAGGCCATATGAAACAAAAAATGCGGCTTTACATCCTCAAACCGAAACCTCTCGCCCCTACCCCCACGCCTAAGTGATTAACTTTCATGATTCATTCTACTGCTATTGCTGCTTTAATCGACTGTCGCCCCGAGGCTGACTATGTGTTAGGCCATCACCAAGGCGCCTGTTCCTTACCTGCGTCTGCTTTATTTGCACGTCTCCATGAATTGCCAAAACGCTCACAAACTTTACAACTCTGTGGCCAAACAGATGATTTAGCCATCGCCCGAGCCTTTTTATTAGAGCGTGGCTATCAATTACTCGAGGATCTTGTGTGGTCTGACCCACTTGCTGAGCAACTTAAGCAAGCAGGCCGATTAGAAACAGGACCACAATCACGCCAATGGTGGCAAGCAGCGCCTTTAGTGCAGGTTTTTGTACAGGAATTGATGTCTCGCTATCGGATTCAAGCCAGTCAGGGCTTAGATTTAGGCTGTGGCGCGGGGCGAGATTTAATTTACTTAGCCCAAAAGGGTTGGGAAATGACGGGCGTAGATTGGTCAGCAGACTCCTTGACACGAGTACAGCAATTAGCTCGAAGTCAAGGCCTAAACATAAGAACGCTCCAGCGGGACTTAGAAACCCAAGCAAATCCCTTACCAGAATTCGCGGCGGCAAGCTTTGGCTTAATTTGTGTCGCCCGTTACCTGCATCGTCCCCTCTTTCCTTTGCTGCGCAATTTATTAAAACCGGGTGGCTTGATTATCTACCAGACTTTTATGCAAGGCTGTGAAAACACAAGAGTGGGTCGACCACGCAATCCCAAATTTTTATTAGCCCCACATGAATTAGCTGAACAATTTCAAGGCTTTGAGCTATTATTAGATGAAATCGAAGTATTAGACGATGGGCGGCCAGTGAGCGCCTTTATTGCTCGTAAACCGGTGGTGTAAACTAAACTGACTGTTGGCCTGCGAGGGAAAAGCCATGAGCCTAGCTCACGCGCAAGGCTTGCGAGATGCCTTGCTTAAATTACGTGATACTTATTCGCCACCGACCGCTGATGAGGTACAATTATTTAATAGTACCTTTAGCACTAGTCCTGACGAAGATCGTCAACAGCCCAAACCGCTGCACTTATGGGCTGATTTACCTGTGCCTCTACCTGATTTTAAACCCAAACCTATTCCGTTGGTAAATTCGGCGGTAAGTACTCAGCAGACGCTAAACAAACGCAAGTCATCCCTTGATTATCCTGCTGAACCCGTCGAAACACGTTGGTAAAAGGTAGGTTATCAGCCTACCTTCTTCCTACCCTCTTTGTTCTAGCCTAAGGCTTAACAGGCGCGAGACTCGCCTGATGAGTCTTATATTCAAATTGCAAAGAGGAGTGCTAGGAATATGCAATACGCAAATCCCAATACCGACGGCGCAGTCGTCAATTTCAAATCACAATACGAAAATTATATCGGTGGCCAATGGGTTGCTCCGGTTAAAGGTGAATATTTTGATAATATTTCACCCGTCAATGGTAAAGCCTTCACCAAAATCCCACGCTCGAGCGCCGAAGACATCGAGTTAGCTTTAGATGCTGCTCATGCTGCAAAAGATGCTTGGGGTAAAACTTCAGTCACTGCACGCTCTAATATCCTGCTGAAAATTGCGGATCGGGTAGAAGCCCATCTAGAACAGTTAGCCGTTGCCGAAACTTGGGACAATGGCAAGGCCGTGCGTGAAACCCTAAATGCGGATATTCCCTTAGTCGCGGATCATTTCCGTTATTTCGCAGGTTGCATTCGAGCGCAAGAAGGCACGATGGGTGAAATTGATCACAATACGGTTTCTTATCAATTCCATGAACCTTTAGGTGTTGTTGGCCAAATTATTCCGTGGAACTTCCCCTTGTTAATGGCTGCATGGAAGCTTGCTCCCGCGTTAGCTGCAGGCAACTGTGTGGTATTGAAGCCCGCTGAGCAAACTCCAGCCTCTATTTTATTATTTGCTGAGCTGATTGGTGATTTATTGCCAGCAGGGGTACTGAATATTGTAAATGGCTTTGGTACTGAAGCAGGTAAAGCGTTGGCAACCAATAAGCGGATTGCCAAAATCGCCTTTACCGGCTCAACACCGGTTGGCTCGCTGATTATGAAATATGCAGCCGATAATATTATTCCTTCAACGGTAGAGTTAGGTGGCAAATCACCAAATATTTACTTCGCTGATGTGCTTGATCAAGAGGACGCCTTCGTTAGTAAAGCAGTTGAAGGGGCGGTGTTAGCCTTCTTTAACCAAGGCGAAGTCTGTACCTGCCCTTCGCGTTTATTGGTACAAGAGTCGATTTATGAAAAATTCATCGGCATGGTGGCGGAACGTGCCGCTCAGATCAAACGTGGCAATCCTTTAGATACTGAAGTCATGGTGGGTGCACAAGCCTCGCAAGAGCAATTTGAGAAAATCCTCAGCTATATCGACATTGGCAAACAGGAAGGCGCACAAGTCCTGTTGGGCGGTGGGGTTGAAGAATTAACCGGCGATTATAAAGAAGGCTTCTATGTGAAACCTACTTTATTAAAAGGTACTAATAATATGCGGGTTTTCCAAGAGGAAATCTTTGGCCCGGTCGTGTCTGTCGCTACTTTCAAAGATGAAGCCGAAGCGTTAGCGATTGCTAATGATACTGAATTTGGCTTAGGCGCTGGGGTTTGGACTCGGGATATGAATCTGTCTTATCGCATGGGTCGTGGTATTCAAGCAGGGCGCGTCTGGACTAATTGCTATCATTTATATCCCGCTCATGCGGCTTTTGGTGGCTACAAAAAATCAGGGGTCGGGCGTGAAACCCACAAAATGATGCTCGATCATTACCAACAAACTAAAAACTTGTTAGTCAGCTACGACATCAATCCTCTAGGTTTCTTCTAAGTCTTCTCCTCGTGTTCGAGAATTACACCAGACTGTAATTCTCGATTTTATGCAGAAGTCTTGGTCTGACCTTGTATTTTCTAACCGCTTCTACTCGTTAGGAGCGGATTTTTTTACCCCGACGATTCCACAAGGTTTAATTGAGCCTTATTTTGTGCGGACTAATTTAACCTTAGCGACCCAGCTTGGTTTAGATCCTTGCATGTTCACCCATGCTGACTGCCTACCCGTCTGTAGCGGCAACCGACTACTTGATGGTATGCAACCCCTAGCACAGGCCTATGCAGGGCATCAATTAGGTAAATTCAATCCATTTTTAGGGGATGGCCGCAGCATCCTGTTAGGCGGCATTGAAACCGTAGACGGGTATTTAGAATGGCAACTCAAAGGTGCTGGCAAAACAGCTTATGCCCGCCATGCAGATGGCTTAGTCGGTTTAAGTGAAGGCCTACAAGAATATGAAATCAGCGAGCAATTAGCGGCTTGGGGGATTCCCACTGTCCGTTGTTTAGCTTTGACTGCAGGCAGTCGTCAGGTGTACCGGCAAGGTTTTCAAGCGGCGGCTATCTTAACGCGCTTAGCACCGAGCTTTATTCGCTTTGGACATTTTGAGTTGTATTATTTCGAGCGTAAATATTCAGAACTTCAGCAATTAACCGATTTCGTCATCCAACAGTATTACCCAGACTGTCTTGCGAGTACTCAAGCTTATGCGGCTTTTTTCCAAGCTGTGGTGGAGCGCACTGCCAAACTGATTGCGCAATGGCAAAATGTCGGTTTTGTACATGGGATGATGAATACTGATAATCAGTCGATTCTAGGACTCACCCTTGATTTAGGTGAAAGTTGCTTCAATCCTGAGCGTAAGCCCGATTGTGTGAGTAGCGCCGCTGATGAGCAAGGTCGCTATGCTTTTGCTGAGCAGCCTATGATCGGATTATGGAATTGCAATATTTTAGCACGGGCTTTATCCCCGCTCATAGAGGCGAAAGCCTTGAAGGTTGCTCTGCAAAGGTATGAGCCTACCTATTTAGCCGCTCTGCGCTCACCAACTTAGCCTAGGGTTCGCTAGCAGTTCCACCAGCCGCTCTCGGACTAAATGACTACCTGACGGATTAGAGCAAATTTGATCCACTAACACACTCGGTTCGGTGCAAGTATCTAAAACCTGATCCATAACCACATTAATACAATGACGCCATTCATTTAAGGCAGGCGAATCTGATGAAGACATAAGCGGACCACGATACAAGGCTAAAGCCTCATTGGTTTTTTGCTCACGCAAGGCCTGCCAAATTTGAATAAAATCCGCCCAAACTGGAATCAACAACCGATAGGGACGTGAACCAATTTTTCCATCCAAAATACGGCGTAAATGAGAAATTTCAGCTTTTAAAGTAGCCGTTGAGGCCACAGCATCGCGGTATAAGGCCGCATGAAAGGCCTCTAAACTTAACCCTTGCGGATTTAATAGTAATAGGCAGAGCATTTCTAAATAGCGCTGGGGTAAAACCAGTGGCTGACCACGAAACAGAACTCGAGGTTGGCCTAAAGCATAGACCTCGAGTTCGGCTCGCGGTAACTGATGGGGTAAACAGCGGGCAATCGAACGCGCTAATTCTGTCACTGCCGCTTGACCTAAGGGTGTATGCCGCTTCCAAGTCGTAGAGAGATCTAAAATACCGACACATTCACCCGATTGGGGATGAATAATCGGTGCTGCATAACACACCCAATCATGCACAAAAGGCTGATAATGCTCTGAAGAAAATACTGTCACCGCTGATTTAAGACTTAAGGATAAACCGACCGCATTCGTCCCTACCGAGCGCTCATCCCAACGCCCGCCTGCGGTGAAATTAACAGCCTCCGCACGCGCTTGCATGTGCCGACTAGCGCTCGTCCACAGTAACCGCCCTGAAGCATCGGCAATCGCTGCGACTAACTCCCCCTCTCTAGCCAGTTGAATGATTTGCTCTTGCTCACGTTCAGCCGCTTGACGGATTACAGATTCCTTCCAAAGTTTGGAGGTCAGATAAGCATCATCAGCAGGGGCTTGGCCTTGTTGAATAGCTACCGTTACACTACGTTGCCATGACCCCTGAATATCACTACGGATGCTATCCATGTTAAAATCATGATTACCCGCAATCCATTGAATCCACTCCGCCTCAATCATTTTGCGCCGTTTGACTAAGCTTGAGCGTAAAATTTGCTGCATACCACCTCCCTAATTAAGGGCTAAGGCTAGTCGTTTCTTGATGCACTAAGTCAGCAAAGGCAACCGCCAAGCGTTGATACGCCTCACCGGGGCAAGTTTGGATTTTGCGTCCATCAATTTCCCGCACCGGAATTAACCGCGCCCCCGTACCTGTAAAAAAGCATTCATCTGCAGAATATAGATCATAAGCAGTCAAGACGGTTTCACGAGTTTTTATCCCTAACTGAGCCGCTAACTCTAACACCGTCGCTCGGGTTATTCCGGCTAAAGCCCCTTCTGTGGGTGCCGGCGTGAGTAGTTCACCGTCGCGCATAATGAAAATATTTTCCGCTGTCCCCTCTGCCACACAACCACGATCATTTAATAAAATCCCCTCTTCCACACCTGCGAAATTCGCTTCCATCCGTGCGAAGATAGAGGTCAGATAATTCAAACTTTTAATGCGCGGATCTAAGCGGTCGGGTTGCGAACGGCGAGTCGCGGTAATAATCGCTCGAATCCCTTTAGCACGTTCTGCATCACTGACCATTTGTAATTGATCAGCAATCACAATCACCCCCGGTTCTTTGCAAGTGGCTGGATTAATTCCTAAAACACCGACCCCACGGGTAGCAATAATGCGCAAATAGCCATCTTGTAACTCAGAAGCTTCAATCACGGCATAGACAGCTTGAATAAATACCTCTTCATGCGGAATTTGCAGTTGTAAGGCAGCAGCCGAGCGTTGTAAACGTTTTAAGTGCAGCGGCAAACGGAAAGCACGTTTATTGTAAAACCGCACACCTTCAAAAATCCCATCGCCATATAAAAAGCCGTGATCAAACACAGAAACACTTGCCTGCTCAGCAGGAACTAACTGACCATTTACCCAACAACGCGCATGCTCAAACATGATTTCTTTTACTCCAAAATTTATACACCAACGATCATCCAAACCGTAGCAGCCGTTAACAAGCCCATTAGAATATTAAATTGACGCTTGCGCCGTGCACTCGATAAAAACTGTTGGATGACGACACCAAAGCCCGCCCAAATGGAGACTGAGGGTACATTGACCAAGAAAAATACCAGCATTAATATCAAACCCGACAACCAATACTGTTCACCCGCTAAAGTAAAACTACTGACCGCACCCAAGGCCATCATCCAAGCCTTAGGATTCACAAACTGAAAGGCAGCAGCTTGCCACCAACGCAGCGGCTGAGCAGTTCTTACGGGCTGATCACTCGCTGCATTTTCAGCCGGGGTATTAGCTGGGGCTTCTGTAACCGGTGCACTGGCAATTTTCCACGCTAACCATAATAAATACAGCACACCCACTAATTTTAAGGCGGTTTGTGCGGCAGGCAAGCGGGTAAAGATTTCACCTAAACCTGTTAAGCAAACCAATAAGAGCAAAATCATACCGCAACCAATGCCCAGCATGTGGGGAATTGTACGCTTAAAACCAAAATTTGCCCCAGACGCTAACAGCATTAAATTATTCGGCCCTGGAGTAGCAGAAGTGACAAAAGCAAAGCTAAACATCGCGGCTATTAACTGAAAATCCATTACCTTAGTCTCATTTTTTGTAGTGGACTTAGCATAAAGGGTGCTAAGCTAGCGATACAGATTTAGAAAAAATCTATTTAAGCAGTACAGTTTCTTAATTTTAAAAACTGTACTGCTTAATCTTCATCAAGCTGTACTGCTGAAGGATGTCGACTCATCATGACTCTGCTTTATCACGAAATCGCGCATCGGATTCATCAGTCGATTGAAACGGGTGTTTACCTTCCCGGTGAACGTCTACCCGGTGTGCGGCTGCTCAGTCAACAATTTGGAGTCAGTATTTCCACTATCGTTCAAGCCCAACGCCAGCTGGAAAATGAAGGCAGTTTACAAGCGCGACCGCGTTCGGGTTATTACATTTGTGAGCAACCGTGGAATAAACCTGCCCTCCCCTCTGCTTCAAGCCCACCTCAACGCCCGATGCCAGTCAGTGGTCAGGAGCTATCCTTACATTTAGCCCGCGTCGTTAATCAGGAGGACTTCATTCAACTCGGTGCTGCTGTTCCGCATACCAGTTTTTTACCCATGCGTGCTTTGCAGCGCAGTTTAAATAAAGTCGTGCGTTTGTATGATAACCGAGCGGCAAACTATGCTTTTCCACCGGGCTTGCCCAGTTTACAACAGCAAATTGCACGGCGCATGTTAGCCAGTGGTGATCGGCTTCAGCCTGAGGCGATTTTAATTACCAATGGTGGGCATGAAGCCTTAACCCTCGCTCTAAGAACCGTGGCCGAGGCTGGGGATATTATTGCTATCGAATCACCTACCTTCTATGGTCTGTTGCAGGTGATTGACTCTCTGGGAATGAAAGCTTTAGAAATCCCGACTGATCCACAAACAGGCCTGAGTTTGCCAGCTCTAGAATTAGCTTTAGAACAATGGCCGATTAAAGCGTGTGTCTTGATACCCAATTTTCATAATCCCTTAGGTTGCTTATTAAGCGATGCTCATAAAGCTGCCTTAGTCAAACTCAGCCATCGTTACCAAGTCACTTTAATTGAAGACGATATTTATGCCGATCTCGCTTATAACGGCGAACGCCCCCGTTCCCTGCATAGTTTTGATCAACATCAACGAGTTATTTATTGCTCATCTTTCTCCAAAACGATCGCCCAAGGTCTACGTTTAGGCTGGATGCTACTCCCCCCTGAGCATTTAGAACGTGCCACTTATTTTAAGTATGTGACTAATCTAGCCGCGCCTACTTTATCGCAATTAGCCGTGGCAGATTATTTAGAACACGGTGGGCATGAGCGCTATTTGCGCCAAATACAAACTCACTATGCACAACAAGTCAGCTTGTTCGCACGTACTTTGCATAAGCATTTACCGGAAGGTACGCGGATTTCTCAACCCAAAGGAGGCTTTGTACTTTGGGTGGAACTCCCCACCGGGATGGATACCTTGGCACTCACGCATCGGATGATTGAACATAAGGTCAGCATCGCCCCCGGAGTTTTATTTTCCGCCAGCTCAAAATATACCAACTGTATTCGCATCAATTGCGCACAACCTTGGTCAGCGGCAGTAGAAAAAGCCTTAATTAGCTTAGGACATGAGTGTTTACGTTTATCACCATAACCAACGTGGCACAGACTGTCGATAGCGCTGATAACGGTCACCAAACTTTTCACTGAGTACGGCTTCCTCTGGGAAAATTTGCTGGTGATTAATCACCCAAACAAATAATGGCAATACCAACAGCGGACTTAAACTACCCAAATAAATTCCCCAGCCGAATAACATCAGGAGCATACCGACATACATCGGATTACGGGTGTAACGATATAAACCCTCAGTGACTAAGCTTGAGCTACGCTGCGGTTGCATCGGATTGGGGGTGGTACGTGCACGGAAAAATAAGCCTAATGACCACAGATCAGCCAAGCCTGCGATTAGAATCACAACCAGACCTAGACGATTCCACGGGCTACTTAACCCAACCCAAAGCGGTAAATAAGCATCTAGCAGCCACATGCCAAATCCAGCAACTAGGGCATAAATAGGCGGTGGAATACGAGTTTGCAACATCATGTGATCCTTGTGATAAGCTTAGCCTTCAATCTAAAACTTTTTTCCTATTGATGCAAAATTCAAACTATTCAACTAAAACCGCCACGCTTTACTACATTTACGATCCGATGTGCAGCTGGTGTTATGCTTTTCGACCGATCTGGCGCGAAGTACAACAACAACTGCCTAGGCAGCTCCAAGTAACTACCGTCTTAGGTGGCTTAGCACCCGACACTGAAGAGCCGATGCCACTCGCCATGCAGCATAAGGTGCGGGCAAATTGGCAACAAATCATCCAAACTGTTCCTGCTACGATTTTTAATTTTGATTTTTGGACTCAATGCCAACCCCGGCGCTCGACCTACCCAGCCTGCCGTGCCGTGTTAGCTGCTGAAGCTCAGCAGCTGAATGCAGGTAGCAAGATGCTTGAGGCAATTCAAAACGCCTATTATCAACAAGCACGCAATCCTTCTGAGACTAGCACTTTGCTGGCTTTGGCTACAGAACTAGCTTTAGACTCAGCACGTTTTGCCTGCGACTTGCAATCACCCGAGATTCAGAATCAACTCGAACAAAACCTAGACTTAGCCGATCAATTAGGCGTCAGTAGCTTCCCCAGTTTGATCCTGCACAACCAGCAAGGTCTAAACCGCATTCAACACTCCTACTTAGACGCAAAAGCTATTTTAAACCAGCTTGGCTAGCTTCTTTGGTTTGTTGCTTATCAAGCAGCTCTAAGAAACGTGCTCGTTGCTTTTGAAATGCCAAGTCAGCTGTTTTTTCCTCGGCTAAGCTTTGCTGAATAGCCATCTCATAATCGCTTACGCTGTTTAGTTTGGTATCAATGAAACCTTGTACCCGCTTTTGCTCAGCACCTTGAGCCTTAGCTAAGGCTGCTTTTAGCTCAATGACCTCATGATTGAGCTTATCGCGTAAGACTTCCATTTGTTCACGGCTGTCTTTAAGCATTTTCATCCGTGTCAGATGTGCCTCATCTAACTGCTTAACATCGGAAAAGGTCGCTAGTAGCTCCTTATCCTCTTGCTGCTGGCGTTCTTTCAATTTCTGGTGCTTGCTTTCTAGATCTTGAATCCAATCATCTTCAGCGGCTTGCTCGCTGGTTTTCGCCGCCGGTACTTTCTTAATGGTCATACCTAAAGTATTTAACTCTGCATGCCCACCTTGTGAATAATTGGGGGGTACACTATCAGCATAATGCACCTTACCATTGCTATCGACCCAACGGTATAAACCACCTGCAGTTACTTGGCTACCTAAACAGCCTAGCGACAGCACTAAGCTGAGGAATAGAGCGCTGTTTATCTTTGTCATGACAATGCTCAACACATTAATTTTAATTGATAATTGATTTATTTTATAATCAATAATCAAGAATTATAAGCAGAGTTAGATAGCGCACCGTGACAAAGCGATAAACGGCTAAAGTTTGGCTTTAACCAGTTCAGCCTCCAAATCATCTAAATCGGGTGACTGAATACTTTCCATATTATAGCGTTTAAGCAGCTCAACTTGCTCAGCCTCAGCCGCCTGACGATTAATCACCACTTGATAACCATCTATATCCTCTAAAGTAATAAAGGGGGTTCTCACTTGTTTCAATAACTTATAAAACTCACGAAAATCGTTGAAAGTTTGCCCATTAATACTTTGAATACGCATCGCCAAATCATGATAACCGACATTACTACTCGAGGCTAAAACCTTGACAATACTCACATTTTCGGTTTTATCTTTGAATTCATTTTTGTCATAGTCTTTACGCTTTTGACAAGCCTCGGAGAGTTCAGTTGGCGTAAACACATAACCCCCATAAATAAAATAACGGGGTTTTTTATCATGCGTATATACAGAAGTGACCGCTCTATCTAAAGGCAGCTGCACGGCTAAGGCTTTGCCATCCCGAATAATATCCAGATGCAAAGTATCATTCAGTTGATGCTGGTCAACACGATAATTAAAATCAATGTATTTACTCGGCTGAAATAAGACCGTGCCATTATTTTCAATCGGTTCATTGTCGACTTTGGTGATAATATCGCCAGTTTTTAAGTATTGCTCAGAGGTAGTCCCCGCACAAACTTTAGTAACCAATACCCCTGTTTGCTCTTTGGATAAATTATGCTTACTCCGTAAAGCTGGGTTGACTAATTGCTGAGTCACCACCGCAAACTCAGGAAAGCCATCATAACGACCATCCTCTAAGTCTTTTAAGAAATGGTTGATGATCGAAGGAGGAATCATATAGCCAATGTTCTCTTCGCCATTCGCCGCCACTTGCATAGCCACACCAACGACCTTTTTCCCTGCTAAAGCAGGACCGCCACTATTGCCCGGATTAATCGCTGCATCAATTTGAATCGCTTGCGACGCTAAGCCACTGTGGGCATATTCCAAATACTCAATCCGTGAGACGATGCCTTTGGTCACACTTAAAGTATCACCCCCGGTTGGGAAACCATAGACACTGATTTCCTGATGCACCCGTGGTAACTCACCAATCTCTAAAAACTTGCCTTTTTTAAAAAAGCTCTCTTCTTTAACTTTCAATAAAGCCAGATCAGCTTCATGAGAAATAGCCAGTACCTCAGCCTCATAACGATCTGGTTTACCATCTCGCTGTAACTCAATGAAAGTACTACTTTCCACGACATGGGCATTGGTCAAAATACGATTACCTTGAATCACAAAGCCCGTACCAATCATCGACTCACTGTCTGAATTCCACGGGGCAAGGGTGGAGTTTTTTTCAGCCGTAGTATAGATCTTCACGATGGACTGAGCCATTTCATCGGCCTCAGTATTGCTTAAATCAATGGGAGCCTGCTTAAGGGGCGCACCCGATTCATCCACTTCATTATCCGTGGTCTTAGTCGAATCAAGCGGGCTAGCTTCGGTCATGGTTTTATCTTCAGCCGCTAGACTAGGCACAGCTAAGCCCAATAAAAGACTAATAACAAGGCTCAAGCCGATAGCCGGAACGCCACACTGAGGGAACACTTTCATTCAAATCGCACCAAAAACCGCAATGGCGACGATTATGCCCGAAAAATCCACCTAGCTGTATGAAAATGACTAAAACCGCAAGATCTTAACCAATATTTAATAAAAGTCTGTTGGTGGTTTTCAGCCAGACTAGTTGAGAAAATTGATTGAAGATTGAACAATTTAATAGCAAGGGCGTACTCCACTCCCCTGCTAATTTTCCGGCTAACTTTCTTGCTAAGTTCTTTGGTCGACCAGCCTTGTTAAGACCGAATTACACCACGCTCTCTTAACAGAGCCTCAATCTCTGGCATGATACCCGGATCGTCAATAGTCGATGGCACAACATAATTCTCACCATTGATCATCTGACGCATGTTTTTCCGTAAGATTTTTCCAGAGCGGGTTTTAGGTAAGCGTTTGACAATATAGGTATCTTTATAGCAAGCAATCGCACCGATACTATTGCGAATCATCGTGACTAGCTCTTTAGATAAACTGGCTTCGTCGATTTCGACACCCGACTTCAACACCACTAAGCCAATGGGAATTTGCCCTTTAAGATCATCATCGCGTCCAACGACAGCACATTCGGCGACTACGGTATGACTACCGATGATTTCTTCCATTTCCCCAGTAGACAGACGATGGCCTGCGACATTAATCACATCATCGACCCGTCCCATCACGAAAACATAACCGTCTTGATCAATATAACCACCATCACCGGAGGCATAATAGCCTTCAAACGTCGATAAATAACTTTCTTTAAACTTATCGACATTCCCCCACACGGTCGCCAAACAAGCCGGAGGTAAAGGTAATTTAAGTGCGATATAACCTTGCTCGCCATTTTTGAGCTGCTGGCCTGCTTCGTCCAGAATTTGCACATTAAAGCCCGGTGTCGGCATGGTGGAAGACCCAAGCTTAATCGGCATCGGCTCAATCCCCTGCAGATTAGCGGTGATCCCCCATCCGGTTTCAGTTTGCCACCAGTGATCAATCACCGGCTTGCCACTTTTTTCCATCAGCCATTCTTGGCTCGGTGGATCAAGACGCTCGCCTGCCGAGAAGATGGTTTGCAGTTTGCTTAGATCATACTTTTTGAAGAACTCACCGTGAGCATCTTCTTTCTTAATAGCACGGAAGGCTGTAGGGGCAGTAAACAGAGCCTTCACACCATACTCGTCACAAACCCGCCAGAACGCACCTGCATCAGGGGTCATAATGGGTTTGCCTTCATACACAACCGTGGTACAACCGCGAATCAAAGGTGCATAGACAATATAAGAATGCCCGACCACCCAACCCACATCCGAGGCAGCCCAGAAGACATCACCGATACCCACATTATAAATGGCTTGCATACTGTAATTCAGGGCAACAGCATGTCCACCATTTTCCCGCACTACACCTTTTGGCTTGCCGGTCGTACCGGAGGTATACAGAATATACAGTGGATCAGTCCCTTTAACGGGAACACAAGCTGCTGGCTCAGCTTGTGCAACTTGTTGCGCCCAATCATAATCACGCCCCTCTATTAAGGGTGAACTCGCTTGTGGACGTTGGAAAATAACGCAGGCCTGTGGCTTGTGTGAAGATAATTCAATCGCTTTATCTAACAGGGGTTTGTATTCAATCACCCGACTGATTTCGATTCCACAAGAAGCTGATAGAATCACTTTAGGCTGAGCATCCTCTAAGCGTACCGCTAATTCAGGTGGTGCAAACCCCCCGAATACCACCGAGTGCACCGCCCCTAGGCGAGCAGTCGCTAACATCCCCACCACAGCCTCCACCATCATCGGCATATAGATCACCACACGGTCACCCTTGCCCACACCTAAGTCTCTGAGCATACCAGCAGTTTTAGCGACTTGGTTTAGCAGTTCAGCATAAGTGACTTGAGCTTTGGTGTTGCTAACCGGAGAGTCATAAATAATCGCAACTTGCTCACCACGACCTTGCTCGACATGATAATCTAAGGCCATATACGCGGTATTTAACTCACCATCCGCAAACCAACGATAAATACCGTGCTCATCTTTGGATAAAATCGTCTCAGGGAATGTATACCACTGCAGTGCTTCAGCTTTCTCTTTCCAGAAGCCCTCAGGGTCATTCATCGAACGTTCGTATTCTGCTTTATAACTCACGTTAATCTCCTCCTATCCTATCGGAAAAATCCTAAAACGTGTCACCCGGAATGCGCACCCAACCTTCCATTAAAATCCGTGCGCTACGACTCATCATGGCTTTGGTGACTGTCCATTCGCCGTTGATTTGTTTGGCTTGTGCTCCTACCCGTAAAGTACCGGAAGGGTGCCCAAAACGAACTGCACTACGCTCACCGCCCCCAGCTACTAAATTGACTAAACTACCGGGGACGGCAGCGGCAGTACCAATCGCCACCGCCGCTGTCCCCATCATTGCATGATGTAATTTGCCCATTGAAAGTGCGCGTACCAATAAATCCACCTCATCCGCAGTGACGGTTTTACCACTGGAGGAGAGATAGTCTTTAGGCTGAGCGATAAAGGCAATTTTCGGCGTATGTTGACGCTTAGCCGCTTCCTCGATGGTTTTAATCAGCCCCATTTTGAGCGCACCATAAGCACGAATCGTTTCAAAACGCTTAAGGGCCGCAGGGTCACTATTAATCGCCTCTTGCAATTCAGTACCGGTATAACCCAGTTCTTCAGCATTGATAAAAATGGTCGGAATCCCTGCATTAATCATCGTGGCTTTAAATCGGCCCACCCCCGGTACTTCTAAGTCATCGACTAAATTTCCGGTTGGGAACATCGAACCACCCGCCCCATCTTCGCCTTCATCCGCCGGATCGAGAAATTCAAGCTGCACTTCCGCTGCAGGGAAAGTCACCCCATCTAGCTCAAAATCACCCGTTTCTTGCACTGCTCCCTGACTTATCGGGATGTGCGCAATAATGGTTTTATTGATGTTAGCCTGCCAAATGCGCACGGTGCAGTGACCATTTTCAGGGATACGACTTGGATCGACTAGCCCTGCATAGATGGCAAACGAACCCACCGCAGCCGATAAATTACCGCAATTACCACTCCAATCCACGAAAGCGCTCTCAATTGACACCTGACCGAATAGATAATCGACATCGTGATCGGGCTGACTGCTTTTAGCGAGAATCACCGTTTTACTCGTACTCGACGTCGCGCCCCCCATGCCATCAATTTGCTTGCCATAAGGATCAGGGCTACCAATGACGCGCAACAGCATTTTATCCCGAGCTGCACCAGGGACTTGAGCCGCTATGGGCAGGTCATTAAGACTAAAAAATACGCCTTTACTAGTACCCCCACGCATATAAGTCGCGGGGATTTTAATTTGTGGGACTTGAGACATTAGGCCGCTGCTCCTTCGAGAAAGTCCTGCGCAAAGCGTTGTAATACGCCGCCCGCTTGATAGACACGTACTTCTGCTGCTGTATCTAAACGGCAAGTCACCGGAATACGCACGGTTTCACCATTGCGACGGTGCATCACCACGGTCAACGTGGCACGTGGCGCGAGTTCACCTTCAACATCATAGGATTCTGTACCGTCGATGGCATAAGTTTTGCGAGTCTCACCCGCTTTAAACTCTAAGGGTAAAACCCCCATCCCAACCAGATTGGTCCGGTGGATACGCTCAAAACCTTCAGCTACAATTGCCTCGACCCCGGCTAAGCGCACACCTTTAGCGGCCCAGTCACGACTCGAGCCTTGCCCATAATCCGCGCCCGCGATAATAATCAGCGGTTGTTTACGCTGCATATAGGTTTCAATCGCTTCCCACATCCGCATCACTTGGCCTTCTGGCTCAACCCGTGCTAATGAACCTTTCTTCACCTGCCCCTCCACCACCGCCATTTCATTCACTAATTGTGGATTAGCGAAAGTGGCGCGCTGTGCGGTCAAATGATCACCACGATGGGTAGCATAAGAGTTGAAATCTTCTTCCGGCAAACCCATTTTTGCTAAATATTCACCTGCAGCACTATTGGGCAAAATAGCATTCGAAGGTGATAAATGATCCGTGGTGATATTGTCCGGCAAGACGGCTAACGGGCGCATGCCTTGCAAACTACGTTCGCCAGCCAAGGCACCTTCCCAATACGGTGGGCGGCGAATATAGGTCGACTGTGGACGCCAGTCATATAAAGGACTCGCCGCCGCCTCAACCTTACCTAAGTCAAACATCGGAATATAAACTTGTTTGAATTGCTCAGGCTTCACACTAGCCGCCACAATGGCATCAATTTCCTCATCGGACGGCCAAATATCTTTCAGTTTAATTGGCTGGCCTTGATGATCCGTACCCAGAGCATCCTGCTCAATGTCTAAGCGTACTGTTCCGGCAATAGCATAGGCCACCACTAAAGGCGGCGAAGCTAAGAAAGCTTGCTTGGCATAAGGATGAATCCGCCCATCAAAATTACGATTACCCGATAGCACCGCTGTCGCATACAAGTCACGATCAATAATTTCTTGCTGGATTTTGGGGTCTAAAGCGCCTGACATGCCATTACAGGTGGTGCACGCAAAGGCAACAATGCCAAAGCCTAATTGCTCTAACTCCGTGAGCAAACCCGCTTCTTTTAGATATAACTCAGCCACTTTCGAACCGGGGGCAAAAGAAGATTTCACCCAAGGTTGACGCACCAAACCCAATTGATTAGCTTTTTTCGCTAATAAACCCGCAGCCACCACATTGCGTGGATTCGAGGTATTCGTACAAGAAGTAATAGCAGCAATAATCACCGCACCATCTGGCATTAAACCTTGGGCGGCATCGGCTTTACCCGCTGCCAATTTAGCTTCATCGGCAATCCCGCGCTCTTGCAAAGCAGCCGTAGGTAAACGTTTATGGGGATTAGACGGACCGGCCATATTACGCACCACCGTCGATAGATCAAACGTTAAGACTCGTGGATAGTGCGCTGTTTTCAGTGCCTCAGCCCATAAGCCAGTGGTCTTAGCATAGTGTTCAACTAAGCTGACTTGCTCTGGATCGCGGCCGGTGAGTTTCAAATAATCAATGGTTTGCCCATCAATATAAAACATCGCCGCCGTTGCCCCATATTCTGGACACATATTGGAAATCGTAGCGCGGTCACCGATGGAGAGGCTATCTGCACCCTCACCAAAGAATTCAACATAAGCGCCCACCACCCGTTCTTTACGTAAGAACTCGGTTAGAGCCAGCACCATATCCGTCGCAGTAATACCTGCTTGACGTTGGCCAGTCAGTTTCACACCGACTATATCTGGCAAGCGCATCATCGAAGGATGACCCAACATCACCGTTTCGGCTTCTAAGCCCCCGACGCCAATTGCAATCACCCCTAAAGCATCAACATGCGGAGTATGTGAATCCGTCCCCACGCAGGTATCAGGAAAAGCGACACCCTCGCGTACTTGAATCACCGGTGACATTTTCTCCAAATTGATTTGGTGCATAATGCCATTGCCAGCAGGGATCACATCGACATTTTTAAACGCTGTTTTTGTCCACTCAATAAAATGAAACCGATCTTCATTGCGACGATCTTCCACTTCACGATTTTTACGGAAGGCTTCGGGATCAAAGCCAGCGTATTCAACCGCTAATGAGTGATCAACAATTAATTGCGTAGGAACGACCGGATTAACCTTAGACGGATCGCCACCTTGTTCGGCAATCGCATCACGTAAGCCTGCCAAATCAACTAAAGCGGTTTGCCCCAAAATATCATGGCAAACTACCCGCGCAGGATACCAAGGAAAATCGAGATCTTGTTTGCCTTCGATTAACTGTTCTAAGGACGCGGTTAACACGGCTGGCTCACAACGGCGTACCAATTGCTCAGCTAAAACCCGCGAAGTATAAGGTAAGCTGTCATAACTGCCGGGCTTCAGCGCTTCGACCGCTGCCCGAGCATCAAAGTAAGCTAATTTAGTACCGGGTAAGTTTTTACGATATTCAGTATTCATCACTTATTCAATTCTGTAGTAGGTTGACCCCCTCCCAAGCTCCCATTTTTGATTAGAGGAGGATTAGGGAGGCGTTCTGAATTAAGCTCGCTCAGCCAAGGGGACAAACTGCACATTTTCAGGGCCGGTATAATTCGCACTTGGGCGAATGATCTTGCCATCTTCGCGCTGCTCAATCACATGCGCGCCCCAACCTGTTGTCCGTGCAATCACAAACAGCGGTGTGAACATATCCGTGGGTACACCCATTTGGTTGTAAGAAACCGCCGAGAACCAATCAAGGTTCGGGAACATATTTTTGACTTCTTTCATCACGGTTTCTAAGCGATCGGCGACTTTGTACATGGTCAGATCACCATTTTCGTCAGAGAGTTGCTTAGCCACGCGCTTGATCACTTCATTGCGTGGGTCAGCAATGGTGTAGACCGGATGGCCAAAGCCGATAATCACTTCTTTATTAGCCACCCGCTCGCGAATATCTTTTTCAGCCTGATCTGGTGTGAAATAACGACTTTGAATACGGAAAGCGACTTCATTCGCGCCCCCGTGCTTGGGGCCACGTAAAGCACCAATCGCCCCAGTGATACAGGAATAAACATCGGAGTTCGTCCCCGCGATAACCCGTGCCGTGAAGGTAGAGGCATTGAACTCATGCTCAGCGTATAAAATCAATGAAGTATGCATAGCACGTATCCATGAGGCTCTAGGCCGCTTGCCATGCAATAAATGCAAGAAATGCCCCCCCACGGAGTCTTCATCGCTTTCGACATCAATCCGTTTACCATTGACCGCAAAATGATACCAATACAGCAGCATAGAGCCAAAGCTTGCCACTAAGCGATCCAACATTAAGCGCGTTTCAGCGACAGGATGCTCTTCTTTCTCAGGCAAACAAGTTCCTAATACCGAACAACCTGTACGCATAACATCCATAGGATGTGCTGAAGGTGGTAAAGCTTCCATCGCCTGCTTAACGGCAAGTGGCAACCCACGGAAGGATTTTAGTTTAGCTTTATAGGCTTTTAATTGGGCAGGATTGGGTAAAACGCCATGAATCAGTAAATGCGCAATCTCTTCAAACTCTGCTTGCTCTGCAAAATCTAGAATGTCATAACCGCGATAATGCAAGTCATTACCGGTGCGCCCAACCGTACAAATGGCTGTATTGCCCGCAGCAATGCCTGATAAAGCGACTGATTTTTTGGTTTTAGGTAGTACTTGCTCAAACATCTCAGTTGACTCCTTACTCTGCGCCCTGCTTGGCGAATAATGCATCGAGCTTTTGCTCATAGGCGTGATAACCAATGGTGTCATACAGCTGCATGCGAGTTTGCATGGTATCGAGCACTTGTTTTTGAGTACCGTCTTGTAAAAGGTGGGTGTAGACATTTTCGGCAGCCTTGCACATCGCACGGAAAGCCGATAAGGGATACAGCACTAACTTGACACCCACACTAGCCAACTCGGTGGTGGTATAAAGCGGGGTCGCCCCGAATTCAGTGATATTCGCTAATACCGGCACGCGCACTGCTTGAGTGAACTCAGCATACTGCTCGAGCTGATTCATCGCTTCAGGGAAAATCATGTCCGCACCTGCTTCCACACAAGCCATCGCACGATCAATCGCTGATTGCATACCTTCAACCGCTAAAGCATCCGTCCGCGCCATAATCACAAAGCTGGCATCGGTGCGCGCATCTACAGCTGCTTTGACGCGATCCACCATTTCTTCGAGGCTGACAATCGCTTTATTCGGGCGATGACCACAGCGCTTTTGCATGACTTGATCTTCAATATGAAAACCAGCTGCACCTGCTTGAGCGACTTCGCGAGTGGCACGGGCAATATTGAAAGCGCCCCCCCAGCCAGTATCAATGTCAACTAATAAAGGTGCACTAGTGACGGCCGTAATCCGTTTAATGTCTTCAACGACATCATGCAGCGTAGTAATCCCTAAGTCTGGAATCCCCAAGGATGAGGCGGCGACTCCACCGCCAGATAAATACAATGCTTTATGCCCTACTTTTTCTGCAATGATGGCACTATTGGCGCTTACAGCCCCGACCACTTGTAAAGGATGATGCTCTTCGACAGCACGGCGAAATTTTTGGCCGGGGGTCAATGGCTCAGTCATGGGTTATTCTCCATAATTTGGCTAATACTTTTCCATGCTCCGCTGATATGGCGACGCATGAGTAATTCAGCAAGATCTCCGTCGCGTTCTGCAATCGCTTCGGCGATCTGACGATGTTGTTGCAAAGCAGGTCGAGTCCGTTTGGCTAAGTGACTGGTGCGATAACGGCACATTCTTAGCAATTGGTAGAGTTCACCTGCGAGCAAATCAATCAGCATCTGATTACGGCTACCCAAAGCGATCTGAAAATGGAAATCAAAATCCCCTTCACTTTGAAAATAAGCCAAACCATCCGCTGCATTAATAGCTTCTTCATGTTGGTCTAGCAGCATGAATAAAGTATCTATTTCTTCTTGGCTCATAGCCTGAGCCGCCATCCGACAAGCCATCCCTTCTAGGGCTTCTCGCACCCGATAAAGATCAGCCAACATCGGCCTATCTAAAGTCACAACCCGCGCTCCAGCATGTGGAATTCGCGTTACTAGCCGCATCCCTTCTAATTGGCGAATAGCTTCGCGCAAAGGGCCACGGCTAATCCCAAAGCGAGTGGCTAAATCGGCCTCACTTAACTTTTGCCCCTGTGCTAACTCCCCCGTCACAATGGCTTGAGTCAGTCGGCTAGAGGCTCGATCTGATAAAGTTCTTTCTGCTTCTAAATCTAACTGTGCTGACATGATTGCTCCATATTGTTGACAATCAGTCCGACAAATATACCATTTATCTCAATAAATGAAAGATTATTCAGTTGATTGTTAACAAAAAATCTGTGCACTGCAATATTTTTTTAAAAAAATGAAGGGAGTTAACAACCAGTAATCAGCGTTTATGCAAATCCGCACACAGAGACAATAGACTAAAAAACAATCACCTAGCAGACCCAAGTCGGCACAGGTTAGTTAGCATTTGAAGAAAAATAGGAAGAAAGCAGGAAGCTAAAAACTGCGGATAACAATCGAGGAAAGCACTGAACAGCACAAGCTATCAACAGTGCTAGATCTGACACCCCACCTTGTGCTCTCAATACAATGAATGCATTGATGGTAATGCTCAAAGATGATAATGCTCAAAAATCCCCTAACCCCTAGGCTAGTGCAGAAGTACTCGCAAGCTTAGCTGCAAAACCCAAAAAGGCGACACCGGTTCCGCCCGTCGATACAGCGCTTAACCGTTTGCGTTGGCGAAAAGAGGCTGCTAAATAATTGCCGCCATAGATCAAAGTGGCTAAATACAAGGCACTAAAAAACTGCAAAGTCACCGCTAGAATCAAGAACGATAAAGCAGGTTGCGGAAACTTGGGATCAACAAACTGCACAAAAAAAGACAAGAAAAACAAAATCGCCTTGGGATTCAGTAAGCTAATCAATAACGCTTTAGCGAAGGGTGAAGCTTGCTTAGCCAATTTAGGTTCAGCAACTGGCTGCTCAATGACGGTTTGTAGCTGTTCGTTTTTCGGCCAAGTTTTGATGGCAGCTAGGATCAAGCGTACCCCCAAATAAATCAAATACGCAGCCCCTGCATATTGGACAATATGAAAAATGAACGGATAAGTTTGGAGCAATGTGACCGCACCCGCCGCACTCGCTAGCATTAAAACCGCATCCCCGACAAAAATCCCTAAGGCCGCCTGCCAACCCGCACGCACCCCTTGTTGAGCCGCTAAGGCCAATACATATAAAGAATTAGGGCCGGGCAGCAACACAATCATAATGACGCCCAATACATAAGTTAAATAACTATTGACACCGAACTGTTCCATCATCTTTCTAGGCCGTGCAAAATAGCTACTATTCAGAATCTAAGAACAGCCGTCAATAAGGATTTAGCAGCCATTTAGATTTACTCGTACAATAGCCAGCTTTGGATATTGCTGAGTGCTTATGTCTGCTAGCCAGCCTGTTGTTTATACTTGGAATGACCTCTTTCGCCAAACCATGCGGCATCGGGGCTTATTGATTCGTGCGAATTTAATTGCCATTCTCACTGCCGTTTTAAGTGTACCTATCCCCCTGCTGATTCCGCTGTTAGTCGATGAAGTCTTACTCAAACAACCTGGTGTACTCACGCAGTTCATTGATCAGCTGTTTCCGAGCAGTTGGCATGGACCGATTTTGTATGTGCTGGCAGTGACTGTCATCACAATTTGCTTACGACTGGCTTGGCTGTTCTTTTCAGTCTGGCAAACCCGCGAATTTACCTTAATCAGTAAAGATATTACCTTCCGTATTCGTCGGCGCTTGCTTGAGCATATTGAAACGATTGCAATGGCTGAATATGAAACCCTAGGCAGTGGGACAGTCAGCTCACGCTTGGTCGTGGATATTGAAACCATTGATAATTTTCTGGGGATCACGATTAGCCGCTTCATTGTCTCCGTCTTAACCCTCTTGGGGGTGACTGTGGTGATGCTTTGGCTACATTGGCAACTGGCTTTATTTATCTTAATTTTAAATCCCGTGGTGATTTTGCTGACTACCAAAATGGGCGGCTATGTTAAAGAGCTAAAGAAAAAAGAAAACACCGCCTTTGAACTCTTCCAACAAGCCCTCACCGAAACCTTAGATACAATTCAGCAAATTCGCGCCAGCAACCGTGCTCAGAGTTTTTTCGAACAGATTATCAAGCTAGCGGCTGAGGTTAAAAATCAAGCTGGGCAATTCGCGTGGCGCAGTGATGCCGCCAATAAATTATCCTTCAGTATTTTTATTTCTGGGTTTGATGTCTTTCGAGCCATTGCCATGTTAATGGTGGTGTTTTCTGATTTAACGATTGGAGAAATGCTTGCCGTCTTCAGCTATCTATGGTTTATGATGGGACCCGTGCAAGAAATTCTGAATATTCAATATGGCTGGTTTGGAGCCAAGGCCGCCCTGCAGCGGATTAACCAACTCCTAGCACTTAAATCCGAACCGATCTATCCACATCTACAAAATCCTTTTAAAAACAAACACACCGTCAGTGTACGCGCTGAGCAGGTTACCTTTGCCTATGGCGATAAGCCCCCGGTTTTAGTCGATGTGAACCTAACCATTGCTGCAGGTGAAAAAGTGGCTTTAGTCGGTGCAAGTGGCGGCGGAAAATCAACCTTTGTACAAATCTTATTAGGCCTCTATCAACCCCAGCAAGGCCAACTCTATTTCGATGAGATTCCGATCACTGCCATCGGTTTAGATGTGGTGCGTGAACATGTCGCCACGGTCTTGCAGCAGCCCGCTTTATTTAATGATACCCTGCGCGCTAATTTGACCCTAGGCCAAGACTTACCGGATGAAAAACTCTGGGAAGCTTTACGGATTGCGCAATTGGAAGAGACGGTTCGTGCACAAACCGAGGGTTTAGCAACTCTAGTTGGACGGCAAGGTCTGCGTTTGTCGGGCGGGCAACGTCAGCGTTTGGCGATTGCACGGATGGTACTCTCTGATCCTAAAGTGGTGATTTTAGATGAAGCCACTTCAGCTTTGGATATGGAAACTGAGCAGAAGCTCCATACGGCCTTACACACTTTTTTGCAAAATCGCACAACGCTCATTATTGCGCATCGCTTAAGCGCCGTCCGCCAAGCGGATCGAATTTTAGTGTTTGAAGGCGGCACAATTATTGAGCAAGGCAATCATCAAGAATTGATCCAGCAAGATGGCTTGTATCGAAAATTGTATGGTAGCTCCACGGCATAAAAACAACTTTATTCCTGTATTTTAGACCTGTATTTTAGAAAGGTTCGCTGCGTGTATATCACTTTATTTGACGCTCAAACTCAACAAGCACAACTGATTCGCCCTGAACAGATTAAAACCAGTCAAGGCATGATTTGGCTGGATGTACTGGCAACGGATACCGATTGGCAAAATTTTGTTGAACAAGAGTTTGGACTAATCCTAGAAGAGCAACATGCACAGGATGCGGCGAATCCGAATCACCCGCCCTTTCATGATGATACTGAACGCTATGAAATGCTCATTTTTCGTGCCTTAAACTGCGCCAACACCCAACTATCCAGTTTCGAAGTCGATTCAGCGCCGATTGTTTTCTTTGTTTATGGCAAGCTGCTACTGAGCATTCATAACACTAACAAAACTAATTTTGATGAAATCCGTAGCCGCTGGTTGCGTGGTTCAAGAGTGCGTGCACCTTTGTCTCCTGATGGTGTTTTGTGTTTGTTATTAAGTTGGTTAACCGATCAATATTTGAGTTTAAGAATCTCGTTTGTAGAGCAGTTGGAAGATTGGCAAACTCAAATGCTCAAATCAACGGCTCGTTTTCAAAATTGGGCGAGCCTGCTAAAGGCCGGTAGCCTATTACGTCAATACCGCCTTGGCTTAATTGAGCCACAGCAAACTGCATTAGATGAATGGCGCGATGAGCGCATGGAAATGGATGCACGCATTCTCACCCGCCTGACCGATGTACAAGAGCATTTCAATCGAGTCGACCGTGACGCTGAAATTTGCCAAAATGACTTAGAGAATTTAGTACAAATTTATTTTTCCGCCAGCAATCAACGTATGAATGACATTATGCGTGTCCTAACGATTGCCTCCGTGATTTTCCTCCCCTTAAATCTACTCTCGGGTATTTATGGAATGAATTTCGAGCATATGCCGGGTTTAACAACGCATTATGGGTTTATATTGGTTATTTTAGCGATGTTTGGCATTGTGTTGTTTATTCTTGGGATTTTCCGCTGGAAAAAGTGGTTGTAACGCTGAACGTTGATCTTGGCTTATACTAGGGGCTTGATTCCTTAGCATCCATTTTTATGATGAGTACCGCCGATTTTAAGCCTCTGGCTATTGCCGTTTTGACTATTTCTGATACCCGTACCTTAGCGAATGACAGCTCAGGCCAAGTGTTAGTCGATAAACTCACAGCGGCAGGCCATCAATGCCTTGAACGCGAATTAGTGCCTGATAGCAAATATGCGATTCGTGCTGTTGTCTCACGCTGGATTTTGGATGAAAACATCCATGTTATTATCAGCACGGGTGGCACCGGCGTCACGGGACGTGATGGCACGCCTGAAGCGGTTAAACCTTTATTAGATAAAGAACTAGAAGGTTTTGGTGAGATGTTTCGGGTCTTATCGTATCAAGCGATTAAAACCTCTACCCTGCAATCTCGGGCGATTGCTGGCGTTGCCAATAGCACCTATCTGTTCTGTTTACCGGGGTCAAGTGATGCTTGTCACCTAGCTTGGGATCAATTAATTGAAGCACAACTGGATTATCGCACCCAGCCCTGCAATTTAGTCATGCTCATGCCTCGATTGAATGAAGTCTAAGGCTGCCTACCCACATGAAGATCTCCGAACAAAAACTCGGCTTGGTGTATGGCCTCACTGCCTATACTATTTGGGGTTTATTTCCTTGGTATTTCCACTTTCTGACGCATGTTGACCCTTGGCAAGTCCTGATTCAACGCATTACCTGGTCGTTTTTACTCGTCACTCTCATTGCTCTCGTCCTGCGACATTGGTCAGCGATTAAATTAGCGCTCAGCCAACCTAAAACTTTGCTGGGCTTGTGCATTTCCTCATTGTTAATTGCGGCGAATTGGCTGATTTTTATCTGGGCGGTAGGTCAAGATCGAGTAGTTGAATCGAGTTTAGGTTATTTCATTACCCCGCTGGTGAGTGTGTTATTAGCACGAGTGTTTCTCAAGGAATCCCTAGACATTTATCGCTTAACTGCGGTTGTCTTAGCTCTTATTGGCGTTCTGTGGTTAGTCGTGCAATTAGGCGTAGTTCCTTGGGTATCCTTATCCTTAGCCGCGAGCTTTGGTTTATATGGTTTGGCTCGCAAAAAAGTACCCGTAGATTCCTTAACAGGCTTATGGGTAGAAACGGGTATCCTCTTACCGTTTGCCTTAATAGCTTGGATCGGCTTAGAAGTCCAAGGGCAAAGCCAACTCTTTTCGGAGGGCTTCCAAACTACTTTTTTATTAATCTTTTCAGGTGCACTGACCGCAGCACCTTTATTACTGTTTGCTTCGGCCGCCCAGCGCTTAAGCCTAACCGCAGTAGGCTTTATGATGTATATCAATCCCACGATGCAATTTTTGACAGCAATTTATCTGCTCAAAGAGCCATTCACTCAGCAGCAATTCATTGCTTTCCTCTTTATTTGGGTGGCTTTGGTCGTCTTTAGTATCGGGGCGATTCGCCAACAAAACCAGCGCCAGCAGCGATTAAACTCCGCCAGCGCCAGCTCTCATTAACAGGATCAAACTATCGACCATGACTCATCCTCACCAACCACAACTGGGCATTAGTAGCTGCTTATTAGGTAATTCAGTACGCTTTGACAGTGGACATAAACATAATGCTTATATCACGGATTCTTTAGGTGAGTATTTTGAATTTATCCCAGTTTGCCCTGAGGTCGCGGCTGGCTTAGGGATACCTCGCCCACCGATTCATTTAGTGAAGCGCACAGGGGACATACGCTTAGTCCAAGTCAAAAATCATCAGGTCGATGTGACCGCAGCCTTGCGAGCCGCCAGCGAAAATTTGCTCGCTGAGCCTCAATTCGCCAAGCTCAGCGGGTTTATTCTTAAAAAAGATTCTCCCAGTTGTGGCATGGAACGAGTTAAGGTTTATGCAGAACCTGCAACAGGGCAGCCCCCTGAGCGCAGTGGTGTTGGGCTATTTGCAGCCAGCTTGCAACAAGCCTATCCCAACCTGCCCTTAGAAGAAGAAGGTCGCTTATGTGATCCGATTTTACGAGAGAATTTTATTGGGCGGGTATTTGTCTACCAACGCTGGCAAGCGCTCATGCAAGAACCGCCTAATGCCCATGCTTTTGTACAGTTTCATGCTGATCATAAATATTTGATCATGGCACATGATCAAGCTGGCTTACGCGAATTAGGGCAACTGGTTGCACAAGCAGGCAACGCGGATTTAACCTACCTACATGCTCAATATATTCAAAAGCTCATGCACATTCTGACCAAACGAGCATCGCGAGGGCAGCAAGGCAATGTACTGACTCATTTAATGGGTTATTTATCTGAGCACCTAGATCGCGAAGATCGGGCTGAATTAGTCGAAACGATTCAACACTACCAACAAGGCTATCTACCCTTAATCGTGCCAATTACTTTGCTTAAACATCATTTTCGGCGGCATCCCCATCCATATATTGAGCGGCAGTATTATTTAAGACCCCACCCGAGTGAGTTGATGCTATTGAATAGTATCTAAATTTCTTGAAATCTTTTCTGCTCTAATAGCTTGTATCTACCTGTTTGGTTAACCTGCTCATAGATAAATTAGTTTGCTTTAGACACAAAAAAGCCCTGAATCCGTTAAGATTCAAGGCTTTATGGATGTACTAGATTAATCTAGATTATAACGTGGTGCCGAGGGCGAGACTCGAACTCGCACACTGTTACCAGCGGCGGATTTTGAATCCGCTGCGTCTACCAATTCCGCCACCCCGGCAAGGTGTAGTGGCGCGTATTCTACCAAGTTTTTGCCATTTGGAAAGTCTTTTTATGCAGTGTTATCATACTGACATGAAACTTAGTGACTTCGACTACCAACTTCCTCCTGAATTGATTGCTTACCAACCTTTGGCTGAGCGGACTGAAAGCCGTTTATTGGTATTAGATCCCTGTAGCCCTCAACCGAAAGATCAATATTTTTATCAGTTAACCCAATTTTTACAAGCAGGTGATTTATTGGTGTTCAATAATACCAAAGTCATTCCTGCTCGCTTGTATGGGAAAAAAGCTAGTGGTGGCAAACTTGAAGTATTGATCGAGCGGATTCAAACCCCACAGCGGGCTTTGGCACATATTCGAGCCAGTAAATCACCCAAAGCCGGTACAGTATTGGAGCTAGAAGGTGCTTTTCAGGCCATCATATTAGAGCGTGAAGGTGAGCTATTTCAACTGCAACTGACTGAACCCGCCAACTTTTTTGAATTATTAGATCAATATGGGCATATTCCCCTTCCCCCTTATATCGAACGCCCCGATTTAGCGACCGACCGTGAGCGTTATCAAACTGTTTATGCAGAAAAGCTAGGTGCAGTTGCAGCCCCTACCGCAGGATTGCACTTTGATCACAGACTGTTAACGCAACTGGCTGAACAAGGAATTGCCAGCACGACGGTCACTTTGCATGTCGGTGCAGGCACTTTCCAACCAATACGCACGGAAGATTTGTCACAACATAAGATGCATGCGGAATATGTTGAAGTCAGTGCAGCCACCTGCGAAGCTATTCGAGCCTGCAAAGCACGCGGAGGACGAGTCGTAGCTGTGGGGACAACCTCAGTCCGTAGCCTAGAAACAGCTGCACAAGCGGGTAGTCTTCAACCTTACACGGGCGATACCCGTTTATTTATTAAACTGGGGTATGAATTTAAAGTCGTGGACGTTTTAATCACCAACTTCCACCTACCGCAATCCAGCTTGTTAATTTTAGTCTCTGCCTTTGCGGGGTATGAGTCAATCAAAGCGGCCTACCAACATGCCATTAAACAAGCTTATCGGTTCTTTAGTTATGGTGATGCAATGTTATTATTTCGGCGAGAAAACAACCGTTCAGCAGTTTAAAACTAAGCTTTATCAGTGGTTTTTCTGTGACTTTTTTACAACATATAGTATCCTAGCCGTTGCGGAAAAATCATGATTTAGCTATCAAGCGTTAATCATGCGCTACACTTTTATAGTGTTGGGTTGAAGTGTCACCCTGTGTACCATCACCTTAGGTGGTTTTTAAGTTTAGATCGAAGATAAAGACTCTCCAATCTAGCGGCCTAGTCTTTTTCATCGGAGGAAACATGGACAAGCAATTACTTAAAAAGATGATCCCCGCTTTCATGGCGGGCGCGTTTCTGCTGACTGCCTCTTTACAAGCACTCGCAGCTCCTCTCACCTTGCCAGCAGATAGCTCTAAAATTTATCAAGTCGCAGGTCGGACGCCCGGCAATGTGCTAAAAATGTATAAAAAACCCGGCGAAGGCATTTTAGTCAATATTCCGCACAATGCGACTTGGCTGGTGCGTCGGAATGCCCAACAATTAGTCGGTAATGTCTTATGGGAAAAGGTTAGCTGGGATGATATGACCGGTTGGGTTGAATCTAGCGCTTTAAGTTATGATGCTGAATCGACCAGTATCGCCGCAGCACGGCGGGCTTGCTTAGTTGATCCTAAAGTACCTGCTGATCAAAAGGTTTGTTGCGGCTATCCAGAAAAAGCTAAAGGCTTGCCTTTCCGTTCTGTGCCTATTTTCTCAGTGCGTGGTTTAACCGCTGGCCAGAGCCTAATGATGTATGTGGAAGAAGGTAATCAATCTGCCATTGCCGTAGAAATTCCACATAATGCCACTTGGATTACCAAAATAGGCAAAGTCGCCAAAGGTGGAGATGTTGCTTTTGAATTAGTACGCTGGGCTGGCCAAAATGGCTGGGTGAATGCAGCTTATTTAGCTGAAGATCCCGCGAAAACTAAAGAAGGGGATGATAAGCGGCGTCTATGCAGTGGTGGCAAAGAGCTATTACCCGCTGCCGCTTCAGATATCGTGTGCTTACCTGCTTCTGTCATTCGCCGCTTACGTGAATCGGGTGCTTTATCCGATGATGTTTTGAAGAAATTAGCTCAACAACCTCCAAAGAAAAACTAAACCCGTCGATTCACTTTAAGTGATTGGTCGAATCACTGGCTTAATTTTCTCAACTAACAAGGCAAGCTTAAGCAAATCTTGCCTTGTTAGCTTTAGGCTAGGCTTAGATTTAGACGCGATTCGCACTTGATTAGAACTGATGCTTCTCACAAGCACTCAAGGTATTTCTCATCAGCATCGCGACGGTCATCGGCCCTACTCCGCCCGGTACTGGAGTAATCAGAGCAACTTTTTCTTTAGCTGCCTCATAATCCACATCACCCGCTAAACGCCCAGTCTCTAAACGATTAATCCCTACATCAATCACGACTGCATCCGGCTTGAGCCACTGTGCTTGGATAAATTTAGGTTTACCCACAGCAACCACTAAAATATCAGCTTGCGCAACTAGCTCGGGCGTATTAGGTGTAAAGCGATGGCACACCGTCACAGTGGCTCCAGCTAATAATAATTCTAAGGCCATTGGTCGACCGACAATATTCGAAGCGCCCACAACCACAGCATGTTTACCTAAACACTTAATGCCTTCAGATTCCAATAGGCGCATCACACCATAAGGCGTACACGGACGTAAGCCCGGAATACGCAAAGCTAATTTACCCACATTACTCGGATGGAAACCATCGACATCTTTACCCGCATCAATCCGCTCGATCACTAAGGAAGTATCAATATGCGCAGGCAAGGGCAATTGAATCAGAATACCATCCACTGTATGGTCATTATTGAGACGATCAATAATCTTTAATAGCTCAAACTGCGTCGTTTCTGCAGGCAGATCATAAGAACGCGAAACAATGCCGACCTCATCACAGGCACGACGTTTATTGCTGACATACACATGGGAGGCAGGATCGTTGCCGATTAAAATGACGGCTAAACCGGGGGGGCGCTTACCTTGAGCCAAGCGTTCTGCAACTTTATCTTTTACTTCTTGGCGAACTTGAGCTGCGACCTGCTTGCCATCAATAACCCTTGCAACCATCTTC
This sequence comes from Thiothrix eikelboomii, assembly GCF_900167255.1. Classification (GTDB taxonomy): domain Bacteria; phylum Pseudomonadota; class Gammaproteobacteria; order Thiotrichales; family Thiotrichaceae; genus Thiolinea; species Thiolinea eikelboomii. The sequence goes on from NZ_FUYB01000021.1 coordinate 33,434, forward strand.
CATCCTCACAGGCAAAGACACACATCTTCGCATGTCTGCGTAGCAACTGTCACTGCCCGTATAAATGCCGTTTCAAACCACTACGATTCAGGATGATTGTGCTAATTTCTTCAATAGAAATATTCGTCGTATCAATATAGGGGATGTTTAATCGCTGATATAATTTTTCTTGCCAATCCAGCTCTTGCTGGCATTGCGCAAGCGAAGCATAGCGACTATTCGGACGCCGCTCTTGGCGAATTAAATGTAATTGCTCCACACTTAAGGTTAAGCCAAATAGTTTATGCTTATAGGGATCTAACAGCTTAGGTAACCGCAACGCATCCATATCCTCTTCAGTGAGTGGATAATTGGCAGCTGAAATCCCATATTGTAAAGCTAGATAGAGACAGGTCGGGGTTTTGCCTGAGCGAGAAACACCCACCAAAATAATATCAGCATCATTAAAATTCTTGGCTGATACCCCATCATCATTGGTCAGGGTATAATTGATCGCGGCAATCCGATTAAAGTAAGAAGAATTATTTTGTAAACCATGTGAGCGCCCTACTGCATGCGCTGAAGGTTGTTGCAATTCTTGCTCCATCGAACCAATGAAAGTACCGAAAAAGTCATAAATCATGCAGTTCGCCTGAGCGATCAGGCTACGAATCTCATCATCAATCAAGGTACTAAATACGATGGGGCGACAGCCATCACGCTCTGCCGCTGCATTAATTCGTGCTGCCCAATCATGCGCTTTGGCGACCGTATCCAGAAAAGGGACATTAATTTTATTCCAATCAATGCCATCAAATTGGGTCAATAAACTATGACCCAAAGTTTCTGCAGTAATCCCTGTACGGTCAGACAAATAGTAAACGGTGCGTTTTTGCCTGCTCATACCGTCCTCCTTAGCTTAGGCTGATTTCTCAAGGCTGGCTAAATGCAACCAAGTATTCACCACGGTATCGGGGTTCAGGGAAATACTACTGATCCCTTGCTCATGCAACCAAGCGGCAAAATCAGGATAATCTGAAGGCCCTTGCCCACAAATCCCCACGTATTTACCCTGCTTTTTACAAGCCTCAATCGCCATACTCAAGAGCTTCTTCACCGCAGGATTACGCTCATCGAATAAATGTGCAATTAAACCCGAATCACGATCCAAACCCAAGGAAAGCTGCGTCATATCATTCGAGCCGATCGAGAACCCATCAAAATACTCTAAAAACTCTTCAGCCAACAGCGCGTTCGAAGGAATCTCACACATCATAATTAAGCGTAAACCTTGCTCACCACGCTGGATGCCTTGGGCAGCGAGTAGCTCTGTGACCTGTTGGGCTTCCTCTAAAGTACGGCAGAAAGGAATCATCACCTGTACATTGGTTAAGCCCATGTCATGACGTACTCTACGTAAGGCTTGGCATTCCAATTCAAAGCAATCACGGAAGGCACTGGATAAATAACGGGATACACCACGATAACCAATCATAGGATTTTCTTCATGCGGCTCGTAACGATCACCGGCTAATAAATTAGCGTATTCGTTCGATTTGAAGTCCGACATACGGACAATCACTGGATGCGGATAAAAAGCAGCCGCTAAAGTGGCAATGCCTTCAACCAGCTTATCCACATAAAAACCGACGGGACTTGAATAACCGGCAATTTTTTCACCGATACTTGCTTTTAAGTCTTCGGGTAAGCGCTCAAATTCCAATAAAGCTTTCGGATGAATCCCGATCGTATTATTAATGATGAACTCTAAACGGGCTAAACCCACGCCTTCATTGGGCAAATGCGAAAACGAGAAAGCACGCGAAGGATTACCCACATTCATCATAATTTTTACCGACAGCTCGGGAAGATTACCGGTATCCGCCGTCATCCGCTCAAAGCCGAGTAAACCCTCATAGATATAACCAGTATCGCCTTCGGCACAAGAAACCGTTACTTGATCACCCTTCTTAATCTGCGTAGTGGCATCACCGCAACCAACTACTGCTGGTATCCCCATTTCACGCGCAATAATCGCTGCATGACAGGTACGCCCACCCCGATTGGTGACAATCGCCGAGGCACGCTTCATGATCGGTTCCCAATCAGGGTCAGTCATATCCGTCACCAGCACATCGCCCTCTTGCACCTCATGCATTTGGGCAATACTCATAATAATTCGAGCAGTTCCCTGCCCTATTTTCTGACCAATGGAGCGCCCTTCGGCAAGCACTTTACTTTTGCCCGCTAATTGATAGCGCTCGACCACACTGCTGGCTCGGCTTTCTACTGTTTCTGGGCGGGCTTGAACAATGTACAATTGACCATCGCCCCCATCTAAAGCCCACTCAATATCCATCGGCCGACCATAATGCTGCTCAATAATCACTGCTTGGCGGGCTAAGGATTCGACTTGCTCATCTGTTAAACAGAAGCGCTGCCGACGCCCCGCTTCAACATCACGGGTTAACGTCGCTTTATTATGCGCACCCGCTTGCGTGTCGTAGATCATCTCAATCGCTTTTGCCCCTAAGCGGCGCGATAAAATCGCGGGGCGCTTGGCCGCCAGATTAGGTTTATAGACATAAAACTCATCAGGATTAACCGCGCCCTGCACAACCGTCTCACCTAAACCGTAAGCACCGGTAATAAACACCGCATCACGGAAACCCGATTCAGTATCCAAGGTGAACATCACACCGCTCGCCCCAATATCGCTGCGAGCCATTTTTTGAATGCCGGCAGACAAAAATACTTTGTCATGTTCAAACCGCTGATGCACACGATAGGCAATCGCACGATCATTATATAAAGATGCAAACACTTCTTTGATCGCGGCAATCACCTGCTCTAAACCGCGTACATTCAAGAAGGTTTCTTGCTGGCCTGCAAAGGAGGCATCGGGTAAATCTTCAGCGGTCGCCGAAGAACGCACGGCAAAAGAAGCCGTATCACCTGAACCAGCGGCTAATTTTTCATAAGCCTTGGTGACAGCTGCTAATAAAGCTTGTGGCAAAGGGGCGGCCATCAGCCAATCACGAATCGTTTTGCCCGCTGTGGTTAAAGCCTGAATATCATCTACATTTAAGCTCGCTAACAGCTGATTAATGCGAGCGTCTAAGCCCTCATATTGTAGAAAATCACGATAGGCATCGGTTGTCGTTGCAAAGCCACCGGGTACACTGACACCGACCTTGGCAAGATGACTGATCATTTCCCCCAATGACGCATTCTTGCCCCCGACAATATTGACATCATGCATGCCGAGTTGATCAAACCACAAAATATAATCAGCCATTTTGGATCTCCCGAAATGTTAAAATTTGGCTAAAAAGGGGACTGCTAGCTTATCTAAAAATGGAAGGGAGTGCATCTACAGTGACAGGCGGGCAAAAAGAGCGGCATCCACTAGGAACGCCGCAAGCACCACAGTTAGCATGAGATAACATTACATGAATGTTTGATGACGGCAATATTAACAAATCCTGTCTAATTTATTAAAATCAATTGTTTCAATTTTTACTATTGATCTGCACAATAGTAAAAAAGTCTAGTCTTCATTTAAAAGCACCCAGGAACATCATGCACTACTACAAACAGACTCGTTACAAGCTGTTGCGTACCTTTTGTGTTGTGGCTCAAAAAGAAAACATCACTCATGCCGCTGAACAACTGCATATCAGTCAACCGACCGTTTCTCTCCAAGTTCAAGCGCTTGAGCGTGAAATGGGACAAAAACTACTCGAACGACGTGGCCCTAGCGTCAAGCTCACCCCTGAAGGCAAGGTGTTATATCAACTGGTACAACCCTTAGCAGCCGGAATTGATGGCTTACGTGAGTCCTTTGCCGCTAGCCTTGGCAAAATGGAAATGGGTGAATTGAATATTGCCACAGGTCAATCAACCTCGCTGTATGTTTTGCCCAAGTATATTCAACAATTTAAAGAGGCTTATCCCGGTATTCGGATTAATCTACATACGGTAGAAGGCCAAAGTGGGATGAAGCTCTTACTAGAAGATCAGGTTGACCTCGCTATTGGTCCTTTACTACAAATCCCCGAGAGTATTATTTATCAACCCTTTGAAAATTTTCGCTCAATTTTAATCGTCCCAGAAGGTCATCCACTCACCCAACAAATCAATATCAGCTTAGAAGATATTAGCCCTTATGGCTTGATTCTACCGCCTAAAAATCAAAGTACTTGGCGCATGATTGATACTGTATTTCGCCAGCACGAAGTCGCCTACACCGTCAGTATGGAAGCAGGTGGCTGGGAAATTGTTAAAAAATATGTTGAGCTAGGCGTAGGTATTTCGATTGTCACCGATGTCTGCCTGACACCGAATGATAAAATTGTTGCCATTCCACTTGATCACTACTTTCCCTCACGCAACTATGGCTTAATTGTGCGTAAAGGCAAATTTTTTACTCCTCAAGCCAAGCGCTTTATTGAAATGTTTGACCCCTTCTTTTTTAGTCGCTCTGCCTTAGAAGATGAAGAAGAGGATGAACTCTAAATTCACTCGATTAGCCATCACTCAAATCCTGATAAAGATCAAAGAGTCTGCAGTTTTCAGGATCTGCGGCTAATCTAGAGCGCTCTATTGACTTTAGTCATGCTAGCTTTGCACTAAAACCGCCATGCTAGCTTAGGCTTCAAGCTTAACTAGCCAAAGTGCTTTTTAGATTAACCGATGCACGTATTCGTCGAGGCTCAGTATGAAAAGTATAAATTTTGACCCAGACCTGATACGCCGTTATGACCTTACAGGACCACGTTATACCTCCTATCCCACGGCCGTTTCGTTTAAGGATTTTGCAGCTGCCGACTACCTCAGCCAAGCCCTGCAAAGTAATGAAGACCTGATTCCTTTACCCCTGTCTTTGTATTTCCATATCCCCTTCTGTTCGACCATTTGCTTTTATTGTGCCTGCAATAAAATCGTTACCAAAAACCGCGAACAAGCAAGCTTGTATTTAGCTTATTTATTTCGTGAAATCGAACTCCAAGCAGCCCTATACGACCCTGATCGTCAAGTGCAGCAATTGCATTGGGGCGGCGGCACACCGACTTTTTTAGATCATGCTCAAATAGCAGCGTTAATGGCTAAAACTCGCCAGCATTTTAATGTATTAACGGATGGTACAGGCGATTATTCGATTGAAATTGACCCGCGCTCAGTCACCCCTGAAACGATTCAATTACTTGCTGAACAAGGTTTTAACCGCTTTAGTATCGGTGTGCAAGATATTGATGAGCACGTACAAAGAGCAGTGAATCGTCTTCAATCCCCTGAGCAAACCTTAGCTATTATTCAAAGCTGCCGCCGCCACGCTGCTAAATCCATTAGTATTGACTTGATTTATGGCTTACCACGGCAAACTTTAGCCAGCTTTAACCAAACCCTAGCCACCGTACTGGACTGGTCACCTGATCGGATTTCATTGTTCAATTATGCGCATTTACCCAGCCTATTTATGCCCCAGCGGCGGATTAATAGCGCTGAACTACCGAGCAGTGAAACGAAGCTAACCATTTTACACACGGCGGTAGAACAACTCACCGCAGCAGGCTATGTGTATATTGGCATGGACCATTTTGCTAAACCGCAGGACGAACTAACCCTCGCCCAACAACAAGGAACACTGCAGCGTAATTTTCAAGGCTATACCACCCATGCCGAGAGTGATTTAGTCGCGATGGGTGTAAGCGCAATCAGCCAAGTCGCTAACTGTTATAGCCAAAATGAAAAAACCACTGAGGCTTATTATGCAGCCCTCGATGCAGGGCAATTAGCCGTCACACGCGGCCTGAATTTAAACCAAGATGATCAAATCCGGCGCTATGTGATTCAGCAATTGACCTGCCAATTTAGCCTCGACTTAACCACACTCAGTCAGAAATTTGCAATGGATGCCAAGCGCTACTTTCAAGCTGAATTAGCACAACTAGCCCCCCTGCAAGCCGATCAATTACTCGAAATCCATGCCAATCAAATTAAAGTAACTGCACGCGGACGGTTTTTAGTGCGCGTTATTTGCATGGTATTTGATACCCGCCTAAAACAGCGTTCTGCGACTCAATTATTTTCTAAAGTACTTTAAGATTTTACTAAAGTGCTGTCTTTAGCGACATTGGTGATGGCCTAACCCTTTCAAGCGCTCTGGCGCTAAAATCTCAATCAGACGATGGTTAACTCTGATAATGCCATCGTCCTGAAGGCGTGAAAACATCCGGCTTAAGGTCTCGACCGCCATGCCTAAGTAATTGGCTAAATCATGCCGAGGCATGGGCAAATAGAATTCACGCGCTGAAAACCCCCGTGATTGATTACGCTCTGCGATCCCAATCAAGAAAGTTGCTAACCGCTCTTCAGTTCGCATTTGCCCTAGAGTTAAAAGTAATTGATGCTCACGCCCAATCTCCATGCCCACTTGTCGCATCATGCCACTGCGCATACTCGCAATGCTGCCACAGAGCTCATAGAAAGCATCCATGTGCAGTTCACAGACAAAAGTATCCTCTAAGGCTTGCGCATCACAACTATGTTTACTGTTAGCAAATGCATCAAAACCCACCAAATCGCCGGGTAGGTAAAAGCCTAAAATTTGCTCTTCACCTTCCAAGGTCGATAGCGAGGTTTTCAGCGAGCCAGATTTCACCGCATAAATCGCTTGATGCGGATCATCACGTCGATACAGATAATCTTTTTTGTTGATTTTCGTGGCTTTACTAATCGCAGTTTCTAGCCTAGCTAATTCTTCTTTAGTTAAACCACGCGGCAAGCACAGCTCACTCAAACTGCAGTTGTTACAGGCGACTGTAGCCTTTTTAGTAGTGTTGACACGACTAGAAGACATCATCCTTGCCTCCAAAACGATTGAAACTCTCGAACTTTTTCTTAGTTGCAGGTTAAAGGAATGCAGAACCTAGATCAAGCCTTACTGTTGTGCGCTGCAACTCAATAGAATGACCTAGGATAAGCGGTGTCGCTTTATGCTGATCTGTGTTGATCTGAGTTTTAAGTTAATGGCTTAAGGTCACTTACAGTTAGCAATAAAAAAAATTAATAGATTCAAGCGTTGTTAATTTAGCAACACCTATACTGCGCTCATGGATTCAAGATTAAACGGAAGGTCTGAGATCCAGCCACATAACAACAAGAGTTGCTTGTAGCGACCAGCTTCCTTAAAGTCTTCTGCGGGCCATTTGGCCCGCTTTTTTATGGGCAACATTTGCAAAACCCTGCCTTTTATAGCATTCTTAGGCGCAATTCCGTTGCCCCAAGCCAACTAACCCCCTAAAACCGTGCGTCTAAGTAAAATTCGTCTAGCCGGCTTCAAAAGCTTTGTTGATCCTGTCACCTTAAATTTACCGAGTAATTTGGTAGGTATTTTAGGACCGAACGGCTGTGGTAAATCTAATACTATTGATGCCGTGCGCTGGGTAATGGGCGAAAGCTCGGCTAGAAACTTGCGCGGGCAAGCGATGGAAGATGTTATTTTTAATGGTTCATCTGCACGTAAACCCGTCGGTTTAGCTTCTGTTGAATTAGTGTTTGATAATACGGCCGCACAATTAGCCGGACCTTACGCCAGCTATGCAGAAATCGCCATCAAACGCCAAGTCGGTCGTGACGGTAGCTCTAAATTCTTTTTAAATGGCAGTCGTTGCCGACGCCGTGATATTACTGATTTATTTCTTGGTACGGGTTTAGGCTCACGCAGCTATGCCATTATCGAACAAGGCATGATTGCCCGCCTGATTGAAGCCAAACCTGAAGAACTCAGAGCCAGTTTAGAAGAGGCGGCAGGGATTTCACGTTATAAAGAACGCCGTCGTGAAACCGAAACTCGAATCACGCATACCCGAGACAATTTAGCGCGGCTGGCTGATTTACGTGAAGAATTAGCCAAACAGCTACAAAAGCTCGATAAACAAGCCAAAACTGCAGAGCGCTTTCGAGCGCTGCGTGAAGAGCAAAAGCGTTTAGATGCCTTGCATTTAGCCGCGCAATTACAAGCATTAACTCAAACTGCTGAGCCATTATTGGCTGACTTAAAGCAGTCCACACAGGAACAACAAGCCAGTCTCACAGAAATTCAGCAAATCACGGCACAGCTTGAAGCCTTACGTACACAGTTTTCCCAAGCCACTGAGGCCTTAAACCTTGCGCAAGCTCATTACTATGCAGCAGGTGCTAATCTAGGGCGCTTAGAACAAAACCTGCAACATCAGCAAGCCACTCAGCAGCGCCACCAAGAGCAGCTCATTCGCTTAGAGCAAAGCCTAGCCGAAAGCTTAACTCAACAGACTGAGGATCAAGCTCAATTACAAACCAAAATTCTTCAATTAGAACAATTACGGCCAGCAGCGGCGACCCTCGAGGAGCAACTCGCACAAGCCGAGGCCTCTGTACTAGCCACTGAGCACCTTGCCCTAGCATTACAAGAACAATGGCAGCAATTGCAACAAGCCTTGGCTCAACCCCTGCGCCAACTGCATAGCGAAACCGCACGCATTGAACAATTAGAGCGGCAAACTCAAGCCAGCCAACCACGCCGTGATCGTTTACAACAAGCCTTAGCTGCTTTAGAGCAGGATGATTTTACCGCTCAGCAGCAAGGCTTAATGCTAGAATTAGCCACGACGACCGCAAAGCAAACGTTTAACCAAGAGCAACTAGAAGCACTCAACCTTCAGCTGCAAACGCAGCGTCAACAGCAGCAACAGATCACTCAACAAATCGAGCAGCAACGCAGGCAATTATCAAACCTACAAGGCCAATTAACTGCTGCTAACACCCTACAACAAGCCGCCTTGAAGCAAGACCAGCCTGCCTATCAAGGCTGGTTGCAAAGCCAAGCTTTAGACCAATATCCCCGTTTAGCCACTGAATTGCAGGTAGTTAGCGGGTGGGAACCCGCCGTTGAGGTGGTATTGGCTAAGCATTTAACTGCCCTTGGTGTTGAGCAACTAGCAGACATTACTTTGGAAAATCTGCCCGAAACGGGTCTTGCTTTAATCGAAACTAACCGCGAAGCTAGTGCTAAGCCCCTAGCACTCAATCCTGCAAGCTTAGCCCATCAAATCCTTGCCCCACAGCATGCACAGTCATTAGCCCAACATGCACTCTGCAGCCCTGATTTAGCCACCGCACTCGCCCAACGCGAGCAATTAACTCCGCCGGAGTTTTATATTACGCCCAATGGCAGCTGCGTCGGCAAACATTGGCTACAAACACCCAGTCAATCCGCCACTGGCCATGTTCTGGAACGCCAACAAACCCTTCGTAACCTGCAAACCCAAATCGAGCCCTTGCAGCTTGCCTTGGCTCAAATGGAAGCAGCGCAACAAGCCTTGGATTTACAGAACCGGGATCTAGAACAAACCCAAGGCCAAGCACAATTAGCGTCTAAGCAACTCCAACAACAAGAATTTGCTCTAAGCAAGCAATTACAGCAAATCCAACAGCAACAGGCTCAACAACAACAACGCCAACAGCAATTATACACTGAGCTACACGAATTAGCCGAGCAACAAACCCAACAGACTCTAGACCTCGCCAGTGCGCTTGAACGCAAGGCAAGCGCTGAACTGACCAGCCTTAGCTTACAAGCAGAGCAAACCAACCTCAGGCTTAAAAAAGATCAACAACAGCAGAGCCTACAAAATTTACGTAGCCAAGCCCGTCACCTGAACACTCAGCAACAAAAGCTTACCCTAACCCTCCACACAGTCCAGACTGAACAGCAGCATATTCAACAGCAATTAGAACGTGGACAAATCCGTTTGACTCGTTTACAGGCACAACAAGCACAAGTTTTAACTGAATTAGCCCAGCAAACTGAATCGCTCATGGCTTTACACACCCATTTAGCCACCGCTAAAGCCCAGCGCTTAGAGGCTGAACAAGCCCTACAGCTAGCTCGCCAGCAGACTCAACAACTTGAGCAACAGATCCGCACTCAAGAACAACAACGTCTGCAATGCACAGCGCATTTAGAGCGCACTCGTGAGCAATTAGCAACCCTTCAACTCGCGTGGCAAACGCAGCAAGTTCAAACTCAACATCTCCAAGAGCAATTCGCACTGACCGGTTTTGAACTCGCCGCCTTAACTCAGACACTCGCTCAGTACCCTAATCTTGAAGCCATCCGCCAAGACTTAGCGAAAACCAGTGCCAACATTGAACGGCTAGGTGCTATTAATTTGGCGGCGATTGAAGAGTATCGTGAGCAAAGTGAACGTAAAACCTATTTAGATCAACAAAATGCTGATTTAGTCTTAGCGCTTGAAACCTTAGCCACCGCCATGCACACAATCGACCGAGAAACACGAGCACGCTTTAAGGAAACTTTCGATTTAGTCAATCAGCGGTTGCAGGAGATGTTTCCACGCTTATTCGGTGGGGGTGAATGCTATCTAGCGATGACCGAGCAGGATCTGCTCAAGAGTGGTGTGAATATCATGGCACGGCCTCCGGGCAAGCGCTTATCCAGTATTCAGCTAATGTCAGGGGGCGAAAAGGCCTTAACAGCCGTGGCTTTAGTCTTTGCTATTTTTGCCTTAAACCCCGCTCCCTTTTGTATTTTGGATGAAGTGGATGCACCTTTAGATGAAGCCAATGTCGGGCGTTTTTGTGAGCTGGTCAAGCAGATGTCTGAGCAGGTACAATTCATTTTCATCACGCATAATAAAACGACTATGGAGCTTGCCGAAAACCTGATCGGTGTTACCATGCGAGAAGCGGGGGTATCCCGTTTAGTTTCAGTGGATATGGCGCAAGCTTTGGAGCTAGTTAGTGAGTAAAACAAACCTCAAACCCTTCAAGGATCGAAGGTTAATTAGAAGGATGATACTGTGGAAATAGTAAGCCTGATTATTATGATCATTGGGTTGGTGGCCTTAATCTTTATTTACTGGGCTAGCCGTCGGACAGGTCAAGACTTTACCCAACAAAGGCAAAATCGACCTTCAATTGATCAGATTACTGCTGAAGATGGTGGTGAAATCTCCTCTATAGCAGCGGATCTACCTGCTAGCGACGGTAAATTACCCAACGAAAATGCGCGCACTATGCTTGACGGCTGGGAAACTAAGCCTGGTCCCTCTACACCACCTGACCCTGAGCCAGAAACGACCGCTGAGCTCCCTTCACAACTCATTATGTTTATTGCCGCTGAACAGGCTGAATTTGCCGGCACTGAGGTTTTATCAGCCTTAGATAATGCAGGCTTACAGTTTGGCGAGATGAATGTCTATCACCGCATGATTCTCACTGAAACCGGCGAGCAAAGCTTATTTTATGTCGCCAATGGGATTAAGCCTTGGACTTTAGTACCGGATGAAGTCGCGGAAACCAGTACGCCGGGTTTATCCTTGATTTTGAATTTACCTAGCCCGATTAATAATCGTGAGGCGATCCATGATTTTGTCAAAACAGCCGAACGCTTAAATCATCAATTGGATGGAGTGATTAAAAATCAAAACCAAGAGGTGATTAGCGAAGAAGAATTACGCGCCTATTTCGCCATGATTTAGACCCAGCTGAAGCTTTTAAACCCCTATTGAGCGCTGGCTGTGCTTTTCGTCGGCACAGCCGCAAGTCAATCTTAGCCTTAGCCTCTCTTAGCGGCTAGTTAGCCTGCCACCGCACGACGCACGGCTTCAATCCTAGCTTGCTGTGCAGTTAAAGCCTCTGCTGGCATCGCACCTAATTGATACCAAGCTTTCAATAATTGCAAAGCTTGGGTGCGCAAATCCCCAGATTCTTTTAAGCCCCGCATCGACTCAGACATGTGTGCAACTTGATAGTGCAGACGGGCTTGACGAAAAGCGTTTGGTGTAGCGACATCCATTAAAATTTCTAATTGCAAGCAAAGGTTTTCACCTTCAGTTTGATGCTGAGCCATCGTTGCCAACGCCACATCCTCAAAATCTAATTTATGTTGCAGAGATTCGGTCGCTAACTGATCAAGTTCAGCTAATTTAGCTTGCCAACGCAATTGTAGACGTTTAGTTTGCAGCGCTTTCTCAGCCCGCTGGAAGCGCTCTTCTAAGCTTTGCCAAATAGGTTTAGGTAAATCACGTAGGGCATTAAAGCGTTGGCGCAAACCCTCCAGTTGCTTAGTCGCTTGCGTAAACGCTTCACCATTCAGCGTCTGCATGGCCTCCACTTCAGCACATAAAGCCTCTTTTTGCTCAATCCGCTGTTCGGTTTCTGAGCGCTGGGTTTGGCGACTGGCTTTTAAGCGTGTAAATAGCTCATCAATCGGTGCTCGAAACTGCTTCCATAAGGCCTGCTCCTCTTTAGGGCGGGCAGCAAGGGTAATTTTCCATTGTGCTTGCAATAATTTGGCTTGCTCAGTTGCAGCCGCCAAATCTTCTTGCGCCAATAAAGCCTTGGCCTGCTCGACTAAAGCTTCTCGGGCGGCCCAGTTACGGGTACGCTCTGCACCTAGCTCAGCGTCCAAAGCATCCATTGCTGCGTTAAAACGCTGATTCACTTGCTTCCATTCTTTATGTCCGACTGTACCGCAGGCCTTCCATGCTTGACGCTGCTGATTGATTACGGCTTGTACTCCAGACCAATCCGCCTGCTCCCAAGCTGTGTCAGCCTGCAATGCCTCTAAGGCCGCACAAATCGCTTCACGGTCATGCAAATGTGCCTCCCGTTGAGTCGCTTGCTCCGCGAAATACTGCTTACTCACCTCATACGCGGCAGTGACTTTGCTATCAAAAGTTTTCCATTGTTTGTGTTGCCGCCCCGGATCCATTTGCCCTAACTTACGCCACTCTTCACGCAAGGCCTTAATTTCTTTGGCACGCACTTGTGGATCCATTAGCTCATTACGCTCTAAACGTTCAGCCGTTTCAATTAAATGCTCGCGAGCTTGATCCGTCCCCCAACGCCGCCAATCTTTCAGCTCTAACACCAGCGGTGTCGCGGCTTGCAAACGTCGTTTTATTTTCGCTAATTCACCTGCTGGCAAATCCAGATCCTCACTGAGGGCATGACTCAGTTTTTGGTGAAGATCAATCGCTTCGCCATATTTTTCAGCTTCTAAATCCGCTTCCATTTGCTGTAAATCAGCTTGCAACTGCTGTAATACTTGCTCACGTTGCGCCACTTGCTTGTCTAACCGAGCGGTTAAACTACTGAGGGCTTGATGGAAACGATTTTCTAAATTCGCCACTACTTCACGCAAATGCAAGGGGCGCTTTAATTGAGTCCATTGGCTTTGCAAATCCGTCAAGCGTTTCGCTTGAAGCAAGCGCTCACTCGTGCGCAAAGTTTCAGCTTGCTGGCAGCAGGCTTGCAAAGCTGCCAAAGCGTTCAAATCGCTAGCGACTGCATCCCGTGCATCCGTTAAAGCGACAAACTGTTCCACCCAACGCTGATCTAAAGACGCTTGCAAACTTTCCGGCAAACGCTGAGCACTCACCCAGCGCTCTTGTAGCTGTAATAAAGTCTGATCAATAGTCTCTAAGGTCAATTGCTCAGGATGCTGCTGGATGGTGTTTTGGAGCAGCCGCGCTTCGTGTAAATAAGCTTCAAAATTCGTTTGAAGTGGTGCTTGGGCAGCTTGCTCAGCCTCATAGGCTTGTAAACGCGCCGCAAAATCCTGCTCAGCGGCCTGAAAACGCTGCTGCAATGCAGGTGGAATCTCGCCTAAATCAGTTTGCTGCTTCCAAGTTTGCGCTAAGACACGCTGGCGGGTTTTATCCTGCGCCCATTGCCCTTGTTGACCTAAAGCCTCTAAATCAGCACACAGTTTTTCTAAGTTAGACTGGCGCTGTTGTTGCTGTTGCGCCTGATCCATCCGCTCCTTTAACAACTGCCGTAAGCGCTTATTGGTTTTACCTTGTGAACGCTCAAGTTGCTGCAAAGTCTGCAAATCACTGATTTGGCTGGCGGCTTGAAATTGAATATCTTTAGAAACCGCTTGCTCAGCAATCTGTAGTAAGACCGCCTGATCACGAATTTCAGCGAGGGCTAATTTGCGTAAACTCACATCCCGCTTCGGATTTTGTGCTAAGGCCTTGAGTAAATGAGCCTGTGGTTTAAACCAAGCGAACACCTCCACTAAAGCTGCATCTTGGCTTAGATCTGTTTCAATCAGCGCTTGCACCCGTGCTTGCGCCTCACGACTCATAGCTGTGCTGGTTTTGCCCAATTTAATTAAGCACGGCAAATGATTCAGGCGCTCAATCGCCGCCCGACGCACACTATCGTCTGGATCATTTTCGGCTAAGCTTATTAATTCGCTGCTGTCAGGGGCTAAGCTGGTTAGCGCTTGTAAGCGGATTTTGGCGTCTTTATGTTGCCATTTCGGTTTAAACAAGCTTCCTAGCATGATAAATCTCAACTTCTGTAGTGGATACTCCTCAGCACTCGGCGAGGAGAGGTCAAATAGAATAGAATTAAATTTAACAAATTTAACTAAACCTAAGTTCAACTAGCCTTGAACTAGCCTTGAACTAGCCTTGAATAGTCAAGCAAGTTTTATTTTACACGCATACCGGGTTCAGCACCGCTATCCGGGGTTAGGATAAACAAATCTTTACCTCCAGGACCTGCGGCTAACACCATCCCCTCAGAGACGCCAAAGCGCATTTTGCGAGGAGCAAGATTAGCCACCATGACTGTCAAGCGCCCTTCTAACTCAGCGGGTTGATAGGCTGATTTAATCCCTGCAAACACCTTGCGAGTCTCGCCCCCTAAATCCAAAGTCAATTGGACTAATTTATCTGCACCCTCAACCGCCACCGCCTGAACAATTTTTGCAACTCGTAAATCCAGCTTAGCAAAGTCCTCATATTGAATTTCCGCACTCAGTGGGTCAGCACTTAACTGACTCGGCTGAGTGGTTGTTTCAGGCTCGCTAGCCACCGCACTCTGAACACTAGCCTCTGCACTGGCTTGATCTAAGGCTTGTTTATTATCCTCAACCATCGCCAAGACCGCCTCGCGTTCAATACGAGTTAATAAGGCTTTAAACGGTTTAATCGGATGGGCCAGCAACGGAGTTTGCACACTGCCCCAAGTCAATTCACCTGCATTCAAAAAGGCTTCTGAATCAGCCGCCAACTGCGGAACAACCGGCTTTAGATAAGTAATAATGGCACGAAATAAATTAATCCCTTGGGTACAAACCGCTTGTACTTCAGCTGAGCGTGCTGCATCTTTGGCTAACACCCAAGGTTTCTGTTCATCCACATACTGATTGGCCTTATCAGCTAAGGCCATAATTTCTCGAATCGCTTGACTATAGCGACGCGCCTCAAAAGCCTCTGCAATGCTGTCGCTTGCAGCTACAAATTCTTGATATAACCCCGGATTAGGTAAGTCAGCGGCTAAATAATTATCAAAACGTTTAGTGATAAAGCCTGCACAGCGCGAAGCAATATTCACTAACTTACCGACTAAATCACTGTTCACGCGCTGGATAAAATCATCTAAGCTTAGATCAATATCATCCACTCCATTCGTCAACTTACTGGCAAAATAATAACGCAAGTATTCTGGATTCAAATGGCGTAAATAGCTTTCTGCCTGAATAAAAGTACCGCGTGATTTCGACATTTTTGCACCATCGACGGTTAAAAAACCGTGGCAATGCACTGCAGTCGGCGTCCGAAACCCTGCTGCTGTTAATAAAGCCGGCCAGAATAAGGTGTGAAAATAGGCAATATCTTTGCCAATAAAATGATGTACTTCAGCCTCTGAAGCGGGCTGCCAATACTCATTAAAATCTAAGCCTTTGCGTTGAGCGAGATTTTGAAAGCTGGCTAAATAGCCAATCGGTGCATCCAACCAAACATAGAAATATTTTTCGTCGGTATCAGGGATTTTAAACCCCCAATACGGTGCATCGCGGGAAATATCCCAATCACTTAGGCCTTGCTCAGACTCAAACCACTCCATTTGTTTATTGGCAATTTCTTTTTGGACTGCCCCGCTTTGTAAAAACTCACGTAAGTGCGCTGCAAAATCCCCTAATTTAAAAAAATAATGATTAGTTTCTTTTTCAATAGGACGAGTACCGGAAATGGCTGAAACTGCATTTTTTAAATCAGTCGGGGCATAAGTAGCGCCGCAAACCTCACAATTATCGCCGTATTGATCCGGCGAGCCACAGTTAGGGCATTCACCTTTAATAAAGCGATCCGGTAGGAACATCTGCTCTTGGGCATCGTAAGCTTGGCGAATCGTCCGCTCGGCAATATGTCCGTTCTTGCGGGCTGCTAAATAAATGTATTCAGCATAATAGCGATTTTCTTCAGAATGGGTGGTGTAGTAATTGTCATAACTAATATTAAAGCCTGCGAAATCGCGCTGATGTTCTTCTTTGACTCGAGCGATCAAGGCTTCCGGTGCAATGCCCTCTTTTTGAGCACGCAACATAATCGGCGTGCCATGTGCATCATCTGCACACACAAAATAGCATTCATGCCCCCGCAAGCGCTGAAACCGCGCCCAAATATCCGTTTGGATATGCTCTACCATGTGGCCTAAATGAATCTTACCGTTGGCATAGGGTAGTGCACTAGTGATGAGGATTTTTCTTGGCTGCATTGCTTGATCCGAAGTCCAGACTAAGGGCGATAAGGTAGCAGGTTGTGGGCGTTTACGCTACTTGTGGCTAGGTTTTGCTGGTTTTGCTGTTTAGCTTAAGTTTGGTCATCCCTAATAGCTTTCTGGTAAACTCGCGCGCAAATTTACCTATCCGCGACTCGAAGCGCTAAGGAGGTCTAAACATGTTACGCCTATTTAAAATTGAGCAGGGCCTACTCCACAAAACTAATGTAGAGCCTGAGCGCTTACATGATCAGCTTTCTGAGGTGCAATGGGTTGATATGTGCGACCCAGATGATGATGAGCGTTTATTGCTCGAATCACTGTTGCACACCGATTTGCCCGAATCCGATGATGTCGAAGAAATTGAATACTCGGCACGCTGCTTTGTGGATCAATCCGGGATTCATGTGCATGCTTTATTTATTTATCAAGAAGAAGGTCGCCATAGTACGGTATCGGTAGCTTTTATTCTGCAAGACCATCGCTTGATCACGATTCGTGAGGAAAAGCTGGCTGATTTTCGTTTATTCCGTTTACGCGCCCGCCGTGGGCAGATTCATTGCACCAATGCAGCTGAACTCTTGGTGACGATGTTTGAGCATAAAGTCGAAAATCATGCGGACTATTTGGAGGATATTCATCACGCCCTTGAGGATGTGAGCCATTCAGTGCTCGAGGAGGAAGATTCTGATTTAGAAAATTCAATTAGCGAACTGGCTCAACTCGAAGACAGTAATGGCAAGATTCGCCTATGCCTGATGGATACGCAACGCGATATTTCTTTCCTATTGCGTCATCTCAAGGGCAATGCCGAGCTGACTGAAACCCTGCGCGAAATCATGCATGACATTGAAGGCTTGATGTCACATACCACGTTTTTATTCGACAAAATCAACTTCTTAATGAGTTCCACTCAAGGCTTTATCAATATTAAGCAGAATAAGATTATTAAGATTTTCTCGATTGCGGCTGTGGTGTTTTTACCGCCAACCTTAGTAGCCAGTATGTACGGGATGAACTTTACACACATGCCAGAATTACAATGGATGCTCGGCTATCCGTGGGCGATTAGTTTGATGGTCGTGGCGGGGGTAGCGCCGTATTTGTTGTTTAAGCATAAGGGGTGGTTGTAGGTTTGGGAGGTCTTCATGGCTACACTGTAAGATCAAGAATCGTAGCTACTTTGATTTGCTTTTTTCATTGAAGAACCTAGACTGTAAGAAGTCCCTTAATTTCTAAATTTTTATGGTGGCTGCCATGCCGATGATCCAAGTACAGGATAAACATCAAATTACTTTACCTAAAGAGGTGGTTGCTTTCCTGCAAATAAAACCCGATGCCTACCTTGAATATTCCATTACGAACAATGGCGTCATGATTCGTTCTGCTCAATCAAAGAAAAAGAGAGAAAGTATTTTTCGCTATGCAGGCATCAACAGAAAACAACGCAGCTATGCAAGCGCTCAAGAAGCCGACACTTTCATTTCTGGTCTGCGTGACAATTGGGATAAATAACCATGCTGGAATACCTCAAAAGTAAACGGGTCTACTTTGACACCAACCCATTATTTACTTTGTAGAAGGGCATGAGATTTTTTATTCCGCCGTAAAACCGATTTTTGACCTATTAGATCAAGACTTGATCGCTGCCTTTACCGCTGAATTTACCGTTACCGAAGTATTGATCAAGCCTTATCGTGATCAGCTTCATGAGCTCATTGAAGACTATAAGGGGCTGTTACTTGAGTCTGAGTATTTTACTTTGCTTGGAGCAAATGCAAGCACCTTTCATCAAGCCGCTAAGCTTGGTGGTGAAACAGGGATGAGAACCCCCGATGCTATACACATGGCAACCGCTTATGAAAACCAATGCGATTTTTTCATTACCAATGATAAACGAATACGAAGTTATCAGAATGTAATTGTCCTTCAGGTTTCCGACCTAATCGCATAGCTTTCTTTTAGACTGTGAGTTTTGAAGGATTAACTCCCCCCCCCCGCAATCTGTCCACCTGCCCGTGCTGGCGCTACTCCGTAACGCGCCTGCCCGTTTAGGCTGCCAGCCTGCTCCTACCCTGTGCCTGAGCTCAGATGACCTAGGGCAAACCGGAAACCAATGCTGTAGCGCCTGCTGTCAGGCGCGTCCCCAGCACGGTTGGCAGAACGACAGCTCATACCGCCGTAGAAACACGAGCCACCACGAAGCACGCGATGCTCACCCGAGCCAGCCCCGCGCGGGTCTGTCTGCGGCTCTGCTCCGTAGTCACTAGCATAGCAATCGCTGCACCATTCCCAGACATTGCCGTGCATTTCATACAAGCCCCAAGCATTTGGTGGCAAGCTTTTAACCGCAACGGTTTTTTCACGGTATTGCCCCTTACTCCCCCTATGATAAGGATAATTGCCATCATAATTGACTTGCTCAGGGGTGATGTTGCCCCCAAACGCAAAGGGAGTATGAGTGCCCGCACGGCAGGCATATTCCCATTCGGCCTCTGTGGGCAGGCGGACTTGCAACAGCGGATGCAAGGCATTGAAACGCTCAATAAAGGTTTGGGTATCCTCCCAACTGACAGACTCCACAGGTAACTCATCGCCTTTGAAACGACTCGGATTTCTATCCATCACCGCCTGCCATAAGGCTTGGGTACAGGCGGTATCGGCCAACCAAAAACCTTGGGTGAGGCTTACCTTATGCTGGGTTTCATTATTGTTACGCTGTGGCTCATCGGCGGGTGACCCCATCAAAAATGAACCGGAGGCGATCCAACGGAAGGCTTGGCGTACATTTTGATAGCTGAAGGCCATCCATAAGCCATAGCGATCTTCACCCCAATCAGAAGCCCACGGGGCAGGGAATTCGGGGGGTGAGAGGGGGTGGAGAGGGGTCATCTTACAACACCCATTTGAGCAAGCCCATGAAAAAACTTATACCTCACTTTTTCCTCCCCCACCGTCCTAACCAGCCGCTTACCGCCTCACCGATACGTTCAGCCAGACTTGGCTTTAATAAATCAGCCTTGTTCCCTTCGGCTGCGCTCAGGGAACGATTCGCTGGCTGAGCGGAGTCGAAGCCCTCCCCCGCAGTCTGTCCACCTGCCCGTGCTGGCGCTACTCCGTGACGCGCCTGCCAGCCTGCTCCTGACCTGCTCCTGAGCTCAGATGACCTAGGGCAAACCGGAAACCAAAGTCGTCGTCCCAGCCGTCAGGCGTGAGCCCAGAACGGCCGGCAGAACGACAGCCCCTACCGTTGCTGAACCACGAGCCACCACGAAGCACGCGCTCCTCACCCGAGTCAGCCCCGCGCGGGTCTGTCTGTGGCTCTGCTCCGTAGCGACTAGCATACCAATCTTCACACCACTCCCAGACATTACCATGCATCTCATACAAGCCCCAAGCATTCGGCGGATAAGTTTTAACAGGCTTGGTTGGCCCCTTTGCATTAAACGCATCCCATTCACCTGAATAATTCACTCGCTTCCGATTCAGCTCAGCCTTACCACCGAAAGCAAAGGCGGTAGTCGTCCCTGCCCGGCAAGCACACGCCCATTCGGCTTCAGTCGGTAAACGCATAGTTAAGTCTGGAAAAACTTGGCTTAAAGCTTGAATAAAGGCGTGAGCATCCTCCCAACTGACTTGCTCCACAGGTAACTGTTCGCCCTGAAAATGGCTGGGATTCTTACCCATCACCGCCTGCCATAAGGCTTGGGTCACGGTGGTATCGGCCAGCCAATAGCCTTGAGTGAGGGTGACCGAGTGTTGGGTTTCATCACTACTGCGCCCCTCTTCGTCCACTGGCGACCCCATCAGAAAGGTTTGAGGCGGGATATAGCGGAAGCGTTGGGGGATGTTTTGGAATACCAGATCCATAAACAAGCCATATTGGTCCCGCCCTAGCGCTTCCGCCCATGCTGGGCGTTGCCAGCTTGTGAAGCACAGACGTTCACAATCGCTGATTACCTCAAAGGTTTCACGACTAGGCAAAGCCAGCGGCTTATCCAAGGTCAAGGATAACGCCTGCCCTGCCCCTAGCAAGACCTGCACAAACGGGCGGCGCAAGCGCAGCCAAGCTAAGGGGCTAAACCCTAGGGGGCGGGCTGAGAGTGGTTCAAAAGGCAGTAAATATAAGCACTGCCCCTGCTGAGCTAGCTCAAGCTGCTGAACGGGTAAATCACTTCGTGGTAACTGTTGGGGGTTGATGCCCTGCAAGCGTTGCCCCTCAAACACTTGATACTGCAACTGCTGCAAGGACTGGCCAAGCACTTGATCCGCCAAAGCAGTGGGTGGCAGACGTTTTAAAGAACGCTGCAACCATTCACGTAGTGGCTCATCCAAACAGGTCGGCGCTACGCAGCTTTGGCTCAACTGCTGATAATAAGCATTGGCAGCCTGAATATCTGCCTGCAAACTCGGCAACTGCCGCGCCTTGGCATCAAGGCTGGTGAGTTCCTCAAACCAGATTTGCTCTGATAAACCCGTGTGCCAAGTTTTGATCACCTCCAGCGCGGCGGTTTGTTGCCCAGCATCCAACTGAGCAAATTTCTGTAGATAGTCTTGCCGACTATCTACCTTCCAACTTGCCGCACGACTATGACGCTCTGGCAAAGCGGGGTCTTGCCAAACACCAGCCTCAACACGCGCGTCCCATTGCCACTCAGACCCAAACTGCGCCATGCTGAGGCGCATCTGGCGTAGCAGGCTGGGTTCTATCCGAATCGCTGGGGCTAACACGGTCAACAAACGCTCTATCGGTTGCGCCCCAGGGCCGGCCTCTTGCTGGCTAATCGAAGAACTCATTTGCCACGGCACGCACTTAAACCACTGCCGCAAGCGTGGATCACAATCATCGGGGTGGCAAGGCAACACCACCAGCGCATGGCATTGTTGGCGGTGTAGGCGCTCGCCGATCTGCAACCACACCTGAGCCGCCGCATCTCCATACCGCTCTAAAGCACCCAGATCACTAAAGATCACCAAAGCACTACCCGGCTCGGGTATCGACCAATCGGCCAAGCCCATTGGCGTGTGTTGCCGAGGTTCTGTACTGCCCTCGGGCAAAACGGCATAGTCACCCTTATGTTGTGGTAACCCCTGCAATAGCAAGCGCTGCAACAGATCATGGTCACGCCAATAGGGGGTTAAGCGGATGGCTCGATCTGTCAAAAAATGTACGGTTTGATTGAAACGGCGTTGTGCCTGCCGAGGCAGATGGGTCAAATAACGCCCCCGACTCACCGCTGCGACCATCGCCTCTATATCCAGTTGTCGCCCACACTGCTCCGCCAACAGGGCGTGTTTCAAGCGGGGCAAGAGATCACGCACCCGCCCCAAAAAATGATGCATGGGGACTCGTAACGAAGGCTCAGGCTGAGCACTCCAGCTAGTGGCTGCTTGCTCCTTCGATGCCGTTAATTGGGTTTCAAACGCCTCACGTGCCTGCAATAAGTAGAATGAAGGGCGTGGCAATACGGCTGTCGACTGTTCGGTACTATTCCCTAGTTCAGTTGTGCTAACCAAACCCTTGGCTGTACCCGTATCCTCTGCGCTGGTAGTTGCAGAAGCTACCGCAGGTGTAAACTCACAAACCAACCCCAAGGCTTCAGCGAGGTACAAGCTGCTTTGAGTATCCGCACTGGCCAAAGCTTGCAGTAAATCTAAACGGCTAAGCTGGCTGCGTTTCATCCTTAGACCCCTTGGGCATGAAAACCGGGGTGTTTTTGATAGGTGAACTGCTGCAACTGCTGGATTAAATCAAGCGGCTTTTGCCCGGTTGCTGCACTCAAACGCTCAACACCGCGCAATAGATCAAAATACTCTGCCAAACCCGGTAAGGGATACAAATTCTTAGTTTTTGCATAGGCTCGATCTTGTATCAGCATTTCAGCCGCCACCTCTAGCACCGTCTTATCCCCCAAAGCCGGATAAGACTCCTGATGCAGCGCTTTAAAATTAGGCAACGCCCGTTGCAATAAGAATTGCATTTGGGAAGCATCCTTAGGGAAGGATAAATGCAGCGATAAGCAGCGGCGCATAAAAGCATCTGGCAAGCGCTGCTCTTCATTCGTGGTAATCATAATTAAGGGAGCTACGCCCTGACAGCTGACTACCTGCTCAAAGCCCTGTGGCTGGAAACGCCTTGCCCCCAAGGCTTCCAATAAGCCATTCGGGACACTGCTATCGGCTTTATCAATCTCATCAATTAACACCACCACCCCGTTTGCAACCGCACACCCTGCATGGATTTGAGGTGGGTGGCGCTGGCAAATCTGCCCCAGATGATTAGAGCGATCGGGCGCAATCACCTGCAAGGCACTCCCCCAATTAAAAGCCCACCACAAAGGGCCGGGAATAATAAAATTTTTCATCGCAAGGGCGGCCCGATCATGCGCCACCGCTGTTTGAATTTGAGCTTCAGCCAAGCGGGCTATTGCATCAAAGCGCCACAATAAATCATGGGCTTCGGTGTGAGCATCTGCCACAAAAGGAATAAACACTCGCTCCAAGGCTTGTGCGGCGGCTTTGGCTAATTGGCTTTTGCCAATACCCGGCTCACCCCATAACAATAAAGGGCGCTGCACGGCTAAGGCCGCATTAATGGCTTGGATAGCTTTCGGTTCAAACACATGCTGCACCCGCTCACCAGTATCAGCGATAATTTCTTGTTGCCGGAGGTCTTGGGCTAATAAGTTCATAGGTATCCTAGGCTTAATCTTTCAATATATCGGGCAAATCTGCGAATAAATCCTTCTCACGCTCTTCCTTATCAAAATCATCCGCCAAACACAACAAGCGAATAGAAGGATAGTTTTCAGCAAAATAGCTGGCTACTTTTGGCCATAATGAACCCGTCTCACCTTCTTGCAAAATCCAATAATATTGGCCTGCCTGATCACGCTCCAGCAAACGCTTCAACTCATTATTTACCATGATTCGCTTTTGCGGACGATCACGACTGGCACGACTTTTCTGAGCAAGATTGTCATACAGATATTGATCAATATCGCTGGTAATTTTGTCTATACCTTGGCTACCCACCCGCCGAAATAGATCATCCTCCATATCAGTGAGGGTAGCTTGTAAAGCGACTGAGCCTGACTCAGGCGGTAAACCTAAACAATAAAACCCCGGTACTGCGGCTAACTGCGGATTGGTGCTAGAAATCGGATAAAACTCCAATACCATGTCACGCTGAATCGCACCCGCCATTAACATTTCAGCAGATACAGAGGTGGCATAAGGTATTTTCGCCAAACCACAAACCTCTGCAACCGTTGCCAAAGAGGGTCGATCATACACACCCGGTAATAACAGCTTCGCTAGTTGAGCAAGGCCAGACCTGAGTAAAGGGTCTTGGGTATTTTTGCGTGCTTGTTTCAAGGTTTTAAATAAAGCACCTAAATCCAAAGCCACTAAATACTTGACCACTACCAAAGCCGTATCACCTACGCTTGGGTCTTGTTGCTGGATAAGTTTGACCAAAGCCTGACGTACTGAGCTATGCGTAGTCAGATATTGCACAACAGGCGTAAAACTATCACTGTTTTCCACCCACCCGACTTGTTCCCGAAACTTTGCACAATGACTCAGCACATAAGACAAGGAAGTCATCATGATGCGGTCTGGAAAACCCCTATTCCCATGCGTCCACACCCCGAGCAGAGTATTTGAATGCAGCTTAAATACGGGTGCACCTGACATTCCTTGCCAGATTTCAGGAGGTACATGGTCTGCTACCCCCAAATGCCGCACATGACCACCTTGATCTGGCTTTACTGTACCATCTGCTGAGGTTTTGCTCCGCACTCCCTCATCATCCTTGCCCCCATTCGGATAGCCCAGACTTTCCCAAGCCTCAAGTGAGCGCGGCATTTGCGCTGCAAATTGCACGGCTTCCGTAAGAAGCGGCGTTTTGCAGCGAATCAAGGCAAGGTCATACTGCTCATTCTCATACACCACTTCACCCATCGCGTCAGTGTGGTAAGGCTCACCCTTATCTTGCATGCACCAACTGAGCAGTGATTGCGCTCCCTGCATCGCATTGTCAGGAAATACCACATGCCGCGCCGTCAGCACCAAGCCATCCCGAATAGGATAGCCTGTACCGACTGCACGTCGGGGCGTACCATCAGCCCGTTGACTGCTCAGGGCTACCGTAATCTTAGCGATCAACTCCTGCCGCATGACTCCCCCCTTAGTCCTAGTCCTCTGCGTTCAGCCTGATTGCTTTGGACTTGCCAGTTTTTGGGTCATTAATACTAGGCTTCAACTTCAAGCGAATCGTATGTGCATTTTCTTTCGCCACACTACCCGTCCCTTCCCCACTAGCCTTGCCTAAGTCAAACCCTAAGACCTTAAACTCGACTTCAACACCCGCTACCCCCTTACCCGATTTGGTAATCTGTGTATGTAGCTCTACCTCGACTTCTTCCAAATCAAAGCGCACGGCTTTCCCCTCGCCTTCTGTAATCGCGGCCTCAATATCTGAGCGCAAGGCGGTAATAATCTCCACCAATTGACGTGAACCGGTACTCATGTAGACTCCTAGATAATTGAGCTGAATAAGGCTTAACTACTGCTTCGATTTAAGCACAGTCCACAGCGTTCTCGAAGCGTTTCTAAGCCAATTTTTCTAAGGATCAGAGTATGACAGTAGCACTAGCAATACCACTGAGTACCACGGATTATCTGCATGGCGAACGCCAAGTACCCGAAAAGCACGAGTATATTCAAGGTCAAATTTATGCAATGGCAGGAGCAAGCCGCGAGCATAATCAATTAGTCTTTAATCTGGCAGGCTTATTACATGCACAATTACGCGCTAAACCGTGCTCTGCTTTTGTAGCAGATATGCGCGTGCGGACACGCCCGAATGAAGCTTACTTCTATCCCGATTTAGCGGTAGTTTGTGGCGAACTGCAGTTTGAAGATGAACAGAGCGATACCTTATTAAACCCCAGTGTGATCATTGAAGTACTCTCACCTTCAACCGAAGGTTATGATCGAGGCGCTAAATTTGCTCACTATCGACGCTTAGATTCATTACAAGAATATCTTTTAGTGGCACAAGATAGGCTCAGTATGGAGTGCTATCGGCGTGCACCACAGGGGCAATGGCTATTGTCAGAAGTGAATGAAGGAGAAGATGAAATAACACTGAAGAGTATTAACTGCCTGCTCAAAGTACGGGATGTGTATGAGAAAGTACTGATTGACTAAGCAAAGCAATGGCTATCAACCACTGCTTTGCTCAAATACCGCTGTACTTAACGCACCCGCTTAATTTCCCCGCTCTTAATTTTCGCTAAGTATTGATTCACTTCGCGCTTCACGACTGGCATCAGCATATAAAGGCCAATGATATTGGCAATACTCATCGCAAAGATCATCGCATCAGAGAAATCAATCACCGGCCCCAGACTCATACTAGAACCAATCACGATAAAGACTAAGAAGACGAATTTAAAGATCAGTTCTTGAGTTTTACCTTCCCCGACTAAATAGGTCCAAGCTTTTAAACCATAATAAGACCAACTAATCATCGTAGAAAAGGCAAACAGCAAGACCGCCACTGATAATAAATAAGGGAACCAAGAGAAAGCACTGCCAAAGGCATGTGAGGTTAACTCTACCCCAGTCAAACCAGCCCCACTAGTCAAGGAACCGGTAATCACAATCACTAAAGCAGTCATCGTACAAATCACGACCGTATCAATGAAGGGTTCTAAAGTCGACACAATCCCCTCTGTCGCAGGCTCAGTCGTCCGTACTGCAGAGTGGGCAATCGAAGCCGAACCGACACCCGCCTCATTTGAGAAGGCAGCACGCTTAAAGCCTTGAATTAAGGCGCCAATCACACCGCCGGTGGCCCCTGCGCCAGTAAACGCACCTTCAAAAATTTGGCTAAAAGCCCAACCGATTTTATCAAAATTCATCAAAATAATGATTAAGCAAGCCACCAAATACCAAATCGCCATAAACGGAACGAGCTTTTCAGTCACACGAGCAATCGACTTAATCCCGCCAACAATCACCGCCCCTGTTAACACGGCTAAAATCAAGCCGAACAACCAACCTTTGTCTGCCATAAAGCTCGAAGCCCCTCCCGTCACAATCACTACTTGTTGGAAGGCTTGATTAGCTTGGAACATATTGCCGCCACCAAACGAACCAAAAATACAAGCAATTGCAAAGAAGACTGCTAAAAACTTGCCTAAGGCTGCTTTATTTTGCAAGGCTAAGCCCTTGGATAAATAGTACATCGGGCCACCGGAGACACTACCATCAGGGTATTCATTGCGGTATTTCACCCCTAAGGTACATTCCGTGAACTTAGAGGCCATCCCTAGCAGACCCGCCAAAATCATCCAAAAAGTCGCACCCGGCCCGCCAATCGCCACCGCAACGGCAACCCCTGCAATATTCCCCAAACCGACCGTACCCGATACGGCTGTGGCTAAAGCTTGGAAGTGGCTCACCTCACCCGCATGTTTAGGATCATCATAAACCCCACGAATCAGCCGAATTGCCTGCCCCACGACTCTGAATTGGATAAAACCAAAATAAAGCGTGAAGACGGTAGCAGCAATAATCAACCACAAGACAATCAAAGGTAGCTGTGCTTCACCCACTGGCACAGAAAAGAAAATCACACTAGACACTGCATTCGCCACTGGAGCAACCGCATTATTAATCGCTTCGTCGATACTCGCTTGTGCAGTAAAAGGCATTAACATTAAAGCCAATACCAGCGCGAAGAGCTTGAACAAGTTTAAATAGCTCATGAAATCAATCCTTATAGGCTGGGGTTTAAGGAACCACGACAACAGGCACGGCGGCAATTTGGATTAAAGCACTAGGGACATTACCTAACAATCGACTGGCCAAACCCGTCTCGTTAGATTTAGCCACATAGATCACTTTAGCTGCTTTTTCAGTAGCAATTTCATTGATCGTTTTAGCGACATTGCCATAGCGCACTTCAGACGTGACCGTCTGGCCTGCAGCCGTGAGTTCACTCACCAGCGGCTCTAAAATAGATTGAGTAGCGCGCTCCAACTCTTGGGTACGACGCTGATGACGCTCGGCTAATTCTTCTTGAGTTAAGAAACTATACGGTGACCACTCTAAAACATGGACAATATGCAGTTGAGCTTGAGCCAATTTGGCACGTCCTGCGGCAAATTCAGCAGTGCGACGTGCTGCAGGGCTGCCATCATAGGCAAGAATATAAATATCCGACATAGGAAACCTCCTCCGACTAACTGTGGTTAAACACGCTATTCACAGCCCCTCCAAAGAGCCTAAACGCGCCCCACAAGTCTAGTCATAGTGACACCAAAAATTCATTTTAATTGTTTTGTTGAATTGGAAAGTCACAGAAAATTTTCTGGCCATTTCTGGATAACTCAGTACAAACAACGGCGAGTTTATTTTTGTTAGAAAAATATCACCGTCATTTGCCACATAACCCCTTACTTCGACTTGTCATGGAAAATTGATGAGTTAAAAACCCTGTAGCTTTGATTAAGGGGAAATATCAAACAATTAGACACTGAACCCTTTATTCACCTTGAAAGTAGATACTTTCATCCTAAGTTCATCACGCGCCTCACCACATAATTCCTAGATGATAGCCTCATTATCCAGCAGCAATGAGGTAAAACAACATGCAAGCTACTATCAATACCTATGAACCAACCTCTATAAAAAAACCGAGTTTAGTCATAAAACAAATTGAAAAACTACTGCCTCAAGGATTTCATTTGGCAACTACTGACGAAGAACTAAAGCAAATAAGAGATTTCAAAAAAAGTTACTACACAGCAGATCGCTCTAGTGTGAAGGCGTTTCATGATGATGGACTTGACCCTTATGCTTATGTGATCTACGGAACTAATCACGAAGGAAAAATTACCAGCACATCGCGATTATTATTAGATTATGGACAAGGCTTCCCAGAAGAGGCTAGCTTGCCCCCATCGGTTGGACAGCTACGCCTTGACAAAAAGATCTTAGCAGAGCTAGGGCGATTGCTGATCACTGAAGACAAGGTAAACGGTCTATGTACCCACTACATGTTGATTCACTCTATGGCTAGACTTTTAAAAATTGATCGGGTTCTGATTGTGATGAAGCAACGGAATATTAGCTCACACACGAAAATGATGGCCGTTGAAATCTTGTCTATGGATATGGGGCAAAGTTGGGATGAAGAACAAGCACCGCTTTGTTTAGTGGCTTGGGATGTGACCGCAGCTCAGCCTAAGTTCCACCAGTGGATCAATCACAAGCAAGCCAAGTTTTCACCCAAACAATGGAACGATTACAGCAGCTCTCATTTAAGTGTATTTCTCTCTGTGCAAAAACAAGTTTACGAAACAATTGCTCAAAGAATGATAGGTCAAGTGTTGGATTTGGGATGTGGTACAGGAAGAATAATGGCTTATTTACAAGATAATCCCGAAGTTCAGAGTTACACTGGGGTGGATGCCAGCCCCACGATGATCGAGCAAGCTACTTGGTTGAAACAACAATTGGGATTTGATCAAGCCAAGCTAGTGCATGCTGACATTGCCGATTTACAGGGTAAATATGACTCCATTTTTTCGATCCATAGCTTTTATAGTTGGCCTGATCAAGATAAGCTTTTGGAGCATATTTATAGTTTATTATCAACTGATGGGCGCTTCATCCTCTTAACACCTAACGCAAATTTTAATGAAGCGCGATTGGCTTATCTAGCCAGACAAGAGCTACTCGGACATCCACACTATCAAACATTTATGGCAATTAATTATGCTATTGCGGCACAGGCCAAAGCACAAGGGCGCTATATCTCGCTGGACAGTTTGATTGAGCAAGTGAAGCGTGCAGGCTTCTGTGTACACCACGCACATGATCATTTTTTTCTGGGTGGAGCGTCCTACCTTGAGCTTAGCCAAAGCTCATAAATCGGAGCGGTCATCAAGGTCATCAAGGTCATCAAACATACCAAGCATACCCAGTAGGTAAATGAATTCATTAGTCGTTATACTTCCGAATTCTTCACGAAGATTGCTCCAAACTTTCTCTGCATACCTTGGCGTAACACCTGAGGTATGCGGAATACTTTTCATTGGAAGCCCAGTCAACATATGCTTGATTATCTTTTCCTGCGTACCATTCAAACGGTCTAAAAGAGGCTGCAAGAAAAAACGCAACTCCTCTTTAGAATTAACAATCCTCGCATGGTACTGCCTAGCCAGTTCAAATAACTGATGGATATGTGCTTTTTTTAGCTTTTGAAAGTGGATTGGACAAGGGTTCAGGCTGATCACAGAAATCCCTGAAATAGCATATGCTCCCTTTAATACTGGGATGGAAAGTCCATATTGAATCCCAAAGTTTTTTCTGGCATCTTCAGTCACTGCTCTTTCTTCGTGGCTGACCGTGCCTGCAGCGATTTCATTCCACCAATCAATCGGTTTCTTTTTCCGGTTCTGCACGGCTAAACGCAGCACAAAATCACGATTACCATAGTTACTTTTTATGTAATGGGCAACGAATGGAGCGAAGCTTTCCGAATAATGCAAAACGGGTTGGACTTTGCTACACAGATACATGGGTTTAGGATAAAAGGTGTAGAGCACACCATCGAAGCCTAGGTGGCTGATAGCAGCCGTCAAATCAGTAAACTCACGACCAAACGGGTGAGGCTGCTCGGGAGTAGGAGGAAAATAAGTCATAGGGGCATACTAGCACTGGGAGTATACCGTTAATTTTTAACAGCTTTTTTAGGTTTTTGCTATAAATAATATCAATAATTGCTAAACCAATAATCAATTAACCTAGGTAAACACCGAACTGTCCACTTTCGGCCGATAACCCGAAGCATCGCTGTTACGCTTCAGTTCACGACTGACTATACTTTTGTCAACGCCAATGATGTTGCCAATCGCTTCATAACTCTTATCACTGTCACGTAAAGACCCAATTTGGTATCGTTGTTCCTGAGTCAGCTGATGGTGATGTTTGTTCATAACAGATCCGTTTTTGTGTGAGAGCTTGGACGGTACCTTCAGCTGCCTCACTTCGCAAATTTTTCGTCTGTTGCACTTATTGTGTTACTTCAGCCCTCAATTTGACTAAAATATTGATATGCAATCGTCTACTTTCACGATTACTTCTAGTAATTAGGATTAATTACCTTTGCCACCTTTTTTAGAGCCACTAGATTTATGTTTCTGAGAATGTTGTCCGCCATCTCCATGCTGAGCATTTTTTCCAGGGCCATCATTAGTCTTTTTACGATCTTTATCACCACCACGATATTTTCCATCTGGATACCCATGAGCCATATTATTTCTCCTCATTAATAATGATGAATACCAATACAAAGTAAATACATCAGTATCTTTATTATTTTAAATAATTTTTACTCATCTAATCATAAATTTTGAAGTATCTGAATTTAAAATATTTTGCCCTTTTCCTCTTGGAATTACTATTCCAGTAAAAAGATAAACTCCTTCATTACTATAATCCCCATCCATATAATAGATATAGCATTTTTGTGGTTCCACATCAATCTTAAAAAGATTAGATTGCCAAGGTTGTACTCCTTCAACCTTCCACTTTGCATAAGTCGTCACTTGCTTAACAGTTAAGTTACAGAAATGAATTGCATGCTTTAATTTATAATAGCGCAAATAGTGATTTAAGTCCCGAGACCAGTTATCATCTGCCGTAAATACATTATAAACAAGTATTTGTGAGCTTGGTAAAGATCTATTTTCCGAAAATAACTTATCACTCTCTATAGCTGGAAGATCATAGGCCATCAACTTTTGTGGTTTTATATCCCTAACTGGTAAAAAATCATCTGAGTAAGCAGTCTTGTCAATTAAAGATAAAAGCCCTAAAACCACTGAAAAACTAGCTACTATTTTTTTCATGATTGACTCCTCCTAAGAAATTTGTATATGCATTATTTGTAGGTTTTATTCTTTTAGCAAGAGTGTAAAAATACACCTATTTTATTAAATTAATTTTATTTATATAAATAAAATTAATAGAAAAATCAGTTATTGGGCATTAAGCTAATCAAACAGACATCCTAAAGACAAACAAAATGGACGTAAAAAAGCTCTTACTTAAAGCAATCAAAGAACACTGGCCAACCGCCGAGCTACACGACAATCAAGTGCAGCTTGCAGACCAAACCCTAGACCTAACAGCGCTTCTAAAGCTTCCTGATCGCATCCTAAACTCGACTGAATTCACACGCTTACCTCCACTCTTCGATGCTTCAGAAAACTTCCCCATTGCAGAGATGTATGTCGAATTGATGGTTGCAAAGGCTAGTGGTGTAGCTCGGCCTTTCTTATTACAACAAGGACGCACGATTGCTGATGAACAAGAAGCACGCCGGCAACAGTATCATTCCCGACACCTAAGTATTCACCAGTGCATCAATATGCCTCAGCACCAGCACATCGTGATTTTGGGTAACCCAGGAAGTGGCAAGACCAGCTTACTTAAATACCTTTGCTTAGAACTAGCCTCTGGTAAAAGTCAGCGCTGGCTAATTCCAGCGTTTATTTCACTACGCCGCTATTGGTTTGAAAAACAAAAAAATCCAGCTATGACCCTCTTGCATTACATCTCAATCTTAATTTGCTCTATGCAAGATCAAAAAGAGTTTTTAAGCCAGTTTTCTTTATTCCTACACGATGCTTACCGGCGTAATCAAGAAAAGATAGCTTCATTTGAAACAACCTTACAATACCTAGCAGGTCATAAAAAAGGACATATACTATTCTTATTAGATGGTTTGGATGAAATCGCTACGAATCAGACGGCTATTCAAATCATTACTGAAGATATACGAGAACTCAGTCGCTCTTTTTCATGGATACTTACTTCTCGTCATACTGGCTTTTTCGGTGATTTAGGAGAAGATATTTGCTATGAGGTTATGCAACTCAATAAAGCTGGTATCGAAAAGCTGGTAGAGAGTTGGTTCATCAATAGTAAGTTAGAACATAAAAAAGATGAGCAAGATAACTTATTAAAGCAGATAGATGCCAATCCTCGTTTACTTGACATGGCTAGCAACCCTTTTTTACTGACTTTATTATGTAATATAAAACAACATAGTGCTAATGAACAACTACCGATACACCGAACTGATGTTTATGCCAGCATTATAAAACTAATACGCTTACAACTTAGGAATATAAAAAAAGACAATAACTTATTCCGTGAACAAGAAATGGTGTATTTAGCAAAGTTTTGTCACTATCTTTATACTGATGCTGAATATGCTCCTTTACAACTCTTTGAATATGATCATTGGGATCGTTTTGCACTACCCGATATACCACCTAAATTTGATGAACATTTTTTACCTTCGAGATTGATTAATAGCTGGGCGCAGGGTGGTGACTTTCACTTTATACATTTGACATTTCAAGAGTATTTTATTGCCTTACATATAGCTAATCATTCGATTGAAGATATTAGATCTTACTTATTTAGCCCACACTGGAAAATGATTTTTCGCTTTCTTGCTGGTATTTATGGCAAACAAGCGAACAAAGAAAAATTAAAAAAACTATTATTCACTTTACTACACCCAATTGATAATCTAGGCATCCTATATCTCGAAGCTGCTCGCTTCTTAATTGAAGCAAACATCGAAGATAGCACTGAACTACTGGGCTATGATATTAGAAAAAACCTGTGGGAACTTTGGATAGGCAAAGCTGATTATGTGAAAGAGAGTGCAGGTGAAATACTAGCTATACTGTCACCTAACTATTTATTACAAAAAATAGCAACACTTACTCATGACGAGAAAAAACTCAAAAATGACTACAATGCATGGAAATCCATTAACTTACTAGGCTTTATTCAAAGTAACCAAGCAGATCAACTAATAATAAAATTCCTACAGGTTAATAGCAAAAAAATACAAAAAACGGCTATTGAAGCATTGGCACAAAAAATACTAAAGAACTTAGGCAAGTAATTATCAATTTATACTATACAAACCCAGAAAAAAACTTTGATCTACTATGCTCTGCTGCTAGAAGTACCAAGCATAAAGACTTTATCAGTCACTTAATACCTTATTTAAAATCCACGCCAACTAGCTTGGATCTTTATGATAACCTATTTCAAGCACTCATTGCCTTAGGAACTACCGAATTCTCTGATGACTTAATAAACTTAATACAATCCTACCCCATTGACGAATTGACTGATAGCGCTATTGAAGCTGTCCTTTCCCTTCAAACAACACAAAGCATTAGCTGGCTTAACTTCCTTCAAGCCAAGGCCAATAATAAAATAAAAACCTCTATTACCTCTTATGCACTTAAATACAACCTTTTCTCTCGAGCTAACCTACTTGATGATTTTGAAAATAGCGACTCAAAATCACTAAAAATTTATTTAGGAATGTTTTTAAATCAAGCACAACAAACTGGAAAGATAGAAAAAGAAGTAATTCCTACCTTACTTGAAATAGCCGCCTCCAACACCCAAGAGAGCGCAAGAGCGCTAACCATCATCGAACAAACAGATTTTAATTTACTACTTGATGAATATCAGTTATTTAGGCTAACAAATCTTTGCCGAGAATATATCGATCACCCTGATATTGAGTTGGCTATGAGTGCTATATCAATACTTGGAAGATTAATAGATCTTACTGCATATCTAGATATAAAAAATCTTGCCTTACACGGCAACAAGCTACATATTCAACCTTGTGCAATCTCAGCCCTTGGTAACTATAAAAATACTTTTCCTGATGAAGTAAAAAAAATATTACACACTCTATACCTTGAGTTTTATGATTATAACGACTATGTGAAAAGAGTTATTTTAACTACATTAGCGGATATTGATTTAAGAGAGATACTTCCGTACTTAGGTGACCAAGAGGCACAAGAAACCATGATCTCATTTTGTGCTAGAGCAGGAGTTTTACTATTTGATAATGGTTATATTGATCGACTAGGCAAATATCATTTATTCAAACCAACACCTGCTAAATTAAATAGTAAAACTCTCGCAAAGCATCAATTAGAAGCTCTTAGGATAGCCTGCAATTACGCCTTGGAAAATAAGTTAATTATAAAAACTTCTGCTAAACGTGATGGTTTAAAACCATTATTTACAAAAATCCAAGCAGGTATCAATGAAAATAAATTTGAATATGGAATTGACCTCGTAACCGGAAATAAATTTCTTGCTGGTGAGCAGATCAGTGATGAGTCTGCTCAAAAAATCATGAATCGTTTACAGGTAACTTGTCCAGATCTATTTCAGATAGACACTTGAGTATATTACTTCTCCACAAACGCCCGCTCAATCACATAATCCCCCGCTTCACCTTGACGTGGGGAAATTTTGAAACCGTATTCATTTAAGAGCGTTGAGGTGTCGCTCAGCATCGCGGGGCTACCACAAATCATCGCACGATCAAACTCAGGATTGAGTGGCTCTTGGCCGATATGCCCAAATAATTCACCGCTACGAATCAGTTTGGTTAAGCGTCCATGATGTACGAATGGCTCGCGGGTGACCGCAGGGTAATAGATTAATTTTTCGCGGACTAATTCACCCAAGAATTCATTATTCGGTAGTTCATTTTCTAAATAGTGTTTATAGGCTAGTTCACTCTGCCAACGCACGCCATGCATGAGAATCACTTGATCAAACTGTTCATACATGTCTGGGTCATGCACCAAACTCATGAAAGGCGCAAGACCTGTGCCAGTCGCAAATAAGAATAACCGTTTACCCGGCTTCAAATCGCGTAGGACTAAAGTTCCAGTAGGTTTTTTACTGATCATGACCGGATCACCTACTTGCAAATGTTGCAAGCGCGAAGTGAGTTGCCCTTCTTGAACTTTAATACTGAAAAACTCTAAATAATCTTCATGATTAGCACTGGCGATACTATAGGCACGCATTAAGGGCTTGCCCTCGACTTGCAAACCAATCATCACAAACTGACCATTGATAAAGCGAAAAGCCTGATCACGGGTCGTGCGGAAAGAAAATAAGGACTCATTCCAATGACGTACCGCTGTTACATTTTCGGTCAAAAAAGTACTCATCTTAACTCTTAGCATCCTTCAAAACTAAAACTCTCAATTTGGGCAGGAATTCACTTGGGTAGATTTTAACTCGCAAGCGCCTCTAGTTCAGTCAGTGGCCAACGTGGACGCGGCTGAATCACTGCTGGCTCAACAGCACCCGCTTGTAACCGCAAAGCCCCCGCATAGGCAATCATCGCGCCATTATCCGTGCAGAACTCCAAACGTGGAAAATACACTTGCGCCTTTAGGTCTTTTAAGCGCTGACGTAAGCGTTTATTTGCGCCCACCCCCCCTGCAATGACTAAAGTCGGGCGTTCGGTTTGCTCTAAGGCACGCTTGCATTTGATGAAGAGCGTCTCCACCACTGCCTCTTCAAAAGCATAAGCAATATCCGCTTTATCCTGCTCAGTTTGGGCAGAAGCTTGCCAAGTCGTCAGGCTAAAGGTTTTTAAACCACTAAAACTAAAATCACAACCGGGGCGGTCAGTCATTGGACGCGGAAATTTGTAGCTACCTGCTCTGCCCTGCTCCGCTAATTTCGCAAGGAGTGGCCCACCCGGATAGTCTAAGCCTAATAATTTAGCCGTTTTATCAAAAGCCTCACCGGCAGCATCATCGACACTTTCACCTAAAATTCGATACTCACCAATCCGTGGTACATCGACCAGCAGGGTATGCCCACCAGACACCAACAACGCTACAAACGGCAAAGACGGCGGCTCTGGCTCAAGCATCGGGGCTAATAAATGCCCCTCCATATGATGCACGCCCACAGCAGGAAGGTTTAACCCCCAAGCCAAGGAGCGGGCTATCGACGCTCCCACCATCAAAGCCCCGATCAAACCCGGGCCAGAAGTATAAGCAATACCCTCTAAATCTTGCAGCTTTAAACCTGCCTCTGCTAAAACTTCGTAGGTCAGTGGTAAGACTCGCTGAATATGATCCCGTGAGGCTAACTCCGGCACGACTCCACCGTATTCAGCATGTAATTTAATCTGGCTAAAGAGACGATGCGCTAATAGGCCTTGCTCAGTATCGTAAATCGCGACACCGGTTTCATCACAAGAAGTTTCAATGCCTAAGACACGCATAGTTTCCGCCTAAAATTGACAAAGCTAAAAACGCCGATTATACCTGCAAGCACTCGTTTGTCGTAAACAAGGACAATTATGACCGGCTTATTTCAAGGTATGCACTATGTGCTGAAAGGTTTTGCACTCATCACCCAAAAAGGTATCCGCCCTTTTGTGGTTCTCCCTTTACTGATTAATATTTTAATTTTTTCGGCGGGGATTTGGCTCGCCACCAGCCAAGTCGATCGCTGGATGGAGCAATTATTACCCACTTGGCTTCATTGGTTGGAATGGTTATTGTGGCCACTGTTTATCCTTGTGATCTTTTTTGCAGTCTTTTACACCTTCACGATGCTCGCTAATTTGATTGCAGCCCCGTTTAATGCCCTCCTCGCTGAGCAAGTGGAAAAACACTTAAATGGCTTACCTGTTGCCGAATTTCAAGGCTTTAAGTCGATACCCGCTTTAATCACCCGTACCTTCCGTAGCGAGGCCAGTAAGCTGTGGTATATGGCTAAATGGGGGATGCTCTTGTTGCTGATCACGATCATTCCCGGCGTCAATATCATTTCACCGTTAGCTTGGACGATTTTTGGGGCTTGGATGCTAGCGATTGAATATGCTGATTATCCGATGGGTAATCACGAACTCTATTTTAAAGAAGAATTAAAAACACTCAAACAACATCCTGCCCATGCGCTAGGCTTTGGTTGGATACTGTCCTTAATTACCGCGATTCCCATTCTAAACTTTTTAGCGATGCCCGTCGGAGTCGCCGGTGGCACCGCATTATGGGTCGATGAATTATCTAAAAGCCACCGGAATACTTAATATGCCTCGTTTTGTCCATATTTCTGACCTGCATTTTGGGCGTGAGCAACCTGAAGTCATTGCGGGCTGGTTTAAAATCACGGCGGAACTCCAACCCGATCTGATTATTATTAGTGGTGATCTAACCCAACGTGCTACTGATACGGAATACCTCGCAGCTCAGCAGTTTTTAAGCCAATTGCCTTGGCCTTATTTTGTGATCCCCGGCAATCATGATATGTCCGCGACTGATTTAGCCGAGCGTTTTTTTAAACCTTGGAAAAAATGGCAGCACTATATCGCCCCAGATCTAGAACCGGTTTTAGACCTTGAACACACGAGGATTGTGGGTGTAAATACTGCACGGGCGGCAGGTTTCTATTTTGATTGGTCACGCGGGCAAATCAGCGACCAACAAATCACCGCCGTACAGCAAAAGTTTCAAGAAACCGCCGCGACACGTTTAAAAATAGTGGTTGCACATCACCCGTTTTGGCTACCTAAAAACTCTGAATACCGCGATGTCGTGGAGCGACGTGATCAAGCCATAGCCGCCTTTCATGATGCAGGGGTCGATTTAATTCTCAGTGGCCATGTACACACAGCCTATACCCAAATTCTGCAAGGAGTGTTGATTGTGCATTCGGGGACGAGCTTTTCTAATCGCTTAAGTCAGGGTCAGGCCAATAGTTTTAATTTAATTCAAGGTGATCATACTCACTTAACCATTCAGTTTATGCACTGGAATGGTCAGCGCTTTCAGTCAACTGAGCAGCGTGAGTTTCAACATACACAGGGGGTATGGCAACAGACTGCTGGCCTCAACTCAGTCTGATGCTGGGCTTAACTCAGATGGCGCAATTGGAAGGTTAATATGCAAGTACGCACTCAAATCCTGAATCCACAGCCCACTCAACTGCCCTTATTCATTAACCCTACAGCAGGACAAGCAGCAGTTTTATTAGCGCAATTACGGCAAGATCAGCGTCTATTGATTCATGAACTTACGCCTGAGCAATTAAAACCCGCCTTACAAGCAGAAATCGCCAAAGGCACACCCCGAGTACTCATCTGTGGTGGTGATGGAACTTTAGCCTTAGCCGCTGCAAGCTTAGCAGGAACGCAAACAGCGATGGCGGTCATTGCTGGCGGTACGCTCAATCATTTTGCCCATAATTGGAAGCTTCCCATCGAGGTGGATGCTGCGGTGAATCTAGCCTTTACTAGCCCACAAGTCACGGCGGTGGATGTCGGCTATGTGAATCAGCGTTTGTTTCTCAATACCAGCTCTGTAGGTGCTTATGTGCATTTTGTGCGGATTCGTGAATTGTATGAAACGAAGATGAGTTATCGGTTGGCGAGTTTACGCGCTGGGTTCAACAGCCTATTACGCCTACGGAGTTCACACTTGTATGTAGATGGAGTGAAACTGCGCTCACCCCTAATTTTTATCGGCGTGAGGGAGCGTGATTTAAGCTTATCGGGCTTAGGCACTGTGCACACTGCTGGCCAGAGCGCCCTTCATGTATTAATTTTAAAAACAACAACTTATGGATCAATCGCCAAACTCATTTTTAATGCCATGTTTCGAGGGCGTGAGCCAGTTACACAATTAGATCAGGTCGACAGCCGTTTGGTCGAGCAGCTCTCCGTTAACAATCATCACACTAAGCACAGTATTTACATCGCTTTAGATGGTGAGTTAAGCCTAGCCATGACACCTTTAGAATATCGCTATGCCGCAAATGCCCTGCTGGTTGTTACGCCCGCCACTCAAACTCAACCTTGTTCTTAGTGGCTTGACTAACTACCCTACCGCGAAGCTAAGCACACAGTCACCTTTGCTGATAATTTTTCAGCGGATCAAAAATCCCCGTTCGTTGACGGTTCGTTGACAAATCTCCGCTTAACATGTGGATTTGCTGATAGGTTTCATCGAGGCTGGGGGGAGTATGACCTTGAATCAACAACTGCTGTGTGTGACAGGTTTGCCGCGTGCGGGTTCAACTTTGCTCTGTCAATTGCTGGGGATGCATCCGGCGATTGCCAGCAGCGGGCATTCTTCGCCACTGCTGTCCGCTTTGGGGCAATTGCGCCATCACCTGAGCGACAATACCTTTTTGCTGGCGCAACTGGATGTGGATTTTCCGCAGGCTTACGGGCGGTTGCTGAATGCCTTTCGGGGGTTTATGCAGGGCTGGTTTGCGGAAACGGCCCAACCCGTGGTGGTGGATAAAAATCGCGGCTGGCTGAATCAACTGGATCTGGCGGTGTTGCTGGAGCCGCAGTGCCGGATGCTGGTGTGTGTGCGTGAGTTGGGGCAGATTATTGGCTCGATTGAGGCGCAACACCAACAGACTTTGCTGCTGGATTTCCCTGATCATCTGGCGGGGCAGTCGCGTTATGGCCGAGCCAACAAGCTGATGGGGGATAGTGGGGTGGTGGGCGAACCGCTGCAAGCGATTGCCGCGATGCAGGACATGCCACCCGCCTTGCAGCAACGGGTCTACTATGTGGTGTTTGAACACCTGCTGCACGATCCGGTGGCGGTGATGGGTGATATTTTTCAGTGGATGGGGCTGGAACCATGGCTGATTGACCCGCAGCAGTTGCCAGTCAAGCCGCATGAGAGCGACAGTCATTACCGCTACAAATACCGCCATGCCACCCAGTCGCGTCTCCAGCCCGTGCCACCCCATACCACTCCAGCGCGTATCCAGCAGGAACTCTACACCCACTTTGACTGGTTTTATGCCACCTTTTACCCCGGCCTGACGGCCAGCCGCAGCCATTAGGAGTACAACAACCATGCCGTTAGCGACGATCCCCACCCTGCCAGTGCGTACCGCACCGCGTCTGGCACTCGCCATCAGTGCTGCTTTGCTGGCGGGTTATGGCAGCGCCCACGCCGCCACTTATCCGGTCACGGTAGCCAACGATCCGGGTAGTTTTGATGATGCCAGCGTGGCGGCTGCCGTGAGCGCGAATACCTTGACCTTGAGTCAGGCCATCCGTGCCGCCAATCTCAACCCCGGCGCGGACATTATTGAGCTGCAAACGGATGTGACTGTCACCGGGGTGATGAAACACCTGATCAACAGCGACCTCACCCTGCAAAGCGCAGCAGGCAGCACCCATTCCATCAGCGGCGGCGACCAGTTCCGCCCGTTGTTCATCAAATCCGGCACAGTCACGCTCAAGAACCTGACGATCCGCAACGGCTTAGCCAAGGGTGGGTATGCCCTTTGGGGCGGCGCAGGCGCTGGCCTGGGAGGCGGGTTGTTTGTGTATGACGGCACGGTGCTGATAGACAATGTGACCTTCAACAATAACCAGGCGGTGGGTGGTAATGGAGGAAACTTAGGCCATAACGGTGGCGGCGGTATGTTTGGCAACAGCACGAGTAATGGCGGCGGCGGCTTGTTTGCTGCGAGTAACGCTGGTAATGGTGGCTACGGCGGCAACGGTCACTATGGCGGTGCGGGCGGTGTTGAAAACAACAACGGCGACGGTGGGCATGGCGGCTTTGGCGGTGGGGGGGGCAACAGTCGCAACGGCAACAACGGTGGCGATGGCGGCTTTGGCGGTGGCGGTGGCTATGGTTGGGGCGGTAACGGTGGGAATGGCGGCTTTGGCGGTGGCGGCGGCTATGGCTGGAGAGGTAATGGTGGAAATGGTGGCTTTGGTGGTGGCGGCGGCGGCAGTGGTAGAAGCAGCCCTGGCTACGGTGGCTATGGCGGCGGCAACGATACTCATGGCGGTGGCGGTGGCGGTGCAGGCTTCGGTGGTGCGATTTTCGCCATGAAAGGCACCCTCACCCTGAAGGATGTCAGCTTCAGCGGCAATGCGGTCACGGCGGGGGTGGGGAACAGCTTCTCAACCGATAATAATGATGGGCAGGCCAAAGCCAAAGATGTATTCATCTGCACCCGCAGTGTAGGTAATAATCACCCCAGTGCTGCCTTATGCGCCGCGACGGTCAACCAGTGCGGCACGATCAGCGTCACAGACATTGTTGG
The DNA here is from genome assembly GCF_900167255.1 of Thiothrix eikelboomii. Classification (GTDB taxonomy): domain Bacteria; phylum Pseudomonadota; class Gammaproteobacteria; order Thiotrichales; family Thiotrichaceae; genus Thiolinea; species Thiolinea eikelboomii. The sequence goes on from NZ_FUYB01000021.1 coordinate 74,996, forward strand.
CACGTTTGGCACAACTTGCCCCTATACCATTACGACGACAGCAGCGCCCGTGGCGGGGGGTACAGTGACTTGTGACCCCAATCCGGTGATGACGGCTGGCAACACCACTTGTACCGCCACGCCCAACAGCAGCTATACCTTCAGTAGCTGGAGCGGCGCTTGTTCCGGCACCGCGAGTTGTACCCTGAGTAATGTGACGGCCAACCAAAGCGTGACCGGGCATTTCAAGCAAGTCCAAACCGTGGCATTTGATGCCGCCACCCCGACCCGCAAGACCTTTGGCGATGCGGCGTTTGCTGTCACCGTGACCACCACCGCCAGCGGCTTGACGGCCACTCTGGGCAGCAGTACCCCGACGGTGTGCAGCGTAGCCGCTAATACCGTCACTTTGCTAGCAGCGGGGACGTGTACCCTGACCGCGAATCAGGCGGGGAATGATAATTATGCCGCCGCAACAGAAGTCACCCAAAACATCATCGTGGACAAAGCTAGCCAAACCATTACCTTTGCCCAGCCTGCTGCTCCCACTTTTGTCTTAAACGGCACATTCACGGTTGCTGCCACCAGCAGCGCCAATTTAAACGTCAGCTTCAACAGCAGCACCCCGACCGTGTGCAGTGTCTCAGGGACAACCGTGACAATGCTCAGCGTGGGTGACTGCACCCTAAGTGCGACACAAACTGGCGATGCAAACTACGCCGCCGCGACTGCGGTGACTCGTACCGTGACCTTCGGCAAGGCTAGCCAGACGGTCAGCTTTGATGCGGCTACCCCGACCCGCAAGACCTTGGGGGATGCGGCTTTTCCCGTCACCATCACCACCACCGCCAGCGGCTTGACGGCTACCTTGGGCAGCAGTACCCCGACGGTGTGCAACGTAGCCGGAAATATGGTCACCTTGCTGGCAGCGGGGACGTGTACCCTGACCGCGAATCAGGCGGGGAATGATAATTATGCAGCGGCGACGGAAGTGAGGCATCCGATCACCGTCGACTCTGCCCCTCCCCCCATCGCCGATGAAGTGAGCTTGACCCAACAGGGTAGAGTGATTAGCAAGGATGACACCACGCCTAGCACCGAGGATGGTACGGATTTCGGCAGTATCCCAATCCTCAGTCAGCTTACCCAAACCTTTACCCTCAGCAACCGACGGACTACACCGATCACGATCCAGAGTATGAGCCTGCAGGATACCACCCGTGCAGCGCAGGGGACGGGTCTGGATGGCTGGGCTATCTTTGGCCTTCAATCCGCTTATGCGATGGGCGTGAGTGACTTTAGCCTTGCGACCACCACACCCTTCACGATCAATCAGGGGGCTAGCCAGAATTTCACGCTGAACTTCACCCCCAGTGTAGTCGGCCTCCGTGAGGGGATCGTGGTGATTACCTTCAGTGATGCCTCGATCTTCCGCTTTGCGATCCGTGGCACGGGAACAAACTCGGCGACTATCCCGATCTTTAGTCCCGTCGGTTTATTGGCCTTGCTCGGGGGCTTAGTCTGGTGGGGACGGCGACGCAAGCGCGGTTAGCGTTTACGGAAGTATTGAATACAGAAGTATCGAGGCAGCAGCTCGCTCTGGCTTTAGGGTTCAGGGCAAGCTATCTTACGGTGATGACTCCACCCGCAGCACCTCGACTGTTTCCCCATCCGTCACCAAGACCCACGCGGCCAGATCTCTTAACCTCAGCACCTCCGGCAATTGCAAATAGCCCTGCACTTGCGCGATACCTTCCTGCCGCTTGGCAGCCCAGCCCTCTTTCAGGTCAGCCTTTTTACCCTTCTTGCAATACTTCAGCTCCACCAGATGCTGAAACGGCACTTTCAGTGGATTGCGCTCCAGCAGCAAGATGTCGGGGTACTTATGCCCCATTTCGCGTTCGCTGTGGATGAAGTAAATTTGGGTCTGGTAGAGCAAAGTCAGCAGCAGCACCTTGACATGCTTCTCGTCCATGCCCATCGCATCGCGGTTGGACAATAGTTGCAGAGCGCGCTCCAACTCTGTGATCAGCGGCTGGAAATCGGCATTCACCGCCAGTTGTTCCACCGCCAAGCGTAGAGTGTGATTAGGAATGCTAAATTGGTTGCGCCGCTCCAATTCCACTTTGAAATAATGGAAGTAAAACTCACGGATGACGTAGTTGGGAATGACGAAGACTTCACCAGAAAGGGTCTTCCGTGCCAGCGTGATAAAACCCATGTAGGCGAGCAGGCTAATGAAGTCATCCCGCTCAAAGCCCTTGTCGAACTCAAACTTACGGCGTTGTGAAGCTTGCGCTTCCCCCGTGTTGATCAACAATTCTAGCACTGAATAATTGGTATCCCGGTTGCCAATACTGAACATTTTCATGATCTTACCATAGTCGGAGGCAATGTTCTCGTCCAGCATTGGCTCCGGGTATTCGCAGCGTTTACGGTCGAAACTGTCCACGAAATACAGCAGCATGTTGGCGTTGTACACACTGGTGTCGGCTTTGAGGTTGAAGCGGTAGCCGTTGTACCACAGCCGTGCATCCTCCCGCAGTGTCTCCAATCCCAGCCTACAGTGGTCTGCCAA
>NZ_FUYB01000011.1 GCF_900167255.1 Thiothrix eikelboomii
CTCGCCGCCACGCTCATCATCTTCCGGCGGGTAGCGTCTGTGCGGTGGATCTGGGCTATGTGGGGTTCAGGGTCGAGGGATGCTCTGTGGTCATGCCGTTCAAAAAGCCGCCGGGTCGAGACTTAGAGCCGGAGCAAATGGAGTTCAATCAGCGGTTGGCCAAGGTTCGGGTCAAGGTGGAGCATCGGATTCGCTCACTGAAAATTTTTCGGATTCTGAAGGGGGTTTACCGAGGACGGCGACGACGGTTTGAGCTACGCTTACGGTTGATCGCCGCTCTTGTTAATCGGATGATTGGGGGATAATTATTTTCGCAAGAGGTCTACTAAATAGTCGAACAAATCTATGCGCGTACTTGTTGTTGAAGATAAAGCACCCATCCGTGAGCAAATCGCCAGTGATCTCAAAAAAAATGGTTTTACTGTTGATGTCGCTAGTGATGGTGCTCAAGGTTTATATATTGCAACTGAATATCCGATTGATATTGCAGTCATCGACCTCGGCCTCCCCCATGTGACAGGTCTTGAGATCATTCGTAGCGTGCGTGCCAAAGGCTTGGAATATCCCATTGTCACTTTGACCGTGCGTGACCGTTGGGAAACTAAGGTCGAAGTTTTAGAAGCAGGGGCTGATGATTATCTCGTCAAGCCGATTCATGCTGAAGAACTCGCCGCACGTTTGCGGGCTTTATTGCGCCGCACCAAAGGCTGGACTCAAGCTGAACTCTCTTGCCCGCCGATTCGGCTGAATCTGTCTGAGCAGCGTGTCTATGTGGATGAAAATGAAATTACCCTGACGGCTTATGAATATCGTGTGCTTGAACACTTGATGTTACATGCAGGCCAAGTGATTTCTAAAACTCATTTAACCGATAGCTTATATGAAGAAGACGCAGACCGTGACAGTAATGTCATTGAAGTCTTTATTCGGCGCTTACGTCAAAAACTCGACCCTGCTGAAACGCTCAAACCGATTGAGACTTTGCGCGGACGTGGTTATCGTTTTACTTTAGACTGCCATCGGCCAAATAATTAGTCATGATGGGTTCGTTACGCAGCCGCCAGCTGGTTAGCGGCTTTACGATTATTGTGATTGGTATTTTAATCTTAGGCGTACTCCTGAGTTTAAGTATTTATCAACGTAAAACCGAAGCAATTAGCTTAGAACTCGAGCGAACGGCCTCTGATCTCCTCGGCTTCATTGAATATGAGCGTGGCAACTTCTTAATTCCTGAGCGTAATAAAACGGCCGCTGAACAATTTATTTCCCGTAACCAACTGGTACAAGATCGGAAGCGTCGGTTTGCCTATATTTGGGATCGCCAACAAAATCGGATTATTTGGAGTTCCATTGATAACGAAGGTGTTGACTTAAACCGTACCGATTTATTCTTTGCCTATTTTGATTTTGAAAAGCTCTTCAACGATCCTGAAGTGCAAAACTTTACCCCCTTTGCAGATCGTATGAAGTCCACCCCCTCACCCACAGGGGCTAGCCAGACCGAAGAAAAATTCCATCCTGAAGAATATATGGTTGCTGTGCAACACTTCTCGTTTCGTGAGAACGCAGAAGAAGGCACTAGCTCCAATCGGCATTATTTATTCATTGTGGCCGAGTCCATGAAGAATGTAGATAAAGAAATTGATGACCTCGTGATGGTCTTTTCAATTTTATTTTTTGCCTCAGTCATCCTTATTCTGATTGCACAACTGGCCTCTAGCTTTTGGGTGGTCGCCCCTATTCGTGAATTTGAAGAAGAAGTACGCGCCATTGAGGCAGGTAATAAAGAAACTATCCAAGATGAATATCCTGACGAATTAGTGCCGATTAAAAATACCATCAACGCCTTAATTGGCCATGAGAAAGGTCAAAAACAGCGTTATAAAGATTCATTAGACGATTTAGCACATAGCTTAAAGACACCACTCGCCGCCATCCAATCCCATTTAGAAGGTGGCAGCTTCCAAGATGTACCGCATGATCATGTCGGTTTAGCGGGGATTGCCGCTGAAATTGAGCACATGCAAGAAATTATTTCGCGTCAATTGCGTAAAGCGATGGTCACAAGCGAAAACGCCATTATTATGTCACAGCCGATCCGTCCTATTCTCACGCGCCTAGCGAGCACGATGCATAAAGTACATCGTGGCAAAGACTTTGAGATTCGGGTGAATGTAGACGAATACGCCAAATGCCGTTTAGATTCTGAAGACCTCATGGAGCTATTCGGCAACCTGATTAATAATGCCTGCCGTTTCTGTGATCGCTTAGTCGAGATTTCAGCCTTCCGTGACAATGATATGCTCGTCATTGATATTGATGATGACGGCATGGGTTTCCCGAGTGAAAACCCGTCCAAACTGCTCAAACGAGGCATTCGTGAAGACAGTAAAACCGAAGGCCAAGGCATCGGTTTAGCCGTGAGCACTGAAATCGTCTCTGCCGTTGGTGGCAAGATTGAATTGTTGGTTTCACCCTATGTCGGTGCTCGGGTACGCCTGTACTTACCGACCTAAGCTTAGCTAAACTCAATAATAATAGTTAACGTGCTGTTTGCAAAACACCCGCTCCAGCACTTAAACCTTGAATCAAGGGTCGATCTAAATCAAGGACATAGGCTTGTGGTATCGTCGCTTGGGCAGGTTGCACAATTCGAACTAGATAAAATAAGGTGCGACTTGTCTTAGCCTTCAAGGCTAAATTAGCTAAATAACGATCAGGCCAAAAGCTTTCTTGCACCGCTGCCGAATAAGCCATCGTTTCAGCCACAGAGACAGCCATGTCCTCTAGCTTCAAGGCCTGTAGCCGCTCATTAGCCTGTAAATCGCCGGATTCTAATTCAAAACCTGACGGTAAGAGATCAACCACTAAGGCATGTGGAATCGGTTCAGGGGTTTCGATATTCAAGCGGGTTAATACTAGATCACCGACTTTTAAATCAGCAGGCGTCAAGGCTTGGCCCGCCAAATTATACCATTTGCGCTCAATACGAATCGGTTTATCCGTCGCTGCAGGCCTTGATTTAGGGTGAGCTTGGGTCAGCAGACTGACATAAATAGGCTCATCATTTTTAGTCAAGACACTCGTCTCAGCCTTAAACTCATTCACACAGCGATTAAAACTACCGGTTTGTGCCAAGTCCAATACTTGCCCATCGAGCACTAATTGCGCTTGCCAAGTGTCCTTAGCTTGGTTTTCCAATAAGCGCCCCAACAAAAACACAAACGCCTGCTCTTGAGTACTTAAATCGGGATTCTCCTGAAGCTTATACAGAATAGACTCCAGCTGGATATTTAAACTAGGTATGGGGTGCTTAGCTAATACTAGATGATACAGGGACATCAAACGATCACGCAGCACACTACCATAGTCACCGAGATAAGTATCTGCTTTACGTGGCAAACTCAGACCGTGCTGAATCAATTCATCCCCGCGTGTACCCTCACCCTGCAGTGTTAAAGCCAAGCCTAAATTGACCAAACTTAAGCCGAATTCCATTTGTGGAGCGGTTTTATCTGCAAAAATCTTTAAATCATTTAAACTGAGCTTATGCTCCCGCGCTAGCACATAAGCGGTATAAGCACGCACCGCTAAATCCATTTGCACGGCATTAGCGGCCATCGGATAGCGCTCTTCTAAGGATGGCGTTTCTTGCCTCCAATTTTCTTGCAAATGGGCTAAAGCCGTATCCAGCAGGGTGGCGGGTACTGTAAAACCTTGCTCACGGGCATCCAACAAGAAATTCGTCACATAAGCATTTAGCCAATACTCTTCTACACCGGGTTGCGCCCAAAGCGTAAAACCACCATTAGGCAGCTGCATACTCCGTAAACGCATTAAAGTCTCTTGAATCTGCTGAGTGCGCTGTGCCAACGACATAGCGGGTAAATCCCATTGTTGCACAGCCGCTTCATCGAGAAATAAATAGGGGTAAGTGCTACTAACGATTTGCTCTAAAGAATGATACGGATAATTCAATAAGCTACGCACCACTCCAGCCACCGGCAAACTCAGATTCTTGGAGATGCTTAAACAGGTTTCTGCGGTATTCGGTAAATAATCCGTACTGACTTGCTGACGCACATCGAAGCTTTGCCCGACACCCACTAAAGTCTGCTGCTGATACGCGACTGTCGCTGCATACGCGGGACGTATCGGAATCGCCAAATCTCGTTTGAAATTAAAATCTTTCCCGACTAGCTCGACTTGAATTTGCCCTAATCCCAGTGCACTTAACGTAGTTAGTGGTAATTGAAGGGCTTCCAGTTGGCCTTTACTGAGGTTTAATTCCCGCTCAAGACTCGCCCCCTCCACTAAACCATTACTGGTCACTTTCAGCTGCACTGATTGATCATGATCCCCAGTATTTTTAAGTTCTAATTTTAAAAAGCCTTGATCACCCGCCGCTAAAAATGCAGGGGCTTCTGCTTTAAGCTGAACAGGCGCGACTACTTGAATTTCTTTGCTGACACTGCCTAATTGCTCTACCCCCATTGCTACCGCGCTTAAGTGAAGTCGCCCCGTGAAAGCGGGCAAATGCAGCGTCAATTCTGCCCTGCCCTCTGCATCAAACTGCACGGGTTCACTGACCAAAGCAGTGAGTGTCTGACCTAGACTTGGCAGTAAAACTTTGGGAGTCGTGGTCGCAAGCGGTTGGGATACCGGAACAAAAGCTGTTAATTCAGTTGGCGTAATCAGTTGGTTGTAACTATCGTATAACGCCGTGTCATACGCATGTGAACTAAAATAAAAGCTAAACGGATCAAGATTAGGCATTGGTGCGTGACTCAATAAGCGGCTATCTACCGCCGATACCGTCACTAAACCTTCCTGTGCTGCTAGATTAGCGGCCTTCACCACTACTTTTAAGGCTTGCTCTGCCATCATCACATCCGCCACTTCCAAGCTCAGCTCTAGCTGGCGTTCACTGCGATCAAGCACTATGGGTAAAATACCTAAACGCCGTTGAGGTTGAGTGGCTTGATTGAGTTCAGCCGTTTGTAAGGCATGCACGGAAACATACAAATCATGCCGTTGCCAAGTTTTATCAAGCGGTAGCTCTATCACCGAACTACCTGCATTTAAACTGAGTTGTTGACTCCATAATAATTGCCCGCCTTCAATCGTCACTAAAGCTTCAGTTTTAGCGGGCAAATTGACGGTTAGTTGAGCCGTTTCACCGGTTTTATACACGGCCTTATCTAATTTAAGCTCTAAGGTATTCGGCTGAGCAGGCGAATTACTGACAGTTTGCCAACCTGCCTTAAAAACATAGGCCGTTTTCAGCTTGGTATCAGCATCCTCGAGTTCTAGTCGATATTGTCCAGAGCTGACCAGAACCGCTAATTGCCCTGCTTGACCTGCAGGAAGCTCGACGCGCTGTTGCAACACAGGGTATTGATTACGGATACCGCGCTGCTGCCATCCCTTATTCTGTTCATACTCCCAATAATAATCATAGGACTCACTGAACAAGGTCGCTGTTAAATGCTGGGCGGCTAATAAATTAGCGGCCGGATCAACCCGAATAATTTCAAAACGCGCCTCTGAGTTGGCTGGCACAGTCGCTTGAGTGAATAACGGCTTAATCCCAACTAAGTGCTGGCTAGGCCAATAGCTTTGTTGCAGCTCACTCGACACGGGGCGACCACCGACTTCCAAAATACTCGCGCTGACCGTCGTTTTGAGCGGTGATTGAATCGTAGTAGCAACGGGTGGAAACTCTAAAAAGCCACTACCCTGCTCATTTAAACTCGCCTCTGGTAAGTTCAGACTGTCTAACTGTTTAGTATCTTCAGGTACACCAAAGACATAATCTTTAAAAGCCTCACCCAAAGGCTGCTGCTCAATTTGCAAATAGCGAGTCGCGACTACGGTTTGTTTCGCGGTCGGCCCACCGTGCACATAACTACCTTGCACAGAAACAATCTGCTGATCATCTCGAGTTAATAAAGGCTTAGCACCACTTAACACCAAATTCATTCGCTCAGGCTGGTAGTTTTCTACTTTAAACTCAAAAGCCTCAATCACTTTAGTTTCATCTTTTAGGCGTAATTCAGCTCGCCACAATCCGGCGGGCGCATCATCTGCCAAGCTAAACCGCTGCAAGTAATAACCTAAATTCGGGGTAGTGGCTGTTAAGGCTTCCTCCCAAATCACTTTGCCATCGGGGCGCACGATACTTAATTTTAAGGGGCTAGTTGCGACCAAGCCATCTTGATCACGCAGCAGAATATTTAAGTTCAGTGTGTCACCGGGGCGATACAGCGCATGCGAAGCATAGATATAAGGATCAATCTCTTCCTCAGGTAAACCGTGAATAGGAAAGTTCGATAAATCTAAGGGAGGCAAGCGTAAATCAAGAAAAGCAAATTGATTCTCTGGACTAGTCGCTGTCATAAAAAACGCCTTTTCAGGGTATTTAGCAAAACTGGCACGCCCATGCTCGTCTGTGACCGCTTCTAGGACTGTTTGATTATCTTTAAGCTCAATTTTAACCCCACGCAAAGGCTTAGCCGAATCCAAGGCATGTACAAAGACTTCTAACTTTTTTGGATAAACTCGTGCCTGCAAACCAAGATTCGTCACCACAAAATAGATAATCCGATAAGCTTTATCGGTAAAGCGCCCCGGTTGGCGAATCACCGCAAAATATAAACCGGGTTGTTTCAAAGCCTCAATTTGATTGATCGGCAAAATGAACGTTTCTCGAGCGTTCGGCTTAGCATGGGTAGGATAACGAGTGGTATAGACACTGCTAGTCATCTGGTGAATTTCTTCTAACTCCCAAGATTGCAAGCGATCATCTAAGCGAATTGCTTTAAATACCTCGCCTAGCTTTTCAGGAGGTACGCGCAAAAACTCCACATCCAATTCGGGGACATTGACGACTCGAATCGGTAAACCCGTTGCTAATTGCTGAGGAAGCAAACTACCTTTACTCGCAAAATCAAAAGCGGGCTGAATTTCACGAGTCGCTATTTCAAAATCGAGAGGTTTTAAGAGTTTTAAGCCATTCTTAGCAGTTACGCCCGGGCGGACTTGAATCCGATAGCGGGTATTAGGTTGAATTTGAGTAAAGTATAAACGGCGCGGGCTATCTATCACCGTCCAAGTCCCCTCGACAGCTTTGCCTGCCTGCGTAATCGTGAAAAACTCCGCCGGATCAAGATTCGTATCTAAATCTTGGGAAAACGTCACCACCAAAGCGGGCGCTTTGTCGATGGTTTGCTCGGCCGCATTCACTAACAACATTTCAGATAACAGTTGCTGATTGGTATAACTAGCGGCTTTGAATGTCGTTTGTTCCTCAGCCCAAGCACTCTGTACGCTCAAGAACATAAACAAGCTGATTAATAGCGATTGCCAATTAAATAGCGGGTGCAAGCCCATTGCTAAACTCCATTGTTCTTAATGTTGTCTACATCACATAATAACTTTGGGAACAAGCAAGCTCAGAACACTATAGATACATCCACCTACCCAAAGAAATATTTTATGTTTTTAGCTATTTTGAGGGAAAACAGGAGGAGTGAAAAGAAACAATAGTATTTAAAGTGGCGTCCCCACGGGGATTCGAACCCCGGTTACTGCCGTGAAAGGGCGGTGTCCTAGGCCTCTAGACGATGGGGACGCTGTTTAAACGTCAAACTCAATTGTAAAGTTGGCGTCCCCACGGGGATTCGAACCCCGGTTACTGCCGTGAAAGGGCGGTGTCCTAGGCCTCTAGACGATGGGGACGTCGTAAAACAGTTTTTAATCCTTGTCGGTGCTACGCGGTTCTAAAAAGATATTCGTTGATAGACCCGCAAACATTAACATGAACCCGAACGGCACTGCCATAAAGCAGGCTTGCGCCCAGTTTTGAATGTCTTTATACAGTAAAACAAACCCTGCGATTAAAGTAACTACTGTTATTAACAATCCAACAAAAAACACAATTCGACCTAGCAGCAATAACATGACTTGCCTCACTGGTCTAAGTTCATCGGAAGCTTTGGTGGAGCTAAGCGGGATCGAACCGCTGACCTCTACAATGCCATTGTAGCGCTCTCCCAGCTGAGCTATAGCCCCCCGAAGAAGCGCGAATTCTGAATTAATCCGCGCTGACTGTCAAGCCTTTATGGGCATTTTTTCTATATAGTCGATTGCCGCTTGAATACGCTCAAGGCTGCGCTCGCGCCCAATCAAACCTAAGGTAATTTCAAGCGAAGGTGAAGAAGCTGAACCTGTCACTGCCACCCGCAAAGCCGGTCCTACTTTACCTAACTTCACCCCTAAAGCCTCACAGGCTTGCTGAATCGCCTGATGAATAGACTCAGCATCCCAGTTCGCTACATCGACCAAAGCCGCATGCACCGCTTTTAAGTAAACAGCAGTTTCAGGTTTAAACTGTTTCTGTACCGCTTGAGGGTCATAATCTTTAATCGCCTCGTAGAAATAACGACTGCTTGCAACCAATTCGGCTAGGTTTTTCACGCGCTCACGTTGAGCAAGAATCACTGCCTCTAAGCTAGGTCCGGTACGGGTATCGAGTTGTTGATGGGCTAATTGCCATTGTAATTGCTCAGCAATGACTGCTACAGGTAAGGTTTTTAAATAATGTTGGTTCAACCACACCAGCTTGTCGGGATTAATAGAAGACGGTGCACGATTAATTCCACTCAACTCAAAAAATTCGATCATTTCTTGGCGGGAAAAAATCTCTTGATCACCATGCGACCAACCTAGCCTTACCAAATAATTAAGCAAGGCCTCGGGCGTATAACCTTCGTCACGGTATTGCATCACGTTCACCGCCCCATGTCGCTTAGATAAGCGTTGCCCGTCAGGGCCTAAAATCATAGGTACATGGGCAAATACAGGAATTTGATGCCCCAATGCCCGCATAATATTAATTTGGCGGGGGGTATTATTGATATGGTCATCGCCACGGATCACATGCGTGATACCCATATCCATATCATCAACCACTACCGATAAATTATACGTCGGCACACCATCAGAACGCGCAATGATTAAATCATCTAACTCCGTATTGCTAATCACGATCTTGCCACGAGCTTGATCGTCAATCTCAACCACGCCTTCCAATGGATTTTTAAAACGCACTACGGGCGCTACCCCAGCCGGAGGCGTTTCTTGACTATCGCGCCAACGCCCATCATAACGGGGTTTTTCTTTACGTGCCATTTGCGCTTCACGCATTGCGTCTAGTTCTTCTTTCGAGCAATAGCAATAATAGGCATGCCCGCTATCCAACAGCTGCTGGACAACTTGTTTATAACGATCAAAGCGCTGTGTTTGATAGAAAGGGCCTTCATCATAATTCAAACCCAACCAATCCATCGCGTGCAAAATCGCATCGACCGAAGCTTGCGTTGAACGCTCTAAATCGGTGTCTTCAATCCTGAGAATAAAATCGCCGCCCATTTTGCGAGCATATAACCAAGAAAACAAAGCAGTACGAGCGCCACCAATGTGCAGGTAGCCAGTGGGACTAGGAGCAAAACGGGTTCTGACTTTCATATTCAACTCGAGAAAACAGCGTGAAGCGCGAAGAGTAGCAGTTTGGCATTAGAGAGACTAGGGCTAGCCTTGAGTCCAATCGTCTAAGACTAAATTGTGAGGGTGACTTTAGCTAATTCCAAGCTAAATTATTGGTATGCATTTTATTCACTATGACCTACACAACACGGACAAGTCCTTCAACTTGCCAATCAACTTCCTTCAAACGTAAATTATCCAAAGCATAGTGCCCAGCCATCCGATCTTTAATCTCAAAGGTTTTTATTGTGAAATTTTTATAACGCGGGCTAATCCTATACTAGTACGCTCAAGGTTTGCCTCAGCATCCCGCAAGGCATCAGGCAAAGTTACTACACCCGGCACAATGCTAAATACCGCATCAATACCCTGATCATACACTGCCTCCGCTCCAGCGGTAATCGAGCCAGCTAAGGCAATCACGGGTACACCATGCTGCTTTGCACGCCGCGCCACACCTATTGGCGTTTTGCCGTGAGCAGTCTGACCATCAATCTTTCCCTCTCCTGTGATGACCAGATCAGCATCCCTGACATGCTCATCAAACCCGCAAGCATCCAATACAATATCCACCCCGCTTTTTAACTGAGCGGGCAAGAATGCCATAAATGCAGCCCCCAATCCGCCCGCAGCCCCGGCACCCTGTAAGCTCCCTACATCCCGCCCGGTCAAACTTTGCACCAAGTGGGCAAAGTGTAAAAGAGCAGCATCCAATTCCCTTACCATTGCATCATTCGCGCCTTTCTGCGGAGCAAACACAGCCGCAGCCCCACGCGCACCCGTCAGTGGGTTATCCACATCACAAGCCACCTCAAATACACAGTGCGCCAAACGTGGATCAAGCGTACTGACATCAATGTATCGTAATGACTGCAAGCCAAGACCTCCGGGCGGGATGGTTTGTCCATTGGCATCCAAGAGCCGCACACCTAATGCTTGCAACATCCCAGCCCCAGCGTCATTAGTGGCACTGCCGCCCAGCCCGATGATAAAACGGCGCACCCCCTGATCCAGCGCCGCCATAATCAATTCACCCGTGCCATGTGTGCTGGTAATACACGGGTTACGCTCCTCAACGGCAAGCCGCTCCAACCCTGATGCTGCGGCTACTTCAATCACCGCCACAGGTTCTCTGGCATTATTCAGTAAACCCCAATGGGCAGTAATCTCCCGCCCCAGCGGATCAGTGACTGTGTGGAACATGAATTGCCCTTGGGTTGCGGACACGAGTGCTTCCGCTGTGCCTTCGCCACCATCTGCAACGGGCAATAGCAGCAATTCAGCTTGCGGCAATACCTGACGGACCCCGCGTGCCATTGCGGCAGCAGCTTTAGCAGCGGAAAGACTTTCCTTGAAGGAGTCAGGGGCTAGTAAAATTTTCATAGGATTCTCGTGCAGACAAGGCACTCTAGGGCGTATTAGAGTGCCATCCCAGTATCCGCATCAAATAACATTGTTTTGCTGCTGTCGATCAAAAACTGTGCGTATTCTCCCTGCTTCACGCTCTCACCTGCTGGCAAACGGGCAATGATAGCTTGCCCACCAAAATTCAGGTTGACGTACAGGTCTGGGCCAGTAGGCTCAACTACCTCAATCTCCATCCTAAAACTGTCTTTAGCGCCTTGATCAGCCAATGCAATCCACTCAGGACGCAACCCCAGCAATAACTTACCTCCAGTTATTGCAGCAGCGTTGACTCCTACGGGTATTGACAGGCGCTCCCCACTAGCCATGATCAATTGTCCATCCTCAACTGTCACAGGCACTAAATTCATTGGCGGTGAACCCATAAAGGTCGCAACAAAGGTATTGGCAGGGCGATCATAAATATCGGAGGGCGTACCAAATTGCTGGATGAGGCCGTCTTTCATCACCGCAATGCGGGTTGCCATTGTCATGGCCTCAATCTGGTCATGGGTGACATAAACAATGGTGGTCTGTAACCGGGTATGGAGTTTCTTGATTTCGGTGCGCATTTCAACCCGTAGCTTGGCATCAAGGTTGGACAAGGGTTCATCAAATAAGAATAGTTTAGGCTCACGTACCAAAGCCCGCCCCATTGCCACCCGCTGCCGCTGCCCGCCTGACAATTGTCCCGGCTTACGTTGCAGCAGGTGTTCAATTTGTAATAACTCCGCGACCTTTTGGATACGTACTAAGCGCTCAGGCTTGGGTACACCGCTCATTTCCAAAGCAAAACCGATATTGTCCGCAACCGTCATGGCTGGGTATAGCGCATAGGACTGAAACACCATTGCAATATCACGTTCTTTGGGTTCTAACGTATCCACCACTTTACCACTAATGAGAATGGAACCGGAGGTTTGTTGTTCCAAACCTGCAATAATCGACAATAGTGTCGATTTGCCACATCCCGAAGGTCCGACCAAGACCAGAAAATCACCCTCGTCGATGGCTAGATTGATATGCTTTAACACATGGACAGAGCCATAACTTTTAGTGAGGTCTTGTACTGCAAGATTACCCATGATTTATCCTTTAACAGAGCCTGCCATCAAACCACGCACGAAAAACTTCCCAGCAAACACATACACCACTAAGGTTGGAATAGCTGCAATCATGGCTGCCGCCATGTCTTGGTTGTACGCCTTAGTTCCAGTGGTAGTATTAACAAGGTTGTTCAGTGCCACCGTCAGCGGTTGGTTTTCGCCCCCTGTGAACGCCACACCAAACAAGAAATCGTTCCAAATGCCGGTAAACTGCCAAATCACCGCCACCATAATGATGGGCCACGAAATGGGTAGCAAAATACGGTAAAACGTCATCCAAAATCCTGCGCCATCCACTTTTGCCGCTTTAATAATGTCATCAGGGACTGTCACGAAGTAGTTGCGGAAAAACAGCGTGGTGAAAGCTAGGCCATACACAACATGCACCAATACCAACCCTGAAATACTGCCTGCCAAGTGAAGCTTTCCAAGCGTGAATGCCATTGGGATCAACACGATCTGAAACGGAATAAAACTGCCAAACAGGATAATGCCGAATATCAGGTTATCGTATTTGAAGCGCCATTTAGTCAGCACATACCCATTCAATGCGCCAAGGCTGACTGAAATCAGCACCGCAGGAATCACCATCAGGAAGGAATTCAGCACATTGCCACGCAAGCCCGTGCAGCGCACACTAATGCAAGCCTCACTCCAAACATGACCAAACGCTTGGAATGATGGATTTTGCGGCAGGGCAAACAGGTTGCCTTGCTGGATTTCTGGCATGGTCTTGAGCGCTGTCAGAAACATGGTGTAGACAGGGGCTAAAAACAAAATCGCAAAAAAAACCAACACCGCATAAACCAACACCCGATTGGCAATCCGTTGGCGCTGACGGCTCTTGGTAGCGCGTGCATCTAGATTAGCTGTAACTACATTAGCGTTTGTCATCTTTCAGCTCCATGTAAAGGTAGGGGATGACAATCGCAGCAACCGTCATTAGCATAATCACGGCACTAGAAGCGCCCAATGCCAGATCATTGCGGTTGAAGGTCGTCGAATACATGAAGGTTGAGGGCAATTCGGTGGAGATACCCGGCCCCCCCTTGGTCAAGGCAATTACAAGATCGTAACTCTTGATAGCAAGATTTCCCTCTACTACCAGCACTGTCATAAAAGCCGGACGTAGCGCTGGAATAATGATACGTGTATAGGTTTTCCAAGGAGATGCGCCATCAACCCGTGCCGCTTTCAGGATTTCAGTGTCCACACCGCGCAAGCCCGCCAAGAAAATTGCCATCACAAAGCCGGTCACTTGCCAGACTCCCGCAATCACCACGGTATAAATGGCCCATTCAGGATCCACCAACCAACGGAACTTAGCTTCCACAAACCCCCAATCATGCAAAAGCTTTTCAATGCCCAAGGATGGGTTAAGCATCCATTGCCAAATGACACCCGTAACCACAAACGAAAGTGCCATTGGGTAAAGATAGACAGTACGAAAAAAACCTTCAGCACGAATACGCTGGTCAATGAAAATGGCAAGCAGTAGACCCAGCAGAGTACCTAGCACCATATAAAGCCCACCAAAAATAACCATGTTATGCACAGCAATATGCCAGCGGTCATTTGAGAATAGGCGCACGTATTGGTCAAAACCAACGAAATCGAATTTCGGAAACATCCGTGAAGATGTTAGCGATAGCACGAAGGTCGTGGCAATGAAGCCGTAGACACCTACTCCGATCAGAGTAAGCGAAGGCGCCATTACAAAGAGGGGAAGTGATCCCCGTAAGCGTTTCGCAATAGACATGTGAGCCTCTGCATCTTCAAGCGTGGGATGTGGTGAGGTATCCTAAGAAAATGGATACCTCACTACTTAGACATTAAGACTTAGCGTCAGCAACTGCTTTCACAAGTGCTGCCACGGCGTCTTTAGCCGATTGGCTGGAGGAGAAAAAGTTTGCCACCACATCTTGTACTGCGCCTTGGATACGAGCTGATTGCGCGGCGCCACCTTGCAATGCACCAATCAAGGCATTCTTTGCCACACTCTCTTGGATATCCTTCATGGCTTGTTGGGCGCACACATCAAACTTGTCACCCTTCACTGCCGTATTAGCGGGGATTGAACCTTTCACCATATTGAAGGTTTCCTGAAAGCTGGGGTCCATAATGGCTGCCGCCAGCTTCATTTGCGCATCCAGGTGGCTACCTTCCGCCTTGAACATCATGAAATAGTCCACATTAAAGTGGTATGCGCCTGCTGTACCGGGGGCTGGAGTACACAAAATATCTTTACCGGGTACGAGTTTAGCTTTGACTATTTCACCTTTGGCCCAGTCACCCATTAACTGCATAGCCGCTTTGCCCGTTAGCACCATTGAGGTCGCATCATTCCAAGCCCGACCCGGAGCACCCGGATCAATATAGTCACGGATTTTACCTAGCGTCTCGAACGCCTTGACCATCTGTTCTGAACCAAGCGCACCCATATCTAACTCAAGGAAAGCTTTACGGTAGAAATCAGAACCCCCCACTGCTGTGATGGTATCTTCCAGTAGAATGGTTTCTTGCCAAGGTTCCCCGCCTAATGCTAGAGGAATAATGCCTTTACCTTTCAGTTTGTCACCTACCGCAAAAAACTCATCCCATGTGGTCGGCGGAGTCAGACCGTTGTCAGCGAAAATTTTGGCATTCGACCATAACCAATTAGCACGGTGGATATTAAACGGCACACCTACAAACTTACCCTCGTATTTTGCCCCCTCCATCACCGCAGGTGGTAAATCCTTTACCCAACTTTGTTTCTCGGCTGTAGCACTCAAATCGCCTAATAGCCCCTCACCTGCCCATTCCTGCAAGCCCATTAAACCAATTTGTGCGGCGGTGGGTGGATTACCCGATGTTACCCGCGCTTTTAATGCGGTCATGGCAGCTGCACCACCACCGCCTGCTACTGCCGCATCCTTCCAACCTACACCCTCACCCTCTAATGCCTTCTTGAGGACGGAAATAGCTTCCGCCTCGCCACCTGAAGTCCACCAGTGCATGACCTCAACATCCTCAGCGAAACTGGGGGCTGCCATCCCCACTGTCAGTGTGGCAACTGCCACAGCAAGCTGAACCTTACCAACCAATAACTGCTTCAACTGTTTCATGTGATTCTCCTCCTTACTAAAGGTTTGATTGCACCCATCACGGGTATTTCCTAACCATTGCCAGATGAGGGACAAACTAGCCACTCTATCCAGCTAACCATCCCAGCATTAAAAGCGTCCTACCTGCTCATCGACTGTCACCTCAGCACCATGCAGCACAGCACCCCAGCCAAGGCTTGCCCAGCGCAAATCCAACGTATTGCCTGATTCACGAACAGTAGAGTTTTCCTCTACCAACTTCGCCAAACGCTCACGCGGAAAGCCTGCCATATCGCAAATGCCACCACCCAATACCAGCGCGTCAGGTGAAAACAGCGAGAAAGCAATACCGATGGCGATGGACTGGTCGGCTATGAAATCATCAATCGCCGCTTGCAGCCCACCGCCTTCGGCTGCTTGGAGGAACACGTTTTGAATAGGCACAGAGTGGCGATCCGCAATACTTTGCAACACACGTCCAGAGACATAACTTTCCAAACAGTCAGTACGCATGCCTTGCAATTGGCGACCCTCACGCCCAAACGGCATATTGCCAATCTCCAAGGCAAAGCCACTGCCCCGAAACGGCTGGCCGTCTTGCAAGAATGCGCCACCAACGCCTGTTCCAAAGAATAGACCCAAGAGATTGTTTACCCCACTTCCGGCCCCTGCTTGCCATTCCCCGCGCAATGAGATGATGGCATCACGCTCCAAAATGACTGGAATACCAACCAACTCCATCAATTGACTCGCTAACAAGCGACCATTGAATTCAGGGATATTCCCAGCAAAACGCACCAAATCACGGTTGGGATCGAGAAGCCCCGGCACAGTGGCAACAACTGCTTGGGGGCTTAACCCTAACTCAGCAGATACCTCAAGAATCGCGCGGGCAAGATTGCTGATAGGATCGCCATTACGCAGGTCTGCGGTAGGGCGTTGCTGAGTCTCAGTCAGATGTTGCCCTTGATGGATAGCGGCGAACTTTACATTTGTCCCGCCAATATCAACCACCAGAATTGAGTGCGAATTCATGCTGTGATCCCCATCAAGAATCGCTCCAAAGCCATGCTGAACTGTGATTGATAGCCACTAGGATCAACCGATTTTGATGGAATCACTTGCAGCGTTGCGTTGGGGACGAGCCTAGCCAACTCCTGTGCAAAACTGAGCGGATGAACGATGTCCTCGCCATTGCCGAGCACTAACGTCGGTTGGCTAAGCTTTTTTAACATCGAGAGCGGCACACCCGGCCAGTCTTTGGGTAAACGTGCTAGCAATGCCGTGGTCGTTTCAGGGCGTGGACGCGAAAAATAACTCAGCAGTGAATGAGCATTATCAGGTGAAGCCGTTGCGACTAAACGAAATACATCCGAAGCACGAAAGCGATCCAGCCCTTCTGCTGCGCCATAAAGCTCCAAATAGTGTCCTGCCTCAATATAGCCTTGCTGCCCCTCCAAGGCTGGGCGGTCAATCCATGCAGGACGGGCAAGCATCAGGCATGCAACCCGTTCTGGGTGATAAGCAGCAAGACGGAGTGCCAACCCTGCCCCCAAAGAGATGCCACCCGCAGCTGTGAGCTGTTCGATCCCTAAGTGCTTGAGTAGGGCTAGTACATCTTGGGTAAAAGTAGCAATCGACAATTCCTCAAGCGCTCCAAGATCACTATCGTCATGACCTCGACAAGCTAGGGTAATCCGTGTCACGGGAAGATCGGGAAAGACGGCTAATGGTTGAGTCAATGGCGCACCCAAGCCATGCTGCCACAACACAGCAGGGCCACTGCCCGTTATGTCATAAACCAAGCGACAACCCGATGCTGTGATGAATGCGCCTTTGCTCATACTTGCGCTCCACAAAGAGCATTCAAAACTTTCCCTGCTAGGGCAGTATCTTGTGCTTCAAACCCATGCCCCACCAATGCGCCATCAAACCCCACCCCCGCCAATGCTGCTACAAAAGCTGGGAGGTTGATCGACCCTTGGCTGGGCGCAACTACTTTTCCAGAAAGGTCAATATCCTTGGCATGCGCTAACACAATATCTGAACCCAGCAACCCCACTGCTTCTGCCACAATGTCTGCTTGATGCGCCAAACCCTGTACCCCAATGAGGTTGGCAGCATCCAAAATAATCTTTAAATGAGGGGCATGCACTTCATCCAATAATGTTCGCGCTACCTTTGCATTACGCACTACATTGCCCGGCTCAGGTTCAATAGCTAGCATTAGGTCGCGAGAAGCGGCCTCGGCAAGTGCCCAATCAAGTTCAGCGCGGAGGTCAGTCCAAGCTGAGGCTGAGGTGTTTTCAGAGTGGGCTGCCCACATATTCCCTGCATCGCGTGACCCCGTGCAAAGCGTCACAATGGATGTCCCCATGAGCTGTGCCGCTGCCAATACCTGCAAAAAACGCGGACGGATCGCTTCGCGCACCCTTCGGTCAGGATGTGCCATATTATAGGTTCCTGATAATGCAGCGAATTTGACTCCTAAACTTGCCGCTTCGTCACAGCCTGTTGTCAAGGCATTGCGGTCTAGGGTTTCGGGCAGGCTGTCCATCCCAAAACTGAGCAGGTTCATTTGCGCCCCGCGAAACCCGTCTGCCTGAATAGCCTGCAACACGTCACTAATGCGCTGTGATGGATAAGTGCGTGAGAAAATCGCCGGATACATCAGACCGCGCCCTCCACACTGGCTAGGTCAACGGGTTTGCCTGATTGTGCCGATTGGGCAATAGCCACCATTGCCCGCACTGAAGCCAGACCATCTTCAATAGATGCCCCTGTCATGGGTAGACCCTTTAGCACCACGTCGGCAAATGCCTCTACTTGCCTGCGGTAGAAATGCCCATCAGCCCCCAAGGTTCGGTGGTATGCGCCATCTGCCTCACGGAAAATGTCAACCTCACTCGCCTTGTAAAACCAAGGGTTAAAAATCTTGGCAAGCACGCTGCCGTATTCACCATAAATTTGAAAACCTTCGTGCCAATCCATGCGCACCTGTAAGGTCAAATCAAGATGTCCCAATGCACCACTCTCAAAATCTACATCAACAAACCAGCACATCGAGCCATAGCGGTCGAGTTGTCTGGTCTGTACAGCACGAATGGGGCCACCCAAGTAACGTGCCAAATCCACCAGATGACTACCGTGTGCCAGCATGTTGTAACGGTGCTTATTGGCTTTTTGATCGCCAGCAGGGCGAAGGGCATTCTTACCTGTTTGCGCCAAGGCTTGGATTGCGTCAGTGACGGTGTAGCGGTGTGTGGAGTCGCAGTACCATGCCTTTAGTGCCAACATCTGACCCATGTCAGTATTGATAAAGTCGTAAGCAGATTGAATACCAGGGTCAAAGCGCAGCATATGCCCGATTTGCAAAACCTTACCGGTGCATTTGACATCGGTTTGCAACGCCTCAACTTCTTCTACAGAAAGCCCTATAGGTTTTTCACAAAACACATGCTTGCCTGCCATCAGTGCTTTACGGGAGGCAGGTACATGGAAGGCATCCGAAGTGGCAATAATCACGGCATCCACTGTCTCATCCGCCAACATAGCCTCGTAATCGGTATAGATTTTTTCGGCTGCATAGAAGCTGCCAAATTTATGGGCTAAACCTTCATCCCGGTCACACACCGCAGCCAGCATGACATTGCGCCCTTTTTGGACAGCCTCGAGATGCGCAAATTGTGAAATTGGCCCACAACCTAAGATGCCTACCCGCAGCAGTGTTGATTCTTTTGACAGTGGCATTGTTTTCTCCATCCTTTAATTTGTTTTAATTTTAAACTTAAACAAATTAGAATGTCAAAAAGAATTTACAGCTATAGAATGTAAAAGTACCAGGGCTAAAATCAGGTAAACCGGAGTATCGACTGACCTTCGAGTTCGGGAAGTGCAAACATTTGCTCACGAATGGTCGCCGCAGCACCAATGGCAGCACCATCAGCGCCAAAGCTAGCCACTGATATATCAGGTAGTGAAAAGCCGTACAGCAACAAGCCTTCTAGAAGATGATCAACACGGATTTTCCGGCACGGGTACAAAGCAGCAATAGGGCCACCTAAAATCACCCGACCCGGATCAAACAGATGGATAATATTCGCTAGCCCCGTCGCAACGGCATCGGCCCATTGATCCAGCACTTGCGATACAGCGGGTTCGCTCTGTCGCGCCAACAGCAGATCAACACCATCGGCAACGGTTTGGTTTGGAACAAAGAAATCAGCAAATAATTTTGCCCCTGCCAATATATCAAAAGCCTCTGTGCGCCCGTTTACTGTGATCTGAGTATGCCCTACCTCTCCCGCATAACCATGCGCACCGGTAAAAACGCGCTCACCATCAAGCGATGCACCCCCAATACCTTCGGCCAGTAGCAGCAGAAACAGGTTCTTTGATTCAGTGGGGGGCAATATGGCACGCTCGGCACCAGCAAATGCGAACGCATCGTTACAGACCATGACAGACCAGCCTTCAGGGCAGGCTTTTGCCAAAATCTGACGCAAAGGGTAATGCCGCCACTCTAAAAAGGGCGCATTGACGACGCTCCCATCATGCCCAACCAAACCTGGTACAGAAATACCTACTCCCTCCACCAAATCAGGGGCGATACCAGACGCCTGTAATACTGTTTGTATCGCTGATAGGATACGAGTGGTAATCTGGTCGGGATTACGAAAGTCCGAGCCAGCGTTATCAACTCGACGTATCACGACAGACATATTCAGATCAATCAAAACGGTGGTTAATACTTTAGTGCCAATATCCACACCGAGAAAATAAGCTCCGTGCGGATTAAGTTGAATGCCTGTACCGGGTCGCCCTTTGCGCCCATCAGAGGTAGCTTCAGCATTCTCAATCACTAACCCCGCATCCGAAAGCTCAGCTATAGCATAACCAATCGTAGCGCGGGTCAATCCAAGCTCACGCGCAATATCAGCCCGTGACAAGGCTTGTCCCTGTGCTAATAGGCGTAGGCTGCGGATTGCGTTGATATGACGCAACAGTTTATTTGTATTCATTGAAAGCCTCAGAGCTGGATAGACCCGTTTAGATACAGATGGGTAGCGCCACAGATTACCTAGATTAGCTCGAAAGAAAAGAGCTATTATCCAGTTTGCTTTGGGAGCTTGGCTTTAGGCTATTTCATCTGTCAAAACAACCAGCTCTATTAATGCTTATGCATTCATAACCAACTCAAGAAAAAACACATAGTACGAGAAGATTAGTAGCTCAAAAATTGCTTAACTAGGCTACAGAGGGAATTAATCGCAGTAGGCAACCATTAAACTTAAGTGTTCTGATATTGGTCAACAGCTTCGCCGCGCCTAATAATAGTATTGGGACTCAAAATAGCCCCCGGTGCAATCACAGCATTCGCACCAATGCGGCTATGATTCCCGACTAGAGCGCCAAATTTTAAAACACCCGTAGCAATGTGTTGATTTTTATGAAAGATTTGAATTTCCTTATCGAGCCATTCATTTCTGTAATTAGCAATAACTGCTCCACCTTCGATATTAACATCAGAACCAATCACACTATCGCCTACAAAATTAAGGTGCGCGAGTTTACTGCCTGTAAATAAGAATGCAGTTTTTAGCTCACTACAATGTCCAATCGTGCAATTGGCTTCTAAAATAACTCCGCCACGCACTAAGCTACCATTGGCAATAAAACAGTTCGACCCAATAATCATAGAACCTTTAAGTTGCGCATTAGGTTCAATAGTAGCGCTTTTATGAATAGCTTGTTTATTGTTGATCAAATACTCTTGTGAATCTAAGCCTAATAAAAGCTTATCAATCAAACTTTCTAATTCACTCAATGCCTGCCAAGGGGTTAACTTACCAATTAAGCTAAGTAACAATGAATTAGGTGAATCAATGAAATCGCCAATATTAGGTAAACTCATTGCTATCAACCAAAGAATAGCGCTAATACTTGCATAATCATAACAGCGTAAGCGCCTGCAATCATATCATCGAGCATAATACCAAAGCCTCCATGCACCTTATCGTCAACTATATAAATCGGCCAAGGTTTCCAAATATCGAAAATGCGAAATAAGACAAAGCCCACTAAAATCCAAATCAAGCCACTAGGGGCTGCAATCATAGTGATCCAAAAGCCAACAAATTCGTCCCAAACGATGCCACTGTGATCGTGTACACCGAGACGCTTAGCAGATTCACCACACAGCCAAATACCGACAATGGCGGCTACTAGCACAACTAATAAATAAAACCAGAGTGGGAACAGCGATAAAATCCAATAGAGTGGAATAGCGGCCAAAGTACCAAAAGTACCCGGTGCAAACGGCACTAGACCACTTCCAAAACCAAAAGCTAATAAATGGACGGGGGATTTAAAAACAGTTTTTGCTAAGCTCATAATAAAGCCATCTAAAGTTAACAATAATAACCAAACTAGCCAACTAACCGCCTAAATAAATACAAACTACCGCAATCAAAATCCCGATCATTGCAAATAACAAACCTGACTTAACTGATTTCACCCCGAGCCAAGTACCCAGCTTATAACCCATCGCAAACATAATCCATACGGAAATAAACTGGGTCACCCGAAAGGCTAGCACATGATCGTGAATAAATACTAAAGGCATAATTAATGGCAAGCTAGCACTCACCACCACCAACCACAGCAAGAGCGCGGTTTGCAGGTCGTCCCTATTCAAGCTTGGGCGATGCTCTAGCGGTTCTGACTGCAAAAAAGTTTGTATTTTATCTAAAGAGTGATCACTTAAACGGTCGACTAAATACTCAGGAGATTCCGCTATTAATTGCTGTCGGAAATCAAGCACACTCGCTGCTGACCTTAAGCCCCGCATAACCTTGTAAGCACGGGTACGATCCATCAGCGTCCCAACTAAATACATCATGCCATCAACAAAACCCCAAGCAATGGTTGAACCGATAGCAGCGTACACTAAACTTCGCGTATCAATACTTTGCGCTGAAGCGACTTGCAAAGTAGAGAGCACCGACATGGTAAGAATAATCCCTGATAAAGTTTCAAGGGCTTGGTCATCTGGTGCTATTAACTCTGAAAATCGCTGCCATCGCATTTGCAGACTCTCACATCACAGAGGCTTAATCAAAGATGGTTTTTAATAAACTGCTTCACAGCCTCAGCATCGGCAGCCATCACTTCAAAACGCTGTGGCAAAGTTTCTAGATACTCCATACCCTGAGGACGCACGGGCGCTTGACCTAAAGCCTCTTGAATTGATTCTTCAAATTTAGCTGGTAAAGCCGTTTCTAAAACAATCATTGGTACATCAGCTTCCCGCAACTCTAGGGCAACTTTTAAACCATCGGCGGTATGCGTATCAATCATTAGCCCATAGTCGACCCAAATTTTGCGAATCATTTCCATTCGATTAGCATGATTGCTTGAACCAGACTGGAAACCAAATTCAGGAACTTTGCTCAATAAACCTTGAGCTGCTAAATCAAAAGCTCCGCCTTGATCCACACTCGACCAAAGTGCCTGTAGTTTAGCTGCATTTTGCCCGACTAAATCATAAATAAAGCGCTCAAAATTAGAAGCCTTAGAAATATCCATCGACGGGCTGCTGGTGTGATAAGTATTCGCCGAGCCACGTGGGCGATATACCCCCGTTTTGAAAAACTCATCGAGTACATCATTTTCATTGGTCGCAACGATTAAATGCTTAATCGGCAAGCCCATCATGCGTGCAATATGCCCCGCACAGACATTACCAAAATTCCCAGAAGGCACAGCAAAACTGACTTGCTGAGTATTGTCAGTGGTAGACGCAAAATAACCTTTAAAATAATAAACAATTTGCGCAGCAATCCGCCCCCAATTAATCGAGTTCACTGCCCCGATTTTATAATCGGCTTTAAAGGCATGATCATTCGATACTGCTTTGACTATATCTTGGCAATCATCAAACACACCCTTAATGGCGATATTATAAATATTAGGATCTTGCAGACTAAACATTTGTGCCGTTTGGAAGCGACTCATTTTACCATGTGGTGAGAGCATAAATACATTGACGCCCTGTTTACCGCGCATCGCATATTCAGCCGAAGAACCAGTATCCCCTGAAGTTGCACCGAGAATATTAATCCCCTGCCCTGCCTTCGTGAGGACATATTCAAATAGATTACCTAATAGCTGCATAGCCATATCCTTAAACGCCAAGGTCGGGCCATTGGATAAACACAGCAAATGTAAATTAGGTTCTAGTGTATGCAGCGGCGTAATATCTTCAGGATTATCGCCTTCGCGGACATGACAATACACTGCTGCGGTATAAGTTTTATCAATAATCGTTTTTAAATCAGCCGCTGGAATATCCGTTGCAAACCGCGATAAAACAGCGAAGGCCAAATCACGATAATTCATCGTGCGCATCGCGGTTAAATCAGCAGCGCTAAACTGCGGATAAGTTTCTGGCAGATACAGACCACCATCCGGTGCTAAGCCACCCAATAAAATTTCGCTAAAGGATTGAGCGGGCGCTTGGCCACGAGTTGAGATGTATTTCATAACTTGAACCTTATGCCTCCCCTCCAGATTCGAGGGGAGTCGAGAGTTTTAATGAGCTTAATTCAGGGTTTCCACACGCAAACGGGTGACTGCACCGCAAATGCTATCGAGTTGCTCAATAGCCGCAATCGCCTCATCCATATTGCCTTGACGGACTCGCTGGGTGAGCATAATGATGTCCACTTCAGAACCAGCCTTCGCAGGCTCTTTCTGCAAGAAAGCTTCGATACTAATGGAGCGATCCCCTAAAATACGGGTCACATCAGCCAACACGCCGGGTTTATCCACCGCACGCATCCGTAAATAGAAGGCGGTTTCCACTTCAGTGATCGGTAGAATCGGTGTATCGGCTAAAGTACTCGCTTGGAAGGCTAAATGCGGCACCCGATTATTCGGGTCCGAAGTCATCGCCCGCACCACATCAATAATATCCGCCACTACCGCTGAGCCGGTCGGCTCTGCACCTGCACCACGCCCATAATACAAGGTTGACCCCACGGCATCGCCTTGCACCATCACACAATTCATCACGCCATCGACGCTAGCGATCAGTTGCTTACGTGGAATCAAAGTCGGATGCACTCGCTGCTCAATACCTTGCTCAGTCCGCCGCGCAATCCCTAATAACTTAATCCGATAGCCAAGATCAGCCGCATAACTCACATCTTCAGGGGTGATTTTGGAAATTCCTTCCACATAAGTTTCGTTAAACTGTAAAGGTACACCAAAAGCAATCGAGGACAGGATCGTCAATTTATGAGCCGCATCAATCCCTTCGACATCAAAGGTTGGATTAGCCTCAGCATAACCTAAGACTTGAGCCTCAGCTAAAACATCTGCGAAGCTACGACCTTTATCACGCATTTCGGTCAGAATGAAATTGCTGGTCCCATTAATAATCCCCGCCAACCATTCAATACGATTCGCGGCTAAACCTTCACGCACTGCTTTAATCACAGGAATCCCGCCCGCCACTGCTGCTTCAAAGGCAACAATGACCCCTTGTTTCTGAGCGGCTGCAAAGATTTCATTGCCATGTAAAGCAATCAGGGCTTTATTCGCCGTGACCACATGCTTGCCATTATTGATCGCTTGCAGAACCAAATCTTTGGCTAGATTATAACCACCAATCAACTCAACTACGATTTCAATGTCGGGATCTTCCACCACATCCATCGCGTTATTACTCAGACGCACACCCGATAAGCCGAGTTGGGCGGCATGACTGGTATCGAGGGCAGCAGCGAAATCAATCACGATACCGCGCCCAGCACGACGGGCAATCTCCTCAGCATTGCGTGATAAAACCGTTGCAGTACCACCACCGACGGTGCCCAGCCCTAACAAACCCACCTTGACAGGTTTCATGTGTACTCCTTAACTCTAAAACTCTAACTGTTTTGTTTATAATTACGCCGGACTGTTTAACTCGTCCTGACGGAACATTTGCTTGATCCCGCGAAGCGCTTGACGGGTGCGATGCTCATTTTCAATCAAACTAAAGCGGACATGATCATCGCCATATTGCCCAAAGCCAATCCCAGGGGAAACCGCGACATGGGCATCATTTAAGAGTTTTTTCGCAAACTCCAACGAACCCATTGCCTGATGACGCTCAGGAATTTTCGCCCACACAAACATACTCGCTTTTGGACGCTCAACCGGCCAACCCGCTGCATTTAAACCGTCACATAAGACATTCCGCCTTGCTTCATACATCCGCCGAATCTCATCGACACAATCTTGTGGACCATCTAAAGCCGCAATCGCAGCAATTTGAATCGGTGCGAACATGCCATAATCGAGATAAGATTTCATCCGCTCCAATGCTTTAACTAAAGTCGGATTGCCGCACATAAAACCGACACGCCACCCTGGCATATTGTAGGTTTTAGAAAGTGAATAAAATTCGACGGCAATCTCTTTAGCGCCCGGGATTTGCAAAATAGACGGCGCTTGATAGCCATCAAAGCAAATCTCACCATACGCAATATCATGAATCACCCAAATATCATGTTCTTTAGCAATGGCAATCACTCGCTCAAAAAAGTCGAGTTCCACACATTGCCCCGTTGGATTACCGGGGAAATTGATAATCAGCATCTTTGGCTTAGGCCATGAATTTTTAATCGCAGCTTCTAATTCAGCAAAAAAATCCACTCCGTCAATCATCGGCACATGACGAATATCCGCATCGGCAATAATACTACCATACGGATGAATCGGATAAGCCGGATTTGGCACTAACACGGTATCACCCCGGCTTAAAGTGGCCAGTGCTAAATGGGCCAGCCCTTCTTTAGAACCGATGGTGACAATGGCCTCGGTTTCTGGATCAATGTCCACATCAAAGCGCCGCTTATACCAATTGCTAATTGCCTTGCGTAAGCGTGGCACCCCCCGTGACATCGAATAACGATGCGTATCAGGGCGCTGGGCGCTTTCCACCAACTTATCGACAATATGTTTGGGGGTTGGCTGGTCTGGATTTCCCATGCCAAAATCAATAATATCCTCACCACGTGCGCGCGCTTCGCGCTTCAAGGCGTCTGTAATCTTGAATACGTAAGTCGGTAAGCGGTTTATACGTTGAAAATCGTCTTGCACGATATTGAACCCGTCTATGAATACTACCCATTGCTGGGGCCATTTGCAGCCGGTCACATTACAATTGACCATGCAGTTCTGTCAATGCTGCCACGGTGGAGTCTAGGATGCAGTTTACTGAAGATAAACCTCAAGCCACTTATAGGATTCAAGCTTATGGCGAGGGTTGGGTACAAATCCAAAACGAAAGTTTACGTTCTCCCTTCATCGTGAGCGCGCAAACTCTCATTAAAGATTGGGAAGCTAAAAGCTTTGAAAGCTTAACTCCAGAACAATTAGAACCTTTGTTCGCACTTAAGAGTGAGCTGATTTTACTAGGTCGCAGTGATGCCACCTGTTTAGCGTCTGGTGCTATTTATCAAGCATTAGTGGAGCACGGCATAGGTTTTGAAATCATGACCACGGATGCAGCCTGTCGTACTTATACTATTTTACTTTCTGAAAATCGCCCAGTTGCCGTTGCCCTATTTCCATAGAAATAGGGTGGCGACTGAATGGGTTTAAATCCCTAATAAGCTTTCGCTAGATAAACCTTTATTTTCTAAAATTCGCCGTAGACGCTTTAAGGCATCCATCTGAATTTGACGCACGCGCTCACGGGTCAAACCTAACTCTTCTCCGACTTGTTCTAAGGTAGAACGTTCGTAGCCATGTAAGCCAAAGCGGCGCACTATCACATCTTTTTGTTTAGTATCCAACTGATTAATCCAGTTTTCTACCGAATGACTAATGTCTTCATCTTCTAAGACAGCAGCAGGTTCACGTTCTTCTTCCATCGGTACAAAATCCACTAAGGGGCTATCACCGTCTTTACCCACCGGTGTATCCAAAGAAGAAACATGCTCATTAAAACTTAATAATTTACGTAAACTATCAATGGGACGCCCTAAAGCCTCAGCCATTTCCGGCAAGCTAGGCTCACGCCCTAATTGCTGAGTCATTTCCCGCAATTTACGCATATAAGCATTGAGTTCCTTATTCACATGAATCGGCAAGCGAATCGTGCGAGTTTGGTTCATCAAGGCGCGCTCGATATTTTGGCGAATCCACCAAGTAGCATAAGTAGAAAAACGGAAACCCCGTTCAGGATCAAACTTTTCGACCGCATGAATCAGGCCAAGATTGCCCTCTTCAATCAGGTCAGGTAAAGACAAACCACGCCCTAAATAACGGCGCGCAATTTTGACAACCAAACGCAAATTGCAGGTTATCATTTTCTTCCGACCTAGCTCATCACCAGATCTGGCTAGGCGTCCGTAATGAATTTCCTCCTCGGGTGTTAATAAAGGTGAAAATTCAATTTCACGTAGATAAAGCTGGGCAGCATCACGTTCTGTTGACGAACTAGCACGTTCCACATGGGGTTCAGCTAGTACTTCGGAACTGTCGATACTTAGCAAATCTTCTGACTCATCATTTAACTCATCAAGCTCTTCAAGCTCAATGCTTTCGTCCTCACCCAAAGCAAAGTTTTCTTCCTCTGAGTTGGAATGAGTCTGTAGGCTATGCATTGCATCACTCCTCTGTGGGGTTGTATCAGACCAACAAGCTATATTGCGTTGTCAACGCACCTTCTGACTCCCTCAGTCAACACCTAAGCTTAAACACTCATTATTATTTTTCTGCAAATTAGCACAATCCTACCCAGATTTAAAGACCTTAACGAAAACTTAACAAAAAACTAAAATATTGATTTTTATGATAAAAAACTAAATAAGCTCAAAATAGCTAAAAATTTAATCTGAATATAAGCTGAATAGACTTAACCACTTATCGGAAATTTGGGCAAAATCAGCGTACACTGCAGCATCTGCACAGAAGCACTGCTAGGCATAAAGCTCGCTCGGCCTAAGTGTGGAGGACTATTTTCTTAAAAAATCAGCCCTGACTGATAGCTTAAGCCCGCTTGCGATTGACTCATACATTATTTTCAAAAGAGTCCGATAGCATGACTCATAGGACAATAAACAACAGCCTAATAAATACCCAGCTGTGATTATTGGTGAAGAGCAAGAATAAACCAAGCTTAATTCCGAGGATTAGACAATTCCTAGCGATAAGCGGCTAAGAGCTTGCTGGGCTACCTAGAAAACCAGCAATCCCTCGCCTTCAGAAGCAGTTAAAGTGGTGCTGCGCCGTATTTTTTAGCGAGCTCTTGGATGTATTGTTTGCGCTCACCATTATTAAGCTGTGACCACTGTTCACGTAACTTTTGTTGCTCCATCAGCGGCAAACCTTTAATCCAATTACGCCATTTTTTAATTTTTTCCCGTTTTTGCACGGGCAAACTACGGTAATACTCTAATTTACGCTGCAGTGAACTGCGGCGGGCAGGAGGTAAGCTATTCCATTGCGTGTATTGAGAGCGAATTTGCGCCCGTTGACTCGCCGGTAAACCCGCCCAACGCTTTAAAGCTTCTTGTTTAGCCGTCGGGTAATTAGGCCATTCAGCTTCAAACTCTTTTAAAACCGCTTGCTCTTGGGTGCTCAAACTCGTCCAACTGAGACTGCCGGCCCAACTCAGGGTGAACCAGCCATAGATTAACAGTCCGACTATTAAACGCTTGCGTGCACTCATTGGATCGTTTCCTTGGGTGGCACCTGTCCTCCCTCTAACAAGGAGAACATCATCGTGTCATTACCTGAATCAGGATTATCTAATTCGCTCCAATAACGGCCATAATTATCCCACCACTCCAACATAGCGGTTAAATCATCAGCAGACTCATCGGCATAAACGGGGAATAAGCTTAACACCACTGTGCAGCTAAGCAGTAGGAATCCTTTCCTTAACATGATGCGCTCCCTAAGCTCAATGGCTTAACTGTATTCAGCAGCTAGCCATTCATAAATGTCCATATTTTCTAAGAACTCAATGTCTTCATTAGACATTAGCACATCTGCAGAATTATTGGGCATTGCCTCAGCATTAGTTAAACTTTGATCAGCCCAATGATTCATCGCCACTTGTACACCCACCGTTAGCACCATCGCCCCTACCAAGCCGGCTAAGACTGCACTGGGTTTAGCCTCCACCCTACCCATTAAACTCGCTAGCCAATTCCGTTTTACTTTAGCGAGAGACTGAGTATTTAATTCCAGCAAGGCTTGCTGGCGTGCTTGCTGCAGACGAGCTTGTATCGCTAAACTTAACTCATCAGCTTCACGGTTTAGACCCTGTTCTAGTGCCTTCTGCCATTCCGCCTCCCGCCTGTTATCCATTAATTATCTCCCAAATAATCGCGCATCTGCCGTATCGCACGAGCTAGATGTGTCTTCACACTCCCCTCGGAGCAGCCCATGATCTTTGCAGTTTCCGCAATGTCATACCCCTCCCAAGCGCGCAACACTAACGCTTGTTGTTGGCGTAGGGGGAGCTGTCCAATCAACTCCACCAAGCGTTGACTGAGCTCGTCATTTTGTAGTTGTCGATCAGGCTCTAAGAATTGTGTTTGGGCAACGAGTTCATCCGGCTCTGGTAGCTCTTCAGCTTCAGCTGAATCATGAAAAAATACCCGCCAACGCTGCCGAACTTGCCGTCGCCGATGCCAATCATTAATTTTACTATGCAGCACACTATGAAAAAGAGCGCCCCATTCCACGGCAGGATGTTCGCTATAATGTTGGACTAGACCTAACATCGCATCTTGCACAATATCGAGGGCATCATCTTCATTTTGGGTGGCTAATCGAGCAGTAATAAAGGCCCGCTTTTCTACACTTGCTAAAAAGTGATTGATTGAAATAGGTGAGCTCAGACTCTGCTCCTTTGCCTCCTTACGCCCCAAAGAGTCGCTTAAGCTTGCTATCTTGTCGCCAGAAACGAGCCCTTGTGGTTGAATTCCTTGTACTAACATATTGCTTGGTTCATCCTTGATAACGGTTTACCACACCAAACGTTGACACTAGTAGTGTTTAAGTTATTTCTGTGAAAGAATTCTTTAGCAAAAGTTCCTCAAAACCCGCTTTAGGAGAGTAAGTATGCGCTGGAAATCTGGCAGACGCAGTAGCAATATCGAAGATAGACGCACCGGAATGGGTGCTCCGGCCAAAGTGGGCGGAGTCGGCTTAATTCTCATGTTGATCATTGCTTGGCTGATGGGAGCTGACACCATGCAACTGCTAGGAATGGCGGGCAGTAACTTAACCGCCACGACGATGACTGTGCAAGAACCCACCCCCGAACAACAAGAAGATGCCGACTTTATCGCTGCGGTGGTTGCTCAAACCGAGGATGTTTGGGGGCCGATGTTTCAAGCCGCCGGTAAAACTTATCAAGAACCCCGTTTAGTGCTGTTCAGCGAACAAATAGACTCTGCCTGTGGCTATGCCTCTGCGGCGAGTGGTCCGTTTTACTGCCCTGCGGATCAAAAAGTTTATATTGATTTGAGCTTTTTCCATGAGTTACGCCGCTTAGGTGCACCCGGTGACTTTGCCCGTGCGTATGTGATTGGTCATGAAATTGCTCACCATGTACAAAATCAACTCGGTACTTCCAATCAAGTCAGCCGTTTACAATCTCAAGTAAGCGAGAGCGATGCCAATGCCCTCTCGGTTCTCTTAGAGCTACAAGCAGACTGCTATGCGGGTGTCTGGGCGCATCATGCGCAGAAAAATTTTAATACCCTCGAGGCAGGTGATATTGAAGAGGGCTTACAAGCAGCAGCGTCTATCGGTGATGATCGCTTGCAACGTATGTCCGGGCGGCGGATTAATCCCGATGCCTTTACGCATGGTACTTCTGAGCAGCGAGTGAAATGGTTCAAGACAGGCTTACAATATGGCGATATGAAGCGTTGTGATACGTTTGCGAGTATTCGCTAATCTACTCTCGCTTTTCATTTAAGCTCGGGGCAAGTGGCCTATTCAAGCACTTGCCCTGAATACAAATCGGAAAAGATCCTAAAGATTAGGCCTGATACAACTCGCAGCGATCTTGATTTTCAGATTGATACCCAACACCCTCAAGTAAATAATCTTATTGAAGATATTAATAAAATAGGCTATGGCTCGCGCATACTGTGGGATACCGAACAACATCTAGAGCTAGGTAAACGTATTCTGGAAGCGGCTAATTATTAACAAACAAATACTAGCCTCTCAAAGTGAGAAGCTAGCAGCTCAGTCTGAACACTACTCTGCAAAACTCATCTCTAAATACTTAAATACAGCCAGCAAACCCATCGCCTCACCGCCAATCGGACGACCAGGGCGAGCACGCAAATTCCACGCCATCACATCAAAATGCGCCCAAGGAGTGCGCGCTGGCACAAATTCATTTAAAAACAAAGCAGCGGTAATTGCCCCACCATAACTATCGCCACTATTACTCAAATCAGCTATATTACTACGTAATTTTTCTAAATAAGGCTTATGTAAGGGCAGATTCCAAATCAACTCATTACTGACCGTTGAGGCCGCCTGCAGTTTTTGCATTAAGGCACGGTCATTCGTAAAGAAAGCCGGAATTTCCGTACCCATTGCAATCCGTGCTGCTCCTGTCAGGGTTGCAAAATCAATCATTAAATCAGGCTCGCTTTCGGCAGCATAAGCCAGCGCATCACAGAGAATTAAACGCCCTTCTGCATCGGTATTATCAATCTCGACGGTTTTCCCTAAGCGCGTATGAATCACATCACCGGGGCGAAAAGCATCACCACTAATGGCATTATCGACAGCCGGAATCAGCACTTGCAAACAGATCGGTAATTCTAATTGCATAATCAGTTTAGCCAAACCCAAAACATGCGCAGCCCCCCCCATATCCTTTTTCATCAGACGCATATTCGCAGAAGGTTTCAAATCCAAGCCACCGGTATCGAAACAGACCCCTTTGCCAATTAAACTCACTAAAGGATCGTCTTGATTACCCCAGTTCAATTCAATTAAACGGGGTGCATGCGCACTAGCTCGCCCAACTGCATGAATACAGGGGAAATTTTCTTTCAACAAAGCATGCCCTGTTATTACCTCCACCTCAGCATCATGCATTTCAGCGAGGCGGCGAGCGACCTGCTCTAAATCTTGTGGCATCAAGTGATTGGCTGGCATATTAATCAGATTACGGACTAAACTGATCGCTTCGACCAGAGCATTAATCCGTGCTGCCGCTTGGCTGACATAAATCAGTGGCTTAGACGACTCTTCACTGCTACGGAATTGGTCAAAGTGATAAGTCCCCAACCCCCATCCCACTAACATTTGTAGGCGATCTTCATCATTCCAATCACCCTCGAGATAATATTCACCCGTAGGTAATTGCAAGGGCAAGCCAGCCAAAGCCCATAACAGGCTTTCCGTCTCATTCAAGCCATAAAAAACTTGTGCTAAGCGCCCGGCCCCATCAGGAACTAGGCATAATTGATGGGGTTTGCCACGATAGCCTTGGACTGTGAGCCAATTCCGCCCAGACTCATAAATACCCGCTTTAATATCGACTAAACTTGTTTCAGTGACTAAGCGAATAGGAATGGCAGTAGCCGTTTTCTCATAAGTGAACATAGCTATACGTCTCTACTTGTTATGAAGTTTATCGTGTTGTGATTGACAAGCCAGCAGCCTGACTTCATGCTTTGGCTAAAGAATTTACAAGCATAAGGCATTTGCTCAAAACTAGCACTCTGGTACTGACAAGAACTCATCATGCGATTGGATACTACTTATACAGTCAACACACCGGAAGGCATCGCTTTAGAGCTTTCGCCTGCAGGACCTGTTGTCCGCACCTTGGCTTGGCTGGTGGATTTATCAATTCGTGCTGGAGTCAGTTTATTAATCATTATCCTCTTAGCCTTCATGGGCAGCCTAGGTATTGGTTTGGCGATGATTTTGATTTTTTTATTAGAGTGGTTTTATCCCGTTTGGTTTGAGTTACGCTCTCAAGGCCAAACCCCGGGTAAACGCTTACTTAATATTTATGTAGCACAATTAGATGCTAGCCCGATTTCACCAGCCGCCTCAGTGGTTAGGAATCTATTACGGGTGGTTGATTTCCTGCCTTTTTTTTATGGTTTTGGCTTAGCCAGCTGCTTGCTAACTAAACGCTTTCAACGCCTTGGGGATTTAGCGGCCAATACGGTGGTGCTGCATAAAAGCCTACCGGTTCTGAGTCATCGGGAGTTTTCAGCCAGCCCAGAGCCTGCCAATGTTGCCCTTGCTTTACCTGAACAACAAGCCCTAATCCTATTTGCACAACGGCAAAGCACCTTAACCGCCGAGCGCCAACAAGAGTTAGCTATACTCACTGAAAGCTTAGTCACGCATAAAACTGATCCTGCGGCACATTTACGTAATATCGCCAGTTGGCTGATAGGAAAACACGAATGAAACAATCCACCTTCGTGCAAACTAATGAAGCTTTATGGCATCAGCTGGAAGCTTGGCTCGATTTTCAACAATTGCCCGCTAAGGAACGAGCTAAACGCCATACTGAAGAACCGCAACTCGATTTTCCAGCCGATTATCGTCATCTGTGCCATCATTTAGCCTTAGCGCAATCACGTATGTACAGTCCGTTACTGATTGAACGCTTAAATCAATTAGTGGTGCGAGGACATAATCAGTTGTATTCAAGCCGGATGCATTTTTGGTATCGCACGGTTGATTTCTTTTTACGTGGCTTACCTCAATTAGTTCGCCAAGAATCTAAGCTGGTTTACCTCGCAATTGCGTTATTCTTTGGCAGTCTGATCAGTATGATCATTGCGATTCAACTGCAACCTGAATTGGTTTATTCGGTGATTGATGGTCAGCAAGTTGCTCTGATGGAAGAAATGTATGATCCAAATAACCGTTCTCGGTTTGGGCGTGAACGGGAAGCGGATAGCGATATGCTGATGTTTGGCTTTTATATTCGTAATAATACAGGCATCGGCTTCCAAACTTTTGCAGGGGGTTTAGCATTTGGTTTAGGTACTCTATTTTTCTTATTGTATAACGGCTTAGTCATTGGCGCGATTGCTGGGCATTTAACTGAGATTGGCTATATAGAAACTTTCTGGAGCTTTGTAGCCGGACATAGTGCGTTTGAACTAACTGCAATTGTGTTATCAGGGGCGGCCGGTTTAAAGCTAGCTGAAGCTTTAGTCTTACCTGGGCGCAAATCACGTCGTTTGGCTTTGCTTGATAATAGCCGTATTGCTATTCAAATTGTTTACGCTGCCGCTTTATTGTTTTTCATGGCTGCTTTTGTCGAAGCTTTTTGGTCTTCACAAGCGATTATTCCCCCACTCGTTAAATACTTGGTAGGTATGGGTCTTTGGATCTTAGTCATTTTATATTTTCTGCGCGTAGGTCGTGAGCAGCAGGCATGAAATTAACTGACTTAAGTATTCAAGTCCGGCAACGCTCGCATTGGGAGGCCATTGATTTAGGTTTTTCTCTCGTACAGCAACATTGGCGCGCTCTAATTATCCCTTATACTTTATTAGTTATTTTGATTGCCATTCCTGTTTGGCTCATCTTACCTGAAGCTTATTTATGGGTTGCTAGCTTGATTATTTGGTGGCTTAAACCCCTCTATGATCGCCTACTGTTGCATAGCCTGAGTCGACAACTGTTTAACCAAACAACGACCACAGCTGAAGCTTTTTCAGCCCTACCCCAGCTCATTCGTCATACAGGTTTATGGAGTGCACTGAGTTATCGGCGTTTTTCATTTTCGCGCAGCTATAATTTAGCCATTTGGCAATTAGAAGGCCTTAGTGGTCAAGCGCGTAGAAAACGTCAGGAATTGATTTATTTACAAGGACATAGCAATGCAGTTTGGCTGACGATTGCTTGTGTGCATTTAGAATGGATCGTCTTATTTTCCTTATATATGCTGATTCTGATATTTGATCCTAGCGGTGCAACTTGGGAGCATATTAAAAGCCTATTTCGGGGTGAATTAGAGATGGATACCCAGTATTGGCGCTCTTTATTAGACTTTGTATTTTTAATTTTAACTATTTTAGCTATTGAGCCTTTTTATGTCGCTGCTGGCTTCATGCTTTATATCAATCGCCGCACTCAGCTAGAGGCTTGGGATCTTGAAATCGCTTTTCGCAATTTAGGTGAACGCTTAGCGGGTTTAACGAAAGTAAATCATTCAGGTCTTGCTAGCCTACTGATTATTTTAGTCACTAGCGGACTCATACTCAGTTTAACGCCTCCCGTGAATGCACAAACGCTGACGAAGACTGAAGCTCATGAAGTATTAGCCGCAGAACGCCTCCCTGCGGAACAAGCGACTGCCAAAATTAACGAAGTGATGCAATTAGAGGAATTAAATAGTCGCCGTAAAATCAGTACTTGGATACCCAAAGATAAAACCGCTAAGCAGGAAGAAGAAAATCAATTGCCTGAAGGTTTGATTCAGTTAGTGGCTAGTATCTTCAAAACTTTATTGTGGATTGGCGCGTTCCTTGCGTTTATTTTAGCATTGATCTATCGGCAGAAAATCTTCGCGCTCTTATCCCCCTTACGCCAACCTACCAAACGCGCCCCTGCACCAGAAGTTTTATTTGGCTTAGACCTTCGTCCAGAATCTTTGCCAGAGGATATTGCAGGTACAGCTCGCCGCTTATGGGAAGCCGGTCAGGCACGCGAAGCACTTAGCTTATTATACCGAGGCGCTTTAGTGATTTTAACCCATCAAGAGCAGTTAGCCATTCATACCAGCCATACAGAGGGAGACATCCTCAAGCTGGCTAAATCGGCGACTGCGCCTGAGCGCTATGCTTATCTGCGCACGCTGACTCAGCTTTGGCAGAGGATTGCCTATGCACACCGAATCCCTGAAACCCGTGAACTTTTACCCTTGTTTGAAGGTTGGCCTGCCTTCCAAACCCCTCGCG
This sequence comes from Thiothrix eikelboomii, assembly GCF_900167255.1. Lineage (GTDB taxonomy): Bacteria > Pseudomonadota > Gammaproteobacteria > Thiotrichales > Thiotrichaceae > Thiolinea > Thiolinea eikelboomii. The sequence goes on from NZ_FUYB01000011.1 coordinate 36,130, forward strand.
TAGAGCTAGCTAGCTCTGAGGTCGCCCCATGAAAGGGCAAAATCTAATCATCGGTTTATTGGCGGGGGTGATCTTTATTGTCGGTTGCCTGTGGTTTTTACAAAACTACGAACTTAAAGAAATAGACAGTTATACCGGTTATCGGGGTGAGGCCAGTAGCAATGATCTGTTTGCAGCGCGCCTATTTCTCAAGCGGATGGGCATTCCCGCTAGCCGCGAAGATGGCCTCACTAAGCTGCCGGATACCGAGACAGTGATTGTGCTTGATACGGGTCGCTACACGCTGTCACCTGAAAAGCTTCAAAAGCTTTTAGCTTGGGTTGCAGCCGGTGGACATTTGGTGACGCGAGCACGGGTTGATTATGCCACTGAAGAAGAAGCCGAAGCCGCTGAAGCCGATACTCAATCAACCAAAACCGAGCAGCGAGATCTACTTCAACAAGCTTTGCAGGTTGAAATCGGCGAGCACCAATTGCTTACTGATGATCAGCTCCCCTTTACATTGCAACTACCCCAGCAACCTCACGCACTCAAGCTTGAAATTGATTACTTCAATGAACTGGTCACGAAAAACCCAGCCGCTCAAGCTTATCAAGCTGCCCAGAAAAATTTTCTACTGCAAATTCCCCACGGGCAAGGTTTGATCAGCTTAGCGGCAAGCTTAGAATTTGCAGAAAATCATCAAATTGATATCGCTCAGCATGCCGAATTCTTTTGGTGGCTTTTGCATAGCCATAGCCCGCAGTTCAAACAAGTTTGGTTGGTCAATCATGATACTTTACCCGGCCTCAGCACCCTATTAAGGCACTATGCTTGGCCGGTATTACTGAGTTCAGCCTTATTATTAGTCGCTATTTTTTGGGCATTGATGCCCCGATTTGGGGCTTTTATTCCTGAACCAGCCCCAGAGCGGCGGCGTATTCTAGAGCATATTAAAGCCAGTGGACAATTCATGTGGCAACGCCAAGCCCAAGGTCAAACCCAATTATTGGAAGCGACACGCTATGCAATCCGACAAGCTGCCCGTACCCGTATTCCGGGCTGGCAATGGTTAGATGCTCAACAGCAAACTGAGCAACTGGCTCACTACTTGCAGCTAAAGCCTGAGCATGCCGCCTCCCTGCATCCCTTACTCACTGCACCTAAGCTCTCTGAGGCTGATTTTATTCGTTTGGTGCAACTTGCTAATTCGCTAAGGAAAACACTATGAATGCAACTGTGCCCACTCCGCGCTTGAGTCTGGAGCAAGCCAGCCGTTTAGCTGAGCAAATTCATACCGAAATTGCCAAAGCCTTAATTGGTCAGCATGCGGTGATTCGTGAAACCTTAATTGCTTTATTAGCGGGCGGACATGTTTTGATCGAAGGTGTACCCGGTTTAGGGAAAACCTTATTAGTCCGTGCTTTGGCAAAAACGATAGCTGGGCAATTTGCCCGTATTCAGTTCACGCCCGATTTAATGCCGGCTGATATTAGTGGCCATGTATTATTTGATATGCATAATCAACGCTTTGATGTGCGTAAAGGTCCGGTATTTACCCATCTGTTACTGGCAGATGAAATTAATCGCGCTCCGGCCAAAACTCAATCGGCCTTATTGGAAGTAATGCAAGAGCAACAAGTGACGATTGAAGGCCTCGCCTATCCAGTCCCTTTACCCTTTATGACGCTGGCCACTCAAAACCCACTTGAGCAAGAGGGGACTTATCCCTTACCAGAAGCCCAACTCGACCGTTTCTTATTAAAAATTTATATTGGCTACCCCAGCCTTGAAGAAGAAATTGCCATGATCAATGCTGTCACTAATCAGCAAATCGGTGATCGCTTTCAACTGGATCAATTGCAGGCGGTGGTCACGCCTGAGGCTGTTTCAGCCATGCAGCAGGTGACTGCCCAGATTGCTGTTGATCAGGCAGTAGTTGAGTATGCAGCGCGGATTACTCAAGCCACTCGCCAAGGTCAAGGCCTACGCTTTGGTGCCGGTCCGCGTGGTAGTATTGCACTCATACGCGCCGCCCGTGCGCAAGCTTTATTAGAAGGGCGTGATTTCGTTCACCCCGATGATATTAAACAGATTGCACTGCCTGTTTTGCGTCATCGGGTATCCTTAGCCCCTGAAATGGAATTGGAAGGCTATAACACTGATCATGTCTTAAAGGCTGTGCTCGAAAAAACGGAAGCACCGCGCCAATGATTTTGCCTGCCCGCCGCAGTTTTTATTTAATCGCCACGCATTTAGCCTTAGCTATTTTCGTCAGTTTCTTTCCAAGGTGGTTAGGGCTTTGGTATGGGCTATTAGGCCTCAGTTTCATCGGGTGGTTAGTAGATGGCCTATTCGCTTTACGCAAGCATGATTTAACGATTGAGCGTTTCCTACCTAATTCACTGCCAGTGGGTATTCAACGTAATCTACGCTTACGAGTTCGCCATACGCATACTCAAGCACTGACGGTGATGATTTATGATCATTATCCACCATCAATCCAAGTACAGGGTTTACCCTTAAAATTGAGTCTGCCCGTTGGAGAGTATGCTGAGCCGAGCTATAGCATCCGGCCGGTAGAGCGTGGCAAAGCGAGTTTCCCGAGGATTCAAGTACGAGTGCTCTCGCCTTGGCAATTGTGGTGGCATGATCATTCCTTAGCGGTCGAAGCTGAGGTAAGGATTTATCCTAATTTCGCGGCCTTGGCTCAATATGCTTTATTAGCCACCGATCATCACTTGAGTCACTTAGGGATTATGAAGCGGCAACGACGGGGCGAGGGACAAGACTTTCATCAATTGCGTGAATATCGTGCCGGTGACAGTTTAAGACAAATTGATTGGAAAGCTAGCGCCCGTATGCATAAAGCCATTTCACGAGAATATCAAGATGAACGCGATCAAGATATTATCTTTCTGATTGACTGCGGGCATCGGATGCAAGCCAAGGATGGTGAGCTATCACATTTCGATCACACCTTAAATGCAGTCTTATTAATGGCTTATGTCGCTCTCAAACAAGGCGATGCCGTCGGCCTAGCCACTTTTGGGGGTACTGAGCGTTGGTTGCCTGCTAAAAAAGGTCAGCTGAGTTTAAATCAAATTCTTAATACGCTGTATGATTTGCAGCCAAGTTTGCAAGCACCTGATTATAGCCAAGCGGCCTCCCAACTCTTAATTCGTCATAAGAAGCGAGCTTTAGTGATTCTAATCAGCAATTTACGGGATGAAGATACTGACGATTTACTACCAGCGCTCAATTTACTCAGAAAGCGCCATCTCTTACTGCTTGCAAGCATGCGGGAACAAGCACTTGACCTAGCTTTAGAGCCAACGGTCGGTCATTTAGAAGTGGCTATTGAGCAAGCTGCAATCCAACACTATTTACATTTACGCCAACAAACCCTAGAGCGAGTCCGTGCTACTGGAACTTTATGCTTGGATGTACCTCCAACTGAGTTATCATCACAATTGATTAATCGCTATTTAGAAATTAAGCGTAGTGGCGTTTTATAGTCGATATAATTCATACTATTTGCCGCCCCTGAGCGATTTTATATACAATCCTTAGTGGCGTTTTTAAAAAAATCCATGTAAACATTCACCCAGTTAAACCGTGAGGCCTGCTTGTCTATCTTAGCTATGAATGGAAATATTGCCGTTTTTGAACTGGGTAACAGCACAGCTATATGCTAAGACCTGAACATATACGGGCCTTACGCCAACACGGATTCCCTCCCGAAATCGTACTGGTTAGCTTCGATGCCACCACCATTCAACGGGGGGTGCATTATTTTGAAACGAAGCGCGTGATTGAGCTAACCAGTGAGTTTACCAGCTTAACCGAAGTCCGCTTAAAAGGTCTGGTCTTAGGCAATAGCAAATACAGCACGGATGTTTTACTCGACCTCAATAAGCATCAAGTCCTCAGCAATTGTACTTGCCCGGTCGGGCATCAATGTAAACATGCCGTTGCAACTCTCCTTCAATACGTGGGGGATCGTATTCAAACTGCGCCCAAAACCCTCACTGAAAAAATCGAAGAGCCGACCGCTATTCAGCTTTGGCTAGCGGATTTGAATACCTCATTGCGCTCAGCCGAAGACCCCTCCATCGAGGAATCTACAGACTCAGCACGGATGGATCTGATTTACCTCTTGGAGCAAAAAAATAAACTCAGTAATCGGGTTGAGCTGAATCCACGCAAAGCCACTCGTTTAAAAAGAGGGGGGTATGGACAAGCTTATCAAGTACAATTAGAGGACTTGGTTTATGCTTGGAAAAATCATAGCTTTCACTATCAAGAAATTGATGGCCATATTAGCCAACTGATTGTTCCCCACATGAACTACTATAGTTCGAGTTCGCGCTCACTCGAACTAAAAGGTCGTGTAGGCCTGATTGCCTTAGAAATGCTATTAAAAACGGGGCGCGCCTTTTGGAAAACGACCGAACATCCCCCTTTAAAAGCGGGCGCAGCTCGTCATTTAGATATTTATTGGGAAGAAAAAGCGAATCATAGCCAAATTCGCTATCGCACAACACCACCGATTCAGGACTACTTCTGGCTAGAGCAACTCTATTATATTGACCAAATACGCGGTGAAGTTGGGATATTAGAACTTGGTACCCTCACAGCTGAACAAGTGCTCAAACTCTTAAACGCACCGCCTATTCCAGCTAAAGAAGCGCATCAAGTCAGTCAGCGCTTATTGGATATTTTACCCGAAGCTGACCTTCCCTTACCGGATGCCAGCATGAACCCGCAGCTGATTGAAGTCACCGAACCTCGACCAATTGCACATTTATTGCTTTACCTTCCCGAGCAGCAAACCACGAGTTTTGGCCAACATCGCCTGCGCTTAAGTTTCAAATACGGTGATCATCAACTCAGTAACTACAGTACTCAGCGAATCCAAACTGTCCGTAAAGAACAGATTCGCTATCGAATTCAGCGCGACCTTGAGTTTGAACAAGCCGCTTTAGCACAATTGCAAGAACTGGGTTTTGAAGGGACTGAGCAAAATCAATTGGAATTGCGTGTTCCTAGCGACAATCCGAGCCTACAAGCTTTACGCTGGAATTACCTGCTGGAACAAGGCTTAGCGGATTTAGAGCTGGATGGCTGGGAAATTGAGTATGCCGATAACTTCACCCTAGAGTTTGCCACGGTGGATGACTGGGAAGCCGAGTTGGCACGTAGTGGCGAAAATTGGTTTGAAATCAGTTTAGGCTTTGTTGTCGAGGGGAAACGGATCAATCTACTGCCGATTCTGGTGGATATGATTGCGCAGATGCAAGATCCGCAAGCACTGAAAAAACTCCTGCTCGACCAACCTTATCTGTTGATCCCTTTAGATGATAAGCATTGGGTGAAACTCGATTCACAACGCCTGAGCAAAATTCTCGATACGCTGATTGAATTACATGACCATGCCCCCTTAAATGCTAATGGCAACTTGTTACTACATCAGGTTCAGGGCTTAGGCTTAACTGAGCTGTTGAATGATCCGCATTTGACATGGAAAGGGGCAGATGCCCTACGCTCACTCAGTAAACAACTGATCCATTTTCAAGGCATCAAGCCGGTTGAGCTACCGCAAAACTTACAAGCTGAGCTACGTCCTTATCAATATGAAGGCTTAAACTGGCTGCAATTTTTACGGGAGTATCAGTTCAACGGTATCCTAGCCGATGATATGGGCTTGGGTAAAACCCTACAGGCCTTGTCTCATCTGTTAATTGAAAAGGAAGCAGGTCGCGCAGATCGACCTAGTTTAGTAATTGCTCCGACGAGTTTAATGAGTAACTGGCGGCGAGAAGCTGAGAAATTTACCCCCACACTCAAAGTATTAACGCTACATGGCCCTGAGCGCGAGCACTATTTTGAGCAGCTCAAAGATTATGATCTGGTACTTACCACGTATGCCTTAGTGCTCCGTGATGAAGAGTTTTATCGCCAGCATGAGTTTCATTATTTAATTTTGGATGAAGCCCAAGCCATCAAAAACGCTAAAGCCAAAACCACTCAAGTCATTTATGAACTCAATGCCCGCCATCGTTTATGTTTGACAGGTACTCCGATGGAAAATCATCTCGGTGAACTGTGGTCAATGTTTCGCTTTTTAATGCCCGGCTTTTTAGGTACCCACGACCGCTTTGGACGGTTATTTCGTGTGCCGATCGAAAAGCATGGTGATCTAGATCGCCAGTCACAATTACGCAAGCGCCTACAACCTTTCATGCTACGCCGTACCAAAGAGCATGTTGCCAAAGAATTGCCGCCTAAAACTGAAATCATCCGCACAGTTGCTTTAGAGGGGGTGCAGCGTGATTTATATGAAAGCGTGCGCTTAGCGATGGATAAAAAGCTGCGGGAAGAAATCAATCAAAAAGGCTTTGCCCGTAGCCAAATCATGCTATTGGATGCCTTACTTAAACTGCGCCAAGTCTGCTGTGATCCTCGCCTTTTAAAGCTAGAGAGCGCCCAAGGTATTAAAGCTTCGGCCAAGCTTGAGATGCTCATGGAAATGCTGGTAGAAATGCTAGATGAAGGCCGTAAAGTGCTCTTATTCTCACAATTCACCTCTATGTTAGAACTGATTGAACAGGAGTTGGTAAACAATAAGATCCGCTTCAGCAAGCTGACGGGGCAAACTCGTGATCGCGAAGCTGCCATTCGTGCTTTCCAAGAAGGCGAGGCTCAAGTATTTTTAATTAGCTTAAAAGCGGGGGGTACAGGTTTGAACCTAACCGCTGCTGATACCGTCATCCACTACGATCCTTGGTGGAATCCAGCGGTCGAACAACAAGCCACCGATCGTGCTTATCGGATTGGTCAAGATAAGCCGGTCTTTGTCTATAAGCTACTCACTGAAGAGACGGTTGAGGAAAAAATTCTTAAACTGCAAGAACGCAAACAATCACTCGCAGAGGGCGTGTATACCGGCATCAATCAAGCAGAGGCAGGTTTTAACCAAGATGATTTATTGGATTTATTAAAGCCACTGAGCCTGTCATAAACCACAGTATTTTAAAATCCTTACCGCTTGTCGTTTTTTTTCTTATCTTAGTAGGTAATTTGCGTACTTTACAAACATCTTTTCTACACTTTGAACGATTCTTCAACTCATCCTTAGCGGGAAATTTCAATTAACAATACGGAGATTAGATATGAGCTTGCTCAGTGAATTTAAAGAATTTGCCATGCGTGGCAATGTCATCGACCTCGCCGTCGGTGTAGTCATCGGTGCTGCCTTTGGGAAAATTGTCACCTCATTAGTCAATGACATCATTATGCCCCCGATTGGTATGCTATTAGGCGGTGTGAACTTTAGTGATCTATCCATTGCTCTAGACAGCGCAGGCAAAGTAGTAATCAAATACGGGGCATTTCTGCAAACCGTCGTTGACTTCTTAATTATTGCAGCAGCTATCTTCTTATTAGTCAAAGCCGTGAATAAGGTGCAAAAGCCTAAAGCAGCCCCACCTGCAGGCCCGACTCAAGAAGAGTTGCTGATCCAGATTCGTGATATTTTAAAAACTAAATAAACCACCTAAACCACCACACCTAACTATCTGCTTTAGGGCTAAATTCTAGTCTTTAGCCCTAAAGCAAACCGCGCTCTGCAAACGAGACGACCTGTTCACCCACCACAAAATGATCTAAAACTCGGACATCAATCAGCGCTAAAGCCTTTTGCAGCTTTTGCGTAATCTGCTCATCGGCTTGACTGGGTTCGGCATTACCTGAAGGATGATTATGGGCAAAGATCACAGCCGCCGCATTATGCTTAAGCGCGTTTCGCACCACTTCGCGGGGATAGATAGTCGCACTGTCAATCGTCCCGTGAAACAGCTCTTCATATTGGATCACATGATGGCGATTATCCAAAAACAGACAGGCAAACACTTCCGCAGGTTTATTCCGTAAGCGCGTACTCAAATAAAAACGCACCGAATCGGGATCAGACAAAGCCACACCCCGCGCTAAGCGTTCTTGCAGATAACGACTCGACATGGCTAACACGGCTTGGAGCTGCACATATTTGGCTTGACCTAAACCATTAGCCTGACAGAAATGCGCCTCATCTGCCTCAAACAAAGCACGCAAACTACCAAATTCATGCAATAATTCGCGAGCTAAATCGACGGCTGTTTTGCCGCGTGTACCCGTGCGCAAAAAGATTGCCAGTAATTCAGCATCGGAAAGTGCTTGAGCGCCACGTAATAATAATTTTTCGCGCGGTCGTTCATCAGCTGGCCAATTTTTTATCGGTATCATAAGACTCAGTGATGGGGTTGAGATAGGCTGATTATATGACACTACAAGGTAGATCCATTCTTTTAGGGATAAGTGGCGGGATTGCCGCTTATAAAGCCGCCGAACTGACCCGCTTACTCACCAAAGCCGGGGCGCAGGTGCGCGTGTGCATGACACCCGCTGCGGGTGAATTTATTACCCCACTGACCTTGCAAGCCCTGTCGGGTCATCCTGTGCATACGAGTTTACTTGACCCTGCGGCTGAGGCTGGGATGGGACATATTGAGCTGGCACGCTGGGCTGAGCATATTCTCATCGCCCCCGCGACGGCTGATTTGATCGCACGTTTAGTCGCAGGAATGGCTGATGATTTACTGACTACGCTTTGTTTAGCCTCAGCCGCCCCACTGAGTATTGCACCTGCCATGAACCAACAAATGTGGCAACATCCAGCTACTCAGCAAAATATTCAGACTCTAGCCAAGCGCGGGGTAAGCATGCTCGGCCCAGATCAAGGTGCACAAGCTTGTGGTGATATAGGCCCTGGACGCATGTTAGAGCCTACAGCTCTGCTTCAAGCCATGCGTGATTTTTATCAGCCTGCTAACTTAGTTCTAAAAGGTTGCAAAGTTCTCATTACGGCCGGCCCCACTCGTGAACCGATTGATCCAGTACGCTTTATTACTAACCGTAGCTCAGGGAAAATGGGCTATGCGGTCGCCGCTGCCGCTCGTGATTTAGGGGCAGAGGTCACCTTAGTCTCAGGCCCGGTGCAGTTAAGCGCCCCCCATCAAGTCAAACGTATTGCGGTAGAAACAGCTCAACAAATGTTGGACGCTTGCCAAACCGCTGTCCAAGAAGCCGATATTTTCATCGCCACCGCCGCCGTCGCGGATTACACCCCTGTCAATGTAGCTACTGAGAAAATAAAAAAATCCACCCCAACTTTGAGCTTGGCACTCACGAAAACGACCGATATTTTAGCGACCTTGAGTCTTGCTAACCCCCAATTGTTTAGTGTTGGTTTTGCTGCTGAGACCCATGATCTTCTTAGCTATGCACGCAGTAAACTGGAACGCAAGGGTTTAAAAATGATTGCCGCCAATTTAGTAGGTGAGGGTAAGGCCTTTGACCAAGACCAAAATGCGCTAGAAGTGATTTGGCAGGATGGCTCGACTTCTTTACCCGAAATGGATAAACAACGACTGGCACAAGAGTTGATGCACTTAATCAGCACACATTATCAAACTTGGAAACAACAAGATGGCACGCATTGAATATAAAATACTGGATCTACGCCTAGGCCAAACATTTCCTTTGCCAACTTATGCTACCAGTGGTTCAGCAGGAATGGACTTGCGTGCTTGCTTAGATCAAGCTTTAACCTTGAATCCGGGGGAAACGCAATTAATTCCAACCGGATTAGCGCTGCATATTGGCGATCCGAACTTAGCGGCAATGATTTTACCGCGCTCGGGTCTAGGACATAAGCATGGAATTGTCTTAGGGAATTTAGTGGGTTTAATTGACTCAGATTATCAAGGACAATTATTCATTTCTTGTTGGAACCGTGGGCAGCAAAGTTTTGTCATAGAACCCGGTGAACGGATTGCTCAATTAGTCGTTGTACCTGTGGTACAAGCAGACTTAGTGGCTGTGGAGAATTTTGATCAATCCGTCCGTGGCAGTGGTGGCTTCGGACACTCCGGCCGACAATAATTATTTAAAAATTAAATCTGACTATAAAAATAGGGGCTATTATGAAACTCAACGACTTATTTCGGTCTTCTCTAGTCGTGTTAATGGCGACTCATTTATTAGCCGCCTGCACAGCAGCGCCCTCGAGTAATCGCTATAGCACAACCCAAGCAGGTACTTTACAAGAAGTGCAATTTGGCACGGTGCTCGCTGTGCGCCCAGTGATGATTGAGCAAAACAGCTCAGAAACAGGTCAAGTGGCCGGTGGCATTATTGGCGGCGTAGCGGGTAGTGAAGTTGGGCAAGGCAAGGGGCAAATTGTGGGTAGTGTCGCAGGCGCGGTCGCGGGGAGCGCAATCGGCAGCATTATTGATCGTGCCTCTGATGCCAAGCAAGGGCTAGAAATCACAGTGAAACTACAAAATGAGCGAATTGTGGCGCTTGCACAAATCGCCGATGAGATGTTTCAGGTTGGTGATAGCGTAAAAATACTTAGCAGTAATGGCAAATCACGAGTAGTGCATTAAGCCTTAGGCTGCTTTCGGGCGTAGATAAGCACTTAAGGCAAACAAGCTCGCCAGTAATGAAACCACACTGGCGAGTGCTGCTATGGCTAATTCGGTGGCATGGCGTAATACTCTCACTGTCCCAATCGCTGTTTTACCTAAGAGCTTTAAAATTCCTTTGGTTTCAGTGCCGTATTTTACGCTCAACTTTTCCAAGCGGCGCAGATCATCGGCTGAATCGGCATAACGCAAAATCTCCAAAGTATCCACGAGTGAAGTGGATTTGCGGATTGAATTCACTTGGTTAGCGGTTTCACTTAAGGCATCTAAAGCTTTAGGATTATAAGCCTTGACGGCAGCTTGGCGTAACTTGTCTAGATTTTTCTCACCACGTGCTGCTAACAGTACGGCTTTATAATCCAATACATCCGTGGCCTGCTTGATTAAAACAGCTTGCAGGGTTGGTGATAACTTATTCGCTCGCGTCGCCATTTTTAAAGTCGAAGAACCCGTTTTTAACGGGGCAGCCGAGCCTGAGCTAAGCACGGTAATCGCGGTTAACCCTACGCCAACAGCCGCTAAAGCCGTGATCAACTCATTCACTTCTTTGCCAGTTTGTAGATTTTGATATTGCTCGTAAAGATCACGAGCATCGCCAATCACCGTAAAATCAGCCGTCACCGCCCCTGCGACTCCTGCGCCGGTCTCCCCTGTGCCTTCCATAAACCCATTCGCAAATTGCTCGGCTTGCCGCCGAGTCACTTGCCAAGGCGTTTCTAAAGCTTCAATCCGTGGAAGAAACTGAGCAGCCATCACCGGATAACCAAAGGTCTGCGCAAGGCTTAAATACAGACGGGCCTCATCGGGGTTATCTTTGGCAATTGACTGCTCAATCTGTGCCTCTAGATCAGTCAGTTTAACGTTCTCATTCATCAATGCGGCTATATCAGGTGCAAGCTCAACAAAGTCCCAATACTTGAAGACCATCGTCAAGCTGTAAACTAATAAAGCAAAGGCACTAATAAATACGATCGTTCTAAACATAATTACAACATAAATCAATCAATTTATTTTCATAAAATCCAAGACTTAGAATATATCGGCTATTAGTCAAACTAAACTTGGTCTATCACTCAAAATAATTTTGTGAGCTTTATAAAAAACGCACGCTTGAAATTTTTAAATAGCCAATTTATTATCACTCACAAACAACTAAATCATACTATGTTGATATGGATAGAGAGACTTTGTACTAGGCTATTATATGGCAATGTATTTCTCAATTTTTAAAGGACAAACTTATGACATCGCATCGCATGTAAGTCAAAATTAGCACTTGCTCTTTCTGCAAGTACATTACTGTCTTTTTCTTTGCTAGGTTATGTCAATTCAGAAAATAATGGGCAAACATCTTACAAAACTGCAAATGGCTCTTTGATCTACACCATCAAAAATGGACCTATCAAGAAGCGAGTTTCTGGTAAAAAGCTGCCTCAAAGGCTACCGGACTTTGGTAGAGTCGTTGGCAGAGTGTAATCGAACCCCATTATAGTCGATTTCGATGTATTCAAACACGGTTTGTCGGATTGTGTCGCGTGTTTTGAAGCGTTCACCGTGGATAGCTTCGACCTTGAGTGAATGGAAGAAGCTTTCGGCACAGGCGTTGCCATAGCAGTTGTCTTTAGCACTCATGCTGCCGCGTATTTGGTGTTTCTCCAGCAGATGACGGTAAGCGTGGGAGCAGGACTGTCCACTATTCGTGGGGTGGATCAATCGCGGCTACCCCCCATATACAGACTAAACTAATCGCTAATAAAACCCCATATTGAGGGCCATCAAACACATAACATTTGCGCATTACCGCATCATAAAAATCCGTCATCCCTGACCATGTATAGCCTTGAAACAAATGCTTTTGCGTCCAGAAGTGATTAATTCCAATAAAGACTAAAGCGATTACAGCGCCGGTTAATAAATCCAGCCAAGACTTGCCTCGCAATAGTTTGACACTAACCATCACGATGAGCAGGCTGGTTATCACCAAGAGCACACGTAATGTTAAATAGAACTGCCCCTCAACCGCCATAGCAGATTCAGAGCAAGATCCACCCAACAAGTAAAGCTCGCTATCCAAATCAGAAGAGGTGTTGATGAAAAATAAAAGAGCTAAAGCTGCTGGAAAATAAATAATCCTACTCAGCCAAAGCAAGATGATGTTATTCATTTTCTTTAGAGTACTTCAAAGTGGATGAGATAGAATCTAAAATCTCACTTCTATTAATAGCTTCCATATAGCGATGAATATGATTTTTATAATTCTCATCGTTTAAATCATCAAGGCTAGTTCGGTGATTAATAACAGTCGTAGATGTAGTTGACTCTGCTTGCATTGTTGCACCACTTGGACACTTACGAATACCACACTCATCATTTTGATAAAAATTTTGATGCAATCTAACATTGGGAGGCGTAGTAGTATCGACGGTTTTATTATGGTTTCCAAACACCTTGCTTTTAGCATCTGTTGCATCAACAGTAACCAATAAATCCACTGGTTTTTTTTGCTTTTGCAATTCAGTGACTAGATCCATTGCACAACGCCCTCCGTTACTGTATCCGTAAACAATAATTGGATCATCTTTTTGGTATTTGTTATTTATAAAGTCTGATGCTGTTTTCACAGACGACTCACAAGTAGATCCAGGTGTGATAAATTGACCGTCTATGTCTTGATATATGAATTTTGCAATTTTTTGTGCAGCCAAAAAAATTTGCTCAGTTGGAGAGCCATTAGGGCTAACAAAATCTGTTTTGTCTTCACCACTGAATTTAAAACTCCCGGTAATGGCTACCAAAATAGGCTTGTGGCGACTGGTACTGCCAATTAAACTTGGCAATATGACAGAGCTTGCTTTGCTTTTACTTGTTGGATCCATAGTTATTGTCTTTTAACTAATTATAATCTACAAATGCTCAATCGGAAATTATCCGAAACTTTCCCTGTGGAGGCGCATGTATAGCGCGTTAGAGGCAGGAGAAGTTTTCGCTTGAATACTTATAGCTTATTTGAAAGAAAAAAGTGTTGCGATATCCGAGTGGTGTAAAAATAAAGATGAAGGGTAGCTACGGGGGCACAGTGTCGGCGTATGGGAAAGCGACCCCGAAGCCTACAGCTATACCCATCGCAAATGAGTTTTCGGTTTTCATATTTTGCTGACCTTAAAATTATCCGTCATGAGTGTTTTTGATGCATCTAAACCAATCTATATTTACCTTAAGCTTACTGACTATACTTTGCAGTACATCTTCACTGTTGTCTGCTAAAGAGTATAAACCAGCAACCATCAAACCCATGTATGCACCTGAAACAATGTATAGGGTCACCGCAATTATCGAATCTACAAAAGCAAAAGTGGATGATGCACAAATTACTAAACTTCAAATAGCAACATTTCCACTTTTCGTTGACTTACAGAAAAAATATTTTGCTGGTTTTCGTGGCTCAAATGAGAAACCCAAACAAGCATGTACCAACACATCACTTACCCTACAATCTATTTCGCTGAACACCTACCTTAATACAAATCAGATAACGACTAAGCAATGGAAACAAGCGTATCCCTACGATACTGAGATGAATCGATCAGTCACACTAGTTAAAACCAACTGCAAGATTCCTTTCTTTAGAGAGTTTATTTTCGATACCCCCAAAGAAAAGATAGAAAGCGGTGGTGAATATGGGCCTATTCTTATAAATCAGTCTAATGTGTTTTTTATGGGCACTAAGCCTGTTCCATTCATATTGCCAAGTCACTAATCCCCCGCCACACTTATAAAACTTGCTCTAAAACTCGCCTGATCTCTGATCAGGTGAATGAGATACTTAAAATTTAGCGCAAACCTAACGGGTCATTGGAATCAATCCCATCCATAAACGGCAAATGTCTTTCGTTATTAGTCAGTTGATAGACTTTACCAATCCAGTTACTGACCATGCTCTTGGCCGTATCACGCCAAGTATTCGGTAGTAACGAAATCAAACTGCTTTCGGGAAATTCGGGAATCTCCGTACCATGTACTCGTGCATACTCTAAGTGCAGCCGATGCTCATTCAAAATCGCCTTAACCTGTGGGCGAAAATAGTTCTGTGGAAACGGTGGATAATCGGGGCGACGCCCAAGATACCAAGCATTGACCTCCCGCCGGAACTCCTTCATCAAGCTAATCCCGTCATATTCTGGGTGGCCTTGGAAAAAAACGAAGCGAAATAGATCAGGACTGACCGCTAAATGCACTCCAGCCTTCTGGCTTTCTGCTAATACTTTTAAGCCTTTTGCCTCTAACTGCTGGCGGTCTATTTGATTAAACCGTGAATGCGGCACATCGAAATGGGTATTCAAATTTGAAACTAGCGGGTGTTCAGGCATAGTGAGCGCGTGCTTATAAACTCCCCAACGCTTAAAACCTAAAGGCCGTCGACGAATTCCATACAGATGCTGCACAATTGCATGACTGGCTAAGCAGGAGCAAAGCGTCGAGGTGACATTCACTTGCGCCCATTCGACCACTTCCATTAGGCCATTCCAGAACGGTTCATCCTCTAAATTTGCCTGTACAGGATTAGCCCCGGTAATGATCAGCGCATCCAGACCTTTTTGTTTGAGATCAGAAAATTTTTCGTAGTATTGAGCAATATAAGCTTGTGCTGTCTCACCACGTGGCAAGCTATCCAGTGTAAAAACATGCATATGAAATTGCGCAATCTGGTTCGACATGCCAACCAAGCGGAAAAACTGCCGCTCAGTAGCCATCAGCGCGGCATCTGGCATCATATTCAGTAAACCGATATGCAGCTCACGAATGTCTTGATGCTCCGCATAATCTTCACGAAGAATATCTTGCCCTTCTGCTCGCAAGCGCTCAAAGGTAGGCAGCCCTGAATGATCAACCAATGGCATGTTTAGTTACCTTGTTGACGATGAATGGCGATTTCCACCAAGGTGTTAAAATCATGCTCATCACGCACTTTAGCAACCTCCTCTGAAGTGACCGTGTAACCATAATCACGTGCAATCTGTTCATAGCGTGGAATCCGCGAATGGAAAAGCCGAGGGAAAATCCAGCGAGTAAACTCATCAGGATCCATCTGTGCAGCATAATTTAAACCCGTTGCTTGCAGATAAACCGCTAACTGTTCTTGCAAGAACTCTGGGCGATAATATAAAGGCTTCGGATCACTCTTGGCGCGATCAATCAACTTTTGCTCTTCGGCAGGGGTAGTGACTTGAATATATAGAATTAGCGAGTGCTCCGCTAAAAGTTCAATCACACCCGGCTCATCCAATTCACACAAACTACCGCCCACATCATTCACAAAATGTGGATAGCCATAAATGCTATGCGCTTTACGAATGAATTCTGGGACATCATACATAGCACGAATTTCGGCTAGGCGATATTCAGATTGATGGCGCACAAATTGATCGAGGGCTACCCCCCCTAATTCTGGATTACCCAATTTACCGACATAAGACAGCACAGGTCCTGGGTCATCAATGGTGATATTATTGGTGATATAGATCCAATCTTTGCGCAGCAAATCTTTTAAGAACGGCACTTTCATCGCCTGCTCTTTAATCAGGTCAAGAATTGCTTCATCTAAATAACGCTTACCAATGCGGTAATCACCCGAGTAGTGAAACCAATCATGCTGGCGCAAGGTCGCTGAAAGATGAGTTTTCCCGACTCCCGACATACCTAATAAAGTCACACTTTTATTTTTCCATTGACGATAATCTTCGACCGATAGCCGCACAGTGTTTCCCCAAACAAGTAAATAAGTTAAAACCTGATTGTAAACAAAAAAGGCAGCTGTTTGCACAGCTGCCTTTCGATTTGAGCGTTTAGCCGCAGGAATCCTGCTAGTTAAGCTGAGAACCGTTTATTTTTGTCCCAAACCCAAAGCCTCTCTCACCAAGGCTTGTTGCTGAGCTTGATGCACATAAAGTGAACCTACTGCAGGAGCTGCCGCCGCTGGACGGCTAACGCAAGAGATTTCCGCCAACTCATAAGCCTCGAAGCGATGGCGAATACCATCCCAAGCACCTTGGTTAACCGGTTCTTCTTGACACCAAATCAGGGTTTGCAGATTCGGATAAGCCGAAACAATCTGCCGTAACTCAGGAGCTGGGAAAGGATAGAGTTGCTCAATCCGTACAATGGCTACATTGTCCAGATTATTTTTTCTACGCTCTTCCAATAAGTCGTAATACACTTTACCGCAGCACATGATCACCCGATCCACCGCTGCTTTGTTTTCTGGCTTCACATCGACATCATCAATGACTAATTGGAATTCACCCTCAGTAAAATCCTTCAGCTCATTCACGGCTAATGGATGACGCAATAGACTCTTAGGTGTAAAGACAATCAACGGCTTACGATAATTACGCAGCACCTGACGACGCAGCATGTGGAAAGTTTGCGCAGGCGTAGTCGGCACAACGATCTGAATATTTTCCTGAGCCGCTAACTGCACAATCCGCTCAATCCGCGCCGAGGAATGCTCGGGTCCCTGGCCTTCAAAACCATGCGGCAAGAACATCACCAGACCACATAGACGCTGCCATTTTTGCTCGCCAGAACTAATAAACTGGTCAATCACGACCTGTGCACCATTCACGAAGTCACCAAACTGTGCTTCCCAAATGGTTAAGTTTTCAGGTTCTGCCGTCGCATAGCCATACTCATAAGCCAGCACCGCTTCCTCAGATAATACCGAGTCAATGACATTGAAAGCGCCTTGATTAGGACTGAGATTTAATAAGGGCAACCATTGTCTACGCTCTTCTTGATGATGCAAGACGGCATGCCGATGGGAGAAAGTACCGCGACCACAATCCTGCCCCGATAAACGGACATTACGCCCCTCTTCTAGCAAAGTGGCATAAGCTAAGGTCTCACCAAAACCCCAATCAGCTGGCTTATCGCCTTTACCCATCGCAACCCGATCTTCGATGACTTTCAAGACGCGCCGATGAACTTTAAAATCAGCCGGAATATTATTCAGCCAGCTAGCGGATAAAGCGCCCACCCGCTCTGCACTCACCGCTGTATTGACTTTATCCCGCCATTTGCCGCTTAAATAGGTTTTCCAGTGAGTTTGCAATTCATTCGGCAAACCTTCTACATTAGGCTGGTCGAAGTAACCACGCACAACTTCGCCCGCATCCATCACCTCACGGAAACCCGCCACCATCGCATCGGCTTCTTCTCGAGTGATCACGCCCTCTTTAATCAACTTCTCAGCGTATTGCGTCCGCGTCGTTGGTAGACTACGAATAATGCTATACATAACCGGCTGGGTCATCGCAGGCTCATCAGCTTCGTTATGCCCTAAGCGGCGATAGCACACTAAATCAATCACTACATCTTTCTTAAAGCGATTCCGATAGTCTAGGGCCACTTTCGCTGCATAGATGACGGCTTCTGGATCATCGCCATTCACATGAATAATCGGCGCATTGATCATTTTCGCAACATCCGTTGGATAATGCGTTGAACGGCTATCGGTGGTAGTACTGGTGGTGAAACCCACTTGGTTATTGATAACAATATGGACTGTTCCTAGCGTGCGATAGCCGCGAGTCTGCGCCATATTGAAGGTTTCCATCACCACGCCTTGGCCTGCAAAGGCTGCATCACCGTGGATACTAATCGCCATGACTTGCTCACCCGTGCGATCACCGCGTCGCTCTTGACGAGCACGCACTGAGCCGATTACCACCGGGCTTACAATTTCTAGATGTGATGGATTAAAGCCCAAAGCCAAATGCACTGGACCACCAGCAGTCATAATATCGCTGGAATAACCTTTATGATATTTAACATCGCCAGTGTATTGACCGTCATCGACTTTACCTTCGAACTCACTGAAGAGTATCCCAGAAGGTTTGTACATAACATTGATCAGGACATTCAAACGCCCCCGGTGAGCCATACCGATCACCGCTTCTTTCATGCCTGCAGCACCGCCTTCTTGCAGAATACGATGCAGCATTGGAATTAAGCTTTCGCCACCTTCCAGACCGAAACGCTTTTGCCCGACATAACGACGATGCAAATATTGCTCAAAACCTTCCGCTGCCGTTAACTGCTTAAGCAACAACTTCTTCTGGTCATGACTTAAAACTTCACGCCCCATTTCAGGTTCAATCCGAGCCTGAATCCAGCGTTTTTCTTCCAAATCCATAATATGCATGTACTCAAAACCGATAGTACGTACATAAGTTTCTTTTAAGGAATTGAAAATATTACCCAGTGTGGGCGCGCCTTTTAAATGGAAAGAACCGGGGTCAAAGGCGATGCTAGGATCCGTGTCTTGGAGGTCATTAGCTTCCAGCGTGAGTTCTGGCACATTCATCCGAATCCCATAATCACCTAAAGGATTGGTATTCGCGGCTAAGTGACCCACATAGCGATAGGAATTAATCAACCGTGAAACACGGACTTGATAACTACGACGCTCTAAGACGCTTTGGGGCTGGTAGGTATCACTCGCTGACAGAGCCGCGCCAGCTTTGTTGCCGCCACTACCATTTAAGCCAGCACCTTGCTCTAAGAGATCGAGGTTTCTAAAGTAATCCCGCCACTCGGCAGAGAGGGTTTCTGGGGATTCTTGATATTGCTGATAAATCTGTTCCAAGAGAATGGCTTGTTCGCCATCTAGAAAAGATTCATCGAGCATGATATTACCTTGTTGGCTCATCATCCGTACTCCTTCGTGCTCCTAGTAGATGCTGCTAGTTATGCTTATTTAAGCCTGATGTCGACAATCTTAATGATTCAGGGGGGCAAGTATATCCCAAAGGGGGAGTAATTCCATCCCTTAATCGACAAGTTTTGACAAGAAAAACTGAGATTAGCTTAACCAGATTAAGCTAGCCATGCGCCCTGTTTGGCCATCGCGACGAAATGAAAAGAAGCGATCTTGCTGAGTATAAGTGCAGAACTCGCCGCCATAAACAGCCACCAGACCCAAGGCTGCTAAGCGTTGCCGCCCTAACTGATAAATATCCGCCAACCATTTACCATCAGGTTTTGGCTTAAACGCCTCAGCAGCCTGCTGATGATGCGCCATAAAGGCTGCACGCACCTCACTACCGACTTCAAAGGCTTGCGGGCCAATCGCAGGGCCCATCCAAGCAAGGAGATCTGCAGGATCACAATCCAAAGCACGCACGGTTGCCTCTAAAACCCCATCACATAAACCGCGCCAACCTGCATGAGCCGCCGCCACTCGTGTTCCAGCACGATCACAGAACAAAACTGGCAAACAATCGGCCGTCATCACGACACAAACTTCAGTCTTTTCGAACGAAACAGAAGCATCGGCTGAGCAACCCAGATTGTCGACATTATGTCGAGCGACTGTGACTCCATGCACTTGCTGTAACCATAAAGGTGTACTCGCAAGATTCAAGGTTTCTGCTACTAAGCGCCGATTATGGGCTACTGCAGCAGGCTGATCACCGACATGATCGCCTAAATTCAAGGTATCAAACGGTACTTGACTGATTCCCCCGGTACGAGTGGTGCAAACAGCCTGAACCTGATGAGGTGCTGGCCAAGTAGGTTTAAGCCAAGTCATCAAGATAGCTCCTCCGCACGTAATAAATCTAACAACGCTGCCATATCCTCAGGTACGGACACTTCCCAAGCTAGTTCCTCTGCAGTGAGAGGATGGACTAAGCCTAAGCGGGTAGCATGAAGGGCTTGACGTGGAAAATTGCGCAAAGCTTCACGTAAAGTTTCACTAATTCCGGCCGGTACACGCGGCCGCCCACCATACAGCTGATCGCCCACAATCGGCATTTGATGCGTGGTTAAATGCACACGAATTTGGTGAGTACGCCCCGTTTCTAAAGCAACCCGCAGCAGCGTATGATGACGAAAACGCTCTTCAACTCGATAATGCGTAATCGCCTCTTTCCCCCCATCAAGCACAGCCATTTTTAAGCGGTCAAGCGGATGGCGACCTATATTCCCCTCAATCCTGCCACCGGCAATCACGGGGCGTTGGACTAAAGCTAAATACTCACGACTCACCTCCCGTGCTTGCAGCTGCTCAACTAAGGCGCTATGGGCTTCTAAAGTTTTCGCTACTACCATTAAACCTGTGGTGTCTTTATCCAAGCGATGCACAATCCCCGCACGCGGCAAATACTCCAATTCGGGGTCATAATGTAATAAGCCATTCACCAAAGTACCTGACCAATTCCCAGCCCCTGGGTGGACGACTAAATCGGCAGGCTTATTCAGCACCAAGATAGCCTGATCCTCATACACAATATCGAGCGGGATCGCCTCGGCTTCTGAACGAGTTTGGACTTCTTGAATGGCATGGATAATAATCTGCTCGCCACCGGTTAAGCGTTCCTTGGGTTTGAGCGGCTTATTATCGACCAATACTTGCCCGGACTTTATCCACTTTTGCAATTGGCTGCGGGAGTATTGTGGGCACAGGCTAGCTACAACTTGGTCTAAACGTTGTTGTGCCATTTCCGGTGGGACAATGCTAACTATTTGCTGATCTTGGGGCATGTTAAAACCAATGAATACGTTATACTTGCAACTTTATTCCATCATACGTGTTATAAAACAAATGTCGATAAGTAGAACATCCCAAGCGCGAGCGACCCGTCTCATTTTAAGCCTTGCCCTCGCTGCTAGTTTAAGTGCCTGCTCCTTATTTTCTGGTGATGCCGCAAAGAAAGACGAAACTGAAGGCCTATCAGCTGATACCATCTATCGACAAGCACAAGCGGCTGTAAAATCAACCGATTACCCTCGTGCGATCCGACTTTATGAATCCTTAGAGGCACGTTATCCACTAGGGGTACATGCTCAACAAGCCCAGCTTGAATCCGCCTATGCTTATTACAAATATGACGAACCCGATACGGCTTTAGATAGGGTGGATCGTTTTATTCGGATGAATCCGGGTAGTAAAGAAATGGCTTATGCCCTGTATTTACGCGGCCTAGTCAATTTCAATCGTGGTAGTAGCTTAGTCGATCGTGTATTCCCACGCTCGATTGCTGATCTGGATATTGTCCGTCAAAAAGAAGCTTTCCATGATTTTTCTAGGGTTATCAACCGCTACCCTGAGAGTTCTTATGCTAAAGATGCCCAATTACGGGTGCAATATTTGCGTAATACCTTGGCAGAATCTGAAGTCAATGTCGCTAAATACTATATGGAGCGTGGCGCTTGGCTAGCGGCATTTAATCGTGCTGAATACGCCATCAAGCATTATCAAGGCTCGCCCGTGATCATAGATGCCTTAGAGATTAAAGTACGCGCTGCCCAGCAACTGGGCAAAGCGGATTTAGCTGCAGATAGTTTGCGAGTTTTAGAGGTCAATTTCCCCGAGCGTGCAGCCCGCCTCAAAGCAGGTCGCTAATGGCAGAACGCTAATTTTCAAAAGCCTAGCTCTGTCACACTTCTGCGTTGGCAGAGCGGCTTTCACTACGTTTATCTGAATTTTTTTACCCTTCGCCCTGCTTGCTTTAGGCTCTAAGCCTAAGAACCCAAATAAAAATAATCAAAAATAAAAATTAAGGGGCAACATGAACCACACACTTTTGTGGCGAGTTTTGGTGTTGGCTGGGTGTCTATGCTGTTTTCAATCAGTGCAAGCTGATGACGATATGCCCACTAACACCACACCTGCAACTAATTATCTTGGAGCGAGCCTAGGTACAGCCTCCTCTGAATTTTGTACTGGCTTAAATAATTGCGGCGAAACCAGCAACACCTGGAAAGCTTATTCTGGGGTAAGGATGTCCGATAAAATCTTCATTGAAGCGGCCTATGTGAAATTCGGTGAGCAACAAGGCCTCGACGGTAGTACAAAAATCAGCTCGAATGCTAAAGGCTATAGCACCGCTGGCGTTGTGACTTATCCACTCAATGCGCAAATTGAACTGTTTGGCAAAGCCGGTATGTGGTGGTGGGAGAGTGAACAAAAATCCACTGCAGGTACTCAAGCCACTGACGGCAGTGACATCTTATTAGGTGTCGGGGCAAATTATAATCTAGGTAATAATATGGGTGTACGGGCTGAATGGGAGCGCTATCAACGTTCACAGGGCAGTGCAGCTAAACAAGCACTCGATTTATTGTCCGTGGGTGTTACTTTCTCTTCTTTATAGATTTCATCAAATTAGCTTTAATAAAATTAGATTCAGTCAGAAAGCAAGTAAGAAAATAAGTAAGAAATAAGTAAGAAATAAGCAATAAAAAATATTAAGAATAAAAATAATAAACTAAAATTTAGGGGTTTGATCATGTTCACAAAGTCAGCAATCGCTGCTTCTATGCTATTGGGCTTGGGTTTAGTTATTTCAGCTAACCTAGAAGCCGGAGGGAGTTACCAAAAACAAAACTGGGGCATTGCCCAACCTACACACTTCTATGGCGGTGCCAGTTTAGGTTTAGCTAATCAAGGTGAATTTGAGGAAGGTACAACCGCCGCCGGCAAACTCTATGGCGGTGTCAAACTCAATCGCCTATTCGGAGCTGAGTTTGGTTATATGAAATTAGGTGAGGTAGAAAGCACCGCATTAGAAGGTCGCTTAAGCACCAATTTAAAGAGTGATACCAGCGCTTTCTATGCAGCAGGCTTAGGCTATCTACCAGTAGCGCCTAACTTAGAACTGATGGGTAAGCTTGGCGCCATCAGTTGGTCACAAGACAGTAGTAAAGAAATCCCCCTCATTGAAGAACGCTCTTCTCAAAGTGAAACCGGTATCAGCCCGTTGCTCGGCGTGGGTGCACAATATCGAGTCGGACAAAATATGCATCTACGCGGTGAATGGGAGCGTGCCTTTAGTGCAGGCGCGGCTGATACTGAATTCGAAACAGATGTGGATTTATTCACTTTAGGCGTGACTTTTTCAACCTTATAAAACTATATAACTGAGCTAGTGCTTTACAAGAAGAAAAATACCGGGGGTTATTGATGAAAAAACTCATGATCTTAAGCCTAGTACTAGGCTTATTTAGCGCTGCAGAAACCGTACAGGCCGAGGGACTGTTTGGCTTTAATACTGCACCTGCCAATTCCAATTTTAGTTTTAATAATGGCTTAAAAATGTATGCGGGTGCCAGTGCAGGCTATGCCATGCAAGGCAATACTTGCAATCTGCCATTTTTTGAAGGTAGCTGTGAAGACGGTGCAATGAGCTGGAAGGTCTTCGGGGGAGCACGCCTGAATCCAATGTTTGGAGCTGAACTTGCTTATGCCCAATTGGGTACAGCCGAGAAAAAGGGCGTGATTGCAACCCAAACAGCACAAGTTAGCAATGAGCTTGCAGGGTATCAACTCAGCGGTGTTGCCTATTTACCGATCAATGTAGTACCTAATCTAGAACTGATGGGTAAAGGGGGCGCGATGTTTTGGGAACGCACGACCCAAGAAACCCTTAGTACCAACAGTAAACACAGCACTGATCAAGGGATTTCGCCGTTAGTCGGGCTAGGCGCACAATATCAATTGAATCCAAACCTCCATCTACGCGGCGAATGGGAGCATGTATTTAATACCGGTTCTGGGTCTGACCATGAAACAGATGCAGATAACTACAGCCTAGGTTTTATGTATTCAACCCTTTAAAACCACCACCATCTACCTCAAGAGTAAGGCTGCACATTTCTAAATGATAGGTTAGAGTGTGATTATTTCAGCCTTGCCTTGAGGAAGACCTTCATGTCTAGACAATCGGATTTTATTGCACCGTCGATTCTTTCTGCAGATTTCGCCCGCTTAGGCGAAGAGGTAGATCGGGTATTAGCCTCCGGTGCAGACATCGTGCATTTTGATGTGATGGATAATCACTATGTACCCAATCTCACCATTGGCCCGTTAGTATGTGAAGCCTTACGCAAACATGGTGTGACTGCCCCTATTGATGTGCATTTAATGGTAAAACCTGTGGATCGGATCATTCCCGACTTTGCTAAAGCAGGGGCAACTTATATCACCTTCCACCCAGAAGCTTCTGAGCACATTGACCGCAGCTTGCAATTGATTCGCGCTGAAGGTTGTAAGGCGGGCTTAGTTTTCAATCCTGCCACCCCTTTAAGTATCCTCGAATATGTCATGGATAAGATTGATATGATTCTGATCATGTCGGTGAATCCGGGGTTTGGAGGACAAAGTTTTATTCCCTCTGCCCTGACTAAATTACGCGAAGCACGCAAACTGATTGATGCCTCCGGCTTCGATATTCGGTTAGAAATCGACGGCGGCGTAAAGGCCAGCAATATTCGTGAAATTAAAGAAGCGGGGGCAGATACCTTTGTCGCAGGCTCTGCAATCTTTGGGGCGGCTAATCTGAATGATCCTCAGCATTATAACAGCATACTGACCCAATTCCGTGCCCAACTAGCAGAAGCGAAGGTTTAATGGCTCAATTTCAACCCAAACTTGTCTTAATTGATTTAGACGGAACGCTTGTCGATAGCGTTCCAGATCTCAGCTATTCAGTGGATCAAACCATGCTGGCTCTCGGTTTGCCCCTACGGGGTGAAGCCGCTGTGCGGACTTGGGTTGGTAATGGTGTACAGACTTTAGTCGAACGGGCCTTAACCAATACCTTAGATCAGCCTGCTGATCCTGCTGCATTTGAACAAGCCTTAGCCATTTTTATGGCGATTTATGCTGAAAACACCTCACAACGCAGTCGTCTCTACCCCGGCGTTGTGGAGGGTTTAGATTTTTTGCAAAGCTGCAAAGCGCTTAAAGTCGCTTGTGTGACTAACAAAGCAGCCCAATTCACCCATAAGCTGCTGCGTGATTTAGGAATTTTTGAGCGTTTTGCTCTGATTGTAAGCGGTGACACCTTGTCGGAGAAAAAACCTCATCCGCTGCCACTGCTATATGCCGCCGAGCAACTCGGCGTCGAGCCGACTGATTCATTAATGTTAGGTGATTCAAAATCCGATGTGAAAGCAGCCCGAGCAGCGGGCTTTAAAATCATTACGGTGAGTTATGGTTACAATCATGGTGAAGATATACGTGACTATCATCCAGATGCAGTGATAGACTCCTTCCAAGAATTAACTACTCTCATTCAGTGTGCATAATGTTTATGTTTCCAAACAAGCTATGGCGATGGCGTCCTTGAGTTCTACTTAGACTCGACCCTTTTTTCATCCTTTTGTTTGGAACTTGTCATGAATCAAGATACATTCGCTAGTTATTTTACCCAAGGTTTTAACCGTGTTCCGATCAGTCGTACTATTTTGGCTGATCTTGACACGCCGTTGAGCGCCTATCTAAAGCTTGCAGATGCCCCCTATTCCTATCTATTCGAATCCGTGCAAGGTGGAGAGAAATGGGGTCGCTATTCTATGCTGGGTTTACCAGCTAAAACCATCATTAAAGTATATGGCTTAGCAGTTGAAATCCATCGGGCTAATCAAGCCATTGAACGCTTTGAGGTCGCTGATCCTTTAGCTTGGATTAGTGAGTTTCAAGCACAGTTTAAAGTCCCCGATTTACAGGCCTTACCACGTTTTACGGGTGGTTTAGTCGGCTATTTCGGTTATGAAACCATTCGTTATATTGAAAAGAAACTCGCTCAAGGCAAAGACAAACCCGACCCCATTGGCACACCGGATATTCTATTGATGGTGTCGGATGAAGTGGTGGTCTTTGATAGTCTGCGCGGTGAATTGCATTTAATCGTGCATGCCGAAGCGGATGGTTATCAACTAGCGCAAAAAAAACTCGATAGTTTAGAGGTGCAATTACAAACAGCTCGGCGCTTATATCGTGCCGCTGCTGCAACTCGCCAAGTGGAAGAAAGTGATTTTATTTCTGGCTTCACCGAACAAGGCTTTAAGGATGCAGTTCTCACTGCCAAGGAATACATCAAGGCAGGGGATATTATGCAAGTGGTGCTTTCGCAACGCATGAGCATTCCATTTACGGCTCCCCCTTTAGATCTCTATCGCGCTCTGCGCCGCTTGAATCCTTCGCCTTATATGTATTTCTTAAATTTAGACGAATTTCATATTGTGGGATCTTCGCCTGAAATTTTGGTGCGTTTAGAAGACGACACCCTGACCGTTCGCCCTATCGCCGGTACGCGCCGACGAGGTGATACTGAACAACGTGATCAGGAACTCGAACAAGAATTATTACATGACCCCAAAGAACTCGCTGAGCATTTAATGCTGATTGATTTAGGGCGCAATGATGCTGGACGGGTGAGTGAAATTGGCTCAGTGAATTTGACTGAAAAAATGATTGTCGAGCGTTATTCGCATGTAATGCACATCGTCTCGAATGTCACAGGTAAACTATTGCCTAATTTAACTGCGATGGATGTGCTACGAGCAACTTTCCCCGCTGGCACAGTCAGCGGTGCTCCTAAAATTCGTGCGATGGAAATCATTGATGAATTAGAACCTGTCAAACGCGGTATCTATTCCGGCGCAGTCGGTTATTTATCCTGGAGCGGCAATATGGATACGGCCATTGCCATTCGCACAGCGATTTTGAAAGATAATACCTTGCATATTCAAGCGGGGGCTGGCGTTGTCTATGACTCCATCCCACTAATGGAGTGGGATGAAACCATGAACAAAGGTCGAGCCGTTTTTCGGGCAGCGAGTGCTGCTTTATCGGGCTTAGACGGCAAACATCAATAAGTATCCTGATCAAGCCAGCTTATTCTAAGCCTTTTTTTAGCTCAGTGGCTAAGCGCTTATCCAGCTTTTGATCTAAATAGAGACCGAAATAAGGTTGGCCGAGGTCTCTATAAGACCATAATGACCAACTCAAACCGGCTGCATTCATTACGCTCATGGTGTCACGTACTAAATTATAACGTGAAGCCCCCGGTGCTGTGGATAAAGCCCCAAACTCGCCGACATATAAAGGCAGATTATTCGTGCTCGCCCAAGTCAGATAGGGCTGCAAATCCTTTGCTAAACGTGCCTTATCATAATACTCTCGGCTACCATTATAATAATCAAAGCGGATTCCAAATTCCCCGTGCTCCATTTCGGGTGCATATACCCAAGTTTGGAAACGGATTTTGTCGCCAGCTTTTATCTTCACTAAAGGCTCAGTATAAAACTGATTCACTTGACTCCAACTCCCCCCACCTGAGTTACCGCTAATTTTTAAGCTAGCGATACCATTCGCAGAAGTGGCTGGCCGATTCACCGTGCGATCCCAAGTTCCGCTAAAATCACCTGAGCCACTGAAGCGCCAACTCGCTGGCAATTGAGCATTCACCACGGATGCTTGCTCTAGGCTTGGATTCGACATATTGAATTTCACGCCATTATGCGTAATGGAAAAATCATCAAACCAAACCTCACCAATGCGCCCCGCCGCACCTAATCTTAACGCAGCAAATTCAACGCCAGCAGGCACGGTAATCTCGCCACTATCTAGCTGTGTCCATTCGCTGATTTTACTCACCACATTTTTCCCCTTCGCCCAACCTGCCATATACACGTCGTTTAAGACTAAGCCGGGATAAGAGTTACTGGGGATTTTAGAATCATAAGCCCCTGCATAACCAGAATAGCTCACCACAAATGGCTTATAGTTGTGAAAAGAATAAACCACATTTGTATCGTTCATGCGCTGAAAGCGAGTATCACTCCCCAAAGGCGCTTGAATAAAAATGATATGCCCAGGGTCCACCTGTCGAATTGCACTCAGTGTAGCAGCCGCTAAATCCCACCATTTTTTAGCCTCGCTAGGTGCAGGTTCATTAAAAATATCATAACCTGCAATGATTTTTTTATCTGCATAGCGCGTTGCGATGTTCTTCCAAAGCTTAATAAACTTCTGCTGAGCAACAGGACTATTCCAAATTTTCCCTTGTCCGGCCGTCGAATCGGGTAGCGCGACATGCATATCTAGAATTAAATAAATCCCCGCGTTTTCACACCAGCGCACATAGTTATCAATCAGTTGATAACCTAATTGAGTTCGGAAATATTGCCAATGTAAACCCAAGCGAATGCTGTTCACGCCTAAGGATTTGAGGTATTTAATATCAGCTTCTGTGGCATATTTGAGGGGAGCGGTTTTGTCCCAAGCATACTGATAATAATAGGTATGCATGTTCACACCTTTTAAAACCAGTGTCTGCCCCTGAGCATCAACGATCTTATTGCCAACGACCTTTAAGCCCGAACCCTCAGCTTTGACAGCGGCTTCTACCGCGCCGACTGCTGCACTTAAGCCTATCGCTAGACTTAAGGCCAAAACCTTCAAACACGTAGTCATTAACTTACCCTGCATATCAACCTCGCCGTTAGCAAAATGAGAAGCTTTCACTGTCTGCCTAAGTTTGCAGCACAGGCGAAAGCCTAGATAAAAGTGCGATTCCGTTTAGATTAGGATACTCTTTAGCTTTGAAATTCTAACTGAAGATCGCGATGCAAAAGATACTAATGATCGACAATTATGACTCGTTTACCTATAACCTAGTTCAATATCTAGGGGAATTAGGCGCGGATGTTCAAGTTGTACGCAATGACGAGATTCCGGTCACTGCGATTGCTACCATCGCCCCCGAAAAAATCGTTTTATCACCAGGTCCTTGTACACCGACTGAAGCAGGTATTTCTGTGCCTACCTTAGAACACTATGCAGGTAAATGGCCAATCTTGGGCGTGTGCTTAGGGCATCAGTCGATTGGTCAGGCCTTTGGGGGCAAAGTCGTGCGTGCCAAAGCAATCATGCATGGCAAAACCTCGATGATTCATCATAAAGGCATTGGTGTCTTCACTGATCTGCCCAGCCCCTTTGAAGCCACTCGCTATCATTCGTTAGTGATCGAGCAAGCCAGCCTACCGGATTGTTTAGAAATCACCGCGTGGACTGAAACTGCCGACGGTGAACTGGATGAAATTATGGGCGTGCGCCACAAAACTTTGCCTGTCGAGGGTGTGCAATTTCATCCTGAGTCAATTTTGACGGAACATGGACATGCGATGCTGCAGAATTTTTTAGAGGGGCGATAGCGACCCTCTGGCTTAGCTACGGTTAAATAGCTGCTCTTTTATCCCTGCCGAGAACTGGGTGCTTTCCATGCGCCCTGCTGCTGTAAAAATTTCCAGCCGCGTGTCGATATACACAATCCATACTTCTTGAGCACCTGCCTCTAGATACAGCTGGGTTTTAATCTGCATTTCCTCACGGGAATTAGAGGGAGAGACAATTTCAACACCTAGCTCAGGCGCACGCGGGAAGGGAGTGACTGTTCCCCATTCCTGTATAAAAGCCTCTGAGGCCCAAGCCACATCAGCGACCTTCGTCCCTTCTGGAGTTTGGATGGAACATTCAGCGATCACCTGCCCAGAAAGGTGCTTATTGCCAAGTAAGCGTGTTGACATCCTCCTTGCCCTAAATGGCGAGGATTCCTGCTGCCAGACGCTCATGTCCGAGCGCGAGAATGTTCCGTGCTGCATTGATATCTCTATCATGCACAG
Organism: Thiothrix eikelboomii; assembly: GCF_900167255.1. Lineage (GTDB taxonomy): Bacteria > Pseudomonadota > Gammaproteobacteria > Thiotrichales > Thiotrichaceae > Thiolinea > Thiolinea eikelboomii. Next base: position 66,108 of record NZ_FUYB01000011.1, read on the forward strand.
CCCCACACTCAGGGCAAGTCCATTCTCTTATTCCAAGTCCTGCTCTACCTTTCGGACTGTTTGCGGAAGTATTTCCGCAACACGAGCAAGTTTGGGTGGTGTATCGTTCAGATACTTCTTCAAACCATACCCCTGCGTTCTCGCATTTGTAACAGAGTAGGGTTTTAAAACTTGACCAACCCGCATCTAAGACGGATTTGGCTAGTTTCGTTTTGGCTAAGGCCTTTGAACTGACATCGCCTACGACAATTGCAGCGTAGGCTTTGACTAATTCAGTGGAAAATTGGTGAAGCTGATTCTGTCGAGTATTTTTAATCTTGGCGTGAATCGCTCTCACACGCTTTTTCTTTCTAGCACGCTGCGCAATACCCAGCTTCTGTTCATCGCGCCGATAGTACTTAGAAGATTTAAGTTTTTGACCGTTGGACAAGGTAGCGAGGTCTTTCAAGCCTAGATCAACACTGATGGATTCAGTACCTTTCGATTCCAGCTTAGGGGCATTATCTACCACTAAGCAGACATACCAGCGACCTCTGGCATCCTCGACAAAACAGCCCGTCTTAACGTGATATTGATCTAAGCCGTAGCTGTCCCAGAGTTTGAACGCGGTTTTGGCGTATTGAACAAAACCGTTGCCATATCTCACGGCTGATTTTTTAAACGGTATCCAACCTAGAGAACGACGGGATGATTGTTTATTAGACACCCGCCAATTCAGCTTAGCTTTCTTGAATTGCTTACGGCGGGTCATCAGTTCTTCCGTCACCGCTTGAATCGTTTGGCTATGTAGGTTTAATTCTTTGGATGCACCGGCTGTATAGCGTGCTACGTCATAAGCCGAGAAAAATTGACCTGTTCTTTTTAGGTGGGTAAAACACAAGTCGTTCACGTAGTTCCAGACGAAATTCACTTCAGTCGCTAAGTGGTTTAGCGTCTGAGTATGCTTGTCCTTAATCCGTAACTTCAAGGTTTTCATAGGCTTATTATAGCAAATCCAACGCCCAATGAATAGATCGGCTAACACCGATGCGCCTTATATCCCCCAGCTAAAGCAAGGGGTTTTACAGCGCAACTGATAAGGCAATGCGCCACTCATCAGGGGATGATTTGACTATTGGCGATTTTTACCTAGATGGCAAGCAAAACTTGCACCGAGCTAAAGGCAGCATACTAGGTTTTTACAGTCCCCACCTTGGCCTAACGCCGCGCCCAACTCACTTCCATATCCTCGGCTTCCCCCATACCTTGCTCCAACAAAGCGAGCAGCTCAGGATCAGCGCCATTTTCCTTGAGAATCTCTAGCTCAGCACGGTTCAACCAATAATCGGTATCCGTTGGGCTTTCTTCCTCAAGTTGATCCACTAAAAACTGAAGTTGTGCTTCGGTGATCTTGCCTAGCTCAATGCCAGTATCTTTATTAGTTAAGACGATCATTACACTGCTCCTGAGTTAAGACGTTACGAAGTTTGAGATTAGCAGCCTTCGATAATAATGTCCTGAGTAAAATGGTATTCATCACAATTACTACCGGTGCCACCGGTGCGATCGAGGCAAATAAAATCCCTCACCCCTGCTGGACTAAATAAATAATGATGCCAGACCCCGCGCCGATAATTAATCCCTTGCTGTGCACCCACTCTAAACAAACGGATTTGCTCCACCAATGGCTGCTCTCCAGCAGGCGCGACCAGCGTGAAAAAGGCTTGGCGCTCTAAAGAAATAAAGGCTTGGCTGCTTTGCGGATGGCGCTCCATCACTTCAATGCGAAAAGGAAATTGGACGGGCTGTGAGCGAAAGATACTCACGGTCGGTTTGCCACCTTGTTGCAAAGTATCCAAGTCGGCTAAATCGCTATAGCGCTCGGTTTTACCATAATTAATTTGATAAAATTCGCGCCCAGTTGTTTCGATCACCTCCCCAAACGGGGCAAAGGCTTCAGCCGTAAGGGGTTCAGGTTTTAAAATAATCGTCATTCTATTCAGCCTTTAATTGCCCAAAAGCACGCAATCGACTCACGCCGCCATCAGGGTAGATATTCAGGCGCAGATGCGAAACCGCACCGATCTTTTTCAACTCATCGACAAAACTAAATTCGGTATCCGCCGCCATTTTTTGTGGAGGCAATAACTCCTGCCAATATAAACTTTGCGCGGCAATACTGGCTTCATTGCCTCCGGTATACAACGTGCCATATACCGAACATTCATACGGATAATTGCCCTTAAAATGCGCTGTATCCAAGACAAGCCGTGAAATCTCACCCACACCTGCCAAGCGAATAATCGCCCAATCAAATCCCGGCTCACGACGGCGGCGGGTTTCCCAACCATCGCCCATATTCACACCGCGCCCCGGTGCCAGCAGATTGCTGATATGCCCGTAATGCATATCGCTCGCGCACAAAGCCCGCCCTCCATTCAGCAAGGCTGCTAAATCGAGCTCTTCACCTTGGTTTATAGTTGATAAATCTCGACTCACCTGACCATAAACACGCAAACGCGCCACCCCCCCATCAGGATAAATATTCAAACGTAGATAATTCCAAGTCTCGCCTGAACTAATCCTAAACGCATTATGGCTATTCCCCTGCAAAGCCTGAGCACTAAGAATCTGTGTCCAAGCAGTATGTTCATCCGGTGGTGTGGGGCTATAGCAAGCTTCAATGCTGGCAGAGGGTGCATAATTCCCCGTAAAATGCGAGGTATCAATATCAAAGCCCTGAATCACACCCGAGCAAATTCGAATCACGGCATGATCATAACCGTTGCCACGCTTGCGGCGGGTTTCCCAGCCATCCATCCATTTGCCATTGTCATCATACTTGCCCGGAATAAAGACCGCTGGCTCTGGATTGAGCATCCGTTCTAGAGGAGCAAAAAACTCATCCGTGGCGGCAATAGCTTGGCCACCTAACCGAGGTTGGGCAAGGTCGATCGACTCAGCTTGTAACTGTTCTAATAGAGTGCTCATACTGATCCTGCTCCTAATGAATTAAATCCTGCACACGAAACGCGGCAATCCGGTTGATCTGCGCTAAAGCGGTCGTAAACTCTTGCTCAATTGAGTGCTCAAGGCGAGTTTCAAAACCTGCCAAAATCTGCTGCCGCGTCGCATTCTTCACCGCCATAATAAACGGAAACCCAAAGCGCGCTTGATACGCAGCATTCAACTCATGAAAGCGGCTTAGCTCTTCAGGCGAACAGTGGTCTAAGCCAGCACTTGCCTGCTCACGGGTGGAGGCTGTGGTCAGTTCACCTGCTAACGCCGCTTTACCCGCTAAATCAGGATGCGCTCGAATCAGAGCCAATTGCTCAGCGGGTTTGGCTTGGTCTAGGGTTTGGCGCAAGGCCGTTAATAAGCTTTCATGATCCGCAAACGGTCTTGCCGCCCAACTCCGTTCCGCCACCCACGGTGAATGCTCATAAACCCCACCAAGCAGCTGAACAAACTCAGCTTGGCTGAGTGCATTTAATTCTATCAGTGTTTTTTTCATGCAGGATCTCCACTAGGTGCAGGGTGCTGCCTCCGCCAATGCTCGGCAAGATCAATCCGCCGACATAACCAGACATCTTCATGCTGCTGAACATAATCAACAAAACGCTGCAAAGCCGCAAACCGTGCAGGCCGCCCTACAATTCGACAGTGCAGACCAATCGACAGCATTTTCGGTGTCGTTAGACCTTCCGCATACAGCACATCAAAGGCATCTTTGAGGTAGTGAAAATATTGCTCACCACTATTAAATCCCTGAAAGCTGGCAAAGCGCATATCATTGGTATCTAAGGTGTAGGGGACGACAAGATGATCTTGACCTTGCACCCTCACCCAAAAGGGCAGGTCATCGCTATAATCATCTGAATCATAGACAAAGCCACCTTGCTCAATCAGCAACTCACGGGTATTGGGGCTATTACGCCCTGTATACCAGCCTTTAGGCCGTTCCCCGGTCAGGCCTTGGATAATCTCAATCGCTCGTTGCATGTGTTCGCGCTCTAGCTCTTTATCCATGAATTGATAATCAATCCAGCGCCAACCATGACTACAAATTTCAAAACCAGCTTCCAGCATCGCCTCGACCGCCAATGGATTGCGCTCCAAAGCCATTGCTACTCCAAAGATGGTGATCGGAATGTGGCGCTCGTGAAAGAGTTTATAAATCCGCCAAAACCCTGCTCGACTGCCATATTCATAAATTGATTCCATACTCGGGTGGCGCACCCCCTCATAGGCTCGTGCGCCAATAATCTCCGAGAGAAAAGTTTCCGAGGCCGGATCACCGTGGAGCACGCAATTCTCACCACCCTCTTCATAATTCAAGACAAATTGCACTGCAATGCGTGCTCCCCCCGGCCAATTCGCTTGCGGTAGTTGGTTGGCATAACCGATTAAATCACGCGGATAAAATGAGCTTGCAGTCATGTTTCTTTAGTCCTCTGCAAAAATAGCAGCTAAGTCCTGATTAGCGGACGGCTCACTCAGTACCAACTTAGCTTCAATATGTTGAATATGCTCATGCATGAGGCCTACCGCTAATTCGCTATCTTTTTCAGCAATCGCTTTAAGAATCGCGGCATGTTCATCCGTTGAACATAATGGATGCGCATGGGTTTCGTATTGAGCAATAATCAGCGAGCAACGCGATACCATCATCCGGGCAAAGTTAGCTAGAAACTCATTACCGCAGGCTTCAGCCAGCTGTAGATGCAACTCACCAGACAAACGTAAGGCACGCCCACGATCCTGTGCTTGAATCGCCGCTTGCTCTGCTTGAATCAGCAACTGCAGCCGCTGCAGATCCTCAACCTGAATATGCTCACAAGCACTCAGCACAATCGCTCGCTCAATCGCTTGGCGTGCAACTAAGACTTGGCGAGCTTGCTCCGCTGTCGTATTCGCTACACTCGCCCCGCGATTGCGATGAATCTCCACCACACCTTCATGTTCTAAGCGTTGCAAAACCTTACGGATAATCGTGCGGCTCACGCCAAATACTTGGCCTAATTTATCTTCTGATAAGCGAGTCCCGGGCGCTAAGCGCTGTTCAAGAATCGCATCAAATACGCGCTCATAAATGACCTCATCACGAGTAGGTTGATCACGATCTAAGTCATCTGCTAGCTGGATCATGGCTGTTGTACTTGTTGTACCCATTTCACGATTAAGCGGCGCTCCTCATCCGTCATTTGTGTCAGATTCCCTAAAGGCATCGCTTTGGAAGCTACTTGTACCGCAATCAACGCGGCTTGTTTACGTACTTGGTCTTCGGTTTCTAACAGCACACCTTTTTGTGCTACTGGAAAAGCCGGATGCGTAGTCTGAGCAGCATGGCAAGCCACACAACGCTGCACCAAAATGGCTTGCACTTGGTCATAGCTAATGGCTGAAGCTTTTTCCAAGCTTAGCTTGATTTGCGGATAGCTTGCAAAAATAGCTGTCCCCACAAAAATAATGAACGCAAGGATTAATAACCATAAAGGCTTCCAATTACCGACTTTAGTACGGGCATTAAAATAATGGCGGACTAAGACCCCAACCACAAATAAGCCCATCAACACTAACCCATTCCAAGTGCTACCGAAACTAGCGGGGTAGTGATTGCTGATCATGCAAAACATTACTGGCAGCGTCAGATAATTATTGTGCAATGAACGCCAACCAGCCTCTGCGCTTAAACGCTTATCTTGGGGCTGACCTTCTAACGTGGCTTTGACTAATTTGCGCTGACCGGGCATGATCACGAAAAATACATTCGCCGTCATCCAAGTTGCTAACATTGCACCCAATTGCAAGAAAGCACCTCGCCCACTAAAGATATGCGTCAGCGCTATCGCTAGTAATACAATAAAAGCAATCGTGATCAGCATAGCTAAGGGCGTATTTTGACGGGCAAATTCAGTTTTCCATAGGGTGTGATACACCAGCCAACTCCCCACTAAAAACCCTAAGCTAATCAGAATCGCTTGCCACGGTTGTAAGGCCAACACGCTTGGATCAATTAAATAAGCATCTGCGCTTAAATAATAAGTAATGACTAATAAACTGAAACCACTCAACCAAGTCCAATAAGATTCCCACTTAAACCAATGCAGCGGTGAAGGTAAACGCCCCGGCTCAATATTACGCTTTTCAACATTGAAAAAACCACCTGCATGTAAAGCCCAAAGCTGACCCGCCACTTTAGGGTCATCGGATTTGAGTAAATGATTAAGCAGCCAATTAAAATAAAACGAAGCGCCAATCCAAGCAAAAGCGGTAATGATATGTATCCAACGTACTGCGAGACTGAGCCACTCTACTAAAATTGTTTCCATCACTCACCTCATGTCGTGCTGGCAGATGCCTTAAATTTAACACGCCTTCTTCTATTTTTGTACTCAATCTTTTTAAAAATTGTATACAAAATTATAAAAGTGCATACTCTAACCGTGCAAATCACCCCAAGCCTCGGTTCGGTTAGTGGGGGCACGGGGCTTGCACTCTTACCTCTACTTACTCACCACAGAAGGTATTATCATGTCCGAGTCTATTCATCCTGTTGACGAGATTCTGCCTATTAGCCGACTGGCTACTTTAGGCTTGCAGCATGTCTTAGTCATGTATGCTGGGGCCATTGCCGTGCCACTCATTATCGGCAAAGCACTACAACTCTCACCCGAACAAATTGCGCTCTTAATTTCAGCCGATTTATTTGTCTGCGGTGTTGTCACGCTGATTCAATCTTTTGGAGCGACCACGTGGCTAGGGATTCGCCTACCGGTGATGATGGGCGTAACCTTTGCCGCTGTAGCCCCCATGTTAGCCATTGCCAAAGCCACACCCGGCCTTGAAGGTGCGCAACAGATCTTTGGAGCAGTGATTGGTGCAGGCATCATTTCAATACTTATTGCACCACTGGTCAGCCGTATGCTGCGCTTTTTCCCTCCGGTGGTCACGGGCACGATTATTACTATCATTGGGATTAGCCTGATGCGGATTGGTATCAACTGGATTTTTGGTAATCCAGTAGGCCCCACTGCACCTTTAGTTATCAACCCTGAACACAGCGCTTGGTTAGCCACCACTCAAGCTGCAGGCACTGCACCTCCAGCGGGTTTAAATATCGCTCCATCTCTGCCCAACCCACTCTATGCTCCCTTATTAAATATTGGCATTGCAGCCTTCGTACTGATTAGCATTCTCTTAATTACTAAATTTGTAAAAGGTTTTTTTTCTAATATCGCTGTACTCTTAGGCATTATCCTCGGGGGTATTGTCACTGCGGCTTTAGGCATTATGCATTTTGATAAAGTTGCGAATGCACCGTGGTTTGCTTTAGTCACGCCCTTTCAGTTTGGTATGCCCATTTTTGATCCGCTGTTAATTCTCACCATGACCCTAGTTATGATCGTAGTGATGATTGAATCGACGGGGATGTTTTTAGCCTTAGGTGAAATGACGGGCAAAAAAGTGGATCAAGCAGCACTCACTCGTGGATTAAGAACCGATGGGGTTGGCACTTTACTCGGTGGGATTTTCAATACCTTTCCTTATACCAGTTTCTCGCAGAACGTCGGTTTAGTGGCAGTCACAGGTATTCGTAGCCGTTTTGTCTGTGTAGCCGGAGGCTTAATTTTAATTGCACTCGGTTTAATCCCTAAAATGGCGGCTTTAGTGGAGTCTTTACCCACGATGGTCTTAGGTGGTGCAGGCTTAGTTATGTTTGGGATGGTAGCCGCGACGGGGATTCGGATTCTGGCCAGCGTCGACTTCAAAACGAATCGCTATAATGCGCTAGTCGTCGCCATTTCAATTGGTATTGGCATGATTCCACTGGTTGCACCTAATTTTAAGCAATGGCTGCCACACAGCATTCACCCCTTAATCGAATCGGGGATTCTTTTAACTTCATTTAGTGCTGTTTTATTGAATTTATTCTTTAATGGTACACACCAAAACACCAGCGCCCATATTGAAGCAAGTAGCCAAGCAGAAACGCTCTAGGCCTAATGGCGAATTAGCAAGCTCTTAACTGCTAAGAGCTTGCCGTTTAAACTTCAACTATTTCGGTAATTTACCTTGTACGCCTTTCACGTAATAATCCATTTTTGCTAAAACTTCATCCGTGATTGTACTACCCGCAGCGACGGTTTCTTTACCGTCTTGATCAACTACTGGGCCTGCAAAGGGATGTAAGCTACCTGCTGCAAGAGCGGCTTTAGCTTGTTCCACTTTATCCGCGACCTCTTTAGGTACTGCGGCATTTAGGGGCGCTAAATTGATCATTCCCTCTTTGACACCGCCCCAAATCGAAGTAGGCTTCCAAGTTTTATCTAAGACTTGTTGCACTTGATCAGTATAAAACTTTTCCCAGTGGTGCGTGACAGCGGTTAATTGTGCCTTGGGGCCATATTTCGACATATCCGAGTGATACGCAATCGCATATTTACCCTTCTCTTCGGCCGCCACCACGACTGCTGTCGAATCGGTATGATGTGTCACCACATCAGCCCCTTGATCCATCAACGCCACGGCTGCTTCACGCTCACGACCAGGGTCAAACCATGAGTTTACCCAAACTACTTTAACCTCAATATTCGGATTGACTGTTTGTGCACCCCGCGTAAAGGCATTGATCCCCATCACTACTTCAGGAATAGGGAAAGCGGCGACATAACCGAGGGTATTGCTCTTAGTCATCGAACCTGCAACGATCCCTGACAAATAGCGCCCCTCATAAAAACGCGCATTATAATTGCCTAAATTGGCTTCGGTTTTATAACCGGTGGCATGCTCAAAATGGGTCTCAGGAAAGGTTTTGGCAACTTTCAACATCGGATTCATAAAACCGAAAGAAGTCCCGAAAATCAATTTATTCCCACCCGCTGCCATTTCACGAGTAACCCGCTCAGCTTCTGCTCCTTCAGGCACACTCTCCACGTATTTCACTTGGATTTTATCGCCGAACTTTTCTTCAATGGCTTTGCGGCCCAAATCATGTTGATAAGTCCAGCCCGCATCCCCAATCGGGCTAACATAAATAAAACCCAGCTTTAAGGGTTCTTCCGCCATCGCAGTCCCCGTTACCACGCAGCTTGCTAATAGAAAACTACTCGCAAACGCTTTAAAACGCTGCGCAAATACCGCTTTATTCATACCATTAACGCTCCCAAAAGCTTCAGTGAAGTTCGTTATGCCAAGGCTGACCTAAGGAGGCGGGCGCATTCAAACGAATCACCCCCGCATCCCGCGAAATCAACACCAGCACAACAATGGTTGCCAGATAAGGCAACATAGATAAAAACTGTGAAGGCAGCTCCACGCCCAAACCCTGAGCATGGAATTGTGCAATTGTCACTCCGCCAAATAATAAGGCGCCGATTAAAACCCTCCCAGGTCGCCAAGTAGCGAAGACCACCAAAGCTAAGGCAATCCAGCCCCGTCCTGCCGTCATACCTTCTGCCCAAAGTGGCGTATACGCAAGTGATAAATAAGCACCCGCCAAACCCGCCATTGCTCCCCCGAATAATACCGCAAAATAACGAATCCGAATCACACGATAACCTAAAGCATGGGCAGAAGCAGGCGACTCGCCCACGGCACGCAGAATCAAACCCGCCCGGGTTTTATATAAAAACCAAGCAATCACCATAAAAGCCACTAACGCTAAATACACTAAAATATTATAAGAAAATAATAGTTTGCCCAGTATAGGTATTGAGCTTAATCCCGGAAGACTTAAGTTTTTAATCCCATCCAAGGCCACACTGGTATAAGCTTGCCCAACGAATGCACTTAACCCCACTCCAAAAATTGTCAAAGCCAAACCGGTTGCGACTTGATTTGCCATTAAACTCAAGGTGATAAAGCCAAAAATCAGCGCCATTAACGCCCCTGCTGCCGCACCAACAATCGTCGCTAACCATAAATAACCTGTTTCTGTGGCAACAATAAAAGCACACAAGGCACCCACAATCATCATGCCCTCAACCCCAAGATTGAGTACGCCTGACTTTTCGACAACCAGCTCGCCTAAACCGGCAAAAATCAATGGCACAGCGGCGGCTACGGTGGCAACTAGGATTAAAATCAGGGTATTCGTATCCATTACGGTGTAACTCCGACGGCAGACTTATGCGTCCAACGCAGCCGAAACTGAATCAGGACATCGGTTGCTAATAAGAAAAACAATAACATCCCTTGAAAGACACCACTGACGGCCGCTGGTAGTGCTAATTGCATTTGTGCAGACTCCCCACCTAAATACAGCAAAGCCATTAATAAGCTGGCTAAGGCAATTCCTAGCGGATGCAACCGCCCCACAAAAGCTACAATAATGGCTGCAAACCCATAATTAGGCGAAATCGGCATCAAGAGTTGCCCAATCGGTCCTGCCACCTCCGCTGTACCTGCCAAGCCCGCCGCTGCACCCCCTGCTAATAAACCGAGCCACACCATTTTTTTCTGCTTAAAACCTGCATACAAAGCCGCTTTTGGCGCTAAACCAGACACACGCATTTGAAACGCCGTTAAGCTCCAGCGAAAAAACACCGTAGCCACCAGCAAGGCAACTAAGGTGATCAGCACTCCCGCATGTACTCTTGTCCCTTCAATCAAAATCGGCAATAAAGCGTTGGATTCAAACATCTGCGATTGTGGAAAACCATAACCATCAGGATCACGCCAAGGTCCATGAATTAACCAACTTAAAATTAAATTAGCCACATAGACCAACATTAAACTCACCAGAATTTCACTGGTATTAAAGCGGGTACGCAATAAAGCCGGAATACTCGCCCAAAACATCCCACCTAGCGCACCCGCGACCAACATCAAGGGCAATAAAATCCAAATACTCGTACTGGCTTGTAGCCATAAAGCGACACCACCAGCAGCAATCGCGCCCATTATCAACTGCCCTTCTGCACCGATATTCCAAATATTGGCACGAAAACCCACCGCTAAACCTAAAGCAATCAAGGCCAAGGGTGAGGCTTTGATTAATAACTCACCAAAGCCATACCAATCGTTGATCGGCTCAATAAAGAAAGCATGAAACGCTTTCAACGGCGGCTGACCTAACAGCGTAAATACAATCATGCCAACCACTAGCATTAAAGCCATCGCCAGCACAGGAGAAAGATAAATCATCACCTGTGAAGGTTCAGGACGTGGCTCTAAACGAATCATAAACCAACCCCTTGTTGTTCATGCGTATCTGCCGTATTTGCCATGAGTCGTGCACCGCCCATTAATAAGCCAATTTCCTCGATACTCGTCTGTGCGACCGGCTTAGCAGCGGATAACTGCCCTCCTGCGATCACCGCAATCCGATCACAAATCTCAAATAGTTCCTCTAACTCCTCTGAAACCACTAAGACCGCGACACCCTCTTGGCTTAAATCCAATAGGGTTTGGCGAATAAAACTCGCCGCCCCCACATCCACGCCCCAAGTGGGCTGCGCAATCACCAGTACCTCGGGGTTGAGCATGAGCTCACGCCCAACGATATACTTCTGCACATTGCCACCAGATAGACTTTTTGCAGCAGCCGTAGCCCCGCCTGCTTTGACCTTAAAGCGCTCAATACACGCATTGGAAAAGGCTCGAAGCTTAGGGTATTGGATAAAACCGTGTTTACTTAGGCCATTGGCATAACCTGTCAGCAGTGCATTCATCTCTAACGACATTTCAGGCACAGCCCCCCGCCCTAAGCGCTCTTCAGGTACGAAGCGTAAACCTAAACTGCGACGCCCCGCCGCATCTAATTGCCCAGCAGCTTGCCCCTTAATCAGTACAGCCTCACTTTGACCGGGCTTTTCACCACTTAAAGCATACAACAGCTCTTGCTGACCATTACCAGAAACCCCTGCGATCCCCACAATTTCACCCGCATGCACGGTTAATTGAATATGTGCCAGTGCAGTCCCAAACGGATCATCACTAGGGCGACTCAAATCATTGATCACTAAACGTGGCTCACCGACTTGACGCACTTGGCTACGTTTATAAGCTGGTAATTCTTTACCAATCATTAGCTCAGCAAGGCTTTTCGAGGTTTCAAGCTGAGGATTGGCGGTACCGGTGACTTGCCCCCCTCGTAAAACCGTCGCGGTATGGCAAAGCTCACGAATTTCGTCCAGTTTATGGCTGATATATAAAATACTACAGCCTTCTGCCGCCAAACGCCGCAAGGTCTCAAACAGTTTGCGGACAGCTTGTGGCGTCAGGACTGAAGTGGGTTCATCCATGATCAGCAATTGTGGTGCTTGCAATAAACAACGCACAATCTCCACGCGCTGGCGCTCGCCAACAGATAATAAATGCACTAACCGATCTGGCTCTAGCGGCAAACCGTAGCGTGTCGACACCTCTAGAATACGAGCAGATAATTCCTGAATAGCTTGCCCCGGTTCGAGGGCTAGGGCGATATTCTGTGCTACGGTCAAAGTATCAAACAGCGAGAAATGCTGAAAGACCATGCCAATCCCTAAAGCACGTGCTTGGGCAGGGCTACGAATATGCACGGTCTGCCCATTCCAGATAATCTGACCCGCATCAGGCTTAACTACACCATACACAATCTTCATTAAGGTGCTTTTACCTGCACCATTCTCACCCAGTACCGCATGAATCTCACCGGGCTGAACCACCAAATCAATCGCTTGATTCGCTACTACCGCAGGATAATGCTTGGTAATGCCGCGTAATTCTAAGCGAGGGGGCGTTTCATTATGATGCATAAGCGTGTTCTCCTAAGGCAGCACAGCCTGCTGCATGTAACTGCAATAGCTGTGCCGCAACACCAATGGCAATGGCAGCGGGCTGTTTAGCTTGGATCCCAGAGACACCGATAGGGCAGACTAAATTGGCTACTTGCTCAGCACTCAAACCCTGCTCGCTTAAGCGCTTCCGAAAACGGGCGGCCTTGGTAGCAGAGCCAATCAAACCGACATAAGCCAGATCAGAACGCGCCAATAAGTGAGCGCAAATCTCCAGATCCAGACTATGTTCATGGGTCATAATCAGGCAAAAACTGTGGGCGGGAACTTGAGTTGCTGCAAAAGCGGCCGGTGGTGTAACCCGACAATCAATACTAGCTTCTTGCTCACTCGCCAATTCTGGAAATAAAGCAGCGCGACTATCTACCCAAATAATGTGGCAGGCTAACAAGCGGAGGATTTGCACTAAGGCTTGGGCAACATGCCCAGCGCCAAATAAGACGAGCTTAAACTGTGGAGGACCTAAACACTCCACTAAATAGAATTCACCCGGAGTTTGCTCGATCAGTTCAATAGCAGCTTGGCGAGGTGTTACTGTCAACACCGTTCGTCCACGCCCATTATGCGGCCAACGGTGCGGATAAGCGCTTAATGTTGTCGTTAAGCCCTGCTGCCAACGCTGCAAAACGGTCTTAAGCCAAGTCACCTGTGTTGTGGGATAGGATTCATAATACAGGGTGGCCACCCCCCCACAACATTGATCTAATTGCGGCCCGAGGCTAAAGCTCTCAAGACAATTCATGGCTTGGTGCTGGCCTAACAAGGTTTGAGCACGCTGAATCGCTTGCCATTCTAAATGCCCCCCCCCAATCGTGCCGATACTGCCTTGCTCGCTCACTAACATTCTAGCCCCTACTTCGCGGGGAACCGAGCCTTGAGCTTTCACCAAAGTCACTAAAATGCAGGCTTGTTGCGCCTGCATAGCGGCTTGCAAGCCTCGAAGCCAATCAGGCAAGCCTTTAATAGAATATGTGCTTAGTGCTGGCATCGTAGAGCGTGGCCTTATACAGCGGAAGGTTGCTGGCAGATTGTTACAGTATTACAGCCTAGCGATGTATTCAATGGATTTCTAACTTGCTTCGCTTGTTCAGGGTATAGCTGCTTTAATCTGCCTACCAAGCTAACAGAATAACCAAACCGCATTCAAACTACTTGCTTTGTCTGAGTTAGGCCCTAAATTAGTACATATATCTAGGATAAGGCTTGTGTATGAATTGGTCTGAACGTGTTAGTGCTTGGGCGAATCCGAGTAAAAATCCAGAGCTAGCCCATGTGTTTGCTCAGCAGGCACAGTATTTACCAACCCTATGGCTCTTAGGTAAAACTGGGGCGGGTAAGTCCTCATTAATTCAGGCACTTACGGGCGATAGCAAGATTGATATTGGCAATGGCTTTCAGCCCTGTACTAAAACCGCTAAGGTTTATGATTATCCACAAGATAAAGCCCTGTTACGCTTTTTAGATACGCGAGGTTTGTCTGAAGCGGATTATGATGCCCGTGACGATATAGCCGCTTGCGAAGATCGTAGCCATGCCTTGCTGATCGTGATGAAAGCGGATGATCCCGAGCAAAGCGATGTGCTCAAAGCCCTCAAGCAAATTCGTGCCTCCGGTCGAATCAATAATTATCTCGTGGTGCATACGGGTATTTTGCAAGTACCTGACCCGATTCAGCGTCAACAAGCACTGGCTCATAATCAAGCGCAAGTGGAAGCGGTCTTAGCTAAACCACGGCCTCAAGTTGCTGTCGATTTTATGGCGGATGATCCCACCATCTCAGGCGTTGTTGCTTTAAAACAAGCTTTAATGGCACTCTTACCCATCCTTGCTCAATTCAGTGAATCCTTGCTAAATGCTAATCAGGAAGAAAAGAATTTTGAGCATCTAAAAAAAGAAGTTCTTTGGTATGCAGGGGCTGCTGCCGCGAGTGACATGTTGCCTGCTGTGGGCTTGGTGGCTGTACCGAGTATTCAAGGCAAAATGCTGCATAGCTTAGCAAATCAATACGCAGTGGCTTGGGATAAACAGCGCCTCACTGAATTTGCAGCCGCTTTAGGCGCAAGTTTTGGGGTGCAATATCTCACCCGCTTAGGCCTTCGCCAATTGGCCAAATTAATTCCAGTCTATGGGCAAACGATTGGCACGGCGACAGCGGCTAGTTTAAGCTTCGCAACCACCTACGCCTTAGGACGGGCGGCCAGTAAATATTTATATCATCAAACCCAAGGTGAAACTGTGGATGCCTCCGAGCTACAAAGCCTGTATGAACAAGCCTTAAGCGCCCTGTTGCCTAAGCCAACTAACCACGCTCACGATACCCCTCAAGATGCGCCAAACTCAGACCAGTCTTAGTAGTTTTTTACGCCTTTCTGAGCAAATTGCGCCCTTTATTGCGCTCTTGATTGGCATTCCAATTTTAGTCGTGGTGGGCTTTGGCATCGTATCAATTTATCGTGAGGGCTATCTGCTGGCCTTAGTCTTATTAATTACCCTCCTCACCTTTCTTGCTGCTATTCCCTTACTCTTCCTGCGCCGCCAAGTCAAAAAAAGGATGGATACACAGGACTTAACGAGCGAAGCTTGGGTAACAGCCTCGAAAAACTGGACACCGTTCGATTTGCAAGTCTGGTTACTGCTAAATACCCGTATTGAGGAGCAACTTGCCGCCAATGCGGATTGGTACATGCTGCGTAACTACAGTTTAGATTTAGCCACACTCGCGGCCACGCAATATCACCCTACCCGTTCACGCCGTGAACTCGCCTTTACTATTCCTGAAGCCTTGCGCATGACTGAGGAGGTGAGTCGGCGCTATCGGCTTTTGCTGATGCAACATGTACCTTTGGTAGAAAAGCTAAATTTATCAATGGTGCGCATGGTTTATGATCATCGTGATAAGCAGGAAACCCTACAGCGTGTCTGGAATATTTATCGGATTCTGCGAATTTTTACACCCGCAGGTTGGCTCGCTGAAGCACGCGGGCAGCTGTTGGATCATGTATTCACGGGTTTAAAAGATGAAGTTCAAGCCAAACTTAAACAAACATTGTTACAAGAAGTCGCCAGCGTAGTGATTGATCTCTACAGCGGGCGTTTTAAAGTCAGTGATGAAGAACTCAGTGCAAGTGAAACCTTAAAAGCCGACCAACAGCGCTTAGCTGTACCACTTGAACCCTTGCGAGTCTGTCTGATTGGGCAGGTGAGTGCCGGTAAATCCTCAATTATTAATGCCTTGCTTGGTTCGATGGTGGCAGAAGTCAATCAACTGCCTTCGACGCAAACCGCAACAGTGTATCAAGCCAAATTAGAGCCGGATTTAGAGGCCATGCATTTAGTGGATTTACCCGGTTTAGAGGGTAAGCCAGACAAGGATAATTATCTATTAGAACAAATGTTGCAAAGTGATGTGGTCTTGTGGGTGTTAAAAGCCAACCAACCGGCTCGCTCCTTGGATACCCATTTCAAAGCACGCTGGCAAGCTTGGCTGGATGATCCTAAACAACGCGCCCGCCGCCAACCTCTGCTGCTTGGAGTGCTCAATCAAATTGATCGCCTTGCCCCACAGCAGGAGTGGCAACCGCCTTATGATTTGCAAAATCCGACCACTCAAAAAGCACGCAATATCCGTGATGCCTTGGATTACAACCAAAACCTGCTGGGCTTTCAGTCGATAACTCCACTATCGGTGAGCGAAGATAAACCGCCGTATAATTTAGAGGCGCTAGAAAAGCTATTGGATCAATGCTATGAGCAAGGCATGCAAGTGCAACTGAATCGCCGTCGTCTTGAAGCGAGTGATAGTTTTTCAGTACAGGAGCAGTTTAAACGCGCTTATCGGTTGGGGAAATCCTTGTTTAGCTCAAGCCGCACTAACAAGACTGATACCATTAAATAAAATTTAATGGTATAAAATAATATTATCATTTATTTACATAATGAGATTGAAAATTAATCATCATACCTGATTTAATTTATTTTTTGTGTTGATTGTTTCTTAATTAATCGCTACATTTAATAAAAAACACTTTTGAAAAACTCTCTACAGCAATTAAATCACTCATAGTTCAGGAGTGTCGTTGATGAGTGTTCGAAAAATCATTGCCAATAAAGCGAAAATCGAGGGTGACTATTTAATTATCGAAACCTACTCACAAAAACTGCCTACTTTTTCTTTTGTTTTTCTCAGTCTTTCTATTAGTTATTTTGCTTACATTATTTATGCCCCCGCCCAGCCTACCCACCCTCATCTTGATCCTTTATGGATCTTGGCTATACTAGTCATTTCTATCTTAATAGCAGCGTCTGCTACAGGTAAAATTTTACGTCAAGTACCTGTAAAAGATATTGTTGAAATTAAGCATCACCCAAAGAAAAAAAGAGTTACCGTTCTTCTTAGACAGCAATAAACAAGCTAAACGCAATCAACCCGTTAAAAAACCCTGAGTGCTTTAAGTTTTTTAAAAAACAGGCACAAGCATTAGAATCTAGTGCCAGATAACACTTAAGATACGACTGATCTATTCTCACCAATTATACCTTAGCCCTATTGCCCCGCTCCAAATCTGACTGCGTTCAATAATCGGGCTATCGCTAATTTGTGAGTCATAAGCCGTAATAGCGGCATCACCGACTAAAGTGAGTCTGGGGCTTAAAGGCTGCTCGATTGCCAAACCTGCTCTAAAGGCAAAAGCCGCATCCGCTTGATAAGCGGGTCGACCAAGTTTGGCTTCATCCGCCTGCACGCCGACATAATAATCAGTAACTTTATCGGACAGCCATTGAAGCTCAGCATAAGGGCGGAAATTAGCTTGATAGGGTTCAGGATTAAAAGTATAGCGGGCTTTTAATTGCGTTCCTTTATGTGCAGTCATATCTTGGGCAAGATCAAATAAAGTCACCCCACTCAAAAGCTTCCACGCCCCTCCGACTCGCAGATTAATCGCACGATCTAGTTCATGCATATCACTTAAATCGGCACTATCACCGCGCTCATGATCCCATTCATCTAAACCCACCCCTACATAATACTGAGCACGTGGGGTTTTAATCAAAGCCAGCGCTGGGCCATCAATGGCAAAGCCTGAGCTATCTAAAATCACCGGCTTAACCCCCAGTTGTGCGTCCCCACCGACAAAAGGAGATTGGCGTGCAGTGACTGCTAAGCCTAAATCCCATTGTTTGGACGGCCCTTCGGCAACCGCTAAGCAGGGTAAGAGAATTAAACTAAGAACAGATAAATTTTTCATGACTTAACCTTTGCTCGTAAAGCTTCAATCGCCATTAACACCGCCTCAGGGGTAGCAGGTGCACGTAAACCGCTACTATGCTGATAATTGCCCACACTCTCTACCGCCTCTTTGAGGGCAAAAAACACTGACATTGCCAACATTAAAGGCGGCTCGCCGACAGCTTTGGAGCGATAAATAGTGGCTTCGCGATTAGGTTTTTTATCCACTAAATGAATATTAAAACGCTCCGGTACATCGCTAGCAACTGGGATTTTATAAGTAGAGGGTGCATGTGTACGTAACCGTCCCTGTTGATCCCACCACAATTCCTCAGTGGTCAGCCAGCCCATACCTTGTACAAAGCCACCTTCAATCTGCCCAAGATCCAAGGCGGGATTCAAAGACTCACCGACATCATGCAGAATATCCACTTGCTGCACCCGATATTCGCCGGTTAGGGTATCGACTTCGACTTCTGATACTGCTGCTCCATAAGCAAAATAATAAAAGGGGCGGCCACTCATGGTGAGGGGGTCATAGTGGATTTTTGGCGTTTTATAAAACCCCGTCGCGGATAAAGATACCCGATTAAACCAAGCCAAATGCGCCAATTCCGCAAAACTCAGCTCGGCTTTTTTACCTACCACGATCCGACCGACTTTGAATTCAATTTCACTCACGGGGAGTTGATAATGCGCCGCTAAGAAATCAAGCAAGCGCTGCTTTAAAGTACGTGCAGCGGCTTGGGCGGCCATTCCATTCAGGTCCGAACCAGAAGAAGCTGCTGTTGCAGAAGCATTCGGGACTTTTTCAGTGCTCGAAGCGGTGCAGCGGATCAGCTCCATCGGAATCTGTAATTCCTCTGCGACTACTTGCGCGACCTTGGTGAATAAGCCCTGCCCCATTTCAGTACCGCCATGATTAAGCTGCACGGTACCATCATTGTAAATATGAATCAGTGCACCCGCTTGATTCAAAAAAGTCGCAGTGAAAGAAATTCCAAATTTAACGGGCGTGAGCGCGATCCCCTTTTTCACCCATTGATGGCTTTGGTTAAAACGACGAATCGCAGCACGCCGCGCACGATATTGAGAGCGCTCAACTAACTCGTCCACTAACTCAGGGATAATATTATCCTCAACTTGCATCCCATATTGAGTGAGATCACGGACTCCCGCTTTGCCGTAGAAATTAGCTTGCCGCACTTCTAAAGCATCGCGCTGCAAATAACGGGCTATTTCATCTATGACATATTCAATCCCCATCATGCCTTGCGGACCACCAAAACCCCGAAAGGCAGTATTCGATTGTGAATTGGTTTTACAACGATAAGAAACGATGGCGACATTTTCTAAGAAATAAGCATTATCCGCATGAAACATACTGCGATCATTCACCGGTCCAGATAAATCCGCCGAAATCCCACAGCGGGCGGCATAATCCAATTCAATACCCTGAATCAGGCCTTGGGCATCAAAACCCACGCGATAACAAATATCAAAACAATGCCGCTTGCCCGTCAAAAGGATGTCATCATCTCGATCCACCCGATATTTAACTGCCTGCCCAGTTTGCTGAGCTAATAATCCAGCGACACAAGCAAAAAAACTCGGCTGACTTTCTTTACCGCCAAAGCCACCGCCCATGCGCCGACATTCAACAACAATATCTTTTTGCCTGCGATTGAGCACCGTGGCGACAACTTCTTGCACATGATGCGGATGTTGAGTACTACTGTGAATGAGGAACTGCCCATCCTCTTGGGGTAAGGCCAAAGCAATTTGCCCTTCTAGATAAAACTGCTCCTGCCCACCGAGTTGAAAGCGACCCGCTAATTGGTATTCAGCTTGCTCAATCGCTGGCTTGGCCGCACCACGCTCTAAAGTTTTCGTCGGTAATACAAATTGCTGTGCCGCTACCGCTGCACGAATATCGAGATTATGCGGCAAAACCTCATAGTCAATCTCTGCCAATAATACTGCTCGCCGAGCGGCTTCGACTGAAGTGGCAGCGACCGCAAAGATTGACTGACCTAAATACTCGACCTTATCTACAGCCAATACTGGCTCATCTTTTAAAGCTCCCCCTAAATGATTCTCACCCGGAATATCGGCTGCCGTCATCACGGCAATCACGCCAGCCGCTTCACGTACTCGAGTTAAATCAACACGCTTCAAACCTGCATGGGCTTGACTGCTCATACCGACAGCAGCATATAAAATACCTTTCGGCTCAGGCAAATCATCAATATAACGCGCCTCACCACTCACATGCAGAGCAGCACTTTCATGGGGAAACGCTTGCCCCACCTGTAGATGACTCATAGCTGACCCTCCACCTGCATAAAAAATTTACGCAATAAATTCGCAGCCACTAATGCGCGATAATCCGCACTAGCACGCAGATCGGTGAGCGGTTGGAAATCTTGCCTTAGTGCTGGGATAGCTTGCTCTAAGCAGTCAGCATTCCAGACTTGCCCCAACAGAGCCTGTTCAGTGTGAGTAGCACGCTTAGGAATAGCCGCCATCCCGCCAAACGCGATACGAATGGCAGTGACCTGCCCCGCCTCTCGCTCAAGTGCAAATGCTGCACACACCGCTGAAATATCCTGACCAAAGCGCTTAGCGATTTTCCAAGTACGAAAGATTTGAGCGGGTTTAGGTAAAGGTATTAACACAGCACGGATAAATTCACCCTCTCTCAAGTCCTGCTGTTGATAACCTAAATAAAAAGCCTCTAAGGCTAAATGGCGTATGTGCTGACCTTGCTGTAAGACTAGCTTGGCACCCAAGGCGATTAAAGCAGGCATTGAATCGCCAATCGGTGAGCCATTCGCAAGATTCCCCACCAGCGTACCGGAATTCCGAATTGGTAGCGAAGCAAAGCGCTCATATAAATCGTCTAGCTCTGGATACTCAGCGGTCAAAGCTTGATAAGCCTCCTCAAGGCTGACGGCTGCACCGATTTCTAACGCCTCCGAGGTCTTCTTGATCAGCGTTAACTCAGCCACTGCGCCGAGATAAACCAGTTTATTTAAATCGCGATGCTGTTTAGTCACCCATAAACCTAGATCTGTCCCCCCTGCTAATTTGCGTGCATCTGGCTCAGCTATTAAATAATCTGCCAATTTATTCAGCGTTTGAGGGGCAAAAAAACTAGCGTCTTCGTGCTGCAAATAGAGACTTGAATTCGAAGCTAGGGCTTGGAGTTGGGCGATTAATTCAGCCTGCCCTGTGCTATCCCCAACGGGTGCTGAAACCAGATCACGCTGCGTCGCGGGCAAGGATTCAGCATAGTGATACATGCGCTGCCCAGCTTCGAGAATCGGACGATAGCCCGTACAACGACATAAATTCCCTGATAAAGCCGAAGCAATGCGCTCACGGCTTGGTTGAGCTTGCGTTTTATACAGGGCAAACAGCGACATCACGAAACCCGGTGTACAAAAACCGCATTGCGAAGCATGGCAATCGAGCAAGGCTTGTTGTACCGGATGTAGAGTTTGCTGTCTTTTCAAGCTTTCAACGGTATAGAGACATTTCCCATCCAAGATCGGTAAAAATTGAATACAAGCATTAATAGCTCGATAGCGCAATCCACCTCGATGCAGATCAGCGACAACGACCGTGCAAGCTCCACAATCACCTTCTGCACAGCCCTCTTTCGTACCAGTACGATTCAAGTATTCCCGCAAAAAGCTCAAAACCGTCGTGGTAGGCTTAAGCGTATTCAGGTCAATGCGCTTACCATCCAGCATAAAACTTAGCTTATTGCGTGTGGCAGCTTGCATCAGTTAACTCCCGCGATAGGTCGAATAGCTCCAAGGTGAAGCCAACAAAGGCACATGGTAATGTGCATGGGGATCAGCGACTCCGAAGAGGATAGGGATCAAATCTAAAAAAGGGGGTTCGCTGACGGTATTAGGATTGCCTTTAGACCAGAAATAAGCACCCATGTGGAAGACCAGC
This sequence comes from Thiothrix eikelboomii, assembly GCF_900167255.1. GTDB lineage: Bacteria > Pseudomonadota > Gammaproteobacteria > Thiotrichales > Thiotrichaceae > Thiolinea > Thiolinea eikelboomii. The sequence goes on from NZ_FUYB01000011.1 coordinate 88,062, forward strand.
TCCCAACTTCCCACTTCCAGCTCCACATCTGTGAGTAAGGGCTGATCACAGCGGCCATCATGATTGGTTGTCGCGGTTTTGATGAGAGTCCGTGTGCCATCATTCGCACAGCGATATAAGTGAATCTTTACACCAGCGGCGGGGCAGCCATTGGCGGTGTCTAAAACATGAGTGGTGAGCTTACCCATAACAGATTCCCGATGGTAATGAGCGACTTAAAAACTAAGAGCGCTCGTTTCAGCGCCCTTGTACCTAAAATTAGTTAGACGGTGAAATAGTAAAGGTGTATTCCGTAGGTTGGTCTGGCAAGACATTAATCACTTCCGTACCACTCATCGTTTGATAATTAATCCTGACCTGTACAGGCTGTGGGGGTACACGCAGCTCGGCCGAGGTGACATTATTAAAGGATTGAAGGGGTTGGCCTTGCAGTGTCATCACTGTGAAATTGACCCGTAACGGCTGACGATCCACGCCCGAAATTGCATATAAATGCAAACGTCCACCATTTTGCTGGGCAGGTGTCTGCGTGGGGGAGGTTATCCCCACTTGTGCGGGTGCAACTTGGGGTGGCACAGGTACAGCAGGTACGGGTTTTTGACCAATGATTTCAGCCGCTTCAAAGGCAAGCTCACTCACCCGCCCATTGCCAATTTCAATAATGCGGCTTTGCCGTAGACCTTGAATACCTGCCGTAATCTCATAGGTCCCTGCAGGCAAATTAATTTCACCCTGAGGTGCAGGACCAACAGTCGCTACTCGCTCACCTTGTTTATTACGAATCACAAAGCGGGCTTGCTCCGGTAAACCTTGCCCCGTATTTAAGCGTAAGCGTAACAAGCCTTCCGGCTGCACAGCAACAGGAGGAGGGCTAGTCTGTTGCACAGTAGCCTGAGCAGGCTGTTGAATAGTTTGTTGCACTTGCTGAGCAGGAGCAGTCTTCCCTGCCGGTGGAACCATAATCGTCTCACGGGCAATCCCATTAGCCGAGACTTGAAGTGTGCGTACCACATCTTGCCGCCCATCCACCTTCACTGTCACTTTATAAGCACCTGGTTCTAAGGAGAATTCTGCACCCTCCGCATAATTACTTTTCGCTACATGCTGACCATTTTGCTTTTGCACATAAATATTCGAACGAAGTGCTCGATTATTTTCAGCGGCACGCACAGAAATATAGACCTGGCCATTGGTATTGGTAGCAGCGGGGGGGCTAGGAGCCATGGGTTGAGCAGGACTCGTCCCAGCCGTGCTCGTGCCTGCTACGGCGGTACTTGGCATTTCAAAACGGGCATTGGTGAGTTTATCGGCATATACCTCTAACAAGCGGGAAGCTTCTTTACCATTCGCCCTCACTTTGGCTAAGTATTTGCCGGGGGGCAAAGAAAAATTCGTGGTATCACTGCCTGAGAAAGAAGCAACCTGTACACCTTCTGTGTCGTATACCAAAAACTCCCCATTCAATGCACCACTCGGGCTAGCATTATCTAGAATCGTTAAACCTAATTTCCCCATCGGTCCTTGTGCTAGCTCAGTAGGATTAGTATTCAGCGGCGTTGTTTGCGCATTAGGATCAGTCGTTGTGGGCAAGGCCGGCGTGGAAGTTGTCGTACCTGCTCCGGCTGGCGCTGCGGTCACGGTTGTTGTGTTCGGATCACTGGGCAGCGGATTAGTACCTGCATTGACTTGCCCAACCGATTCTTGTGGTTCACCTTCTAAGCTAATCACATCGGAGGGATTAGGCGTATTGCCGGGTAACGGGCGATCTTGGTTCGCAAGATTAGGCTCGGTGGCGGGTGAGGTAGTCGTAGGGAGCGTACCAGTGCCTAGTTCTGTACCTTCTCCGCCGACTATCACTGAGCTTGAGTTTGAGCCTGCTGAACCTGAGCCTTCCGGTAAAATCGGTGCATACCCAGTGTCTTGAGTCACCAGTTTATGGTCACTCATCATGCTCTTCACGCCAATGAAAGCAAAGATCGCCAGTACACCAAAAATAATCCCTGCAATGAGCAGTTTGCCTTTACTCATGTCCTTAATCACTCCTGCAATTTTATTTATTCGGCTATCATAGCTGAAATTCCTAGCCACACAGAATACCTCACTCATGAATAACAGTTTTCTTGACCGCTTTTCGCCTTATCTCTTATTGGTCTTGGCTGCAAGCTTCTGGGGAGGTAATTTCAATGTAGCCCGTGCCTTTAATGTAGAAATACCGCCGATGGGCTTATCGTTCTGGCGTTGGGCAGTGGCGGGTTTAATTTTATTGCCTTTGGTATGGCGGCCTATGCGGGCACAATGGACGGCTTTTAAACAGCATTTCCCTTTGGTACTTGCCCTAGGCTTATTGGGAGTGAGTGGCTTTAATACCTTAGTGTATTTAGGCTTACAGACCACTACTGCGACTAATGGCGTATTGCTCCAATCAGTGAATCCGATTTTTATTATTGCCTTATCCAGCCTCTTACTAGGTGAGTTTGCAAGTCCGCGTCAATGGTTAGGCATTCTTATTTCCCTCGTAGGTGTCTTGGTCATCCTGATTCAAGGTCAGCTTAAGCAGCTGGTTCAGCTGGATTTTCATACCGGTGATTTGATCATTTTAGTCGCTGTCCTCGATTGGGCTTTATATACCGTCCTGCTACGCAAGCTACCGAATGAACTCAAGGGTTTACCGATCTTAGGTTATACTGTAGCGATTGGTATCTTGGGAATCCTACCCTTGTATCTGTATGAAATTATCATGACCACTCGAAGCATGCCTTTGAATGGCATCAGTATTAGTAGCGTGCTTTATGTGGCGATTTTCCCTTCCGTACTTTCTTATTTATTCTGGAATCATGGCACACAACGCATTGGTGCCAATCGTGCTGGACAATTTGCCCATGTTGTGCCGATTTCAGGGATTTTAATTGCGGTCGTCTTGCTTGGCGAGAAACTTCATCTTTATCATTTATTGGGTATAGTGCTGGTTGCTGCGGGGATTGTACTCGCTAATTATCGGCAAGCTACTCGCTAAATGTTTAAAAAAACGCTTAACCCCATCAAAACTTTTGTTGTTTTATGGGGTTTATTGCTTGCATTGTTTAATAGTCAGTCGAGGAGAAATACATGTGTGATTTACACGGTTGCGGTACTCAAACCCAATTAGCCCCGATTAAACTGGACTCAACCCAACGGCGCTTATTTTTACAAGGTTTAGCTTGCCTACCTTTAGCCACAGTATTGGCCTATCCAGAGCTAGCGAAAGCCGCAGCAGCCAGCACTGAAGAAGTGTCGATTAGTTTAGAAATGGATACCAAGGTTCAAGCCTCCCTTGCTTTGCCCGCTGCAGAAAAAGCACCTGCCGTGATTTTAATTCATGAATGGTGGGGCTTGAACGATCAAATTAAAGCCGTCGCCGCTGAATTGGCCAATCTCGGTTATGTGGCTTTAGCGGTGGATTTATACGGCGGTAAAGTTGCGAGTACACCCGATGAAGCCAAAGCCTTAATGGGCGATTTAGATCCTAAAATTGCCAAAGAAACGATGGTTGGCTGGGTCGATTATTTAAAAAAACATCCACGGGTGAATGGTAAAGTCGCTACTTTAGGCTGGTGCTTTGGCGGTGGCTGGTCACTTAATACCTCAATTGCAACCCCTGTCGATGCAACCATTATCTATTATGGCAATGTCACCAAAACTGCAAATGACTTAAAAGCCTTAAATGGCCCAGTCTTGGGTCAATTCGGTAAACTTGATAAAAGTATTAACCAAGAAATGGTCAGTGGCTTTGAGCAGGAAATGGACAAGGCTGGCAAAAAAGATCGCTTAACCGTGTATTGGTATGACGCTGATCATGCATTTGCTAATCCTACAGGTGCACGCTATGACGAGGCCAATGCTAAATTAGCTTGGGAGCGTACTCTGGAGTTCTTAAAGACCCACCTAGGAACTTAGAATCTAGCCTTCAAAGGCGAGAACTGCGGGGTTGAAAGCCTCCGCAGGCTTAAAGATTTAATCTTCTTCGGCCTGTTGCAATACCTCACTAATCGCTTCTAAAAGCTGGATACCTTGTTGGGCTAGATCACGTGGAGTTTGCCCATCTTCATTTTTAATTTTCGAATCAGCCCCGCGTGCGACCAATAACTCCGTAACATCGACATAACCTGAACGCACGGCCAAATGCAATAAAGTATCTTGTGACTCGCCAGTAAGAATATCAGGGCTTTTACCTCGATCTAAAAATAAAGCCACAATCTCGGCATGACCATTCGCGACGGCACTGACCACACAACTATCTAAGAGTTGAGCACCATGATCAATCAAGACCTTCACTGCCTTGGTTTTACCCAACATACTCGCTGCACAGAGTATGGTTTGCCCTGTACCAGTAATTTGATTGACATTCGCACCTTGTTTTAAGGCTTCTAGAATCGGCTCAGGTTGGTCTGCTAATACGGTTTTGATAAAAGCCTCTTCGCGCCCACGTTGATCCTCAGAGCTGGTCTGCGGGAAACTAGGTTCGGATAAAACCAATAAGAGCAAAAATACAGAACGTATAGACGGCATCATTATCAAACCCTATTTTCTCAACTTATTCTGCTTAAAAAGCTTCCTTATCCTTTTAAGCATAGATGGATAAACCTAGAATACTGGGGCTTTTTCGGGTAAAAAGCAGTAAATACAGGATGAAAGGAAATTAGTTTTCACCTTGACAGAATTTGCTTGATCAGCAGTAGAGTGTGCAGCAAGCCGCTGATTTTCAATCAATAAAAACCCGCTAGCTGGATTGTATTTCACTGACTGTTAAACAACAGAATCACTGCGCCAATTCGCACCAGCACCTATTTTTAATATTTTAACCGTGCATAGAAGGTTTTTTGAGCGGCTGCCCGCGCCTCACCTAAAGTATGAATGCCTTTTTCTGCTAATAGGGGAATCATTTTCATAAAAATTTCTGCTGTGACCATTGCATCCCCCATCGCAGTATGTCGACCAATAATAGTGACATTAAAACGCTCAGCAATCGCCTCTAAACGATGTGATTCTTGATTAGGATGCACCACCGCTGAAAGCAATAAAGTATCTAAAACTGGATGGTCGAATACGACTCCTGTTGCTTTTTCTTTAACTTGAAAGCAGCGCAGATCAAAAGCCGCATTATGCGCCACCAAAATTGTTTCTTGGGCAAAGGTATGGAAAGCAGGGAGTACCGATTCAATCGTCGGCTGCCCTTTCACCATCTCAGGGGTAATCCCATGAATCGGGATGGTCTCTGGTGGAATCGTGCGCTTTGGGTCAATCAACTGTTCAAAAAACTCATGATACAAGAGTTTATTATTCACAATACGCACCGCACCGATTTGAATCGTTTCATCCCCTCCAGCAGGATTCAATCCCGTCGCTTCTGTGTCAAAGACCGTATAGGTCAATTCAGTCAGCAAACTATCATCCAAAGAGCGCGATAATTCAGAGCTTTTAAACAAATCAAAATCATAATACTCGGGCCGACTTTCACTGCGCAGGAAAGTACCTGCGGCTAATTCTTCTTGTGGCGTTGCTAAGGGTAACAAGAGCCGGAAGAAAGCGCGCCCAGTCTCTGCTTCACGCTCTACCCATGAATCACCACTATGCCGAGTGAGCACATCTTGCACCGTTAGTGACATGGTTTCCGTGCCAACTTTAATCTGCTCCATTTCCCAGCCAATTACCGCTTTAGTCCCCTCCTCCAAGGGTGACCAAAGCATATCCAAACAAGCACGCTGACCATTACTCTGTAAACGCAATTGTATGGTTTGCACTTGGCATTCGACCTGGAGTTTACCTGCTAAATGAATTAACGCTTGCAGCAAGGAAAAGCTTTCTACCTTCAGCCAGAGGCTGGTATCAACCTGATCCGTGCTCGCCTTGACTGGTAAGCTGGCCTCAATCCGGCGAATCGCCGCTTCAATTAAGTCTGCCCCAAGCATTTCCTCCAAAGGCCAACGTGAACGCAGGCTATTGGCTGAAGAAGTTTGCATTTCCTCAATGCGCTTACCGAGGCTATGAATTTCATCGCGTACTACACACAATAGGCGCTCACGCATTTCTGGCTCTAAGTCGGGATATTCTAAGACCTCCACTGCGGCTTGTGCATTGGCAATAGCAGCCCGACTCCCTTCAGTCAGTGAGTATAAAACCCGATCTTTTTCAGAATCCTCTTCAAAATCACGGGTAATATTATCCAACATCAAAACAAAACCCGTTACCTCATTGGTTTGAAGTGGGGCATCATCTGAGCCTTCTTCTGGTATTTTCACAGCACGGACAGGAGTCATTTGCACGCGCAGTAATTGTCCAGCCTGAGTCGTCGTGACGAATTGTGCAGAAGGCATCGCCGCACCCCGTTGCAAACGGTGCTGAATATTTTCTAAAGCATGAGCCACTAGTTTGCGATCAAATACACTATAAATCGAACGCCCTAAACCAATTAACTCTACCCCGCCCGCCACCGAAGGGGCTTTGGATAAAGCGCGAAACTGGGTGCGTGCCCGATTATTATAGAGCAAAATTCGCCCATCTAAATTGCAGACCACCACACTTTGGGTGAGTTCAGACATTAAGGCCGCTAAGCGATTTTTTTCTAATTCTGTATTCCGGCTGGCTTCTTGCACCCGCTGATCCATTTCTTCACGTAAGGCTTCGCGTTGCTCGACTAACTGATTAATCAATTCTGTGAGTTTTTTATTTTCTGGACTCCCATCAGGCACTAAGCTCCGCTTCACATCCGTGCCTAATAAAACCTGAGCATTTTCTAGTAACCGTGCGGGTGCTGTCATGAAATAGCGCACCAAATAGCCGAGTACCATCCAGACGGCAACCAAAGACACCGCCCACATTAAAAATAACAGCGCGATGCGCGGACCAATAGCCACCGCAGCAGCCGCACGCTCACTTTCCTCTAACGCAAGCCAAATCAAGCCACCCGAAACAAATAACCAAATTAAGCACACCACGCCAACAATGGTTGTACCGGCAATGATTCGCCAATCTGTTTTTTTCATCCCGCAGCACCTAATAGCTCTCGGACTTTTTGCGCTAATTCCTTAGTCGAAAATGGTTTTACCATATAAGCATCCGCGCCCAAAGCCAAGCCTTTTGCCATATCAGTATCACGTCCTTTGGCAGTCAGCATAAGAATAATAATATCGGCATTATCAGGATTGGAGCGAATTTCTTGGCAAACTTCAAAACCCGTTTTCTTAGGCATCATCGCATCTAAGAGCATTAAATTAGGCTTATCTTTAGCAACTGCATCAATCGCTTCTTGGCCATCATGGGCAACACTCACTTGATAACCTTCACGCTTCATTAAAAACTCAAGGGAAATTAAAATATTCTGTTCATCATCGGCAATTAATACCTTTGCACTCATGCGCTCTCCTCCTCTGTTCGCTCTAATTGCTGAGCATCCTTTAGGCGCGGTAAGAAAAAGCTAAACCGCGCACCTGCACCTAACTCCGACTCCAACCACATCCGCCCACCAAAATGCTCCACAATTTGGCGACTAATGGGTAAACCTAAACCTGTACCTTGTGGACGATCTGAAAATTCACCCGCTTGCCGGAACTTTTCGAAAACTTGTTCTTGCTCATTACTGGCAATACCTTTGCCATTATCTTGTACCCCCACAGTCACACCCTCAGTGGTATCCGTGATATAGACATCCACGATCCCCCCCGGATGGGGTACAAACTTAGCCGCATTCGATAACAGATTCAGCATGACTTGCATTAAACGATCAGGATCAGCCCGAATAGGTGCAATCTCTTCATGTTCCCCGTGCAAGTTCAAGCTCAAGCCATTTTCTAAATACATACCCGAAATACTATTGATTGCTTGTTTAACCACCGACTGAATATCAACATCACTGTTATGCCACTCTGCATGCCCTGCTTCAATCTTAGCCATATCCAAAACTTGATTGACTAAGCGGCCTAAGCGCTCAGCCTCACCGACTACAATTTCTAAGAACTGTCGCCGCTGCTCAAGATCCATTTCATCATCATCTAGCATCATTTCAGTGAAAGCACGGATGGAGGTCAGCGGAGTTCTCAACTCATGAGTGACCGAAGACATAAAATCGTCTTTGAGCTTATCCAAGCTCTTCAATTGCTCATTCGCAGCGCGCAATTCACTCGTTGCCTTTTCTAAGGATAGCGACTTTTCTTCCAAAGCTTTGGAATAAGCCCGAAGTTGCGAGGCTTCTTCCAAAATACGCATCACATCATCGAGATCGAGCTGCTCCTCCTCTACCACAGAAGCAACCATCATCCGCGCCGAACCCGTCCCAATCGCGCCCGCCAATTGGGTTTCAACATATTGGACTAATTGAGCATTCGCCGGAATATCTTTAGTCTGCGCCAAACCTAAGCGCCGCGCATACTCGGTGAATAAGCGCTCAGCCTTATCTACACCTAAAAACCGCTCCGTCAGATTGCGCAAATCCGATAATTTAGCGCGCCCTTGCCAAAATACCGGATGGGTGCTCGCAGTCCGCTCAAACACATCGACAAATAATAAAGCTTGGCTGGCTTCACGCGCTTCCGGGCGTGTCCACAAAGAGACTAGAACATAAGCGCTAATATTGGCGAATAAACTCCAAAATAAAGCATGGGTGAGATTGTCTAAACCTTGCAAACCAAACAGTTGCTCTGGCTTTAACCACGCTAAACCCAATAGACCATCCGTAACTAAGCCTGCATCCAGCCAACCTGACTTGACTAAAGACGGGAGCAGTAGGGTATAAATCCACAAGGCAAAACCCAATAATAAGCCTGCTAGTGCACCTTGGCGGTTACCGACCTTCCAATACATCCCCCCGAGCATTGCTGGGGCAAATTGAGCAACCGCTGCAAAGCTAATCAAACCAATACTAACTAACGCATAAGCCTCACCTGCTACGCGGAAATATAAATAACCCAGCAATAAAATCCCTAGAATTGCGACCCGCCGAATCATCAGCAGTAATCCAGTTAAATCACCGCTCGCCCGACTACCAAACCGCTCAGTCCGTAATAAAAAGGGCATCACTAAGTCATTACACACCATCGTCGACACTGCAATCGCCTCAACAATGACCATACCAGTCGCAGCCGATAAGCCACCGACAAACACAAACAAAGCCAACCATTCATAGCCATGCGCTAAAGGCAAGGACAGCACGAAATAATCAGGATCCGCTGCGCCTTGCCCGAAAAATAACAGACCACCCAAGGCAATCGGTAATACAAAAATATTAATCAGCAATAAATACAGCGGAAATACCCAACTCGCCCGCTTAAGATGGCGCTCATCCACATTTTCGACCACCATCACTTGAAATTGACGTGGTAAAAAAATTACCGATAGCATGGCGAGAATAATCAAAGCAAACCACTGCGGATAAGCAAACTCTTGAGTCCCTTGCCCTAGCATCAATAAAGGTTTGAGCTGGTCGTTTGCCAAAGCTTGGGCAAACAAATCCCCCATACCATTAAACACACCGTAGACCACGAACAGCCCAACCGCCAAAAAAGCGACTAATTTCACAATCGACTCAAAAGCAATGGCAGCCACCATCCCTTCATGGCGTTCAGTGGAATCTAAATGCCGTGTACCAAATATAATCGTAAAACCTGCCAAAGCCAGCGCGATATACAGAGTACTATCCCCTAACCATAGCCCTATTTCTTGGCGCGGCTCACCTAAAGGCGTGGTCAACATCGCATAGCCACTGGAAATTGCTTTCAACTGTAAAGCAATATAAGGCAGGATACCGACAATGGTAATGAGGGTAACTAAACTTGCTAAACTACGGCTTTTGCCATAGCGACTGGCAATAAAATCGGCAATAGAAGTAATCCGATAAGTTTTTGCAATGCGAATCATTTTGCGCAGCACGATCCAAGCTAAAATCATCGCCAGCATCGGCCCTAAATAAATTGGCAAAAACCATAAACCTGTGTTCGCAGCCCGCCCCACACTGCCAAAATAAGTCCAAGCTGTGCAGTAAACTGCCATTGACAAAGCATAGACCCAAGGACTGGCGATAATTGAGCGGCCTTCTGCAGCTCGCTTATCGCCAAACCAAGCCACCGCAAACAGGACTAATAGATATAAAAAGGAAACGGCAATAACGAGGCTACTAGAAATCATCGCTCCCCCCTAATGTTCATCGTATTCCATTAACCAAGCGAGGCTAGCAATCAAACCGGCCCAAATAATAAATAAGGCCGCCGGAAATAAAGGCACACCGAAGATCGTCAGATCTTTATCCCATAAAGCCAGTAAGGGGAAATTTAAGAGTGCACCCCCCAACAAGAACAAAGCGACTAAGCGTGCTGAGGTCATCCCGCGTAACATAAAAACTCCTCCCTTCATCCATCAGGCTAATCACCATCAGGCTAACGTAAGCTAGTCGCCTGATAACGCTGGGCTAAGTTATCTTGAAAATCAGTCACCACTTCAAAGGCATGCTTTAAGTGACGTTGCTCAAACTCTGATAACTCATTGGGGGCGACTTGATTATCAGCCGCTTGCCCTGCTTCAATTTGCCGGGCTTGATGGCGTAAGCGCGTCAGGCTAATGAACTCAAAAGCATCTAAGACATTCGCCAGTCGATCCGCTCCCACCGATTTAGCCTCACCCAAAGCTTGTAAGCGCTCGCGTGTATTGGTCACAGGTAAACCCGCTGCTAAGGTATAAACCCGTGCTACATCTGTCACAGGTACAACACCACGCTTTTTCATATCCAAGGTCTTTTCGCCATTAGCCTGCTTTTCTAACACAAAACCTTTAAAGAATCCCAAAGGCGGACGGAAATTCAAAGCATTGGCCGCCATATGCGTTAAAAATAAATTACCTGTTTTAGTGCGTGCCAAAATACTGTGATGCAAATCATCAAATAAGGCTGTTTCACCATACAGACAACGCAGGTCAAAGAAAATAGTTGAATATAACAAGGCTTGTGGATCGGGTGTTTCAATCCATTTCGCGAAATACTTACGCCACACGGATAAAGGCTGCCGCCATTGTGGATTAGATGCCATAATACCACCTTGACAATATTCATAACCGCAAGCATCTAGGCCATCGCAAACAAAATCAGCCAGCTGTTTAAAATACTCACCATGCTCAGCTTCTTGATAAGCATCAGAGAGAATTAAACCATTATCTTGATCAGAATATGCAGTTTGCTCAAAGCGTGCTAAAGAACCCGCCACTAAAAAAGCATAAGGCACTGGAGGAGGTCCAAGCTTTTGCTCGCCTAACTGCAAAAGTCTGCGCGTGATGGCTTGCCCAATCGAGCTAATGGCATGCGATACATGATAGCTAGTGAGGCTTTTGACCATACTAACCAAAGCTTTAGGGCGGTGTAAACTCAACTCTTTGAGCGTCTCGACTTCTTGAGCGAGATAAATATCACCAATTAAATAAATCGCATTATGGCTATGGCTGCGTAATAAATCTGTGCCACCGACCACACCTAAAATCGCTTGATTGTGTGGATCAACGATTGGGATATGCCGAATATTATGGTTAGCCATTATCAGCATCGCTTCACTAGCCGGCGCATTAGGGGGCAGAGTCATCGGCTGGGGAGTCATGATACTAGCGATTCGATCTTGCGGATCATGTTGGCTGGCCACGACCCGTACCCGAAAGTTTTGATCGGTCACAATGCCGACTAAGTGCTGGTCTTGAACGACCAAGGCGGTATGACTATTGGCTAGCGTCATTTGCGCAGCCGTTGCTTGAATACTCGTCTCTTCATTAACCGTGACCGCAGAGCGCACTAACTCACGCACTGGCAGCGTTAATAAAGAATAATCAGCTACACGCTTTTCAGCCTCCATCCTTTCCTCCTCGGATGTACACACTTTAACTGACCCAAGCCTTATGTTCTCGCACGGCTTATTCGCAGAAGTTTAGCCTAATTAAGCCAAGGCCTACCTTGATGTTTAGCAAGTGAAACCTGTGAGCCATCAACTTTGGCTATTAAATCCTTGCTAAAAAGCAATGGTTTTAGTGTCATGTATTAATTTTGATAGTATAACCTTTTTTAATTGCTAATGCTGCTGTGCAACGAACGACTTTAACTAACAACCGTGTTCTAAACTTAGTGCACCTACTATCCAATCTCAGTGGTGGCTTGTGTAAATTTTTGTAAGGAGGCTACCGATCAGTAGGGGCTTCCGTTATCCTACTGACCACTAGTCATTTTGATAGTACAGTTGATCAAACTTGATCCTAGAAATGACTAAATTAATTAAATTTTGAGCCAGTACGCATTATGATGAAATCAGTCAGTCGCACACTTCGGATCAGCATCGGTACCCTCCTTGGGCTAGCTGTCGCAGTCAATCCGATCCTGATCAGTCAGGCACAAACCACAGCTCCACAGACTCCGACTAGTCCCACCCCGGCCACCGAAACTAAAGGGGCAACAGCTCAAGGTGCAGGTGCACCTAACAAACCAAGTGCGGGAGCTGCTAAACCGGCTTTAACGGTGACTAGTGTTAGCCCACAGCAAGAGTCTTGGGATACCACCATTCAAGCCGATGGAGTGATTAGCGCTTGGCAAGAAGCCATTATTGCGGCTGAGATTGGTGGTTTACGGATTACTGAAGTCCTAGCTGATGTGGGTGAAGTCGTTAAAAAAGGCCAGCCTTTGGTCAAACTCTCCCAAGAAACCGTCGCGGCGGATATTGCTCAGCAACAAGCCGTCATTAACCAAGCTAAGGCTGAAGTTTTAAAAGCACAAGCGGGGGTGAAGCAATCGGAAGCCAGCGTGGTGCAAGCACAATCGGGAGTTACTCAAGCCGAAGCAGGCTTGGTACAAGCCAATGCGAATATTAGCCAAGCTCAAGCAGCTTTAGGCCAAGCCGATGCGGGTGTAGCCCAAGCCAATGCGGGTTTAGTACAAGCCAATGCTAGCTATACAGAAGCCAAAGCGAATGCCAATCGTGCGCGCCAATTAAAAACCAGTGGCGCTTTACCCCTGCAGCAAGTCGATCAATATATCACAGCTGAAGCAACCGCTCGGGCAGGCATCGACAGCCAAAAAGCGACTATTTCCTCTCAAAAAGCTGCTTTAGAGGCCCAAAAAGCAGGCGTAACTGCCCAAAAAGCGGGTCTAGCGGCCAAACAAGCTGAAGTTCAATCCCAACAAATTGCCGTTGAATCGAGTCGCTTAGCAGTGAAAGCTCAAGAAGCGGTCTTAGAGGCGCAAAATGCCGCTTTGAAAGTTCAACAAGCTGCCTTAAAAAGCCAAGAAATTCGCTTAAACCAAACCACTATTGTTGCAGCCGATGATGGGGTGATTAGCTCGCGTACAGCAGCTTTAGGCAGTGTGGTACAAACTGGTGCTGAATTATTTCGTTTAATTCGCCAAAACAAACTCGAATGGCGGGCTGAAGTCTCCAGTAATGACCTAGGGCAAATTCGTGAAGCACAAACTGCGAGTGTCAATTTAAATACGGGTGAAGTCATTGAAGGTCAAGTACGCTTAATTTCACCACAGTTAGATGCCAATACTCGGCGTGCCTTAGTGTATGTGAGTTTGCCTACTGGTAGCACCGCCCGTGCAGGCATGTTTGTGCAAGGTACGATTCGTCAAGGCACAACCGATGCCCTGACCGTACCACAGACCACGGTTATTTTGCGGGATGGCAAGCATATAGTCTTTGAAATCGGCGCGGATAATCGTGTCGTGCAGCGTGAAGTTAAAATTGGACGGCGGTTATTGGATCGCGTTGAAATTCTGAGTGAACTCCCTGCCGAGATTAAGTTGGTAGCAACCGGAGGGGCTTTTTTAAATGATGGTGACTTAGTGCAACTGGCCCCTGTTGCTGAGAAAAAACCATGAATATTTCCGCATGGTCGATCCGTAATCCTGTCCCGTCTATTTTGCTATTTGTGGTGCTGAGCTTTCTTGGCATTCATGGTTTTAAGTCCTTATTGATCCAGCAGTTCCCCGATATTGAACTGCCAGTGATTACCGTTAGTGCGGGCTTAGAAGGCGCTTCGCCCTCCCAATTAGAGACCGAAGTCACCCGTAAAGTGGAGGATGCTGTAGCCTCCTTAGGCGGTATCAAACATATTCAATCCACCTTAACCGATGGCTCTTCCGTCACGGCCATTGAGTTTACCATTGATAAAGATACTGAGATCGCCTTGAGTGAAGTACGCAATGCGGTTGACGGAATTCGTGCTGAGTTACCGGGGAGTATGAGTGATCCAGTGGTATCTAAGGTAACGACGACAGGTAATCCGATTATTACTTTCACCGTCTCCTCTGAGCGTATGGATGAAGAGACTTTATCTTGGTTTGTCGATAATGAAGTGTCTAAAGCCATGATGGCAGTGCCTGGTGTTGGCAGAAGCTCACGAATTGGCGGGGTAAATCGTGAAGTTCAGGTCAATCTGAATCCAGCCCTGATGGCCGGTTTGGGGGTGACTGCTGATGCTATCTCACAAGCTTTAGGTCAAGTGCAAAAAGATGCTTCGGGTGGACGCGGTGACATTGGCGGTGGAGTACAATCCGTTCGTACTTTAGGTGCAGTCGAAACCGCAGAGGATTTAGCCTCTTTACCCATTCCTTTAGCGGGCGGCCGTTATGTACGTCTTGATCAAATTGCTAAGGTTGAGGATACCTATTCTGAGCGTGCTATGTATGCGCTATGGAATGGTAAACAGGTGGTGGGCTTTCAAATCACCCGGACTAAAGGGGCAGGTGAAGTAGACACCGCACAGCGAGTACGGGAAGCTGTCCAAAAGCTAGCGGCTGAGCACCCACAAGTCACTATCAGCGAAGCCTATGACACAGTTACCTCAGTTCAAGAGAACTATGAAGGCTCAATGCTCTTAATGATTGAAGGGGCTTTTTTAGCCATTCTGGTCGTTTGGATTTTCTTACGTGATTTTCGCTCAACCATTGTTTCCGCCGTAGCACTGCCTTTAGCTATCCTGCCCACGTTTGCCCTGATTTATTACTTGGGCTACAGCCTAAATTTACTGACCTTGTTAGCCTTGGCTTTAGTGGTTGGGGTCTTAGTCGATGATGCGATTGTTGAAGTCGAAAACATTGTGCGTCATTTACACATGGGCAAAACACCGTATCAAGCAGCGATGGAAGCCGCCGATGAAATTGGTTTAGCGGTGATTGCCACGACCTCTACCTTGATTGCAGTCTTTCTGCCGACTGCTTTTATGGGGGGTGTACCGGGTAAGTTCTTTGAACCTTTCGGGATTACAGCGGCTATCGCGGTCTTCTTCTCCTTAGTGGTTGCCCGCTTGCTCACGCCGATGATGGCCGCTTATATGCTAAAAGCTCCTAAAGTGCATCAGCAAAAAGATGGCTGGATCATGCGCAATTATCTGCGTGTTATGAAAGGGTGTTTACGCCATCGCTTTATTACCCTGTTTTTAGCCATCGCCTTTTTTATTGGTTCGATTATGCTGATCCCTTTATTACCTACCGGCTTTATTCCACCGGGTGATGAGGGCTTAACAGCGGTTAATGTGGAGCTACAACCTGGTAGTACCTTAGAAGAAACTCGGGTAGTGGCTGAGCAAGCCCGCGAACTGATTAGCTCGATTCCAGAAATTAAAAATGTTTTCTCCATTGTCGGCTATGAGTCTAGCCAGCAAGGACCGTTTGGTGGTGGTGGTGGCACAGATGCGCGCAAAGCTACGTTAACCGTGATTCTAAGCCATCGTACTGAGCGCGCAATGACTCAGCAGGAAGTTGAAAACCAAATTCGTAAACAGATTGCCAGCTTACCCGGTGCACGGATTAAAGTCGGCTTAGGGGGCAATGGTGAACAATTGCAAGTCGCCTTAGCCAGTGATGATGCCAGTGCGCTACGCACGAGTGTCTTAATCGTAGAAAAAGATCTACGTACATTGCCGGGGGTAGGCAATATCACCTCCAATGCCAGCTTGCAACGTCCTGAGATTCATATTGTTCCCAACTTTGCCCGTGCGGCTGAATTAGGGATAAGCACCGTTTCTTTGGCTAATGTGGTGCAAATTGCCACCTCAGGGGATTTTGAAAGTCGCCTCCCTAAACTGAATCTACCCCAACGCCAAATCCCAGTCCGTGTCCGTTTGGATAAACAAATCCGCACGGACCTGCAAGCAATTCAACAATTACGGGTACCTGGGCGAAATGGTGAAGTCCCGCTATCAGCCGTAGCAGATGTCAACATCAGTAGTGGACCGACACAGATTCAACGTTTAGAGCGTAAGCGCAATGTGACCATTGATGTGGAATTAAATGGTCGCAGCCTTGGCGATGTTGCTGCAGAAGTAGAAAAACTACCCAGTTTGCAGACCTTACCACCGAGTGTTACCCGTCCACCTTCAGGTGATGTTGAAAGCATGCAAGAGCTATTCGGTAGCTTTGGTGCCGCAATGGGGGTGGGCGTCTTGGTTATTTATGTCGTCCTCGTGCTGCTATTCCATGACTTTATGCAGCCGATTACTATTTTAATGGCACTGCCTTTGTCCCTCGGTGGAGCTTTTGTCGCCTTAATGTTAACCCATAGTAGCTTTTCGATGCCGTCGATGATCGGCTTAGTCATGCTGATGGGGATCGTGACTAAAAATTCGATTCTTTTAGTGGAATACGCCATCGTTGATATTCATGAGCGTGGCATGAATCGCTTTGATGCTTTAGTCGATGCTTGTCATAAGCGCGCCCGCCCAATTGTGATGACTACCATAGCAATGGGTGCAGGGATGTTACCGACTGCCCTCGGTTTAGGGGTCGATCCGAGCTTCCGCTCACCGATGGCAATTGTGGTGATCGGCGGTTTGCTTGCCTCAACGGTACTCAGCTTATTGGTAATACCCGTTGTATTTACCTTTATTGACGACTTGCGACGTGGTTTGCGCTGGATTTTCATGCGCGGTAAACCTGAAGTACATGGAGCACATGCTCCTGAACCAGCAGCTCCTACCCCTTTAGCCGCAGCCACTCAGGCAACCCAATGAGTCTTTCACGCCGCCACTTTTTAGCTGGTTTAGCCACCGCTCCATTAGCAATGAGTACCAAACTTAAGGCTAACCCTAATCCTGTTCGCGTCTTAATCATTGGCGCTGGCATCGCTGGTCTTGCTGCAGCACGTGCTTTAACTGATCAAGGCATTAAAGTTACGATTCTTGAAGGCCGTGAACGCATTGGCGGGCGCATTCATACCAGCCCTATTTGGCCAAACCTTCCGATGGATTTAGGTGCTTCGTGGATTCATGGGCAAAAACAGAATCCAATCACGCAACTCGCTAATGCTGCTCAAGCAAAACGAGTAGCCACCCGTTACGATAGTTCTAAGCTTTATATGGATGCACGGCTCAAACAGTTAGGCGTTCAAGGCGCAAATGAAGCCGCGATTGAAAGGCTGGTCACAACAGCACTGAACCAAGCTGCTCATTTAGATCACGATATTTCAGTGCAAGCTGCCGTCAATCGTTTGCTCACAGAACCTTTAACTCCAGCTTATCAAGCCCAATTAAATTTTTATTTGAATAGCCAATACGAGCAAGAATACTCTGGGGCAGCTCACGAATTATCCGCCCAGACCGTTGAGGATAACGAGGAGTTTTCTGGTGCGGATGTTTTATTTCCACAAGGCTATCAGCAAATTCCTAATTACCTAGCCCAAGATTTGGATATTCAGTTAGGAAAAGTAGTTGCTAAAATTACCTACACCGAAACTGCCGTCACCGTGACCACTCAAGATCAAAGCTATCAAGCGGACTATGCCATTATCACCGTACCTTTAGGGGTTCTGAAACGTAAAGCGATTCAATTCCAACCATCTTTACCTGCTGCTAAACAAGTGGCAATTCAGCGCTTGGGTATGGGCTTGCTCAATAAAGCTTATTTAAAATTTGACAAGGTATTCTGGCCAAAAGAGATTGACTGGCTGGAATACTTATCACCGGAGGCGGGTCGCTGGGTCGAGTGGGTGAGCTTTGCCAAAATCGGTGCACCTGTGCTCTTAGGCTTTCATGCCGCTGATCGTGCTCGCGAACTGGAGAGTTGGAGCGATCAAGCTTTAATTGCCGAGGCCATGCAGGCCTTAAAAGCCATGTTTGGGAATGCGATTCCACAGCCTGTTGGCGCACAAATTACCCGCTGGGCACAAGACCCCTTTGCTTATGGCTCGTATTCATTTAATGCTGTAGGTAGCACTAATCGAGACCGCCAAATTTTGGCACGTAACCTGGGAGGTTTGTACTGGGCAGGTGAAGCCACCCATAGTGAATACCCCGGCACAGTACATGGAGCTTATTTGAGTGGTATACGTGCTGCTAAACAACTACTCAAAGTGCTTTAGAATAACAGCTTTTTAAATAGAGAAAATTAATGTATGTCCGATCCTAAAGATTTATCCATGAATCATGATATTCGTGACTTTCGCCAACCGATGGTGACTTCGATCGGGATTATACTTGGTTTTTTGATGAATTTCTTAGCACAATGGGCGATAGCAGATGATGAAGAGGCAGCGATTCAAACTCTAGCCGATGGCATCGTGGCCATAACCTTGTTAATTGGCATTGGCTTAATGATTTTTGTGTTATTTAAACTGCTCACTAATCGCTATGACACGGCGAATGCAGGATCTTATTATCAGCGTATTTTTCGCTGGTATATGGCTTCCATTATTGTCTCATTTGGGGGCTTGGCAGCAGCTTTGTTTATCTAATTGACATCCTCCCCACCCTAAAGAGCGGGAATTCCTCCAGCGAGACGCTCATGTCCGAGCGCGAGAATGTTCTTTGCTGCATTGACATCTCTATCATGCATAGCCCCACACTCAGGGCAAGTCCATTCTCTTATTCGCAAACCTGCTCTACCTTTCGGACTATTGGAGCTTATGCAGCCACAATACGAACAAGCTTGGGTGGTGTACGATTCATTGACTTCTATAAACACGGCTTGCATCGCTTTCGATTTATAATCAAGCTGTGTTTTGAGGGTGTACCAACCCGCATCCAGTACGGATTTAGCCATTTTGGTTTTGGCTAATTTAGAACTACTGACATTGCCTATGACAATTAACGCATTATTTTTTACTATTTGCGTGCTGAATTGATGAAGATGGTTCAGTCTACGGTTTTTAATCTGGGCATGAATGGCTTTAACACGCTGCTTCTTGTTAGCACGTTGAGCAACCGCTAGTTTAGGTTCTAATTCACGATAAAACTGTTCGGACTCGAGCTTTAAGCCATTGCTACAGGTAGCAGTGGTTTTTAAACCTAAGTCAATGCCTACTTCTCCGGTGGCTGAGGAGGTGGCTTGCGCGGCTTCAACGACGATATTGAAATACCAGCGACCTCGAGCATCTTGAGAAAATGAACCCGAACGAAACTCAAATTGAGCCAGCCCGTAGCTATCCCATACCTTGAAGAAATGCCCCGCAAAATAGACTTGTCCGCTTTTCCACTTGGCAGCACCGACCTTAAACGGAATCCAGCCCAAGGACCGCCGTGCACCGCCCGATACTCGCCAGCGCAGCTTATCCGTTTTGAATTGACGACGGGCTTTATGGTGAGCCGCAATGACTTCTTGAACCGTGGTCGAATGGAGGATAAATCCGCGTTCCGCTTTAAGGCGCTTCAAGTCTTTTTGCAGATCAAACGCAGAGAAATAGGTTCTTAACCAACCCACTTCTGGCACGGGAACATAAGAATAGAGCGAAGTGATTTCATTCACCGCATTCCAGACCTGATTCACCTCAAATGCCATCCGTTCAAGAATCAGCTTGTGCTTATCCTTGATGCGAACTTTGAGCGTTTTGAGATTGGTCTTTTCTGTCATAAGGCTTATTATAACTAGCCTTAATGAATTATTAAAGAGTGAGTCTATGGCTATTCGTACAGCATGTGCATTTGCTAATTAATTACCCGCCTAAAGTTCAGCGCTCCACACTCATTAACTCACTCAAAGGGGTATCCAGCCGAAAATTGAAACAAGAATTTGACTCTATTCGTGAGCACTGGATCTGCAAACAATCAGGTTCACTGTGGTCGCTTTCTTACTTTGCTGGGAGTGTCGGCGGTGCGCCTCTATCAGTCCTTAAACAATATATTGAGCAATAGGATAGACCGCTTTAATCGGTGTTCCGCTGATAGCCTTATATCCCCTACCTCAAGGAAGGGGCTTTACGGCTTATTTGGTAACTAACTTATTGTTTTATATAATCAGTTAAACTCCTTTATGGCGTCAAAGTAATTTTTGACTGTAAAACCAGCTCACGCAATCAAAACCCAATCAAGAAGAGCGTCTTGTGTCATTGAACTTGCCGGTCGCGCAAACCCCACAAACTGCTTAGTGAAGCCTAAAAAGCGTTTCAAGCTCCAACTAAAATTATAAGACCCGAACTGAACAGTTGGTTTAGCATGTCCTACTTCATGTCCCTGTTTTGCGTGGATGCCAGTGCTCAAGCATGGAAAATGGTGGACACAAAAAAGCCCTGAATCCGTTAAGATTCAAGGCTTTATGGATGCACTAGACTAAGCTAGATTTTAATTTGGTGCGACGGCGAGACTCGAACCAACCTTATAAAACAATAACTTAATTAATCATATTGATTTTTATATACCCGTTCATATACCTGTTTGTAAAAACACTCCCTGCTTACACCACCCTAAGAAAAGCGCTTTTAGCTTGCAGACGCTTTCCCGCACTGTATGCGGTCAAGCATCTTGGCTGAGCGTGTTTTAGTTAGTTTGCCGTGAATCTAACCCCCTGCAGACTCCCGTTGGTCGCTGGCTAGATCGGTGGCTACAAGGCTACCCTTCGGTGTCTAGACTGCTTTAAATCGGTTTTATGGATGGATACCGTGGCTAGAACCGCGCCCTTTCAGCGTCAAGACTGACTCACAGCCTAGCCAGCCTTGACGGGGCAAGGTTTTTAACTCAGTAACCGACTCACCTCTACCTCAATATCCGCCCCCAAGGGCAGTTCTGCGACTTGGTGCACACTGCCAAAGGCATTAATACTGTCCATCAAGTCTGCTTCCTCCTTGTCCGTAATCCAATAACCATCTAGCCAGTAGTAAATAGTTTGGGTAGTGGGTGCCGCGTTTGGAGTGATTAAGCTATCCATAAGTATTTCTTACCTCCGTTGGTGTAGTGGGGATTCAGTATCATCAAGCCTTCTTTCATCGCTCTAGCAAAAAAGGCTTTCTGCATGTGACTAATGCGCGTTCTATCGTCCGTTTGTGTCCCCGTCTCAGTGGGTGCTATGCGCTTTTGTATCCAGCTCCACGTTGGTTTGACCGAAGGTAAGCATTCACCTGCTTTGACCGCACTCACCCATGCCCCATAGAGTCCTTCTGAACCGTTAGCTAACGGTCTACTAACGGTCATTTCAGGGGTTTGTACCGATCCGGTTTTAGAACCGTTAGCTAACGGTCTACTAACGGTTTCAGCCTCGATATGGGCTTTAAAACCACCCAAAGCAGGTAAGGAGAGCTGCTCTTCGTGAGCCCCTAAGTGCTTGGGTCTTAGCTCAGCTGAAGGGGGTGTGGAGGCCACAGGAGGAAAGGTGAAGCCCATCGGAAAACGGGCGCGGCTTTCAGTCGGTTTCGGCTCTGCCTGCAGCTGATACTTGAACAACACAGGTTGATCGTCACGTTGCGCGGTACTGGGAGCTGTTTGGGGCATACCAAAGCCGATCGGCGGCCTGTCCAAACCCAAGGGCTTGAGCGGGGCAAGGGGGGCAGAGGAAGCCGCCGTGTCAGGTTCAGGACTACCCTCATATTTCGCAATGGCTAGCTCTAAATCCTCAATCGCGGCCATTGATGCGCCATGAGTTTTACTCAGGAAGTGGTGCAGGATTTCAAAGCAGACCGCGACAAACAGCGTGATGAGCACCACGGCGGTCTTGAGGTAGTCCTTGTAATCGCCGTCGCCAGCTAAGAATCGGGCAAGGGTGAGGATGACAGGATTATAGGACTGTGCTTTGAGTTCATCTTGACGCGCATATTTAAGCTTATCGCGCTCAATGTTGGCCTCAGCTTGGGCTTTATTCGCGGATTGTTCTGAGCTTTTCAAGGCGTTGACTTTAGCCCGATCCCCGTCACAGTGCTTTTCCTTGCCGAGTTTCAAATTCGCTTCACAGCGTGCGAGTTTCTGCTCAGCAGTCGCAATAGAGGCAATCAAGCCACTATTCACCGTGCTCGAGCTGCTCCCTTCATGGGTGAGGGTCGCTTGATAGGCGCTATTGCGCTCCAACAGGACGCTAGCCTTTACGTCCTGATTGGCTGAGCTGGAAAAGAACTCAGCGAAGAGGGCAAAGCCAATCACCGTACTCACGACTAAGGCGACTGAACCAAAGAAGCCGAAGTGCAGATAGGCATGGTGTTTGACCCAACTCAGAAACAGTGCCATTAAAACGACAATCGCCACGGTGAAGGTGAAGCCAAAGAGGGAGGCCGCATCTTTGAAGTAAGCGCTCCAACTGAGGGCATCGCCTAAATAGAGGTGCTGGTTGAACAGCAGGTAAAGTAGGAAGGTAAGAACAAAGCCAAGCTTCAACAGCAGCAAGCCGCGCTGTTCATGCGCTTGGTGTTGTTCAAGCTTGCGGTGCATCAAGTCTAATTGTGTGTCTTTGACGGTCATGGTGTGCCTCCTAAATCAATACCGCGTTGAGCAAAGCACTGAAGAGTGCCAAGAAACCGAAGCCTTGGTGCAGGTCAAAGAACCACAGCACAAATAGCAGGCTGAATAGGCACAAGGGGAGATGTAACCCTGCGAATACCAAGGCCGACAAGAAACCGAATTGCTCAGCAATGAACGCCACTTTCAACAGTGCAAAAGTAAACGCCGCTAAAGCTGTGAATTTCACTGCATAAGGCAAGCCACGGGATAAAGTGAGGTTCATTAAGCAGCCTCCTTGAGCATCATTTCTGCAGGGGTGGCTTCTTCCACGAGGTCAAAGACAAATTCTTTCAACCCGCACGTTCTTGAGAGTTTTTCGATAATCTCGGCATCACTGAAGCCCTTGTCTTGTAGAGTTCTGAGTAAACGCCCGTAGGTGTGACGCGCCCAATGAACCTTTTTTGATAGGAGTAACCCCTTTTCACGCTTAAACTGTGCACGCTGCCAGCTTTGAATCGCCTGTAGGTCGCGGTGCGCTCGCAGTTGCTCCATGATGAAGCGAACACGAGAGCGTCCTGCACAGAAGTATTCATCCGGCCTCAGCATCACATCGAGGGGAATCGTGCGACCCGTGGCCTTGCGGCTCATTTCATGCTCAATTCGAATCCACCCACGGTCGATAGATTCCGGTTCAGCCATCGCCCCCAAGAGCTGCTTACCTTTCTCGTAAATTCGGAAGAAGTCATCGGAACCTCTGCGGTTGCCAATATAGGCGGTGAGTCCCGCCGGGCAATCCTTGAGCGGGTCATAAGCTTCTGAACTCATATTGCCACAAGCTAAATCCGACCAATCACCCGCAGTATTGAAGGTTTGTTTCATCAGGGGATTCCGTTGGGCATCGGACTTGAACAAGCCTTCATTTTTGGCCTGTTTAAACAGCAGTGGCACGGTGTAGCCGTGTTCCTTGGCATAATCGCCGCTGAGGTCTAGGGCTATATCCACGCGACTGATCCGCCATTCTGCGAGCATCAGGACGTTGTAGAGTTCTAACCACAGTGCAGGGTATTCAAGCTGCAGGACTTTGCAGCCGACCCCCGTTAATTCAAACAAGCCGCCTTTGTTCCGGCCGCCTTCGGAATAGGCGATATGACCCACAGTTAAATAATCATTGTCACGCCAGATTTTGATCGACGCTGAGGTTTCATAACCGTGCAAGCCTTTCTCTGTCCAGTGTACTTGCATACCCGCTTCTTCTAAGATTCCGGTGCACTGGTCATCTTGAGCCACCACGCCCGGCTCTAAACTCGTGGTTAATTCGCCCATCGTTTCACGATAGCTTTTCAGGTCGTTCGTGGTGAGGCGTAGCCAGTCAATAGCGGTGATGCTGTCTTGATTGTTAAAAGCGGATTTCTCTAGCTTGCTGTTTTCCTTTGAAATTTCATAACCCCCCGTATTACAGTACGGGGTAGGTTTTGTGCCTAACACCGTGGCAAGAGCATAGGCAGGCACCGTCTTTAAAGGGCGGTCGGTATTGTAAATCGTGGTGCGATTCATGCTTGCACCTCCACCAGATCATCATTCAACCAGACACTTTGACTATCTCCATCGGCTTCACCTATGCAGTAACGTGAGCAGGGTAAATACTCCCCAGTCTCATCAGCCTCACTATCTGCCCAGTAAGCCCCATCTTCTAGCCAATCTAGACAAGGCACAGCCACCAGATTGCCGTCTTGATCGGTATAGGTATAAAGATGCGCGCTCATGCTTTCACCCCCCCCCCCCCACTGAAGTCACTTTCAATTCAAACTCATTGCTAAGCTCTACAATCCGCTGCGCTCGTCGAATCGCCATATCGGATAAGGACACAATGTCACCCGAATCCATATCTAAAATACCACCGCCCATCGGGAACGCTTTTTGTTCCAATGACCAGCTAAAAATAGCTTTCGTGATCGCCACCAGCTCAAAGGCTTCACCGCGAATATGATTCTCTACGAGATCACTGACGGATTCGGGCAAGGGGTAGCGCTTCGCTTTTTGTTCTGTGCGTAGTAGCTCTATGGCGGCTGCTTGTTGCTCAGGGGTGGCTTTGCTAAACAATAAAATGGCTTCATGCAAATGATTAGAGCTATTCATACCTGCACCCCTTCATTCACTGATGATTGAACCAAGGTGAGTACAAAGGCTAAGGCTTGCTCTTGGGTGTTGAAGGTTTCGGTGTCGAGCATGAAGCCGTTGGGGTTGCCCATCGGTGAAGTCGTTGGCTTGATATAGGCCACATCGACAAAGCGGTCGGTTTTGCGTCGAGTTTGGCAGATACCCGAAAACAGCCATGCAACGGGGTACTGCTGTTGCAGAACCATCAAACCGGATGGAGTAGGAATTAGTGAGAGTGGGGGCGTGAATACGCCTGTGCTGAATGCAGCTTGCATCGTGTTGAACCTCGTATGTTTTTTTGAGTTGGCACAAAGTGTCAGGTGTCTCAAATCGTCCATACGGAAACGACGTGCTTATTTCCGCTGCTTGCGGTCTTGTATGCTGCACACCACCCGACAAAAACCGCCGAAGTGGGCATGATACAGGCATAAAAAAACCGCCATGCTGGGGGCGGTCTTGCCGCCGTATGTGGGATTTGAGTCCCGAATTAATTTGTATTTTTAAAATACGCCGATTGAGGCTTTTTTGCGCTGAAATATTTTCAATGAATGTTGAATTAAGTTGAAATTATTTCAATTACTCAGGCCAAAACTCTAATGCCAAGACTTCATCCAATCCCCACGGGCATTCGACGGGAAAGGTAGTTTCTGGAAATCCAGTTTCATCAGAAGCCAAACCGCGCCCCAAGGCATAACCATCCAGCATGAATTCTGCTAATTTAGCTTTCAGACTAGGATTTTGTTTTAAGTGAAGCGCCACCATGCGCCGCTGCTCTCGAATCGTTCTAATCCAGCTCTGCCCCCTAAATTCGGGTTGATGCTGCCACTTCAATAAATGGCCTAACAGGATACCTAAACGGCTCAATAACTCACGCCTTTCTGATGCCCCCATATTCTCCATTTCCTCAATCAGATGACTAATATCGACTTGATCTAATTTACCCGCCCGCAGCAGTGCCGCCTGCTCTTGTGTCCATGCGTAATAATCGCTTTCGTACTTAGTTACTGCGCCCATGATTGGCCTCCTTCTGGCTTGGGTCTTCATTGATTGTAGGCGCTTGCGTTCAAGTCGCCAATAAGCGCCCCGCCTGTTCGCGTTCTTCAGGCAAAATCACCCCATCCGCTGAACCGTCCAAGTTAAACCGCGTCCCACCTTGCCCGACTTGCAACAAGTAGCTTCGATGGTGCGTATGCTGATATAGCAACTTCTGCACCACCCGCTTAGAAGCGCTTAAGTGCTGGTCTGCAATCCGTTGGAAGATTTGCCGTTCAATCCCTAGTGCTAAGGGTTTGCGTTCCCGCCATACGGCAAATGCATTCAGTGCCGCATTGAGGTTGTCCATCCGAATATCCGAGGGTGAAACTAAAGGCTTCTTGGGTGCAGGTTTACGCGGTTTATTGGGTTTTTTCGTGGGAACTTTAGCCTTAGGCTTAGCTAATGCAGTGGCCTGCACCTGCTCACGTTTGATGATGCGCTTATTGCCCCGTGAAACGGTCTTAGTTTCTTGATTAAGTGTATGGGTTTGTTCTGTAGTGGGTACAGTCTTTGGCTTAATGCTCAGGGTTTTGCGCGGTCTGTCGGTCATGTTGTTTACTCGTGCTTGGTGTCGAGATTTTCCCTTGAGGGTCTTTTGGTTGAAGTCTATCCTAATTTCAGATCAATCCGTTACTCAGCGTTACCCAAACCGCTAGCCTTCCTTATACTGTATGCAATCGACCCCTGAATACCAAGCAGGGATAGCTTGTTGATGGAACTCGCAATAATCGCCATTATACCGCCGCCCATGAATGCACCAACCACACGGTGAGTCCTTGGTGGACAAACGAGGCAAGCGCTCCCACCGTGGCTTTTCTTCAGCCGTGTTTAACTTCCACACATCACCATTTGCACCAAAATATTTCGTACCTTCGATAAAATACAGCGCATCCCCACCTGCTAAGTAACCACTGGTACTAGGTATCGACCGCCGGATTGTCTTCCTACGTTGCAAGCTCCCACCCTCATTCATTTCATACATAGATAAATCAGCCATGATTTGCCAGCTCCTTTACTGTTTTTTCACTAAGCGGTATCTTAGTTTTACCGCCAGCCGTGTCGATCTCCTTGGGCAATGGTAGCCCTCTGGAAAGAGACCACTGTTGGCTTTTTTGTGGGTTCAATATGTCTGATAACCCCGCTTTTTCCGCCAGCTCTAGGATTCGCCTATCCAGCTCTTCATCGCTCAGCTCTGATACAGCGGTTACATGGGTTTCAATCTTCGCCTTATCCACGATCAACCCATGCAACTTAGCCAGATTGCTAGCTGCTGCGGTCATGGCGTGAGGATTAAGCGCCTCCTTAGCCACCTGATACGCCTCACGATGCATCTTAGTCACTTCGGCAATCGTCACGTTATGCCGCTCTGCGCTCGCTTGCTGCAACGCCCCCAATCTCGCCCTAATATCACCGTTTAAAGAAAGCTCATAAGCCTTATTATTGATGGTAGCTTCACTCATAGACTCGCAGTGGTAAGCCCGTCGATAGGCTTCTGACTTATTGCCTGTCTCATGCCATGCCATCACAAACTGCTCTTGTTTCAAGGTTAATGCTTTACTGCTCATGTTCGCCTCTTCATCATCACTAATCGTTGTTCACCAAAGCGCTCCACCAACTCACGCTTGAAAGTGGCTTCATCCTCATGCAGCGGGTCGATCACGATCATCGT
>NZ_FUYB01000002.1:0-301874 GCF_900167255.1 Thiothrix eikelboomii
ACGAGGCCAATAAACCTCATCCAACGCCTGCTGATGCAACCCCGCCGCACACCCATGCGCCACCGCACTAAACAACGGCTGCATTTCTTCCAGCGTATCGGGAAACTCTTTCTCCGGTAGGGCTTTGTAGTATTCGTACAGCCGTTCATGCGCCTGCTGCCACACTTGCGGCTGCTGGGTTTGCAGTTGCCCGCCGAAGTATTCGCGGATCAGCGGGTGGCAGTCGAGGTCGCCGCCGCTGTCATGCTGTGACAACAGGTGGTGCTCTTCGCGCAAACTGGCGATGGCTTCCAGCCATTCATCTTCATCAATGCCTGCGGTCAGGTGCGGAATCTGCGCATCCCACAGCATTTGCAGCACGTCTTGCCCGATGGGGTGGTCGAACAGCCCCAACAAGTGCAGCAACGCCAGTTCCGGCTCGCCCGCAAACCATTCCGCGTAAGCCTGCATCACCTTGAAGGCGTGGCGGCTGTCGCGGTTGCCCGTTGCTTTGACCAGTGCCTTGAGCGTATCGCGCTTGCGTACATCGCCCTGATGCCGCAGCCGCAACACATTCCCCAGCAAACTCAACGCCAGCGCATGACCGCCGTATTCGCGCACCGCCTTGCCCAGTTCCGCCGCACTGCCCTTAACCCCCAGCGATTGCAGCAACTGGATGCCATCCGCCGCCGTCAGGTTTTGCAAATCGTGGCGGATGACGGTGGGCGCGTCGCGGTCACTGAGTTCATGCAGCGCAATCCGCGTGGTGATAATGCACAAACCGCACGGATGGCGGGCAAGCTGGCGCAGCAACTGGCGAATGGCCTTGTCCTTGAGTTCGCCGCGCACGGCCGCGCCGCCATGTTGCAGCGGCTCCAGCCCATCCAGCACCAGCACGTAGCGTTTGCCGCGCAGCAACTCGGCGAGGTGGTCGCCCTTGTCCTCCTCCGACGCAAACCGTTCGCGGGTCGATCCCAGCTTGGCAAACGCATGGCTGAAAAACGGCGTGGCGGAAGTCTGCTTGTCTTCGCTAGAACCTTGGGCATAGAAAGACCACTCAAACAGTACAGGAATATTGGCGGTGTGGTTCAGCCAGTGGCGTAGCAGCTTGGTCTTGCCTGTGCCGCCGGGGGCGATGAATTGGATGATGCGGGTAGTGTTGCCAGACCAAGCATCATTAAGCAATTGAAGTTCGGCAATACGACCGAAGAAACCGCCTTTAACGGTGGGGAGGCGGTCGGTGTGGATAAGAATTGGCGCGTGTCCATTCGCGGCTTGCATGGAACGGAGTTCTCCCAACGGCGGCGCAATGTATTCAGCTTGCCCCGTCAACACACGGTACAACTTGTCGTAATCACCGGGTAGACAGTACGTCGAATAAGATTTTAGCGTTAGCGGTACATGCTCCAGACTGCCATGTGTCGGAATCATCGGGATGAACTTGCTGTTGCGGTAATAGTGGTCGTACAGCGTTTGCGAGATGACCACGCCTTCAAATGTCACGCCACGTCCGCCCTCCGTTTCCTGCTTGCGATAGCGCCGCAAATAGGTTTCGGTGCAAACCAGCAGCACGAAATCAGCCGCTTCGATCTGGTTTTCCATCCAGCATTGCCAACCTTCCGGTGGAAAGCCGTTGATGTATTGGTCAAGCAGGCACTCCAGCCCATCTGTGCGCAAACGGTCAGATATGCCGCGCACAAAATCGCGGTGCAAGTCGGAATCGTGGCTGTAGCTGATGAAAACCTTAGTAACCTTCGCCATGTGAGCCAGCCTAGAGTGCTGTTTGACAAAATTTAATCATATCTTAGCCACTCAGTTTCTCCTAAGCTAACCCTAAAACCAACCCATCTCACAAAATATCAGCAAACAGAGTTTTGCTCTGTGTAGAGTTTGGCTACACTCCTGCTACCATCAAATGACGAGAAACCCATTATGCGCGACTTTGGTAGCTTCGATTATATTATTGCCGGAGGCGGTGCAGCCGGTTGTGTACTTGCTAATCGCTTGACGGCTAATCCAGCTATCACGGTTTTATTGCTCGAAGCAGGTAATGATGAGCGTTGGATCTGGACAAAAATCCCAGTGGGTTATCTCTTCTGTATTAACAACCCTCGGACGGACTGGTGCTATCAAACTCAAGCAGAACCCGGCCTCAATGGGCGTTCGATTCTTTATGCACGTGGTAAAGGCTTAGGCGGGAGTACCCTGATCAATGCCATGCTGTATTTACGCGGACAAGCACGCGATTATGATGAATGGGCAAGGCTCACCGGAGACTCAAACTGGTCTTGGCAGCAGGTGTTAACGAGCTTTAAAGCCGTCGAACATTACTGGCAAGGTGCAAGCGAATATCATGGCGCGGATGGTGAATGGCGGGTTGAAAAACAGCGCTTGTCGTGGGAGATTTTAGAGCGCTTCGCTGAAGCAGCAACCCAAGCTGGGATTCCTAATACTACTGACTTTAATACCGGCCATAATGAAGGTGTCAGCCAATTTGAAGTCAATCAGAAATTCGGTACACGCTGGAGTTCGGTGCGCGGCTTCTTAAATCCGATTCGGAGTCGGCGTAATCTAACCCTTGTCACCGCAGCACTCAGCGACCAAGTAATGTTTGAGGAGCGGCGTGCAATCGGCATCCAATTTTATTTGAATGGCGAAATTTGCCAAGCCAAGAGTCGCTTAGAAACAATCCTCGCGGCGGGTTCGATCGGCTCACCTGCTATTTTACAGCGCTCAGGTATTGGTGAAGCCGATTTCTTAAAAACAAAAGGTATCCCCGTGCGCGTCCATGCCCCGGGCGTGGGTGCAAATCTACAGGATCATTTGCAATTACGTAGCATCTATAAAGTACAGGGGATTCAAACCCTGAATCAGATCGCCAATACTTGGCACGGCAAAATCAAAATGGGCTTGGAATACGCTTTTTTACGTAAAGGCCCCTTGACGATGGCTCCCAGTCAACTGGGTTTATTTGCCCGTTCGGATGCCTCAGTTGCTACCCCGGATTTGGAATATCATGTGCAGCCATTGTCTTTGGATAAATTCGGTGAGCCTTTACATGAGTTCCCGGCTTTCACTGCCAGTGTCTGTGATTTGCGCCCCGAATCACGCGGTTGGGTAAAGATTGCGGATGCCCATCCACAGCATGCGCCCTTAATTGCGCCTTGCTATTTAAGCACTGAAGCTGATCGCCTCAAAGCCGCCAAAGCACTGCAGCTTACCCGCCGTATTGTACGCCAAGCCGCTTTACAGCCCTACCAGCCCGAAGAGTATTTGCCCGGTATTGACTATCAAACAGAGGAAGAATTAGCGATAGCCGCTGGTAAGATTGGCACAACAATTTTTCACCCCGTCGGTACCTGCAAAATGGGAGCAGCCACTGACCCACTGGCCGTCACCGATAGCCGTTTACAAGTACGTGGCGTACAAGGCTTACGAGTAGTCGATGCCTCCATCATGCCCACGATTACCTCTGGCAATACCAGCTCACCGACGATTATGCTAGCGGCAAAGGCAGCGACCATGATCTTGCAAGACCGACTGGGTGCTTAAAGCAGCAGCATCCTAAGCAAGATCGGGTTAAACTGCTTGGCTCAGAAAATAAGCTTAAAATAGGAGCATGGCTCATGCCGATTGGCAATTTAATGCTGGATTTAACCAGCACCACTCTAACCGCTGAAGAAGTGGATTTATTAGCGCATCCTGCGATTGGTGGCGTGATTTTTTTTACTCGTAATTATGAGTCCATTCAACAACTGACCGCATTAGTCAAGCGAGTACGCATGGCAGCCCAGCGCCCACTCTTATTAGCCGTGGATCATGAAGGGGGACGAGTGCAGCGTTTTCGCCAGTCATTTACCGTTTTACCTGCCTTGGCACGCTTAGGCGAACACTATGCGACTGACCCCCTCGCTGCACGCCAAGCTGCTTATCGACTGGGTTGGCTGATGGCGGCAGAACTGCGAGCAGTCGATATTGATATTAGCTTTGCTCCGGTATTAGATTTGAACTATGGCCCGAGCCAAGTCATCGGTGATCGCTCATTTCACCGTGAACCCGAGATTGTTAGCGAATTAGCTGGCGCTTATATCGGCGGGATGCATGCAGCAGGAATGGCCGCCACAGGTAAACATTTTCCGGGGCATGGTTTTGTCGAGGCCGATTCACATTTAGCAATTCCCGTCGATCTACGCACTCAAGAGCAGATTATGCAAGCTGATGTCTTGCCCTTTGCACGCTTAATACCACAGGGTTTGAACGCGGTGATGCCTGCCCATGTGATTTATGAGCAAGTCGATAGCCAACCAGCCGGGTTTTCGAGGATTTGGCTACAAACCATTTTGCGAGGGCAACTAGGCTTTAACGGGGTGATTTTTAGTGATGATTTAAGTATGGAGGCCGCTGGCGTTGTCGGCGGTTATGCCGAACGTGCTGAAGCAGCCCTCGCAGCTGGGTGCGATATGATTTTAGCTTGCAATCAGCGCGCTGGTATTATCGAAATTTTGGATCAAGTGAAACTGCAAACCTCGCCAGCTTCGGCAGAACGCTTGACACGGATGTTAGGCCAGCCATTTATGAATCGCTCGGCTTTATTAGAACAAGCTTATTGGCAGCAGGCTGTCGATGAAATTAGTCATTTAGCCTAACCACTGCTAACAATAGTTTAACAAAGAACCGATAGGATCAGGGCATGAGCGAAACTAAAATTGCATTTGCAGTGATTGGCGGCACGGGCCTCACTGCCATCGAAGGTTTAGAAGTGATTCATCGTGAGGTGGTACATACGCCTTATGGCGAGCCTTCTGGGCAAATTACTCACGGCATGATTGGGGGACAGCGCATCGTATTTTTAGCTCGACACGGCTATACCCATAATATTCCACCCCATCGGATTAACTATCGTGCCAATATTTGGGCGCTACACAGTATTGGTGTACGCAATGTGGTCGCGGTCGGGGCAGTCGGTGGGATTACGCCACAAATGGCACCGCAAACTTTAGTGATTCCGAATCAAATTATTGATTACACCTATGGACGTAGCCATACCTTTTTCGATGAAGGCTTAAGATCTGTCACCCATATTGATTTTTCCCAACCGTATTGCCCTAAATTACGCCAAGCTTTGCTGAACGCGGGCAAACAAGCGGCTATTGACCTGATTGACGGCGGCACCTATGCCGCAACTCAAGGCCCACGTTTAGAAAGTGCGGCCGAAATTTTACGCCTTGAGCGCGATGGTTGTGATTTAGTCGGAATGACCGCCATGCCCGAAGCGGCCTTAGCAAAAGAACTAGGCTTAAGCTATGCAAGTTGCTCGGTGGTGGCGAATTGGGCAGCAGGAAAAACGTCCGGCGAAATTACTATGAGCGAAATTCACCGAAACTTGGTCGTCGGTATGGAGCGTTTGCGCCAATTACTCAAAGTTCTAAATTGTTGTGACCTCTAGTGTGACTCAGGCTTTTGAAGCAGAGCTTATTTTCCAGCCGCAAGCCTCACGCCTGCTGCTCAGCTTTATTGTCCTCAGCCATAGTTTAGTCGCTAGCTTAGTCGGTTGGATGCCGCTTAGCCTGCTCGAAAAATTCAGTCTAGTCTTAGTGATTTTAATCGCAGGCTACTCTAGCTGGCGCTGGCATGCTGGGCTGAACAAGACGGCTTTGCAAACAGTGATTTGGCGGGAGTTAGGTGCTTGGGAGCTTGCGACCTCAGGTTCTGCGCTTAAAGCAGCCCAATTGACTCAGCATTTTAGTCATCCTTGGCTGAACATTTTGCATCTCAAAGCTCAGCGACAGCGCTGGGTAGTTATTATTTTGCCCGATAATCTCGATGCTGTGCGGCGGCAAATTTTACGGCGAAGGTTGCGCTTATTGGTTTACCCCCAATAAGCCGTTGGCTGCCTGCTGGATCGGCTTCACTAACGGTTCTAAATGCTTACGCATCACCGAACCCACCGCATCACTACCGCCAAACACCGTATTTAAACTATCCTCCCCCAATTGCGCTAAGACGAGCAGATTGTATAGATAACTAGACTGCTCCGTCGGCATGAGCTTAAGTACCGTTTCTAACTCTCGAGGTGTGCCTATGCCTTGGCAATAAGCCGCTGCGCGTTGCAGTGCTAACTTGACTTCGATCCCACGAGGTTCTGCAAACTTTAAGTTAAACCGTCGCTGGATCGCACAAAACAGTGAAATCACCACTTCTTGGTCAGCAGGCTTTTCTAAAGCGAATAGCAATGTCTGTAGCCAATTTTGCCCCTCGGCGCTGAGGCTTTGCTGTAGCGCCTTGGCAAAAGGATTATCCGCCACAAGAGCGGTTTGCAAAGCAAGCTCCAGCTGGGCAGCCTGTGGATGTGGGGGTGAGCTAAGCGGTATCTGCTTAGCTTCTGCGTGCAGAAAACCAATATAAAATGGATTTTTGCGTTTGGCACGATTCCATAATTGCTCGCGCTCCAGCTGCGAAATCAGCTCCCCTTGCAGGCATAAACGCACGGTATCGACTATATCCAAAGCCTGCTCTTCAAACGGTAAAAATTCCAATAAATAGCTCGCCAACTCTTGACCCAAAGAGCCGTACACGACTGTCGATTTTTCTAATAACCGCCGCGCAGTATCCGCCGAGGGATAAGCCCACCAAGCGCGGCTCGCCACTTCATGACTCAAATCCGGGTTATGCACCACAGCAACCACGGCTTCTGGCTCACCCAATAACAGCATTTGCTCAAGGTTATTGCGGGCATGTCCAGTCCGTGTCCAGCGTTGCAGGAAGACTGGATAACCACCGGGCGAACCCGTAACTTTTAAGGATAACCACTCTCGAAGCCAACGTAGATATTGCTCATCACGAGTCGTTGGATTCAAGCGGATTTTAGCTTCACCTTTAGCCGTCAAAGCATGTAAGGTCATAGTCGCTTCATTCAAGCGAATTGCTTGCACCGGCTGGGCAAATAGCACATTGAGGCGCAAACTGTCTTCATGGGCAAGTTGCATAAGGGTTGGTTTAAAACTCATAAAGCTTCACAATACCTCATAAGATTGAGCACAAAAACGACGATATTAGACGGTCATACCACTGAGTACGGAGAAAAAACGGTGTTAGCTACTCTATTAGAGCGCGGCAAGGATCTGCATAGCAATATGCAAGAATGGCGACGTGATTTACATCAGTACCCCGAAATTGCTTATGAAGAGCATCGCACCAGCCAAAAAGTCGCTGCACAACTCAGACAGTTAGGTCTTGAAGTCCATACGGGGATTGGCGAAACAGGGGTCGTCGGCATCCTCAAAGGCAAACAAGCAGCGGATCGGCATCTTGCTTTGCGTGCTGATATGGATGCACTCAAACTGACAGAATTAAATAATTTCGCGCATGCCTCCTGCCACCACGGCCAAATGCATGGTTGTGGGCATGATGGGCATACCGCGATGTTGCTCGGTGCAGCGACTGCTTTAGCCAAGCATCCCGAGTTTGCGGGTACAGTTTATTTTATCTTCCAACCCGCTGAAGAGGGCGAGCGTGGGGCTTTGCGCATGTTAGAGGATGGCTTATTTAAACGCTTTCCGATTCAAGAAATCTATGGCATGCATAATTGGCCGGGCTTGCCTGCAGGTGAGTTTGCGGTACACTCAGGACCGGTAATGGCCGCGATTAATGGTTTTGATATTAGCATTACCGGCAAAGGGGGGCATGGGGGCATGCCCGATCAGGTGAATGATCCGATTATTATTGCCGCACAACTGATTAATGCCATACAAACGGTGATCTCTCGTAATCTCTCACCGGTACACAGCGGAGTGATTAGCCTTACCCAGATTCAAGGCGGCAGTGGTGCCTATAATGTCATTCCAGAAACAGTGACCTTACGCGGCGCGATTCGTACTTTTTATAAAGCGGATTTAGAGCTGATTTATACCCGTTTGCGTACTTTAGTCGAATATACAGCAGCAGCTTTTAATGCCAAAGCTTCAATTAAATTTCTTGACGGTGCAACAGCGACGATTAATCATCCCGCCCAAGCTGAACGCTGTTATCAAGTCGTCAAAAACTTGGTGGGGGCAGATAAAGCCCATTGGAATCCAGAGCCGAGTATGGGTGCAGAAGATTTTGCTTACTTTTTATTAGAACGCCCCGGTGCTTATATTTGGATTGGCAATAGCAACTCACCACAAAGCCCTGCTCTGCATAGTCCTTATTACGATTTTAATGATGAGATCCTGCCGTTAGGGGCAGCCTATTGGGTTAAATTAGTACAAAGTTTAAGTCCTTTACCTTAAAAGCCGTAAGCACTTAACCATTTTCAAGGTATTAGAAAGGCACTAGAGTTAATGAAGCCCGCTAGTTAGAGTGATACACTCGTGGGCGTACTGTAGGGAGACCCTGCAATTTTTTGAATGACGGAGTTTGTAATGCTCAAAGTAGGTTTTGTCGGTTGGCGTGGCATGGTCGGTTCCGTGCTGATGGAGCGCATGCAGGCCGAAAAAGATTTCCAAGGTTTTGAACCCGTATTTTTCACCACCTCTCAAGCAGGCCAAGCAGGCCCTGATGTCGGGATGGGTGCTAAGCCTTTGCTAAATGCCTCTGATCTGGATGCTTTAAGCCAAATGGACATTATTGTCACCTGCCAAGGTGGCGATTACACGACCGAAGTGTATGAAAAATTACGTACCAACTGGAATGGCTACTGGATTGATGCTGCCTCTACTTTGCGTATGAAAGAGGATGCGATTATTGTCCTCGACCCCGTGAATCGTCACGTCATTGATGCTGGCTTAAAATCTGGCGTTAAAAACTATGTTGGTGGTAATTGCACCGTGTCGTTAATGCTGATGGCCTTAGGTGGTTTATTCGAGCAAGACTTGGTGGAATGGATGTCGACCATGACTTACCAAGCAGCCAGTGGCGCGGGTGCAAAAAATATGCGCGAATTGCTCACGCAAATGGGCGAGTTGAATGGTGAAGTACAAGCTTTATTAGCCGATCCGCACTCAGCCATTTTAGAGATTGATCGCAAAGTCACTGCGAAGTTAAATGATGGCACGCTATCCACTGAGAACTTTGGCGCACCTTTAGCCGGTAGTTTAATCCCGTGGATTGATAAAGCTTGGGAAAATGGCCAGACCAAAGAAGAATGGAAAGGCATTGCTGAAACTAACAAAATCCTAGGCAAGTCCGGCGCGGCTGTTATTCCCGTGGATGGTCAATGTGTGCGGATTGGCGCGATGCGCTGCCATTCGCAAGGTGTGACCTTGAAGCTGAAAAAAGACTTACCGCTGGCTGAAATCGAAGCCATCATTGCTAATCATAATGAATGGGTAAAATTGATTCCGAATGATAAAGCTTCAACTTTAGCGGGCTTAACCCCTGTACAAGCTTCTGGGAGTTTAACCATTCCAGTCGGGCGGGTGCGGAAAATGAATATCGGTCCTGAATATGTGACGGCCTTTACGGTGGGGGATCAGCTACTTTGGGGTGCGGCAGAACCCGTCCGGCGGATGCTAAAAATCACTTTAGATTATTTGAAAACAACTCAGCATTAATTTTTCTGAATTAAATTCATTGATAAGCAAGGCGTAAACCTAAAATTTGCGCCTTGCTTTTTCTAGGTCGATTGACTCACTCAGCTACTCTCCAATCTCAGTCACTTTGCTAACTCACGCAGCGCATCACGGTATTTCTTCATCACTTTCTCTGCTGCTTGCATTTGCACTTCAAAATTACCAACGCTCATGGATTAAACGCTAGCCGTGGTTTTGGCTAAGCAAAATTCAAATCCACCATCAGCTGATCCGAAAGCTCTTCTAGCTTAGTCTGTACTTGTTCTGCACTCACGTCCACTGGCAAGCTCAAAGTCAGCGCTGCAAAAAATAGCGTACCGCCTGACATTGGCGCAGGGCGCTGCTCGCTAAACAGCTCTTCAATATTGACTTTTAGGCTGGCTAATTGAGTGGTGATGTCACGAATAATGCCGGGTCGATCTAAACCTAACACTTCGATATTTAGGGTCGCGGTGATGGGGGGGGCTTCCAGTGTTTCTGCAATGAGTACTTGTAGGCCACGGGTTTGCAATTGATCTAAAGCCGCTTTTAGATGTGCGACCTGCTCACGCGGCAAAGCCACTTGCAGCAAACCTGCAAACTGCCCACCCAAATGCACCATACGGCTTTCTGTCCAATTACCTTGCTGCTGATTAAGCACCTCGGATAAAGCCTGCACCAAGCCCGGATGATCTGGCCCTAAAACAGTAAGAATCAATGTGGTGTGCATAGGTCTCTCCTCGAGTAGGGGGATAATTATTCTCTTAAGATAGGCAAACTAGCATTAAATCGCTAGCTAAGGCTAGTAGGCTAGTGTCTAAAGCGGTAACTGCACACTATGCTCACCATCTTGTGAAATCGGTAGCGTCGCATCAAGCTGATAATAATCCCCGGCTTCCGCCGCAAAAATATGAGCTGCCAGCTTTAAACCTTGCGGCTGATCTAACGACCCAGCAGCAATCGACAGGCGCTCACCTTGCTCATCCTCAAAAAATAAGCTTGAACCACATACCTGACAGAACCCTTGACGCAAACCGGGCTGATAGCTATACCATTTCAAACCTTCTGCTTTCAGTAATTGAAAATAGACTTTGCGGGTAGCGGTCGCGGCAACAAAATGCCCACTAAACCGCCGACATTGCTCACAATGGCAAGCAATCACCGGGCGCAAAGCGCCATTCACTTGATAACGCACTGCGCCACAAACACAACCGCCCGTAATAGCCTGTTTGATTTCAGTCATACTTATGCTCCTAAGGGGCGAGCTAAACACTCTGCAGTTAAACTGGCTGAAATTAATCCTAGGTCTCCGCTGAGTCCGGGTATATCAAGGCGCTCAATCTGCAGTTTAGTCTCTAAAACTTGGCCTGCCATTTGTTGAGCCTTGATCTCTGCCGCTTGGCGCGCTAAACGCTCAGCTTCAGCTAAAGCCTGTGAGGCATCTATAAAAATCAGCGGCTCACTACCATGATGCAGCGTGAAACCGCCTTGCTCACGCAAACCCACGCTCACCACTGCCTGTACCCGAATCAAGCCCATCGCCGCACCAATCGCATTCGCGACTTCACTACCCGTAGGGATCAGCGTCTCAACACCTAAACGCTGACCGACTTCACCATAAAATACTGGCGCAGGTCCACCCACGGCGACTAAAGGAAGGGACGGTTGCAAACTCACTTGCAAATGATTTAACCGGCTGTGTCCACGCGCCACTAGGCTCACTAAAGGATCGTTCACCGCAAAGCTACAACCTGCTAACGATTCGAGAAGGACATGCACACTTTTTGCCACCATCACTTCAAAAATTTCTTGCGCAAAGGCTTGGCATTCGGCTTCGCGCTTTGCTTCATTATAAGAAATCTTGCCATACGAACGACCAATCATGAGGCAGGCTAACTCAGCGACTTCTTTTGACCATTGCGCTTGTCTGCCTAAGACATGCGCGGCATCGCTTGGGGTGAAACCTGCCAACTGGACTAAGCCCCGTTCCACAAAGCGCAACACACGTCGCCGATCACTCACCGAACTAACGACCTGCGTCCAAGGCAGCGGCTCTTCGCCGAGTGCAGCCAATAAACTTTTTTCAGCCTTGGTTAAATCCGATGGGTCTTGGCTAGGGTCAAAGCCTTCAGGACGCAATAAGAATAAAGTCGCAATCCCCAAACCCATGCCTTGTGAGAGTGCCGTTTGCAAAGCCTTGGCCACACTCGGCCAACGTGCACCAATCAAAGACACGGGCACAACGCGATTGGCTTGCAGTGATACCTTGCCTTGGGGGTCAACCGCCACTTCACTGTCACCACCTAAGCCGATGGTACGCATATCAATCGCCTTAACCATCGTCCGATGAAGTCCGACCCTTGCGCCTTTTTCATTTAAAGCAGGCCAACCCTTGCACACTATCGCCACATCAGTCGTTGTGCCACCAATATCCGAGATAATGAAATCCTTTAAGCCAGAGATAAAATTTGCACCGATGACACTAGCCGCCGGTCCTGACAAAATCGTCTCAATCGGTTTTTCCATCACTGCAGCGGCCGTGGCTAGCGAACCATCCCCCTTGACCACCATCAAAGGTGCAAGAATGCCATGCGCTTGCAGAGCCGTTTGCACGGCATGAATCAGGGCAACAATCATCGCAATAATCCGCGCATTAAATGCTGCTGTCAGCGCTCGCCGTGGACCATTTAAAGCCTCGGATAAATCACAAGAGGCTGTCACCGGGCAACCAGTATGCTGTTGAATCAAAGCTTGAACGCGGCGCTCATGGCTCGCATTACGGACTGAATACACCCCCGCCACCGCATAAGCCTCAACACTATCGGCTAAAACCTCTAACTCCGCCAATAAACTCGTTTCATCTAAAGCGGCCAGCTCACTACCATCATATTGATGCCCACCTGCAATCCGCAGCACTTTAGCAGCGGGTAAAGCCGTTTTCAGCTCAGTGCGCTCAAGCATAGTGTCATCGAAACCCAGCAGAATGACCGCAATCGCTGAGCCTTTACCTTCGACTAATGCATTGGTTGCCAAAGTCGTGGATAAGGATACTAAACCAATCTGCTGTGGATCTAGCTGGCCTCGGCTTGCAGCCAAAACACGCTGCAAAGCTTCAAGGACTCCTAGGGATAAATCACCTCGCGTGGTCAGTGCTTTGGCGGAAGCTAACATTTTGCGCTCGCGGGTATCCATCACGACCGCATCAGTATAAGTACCCCCAGTGTCGATGCCGATATTGAAAGCACTCATACTCTGCGCCTACGCCGCCGCTGACTGGAATCGTCGACTATTGCACCTGACTGAGTAGGTTTTTCGACCACTGCAAATAAATGCGGAAAAGGATCGGTTTTATGTGGAAAGGCCATTGCTTCAACAAAATACTCTTGGAATTT
This sequence comes from Thiothrix eikelboomii, assembly GCF_900167255.1. Lineage (GTDB taxonomy): Bacteria > Pseudomonadota > Gammaproteobacteria > Thiotrichales > Thiotrichaceae > Thiolinea > Thiolinea eikelboomii. The sequence goes on from NZ_FUYB01000002.1 coordinate 12,902, forward strand.
AGGCTCAACGGCCGTTTCAATTTTGGTAATTTGCCGTACCACTGTTTCAATCACGCCGCGAGCCTCTTGATTCAATAAAGCAATTCGTGCACCCGTACCGGCCGCATTCCCTGCTGATGAAACTTTATCTAACGGGCAGTCTGGAATTAAGCCTAAAACCATCGCGTGTTTAACATCAATATGGCTACCGAAAGCGCCTGCTAAGCGAATCCGTTCCACTTGCTGAACCTGCATTTTATCCATCAATAAGCGCACACCTGCATATAAAGCGGCTTTAGCTAATTGAATCTGGCGTACATCGTTTTGGGTGACGGTAATCATCTGCCCTGCACTATCCCGATAGACCACATACGACCAAGTACGGCCATTCGGAATAATCAGCTCTGGATACTGCTCAGCTAGACGACCATCAATCACCCCATCGGTGCTGATCACCGCTGCTAAATACATTTCAGCAATGACCTCAATAATCCCCGAGCCACAAATTCCATTCACCCCAAGCCCTGCAACCGCCTCCGCAAAGCCTGCTTGATCAGACCAAAGCTCAGAACCGATCACCCGGAAACGCGCTTGCTTAGTCAGTGGATCAATCCGCACGCGCTCAATCGCTCCCGGTGCAGCCCGCTGACCATGACTAATCTGTGCACCTTCAAAAGCCGGGCCTGTAGGGCTAGAGCAGGCAAACAGCTGATCACGATTCCCCAGCACAATCTCAGCATTGGTACCCACATCGACTAATAAAGTGACTTCTTCTTGCAATTGCGGCTCTTCAGCCAGCACCACCCCGGCCGCATCCGCGCCGACATGCCCAGCAATACAAGGCAGTACATAGACCCTACCTGCTGGATGAATCTGCAAACCCATCTCACTCGCTTTAATCTTCACCGACTCGTCAGTGGCCAATGCAAACGGCGCACCGCCTAATTCAATCGGATTAATCCCAAGGAAAATATGATGCATGATTGGATTACCAACCAACACCAATTCCAGAATCTCTTCACGTTGAATAGCTTGATCTTGGCACAGCTGACCAAGGACAGTATTGAGACCATCGTGGATCGCTTGGGTGAGGGCTGCTGCGCCCTCGGGGTGCATCATCACATAGGAAACACGGCTCATTAAGTCTTCGCCGAAACGAATTTGTGGATTCATCAAACTACTTGAACCAAGCACTGCCCCCGTGCTTAGATCACATAAATGAGCAGCCACCGTAGTCGAGCCGACATCAATCGCGACACCATAAACTGTTTCACGCAAACCCGGCCAGACTGCCAAAATCTGCTTATTTTGATAAACCGCAGCTGTCACTGCCCACTGGCCTTGGCGCAAAGCGGTTTGCAAATTCGCTAATAAATTAAATTCGTAACTGAGACCGGTGAGCTGCCATTCGAATTCCAAGGCATCTAGCAAACGCTGCAAATCACCTTTTGGATCATGCATATCGGCTTCAGTGACCTCCACATAATGCAAAGTCACACTCGGATTGAGCACAATATCGCGCTGCTCAGCGGCTTTGCGCACCAACTGCTTATGCACTTGGCTGTCAGGTGGCACATCAATTACCACATCGCCTTGCAGATAAGTATGGCAACTTAAACGCCGCCCTGCCGCCATTGGCTTGCGCTCTTGGTTGTAGCGCTCCTCCGTGGCGGTAAAAGCATTCAAATGCTCAAGGCTAGAAGTGATGCCATGCTTAGGAAAGCTACCTTCGGCACAGATAATTTGGCAACGCCCACACAGTCCGCGCCCACCACAGATCGAGTCAATATCAACGCCCAGCTTTTGCGCGGCCTGTAATAAAGGCGTACCGATAGGAAATTCCCCACGCCGACCAGAGGGAAGGAAAACGACTTTAGCTGTACTCATAGCTTTCCTTTAAGCTCGGCGACGACGGCGATTTTCACGGCCTTCGCGTGCACCACCTTCACCTTCAGGGGCTGGCTCACGATATTTACGAATCCAATTCGCACAGTTTGGGTCATGTCCCATCATGACATCAGCCCCGAGTACGGCTTGCATCACTTCAGCATGTAAAGGGCTAGTAATCGCTGAGGTCATGCCTGCACCAATGGCCATCGTTAAGAAAGCACTATTGATCCCATTCCGATTCGGCAAACCAAAGCTGACATTAGACGCGCCACAGGTGGTATTCACTTTTAGCTCTTCGCGTAAGCGCCGCACTAAAGCCATGACTTGACGACCAGAATCATTAATCGCTCCAATTGGCATGACTAAGGGGTCAACAACTACTCGATCCCGGGAAATCCCATGATCAGCAGCCCGCTCGACAATTTTCTTAGCGACGTTATAGCGCACATTAATATCTTGGGAAATACCCGTTTCATCATTAGAAATTGCGACTACTGAAGCCCCATACCTAGCGACTAACGGTAAAACTCGCTCTAAACTTTCATCTTCACCCGTGACTGAATTGACTAAAGCCCGACCTTGATACACAGCCAAACCCGCTTCGAGTGCAGCAATAATCGACGAGTCAATACACAGCGGAACATTCGTAATCGACTGCACGAGCTGAATCACTTCCGCCAGAATCCGAGGTTCATCCGCGAGTGGAATGCCTGCATTCACATCCAGCATATGAGCACCTGCTTCAACCTGAGCGAGCGCATCCGCTTGCACACGGCTGTAATCGCCATTTTTCATTTCTTCGGCGAGAATTTTGCGGCCCGTCGGATTGATACGCTCGCCAATGATGACAAAAGGCTCATCAAAGCCAATACGCACTTCCCTAGTCGGTGAGCTAATAATGGTCACGGTCATACTGATGCTTCCTATGGAGTAGTCGGTTGAAGTTCTTGTGTTGCAGTGGTGGTGCTGGATTCGTATATACCAGGGTGCCAAGGGGTACGTCCTTCCAGTGCACCCGAGCGCTCGACAATTTCCGCGACATTGTGCTCTTGGCGATAAGCCATAATATGCACCCCATGTACGCCTTGAATTTCGCGCGCTTCATTGATCATATCAATACAAATATTGATGCCTTCCTGCTTTTGATTCTGTGCACCTTTTAAGCGACTGATAATGCTATCGGGAATATGTACCCCCGCCACATTACTTCGAATCCATTCTGCCGTTTTCGCAGAGGCTAAAGGGCCAACGCCGAGCAGAATAAACACTTGCTCGTGCAAACCTAAATCGCGCACTTTCTGTATATAGGTTTTGAACATGCCCATATCAAAGCAATATTGGGTTTGCACAAACTGCGCGCCCGCCGCAATTTTCTTCGCTAGCCGCAAAGGGCGATAGTCGAAAGGGGGCGCGAACGGATTAGCAGCTCCCCCTAAAAAGACGCGCGGTGGAAAGGTGAGCTTACGCCCACTCAGAAAACGACTTTCATCACGCATGGTACGAATCGTATTCAGCGCAGTCATACTATCCAAATCAAAGACGGGCTTGGCTTCTGGATGATCACCAGATTGCACACCATCACCGCTCAGGCAGAGGATATTGCAAACGCCCATCGCCGCCGCACCGAGCACATCACCTTGAATCGCAATCCGGTTACGGTCACGGCAAGAAATCTGCATCACCATCGCATAGCCTTTGCGCGTGAGCAGCGAACACATGCCCACGCTCGACATATGGCAATGCGCACCCGAGCCATCAGTGGCATTCATTGCATCCACATAACCGTCAAAGAGCTTGGCGCGGGTGTAAACTTCAGCAGGGTCAGCCGAATCAGGCGGAGCAATTTCAGTGGTCACCGCAAAATGCCCGGCACGTAATACTCGCTCTAAACGTCCGGGGGAGACATGATTCGGTAAAATGGCTAAATTTTCTCCGGGCGTAGGCTCATCAGCATAGGAAAAAGAGGGTAATTGGCTTCTTCTTAGAATTTCACTCATGGACGCAGCTCCGAGAGATTGACTACTGGCTATTCTGTTGGCTAGTTGCAAGCGCAAAATCGCTGCACTAGTGTGCTGAAAGCATGTTAGATTTGATTGATTGAACAGTCAATCAGTATTAGCCAATGAACGAGTCACTAACAGTAAGCTAGCTTGAAAATGGTTTAACTGGTCATGGGTCAACCCTGAGAACAGAGGTAGAATAGTTCAACTTTAGGAGCAAATGGCAATTTTTCTTGTATGAATATTATGCTGGTCTTATGGCTCATCGCTGAAAAACAGAAAGACTCCCAAAAGAGTCTTTCTGCTCTGCTAATCACGATTCAAGATAAAATTTAGTAAGCTGGCCAGTTTCTGGTTTTATTTAAAAAACCCAGATAAACCGGGATGCTTTAGGATCAAATCTTTTACCGTCACGCCTTTGTTATTCTTTATATTGATATTTGCACCTCGTACAATCATCATTTTGATAATCTGTTGATTGATGTTAGTTGAGCCTTTATTGTTGATAAGAAACTCATGTAATGGTGTATTACCAAGGCTTGTCTTCATGTTTATATTGGCGGATGTGAGCAATTTACTTACTAGTTCTATATTAACATCCAACCCACTGAGATAAAGATGTAAAGGGGTAACGCCACCATAACTCTGTCTTTTGTTCAACAAAGCAGAGTTTGCTCGTGCTAGCTTCTCTATTGCTTCAGGGCATACGTTATAGGTGTGATCACTTAAGTGATGCAAATCCTCCCAACGATAGGATGAATTTATACCCTTTTTCCCATCAAAATCCGGTATGGGTTCATAGAGTGTTTTATTATCCTTATAAAGTTTAATGTTCTGTTTTAAGAATAAATGATAAGCCTCACAGGGAGCCCAAAGTGCTCCTCCTTCGCCAATCTGGCGTAACAACACATCTTTTACAGATACTCCTTTATTTATCATAGTTTGAATAAAAACTAAATTATCAGAATAAAAAAAAGCTATTTTTCTTAACAACTTAGCCTGATCTATCCTAGACATTGCTAAAATATAGGGTAATAGCTTATTACCAAGATAATCATCTAGGATATGAAACTTCCTAAGCTGTTCGTCGGGAAGTCCACTGGGCATCTTTATGTTTAAAGACTGCCCATGAAAGTCATAAATCTGTTTATCAGACAATCCTATATTTTTATAACCATTGGAATAAAACCAATGATCTGCGCTTTCAATACATTTATAAATCATATCACCTGCTATATTACCAATAGGTGCTCCGGTATATATAAAGTCGCACGCTGATAATGCATTGGCTGCGTGAGTATCTAATAAGCGAATTTGCTTATTATTCAGTATATTTTTTTGACCCGAGAGATACTTCACCCTTTCCTCTGCATGAAGATAGTTCACGCAACCAAAAACTAACAAAAAAACAATCGATGAAAACCTAATTACCAATTTAAAAGAATATTTATTCATAATGCGTTCTGATTAAAATAAGATAGTACAGACTTTACTGGTGCTGTGATTCGATTTGGATGTCCAAAATAATGGGTAATCGTTGGATCTTTTTGAATACTTGATATTGTATTAGCTTCACTAAAGGTAGGCACAACTCGTGGTTTTACATTAGAGTTTCCTTTAGGGCCAGCCGCTCTCACAAAAGGAGCACCCCTAGCCACTAATGCACTCATTACTCCTGATGCAAGAGTAGTTGTTGTTGCACTGCCATGAATTGAGGCTGGGCTACCCCGATAAAATGCGTTGACTTTTTGTATCATAGTAGCCGCAGAGTCATTAACTGGATTTATATGCAATCCAATTATCTTTGCTCCTCCGTCCCTTAGATCAATAGCACTATTCATGTGCTCTCCAAATATATAGACCGTAAACTTAATTTTTGGAAACATCCTCATAATACTTATTGCTTGATCTATGTCTGTTGTATCATTATGAATATCCAAAGAAATATCAATCGTTCTATTTAAAGTACCTTTAATATAAGTAGGCGCATGTCCTAGCATATCCCATGCTACCGCTGGACTTCCTTCTACATACCCAAACGAATTCATTCCCCCATCCAAGCCAATCGGATCACTTTGCACATACCGCCCTGTCTGTGGATTGTAATCCCGATGGAAATTATAATGCAGCCCCGTTTCAGCATCATAGGTCTGTCCGGGGAAACGCTGGTTGTAGTGCAAGCTCAAACCATCCTTATCGGGGTCTGTATCGGGCAGGGTTTCGCCAAACGGCTTGCTATCCCACGTCCAAACGGTTTTGCCTGTGGCATCGGTGATGACTCGCGGGGTGTCGATTTGGTCGGCATAGATGCGGTAAATGTTGCCGTTCTGGATCAGGGCAATGGGGGTAGAACCTAAGTAGATGGTTTCACTAGACTGTAAGCCCGTCACACCCTGAACATATTCACCGATGATCTGATCGTTGTCCCAAGCATAATAAGTCGTCGTTTGTCCGACCACTTTCTTCACTCGCTGTTCATCCGCGTTATATGTGTAGTTTGTGATGTCATCCACACTCGCTAAGCGGTTTTGAGCATTGTAGGTATAACTATGCTCTCCATCATTCAACAAATTGCCATTAGCATCTAAAGTATGACTCATGCTGCCCATAGACACCAACCGATTGCTATCAGCTTGAATACCGTAAAACGTATTCAGGCCATTATTCGTCTTCACAGTACGATTACCATTCGCATCATATTGAAATACTTGAGATTCGGAATGGGTACTATAGCCAGCTAAACGCCCCAACACGTCGTAACGAAAGCGCTTAGTTTTTGTACTATCACCACGGTCACTCCAGCTAATAATATGACTAACTGCATCATAGGCCAAAGTCCGAGTGATATGACCGAGTGGAAAGCTTTTGAGTCTGCCCATTGCATCATAGGTTTTCCGATAGCTTGTACCATCTGACCACTGCCAACTCGTCACTTGCCCTATAGCATTATAAACAATGTGGCTTAAATGAATCTTTCCGTTCAGGCTGATGCTAAGCAATTTATCTTGCGCATAGGTATAACTAACGACCCTACCACTCGGTAAGGTTTCGCTTTGTAGCTTGCCATCAACGGTATAACGATAGCTATGAACTAACGATATATCCCCTATGCTTTGTACCTTACGAACGACATGACCCTCACTATCATAACCATAAGTCGTACTACCACTGCTATCCGTCAATTGACACAGTCTGCCGATCCCATTATGACAAGCATCATAGGTATATATCGCTGTGCTGCCATCTGACCAAGTCGTTTTGACCTTACGATTCAATAAATCATAGCTATGCACCACTTGATTACCATTCGCATCAGTACTCGACTTTAGATTCTCACTAATATCATAAGTTTGTCTCATATCACCACGGTCAGCACTTGTCTCACTAACCACATGATTCTGATCATCATATAAATAAGTAGTTTTAGTGCCATTCGCTGCAACCACGAGTATACGGTTGCCATTGGCATCATAAGCATACTGTGTTACACCACCTGCAGGGTCAGTACTCTTCACTAAGCGATTTTGGGCATCATATTCATAGGTCGTTACGCGACCTAGAGCATCTATTGCACTAGTTTGATTACCAACTTTATCATAGCTATAAATGCTCGTATGACCTTCCGAATCAATCAGTTTGGTGAGTTGATTACGATCATTATATTCACGCTGATTGCGCCGAACAACTTGACCCGTCACATCAGAAATGGATTCAGAGAGTTGGTTATTATTTGCATCATAGGTATACATTGTTGTATTACCTTGGGAGGTAATAGTGCTACTGATATTTCCAGCCGAATCATAGATAGTACGATCTATACTACCATCTGCATAAGTCACCTTCGTCTCACGACCAGCTCTGTCGTATTCATAGTGAGTGGCCTTCCCATTACTGGTGATGCTGATAAGACGTCCGCCCGCATCATAATGACTTTCAGTCACTACCCCATTGATGTCACGTGACCGTAAAACACGCCCAGCTGCATCATATTTCAAAATTTTGCGAGTATGTCCTAAGGCATTAACAGTAGTTATATGATTACCATGCGCATCATAGATCTTTGTGGATAGCGCTCCATTCTCGGCAACCTCCACTATAGATTGACCAAGGCGATTATAAGCTATACTAGTTTCGCTCATTTCCAAACCACTTGCCTGAATATCAGACCGACTCTTCAATCGACGCATCGCAGCTAGCTGAGAATTAATCTGAGTATTCGAAAGGCGGGCGGTAGGAGCACTTGATGTACCTTTTGTGGTATTAATCAACCTACCATTAGCATCATACTCATATAAGGTAACTTTTCCTGCTTCAATGGTTTTGATAGGTTTGCGGAAGTGGGGATGCCATTCGGTTAGCGTGGTACGAGCTTGCGCTGTGCCTGCGGCGGTGGTGGTGGATTCGGGCAAGCCACGGGCGTTCCATGTGATCAGGGTGACAAGACCATTTTTGTCCACGCTTTTGGTGGGATAGCCGTTCGCGTCGTATTCGGTAGTGTCGGTTGCGCCTGCGCTATCGGTGCTGCGGGTTGCCCGTGCGAGGCCTTGGATGATGCGGTGGGCGTAGGTGTCGGTGGTGGCGTTGGCTACGTCGGTGACACTGGTTTCTGCACCGTTGTAGGCGAAGGCGCGGGCTTGTGTGCCTGCTGCGGCTTCGCTGTGAATGACGCGCCCGTCTTGGTCATAAGTGTAGCGTGCAACCACTGCGCCCGTTGCATCGGTGATGCTGTCGAGCTTGCCGTCGGTGTAGGTGTAGCTGTGGGTGCTGCCGTCGGAGAGCGTGACTTGCGACAGTTTGCCGTCTGCTCCGTAGGTGTAAGTGGTTGTGCCTGCGGCACTTTTTGCTTGGGTAAGTTTGCCATAGGTGTAGCTGAAGGTCAGGCTTTGACCGAAAGGGCTGGTGACTTTTTCCAGTTGCCCCGCGCTGAGCGAAGTCGAAGTGTAGTAGCTGAGGGTAGTGGTTTGCCCTTGTGGGTTAGTGATGCTGTCAGGCTTGCCTGCAAGGTTGTAGCTTTCTACACTGCCATCCGGCGTAGTGACACTCCAGCCACGAGCGGTCGATTCCAGTTGGTAAGGTTCGCGGGTAGTGGTTGCCCATTCACCGTCTTGTTCGTAGAAGGTGATGCGGCTGCCATCAGCACGGGTGAGGATGTGGATGGGGTAGCTGCTGTTGCCGTCACTGCCTTGCACGGGTAGACGAGCCACGGTTGTACCGTTGAGTTTAAGTTCGCACAATCCGGCGTTAAATACAGCATCAGCGATTTGCAGTTGACCGTTGTAGGCAGTGCCGCTGATTTGCTGCCAACCCGATTCGCAAGCCGCTTTAGCATCAGAGTATTCAGAGCTTTTTACGCCTTGCCATTCGGTGATGGGGATGCCGCCTGCATCAAGGCTAGTGTTGTAGTTGTGCTGCCAACCGCCCAATACGCCAGGGCTGACACCTACGGAGGAAAACTGGCGAAATAAGACCAGTTGACTGGTGCTCATATCACTTTCGCCATACGCCATTTTTCCTGTGAAAACGTCAACATTGTTAATAGACGCGCCATTGCCTGATATTTCTGGAGCAAGGTAATATCGGCTGGCAACCTTGGGTAAGTAGTTACTATCTGAGTTTAAACCATTATTATTACTATCATTACAAGCAGTGTTAGCAAAAGCGGTTAATATCGCAGCTGTAAGTAGCCGATATGAGATCATGAACTAATCCTATGGGTAAGTGGATATTGGTTGTTGTTTATTTTATCGCCATGCAAAAAAAAAAATCAACCAAAATTCACAACCCACTACAATTTTATTCGTACTATTATACTCAAGTAATTGAATTAATTAACCAAACGATAAAAATAAAAAGGCTCCAAAGGAGCCTTTCTGCTAGTCACGATTTAAGATTAAACTTAGTTGACTTCGAGTTTTGCCAATATAGTGTAAGTGGTCAAGCTAATTTCTCACTTATTTTTGTTGCAATACATTTTTTTATCAAAGCATTCGCATATTAAAATTTATGTCTATGTGCTTATTTGCCCAATAAACTTACTCTAATTAGACTAATTAATAACTTATGAAGCAAAGAAAAACCCGCTAAGGTCATAATAAATTAAGCACCTGCAGTGAGAGTAGCTAGTTTCGTGCCCTATCGCACTTCACCGAACTGCTTACTTAAAGATTGCGAATGCGCTGCTCAGCTGACCTCAACCAAGCTGACTTCCCTTTCAAACGCCAATCCAACATCGGCTGTACAATTTGAATCGCACGCTCTTCAGGCTTCAGATTTTGCGTACCTTCCCAAGCGACCACCCAGACGCAATCCATTTCCGGTTTAACTTCGCATTTACCATTAGCACGCACGCCACCACAAGGGCCATTGCGGATGGTTTTGGGGCAATTCATCGGGCAGGACATGCCAGTTGAACCTAGCGTACATTGCCCACACGATTGCGAATCAAATAGAAATCTTTTGGCAGGCTTTTCAATAAACATTAACGGCTTTTCGATTTTTTCAAGGCCGATTTTTTCTAAGCGCGGATAGAGTTTGACCAGCGCATTTTCAATCTGGTGATAGATGGCTTTCAGCGTATTTGAATGCCTAGCTGACCAACGACGCATCGCATACATAGCAATCTCCTCAAGCAGTGACTAGGCCGCCATTGCGTATCACTTGTTCTAAAACTTCGGCAGGGAATTGAGCTTCTAACAAAGCCACCTCTGCGTGTGCAGCTGCATCTAAATCAGCGCCGACCTCCACTTCGCTAGTCACTCGATGCCATTCAGCCACATAGTCATCCGTGCCTGCTTTGCCTGCACGAATCGCTGCCTTATCAATTGCTTCTTGGAATCTTTCACTGAGTAGGGCTTTGCCTTTGATGCGACCTTTTTTCAAAATGACCTGCGAGGGAATATCACGCCAGTAGACGACAACACGTTCTGCCATTGCTTTCACCTTTGCGCAATACGCGCTAATTCTGTGGCTAACTCACCATAACCAGTTGGCACTAGTTTAAACTCCAAGTGCAAATACTCAGCCGCTGCTTGTGCTTTTGCGAGCAGATCAGGATTTGAGGTTTGTGCCAGATAAACCAAGCGCCGATAATGATTGAAATACATCGGTAGCAGCTCAGGGTGCTGATCGAGCTGCATACCCTTAACGACTAAACGTTCAAAATGCCTAGCGAGAAAATCGGTTAAATAAAAACTCCCTAACTCAGCTTCAGCCAATTCAGCAAAGGCCTGCTGACCCGCAAAAAAGGCATAACAATGAGCACCGGGTAAGCGCTCCACACCCTCAGCTGCAAGCACTCGATCCAACAAGCCCCCTGTACCACAATCCGCATACGCCACGAAAACTTGCGAATATTGCCCACGATGACGTTGAATTTCCGCTCTAACACGCTCAGGGATACGCTCAGGGCGATTATGCAAATCCGCTTCGAGGCATTTTAATTTGAGATGTTCCCAGCCATTTAAGCTTTTAAGTTGCTGAATCTCTCGAGCTATCGCACCACAGGCCAGCACTAAGACTGGCTCTACTTGAGCTGACATTATGCTTAAACTGACATGGTTGAAGCGAGCTTAAGCGGCTTGCCGCTGTTGAACCATCGCGACTCCGGTGCTAGAAGCCGAGGCAGCATCACGACAATAAGCGTCTGCGCCTACCGCCTTACCAAACTCTTCATTTAAAGGTGCGCCACCGACCAAAACAATATAATCCTCACGAATCCCTTTTTCGACCAAAGCATCAATCACTACTTTCATATACGGCATCGTCGTGGTTAACAAGGCAGACATGCCCAGAATATCGGGTTTATGCTCTTCTAAAGCATTCAAATAATCATCAACAGAATTATTGATCCCTAAATCAATCACTTCAAAACCAGCACCTTCCATCATCATCGTCACGAGGTTTTTGCCGATATCGTGAATATCGCCTTTGACCGTACCAATCACCATTTTACCAATCGGTTTAGCGCCAGTTTCTGCTAATAGCGGGCGCAGGATAGCCATGCCACCTTTCATCGCATTCGCGGCTAACAACACTTCAGGCACGAAGAGGATGCCATCACGGAAGTCGACCCCCACAATCCGCATCCCCTCCACCAAAGCTTCCGTCAGAACTTTATCTGCACCCCAGCCACGTTCTAGCAGAATATTGACCCCTTCGACGATTTCATCTTTTAAACCGTCATACAAGTCATCATGCATCTGCGCGACTAACTCTTCGTCATCTAACTCAGCAAGAATCAGCTCATCATCATCGTAGTCTTCTGCCATTACTGGTGCTCCTTAATAATCTTTATCGGGGAAGTCTGCTTTGCGCTTTGCTATAAACTCGAGCAAAGCTTCGTCAATCGCTGGATCCATCGGTGGCAACTCATAATCTGCTAGTACGCGCTTCCACTGTGTATTGGCACGCTGCGCCATATCTTGCCCACCCTCTTCGGTCCATTGCTCAAAACTATTGTTATCTGCAAGAGTAGACCGATAGAAAGCCGTTTCAAAATTGCGCTGAGTATGGGCTGCACCCAAGAAATGCTTACCCGGCCCCACTTCACGGAAAGCCTCCAGAGCTTGACCATTTTCGCTCATATCCACCCCACCTAACAGCACGGATAGCATATTCGCTTGGTCGACATCCATCATGAACTTTTCATAGCCCATGACTAAGCCACCTTCCAACCAGCCAGCGGTATGCAGCATGAAATTTACCCCTGCTAAGGCCGCAGTTTGCAAAGTATTCGCTGCCTCATAAGCCGCTTGCGCATCCGCTAGCTTAGAAGCACATAAACCACCACCACTACGGAAAGGTACTCCCAAACGCCGCGCAAGGGCAGCCACGGTATACATGACTAAGCTAGGTTCAGGCCCACCAAAAGTCGGTGCACCTGATTGCATAGAGACCGCACTTGAGAAAGTACCAAACACCACCGGAGCGCCGGGGCGAACTAATTGTGCAAACGCCATCCCTGCTAAGGCTTCAGCTAAAATTTGGGTCGCCGTACCGACTACGGTGACTGGCGACATCGCACCGGAGAGAATAAACGGTGAAATCACCGTGGCTTGCATATTGCGGGCATAGACTTTTAACGCACCTAACATAGTATCGTCATAAGTCATCGGGGAATTAGCATTGATTAAGCTAGTGGTCACACAATTATTGGTCGCAAACGCTTCACCGAAGACGATTTTTGCCATGTCCACCGTATCTTGTGCACGACTATGGTGAGTGACTGAGCCCATGAAGGGTTTATCGCTGTATTTGAGGTGACTATAAATCATGTCGAAATGACGCTTATTCACCGGCAAATCTACCGGTTCGCACACCGTCCCCCCCGAATGATGTAAGCCCGGACTCATATAAGCCAGCTTGACAAAATTCCGAAAATCTTCGATTGAGGCGTAGCGCCGACCTTTGTCCAGATCACGCACAAACGGTGAGCCATAAGCAGGCGCTAATACCATGCGCCTACCGCCAATCACGGTACTACGCTCTGGATTGCGGGCGTGTTGGATAAATTCTTTAGGTGCAGTCGCCTGAATGATCGAACGACACAGACCACGCGGAAAGCGTACACGTTCCCCCTGAATATCTGCTCCACCTGCTTTGAGCAGGCTTAATGCTTCGGGGTCATCCCGAAAATCAATGCCAATTTCTTCAAGTAGGGTATCTGCATTATCTTCGATGAGTGCCAGACTCGCTTCATCGAGCAGCTCGAAATAAGGAATACGCCGCTCAATAAAGGCCGCTTGTTTGGTCTGAGAAACTTGACGCGCTGCGCGTTTACTATCGCGTCCACCGCCCCGCCGTGCTTGTCTTTCGCTCATGTTCACTACCACCAGACATCCTATGAATGTCTGGCATATTAAATAGCGTTGACTGAACAGTCAATCAATAAAAACAATCACGACAGGTCAAAGATTTGAGAGCTTAAGTCTCGGCTAAAACCCAGTTAAGATCTCGCTAAGACTTTGGTTAAGATCTCACTAAGATCTAGTTAAAATCTTAGCTTCAACGAGTTTTATTTAAGCGTTTTGCATTAGAAACAGCACGCTTATGCACAGGCTTAATACCACTGGTTAGAATTTGCGTCGCGGCTTGCTCTAATTGATCGACTGGATTCTTGGATGATACGGGTGCTGCCCACGGAAACCAGAAGGAAAACCATAAGCGTTGATTAATTTCTAGGGTCTGGAGCAGCATGGCATTCCAAGACTCATAGAAAGCTTCAACTTTCTCTGTTCCCATCCGATAAAACTCACGTTGATCCTTTGCGGATGGATTCGCACCCGCTAACGCCATACGGGTTAGCCGATGAGCGATCACTTGCGGGGCTGCATAAGCGACTTCCGACGCTAGTGTAGGTAATGATTTGGACGAATTGGCCACTCTATTCTCCTAGAGAGATGCTTAAATTGTTGCAGTGCAGCAAATATAGCATAAATCATTCTACGAATGCACTTTAATTCACACGAATCGGAATAAAGCGCTCTGGTTTGGCACTCGGTTTAATCGGTGGCGCCCAAGCATGCCCATAAATCACCTCATACGTCGCCGGATACAGTCCCTGATCCAAACGGTAAGCCTCATACGCCTGATAAAAGTCTTGCAGTCGCTGCTTACCTGTCAAACCACGATGTCGACCTAAGGTCGCATTATTCGCACCAATCGCTTTTAAATCCTGCAATAAGCCCTTCACCGTCGGATAAGTAACCGTGATCAGCTCCCGATCCATAACCGGATCATGAAAACCCGCTGCTAGCAAAGCATCCCCGACATCATGCATATCTACAAATTGACTAGCATGTGTATAGCCATCCACTTGCTGCCAACTTTGGCGCAATTCATACAAAGTATCTGGACCAAATGTGGTAAAGGTCAACAAACCATCTGGACGGATCACCCGTGCACACTCTTGAAAAACAGTGACTAAATCATTGCACCACTGCAACATGAGATTAGAAATTAATAGCTCCGCACAATCATCCTTCAAGGGCAGCTGTTGCACATCCGCATTCACGCCGTGAAACTGTGGCTGATCCAGTAAGCGCGTGTTGGCCGTAGTTACCATCGCCAAAGCCAAATCGACCCCGATCACCTCTGCATGGGGATAACGGCTAAAGAGCTGTTGGCTAATCGCCCCGGTACCACAACCTAGATCTAAAATACGGGCTGGAGCCAAGCGCACATAATCTAAACGCTCGATTAAACGCTGACCAATTTCGCGCTGCAATACAGCGGCCTCATCATAGGTTTGTGCGGCACGCTCAAACCCAGTACGGGTCTTGAAAGGATCAAGGCAGTGAGCTAACTCATTCGGTAGGTGCTTAAAGTGCATGCATGAAATCTTCCACTAAGTTCATAAATTCATCAGGGTGAGTGACAAAGGGTAGATGAGCTGCTTTAGGCAATACCACAATTTGCTCCGCTGGATAATGCAAAGTTTGTAAACCCAGCGCTAAACTACTAGGGATTAATTTATCTAAGCGCCCTAAAATCCACAGGCAAGGTTGCTTAACCGGAGTTGGCCGACAATCAGCACTGCCTAAAATCGCTAAGCCATCTTCTAAGGCAGCTAGACTCGCAGGTTCTTGCAAGATCTGATCGCGCAAAGCCTGCAAAGCCGCTGGATCACTACGTACTCCCATAAATTGCAGGGCAAAGAAACGTTTGACCGTCGCGGTATAATCCTGTGCTAAATTATCCGCAAACTCCTGTAAGACCTCAGCACTTAAAGCATAAGGCCAATCTTCAGCGACGACGAAACGCGGGGTCGTGGCAATCAGCATTAAAGCTGACACCTGCTGAGGTAAACGCTGAGCCAAGGCCTGAGCAATGATACCCCCCAATGACCAACCCATCAGCACTGCCCCGTCTGGAATAATCGGGATGAGCTGCTCAACGACCGCCTCAAGCTGACCTAGTTTAAGGGCAGAACTGCGTCCATGCCCGGGTAGATCAACCCAAGTAACCTGTGCCTGTTGGAGCAAGCGCGCCCGAATCGGTTGCCACACACGTTGGTTCATCCCCCAACCATGCAACACCACCAGCGGCCTACCCTGCCCTTCAGTGACTGTAAAAAGCTGCGACAATTCTCTTCCTTTCACGCTATGATGTTGGCGCATTCTAACAAGCAATAAGGGATCACGCTGCTATGTCCTATGCCCTGCTGATACTGGCTTATTTAATGGGTTCAGTTTCGACCGCCATTATTACCTGCAAATTAATGGGCTTACCCGATCCACGCACCACTGGCTCGAATAATCCGGGGGCAACTAATGTCTTGCGGGTAGGTGGTAAGAAAGCGGCCATCATTACACTCATCGGCGATATGCTCAAGGGCTTGTTACCCGTCCTGTTAGGGCAAGCGCTCGGCCTAAGCTATGGCTGGTTGTTTGCCGTTGGCTTTGCCGCTTTTTTAGGGCATTTATACCCGATTTACTACCAGTTTAAAGGGGGTAAAGGGGTCGCCACTGCACTCGGTGTGTATTTTGGAATACATTTTTGGGCGGGTCTGAGCATTGCCTTGCTTTGGTTATTTATTGCTAAGGTTCTGAAAATTTCTTCACTCGCAGCGCTCATTGCCACCCTCCTCGCGCCGTTAATTTTTTATTTCTTTACTCACAGTGCCAGTTTAGCAGGCGGGATGCTACTGATGACGGGTTTGATTTGGTGGCGGCATCAATCCAATATTAAAAATCTACTCGCTGGCCAAGAAGGCCAAATAAAAATAAATAATCAAGATCAGCATAACGACCAGTAACTATTCACAACATGGCTAATTTCCATACACACCTCACTTGGGCAGCGGCGGGTTCAGGTTTGCTCTCAGTTTTATGCTTACAAGTTGGTTTAGTCAGTCAACAAGATGCTCTGATGCTAGCCTTAGTCGGTACTATCGGCGGAATTTTGCCGGATGTGGATCTGCAACATGCTTATCCGAGCCGGATTATGTTTTCGATGCTAGGCATCTTTGTGGCTTTTTTAATGGTATTTTCTGTTAAAAATGAGATGTCGATCAGTGAGTTATGGTTAGTAGGCATTGGTGCTTTCTTAAGTATTCGCTTTGTATTTTGGCAAGTTTTTCATAAATACACCACTCATCGCGGCTCTATCCACTCGATCCTTGCTGCCTTGTTTGCTACTTTTTCCACGACAGCGGTGAGTTATCATCTATTGGGTAAAAACGACTTCACCGCATGGCTGCTTGGTTTGTTCTTATTTTTAGGGTTTATTCTACATTTAATCCTTGATGAAATTTACAGCGTTGATTTTATGAATTATCGAATCAAGCGTTCTTTTGGCAGCGCTTTAAAATTATTTGACGGCAAAAAACCCGCTAAGTCACTGTTTATGTTAGGAATGACCTTTCTAGTTTGGTTTGCCACCCCGAGTGAACAACGCTTCTGGGATACCTTCACCAGCCCACAGACTTATCAAATTATTAATGGCCGTTTACTCCCCTGAAACAACCATAAATTCCACTTATCGGCTTTTTTACCACATCCGCCAAGATTAAGTTAGAATTCTGTAATCCTTGATAGGATTAGACCACAACTTCAGATCAAAAAATTAAATAACTAAATCTTGTAAAGAGGGGTTCACTCATGTTTCCAAAGATTCACCTGTTTAAAAAGCGCGACTACGCTTATTTGCTAGTGGCAGCTTCGGTGATTGCAGGGAGTATTGCGATTGCAAATACTCAAGGCTCAAAAGCGCCACTGCAAAATACGATGACTGCCTATGTAGTGAGCACCGATCAAGCAGGTAAAGAAGTCCTTGAGCCAGCTAGCGAAGTAGCACCTGGCCAAACTGTCGAATATCAACTGACTTACGAAAATACCAGCACCAACCCATTGAAAGATCTGATTGTCACAGGGCCTGTGCCACGTGTCACCGCTTACATTGGCAAAAGTGCATTTACTGAAGCCAAAGCGAATTTACAAGTGAGTATCGACGGTGGCAAAACCTTCGAAACTGAACCTGTTAAGCGCATGGTGAAAGATGCTAATGGTAAGAAAGTTGAGAAAATCATCCCACCAAGTGCTTATACCCACTTACGTTGGACGATGAAAGAGCCGCTGAATGCAGGTGAAGTCAAAAACTTTGCTTATCGCTCTGTTGTGAAATAATCAAACCAAACCCTTAAGTGTCACTAATTAATAAAAACAAGAGAGAGTCACAATTCATGACCTTCAATAAAAGAAAACTAAGCCAAGTTTGTGCAGGCGCACTGTTGGCTGGTGGTCTAGTCGTTAGTATTGCACCAGCGGTTGCAGCCACTGCTGCTGGTACCCTCATTAAGAACTTAGCGACAGTCACTTATGAAGACTCCGCTGGTAATCAGTATTCCGCTCAATCCAATGAAGCGGTGATTACCGTTAAGCAAGTCTATGAAGCTGAATTAAGCAGCGATAGCACGAAAACAGCGACAGCGGGTCAGATCGCATATATTCAACACACCTTAACCAATAATGGTAATGGTACAGACACTTATACCTTAACCGCGACCAATGATGGTAGTATCGTTGACGATCTCAACGCTGGTTCAGTGAAGGTTTATCGTGATCTGAATGGTAATGGTTTAGTCGATGCAGGTGAACCTGAGGTTAGTAGTGTAACCCTAGCCGCTGGTGACAGTGCTGAATTGGTGATTGCAGTAGCCGTACCGAGCAGTGCAGCCACCGGCGACGAGTTGGGCGTGATCTTAACCGCTACGTCTACGAACGGCACAGTGACTGACGCTAGCCCAAGCAAAGGTACTGATACCCTAGATGGCACTAACCAAGACTTAATCACCGTTTCTGGTGATGCTGTGCTGAACTACACCAAATCAGCGGTCTTAAATGCAGCAACCAACCAAATCACTTATACCTTAACCATTACCAATACCGGTAATCGTGCAGCCACCGATGTGAATATCTATGATGCTATTCCCGTCGATAATGCTGGCACACCAATGACTTTAGTCAGCACCAGTGCGGCAGGCTTATTAACTGCGAATGGTGATACTTTACCTGCTGCAGCCACTTTGGACGAAACAGCACTTAACATTGATTTGAACAATGATGGTGATAAAACCGATGCGGCCTTAGCCGGTATTAGTGGGATTGATGCCTCGATTGCGCCAAACCAGACGGTTAGCGTCAACATGGTTGTACAATACGATCCAGCTACCTTTAACAATAATGCTATCCCTGGCTCTGCTGGCGACATTATTAAAAATACAGCTTGGTTAACGGCCGATTTAGATGGTAATCCAGGTACGACTGAAGAACCGATTCCAACCAATCCAACACAAACTGTCTTGCCACAAAACTATGGCGTTAATACTGCGGACACCGGCGAGAATAACGGCGCTGCTGACACCACTAACAATGGTCAAGACGATGACGCTCTGAATAACACGCAGCTAGTCACTCAAGCACCAGTAGGCTCTTCAGCCCTATTCTTAGTCGATGTCACTAATAATGGCTCGGGTACAGATACCTTTGAATTATTAATCGCTAGAGGCGATTTCCCTGCTGGTACCACTTTCACCATTTGGAATGAAGCCGGTACCGTTCAAATCACTGACACCAATAATGAAGGTGGAGTTGACACCGGTCCATTAGCTTCAGGTGCGACCAAAACCTTCATGGTTAAGGCTCAACTACCATCCACGACTAGCGGTGACAATGGTGGAGCTGGTTTCACAGCCACCGTAACGGCTACCTCGGCTACTGATCCTGCGGTCTCTCCTGCTAGCGATACCACTAACTTAAAGTTGGCTGAAATTACTGCCTCTGGCGTGGACTTAACGGATAGTGCTGACGGTGCAACCCCCGGCGTAAACGTGGATGATCTCGGTGCAACACCTTATACCATCAACGATGGTACTAACCCCGGTGCTCGCCCAACCTTCTCAGGTACGGTTGGTGGTGAGGTAGAAATCCCCTTCTATATTGATAATGACTCAGGTTCTGCTGACTCATTCAAGCTGTATGCTGGTGGTAGCGATGGCACAACCTTAGGTACTTTACCTGCTGGTTGGACTGTAGAATTCTATGCAACCGATGGCTCAGGTAATCGCACTGGCGCCCCAATCACGACCACGCCTTCACTCCCTGCAGGCACGACCGATAAAAAATATATTGCGGTGGTTACGATCTCTGCTGATCCAGCCCAAGCGGCGGCTGACTATGGCACAGTCGATACCAATGCTGATGGTGATGGTGATCAACTGATCTCTATTCGAGTTCTGTCTTCAGCCACTGGCGCATCTGACATTATGATGGATGCGGTGGATGTTGCACCTTTACGTCAAGTTGCCTTGACACCTCCAGGCTCTGATCAAATCCAAGCAGGTGGCTCGGTTGACTATACACACACATTAGACAACACCGGGAATACTGAAGAGACGCTTGAGTTGAGTGCAGCTAACCCCGGCACGACAGCAGGCTGGAATAATACCATCATGGTAGACACCACTGGCGATGGCGTACCTGATAAAGCCGCTAGCCAATTAGCTCCTGGTGATGTTGTTTATGGTAAAGATAACAGTGGCTCTATCGTGCCAGTTGCTTGGACAGATAGCGATAATGACGGCAACCCAGAGGTTACTTTACCAGCGGGCGTGTCTTTAGCCGTTACACCGATTGTGTTTGCTCCTAGCGATGCAGCACCGGGCGAAATCAATACCTTAACCGTCACAGCAACCAATATGGACACTGACACAGACGGTGCAGGTCCTGATACGGCAGGTCCTAATGCCAGCGTAGAAGACATTTCTACAGTGATCTTAGGTCAAGTACGCTTAGTAAAAACCGTTGCCTATGACGCTGGTTGTGATGGCATGGCGGATGGCGCCTTCGCAGCTAACTTAAGTACTCAAGTTGCCCCTGGTGAATGTGCGATTTGGAATATCGTGGCAGAAAACCAAGGTGATACGAATGCTCTGAATGTGATTGTGCGTGACAACGTACCGACCTATACCACCTATAAAGCGGGTAGTTTGAAGTATGCCCTAGGTAGTGCGGCCTTAGCTGCTCGGACGGATGTAGTTGATAGTGACAATGCAGAACAAGTAAGCGGCACGGTATCCTTCTTTGCAGGTACCGGCTCAACAGCAACTGCAGGTGGTACTTTATTACCCGGCCAAACAGCCACTGTCCAATTCAGCACTAAAGTTGATTAATTTTAGATCTGAATAGCGCAAACCGACTCCCTCTACTTTAGTAGGGGGAGTTTTATGAATAAAATGGCGCTGTGGTGATTTCCACAAACACTACCTTGCACCCACACAATTAGAAAAATAACCAAGAGAGGCAGGCATGTTACGCATTCTCAGCGCGTTGATGCTCTTCATGCTCATCAGTGTATTATCTTATGGCCAAGCAGCGACTGCACCGGGCGTAAAGATTACCAATCAAGCAGAAGCGTCATATGTTTACAAAACTAAGAACGGCACACTTGTAAAGGCAAGCTCACTTTCTAATGTGGCGAGTTTAGTCGTTGCGCCCTTATTAGCCGTTGAGCAAAACCAAGATCAGACTCAAGCCTCTAACGTAGGTAAGCCTGTATCTTTCCCCCATACCGTCACTAACACGGGTAATCAAGCGGATTATTACCTGCTGAGCGTGACCAATATGACGGGCGACAATGGTAATCTAGAAAACCTAAAAATTTATTTGGATGAAAACGGCAATGGCCAGGTTGATCCCGGTGAGCCTGAACTCACTAAAACCGACCTTTTAAAGCCCGGCGAAAGCATCCAAGTCGTCGTTGTTGGAACAGTACCCAGCACCAGTCAACCCGGCGACCAATTTACGATTAAATTAACCACCACTTCGATTACTGACCCCAAGGTCATTGATAGTGATATTGATACCGTCAATATTAAGCAAGGTGCGGTGATTCAACTCAATCAGACAGGTGATGTCGATTGCCAAGTTAAACAAGCCATTGGTGATCGGAGTTATCACGAAATTAATTTTAAAAATACCGGATCACAAGCACCTGAAGGACGCAGCATCAATATCGGTGGGCTGAACTACACAGGTATCCTCATTGAAGAAGTCATTGCGACCGAGTATTTTACCCTACTCAAGCAACCGGCCTTCTTCGTTCAACCGAGCCAAGGCATGCTGTTAGTGGCCAATGCTTTAGGTCATTGGAGCTTATACAGTGCTTGGGATGGCAGTAGTCCGATTAGCAAAATCGGGGTTTTAATCCCTGCCAATTATTTAGCAGCCAATCAAGGCGGCAAATTTGGCTATACCTTAGCCGTTAGCAAATTACCCGCCGAAGAAACCGTCATTAACCAACAAGCTACCATCGACACCAATGGCGATGGGACACCGGATTTCCAAAGCAATACGGTTTGTAATACCTTGATTGTTGATCCGATCATTAAAGATCGTGATGGTCAAGATATTGAAGGGACTGTATTTGATTCAGTCGCACTTTCCGGTGTGAGTAATGCCAAAGTTGATTTAATCTCGGTCGCAGATAATGTGGTAGTTAAAACGGTTTATACCGATGCCAATGGTGACTTTAAATTCACAGGTTTGGAAGTGGGTGAATATTATATTAGAACCACTCCACCCTCACCCTATACAGCACCATCGACACATCCACCGGCAGAATATACCACCACTAAATATGACCAAGTGCGTCAGGCTTCCTATGGACTAGCCGGTTATTCGGGGAGCAGCACGAATGCAGGTTTGATTACCGTGGTTGAATCAACCACAAGCTATACCCTTGATATTCCTGTTGACCATACCAGCACACCGACGACTGAGATTGCTATTCAAAAACAAGCCTCTAAAGCCACGGTCTCTATCGGTGAATTAGTGGCTTACACAGTCAAGATTCGCAATACTTCTAGCGAAGATTTGTATAACACGATTATTCGTGACTTGTTACCCGTTGGCTTTAAATATATTAATGGCACCGCCAAATTGGGGAATGAGTTCATCAGTGATCCGCTTTTAACTAGCACCAATGGGCGTAGTCAGTTGGAGTTCCGCATCGGCAACTTCCCTGCTGGTACAGAATTAACCCTCAGTTATATGACGCAGGCTACTGCTAGCGCAACCCAAAGCGAGGGTATCAATACTGCTCAAGCGATTGGCTATGGTGCGAACAATACTGCCATCTCCTCGCCTACCGCCAGTGCTCAAGTGCAATTACAAAAAGTGGGTGTGCTATCTGATCGGGCAATCTTATTTGGACGTTTAGCTTTAGAAAAAGGCTGCCCCATTGGTACACCTGAAGAACAAGCGAATGGCTATCCCTTAGCTGGCGTGCGTCTGTATATGGAAGATGGGACTTATGTGATCACAGATATTAACGGTCAATACAGCTTGTATGGCTTACAGCCCGGTGTGCATGTCCTTAAAGTCGACCAACATACCGTGCCAACAGGCCTTGATTTCCATGTGATAGATATGGCCCAAGCGGGTGATCCTGATAGCCGCTTTGTGGATTTGATTCCCGGTGATTTTTATCGTGCTGATTTTGTAGCGGGTTGTCCACAGGTTGAAACCCGCACTATTCAAGAATGTGCTGAACCTAAGACCAAGCAAATCCAAGAATGCACGCAAAAACCCGTGGTCACGACTACCACTGAAATGGCGACTCGTACTGTTAAAAACCCCGTGCAAGCCATTCACTTCGATTCCGGTAAAGCAGTTATTCCAGCGGAGTATTTGCAAAAGCTGAATAAAGTCGTGCAAATGACCAAGGATAAGCAAAATGTACGCTTCCAGTTTGTAGGACATACCGACAATGAGCGCTTGAAGCCCTCGACTAAAGCCCAGTTTGGAACTAACCAAGGTTTATCTGAAGCCCGTGCTCGAGAAGTCGCTGACTATGTTCAACAAAACTTAGGTCAAACTATTCAGATCAGTGTGGCAGGCCGAGGCGAAACTCAACCGATTGCTAGCAATGCTAATCCACAAGGAATGGCAAAAAACCGTCGCGTTGAATTAATCCTAAGTTATGACGAGCCGGTACAAAAGCAAGTCCAACAAGAGCAAGTCCAACAAGAGTGCACCACCCGTGAAGTCGCGGATGAACGCTCTGCTGGTTGTACTACGCGCACTGTCACGGTGGATAATCCAGCCATCAATGCCCTGCTTGCAAAAAATAAAACGACTGCTCAAGGCTGGAATAATGAAATCCAGAATCTGGATCCGGCTAACGCGGATAACTTACAGAATCTTGCGCGCTTTGCGGATAAGAATGGCGATATTTCCAATGGTTTAATGGAGGCTCATCGCCAACAAGTCAAAAAGCAACAAGAAAACTTCGCCACTGAACACGCGGCTGAAATTGAACAGCAAACTCAAGAGCCTGCCATTCCCAATCCTAAGGAAGTGGTAAAAACCTTGACTAATGATCAAGCTAAAAATGGCACTTGGTTATGGCCTTTGAGTGATACTAGCTTAGATGGTCGCTTTATGGTCGTCGTGCGGGCTGAAACTGATCCGGTTCTGTTGGTCAATGGCCAAGCCGTCTCTAGTAGTCAATTGGGTGAGCAGATTGTAAATAAAAGTGCGAAAGCTCAAGTCCTCGCGTGGTACGGTGTCGATCTGCAAGAAGGGATGAATGAAATTAAAGTCGTGGCTAAGGATGGCTTTGGTAATGAGCGTACCTTGGCTGAAAAGACCGTGAAGCGCCCTTCTGCAGGGGTAGCGATCAAACTGAAAGTGGACGGTACACTGACTGCGGATAGTGGTCGTTCCACCGTGCCAGTACACATTGAAATTTTGGACGTCAATAATTACCCCGCTAAAGGTACTTATTTCCTCACCCTAGAAGCCAGTGATGGCAGCTGGGCTGAGCCAGATATTCAAGACCAAGTACCCGGCCATCAAGTCAAAGTCACCAATGGGACACGTACTGTCCATCTACGCAGTTCGTCCACCAGTGGAGAAATCAAATTACGCATCTCTACGGGGACACTGCAAAGCGAAACCGATCTGGCACAAATCGCTGAGATGCGCCCACTAATCGCTGTTGGTTTACTGGATCTGCGTGCACATACCGGTTATGCCAAAGGTTATAAGAGCTTAGGTTTAACCCAGCTTGATCCTAATGCCGAAGGCACGGAGTTTGACGGCCGCTCAGCCTTATTTGTCAAAGGTAGAATTCGTGGCGATATGCATTTGACGATGGCCTATGACAGCGCTAAGGACAAAGAAGCCGAGTTGCTGCGTGATATTAATCCTGATGAATATTATCGCGTCTACGGTGATTCGTCCTTACGTGGGTTTGAAGCTCAAAGCCGCAGCAAACTCTATGTGAAAGTCGAGAAAGATCGTAATAGCGCGATGTGGGGCGACTATATCACTGACAATGATGCCAATAGTGCGGATATTGCCCGAGTTTCACGCACACTGACTGGTTTTAATGGTGTGTATAACAATGGCCAAACCCGCCTACAAATGTTCGCGGCACAACAAGACAATCTACGCGGTTATGAAGAGATTCCGGGTAATGGCACGGCTATGCACTATCAACTGCAAGGCCATCCGATTGTACGCAACTCGGATATTGTTGAAATCATCACCCGTGATCGTGGCAATATCGGTCTGATCACCAAAACTGAGAAACTCGAGCGCTTCCGTGATTACTCCTTAAATGAAGTTACGGGTTATATCAGCTTCCATAAAGTTATTCCGACTTTAGATGAAGACTTAAACCCCGTGTCGATTCGGATTAGTTATGACCGAGTTGAGCAAGGTGATGATTACTTAGTCGCAGGGGTTCGCTTACTGCATCGCTTTACAGATGAGTTTAGTGCCGGTGCTAGCTACACCAAAGATGATCACCGCACTGAAGGCTCTGACGTGGCTGGAGTATTTGCTCAGTACAAAACCGCTGACACTGAAATCCAAGCCGGTGTCTCGAAAATGACCCATGCCAATGGTGACGAAGATGGCACGGCGGTGCGCTTACAAGCCAGTAAGAAATGGAATGAAAACTCACGCACACAAATCACTGCCGTTCAAGCGGATGCGGGTTATACCAATTCAACGGGCGGGGTGACAGCTGACCGTCGTGAGCTGAAATTGACTCATGAGCAAAAACTAACGGCTAACTTAGAGGGTAAAGCTGAGCTGACGCATAGTGAATCTTTAAGTACTGAAGACCAACGCCAAACCGCTGAGCTGAGTGTGACCACTAAATTGGAGGATTGGAAACTCAAAGGTGGGGTACGTCATATTCGCCAAGAGGATGCCAATGGTCAGGAAAACATCAATACCGCGATGGTAGGCGTTGAGCGCAATATCAAAATTTTTGAGCGCAACGGTAATGTGAAAGCAGAATACGAGCGTGAAATTGGTGGTAGCTCTGATCGGCAACGTGCCAGCGTCGGTGCAGACCTTGAGATTAATGATAAAACTAAAGCGTATATTCGTTATGAGCAAGCTGATCGCTTATCCAGTGGTAGCTTGGCGGGTGCGGTTGATACCAGCAATAGCTTAGTGGCTGGGGTGAAAACACAAGTATTACCCTCGACTGAGCTGTATTCTGAATACCGGATCGAAGGCGATATTAGTGGCGAAGACATGGTGGCCGTGAACGGAGCGAAAGCGACTTTTGACTTAGAGAAAAATCTAGTCGTCACGCCCGGGATTGAGTTCATGAACTATGACGGCAACTCAGAGAAAAGCGATAGCGTCGCAGCCTCGGTGGGTTTAAGTGATACCCGTGATCCTGATGCCAAGAAGCTCTTGCGCTTAGAAACTCGCCACAGTGATGATGAAAAATACTATGGTGCCAGTGGTACTTATGTGCAAAAGCTGAATGAATCGACCACGGTCATGGCTCAAGATGAACTGCGTTATCAGCAGTTTGAAGATGGCCGTGAAGATGCCATGCAGAACACCCTGACCTTAGCCGCTGCTCATCGCCCTGCAGGCGATGGTGACTACAATGCACTGTATGCTTATAAATGGGATAAGAATGATGCGGATAATACCAATACGCATATTCTGTCCACTCAACAGCATTATCGTGTGAATGAAGAAGTGGATGTCTCGGGTCGTCTTGGTGCTAAACATCAAGCCCTCGCTGGGGATAACACTGAAACTAGCTCAAATGCAGTCTTAGCGGATGGTCGGGTACTCTGGGATCTGAACGAGCGCTTTAGCTTCGATGTTCACGGTGGCTTATTGAATAGTAGTGATGCTGAGACAGCTTATTCTTTAGGTGCAGGTGTGGCATTTAATCTGATCGACAATGTGCGCTTAGGCGCTGGCTATAACTTCATTGGCTTTAGCGATAGTGATCTTGATTCGGAAGGTTTCAATGCTCAAGGTGGCTATGTTGGCTTACAAATGAAAGCGGATGAAGCTTTATTCGGTTGGTTAGCAGGTGACAAACCTGCCTGCGCTCCCCAATACATGGCGGGTCGTGATCAATTAAATGCAGAGGCCAAACGTGCTGAAGATGATTGCAACAAAAACAATAATGAAAAGAAGGCTGCTAATCATGAGCAAAACCCAACTGAGTAACATGAATCGTCTCGTTCTCTTGGTCGTGATGACCTTGGTGCTCATTCCCTTGGAAACCTGGGCGCTGACTGCTGCGAATACCCTAATTCGCAACCAAGCCAGCGCAAGTTTCAAAGATGAAGCGGGTACTGCTTACAATGTCACTTCCAATATGGTGGAAACCTTAGTCCAACAAGTGGCTGGTTTAGAGTTGGTGCAAACCCAAACTAAACTGGCCAGTGCTGGGGCGAGTGTTGACTTCCCCCATGTGCTGACGAATACCGGAAATGGCGATGATAGCTTCACCTTAGCGTCTACTGAAATGACCGGCGATGCTTATGATTTCACGACCGTAAGCTTCTATGCTGATGCCAATCAAGACGGTCAGGCGGATGATTTAAGTAGCCCGATCACGCAAACGCCGTTATTAAAGGCCGGTGAAAGTTTCTCCTTTGTGGCGATTGCCGACGTGCCAGCCAGCCTCAGTGATGCGAGTCAAGGTCGATACACCCTAACCGCTGCTAGTGTGTTCACACCAGCGACGCAAGCCACGAATATTGATACGGCTGAGGTGAATAGCAATGCGGTATTAGCAGTTACCAAGTCGATGAGTGCGACGCAAGGCATGGCCGGAAGTGGCAATTACACGGTGACTTTGCGCTATCACAATACGAGTGCTTTGGATGCCACTAATGTCACTTTGATTGATGCTTTGCCCACAGGAATGGAGTATGTGGCTAATAGTGCGCGTTGGAGTGAAAGTGGTGCTACCGTCTTGACTGATGCCAATCCAAACGATGCTCAAGGGAGCGTACCGACGATTACCTATTGCGCCTATGACAATAGCTGCACAGGCTTACCAGAAGCCGCCCAAGATGCTGACACCAATAGTACCAATCAGGTGACTGCTATCATTAATCAAGTCAGTGCCGGGGTATCGGGTGAATTGCGCTTTGAGGTAAGAATTGGGGCTAATGTGCCTGCCTCGATTTTAACCAATACGGGTGAGTATTTATTCCATGATGGCAGTGTGACCACCTCACCTTTCACGACGAATCCAGTTAAATTTGAAGTATTGCAAGATGTCGGGGTCGTCACAAATGGTAGTGTCGGCAGCAGTGTGGATGGCACGAGTGAGCCGATTGTGGTCGCGAGCATCCCTCAAGGGGGTACTGCAGTCTTTAATGACTATGTGTGGAACACTGGTAATGGGGTGGATAGCTTTGATTTAACCCTAATCAATAGCAATTTCCCAGCAGGTACTGTCTTGCATTTATTTCAAGCCGATGGCTATACGCCCCTGCTCGATACAAATGGCAATGGGATACCTGATACCGGTAATTTAGATCCTAATACGAATGCACTGATTGTGATTAAAGCGACCTTACCACCGAGTGTGACTGGAACAACACCTTATTCTGTCAGCTTACTAGCGACTTCGTTTAAAGATAATAGCCAGTCTAATCCTGCTATTAATACCTTGAGCGCGATTGGTGCTAATTCGGTTGACTTAACCAATACAGCCGCCTTAGGTCAACCCGGTGTCTTAGGTACAGGAGTCGGACCAGAACCTGCGGCTGTCACCACAAATAATGCGATGCCCGGTAGTCAATCAGGTTTTGTACTCTATGTGAATAACACCAGCAGTGTTGCGGATAATTTTAATCTACAAGCCAGTACTGACAGTAGTTTTGCTAGTGTCGCTATTCCAGCAGGTTGGCAGGTGCGCTTTTTGGATGAGCAAGGCAAAGCCATTACGAATACCGGCCCTATTGCAGCGGGACAACATAAACGGGTCTTCGTGGAAGTGAGTGTACCGGCTAATGCCACCAATAGTATTGTCGATCTTTACTTCCGTGCCTTATCACCAGTGACGGGGGCGAGTGATATTAAACATGATGCTGTTGCTGTCGGTGCAGTCACTGACTTGGTATTGTATCCAGACCATACCGGACAAGTATTACCGGGTGGCTCGGTTGTTTATTCCCATTGGCTCACTAACCAAGGGAATGTAAGCAAAACCAATATTAGCCTAAGCACCACAGATGCCAACGAAGGCTGGAGTTCATTGCTCTATGCTGACACGGATGGCAATGGGGTATTAAGTGGTGGAGATCAACCCTTAACCACCGTACCCAGCTTAGCCGCCGGTAGTTCCGTATTGATCTTTGCCAAAGTCTTAGCGGCTGCCGATATTCAATTAGGGATTGCGAATATCACCACGGTTCTGGCGACTTGGGATGCAGGTGCATCGAGTACACAAGCGATCGACGTGACCACCACGAATAGTTCGGATGTCTCGATACGCAAGCAACAAGCCCTGGATGCTAACTGTGATGGCAATGAAGAAACGGCCTTTACCCATGCCTTATTCACGGCTGAACCCGGTCAATGCGTGATTTATCAATTAACCGCAACCAATACAGGTGCTGAGCAAGTACGTAATGTACGCATTCAAGATGCGACTCCTGCGTATACTAGCTTTATCACCAATGGGGGTTTACCCAGCTTAAGTCAAGGCACCCTCGCCTCGGCGATTAGTCCAGGTGGGCGCGGTGAAGTTATTGGTCTCATGGGGGTTTTACCCGCTGGTGCAAGTGCCACCTTAGTCTTTGGAGTGCGGATCGAATAACCTAAAACTAGGCGACTCCCATCACTCATACCGACAGCTACGCGGCTGTCGGTATGGTTGTTTGCAAGCAGCAAGACTTTATTTCTTCAAACCAAACCAGACATCTTCCGTCATGAGAGTGCTGCCATTCATCAGTCCACTAGAGCGCATTAAGGTTTCACCACGACTGTTGGTGACCGCCTGCTGTTGGGTGCTCAACTCAGTAATACCATAATTAGCTAAGCTGTGTAGCTCACCCGCTTCTAGTCGAGCGTCACCATCATCCACCCATACACTCAAATGAGCCAATTCATCGCCTTTGAGATAGCCGTCGTTATTATTATCTAAGAGCGCCATTTTTTCATAACCATTGGCAAATTTTCCGCCTTGGTCGCCAAATAAAGCCTCACCATTAATCGCTGAACCGTTGATTTTGCGCGTATCTACCAAGAGGCCATCCCCCTTCCCGCTCAACCATTCAATCTTTTCCTTAACACCGTCACCATCAAGGTCAAACTTGACTGTCGATCCTAGTTTAGTATCACTATTGCGTTGCTTAGCCGTAGTTGCACCCGTTGTACTGATTTTCCCATCCTTGTTTAAATCCAAGGCGACCGGAGAACCTGTAGAAGCATCATAAACTTGTAATGAGAAATAACCCTTAGTTGTATTACCGTTACTGTCTGTCGCTTTGAAACCAAAACTAGTGACCTCTCCAAAATTAGGAACGCTACGCCCTGCATCCTCCCAAGTTTGTAAAGACTCGGTTTTTACCTGCATTTTTAGCACGCCCGTCGCGGGATCAAAACCCGTCACCTTCCAACCGTATTCCCCATTTTTGAAACTATCAAAAGAATAATTCTTAGGAAAAGCGAGTGAATAAGTTAAGGGTTCACCATTAGGACTATTGATATAATCCGATAAATTAAGGGTGATTTCCCGGCCATGACCCTTGTTATATACATTAGCAACTTGAATAGGCATGCGGGAGGTGAATACCGGCTTGCCAGGGGTCGTTGTTGTCTGTGAGCCTGTGGTGGGTAATCCCGTACTAAGAGCCAGTTGAACTGCTGGAGCTACTATAACTACTCGTGGACGATGAGCTACTCCCCGATTGAACCTGAGATAACATACCTGAAACCAGTGAACTGATGGAGGACTGCAAACTGCTACTGGTGAAATTGAAGTAATTACTAGAGCTAGGCTGATACGTTAAATGGTTGGTTGTACTCCCATAATAAGGAAGCGTGTTGTAATTATTGGTCGAATTATAAAAATATTTTATTGTTTTTTCAATAGCTTGTCACCGTAACTAACCCACTCTAGATCCATTAATACTGCTTTTATTAGGCCAATAAATGCTGGGATTTAAACAGCATGTCGACATTTAAGTATCATAAATTGATGATCAATATTCAGACTTGATTCAGCTAACCCTGCTTATTCTATGCACAACCAAAGCGCTATGCTTATTTAATAAGCAGTGCTGCTATTGTTTATTAGATTCGCCATAAAAACTATAAAGTAGTCCTATCTATGCTTACTATCTTAGTTCACCAAGGCTTGGCACTGATTCAGCGCTATCTCACCAAACAAGCCCTATTAAACAGTCTATTCATTTGGCTTAGCTTAAGTAGTAGTTATGCCTATGCTATACCCGATCTGAGTCTGGGATTGTTTGGTCCTGGAATTCAAGATGGTACTGAACCGTTTAATAACGATGGTAACTGCAGTAGCACCACCGTGAAAGCAGCCGCTGGGGATGACTGTGGAGAGGCTAATAACCAAGTTCGCACACAAGATAGTGTAATTTTTAACTGGTCGATCACCGCCAGTAACTATACACTGGGGCAAACACCGCCTAAGAATGTGGTATTAGAACAAATCCTTCATCCGGGATTGAATGCAAAAGTTTCCTTTCAACGAGTTCCTGCTCGTTGCCTACCTGCAGGGGGTGGTGGTACTAACCCCGCTTCAACGATCACCACCGAAACGAATGGTGATATTAAACTGACTTGTAATTTGGGTGAACTTACCGATGGGGGGCAAATTTCGTTCTCTACCTTTGCCAAAGTTTCTGGCCAGTCTTGGAATGGTGCTAGTTTTACTAGTAGTCAGCGCTTGTACTCGAATGATGATACCGGTACGCCCAATGCCAATAGTGACACCCTCCCGACGGTAGGACCGTTTGAGATTTCAGCGCGCCCGATGATGGATCTCAGTAGCAGTCGTTTTCGTGGCTATTATTTGTATGGTGATCGGGACGTCGGTCAGGGTTTAGAACCCGGCTATTACACGTGGGTGAATATGCGTCTTGCTTCCTCGCAAAAATCGGGTAGTGAAGCGATTAAGCAACCATTTACTTACAACTTTGATTTGTCTGCGACTAAAAATGCCGTGAATGGGGTCGACTACACCAATTCGGGTTTTGAATACCATATGGTCGACTGCTTCTATAATACCATTGGCTGGGGCGACAATTTATGGGGTCGAGAGGCACATGGTGCAAGTGACCTGACTAACTATCCTTTAGAGAAAAAAGTCGTCGACTCGGGGACTTGTAGCTTTAATCGGGCTAACCCCACCAATATCTCCTCACCTTATACCATGTCGATTAGCGGTACTGACTTATCCGGTTCACGCTATCCTACGCAAACCATTGGTGGCACCAGTTTAGCGGCAGGGCCTTATTATTATATGGATATGTTGGCCCGGTTTTTTATCCCGATGCGCGTAATTGATAATGCGGATGGGGTAATGGATGGCACCGGCAGTATTTATATCAAAAATATCTTGGCTAACTTTAGCCCAGAGGGTGTCTCAGGTACTCGCAATTACAATGGCCTCGAAGAACCGGGCTTTAATGGCAACCCGATGCCCGATACCACCATTAGCAATAATATCGCTCAGCCTTATAATTACTACTTAACCACCCGAGGCAGTTGGGCACATTACGCCTTCCCAAAAGATAATGATGCGGGGACGGGTTATTCTTATTTTGCAGCGAATGACTCACACTCAGGACAAGGCTTATTACCCCCCGGTAAAGCCTTCGCCAGTGTCTTGCATTTTGGTAATAATGGTTCAAATAACCTCTCCCATCCACAAGCTTGTAATGTATTTGACAATAGCACCTTGAAATTGGTTGATCGCAGCGCTTTTGGTGCAACCGCAGGCACTTATGCTTATGTAGGCACTTATAATGCCAATGGTTTTGATGCCAATAATTATGTGGTTGAATACGGGCATGTTGACCTAACGGGTGATGACCCGCTGGATAAAAATGGTGATAACACCCCCGATTATAATAATCAAACCGGCCGTTATGAAGGCAAGTGGACTGCACAAGGCCTCGCCCGTTGTGATAATAATGCCACCACTTGGCAGACTGATCCGACTCAAGTGGGCTCGGGGATTGATGATGTCAATATCGTCCGCGTCCGCCTAAAAGACAGTGTGCAAGACAGCGTAAAATTAACCAGCGCTCAATACATCCGCTTTGTGACTCCATTAGCCGCTCGGAATAATTTTTATCAAGGTCCGCATAATGGCGAACTGATCCCAATGGGGACGGTCATGGCGACTTTTGGTAGTGTGCGTACTGATGAATTTTGGAGTGGAATCTGGACACCGGATAATAGCCGTCCTTATCAACCTTCACCTGAAACTGGCAGTTTTGACGGAGATCGGGTTACTTTAGCGCGCACCACTAGCCGCTTAGATTCTGAGACCCTTACCCCCTTAGCCACTCCGGGTAATACCGCCAGTACCTTGGCAGGTAATCAAGTCGTCTGGAAAGTCAATACAGCGATTCAAAGCTTATTAAGCACCCCGCCGCAAGAAACCGGGGTAAAAATTATCGCTGAGCTGCCACCTGAGGTCAGTTATAACCAAAGCTGTACCGCAAGCTATACCAATTCCAGCGGCACTGTGATTGGGACACCCGCTGATCTGGTCGAATTCAATACGGATCGCAACGGTCTCGCTAAACCGGGCTATACCCGCTTAACTTGGAATTTAGGCACTGTCACAGCGGACACACCGATCCCCTCACGGATTATCTGTACGGATAGTGACCCTCTAGCAAAAAATAATACCAGCGTCATTAGCTATTTTGAAATTTCAGGTGATACCTTGATTTCGCCGTTAATCCAACGCAGCGATACACATACCATTACCTTAGAACAAATTGGGAGTATCCAAATTTCCAAAAAAGCGGATACAACATTAGACAATCAAAACGACAACCAAGTTTATACTATCAGTTGGGCAAACTTTGCAGAGTCTTTTAGTATTGCCCCCCCCACGGTGATTGACATCTTACCCTATAATGGTGATGCGAATGCCACTAATTCTGAGCGTAGCCCAGCTTCCAACTTTGTAGGCACCCTCACACTGCAACAAGCGCCTAGTATCACTTGGGTTGATGGTTCGGTGCCAGGTGGAGCTGAGGCCAGCATGGGGACTTGGTATTATACGAATGATAACCCGAGCAGTATTAACTCCAATCCTGATCAAAACACCTCCAATTGGTGTTTAGCGAGTAGCTTTGCTACCGCTGGCTGCCCGACGGGCTTTGCCAATGTCACCGCTATAAAATTTGTATCGAATTACAACTTAGAAAAAGATGGAAATCCACGGCAAGGGATGAAAGCAACCATCACCCTGCAAACTAGCAGTAATAATCCCGGTAATCGT
The DNA here is from genome assembly GCF_900167255.1 of Thiothrix eikelboomii. GTDB lineage: Bacteria > Pseudomonadota > Gammaproteobacteria > Thiotrichales > Thiotrichaceae > Thiolinea > Thiolinea eikelboomii. The sequence goes on from NZ_FUYB01000002.1 coordinate 47,560, forward strand.
TATACGAATCGCTTTGCCTTTGACACACCGTCCTTACCAGCCGCTCAATTCCTGCGGTCTAATAATGAAACCGTCTATATTGCCAGTTACTCACTCGGTGATTTCTTGTTTAGTGATAATAATCATAATCAGAAATTCGATGCAGGCATTGATAAGCCCGTACCGGATGGTGTCACTGTCAACCTCCATAAAGCGGATGGTACGCTAGTCAGCACGACCACGACTGGCTTACAAAAGCCCGGACGTTATTTATTTAATCTACTGGGTGCGGGTGATTACTATATAGAAATTCCAGCCAGTGAATTTCAAACTGGCGCTAAACTAGCGGGTTGGGATATTGATCTGAATAGTGCACCCGCCGCCAATGATACCAATGAACTGAATAACCAAGACGGCTATAAAACCAGTACCCCGTCTACCGCAGGGATTCGTTCGAATACGCTTAGCTTATCGGCCACTCCACCTTTACCTGGGCAAGTCCCCAAAGGCGATGAACCAATAGGGGATAACACTGCAAGCCTGACCGATAGTACGGGTGATGACTTTTCTAATTACACCTTAGACCTTGGTTTAAGCCCAATTTATGATTACGGTGATGCTCCGGCGAGCTTCGGCGTGGCCGGACATATTCAACAAGCTGATCCCGCGCCTAAACTTGGGGTCGTTGCACCCGATACGGAAACCAGTAGCGCGCACTCTCCTGATGCCAAAGGCGACGGCAATGATGAAACGAGCCTGACGCAATTCCCTGCTTGGGAACTCGGTCGCAAATGCAGTGGTTTATTAGCCAATGGTCAGTACGGTACGGTGCAAATGACTGCGAATAGCTATTGCCTAACGGTCAAAGCCTCTAATCCTAGTAATAAGGCGGCACAGGTACTGGCGTGGATTGATTTTAATAATGATCAAGCCTTTGATGACAATAGCGAGCGCTCAGTGGCTGTCTTGAATAATAATGCCGCTGATGACAGCACACAGGGCAATCTCCCTGCGAATAGCTCTAATCAAACCATCGTTTTACAATGGACAGGGGTAACGCCGCCGAGTAGCCCGACAATTTTTGTCCGCTTACGCAGCACCACCGATCCTGACTTTAAAACCAGTAACCTCGCAAGCAGTACGGGGTTTGCCGCCGATGGCGAAATAGAGGACTATCAATTTGACTTAAGCCTTGGTTATCCCGTGAGTGGCCGAGTTTATCAAGACAGCAATGTCAATGGCATCAGTGATAGCAGTGAAAAAGGCCTCGCGGATGTTGCAGTGGTCTTACTCAATACCACCACCAACACCTGTGTTAGTGTACTGACCGATGCGCAAGGGAATTATCAATTTAATAATGTGCCTGCAGGTGATTATCGCCTCTATGAAGCGGCCAATGCTGAAATACCGCCCGTCTGTGATCTGAGTACTGCCCGTGACCCGAGTGATTATGTATCTTCAACCACGAATGTGCTACCGAGCTTCACGGTGAATGCGATTATCACCAATAAGAACTTTGGTGATGTCAAACTCCCGAATTTTACCCTCGATAACCATCAAACCATTAATCCCGGTGCGAGCGTTGTTCATCAACATATCTTCCAAGCGCAAACCACCGGTAGCGTAAGTTTTAGTGTGAAACAAGCGCTAGCCACTCCGACTAATCTGACTTGGGGCATCACGCTGCACCAAGATATGAATTGTGATGGGCAGCTCGACGGTGGCGATCAAGCTTTAACTGCGAGTGTAAATGTGAGTGCAGGCCAAAAGGTTTGTATCTTAACCAAAGTCCTCGCCCCGACCAATGTGAGTGGCGAAGCTAGCCATCGTGCAGAAATCCAAAGTAGTTTCATCTTTGGCGATGGTAGTTTAATTCCGGCTCCCTACCTGCAAGTGCATACGGATATAACGGATACACTTGACGACACCTCCAGCGAGCCGATTGATGGCAAAGGTAAACTATCACTGGTCAAAGCGGTTTGGAATGTGACTCGCAATATTAAAGGTGACGTTGCTCTTCCCGGAGAAAAGCTGCGTTATAGTATTCGCTATGAAAATACCGGTGATGGTCTTTTGAGTGAGCTGATCGTGCACGATACAGTCCCTGAATTTACTCAAATGGTTCCGGGTTCGCAACAGTGCCTGACGACACCGAGCGAATTGAGTGCTTGTACACCGACTCAGGTAAACACTCGTTTAGAATGGGTATTTACGGGCAAGCTCAAAGCGGGTTCCAGTGGTGAAGTCGCCTATGAAGTTACTGTTGAATAAGCTGAATTAGTGACGAGCTAAACTCCCCAACAACCGACTCAAGAAGCGAGGTTAACTCGCTTCTGCTTTGTCAGTTATCAGTTGCCCCTTCAGTGCTAACTTACTTGGCACTCTTAGCCCTTGGCTAAAAGACTCAGCTCACTGGATGACTTAACTGATTTAGCTCATTTTTTATTAGTAGGCTTTAAGCTAAGTTTACGCCGTGGCGGTTTATCGCCTGAACTATTACTGGTATTGGCTTTACCTTTATGGCTACGCTTAGGCTTGTCATCACGGAAACCGCTCGGCTTAGGTTTATCACGCCCTGCAAAACCTTCTTGTGGCTTAGCGGTACGTTCACTGCGAGCAGCACCTTGATTGGAACTACGATTTGCATCAGTACGTTCTGTACGTTCTCTATAGCCACCAGAGCGCTCATTCGCTCGATCATTAGAACGCTCAGTGCGCTCCCGTCCTGTATCACGAGTGGTCTCTCGAGGTATAGCCCGATTTGAGTCCCGACTAGACTCACGGCCAACACCGCGCTCATAGTCACGTGAGGTATCTCGACTCGTTTCTCGATATGTCTCACGACTAGACTCACGGCCAAGGCCACGCTCATAGTGAGGTGCTGAGTCAGAACGCTCTCGCGGCTCAGCAGAACGATAATTTGCCCCCTCCGTGTTAGAACGAGGCCGCTCCCGCGATCCCTCTGCACGCCCACCGCGATGATCTGCATAGGGTTTTCGCTCAGAGCGCTCATAATCACGCGGGCTGCCCCCCGTATCTAGCGAAATATTCAGCGGTCGGCCACAAACTCGAACACCTTTAAGATGAGTAAAAGAATCGGCAGGCATCCCTTCGGGCAAATCTAACAGCGTAAAATGATCTCGAATACTAATATTGCCGATAAAATTGCTATCTAAACCGATCTCATTAGCAATCGCCCCGACAATATTTTTAGGCTGTACGCCATGTTCACGCCCGACCTCAATCCGATAACGGCGCATTTCCCGATCACTACTGACATTAAAACGCTCCCGACCACCACGCTCGCGCCCCCCCTCGCGCTCTCTGCCACGATCAGAGCGCTCAGGACTCCTACGTTCCGACTCAGGCGGTATATCTTCAATTTCTGGCTGAAGCGGCTGGTCTTTTTGCACTAAATAGGCCAAGGCAGCCGCGACATCTTCCATGTCCAAAGCTTGCTCGTTCTGGAAAGCTTCCATGAGCTCACGGAAAAAATTCAATTCTTGCGATTCAATCGTCTCGCTGATTTGGCGTTTAAACTGATCAATGCGCCGATCAACAATCTCATTACGGGTCGGTAATTGCATCGGCTCGATACGCTGGCGAGTCGCTTGTTCAATCGCATACAGCATGCGCTTTTCCCGAGGAGCGACAAACAGAATCGCCTCGCCTGTGCGCCCTGCCCGTCCAGTGCGGCCGATCCGATGCACATACGATTCGGTATCATTGGGAATGTCATAATTGACCACATGGCTGATACGTGGCACATCTAAACCTCGTGCCGCCACATCGGTCGCCACCACAATATCGAGCTTGCCATCTTTTAAACGCTCAATGGTGCGTTCCCGTTGCTGCTGATTGAGATCACCATTTAAGGCGGCAGCCTCATAACCACGCGCCTCTAATTTTTCTGCTAATTCTTCGGTAACAATTTTGGTGCGCACAAAGATAATCATCGCATCAAAATCAGTGACTTCAAGAATCCGCGTTAAAGCATCTAATTTATGCAAGCCCCGTACTTGCCAATACCGCTGAGTGATCGCCTCTACCGTACTGGTCTTAGCGGCAATTTTGACCTCAACAGGATCATGCAAATGGCGCATTGCAATCCGGCGTATCGGTGCTGGCATGGTGGCTGAAAATAAAGCTACTTGGCGCTCAGGCGGCGTGTGGCTGAGAATTTCATCCACATCGTCAATGAAGCCCATGCGCAGCATTTCATCTGCCTCATCCAGAACCACGGCTTTTAAGCGGCTTAAATCCAGAGTTCCACGCCCTAAGTGATCTAAGACTCGCCCTGGTGTTCCTACCACGACTTGCACACCACGTTCTAACTGCCGTAACTGCTGCCCCATGCTTTGTCCACCATAAATGGGGAGTACATGAAAACCGGGTAAATGACGGGCATAGGTTTGCATCGCTTCGGCGACTTGAATCGCCAACTCCCGGGTTGGTGCGAGTACGAGCAACTGCGGATAGGCTTGGCTACTGTCAATACGGCTTAATAAAGGTAAAGCAAAAGCGGCCGTTTTACCGGTCCCGGTTTGGGCTTGCCCCAATAAATCGTGGCCGTCTAATAATAGCGGGATACTTTCGGCCTGAATGGGTGAAGGAGTTTCATAGCCGACTTCGATAATCGCTTTCAAAATCGGCGCAGCTAACGCCATTTCATCAAAACGCAGTGAAACGGGAGGGGTTAAATCATTTGTCATGGAGCTGCCTGTATGGAGTGCCAGTGGATGCGTGGATTAGACGGACTGGGTAAAGCTAAAAAGGTTGACTACCTTACGCTGTTTAAGATTAGCATGCAAGGTGGATACTGACTAGTTATTCAGGGTTAGTGAATATTTAAACAGAGTTCCACCTCCTATCATCTGATTTAACATAGAAACCTGTTGACCTCGCCCCCCTGACTACCCTAGTGTAGTCATTCTTTGGCAGCAAGTTTCCGATGAGTTTATGACCTATTGTATTGGCATTTCCTTAAATGACGGCTTGGTTTTGACCTCTGATTCGCGCACTAACGCGGGTATAGACCATGTTAGCACGTATAGCAAAATGAATATTTGCAAAACCAATCCCGATCGCTTAGTCGTATTGATGACAGCGGGCAATCTTGCGACCACCCAAAGCGTGGTTGAGCAAGTACAACGTGATATGCGTGACGATAGTAAAACTAATCTAAATAACCTAAATTATATGGGGGATATTGCTGATTACGTCGGTGACTTATTAGTCAATCGCATTCGACGCTATACAGAAAGTTCGGGCTTTGTCCCCGATGCTTCGATGATTTTAGCGGGGCAAATTCGCGGCGGACGAGTCCGCGCTTTTATGATTTATCCCCAAGGTAATCATATTACTACCTCGGAAGAGACCCCTTATTTGCAAATTGGCGAAAGTAAATACGGCAAACCCGTATTAGATCGCTTTATTGATCTTGAAACCACCTTGGAAGATGCCGCTGTTTGCTCACTAATTTCGATGGACTCGACGATGAAAAGTAATGCCAGCGTAGGGCCACCGATTGAAGTGTTAATGTATCGCAAAGATGCTTTAGTGATTCAGTCTCATTACCGTTTTGGCCCGGATCATCCGTATTTGCTACAAATTCGCCAGCAATGGGCCAGCCAATTGTATAATGCCTTCCGAGCGATGCCACCTTTACCCTTGGTAACTAGCTAAACTAGCTAAGCCACTGACTTTAGCGATCAACAACAAGGCCGTGTTTAAAACTGCCTTGTTGCTTATAGCGCTAATAAGGTTAAATTAACCGCGCCGCAAATCGAGGGTATGTGGATACTCTGGATTCATTTTCGCGGGCTTAGGCTGCACGGCGGTTCCCGGTTGGCTACCTTCAGCTAAGAAAGTACGACTCGCCGATGAGCTAAATAGTTTTGGCTCAGGCAGCGGCTGGCGATCTTGCATCATATCCATATCCGCACGGAAACGTGAAATCCGCCGCCCTTCCGCTTCAAAAGCATTCACAGGGAAACTTTCATAACTACGACCGCCGGGATGCACGACATGATAAGCACAGCCACCGATTGAGCGATTATTCCAAGTATCCACAATATCGAAGACCAAGGGTGAGTGCACCCCAATGGTAGGATGCAAAGCAGACGGCGGTTGCCATGCCCGATACCGAATCCCCGTCACATACTGCCCATGGACTTCGGTTTTACGTAAAGGAATTTCGACCCCATTGCAGACAATCACATAGCGTGACTCCGTTAAGCCCGTTACCTTAATCTGCAAGCGCTCCATTGACGAATCGACAAAGCGGGCTGTGCCAGTATTGCTCAGCTCCTCACCTAAGATATGCCAAGGCTCTAAAGCAGCGCGCAATTCAATTTCAATCCCCCGATATTGCACCTGTCCATAGACCGGAAAACGGAACTCTTGGAAGGGTTCTAACCATTTTGGATCAAAGTTATAACCCGCCAGCTGGAGCTCTTCGCAGACCTCGCGCATATCTTGCTCGACATAAAACGGTAGCATAAAGCGATCATGCAATTCCGTCCCCCACCGCACAAGTTTATGCTTATACGGTGTTTGCCAAAAGCGTGCCACTAAAGCACGTACCAACAGCATTTGCATGATCGACATGCGCGCATGAGGTGGCATCTCAAAGGCGCGTAACTCCAGCAAGCCTTGGCGACCACTCAGCGAGTCCGGCGAATACAGCTTATCAATACAAAACTCTGAGCGATGCGTATTGCCGGTAATATCGACTAATAAATTCCGCAGTAAGCGATCCACCAACCAAGGCTGCTGAGTCTCACCATCAGGCATTTGCTGGAAAGCGATTTCTAACTCATACAAGCTTTCATTGCGGGCTTCATCGACTCGGGGTGCTTGACTGGTTGGACCAATAAACATCCCCGAAAATAAATAAGACAAGCCCGGATGATGCTGCCAATAGGTTAACAAACTTCGTAATAAATCAGGGCGGCGCAAAAAAGGGCTATCTGTGGGCTTAGCAGCGCCTAGAGTGACATGATTCCCTCCCCCAGTACCGGTATGGCGACCATCCAGCATAAATTTCTCAGTGCCTAAACGGGATTCACGCGCCAATTCATACAGCACTTCAGTATTTTTCACCAGTGAATGCCAATCGGCAGCTGGATGAATATTCACTTCAATCACACCGGGATCAGGAGTAATTTTAAAGGACTTCAAGCGAGGATCGGCCGGTGGCTCATACCCCTCTAGCATAATTGGCAGCTTCAGATAGGCAGCAGTCTGCTCTAGATGGGCTAAGAGATCTAAATAATGCTCAAGATAATTGAAGGGCGGGAGAAAGACATGCAAGCGACCTTGGCGTACTTCCACACAAATTGCCGTGCGCGGAATATCATACCAACTAGCATAGAGCGGCTCTTTTTCCTTAGATGGCTCAGTACTCGCCGGTTGAGTCGCTGCTGCATGAAAATCAGGTAGCGCTGCGCGTTCTTCAAACGGACAAGGTTGATTTTCCACCTCACGCTCAGTCTCAGTTGTCCATACCAGAGCATCTAAAGGTAAGCGGAAACCCATCGGGGAATTACCGGGGATTAAATACATTTCCTCACGCCGGAAATACCAAGGTGTACCTGTCCAACGGCGCTGCTCGTGACTCCAACTGAGAGGCAAAGCATACCCAGTTGCAGTATCTAAGCCTCGCTGCAAGCTCAGCACTAAATCATTACGGTGTTTGCTATCTCGTAAATTCAGGGTTAACCAATCAACATTAGCGGGCTGGTTAGCCTCTTTCCATAAGTAATACAAACGATCTTCAAAACCTGCACGGACATAAGCCGTAGAAATCCCCAAACTTAAGCATAAGCGATCAATGAAACGTTTAGCATCTGCTTCGGTTAGCCCATAGTCTTTTCCATCTTCGGCTAGCCATTGCTGATCTAGCCATACGGGTTGACCATCGGGTCGCCAGAAACAGCCCAAGGCCCAACGCGGGAAAGGTTCACCCGGATACCATTTGCCTTGACCGTATTGCAACACACTCCCCGGCGCATAATGAGCTTGCATCTTCTTCAGCAGTACACCCGCTAAGGTGCGCTTATGCTCACCTAAAGCCGCTGTATTCCATTGTGCCGAATCCATATCATCTATAGACACAAACGTCGGCTCACCACCCATCGTCAAGCGCAGGTCATGAGCTTGCAAGTCCTGTTCGACTTGCTCACCCAAGGCCAATATTTGCGCCCATTGTGCATCGGTATAAGGCTTAGTCACCCGAGGATCTTCATGAATCCGGCGAACACTGTTCTCATATTCAAAACTGACCTGGCACACGCCCGTTGCACCCTCTACCGGAGCCGCTGAAGCGGGGTCAGGTGTACAAGCTAAAGGAATATGCCCTTCGCTTGCAAATAAGCCCGAAGTAGGGTCAAGCCCAATCCAACCAGCACCTGGTACATAAACTTCTGTCCAAGCATGTAAATCGGTAAAGTCAGCTTCTGGGCCACTCGGTCCGTCTAAGGATTTTTGATCTGCTGTTAATTGCACTAAATAACCGGATACAAAGCGCGCTGCTAAACCTAACTGCCGTAAGATCTGCACCAATAACCAAGCCGTATCACGACAAGAACCACGCCGAATCGTTAGGGTTTCTTCACAGCTTTGTACACCAGGTTCCATGCGAATGTTATAGGCAATATCGTGTTGTAGACGCTGATTGAGATACACTAAAAAATCATTGATATTTTGCTGATCACGCTTGACTGAAGCAACCCAAGCCGTTAACAACTCACCTGATTCAGTGACTTCTAAATACGGTTGGAGTTCTTTTTTGAGGCTGTCTTTATATTCAAACGGATATTGGGTCGCATAATCCTCTACAAAAAAATCAAATGGATTAATTGCAACCATATCCGCAATTAAATTCACTTCAATACTTAATTCATTGAGACGATCAGGAAAGACTAAGCGCGCTAAATAATTGCCGAATACATCTTGTTGCCAATTAATAAAATACTGAGTTGCACCAATAGTTAAGGAATAAGCGTGAATCGGGGTACGCGAGTGAGCGGCTGGGCGCAAACGAATAATATGCGGAAAGACATTAATAAATTGGTCGAATTTATAGACCGTTTTATGGTGAACTGCAACTTGGATACTCATGAAAGTCCTCGATTAACTCTGTGCCTGTACTTGTAATTGGGAAAAATCCGTTTCGGGATAAAACCAAGTATGGGCAATCTCACCATGTAAGACGGTTAAATCAGCTTGCAGCCGATCCATAAACCAATGAATTTGATCAACCGGAATCGCGCTAATCTCTTGTTGAGCGAATTGCTCAGCAATCCGCGAACTCCTAGCACGCACCTGATCGGGGCCGGGTAAGCGCGCTAAGTAAAAATTAACGCCTGTTAAAGAATAGAGTAAAGAACGCGGGAATTTTAAATCTTGGCAAAGAAACTCTAAAACATCACGGGCAATCACTCGTGAGTTTTTATGTCGCAAATACATTTGCTGCGCGCCTAAGGCTGAGAGCAAACTCGCCCACAAAATACTTTCATAACGGCGCAAAGCATGGCTACGATCTTCGGCGAGTAATAAAGAGGTCATCTCTAAAGTACGACTCGTCATATCAGCACGCTCAACATGCTTGCCAATTTGAATGAAATCAAACGCATGATCACGACTTAAATGGTTTTCTAAAACCCCGCGAATCCGTTGGCAGGCAGCCATGACCTCACGCAAGACTCGTTGCCGACTATGCCGGCTACTCAGGGAGGGCAAAGCCGCTTGTAGCTGCAAATAGGTCTGATTAACCTGTTCCCAAATGACCTCCGGCAGTAAATCCAAGGAAGTACGCACATTTTCACGCACATTCGCAAATGAGCCTAAGAGTGAAGATGGATTATCGCGGTCTGCAATTAAAAACCGCATCACGTTTTCTTCATTAATTTCTGGGTAGTTTTTGGTGTATTGCTCTTCAGCATTAAAAATCACCACCGGCGTAAACCAGTCAAACTCTAAAGTTTCGGGTAAATCCATCAAGAGCATGGTATGAGCACTAATCAAGCGTGCGGTATTATCAGCCCGCTCTAAATAACGAGCCATCCAATAAACTCGCTCGGCAACACGTGATAACATCATTGCACCCCCCCTTCCCACGCTTGATCATCCACGATCCAAGTATCTTTACTGCCCCCACCTTGCGAGGAATTAACGACTAAAGACCCCTCCACCATCGCCACCCGTGTCAATCCACCCGGAGTCACATAAATATCCTTGCCACTCAAAATAAAAGGACGCAAATCTAAATGCCGTGCAGCAATTTTATCATCACACCACGTTGGATTAACTGACAAACTCAAGGTCGGCTGGGCAATATAATTATTCGGATTTTCTTGAATCAGCTGCCGAAACTCCTCGACCTTTTCTGGGCTAGAATGCGGGCCGACTAACATCCCATAACCACCGGATTCATTCGCAGGCTTCACGACTAATTCCGGCAAATGCTCTAAAACATAAGCACGCTCTTCGGGTTTGCGACAGACCCAAGTCGGTACATTCGGCAAAGAAGGCTCTTCATTCAGAAAATAACGAATCAGATCCGGCACATAGGCATAAATGACTTTATCATCGGCAACGCCACAACCCGGAGCATTAGCAATCGCCACTTTACCTTCACGCCAAGCACGCATAATCCCCGGTATCCCCAGCATCGAGTCTTTACGGAAAACTTCAGGATCAATAAAATCATCATCAATCCGCCGATAAATCACATCCACTCGCTCTGGACCTTGAATGGTTTTCATATAGACATAATTATCTTTACCCACCATCAAATCAGCGCCTTCCAGCAAAACCAAGCCCGCTTGCTGGGCTAAATAAGCATGCTCAAAATAGGCTGAGTTATAAATACCGGGGGTGAGTAAGGCAATGGTCGGTTGCTCTAAATCAGGGCGTAAGGAAGCTAGCATCGTGTAGAGCTGTTCGGGATAAGGGCTAACCGGGCTAATCGGCAATAAATTAAAAATATCTGGCAGGACTCGTTTAGTAATCCGCCGATTTTCTAACATATAGGCTACCCCAGAAGGTACTCGTAAATTATCCTCCAACACATACATAACCCCATCGCTATGTCGCACCAAATCTGAGCCGCAAATATTTGCCCACACACCATGCGGCGGTGTCATCCCCACACAAGCTTCACGATAGCCTTTCGATTGCATCACCACATCTTCAGGAATAATGCCATCGCGAATCGCCCGACGCTCATTGTAAACATCCTGAATGAAGCTATTGAGTGCACGAATACGCTGCTTTAGCCCTGTTTCAGTGCGACTCCATTCACTCCCTGAAATAGCCCGAGGAATTAAATCAAAAGGCCAAGCCCGGTCGATATTGCCCGCATCACTATAAATCGTGAACGTAATGCCCATTTCTCGAATGACACGCTCTGACTCTGCCACTCGATGACAAAACTCAGCACGACTTAAATCCTTGAGATAATCGACTAACTTCCGGCTATGCGGCCGACTTTCTTGACAAGCAAGCATTAGCTCGTCATGAAACGGCTGCGGGTTATAACAGCTCCACTCCTGATTCATACACAGCTTCCTTTTTTAATGTTATTAGGTAACAAGCAATTTGTGTGCCTAGAAATTTGCTTATTGAGTTTCACATTCAGTCAGTACGCTGAAGCTAACTCACAAATGCCCCTAACTCTCCAGTCTAGCGACTGTATGAGGCCGCGTTATGCCTACTGTGGTGGTAAATGAGTTAGAAACAGCAACTTCTCAATGATATTACTCTGTTGTGCAGACTGAAATCTATTATATAGTGCGTATTCCAAACCAATAATCAGGAGGAAAAGTCACATGACTCAGAAAGTAGCTTATGTTACTGGTGGTATGGGTGGGATTGGCACAGCAATTTGCCAAACCTTGTCTAAAGCAGGTTTTACCGTGGTCGCAGGTTGCGGCCCTAATTCACCACGCAAAGACCGCTGGCTTGGAGAACAGAAGGAGTTAGGTTTTGAATTCCACGCTTCCGAGGGGAATGTTTCTGATTGGGACAGCACCAAAGCAGCTTTTGACAAAGTTAAATCCGATCTCGGTGTAGTTAGTGTTCTCGTCAATAATGCGGGTATTACCAAAGATGGTATGTTCCGCAAAATGACCCTCGAAAATTGGAAAGCGGTGATTGATACCAATCTGAACTCTTTATTCTATGTCACCAAGCAAGTCGTGGATGATATGACCGAGCAAGGTTGGGGTCGGATCATTAATATCTCATCTGTAAACGGTCAAAAAGGTCAAGCAGGCCAAACCAATTATTCAACAGCGAAAGCCGGTATGCACGGCTTCACGATGGCCTTAGCTCAAGAAGTTGCGAGTAAAGGCGTCACGGTGAATACTGTCTCCCCCGGCTATATCGCCACGGATATGGTGCGAGCCATTCGTGAAGATGTCTTAGAGAAAATTGTTGCTACCATTCCTGTCAAACGTTTAGGCACACCAGAGGAAATTGCCTCGATCGTGAATTGGTTAGCCTCCGATGCGGCGGGTTTCACGACAGGTGCAAACTTCGCGTGCAACGGTGGGAATCACATGAGCTAAGAGCCAGATCTAAGCGCACTATTATTTAAAAGCCGCTGCATTTAAGTAGCGGCTTTTTTATTTCCGTCAATACTCTAGCGTCTAAGTGGGTCAATTTCAATTGGTAAGACCAATTTAAGATTTGCTAATCAACCAATTAATGCATTAGAATGCGCTGGCTTTATTGGACACTCTGCTAAGCACTGTGATTGGTTTGGAAGAAAACTAAAGTGGTCAGACCATTTTAGGGTTTGCTAATTGGGTAATAAGTGCAGTAGGATGCGATGTATCGTTTTGGCAACAAAATCAAGTCAACTTTGGTCTAAGCAGCAAAGATTGAAATGGAGGAGACACTATGAAGGGCTTGTTGTCCCTGTCGGCCGCGATTGACAAACTCAGCTACTGGGTCGGTCGTTCGGTCATGTGGCTAGTATTAGTCATGGTCTTAATCAGCGCAGGCAATGCGATTATTCGTAAACTATTCAATACCAGCTCTAACGCTTACCTAGAAGCACAATGGTATTTGTTCGCTGCGGTTTTTCTCTTAGGTGCATCCTATACCATGCTGCAGCAGGGGCATGTCAAGATTGATGTCGTTATTTCCCGTTTTTCACGCCCCACCCAAGTCAAGATTGAGATATTTGGGATTGTTATGTTTTTGTTTCCCTTGGTTTATTTTGTCATTGTTGAAATGTTTCCAATTTTAGTCCAAGCCTACAAATCCGGTGAAATGTCTGAAAATGCAGGTGGACTCATCCGTTGGCCAGTCTATGCTCTAGTTCCTATTGGCTTCTTTCTGTTGGGTTTGCAAGGTCTCTCTGAACTGATTAAACGTATTGGTTTCCTCAAAGGTTTATGTCCAGACCCCGGTGAGGTGAAAGAAACCAATGCTGAACAAGCTTTAGCTGAACATATCCAACAACAAATTATACAAGGGCAAAAGTAGGCCCTGTTGATGCCTGCCCTCTAAGTAACCACCATAGCTGAGGATAACTATGACAGAATTTTTAGTTGCCAACTTTGCCCCAATTATGTTCTGTGGGCTGATCCTATTTCTGCTAATGGGCTATTCTCTAGCCTTTTCCTTGGGAGCTTGTGGGCTGTTCTTTGGTTGGCTCGCAGTTTGGGCAGGCGTACCCGGTATGGAGTCTTTGCTCAATGCCCTCCCCTTACGCATTATTGGCATTCTCAAAAATGATACGCTGTTAGCCATTCCCTTCTTCACCTTTATGGGCTTGATCTTAGAGCGATCGGGCATGGCTGAGGATTTGCTAGAAACCATTGGTCAAGTGTTTGGAGCGGTCAGAGGTGGCTTGGCGTTTGCTGTAATTCTAGTCGGCTCTTTATTGGCGGCAACTACTGGCGTAGTGGCTGCATCAGTTATTTCGATGGCCTTGATCTCTTTACCGATCATGCTACGTTATGGTTACGACCGCCGCCTTGCCAGTGGTGCTATTATTGCCTCCGGCACTTTGGCACAAATTGTACCACCTTCATTGGTGTTGATTGTCATTGCTGACCAAGTTGGCCGCAGTGTGGGTGACCTTTATCGAGGGGCCTTGATGCCAGCAATGGCACTGATTGGCCTGTATGTCCTGTGGATTTTGATCGTGACTATCATCAAGCCTAAGCTTGCACCTGCTTTGCCAGTGGAAGCACGAGTCTTTCGTGATGAGAAGGGACATTCAGGTTATACCTCACTTTGGATCTTGATTGCGGTATCGACTGCGGGCGCAATTCTTTATGCTAAAACCCAGCTCAGTGGCCAAGCGCTGGATAATGTCGTGGTCTTAGCTATGGCCGTTGGGATTGGGATCGCTTTTGTATTGGCACTCATCAATCGTGCTTTGGGCTTGATGACCCAAGGCAGGATTAGTCTGCTATCAAAAATGGCGCAGCAGGTGACTTTTGTGCTGATACCGCCTCTAGCACTCATTTTCTTAGTCTTGGGGACTATTTTCTTGGGTTGGGCGACTCCGACTGAAGGTGGTGCTATGGGTGCTGTAGGTGCTCTGGTATTAGCCTTTGCACGGCGACGGCTCGGTCTAGAGCAGATGAAACAGGCGATGGAAGCGACCCTGAAGTTATCCAGTTTTGTGCTGTTTATTTTGATCGGAGCAACGGTGTTTAGCCTAAGCTTCCAAGGCGTTGATGGTCCTGAGTGGATTCACAGCATGTTTAGCATGATCCCCGGCGGTGTTATTGGTTTCCTGATTTTTGTCAATCTGCTGGTGTTTATCTTGGGCTTTTTCTTGGATTTCTTTGAAATCTCCTTCATTGTTATTCCCTTGCTCATTCCAGTAGCGGCGGCTTTGAATATTGATCTCGTGTGGCTAGGGGTCATGCTAGCGATGAACCTGCAAACCTCATTTTTAACACCTCCGGTGGGCTTCTCGCTGTTCTATTACCGTAGTGTTGCTCCCGTAAAGTCTTATCTTGACCGGATTACCCGCAAGGAAATTGCCCCCGTTGCCACCTTGGAGATTTACCGGGGTGTGATCCCCTTTATTATCATTCAGATCATTATGATCGGTATGATCATTGCCTTCCCTCAGTTAGTGACGGGCAACCTAGACAAGAAGGCGGATGTTGACTTGAATACGATTGAGATTAATGTACCCTCCGGTTACGGTGCAGGAGCTTACTCGAATGACCCACCCAAAACCGAAGAAGACCCCATTATGAAGTCGCTTAAGGAAAATAACTGAGCGCTTGGTTTGGGACAGTTAATGCGTTTGATTTAAATTGATTGAGTGATGAGGAGAATAAAATGGAAAGACGTAAGTTTATTCAACAGGCGGGTCTAGCAGGTATTCTAGCCACTGGCATAGCACCTGCAGTAAGGGCAGAAAGCCCCGCTATTCGTTGGCGTTTGGCGTCTAGCTTCCCAAAAACACTGGACACCATTTATGGCGCAGCGGAGACCTTCGCTGCCAAAGTTAAAGAAATGTCCGGTGGGAAGTTTGAGATTTCTGTCCATCCGGGTGGCGAGCTGATGCCTCCTTTCGGTGTCGTCGATGGTGTACAGCAAGGTACCGTCGAATGTGCCCATACTGCGCCTTACTATTTCTTTGGTAAGGATGAAACCTTTGCAATGGATTGCGCCATTCCATTTGGCTTGAACTCGCGCCAAATGAATGCATGGTTCTATGATGGCAATGGCCTAAGCTTGTTCCGTGAGTTTTACAAAAATTACAATATTGTTAACTTCCCTATGGGCAATACGGGTGCACAAATGGGTGGTTGGTATCGCAAAGAAGTCAAGAGTCTTGAGGATATCAAGGGTCTGAAAATGCGGATCGGTGGTTTTGGTGGCAAAGTCCTAGAGCGGATTGGTGGTGTACCTCAAAACATTCCGGGCGGCGAAATTTACCAAGCGCTCGAAAAAGGTACGATTGATGCGACCGAATGGGTTGGCCCTTATGATGACCAAAAACTTGGTTTCCACAAGGTAACTAAAAACTATGTTTACCCAGCTTGGTGGGAAGGTGGTCCACAATTAGTACTGTATGTCAATAGTAAGGCATTTGAAGGCTTATCTGCCGAAAACAAAGCCATCATCCAAGCCGCCTCTACCTATGCGCATGTCGAAATGCAGGCAAGATACGATTCCCGTAACCCCAAAGCAATCAAAGAGCTGATTGCAGAAGGCGTAACCCTGCAACAAATGCCAAAAGATATTATGGATGCGGCCTTCAAAGCAGCGGAAGAGCTGTATGCTGAACTCTCAGAAAAGAATGCCAACTGGAAGAAAATTTACACGGACTTCGCTGCTTTCCGCCGGGATGCTAACCAGTGGTTTAGGGTAACTGAATTTGGCTTTGACAGTTATATGCAGTCACAGAAGCTTTAATGTGGTGTCAAAATCACCCGTAGCTTAAGCTAATCAGCCACTAGCTTGGCCTTACTACCCTACTAAAGGAGAGTTTTATCTCCTTTAGTAGGATCTACACCCTAGGCTTTCAGCCTTGTGCTGAGCCGTAGCCTGACTCGATAAGGTGGCTAGAGCGGACTCGCTCATTTGCTTAGCTTAGTTTATTCAAGCACCGATACTTGTTTCATCACCACTGCCTCCACAGGTACATCCTGAGCGCCTGTCTTGACCGCAGCAATCGCATCCACAATCTCCATTCCTTCAGTCACCTTACCAAATACCGCATAACCCCAGCCTTGGGCAGTTTCACTGGTAAAGTTTAAGAAATCATTGTCGACCACATTAATGAAAAATTGCGAGCTAGCCGAATGAGGATCTGGGGTACGAGCCATAGCAATAGTGCCACGCATATTTTTTAAGCCATTATTGGCTTCATTTTTAATCGCCGCTTGCTTAGCTTTTTCACTCAGATCAGCAGTCATGCCACCGCCTTGAATCATAAAACCTGCAATCACTCGATGAAAGATCGTATCTTTATAAAAATCATCTTTCACATAAGCAAGAAAATTTTCGACGGTTTTAGGTGCTTTTTCAGCATCCAACTCAAGAGTAATATTACCTTTATTCGTTTCAATCAATACTTTAGGATTGTCCGCTGCCTGAACGACAGTAGCTAATCCTAAGCCTACTGCAAATGCCAAACCTAATAAGGTTTTTTTCATAGCCTATGCCCTCTTGTTAGCTTATTTTTAAAAGTCGCGCATCATAACTTATCTTTATGATGCATGCCATTACCAGCAAGTGGGCTAGGGGAAGGTATTTAGCTCACTAGCTGGCCTTTAAAACCAAGGATACCCGCTCCACGAGTCGGAGAGACTTCACTAATCCCTTTAATCTGCCGACTTTTTTCAATCAGTTGGGTAATTAAGGGCATGAGTATAATTTCAACTGCCGTTTTCATTTGTGGCCCTGGGACGACCATCTGATCACGTCTTGACATCATCGAATTGGGAATCAGCTTTAATAACTTCGGCAGATCAAATTGCTTAGTCAATTTTTGGAAATGAATCACTAAATAGCTTTCCTCTAAACTCGGTAACTCATCAAATTGGAAAGGATTAGAGGTATCAACCATCGGCATAATTTGGAAGTTAATATGAGTCCGTCCAAATTGGGGCGTAATGTATTGTACGTAATCGGGCAAACGATCCAAGACTACCTGTCGCACGGCTTCTTCCGACGAACCTTGGCGCAAATCACGATCAATCCGCCGCATCATTTCCAGATTGATACTCGGCACCGCGCCAATGAGCAAATCAGGATAACTGGAAATATCAATATCCTCATGGATTACCCCGCCATGTAAACCACGATATAGCAACAAATCATTATCGGGATCCATTTGCAACCACGGGCTAAACGTACCCGGCTCTAAGCCCATCTCTTTGGCAAAGCCATCCGAGTGCAAATAATAACGAAACTGCCCAGTTCCGGTAGCAGCGTATTGAAAAAATAACGACTCTAGTTTATCGAAGTAATTACCTTCAGGGCCAAAATGACTCAGTTTACGGCCTTCCGCATGCGCTTTTTCAACTTCCACTTGCATAGTTTTACGATCATAGCGGTGAAAGCCACTGCCAGAAACGTAGACCGCCTTAATCCGCTCACGGTAAAAAATATGCTGTAAAGCCTGAGTAATCATGGAGGTGCTGTAATCGGAAGCACCGGTAATCGCTACAATAGGATATTCTGCTGACATATACGCCTCTTCGCAAAACAATGCCCTGTACACTAATCATAACAGGGCAAAGCGTCTATATCCCTAAAGCAGCTTAAATAATCCGAGTTATTCCTAAGGGAATAGTTGAGAGGTGGCTGGCAATGAGCGACTAAGCGATTAAATTCAGTGGTGAGACAATAATGCCATCTTCATCCGAATACACATAATGCCCAGGGGTGAAAGTCACATCATGAAAATGGACGGGTTCTCCCTTTACGCCAAAGCCACGTTTCACACTTTTTAATGGAATCGTGCCGAGGGCTTTCACACCAAGATCCATCTGTTTAATATCGACAGAGTCACGAATCAAGCCGTAGACAATCACCCCATTCCAACCATTTTTTGCGGCTTTTTCAGCGAGCATATCGCCAAGTAAAGCACAGCGGGTCGAACCACCCCCATCGACCACTAATACTTTACCCTTGCCGTCCATTGCAACGAATTCACGGACTAAGGAATTGTCTTCGTGAATTTTGAGGGTAACGATTTCGCCATAGAATTTATTACGTCCACCAAAATTGTGGAGACCGGGCTGCGCGACTTGCAATGGTTTATCTTCGTGAGCATCAAGTAAATCAGCGGTTTTGAAATCGGTCATGAGCATCTCCTAAGGATAAACCCCATCCCAACCCTTCCCCCTCAAGGGGTGAAGGGTTCAATAAAAGTACCGTCTTTTATCCCATCTCCCTTTGCAGAGGCTTAGGGTGGGAACAAACACGAGTTATTAATGGAACTGTTCTTCTTCAGTAGAACCACTTAAGGCTTTTACACTAGAAGAACCCCCTTGAATCACAGTGGTTACGTCATCGAAGTAGCCAGCACCGACTTCTTGTTGGTGAGACACGAAGGTATAACCTTGCTCACGAGCTGCAAACTCTGGCTCTTGAACCATATTCACATAATGTTTCATCCCTTCGCCACGGGCATAGTTATGCGCGAATTGGAAGGTATTGAACCAATTGATATGAATACCCGCCAAAGTGATGAATTGATACTTATAACCTAAAGCAGACAATTCATCTTGGAATTTAGCAATAGTCGCATCATCCAAATTCTTCTTCCAGTTGAAAGAAGGCGAGCAGTTATAAGACAGTAATTTGCCCGGGCATGCGGCTTGCACTGCTTGAGCAAATTCACGCGCAAAACCTAAATCCGGCGTACCTGTTTCACACCATACCAAGTCAGCATAAGGTGCATAAGCAATCCCACGACTGATGGCTTGCTCTAAGCCATTACGTACCCGATAGAAACCTTCTTGAGTACGTTCACCCGTTAAGAACGTTTTGTCATTAGCATCATGATCGGAAGTCAACAGATTCGCCGCTTCTGCATCAGTCCGTGCTAACACGATAGTTGGCACGCCCATCACATCCGCAGCGAAACGCGCAGCGATTAATTTCTCAACGGCTTCACCCGTTGGCACTAAAACCTTACCGCCCATGTGACCGCATTTCTTGACTGCCGCCAATTGATCTTCAAAGTGCACACCCGCAGCACCTGCCGCGATCATATTCTTCATTAATTCGAAGGCATTCAGTACACCACCGAAACCGGCCTCAGCATCTGCTACGATTGGTAAGAAATAATCAACGAACTCTTGGTCGCCCGGATTAATGCCCCGTGACCATTGGATTTCATCGGCGCGTTTGAAGGTATTATTAATCCGACGCACCATCGTGGGTACTGAATCGTAAGCATACAAAGATTGGTCTGGGTACATAGTTTCAGAGGTATTACCATCAGCAGCGACTTGCCAGCCTGATAAATAAACCGCTTCTAAGCCTGCTTTAGCTTGTTGCATCGCTTGGCCTGCAGTGATCGCACCAAAAGCGTTCACATAACCCTTTTTTGCCTCACCATTCACACGCTTCCATAACTTCTCAGCACCTTGTTGGGCTAAGGTATATTCAGGCTGCATTGAACCACGTAGACGCACGACATCAGCCGCACTATAACCACGCTTAACATTTTTCCAACGTGGATTAGTTGCCCAATCTTTTTCCAAAGCGGCAATTTGCTCTTGACGAGATAAAGTCATGGTAAAAGTCCTCGAAGTCAATCAATCAAAATTTATTGTGCTCTGCCCTTGCATAACACCATGACTCGATAGTACGTGAGCGCAAACTATGTCGACAATCAATAATATTCAATCCTAATCATTAATTTTTTCAATACTGTATACACACGAAAAAAAACTCATTCGTTTCAAGTAAACTATTGAAAATAAAACATTTTATTTATCTAAAATTAATAAAATAATGCGGCGCAGCAATTCGAGGGAGAAAAAATTTGTAGAACACTTTAGTGAAGTCTTATGAAAAATAGCTTAACAACTTGCCCAAAATTTTATTCATTCAAGGGATTGAATCGGCATAAAAAAGGCCGCTTTTTTAAATGACGGCCTTTTAACTGTTTGATCTCAAATGAGTTCTGAAAATAAGCTGCTTACACGGGATTCAAACCCAAAGTACTCAAGGTATGTTGACGAACCCTTGCTAGCAAATCAGCATCCTTAATCAAGGACTGACCATACGAAGGAATCAGCTGCTTCATACGTGCTTGCCATTCTGGCGTCGCTAATTTTTCCTTAAAGCAACGTTCTACCACTTGCACCATAGCAGGCACGGCAATAGATGCTCCGGGTGAAGCCCCTAACAAGGCCGCTAAACTTCCATCAGCCGCTGCCACCACTTCAGTCCCAAACTCTAATTTACCACCGAGCTTAGGATCACTTTTGATAATCTGCACCCGTTGACCTGCAATCAATAGCTGCCAATCTTCATCCTGAGCATTGGGATAATAGTCACGCAAGGCAGCTAATCGTGATTTTTCAGTTTGCAGGACTTCAGAAACCAAGTAGCGAATCAAATCGAAGCTCGTCAAGCCTACTTTTAGCATCGGCCATAAATTTTTAGGGCGTAAAGACAAAATCACATCAAAAATAGAGCCTTGCTTAAGAAATTTGGTGGAGAAACCAGCGAAAGGTCCGAATAATAATGCATGCTCACCATCAATCACCCGGGTATCTAAATGAGGCACAGACATAGGCGGTGCGCCAATCGACGCTTTGCCATAAACCTTAGCTAAATGTTGATTGACCACAGCGGGGTTTTTACAAGCTAACCATTGGCCACTGACCGGAAAACCACCATAACCGTCACCCTCAGGGATTTTCGACATTTGCAATAAGGGTAAAGACCCTCCCCCCGCGCCAAGGAACACGAAATCACTGGTATAAACCGTTTTGCCCTCAGCACTGTCTAAACTAAGCTGCCATTTACCATCCTCGAGTCGCTCCATCGCTTTGACTTTATGCTTGAGTAACAGCGCAAACTCACCTTGATCTTTCAAAGCATGAATTAAATAACGACATAAAGCCCCGAAATTGACATCTGAACCATATTTCACGCGCGTAGCAGCGACAGGTTGATCAGGATCGCGCCCGTCCATGACTAAAGGCATCCACTCGGTTAAGACTGCCCTATCTTCGCTATACTCCATATCTTTAAATAAGTGATGACTCTTTAAAGCGGCGTAGCGAGCGCGTAAATAATCTACATTAGACTGCCCCCAAACAAAGCTAATGTGCGGGGTAGGATTAATAAAAGCGCTAGGCTCAGGTAGAATGCCTTGGTTGACCAAGGATGACCAAAACTGCAGAGTGGTTTCAAAGGAAGCATTGATTGCGAAGGCTTTATCCGCATTGACGGTGCCATCTGGGTTTTGCTGGGTGTAGTTTAACTCACAATAAGCCGCATGGCCGGTACCTGCATTATTCCAACCGCTGGTACTTTCTTGTGCAACATCGTCTAATTGCTCAACAATAGCCAGCTTTAGCGTGGGATCAAGCTGTTTTAGCAAGACGCCAAGGGTGGCACTCATTATTCCAGCTCCGACAAGTAATACATCGACGTGATTAGTGGTCATGACGCTCCTTACACCTTGAGTCTTACGAAAGCGTAGATGATAAAATGACTGTCTCTTAATTTCCACCTGTTAAGCGATTATTTTTAGCAGTATTGTCGACAATCGCAGTGCAACAACGAAAGACAGACTGCTGACTTGCTGCAAAGCAGTATTTACGGGACTATCCTTTTAAATTCAATGATTTTTATAAATTTAGCTGAATAAGCTCTAAAATCTGGCTAGGTATAAAACTATGATATTGTCGACATCTGAGGTTAAGGACTTAGCGGTGCTAAACCGTAAGTCCATCGGCTCTGGTCAAGTTATTGTGGGCTAAATTTCTTACACCGCGTCCGTCGTCAAGCAACTGGTTGGCTCTTTATTTATAAACGAATTGTTAACCGCTTTGGACTTCGACATGCTTCTTGAAGTTGTTGAGGATACTCTGCCAACCTTGCCTCTGTTGTTCTGCAGAATTCTCACCTTCTGCATCAAATGTTTCGGCTACCCTCGTTCCATTCGCGGTCTGCATGAACTCGATGGTTACGATCCGGTTGTCTCCAAGTTCGCAGTGCAGCGATTGTTGTGGCACAACCTTGGTGAAGACGCCTTCGAAATCAAAACCAACTGATCCGTCTTTAGCCTCCATGCGGTACTTAAACTTACCCCCGACTCTCAAATCCACTTCCGCGCTGGGGCAGCACCACTCTTCGATCGCAAAATTCCATTTTGTAATTTGATCCGGCGTTACCCAAGCCTCCCAAACCTCTTTAGGTGGTGCTGCAACTTCAGTTTCGACTTTGATTCTCATGGCTGACTCCGATTTGCTGAGGGTTGTAACGGCCAACATTTGAACTTAGCGGACGACAACCGGCGTGGTGCTTGGCTCGAGCGAAGGGTTAGGCGTCGCTGCTCGCCGCCCAGATGCCGACTAGACCGTCTTCTGGATCCTCGCGGCTGCCCACAAGTTTGAAACCTGCTGACGCCAGAACGCTTGCGGAGGCAGTGTTCTCAGCCTCGACCTCGGCCAGCACCTGAGCCATGCCATTGAGAAAGGCAAGCTTGACGAACTCTTTAACTGCCTGCGTAGCAGCTCCACGCCTGCGCGCGACAGGAGCGACGCCGTATCCGATTTCGACACTGCGGTCAACGGGAAGGCGTTTGAAGCATCCGCTTCCGACAATCGTGTTGTCTTCGCTGCGGACGATGTAGTAAGTTGTGCACCAGCTCGGCCCTGCTTCACTCTCAATGATCTTGAGCGACTCGATTGCTACGAAGTCTGGCGGCAGCGAATCTTCTTCGACGGCAAACGCGAGGTTCGTGGGTCGACGCGCACTGGAGAGTTCTCGGAGCTGATCGATCGGTACGGCGGTGAGTCGGTATTGCATTCTGCGACGCCTAACGTTAAAGCATTTTATGCCGAGTGCGGCCGCACTGGGCATAAATGTCTGGTTGGACGAAACCGCGTGCTACGGAGTCCGACACCTTATCTATAAGGGGATTGCTTTTTCTGCCCATCGCCCCGCCAGCCCCTGTTGCCTGATGATTCCCCACCAACTGCTGCTTACCCATTGCCTTCCTGCCTGTTTCCGCCCTGATTGTGGTCAAACATAGCACAGGGTTCTGGGCATTTCGAGCCATTTTTCCAGCGGGCACAACAGCTGTGGGTGGCGGTCCGGGACTGCCTGTTTTTTCCCTTTCCGGGCATGATTTAGAAGAGTTGAATGATACGGAATCATGAGCTACGCTACGGCTTTCACTCGTATGATTTCCACAGGACGGAGTGATGGCTAGGATAGATGTGCAGTGTCGTTATTGTAACAGTGAGCTAGTATACAAACATGGCTATGCCCGTAGCGGAGAACCTCGCTACCGTTGTCGAAACGGTCAACGCAGTTTCCAAATGGCTTATCGTTATGAAGGTAACACAGCAGGTATCCCCGAAAAGATCGTTGAGATGGCAATGAACGGCAGCGGAGTGCGCGATACGAGTCGGGTGTTAGGCGTGAGTATCACCACGGTGATCGCTCACTTAAAAAAAATTAAAGCCCGTCAAGGTCAACCCGCTACCGATTCAAGCGGTCATGGAGTCTGACAAGGTTGAACTCGTGTGTGAAATGGACGAGCAGTGGTCGTTTGTGGGGCACAAAAAGCAGCCGCGTTGGCTGTGGTATGTTTGGCAGCCTCATCTCAAAACCGTATTAGCGTATGAGCTAGGCACACGGAGGGATGACACCTTGAAACGGCTCCTCGGTTTACTTCAAGCCTTCAATATTCGACTCTATTGCACGGATGGATGGGAGGCCTATAACGGTTACTGCCACCCAACCAACACCTCATCACTAAACACTACACCCAGTCGATTGAGCGACAAAATCTTAATTTCCGTACACGGATTAAACGCCTTGCTCGCAAAACTCTGTGCTTTTCTAAGTCCATTGTGATTCATGATAAGGTCGTTGGGGCGTTCATTAATCGTACCTTCTTCAACTCTTCTAAATCATGACCTATTCTTTGTATTCCCAAGGATTGAATAGTTCTGCTGTGCTTTTTTCCATATCTGAGGTGCTTCTTGTGGCTATAGTACAATTATAAGTTAGTCCTGAGACTGCTATAAGCCCATCTAGGGTTGGCATTGCCCTCCCTGCTAGTTCTGCCAAACCTTGAATAGAACCCCAGTTAGTAACAACTTTTAAATCAATAGGGATAATCCGATTTTCAAAGCGTTTTTTTAAGTCTTCCTCGACCCATATTTTTAATTTCTTTTTTCTATTCTGATCTGTTTAAACTGGACAGACTAGACAGTATTTTCTTTGCTGAACTGTGTCAAGTATGTGAGGAATCTATGTGCAGATAACGTCAAAGCTGACGGGCGCGATGGGAGTTAGTGAATCGGAGTCGTATGCTGTCACCGCGTCCGTCGTCGAATAATTTGTTGGCACACTAATTAATTATTTTGTCAATGGACGTTGTTGATAATCCTTTGTTTTTTGCTGCCAAAACAAAATCTTCTTTTTTCTCAAATTTGAGAGCTTTCTTGGACTTTGTATCTACTAACCAAAAAACGAATTGATTATTTTTCTCTTCCAGCATCTTCGGGATTTGCGAAGCCAATAAAATATCATTTTCTATTTGATAGTTTATCACTTCACTATCGATCACAATTAATTCGCTATTTTTAGTATCTTTATACGTGATAAAATGTCTTCCCCAGTCGTTGTAATAATAACCATTCATCAATGACTGGCTATAGTCATCTAATCCACAACCAATAATTATTGATGAAAATAAAAAAGCAATAAAAATCTTATTGACCATAAGTGGCGTTGGTTTCTGAATCAGATAAACTATTTGTTGATTTTGAATTGAATTCTTTATGAATAAAGTGATTGATGGGCATTATGCTCATGGTATTACCATCCTTGCAGTTCAAAACAGACACATGAAGAATATAATTTGCTTGCGGTGATTTTGTTGCAAAAGTCTTTGGAAGATCTGTTATGAGCGACAAGCGGTAACTTACGCCAACGTCCGTTGTCGAATGACTCGTTAGACTATTTGGTAACACATTCTTTTTCATCACTTGACCATCTGCCTCCAGCATCAAGGCATCGGTCGATTTTTACATAGTCACTCACAAATAAAAAATATGCGATTATTAAAGCAATTATGGTGATTAGAATTATGGATGGCTTTTTTATCATGATACAGCCATCCTAGTATTTGGAGTCTAAACCGTTAGGACGGAAAGGTTGGCAAATATCAGTGCATAGTTTGCTAAGGTTATCTGAACCTTGTTCACGACCGTAATAATTAGCTTGTTGATCTTGTTGGCTAGCAGTTTCGGGATCGCCTTTTATATTTTGATCAACCCACTCTCTAGTGTCGCTGATGGTTTTAGCAACACTTGAGCCAATATCACTGACTTGTGCTGCCTCACAGTTAGCTTTGCAATGGAAATACTTATCTGCCCCGATCGTATTGGCATCTCTCATATCTTGATAATTATTGATGAACTTTTCTGTAGCTTCTATTTTGTCATCTAGAATATTAGGTGGGGAAATGCTTGCCCCTAGTGCTGCTGCTCTCGCTGCATCTGGAGCAGCACCATTAGAAACCCAATAAGCCTCTTGGGTATTTGGGTTGTTTATAAGGACATCATCTGCCTGTTGCCGTTCGTTGATAGTAGGGAATGCACCACCTATCTGCGGTGCACTGAACGCTTCATTAAATTTGGCAACAGATTGGGCTGATGGTGCAGAAGCATCGGCTTTAGTATTTTTTGTGGGTGGTATTGGTCGATTTGGTTGAATACTATCCATGTTAATTTTCATAATTTTGTCAATCTATAAAATAGCTGTCAGCTAATGGATAATGTGCTGTTTATGTAAAATTTATTTTCTGCTTGCAGATGAGCGGTCGATTTTTGGTGTCTAACGTTTGAATTGACGGGCGTGGTGGGGAGTAAGCCGTTAAAAATCGCGGGCTGTCACCGCGTCCGTCGTCGAGCAACTTGTTAGCATTTTCTTAACAACTATTTCCAAATAACACTTCCAGATGGAGATTTCCTAAATAAAGAACGCCACAAAAATTCTTTTTCAGGAGGTGCGCCAATTTTGACAATTTCAACAAAACCCTTCACACCTGTATTTTCAGTTTTTTGAGTAATTGGTCCTGAATAAAATATAGAACTATTAATTTCTGTTATAGGAGACGTATTTTTATCATCTATCTCACCATAACTAAATGCGAGAATATTTACCTCGTCAGGTATTTCAGATATATAGCGGGATAAATCGAGTGCCGTTGTTGATGATATATATTGTGCTAGAACATCTTGCAGTAACCAGACAGTCTTTCCATTCCAAGCAATTCCAACTTGTGATTTAACTATAAGTTGACTGACCATTCTTGCCCATACTTGACGATAATTTATTCCAGGGCCATTATGGTTTTTAGGGTCTTTTATTGCATCTTCACAAGCCATAGAAATTTGAGTACGTTTCTTTTTATCGCCACCTGATGTACTAGATGTCATTATTTCCACTATGACTATAGGATCGGTTGGAAAATCTTCTATCCAATACTCATTATCTCTGAATGCCAAAGTATAACCGTTTTCTTCAGCTATTTTTTTAGTTGCCTGAACTCCTTTTCCTAGAAGTTTTGCGGTTTCTGATAGTTTCTTTCGACCTGAACCAGTAATTATATAATCAAATGTGTAGTCAAAAGATTTTGTTTCATCATCATCATTAGTTGTTTCAACCTTCATTTTTACTTCTGACCAAGAGCGATAAATTTTATTTTTCTCTAAGCCAGAGCATTTTATAAGCTGCTCTCTTGCATGAGTTTGATGAAGTGGTTCTTGACCACGTAATGATAGCAAACGACGAGGGCAAACAATCCAAGGTTGGTCTGAGTCTCGCAATCTTAAAGAACAAACACCTGATTGCACTTCTTCTTTTCCGGGAAAGTATTGTTTTAATTCGGGAAAATTCTTGATGTTTAAAGCTGAAGAATAACGGTTTCCACCTCCATCGCATTCCGCATCCATAAAAGGACACCCTGCTTTTTCTCGATTTTTTATTGCTTCATCATTCCAATAATCGAGTCTATACCCATAAAGCTCAAATATTTTGCTCATCAAGAAATCCTTTTATTTGTTGTGCTAGAACTTTTGCAAGTGGGGGGGGAACGGAATTTGCAACTTGCCTATGCTGATCTAAATTTGATACAGAGCCTGTTCTTGATCTAATTGGTCCTTTTAAAACATAACTATCTGGATAACCATGAATTCTCATGTACTCTCTTGGAGTTAAATATCGATCCTCTATAGGGTGATAAAAAATTTCCCCGCACCTTAAGGTATTTGATGGTCTTTTTCTGTGCAAACGCAAATATTTGGTTGTGTCTTTTGGTGACAAACCACATCGTAATTCCTCGCCAAGATGTGTCTGAGCAGCAAGATAAGAACCCTCTGGAACTTGAGAAATTCGCTCTTTATCCCTTTGTGGTGTAACATCAACATGGCTATTCATACTGTCATAAAAGGTTTTACCTTTAATTTTTGGATGTGGCGCATTCAAATTATCAAGTACATCACCAATACCAATGTATGGTTTATATGAAAACAAACCATTACATTCTTCTTTGGGTGCATGTGTCTTTTCAGGAAAATAAAAACCATTGTGTCCTCGCGTAGCGATGACAAAAAGACGCTCTCGTAATTGAGGCACACCATAATCGGCTGCCATAATAACACGCCATTTTGGAATATAATCTATAGATTCTAACTCCGTTAAAAATTTTTCAAAAACTTCCCCACGCTTATTTTCTTTTCCTTTAGAGGAAAGTAGTCCTTTAACTTGTTCAACAAGTATTACTTTGGGCTTTATTTCTTTTGCAAATCTAATGAATTCAAATAATAACATTCCTCTTTCGTCTTCTAGACCACGCTGTTTCCCTGCCAAAGAAAACGACTGGCATGGTGGTCCACCAAAAAGAAGGTCTAACTCACCAGCTTTAATAGATAAATCATTCATTAACTGTTCTGAGGTTACACCTCTAATATCAGTATTGATGATTTTTGTTTTATGACCTTGAAGTTCTGCATTAGTTAAAAGAGTTGAACAGCAATGTTCATCTACTTCAATCTCTGCAAGAATATTGAACCCTGCTTCTCTAACACCAATATCCATTCCGCCAGCACCAGAAAAAAGGCTGATTGCATTATATGATGTTTTTTCGTTGAGATTTTTGATCAATGACCTGACCTATTATTAAACAATTTATCGAGTTCGTTATTATATCACATTCTGTGGGTGGGAGCAGTCTTTATTTAAATAAATGGCGACCTATAATTTATTGTTTTTTACTTAATATTATTTTTGTAGAGGTTGATGAAATTGATATTGTAATGCCAACAGTTTATTAGGTGGCCTTCTGGAATATCGGAATAGGCTGCCTATGCTCAATCAGTGAACACACACCCCTTATACGGTTCGTCGAGAATTCCGCATAGTCTGAGAAAACGAAGCTGCATCTGCTGTTTGGCGGGATTCTGTATAGTCTGGGATTAGCATAGAACATACGTGCACACTTCAACGACACTGATGACCGATAAATATACAGCAACTAGCTCACCCCCCTCAAGCACCCCTTCTCTGGCATTATGGTTACAGCAGCCAGCATAAAAACCATCATGCCTCCAAACCAGCAACCCAGCTAATAAGGCATCAAGATTTTTTGCTCGTTTGTTAATGCACTAGCCTCCTGTTGTTTGCCATAATCAGCCTCCATCCTCTGTTATCAAATTTTAAGCTCATGTTGAAACTTAATCATCTGTTAGCCTCACTGTGTTTACTCAGCCTCAGTTTACCCGCCGCCGCGATGACGCCTTATGTGGGCATCAATACCAATGAGGCGGTGCATTTTGATGCTAGCCTACCCTTCGCTGATGTCTTCCGTACCGCTGAGCCTTTTCGCGAGAATAAAGAATTCACCAAAGGCAATATCAGTTATGACGCGAATGGCTGGGTGAGTAATCTCAATGGCGGCCAAGCAGGCACTTGGTTTTTACGTTGGATACCCGCAGCAGCTTTGCCACAAGGTAATTACACCGTAAGCTATGAAGGTAGCGGTAAAATCGGTTATCGCGAAAGTGCTACTCCGGTTTCGCAAGCACCCGGACGGGATATTATTAGCCTCAAACCGAATGCCGATGGTGAAATTTCCGCAGGCTTGGTCATCGAACAGAGTGATCCGAAAAATCCGATTCGTGATATTCGGGTAACCATGCCCGGTGGGATTTGTGAAAATAATCCTTATCAGCGCGTCAATGCGGGTGGGCAATGCGGGGGCGGCCAATATCTCGCGTTTGCGGATGCAGGCTCTAAAGTCTTGTTTAATCCTGATTACTTAAACTTCATGAAGCAATTTCGCACTCTGCGCTTTATGAATATGTCAGGCATTACCCGCAATGAATTACAGTCTTGGGCGCAACGTCCCCATCTACAAGAGGCCACTTGGGGGGGACGCGAAGGTGTACGTGGCGTACCTTTAGAAGTGATGGTGCAGCTAGCGAATACTTTAAATGCGAATGCATGGTTTAATTTACCCCATCGTGCCGATAATGAGTTTGTACGTCAATACGCTCAATATGTTAGTAGCAACTTGCGCCCTAACCTCAAGGCTTATGTTGAATACACCAATGAAGCTTGGAATAGTGTGTTCTCTCAAGCGCAATACATGATTAAAATGGGGCAACAAGCCCGTTTAGATTCAGTACCCTTGAATGCAGGCCTTAAATATTATGGGCAACGTAGTAAAGAAATTTTTGCGATTTGGGAGCAAGTGTTTGGCAATCGCCAACGTCTTGTGCGGGTATTAGGGGGTTGGGCAGGCAATCCAGCGACTACACCGGTGATTTTAAAAGCCGCCGAAGTATATAAATCAACTGACCTCTTCGCTATTGCTCCCTATTTCTATGCAGATCAAAACTCACTCATGCGTGCGAGCAGCGTAGATGATATTTTCTCGCTCGTGAATGGTAATCAAGCCTATTCGATTAAACAAACCTTGCGCTTGATTGATCAACACATGATGCTGCTTGAGCCTTATGGGGTGAGTTTAGGCGCTTATGAAGGCGGGCAACATTTAGTGCATTACGGCACTAAATCCAAAAAAGAGCATCCGAACCCTATTTTGATTGAAGCTAACCGTGACCCACGGATGGAAGCCGCGTATATTGAATTACTCGATGGCTTTCGCAAAGCAGGTGGCAAACTATTTATGGCTTTCTCCTCGCCACGGGCGAATGCTTTTTATGGTTGTTGGGGTATTAAAGAATATATTACCCAACCCAGTACGGAAACCCCAAAATTTCGGGCTTTGACTCGCTTTTAAGCAATGCTTAAAAGCAATATTGAGGCGTTTTAAGCATAGGTTAGGCTAGTACACATAAAAATAGCGGTGTTCTGATAAGGATAATAAATAAATGGCTAACTACTACACACCTGAATCACAGCCAGTACAAACATGGGATTATACGCTCAATAATGAAACGGTGGCAGCTCTGCAAGAACAGTTGCCGCCGACCGATATTTTGTCAGCCCCCTTTTTAATCGGTAATGTGGGTGCACCCTTTGTGATTGGTTTGGCGGTGGGCTTTTTTGCCAAGAAAGTGTTAAAGCTTGCGTTGTTCTTAGCCGGTGGCGCTATTGTTTTACTCTTTATTAGTGAGTATTACGGCCTAACTAAGGTCTCCGATACACAATTGCAATCTGCTGCTGAGACAGCAACGGGGCTGGCACAGCAGTCAGGGGGCTTTTTAATGGATCGTTTATCGCAAATTACCAGCAAAGGCGTGAGTGCGATTACCGGGTTTGCAGTGGGATTGAAATTCGGCTAAGCGCCATGAACCATGACTTGTTAAGAGCGCCGTCTTAACCAACCCGTTAAGCTGAGGCGCTCTTGTTGGGTTGGCAAGACTTCATGCTCAAAACGCTCACTCAAAAATAAGACTAATTTGCCCGGCTCAGGCGCAATATCAAGGGTTCGATCATCTAAATACAATCTTAGTTCGCCGCCCTCTTGGGGTTGCCAAGCTTGATTCAAATACAAGATCACCGTAATTAAGCGGGCTGAACTTCCCCGAAAATTATCAATATGCTTACGATAAAAACCGCCTGACGGATACACTGCAAAATGTAATTCTGTCTCGACTAAGCCTAAGAATAAGGCTTGATTCAGCGCCAACCGCAAATCAGCTAACCAGTTTAAGAACTCGCTCGCCACTCCTGTCTCGTGGTCTTCTAGCCACAAAACGGCATCACGCCGAATATCAGCATGCACTGCTTGACGGCTACCTTGTCCAACAGCAGCGGGTTTAAAGCGCCCTGCAGCATACTGGCTTAAGGCTTGGGTACGCAACTGCAAGACCTGTTCAGCCTTCAAAAACTCAGGGATAACCACCCAAGCTTGGGTTGCTAGAGCCTCAATCAGATCGGTTTGATCCTTAAACTTAAACACAGATCTCCTCTAAGACCTCACCTTCTTGAGCCTCTTCGTTGACCTCTTGCACTTCTAAACGAATTCGCCGCATCGCAGGTAACAAACTCAAAAATAGTTTAAGCAAATGCGGATCAAGATGTCGGCCAGCCATTTCTCGCATTAAATTCAGCGCTTCTTCTTCAGGGATGGCTTTTTTATACACACGCTCATGCACAAGGGCATCATAAATGTCCACAATCGTGGTGATGCGTGCACTCATAGGAATGGCTTCATCGGCTAAGCCACGTGGATAACCCGTGCCATCCCAACGCTCATGATGATTTAAAGCAATATCGGCTGCCATATTCAAGATCGGAATCTTAGTTCCACGCAACATAGCCGCCCCGATTTCAGTGTGCTTTTTCATCACATTGAATTCTTCATCGTTCAGTACACCGCTTTTACGCAAAATCCGATCAGGAATACCGATTTTACCAATATCATGCATCGGTGCGGCCACGCGAATGGTGTCAATGTCTTCTGCATTCCAAGCTAACGCTTTTGCCATCACCGCAGCATATAAGCCAATTCGGCGTACATGTGCACCCGTTTCTTCATCGCGCAAACTAGTCAGACTCACTAATTTAATCGCAATTTCTTCTTCACGTTTGCGGATTTCCAAGGTACGGCGCTTAACTTCAGATTCCAGCATTTCTTGGGTTAATAAGCTATTACGGACTTGTTGGAGACGCGAGAGATCATGAGTATATTTCTCCCCCAATTGCTGCAATAGCAACACCTCCTGCCCGTCTACCCACATCACACAAGCTTCCAAGGGAAGTTCATGTTCTAGCTCGTCGATTTCAATCCATACGCCTGAAGACAAGGGCTTCGAGTATTTAGCCTGCCAATGCTGCTCTGCATCCTCGATAAAACAACTTAAATAAGGGAAAGCTTCAACTAAATTATAACGTCCTAGATCAGATTGCTTCGCTAGGAAAAAAACGAGCCAGTCTGGTAGCGGTGAACAAGGCTTGAATTGACCTCCCTGCTCACGGACAAAGACGGTAAGATTGATATTTCGATAAATGCTAGATAAAAAACTGTCCATCTGTTATGCCTCAGATTTTCTGGAACTAATTGACTTTTTCTGGAACTAATTGACGTGCAAGCCCCATGAACACCTCTTCCACACCCAGACCTAATTTGGCACTAGTCTCAATCACTGGGTATCCTAGCTGCGCTAGAGTACGAATCTGTTCATGACTAATCAGCCACTGATCTTTCAAATCGCTCTTGTTTAAGGCAAATACTGCCGGTACCTGACCTAGCTCAGTTCTTACCCGCTCATGTAAGGCCAAGGCTACTGTAAAAGAATTTTGCCGAGTTCCATCAATCACCACAATATAACCAGATAAACCGCGCAAATGGGCTGAGCGAATCTGGGTGAAATCATCTTCACCCGCCAGATCCCAAACCATTAAGGATAGCGCTGTATTACCCACAGTCACTTGTTTCTTATCAATTTTCACCCCAACGGTCGTTAGATATTTTTCACTAAAGAGTTGATTCACATAGCGCTGAATTAAACTAGTTTTTCCAACCGAAAAGGCTCCTAACAAACATATTTTTTTCTGTAACACCATCACACCTATTTGCTATGGTTCTTTTTCAAAATAAATCGACTTGGTAACGGATGCTACGTTCATTTCTAAGCCCAGTATCTGGTTTGACAATAGCGATGACCGATGCTGGCAGACCCTGTTCAAGCAAGTAATCACGCATAGCTAAAGCACGCTCTTTCGCTAAACGTCCATTAGTGATTTCAGTCCCCGTTTCATCAGTGGCTCCACTAATAGAAACTTGTGGCATTTTTCCGACCGAACGTGCCGTCTCAAGTAGCTCTAAAATTAAAGGTAGAGCTTGCTTAACATGCGCTTGTGCATCACTCACCACGCTGCTACCTGAACTAAAATAAAAACGGAGGGCTTCTATTTTTGCAGTTAATGTGCGCA
Source organism: Thiothrix eikelboomii (assembly GCF_900167255.1). Lineage (GTDB taxonomy): Bacteria > Pseudomonadota > Gammaproteobacteria > Thiotrichales > Thiotrichaceae > Thiolinea > Thiolinea eikelboomii. Next base: position 81,658 of record NZ_FUYB01000002.1, read on the forward strand.
ACTGCTGATCGAATTGGGCGGCGCTTGAGTCCTCTACTTTAAACTCACTGAGATCTAAGGCATCAATCCCTGCAATTAACGGCCATGACTGCTGCAGCTTTTGTTGCCAAGGCAAATCACTTTGCCCTGTCACTTTTAAGGTATTGGCCGCTAACTCCAGCTCTACCTCAGCCGGTGGCTGTAAAATTTGCTTAGCCCGACCCAACACAAACTCAGGTTCCATCGCAAGATAAGGCTTAGTCGTCACTTTTAACGCGGTAACTTTTGACGCTAAGGACTGTAGAGGCTGAATCACACTTAAAGGGTCACGCGCTTGTGGATCTTTCAATACCTCAAACTGATAACCGTCTTGAGTATTCTGAAAATCCACCACCACTAAGCCCGGCTCAGAACGTAACGCGGCTAAGGCTTGTTGGACAAGCCCTTGTTGTTGATAATATTGATACGTCCACCACGCTGCCGCCCCCACTAAAGTCACTAAGGCCAAAATCGCTAACCAAGGAAAGCGTTTTTTAAGCCGTAATTGAGTTTTTAAGCAGCGCTCTAATACAGGCTGAGTCGACTTAAACGGCTGGCCATCCCCCTGAAAGGTCTTGAGCGCATAAATGAATTGGCGATGAAGCTGTTCATTCACCTCCCCTAACAACCGATTTAATTCAGCGGGTGGATTGCCACGCACGACTGCCGCGACCACTGCATGCGGCCCTTGATTGAAAAGTACCGAGACTTCATCCAGTTGTAGGGTTTTTAAAGAAGTATCACTGGTGACATTAAACGAATCTTTAATAAAATCCTGAATCGCCGTCATCATACTCGAGATCAGCTCGGGATCTTTGGTAATTGCTTGAGGCGATACCACATGTTGCAAGAGCAAACCCGTCTCTCGATGGATCAAAAACACCTGTTCTACTTGATAGACCAGTGTTTTTAATAACACCACTTCTGAATAACTACGTCCGGTGCGCCAAGCATCAAAGCGCCATGCTAAAGAGCGCACCGAAAGGCTTTGCTCTAATAAATAATTGAAGGTATCGAGTGCTTGATGCAGCACTTCTTGAATGGATTTGCGAATCGCAGGTCCCATCACCGGATAAAGCGCATTGGCTAACCGATTAGGGTTGATTTCAACTGAGTGACTCACTGCTGATTCAATCGTAGTCGACAGGGCATCCGTCAAAGAATCATCTTGCTGAGCACGCAAGGTCAAGGCTTCAGAGATAATATCAGCTACATGAAGGCTATAGCGTTCACGATCTAAGAGTTGCTGGCGCAGATCATAGAGAATTTCATAATCTGCACCTAACAACAAGGCACGTAACTGTTCTAAAGCATCTAAAGACTCTAAAGATTCTGATGCTGGTCTAGCCGTATTAATCGGCTGTGATCGCTGAGTAGATGCCTCACTACTCAGCTCCTCTGCTGAGAACATTGTACTGATACTTATAAGGCCTCAATTTTTTCTACATCAAATAATTGCTTAGCCATCCCATTGAGGATACCCGCAACGGCCTTACGATCCGCTTTCTCATGGCGTAATTGCTCAGCAGTTTCAGTGAGCTGCCTAATTAAATCTTTGCGCGACAATTCCATCTGCTGATCTAATTTAGCAACCTCAGTAGTCACTCGTTTAGCTAGCTCATCTAGGAAACGCTCATTCTTCTCTAACCGATGGCGTGCACCTTGGTGCTCTTCACGACGCGCTTTCGCTTCTTCAATGAGTAAGTCTTTGATTAGTCTAATATCATTTTGCAGAGTGTCTAATTTTCGTTGTGTGTCTTCTGCTAACGCATTAATGGAAACACGGACAAAACGCTCTAAACTAGCGTTTTTGCGCTCTAAATCACGCAACTGTTCACCGAATAAAATATTGCGAATCATATCGAGATTTTTATCCGGCACTGTGTCACGCCGCATAGCGTTCACTAATAATTCAGGGGACGCGACTATTTCAGGAGTAGCTTCTGGAGCAAGAGTATCTGGGGTTTGCATGTCGATTGTGCTCATTTTTTGCTTAGTGACCGAAAAATCAAGCCAATGCGATGGCTCGATTAGTGTAACTAGCCATTTTTATTATTACTAGTTTAGTATACACCATAGACAGTTTAACACTATGCTATTTAATTAAACAGTATTTTCAGATAGGTGGGGACTGACTACGGCTTAACCCAAAACGACTCACGGCCGAGTCATTGTTGAAATGACTCACTTACAAGCTTGCTTCGCAGTTAATTGATTTTAAAGTAGATTTTTCAAGACTTATTGAGAAGCGTGCGACTGCGCGTTAGGCATTAGCTTTATATTTTTTATTGTTTGTAGCCATGATGCCGTTGAGAAGCCTCCGCTCTGACAGATGGTCAGAGCAGGAGGAAAACACACATTTGAGAGAGAGAAACTTAATTAAGCACCTTTGGGTTGAGCGTAGGCACCGGCAGGATGCTCATTGGGATCCATCGCTCCGGTCATAATCGCAACCCCTTCAGACATAGTATGCGTATCAGGCTTAATCACTGCATGGCGCTTACCCAAACGATGTACATGAATACGATCAGATACTTCCCATACATGCGGCATATTATGGCTAATTAATACAACAGGCATCCCGCGATCACGCACATCTTTAATCAAATCTAGGACGCGGCGTGATTCTTTTACCCCTAAAGCAGCGGTCGGCTCATCCATAATGACGACTTTACTACCGAAAGCGGCCGCACGAGCCACCGCGACAGCTTGACGCTGCCCCCCTGAAAGGGTTTCCACAGGTTGATTAATCGTCTGAATGGTCAATAACCCTAGTTCAGACAATTTATCTCGAGCGATGCGCTGCATTTCTTTGTGATCGAGCATATGCAACCACTTGCCTAAAAATCCGGGCTTGCGGAGTTCTCTGCCTAAAAACAAATTATCTGCAATATTCAGTGAGGGGGAAACGGCTAGGTTTTGATAAACCGTTTCAATCCCTGCCGAGCGCCCATCCATCGGATTTCTAAAATTAGTCAGGTGTCCATCAAGAAAGACCTGACCACTATCGGGCGGTGCGGCTCCCGTTAAGGCTTTGATCAGTGAGGATTTACCAGCACCGTTATCACCTATGACAGCTAATACCTCACCCGGATACAGATCAAAATCAGAGTGATCCAGTGCGGTAACCCGACCATAGCGTTTGACTAAATTCCGCCCCATTAAGATGGGTTCAAGTTTTATTGCCTCAGCCATGTTTATACCCTCCGAATCCACTGGTCAGTGGCTACTGCTAAGATAATTAACAGACCGATGGCGAACTGTTGCCAAAGGACATCAACCCCCGCGAGGGCTAAGCCATTTTGGAAAATCCCCACCACCAGAGCACCAATCAAAGTTCCAAAGATGGCACCACGCCCACCGAATAGACTCGTTCCACCGATGACCACTGCGGTAATACTATCAAGATTAGCGGTCTGGCCTGCTTGTGGGCTAATTGAGCCAACCCGTCCAATCAAAGTCCACGCCGCCAAAGCACAGATCACCCCCGCCACGATATACACCGAGAGCAAGACTTTGTTGGTATCAATCCCAGCTAACTGTGCTGCTTGCGGATCATCACCCGTTGCATAGACATGCCGTCCCCAAGGGGTATGATTCAGCGCAAACCACATGCCGATAAACAAGAGCAGCAAAGTAATCGTACCTAAGGTAAAACGTGCTCCTCCCCATAGTTCAAAGGATATGCCCATGAATTGTAGGAGTGAGGCTTGCTCAGCAATATCTTGCGAACGAATGGTTTCACTCTGTGAATACCATAAATTAATCGCAAAAAAGATACTCCAAGTGCCTAAAGTCGTAATGAATGGTGGCAAACGTAAGCGAGTTATCAAGAAGCCATTAATAGCACCGCATAAAGCCCCCACGATAAAGCCGAGCATAATGGCAATACCTGAAGGCAAGCCCATCTCAATTGCAGTACGCCCCATCACGACTGAACACAACACCATAATCGCGCCCACCGACAGATCAATCCCTGCCGTCAGAATCACGAGGGTTTGTGCAACCCCAATGATCCCGATGATCGTGACCTGCTGTAGCACTAGCGACAAGTTGAAAGGAGCGAGAAATTTCTCGCCCACAATCACATAGAAGGCTAGGATCGCCAACAGTAGAACAAACATCGGTGCTGCTGTCGGATAGTTATGTAGGAAGCGCTGCAAGCGCTCGCCCAAGCTTAGCTTGTCAACCTCAAACGAGGCAACCGTGCCGCCTGCTTTGGCAGCAACTGCTTCAAAATCATCTGTTGCCATCCTTGACCCTCCTCAGATCATTGATAAAGGCTTGCTTTTACTCAGCTTAGCCCCAGCACTTTTTCAAACCCTCTTCCGAGGTGAGTGAGTTAATACCACTAGCAGGTTTATCAGTAATTAATTCAACCCCAGTGTTCATGAAGTCTAAGCCTTCACTGTTCTGTGGTTTGGTCCCAGATTTAGCAAATTCAGCGACCGCCTCAATGCCTTTAGACGCCATTAATAAGGGGAACTGCATAGAAGTCGCACCAATCACGCCATCTCTGACGTTTTTCACGCCCGGGCAACCACCATCTACAGAAACGATTAAGACTTCTTTCTCTTTACCGACGGCTTTCAATGCTTCATAAGCACCAGCAGCAGCTGGTTCATTGATGGTATAAACGACATTCACGCCAGCATCTTTCTGCATTAGGTTTTCCATTGCCTTACGGCCACCTTCTTCAGAACCAGAAGTGACATCATTACCGACGATACGCTTGTCATCTTCGTCGCCCATTTTCTTTGCGTCTTTCAGATCAATCCCAAAGCCTTTCAAGAAGCCTTGATCACGGGCAACATCCACGGAGATTTGATTGACATTCAGATCCAACAGAGCGATTTTCGCATCCTTAGCCTTATCGCCTAAAGTAGCGGCTGCCCATTGACCAATCAACTCACCTGCTTTGAAATTGTCAGTAGCAAAGGTTGCATCCGCAGCATTGGCTGGATCTAAGGGAGTATCTAACGCGATAACTAAAATACCCGCTTTACGAGCTTTTTCTACGGCTGGCACAATCGCTTTAGAGTCACTTGGGGTAATCAGAATACCTTTAGCGCCTGCTGCGATTAAGTTTTCAATAGCTTGTACTTGAGTATCATTATCGCCATCGACTTTGCCCGCGAAGCTTTGTAAGGTCATGCCTAATTCTTTAGCTTTCGCTTCAGCACCCTCTTTCATTTTTACGAAGAAAGGATTGGTGTTGGTTTTGGTAATTAAACCAACAATTGCACCCTCTGCATGGCTAACGGCTGGCACTAACAGGCTTAAAGATAAAGCCAAAGCAATCGAAGTTTTCTTAAACATGGTACATCTCCTCCAAATGTTTCAAATAACCAGAGTGGTTCATTAGTAGCGGCGCTTTCAGTTCTGCGGTTACTCACGCTGCTTGGTAAAAAGCTTAATCCGCTCTGAAAGCGCTGTCAATAAATAATTCAATTTGATTTATTAATATAAGCAGACTACTCTTATGTACTTACCAGCGGCGTTGGACAACTTATAATCAGCGCTGTTCTAAGAAGTCAGAGCTACTGTTAGAGGAGAACTTTGTGAAACTGAAACAGACTAGTGGAGGTAGCAACTTATCTGGTATTGCGCAGTACAATGAACGCTTAATTCTGCAACTCATTCGTCGCTCTGGCAGTCTCACTAAAGCGGAGATTTCTCGCCTCACTCAACTCAGTGCACAAACAGCCTCGGTTATTATCAATCGTCTCCTAGACGATGAGCTGTTGTATAAACAAGAACGGCGCTATGAGATCGGCAAAGTCGGCCAACCGGCTATCCCCATTGCCTTAAACCCTGAAGGTGCCTATTCGATCGGTGTCAAAATTGGTCGCCGAGGGGTGGACTTAGTATTGATTAATTTCACCGGGGTGATTTTGCAGCGAATTAATCATATCTATGACTATCCTGATCCTGATTTTATCTTCCCCGCGATTAAACAAGGTATTAGCGATTTAATCGCGACCCTTAGCCCGGTACAACATCGACGCCTCCTCGGCATTGGGATTGCAGCCCCCTATGGTTTAGGGGGCTGGCAGCAAGAGGCAGATATTCCTAGCTCAATAACTGAACACTGGAATCGTTTAGACATTAAAGAAGCTGTTCAAGCCCATCAGCCCTACCCGGTTTGGCTGGTTAATGATGCCACCGCTGCGTGTATTGCTTCGCTAGAGTTTGGCAATCCAGAACGTTTCAATAATTACTTACATATTTTTGTCGGCACCTTCATTGGTGGTGGCATTATTATGAATCGTACTTTGTATTTGGGGAGCTTTAATAATGCAGGGGCAATTGGCTCTATGCCTTTACCGAGCAGTTATGCCCATAATGAGGCCAATGGCCCGACGGTTCAGCTAATTAATTGTGCGTCACGCTATTTATTAAATAATGGCTTTGAAGCTCACCAACTCGACCCGAATTTAGAAGTGGAATTACTCGCAGAAGATGAAGCCGCGAATAACTCGTTAAGTCGGGATATATTTCAAGTGTGGGCGCAACAAGCGGCGGCAGCGATTGCTTATGCCGTGGTTGCCTCAGCCAGCTTAATTGATTTTGAAGGGGTGATCATTGATGGCTTACTACCTGCCCGCTTGACCAAGTATCTGACCGATACGGTACAAACCGAGATGGAAAAACTAGACATCGAAGGTTTAATTCTCCCCAAACTTTCTGCAGGTACGATTGGCAATGATGCCCGTGCTTTAGGGGGTGCTTTCTTACCGTTTTACACAAACTTCGCCCCGGATCGGAGCATTTTAATTAGTAGTGAAGATAATATTTTTCAAGCGTTCTAAGTTATTTTTGTTATTATTTTAATCATAATCAAATGAGATTAAGCCCAGATAAGGCTTGATACCTTGCATCAGCGGAAGTAACTTCATGCAAATTCAAAAAGGGCAACGCTTAAAACTAGAGGATATTATCCCTCATAACCATAGTAATTTTACCCTGCAATGCCAACTTAATACGAAAGGCATCAGTTTGGATCTTGCTTGCTTTGGACTAGATGCTGCTGGCTTATTGTCTGATGATCGTTATATGACATTTTTTAACCAGCCTACGACCCCCTGTGGCAGTGTAAGCTTGCAAGACCCTGTAGATAACAAAGCCGTTTTCAAATTCAATCTAGCCACTCTGCCTGAGCGCATTGAGCGTTTAGTCATTACCGCTGCTATTGAGGGTGAAGCAACGATGCAAGACATCATTGATGGTCAAGTTAATTGGCAAATACAAGGCCATACAGTTGCATCATTTAGCTTTACACGCAGTGATTTTCAGCAAGAGCGAGCGGTACTACTAGTTGAGCTTTATCGCAAAACTAAGCTATGGCGATTGAGTGCTACCGCTCAAGGCTTCAATGGTGGGTTGGCCGCCTTAGTTAAACATTTTGGCGCGAGTGTTGCCGAAGAATCTGCTCCGATCACGCCAACACCCGTTAGCCCCTCTACTCAAATCTTGTTAGAAAAACGTTTAGCTACAGAAGCACCTCAACTACTCAGTCTGGCGAAGAAATCTGCAATTTCATTAGCAAAAGTTGGCTTAGAAAGCCATCGTGCTAAAGTCTGCTTATGCTTAGATATTTCCGGCTCAATGCAGCGCTTATATCGAGAGGGATTAATTCAAGCCTTTGCAGAAAGAATTCTAGCCTTGAGTTGTCGATTTGATGATGATGGAGCAATTGACGTTTTTTTATTCGGCAAACAGGTACATCAGCCTACCCCGATGGGTATAGACAATTATGCTAGCTATATCGCTCAAACAATCCAACTATACCCTTTAGAAGGGGATACTCGTTATGGACGTGCTATGCAAGCCATTCGCCAACATTATTTTCCCGATACAGCAGGTAATGAACGTAAAACACCCTTACAAGCAAGCCTGCCTATCTATGTCATGTTTGTCACTGATGGGGGTACATCGGATCAAAGTTTAACGGAAAAGCAATTACGTTGGTCAAGCTACGAACCGATTTTCTGGCAGTTCATGGGCATTGGTAAAGGCCGCAAATCACGCTCAAAATTACTGGCCGCATTTGCAGACTCTGACTTTCCGTTTTTGGAAAAATTGGATGAGCTACCGAAACGATTAATAGACAATGCTGACTTTTTCGCTGTCCAAACGCCAAATGAACATAGTGATGAAGCCTTATATGACCTTATGATGAGCGAGTACCCTGCATGGGTCAAACTTGCTAAGCAACAAGGATTATTACGTTAGGCATCATTAAGCCTTACTAAAACGCTAGTGGGTAATCAAGAGCGCTTAATCATTTTGGAAGATGTCAGCCTACTTAGCCAATTGCACACTCGGCTTTGGCAATTACCAGAAGAGAAGTTTAATCGAATGTGGATGACTAAGCTCTAATCAGATGGAGCTTGCCTTGGCGCGTATCTAATTCAATCAAGCTACCTGATTTCAGCTCTGCAAACTGTGCCAAGCTGAGCACTACATAAGGCAGCTGATACTCACGTGCTACAATCGCCGCGTGCGATAACCGATTCGCTTGCAGCACAATAATCCCAGCGAGCTTCGGTATCAAGGGTATCCAGCGATTAGCAAAATAAGGACTCACCAAAATACAGGCCTCTGGCAAAACCATTAACTCTAGCCTGCTGGTGGTTTGCACACAGCAGACGGTTCCACGGACACAAGTACGGGCGGCTAAAGACTGAAACTCCACGCCAGAATTGATCACTGCATAATCATAAATCGCTAACGGAGCGGCTTGCACTTGGCGGCTAATTGCCTTGCTAACCGCCTGTTGGGTATATTCGACCCAATCACAAAACACCCAAGCTGGATTAACCAATAGCGCTTGCTTAAGTTTATTCAATTCCTGCAAAAAGGCATTGCGTAGCTTCAAGGTGATCGGTGCTGTTTCAGGGCTGGATAAACTGTCTACTGGATTAGGCCAAGATAATTCATAAGCATGCACAGGCGGGGGCAACTCTCTACCCGCACCAGCTTGTAAGATAGTTTGAATTAACCAAGCGCTAAATAAGCTAGATAACTGTGGATGATGAAAAGCGGCAGTGGGGTCAAACTGAGCGAGTACAGCTTCCGCCTGTGTTCTAAAGGCCACTGCCCGCCAACCACGCCAAAAGCCACCGAATAAACGGGGCGCATAAAATAATTGCTCCTTAGTTGGATCAACTAAGACGCTACCGTCCGGCTGATAAGCCAAGAAATTAACCTGCTCAGCTTTGCAGCCTAAACTCTGCAAATCTGCCTGCGCTTCTTGGTATAACTGCACCAGCAAACTAAAAGATAAGGGTGAGATTTTACCTAAGCTTTCTGATAAGGCAGTGAACTGCCAAGTAGCGGCTGGCCTAGCCCAGTCGCTAGGCAGAGGAAATAAAGCCCCAATCGCATGAGTTTGTGCACGTATTTGTAAGACGACTATACGCTGCTCTTGGCTAGCATAAGCCCATTCACAATCTAACGGAAAGCGAAAAACGGCTCTTAACTGCTCGGCCAATTCCCGCAAATAAGGTTCAAGAAACTGGGCAGCTTCTGCCAAAGCAAGCGGGCTAGCTGCTGTGCTTGCTAAACTAATCAGAGCCGAGTCTGCCTGCCCAGCGACTACCTGCTGCACACCGCCATTGGAATATTCCACATAAGCATATTCAGAGAAAAAGCTCCAAGGCTGAAACAACACCCCGCCCCAAACATGCTGGATATATTCTTGCAGCATTAAAATCGGGAGTTGGTTGAGCTGCAAATCAGCCAATAAGCGCTGGTTTTCAGACCATGCCCTTTGGAGAGTCACAGGCACTACGTCAAGACTCACCGCCGCAGAACTCCAAAAATGTCCCGCTAAAGAATATCCGCTGCCATCTTCAATTTTATTCGCACTACGCACGATGAACTGAGTGGAAGCTGAAAAGCTAGCTAAAAACTCATCAACTGAACAGGTTGGCGAGTCTAATAATAGACTGCGGGGTGTCGATAAGCCCGCTTGAGCGGCTTCGACTAAGCGCTGATATTTGGCGGGTAAGGCACTTGGCTCAGTTGATAAGTCCACGCAAATGTTGCCCTGTTTCATCGTATAAACCGGCAACTTTGCCACCTTGTTGTTCGATTAGCCAAATCAAATTCAGACCTTGAAAACAACCACCATACTCTTTACAAACCACTAAAACAGGTTGGGTCTGCGCGATCCTTAATAGGGTCTGTAGCTCAGCCGTGGAGGCTGTTTCATAGGATAACTGTACTAAGTTTGGCCATTTCATGGCCGCTGTCCCCATAGGATCAACCTGCACTTTATAGGCATCCATCGCTAAAGCAACTGTTTTACTCGGCTGGATAGGGGCTTTTACTTTAAAATCCGCCTTACCCGTGACTGGCAAACCTTGTTTATGCCAAGCGGCTAAGCCTCCTTGCAAAAAGGCAACCCGTGTAAAACCTGCTCGCCTTAAAAACTGCGCCCCCAAATACCCTCTTAGCCCAGAATGACAGAGCACCACAATCATTTGATCTTTAGGCAAATCCTTGGGGATAATATCGTGAACTAAATCACCGTAACGAAACACCGCCTGATGAGGAATACTGAATTTACTTAACTCCATCGCCTCACGAATATCCAATAAATACAAGTCATGAGCACGGGTTTTGAGTAAGCTTTGTAAGGCCTGAGGGGTGAAAGACTCGATGGTTTGGTAATTAACGACTGGCAAATGCTTAGCTGCACGGGTGAGCTTCGCCTCTTGCCCCATTTGTGCGACCGTTTTCAATTTCCACTCACGTACCCAAGCATCTGGCTCACGCTTAATAATGGTGTCAATCGGTAGTAACTCACCTTTGATGGAAGCCTCCGTATTAGCTGCCCATAAGGGACTAAACGCTAACCCACCGATTAATAATAAACCGAGCAAAACCGGAATAAACACCCGTTTGCGCTTTAAGCTAGGAGCATGTTGGGTTAAAAACTGACGAGTAGCAACCCACATACCCGCCAAGAAGACCGAAGCCACACCGATCATTTGTAAAATCGACTGCCATAAAGACGCGACAACATCCGGGGGGGGAATGGCTAATGCTGGGGAAGCACAGACTAATAAACACACGGAGAGCCAAACTTTACGCAGCATGATTTATCCTTAAATTTAAGTACCGCAGCTATAAAGTCATTGACCGCTCTGAGCGCTTAGCGTTCCCTAAAAAGGTAAGACTCAGAACGGTCAATGTGCGCGGATATTAGAACGAATTTGCTTATAAAGAAAAACGAATAAGGCGATCAAAAAAGCTAAATTCATGACTAACTCACTCTCTCGCTGGCTAGCACTGCCAGCTAAGCTTGTAAACCCAGCCTAAAACCTAATACTCTAGCACCACAGAACGCGGCTTGGAGCAGCTCGATGTATATTCCAGATCAGACACCTCGTCATTCCGTGTATTACAACTACTCAATTTATCCCTTTCAAACACCGCCTGAATTACGCGGGACTACTCAAACTTATCCAGTGGTCATTGTCGGTGCAGGACCTATTGGCTTAGTAACGGCCTTAGAACTAGCGCGCTATAACATTCCAGTACAGGTGATTAGTGCAGAAGTCCAAGTTTCGCACGGCAGTCGAGCGATTGTATTTACCCGCCGCTCGATGGAAATTTTGCAGCAAGTCGGTATTGCTGAGCGCATGTTAGCAACAGCCTATCCCTGGCGTTCTGGAAACTCAATTTATCGGGGGCAGCGCGTGTTTCGCCTAGAAGCACCCCATGATGAAGATGATCGCTTTCAGCCTTTGAATAATCTCCAGCAGCAATATGTCGAGCAATATTTGATCGAGCAAGCCCAGCTAAATCCACTGATTGAATTGCGCTGGGGTAGCCAAGTGATGGGGGTGACGAGCTTTTCTGAACATGCCGAACTACAGATTGATACGCCTGAAGGCGAGTACACTTTAAGCTGTAACTGGCTGATTGCCGCTGATGGTGCTAAATCGACCATCCGTCAAGTATTAGGCTTACGCATGGAGGGCGCTTCCTATCGCGGACGCTTTGTGATTGCAGATATTAAGATTGATATTCCTTGGCCTACTGAACGCTTGGCTTATTTTGATCCTGACTGGAATCGAGGTAACACGATCCTCATGCACCGTCAGCCAGAAGGCATTTGGCGCTTGGATTATCAATTACCTCCGAATGAAACACCCGAACAAGCGCTTGCACCCGAGTCTCTGAATACACGCATTCAAGCTCAATTGGACATGGTTGGTGTTACCGCACCTTGGGAGTTGGACTGGTGCTCAGTGTATTCAGCACGGGCAATGACTTTGCCCGATTATATGCACGACCGGATTATTTTCACTGGTGATGCCGCACACATGCTGCCGATTTTTGGCGTGCGCGGTGCGAATACTGGTTTTCAAGATGCACAGAATTTAGCGTGGAAACTCGCGATGCTACTTAAAGGCATAGGCACTCCAAAATTGCTGACCACTTATAGCAGTGAGCGTGTCACTGCTGCGCAGGAAATCATTGCTGAAGCCAGTAAAAGTACTCGTTTTATGGCACCGCCGGATCGTGGGTTTCGTTTATTGCGCGATGCCGTTTTATCCTTATCCCTCACCCAAGCGTTTGTCCGCCCCCTCTTCCATTGGCGCACCTCACGCCCACATGATTATCATGACAGTGCTTTGAATGCGCTTCAGGATGATAATGCCCAATTCACTGCAGGCCCTGCACAGGGCATGCCTTTGCAGAATATTCGTTTAGCGGACAATGACTATCTGTTTGATCATTTAGGGGCTGCGTTTCATGTCCTTTATTTCACAGATCAAATTGTGCCTGTGGCGATTTTGGATGCTATTCAAACCTTGCAACATACGGGGATTCCGATTCAGTTATTAACGATTGGCAATCAACAACGCTTCACTGATCAAGACGGGCATTTTGCCAAGCGCTATGACGCACTAACGGGTAGCGCTTATTTAGTCCGACCTGATCAGCATGTTTGTGCACGCTGGAAAAGCTTGAGTGCTGACCAGCTCAAAGCCGCTATTTATCAAGCTTTAGGACAAGGAGCATAAGGATGAGTCAATTAGGCTTAGCCGAATTGGAAGCCGTTTATGATGCCTTAGCCGCAGCCATCAATCAGGTAGGGACAGAGCAGGAAAGCTTGTTTTTGACTAAATTGGTTTTATTGCTGGCTAATCAACTCGGTGATCAAACCCAGATAGAGCAAGCGATAACGACCGCTTTGCGGGATCTTTAAATAAGAATAGCCGATTATAGACAGGCAAAGAATGGGGTTTTGTTTACCTAGATCAGTACAAGCTGTCCTTAAATGCATTATGATTAAACTAAACCTATCCCTTGTCACCCTATGACACTCACAAGGAGGCTATTATGTTCGCCTATCAACATATTCTTGTTCCGGTGGATTTTTCACCCGTCAGCCAGCGCAGCATTCATCGCGCCAAAGAACTCGCATCTCAATATCAAGCACGTTTAACTCTCCTGCATGTTGTAGAGGATATTCCCTTAGGTGTCACCGCATTTGGGGATGTCAGTGCCATCTATATCGCCCCTGATACCCAAGACAAGCTCATCGAGGCTGCCCATACTCAATTAGCCGATATAGCCAATCGCATGGATTTAGATAAAGCGGTGCAGTTAGAGGTTCTCAACGGCTACCCTAATGTTGCTATCAATAGCTATGCAGAAGACAATCAAGTTGATCTGATTATCGTCGGTCACAGTGCCAAACACGGCTTCATGGGGCTATTGATGGGGTCTACTGCGGAAACAGTGACTAAACATGCCAAATGTGATGTCTTAGTAATGCGTGTCCCAGAAACCGCTTAGTGCTAGGATTAATGCACTTGCCTGCCACTTAAGCTGATGTTAGAACACAGGCTGATTAATATTGCTTCGCCTGAAGGAGAGGAATCCCGCATGATCCCAACCACTAAAATTTATTTGCCCGAATCGGAAATGCCCACTCATTGGTACAATGTAGCTGCGGATTTACCTAATCCACCCGCACCTTATTGCGCGCCTGATGGCACACCGGTTCCACCGGAAGCTATGTTGGCAATTTTCCCTGAAGAAATCCTCAAGCAAGAAATGAGTGCCGAACGCTGGATTCCAATTCCCGAACCAGTACGCGAAGCCCTCACGATGTGGCGACCCTCGCCTTTATATCGAGCGCACCGCTTGGAAAAAATGCTCGGCACACCTGCCAAAATTTATTATAAAAATGAAGCAGTCAGCCCTGCAGGTTCGCACAAACCCAATAGCGCCGTACCGCAGGCTTATTATAATCGCCAAGCAGGTATTCGGCGTTTAACCACTGAAACAGGTGCCGGTCAATGGGGCAGCTCTTTAGCTTTAGCTGGGCAAATGTTTGGTATTGATGTCCGCATTTATATGGTGAAAATCAGCTACGAACAAAAGCCTTATCGCCGCTCGATGATGACCACTTGGGGCGCAGAAGTTTTCCCTAGCCCTACTGATATGACGAATGCAGGGCGAGCGGTATTAGCCGCTGATCCGAACTCTAATGGTTCATTAGGTATCGCGATTTCTGAGGCCGTCGAAGAAGCTGCTAGCCGTGCTGATACCAATTATGCACTCGGCTCGGTACTGAATCATGTGCTCTTGCATCAAACTATTATTGGCTTAGAAGCGAAAAAGCAGCTAGCCATCGCGGGGGATTATCCTGATATGGTATTCGCACCTTGTGGTGGCGGTTCGAATTTCGGGGGGATCGCTTTCCCCTTCCTTGCTGATAATGCAACTGGCAAGCAAGTGCGCTTAGTCGCGGTTGAGCCATCTTCTTGCCCCAGTTTAACTAAAGGCGTGTATACCTATGATTTCGGTGATACGGCGGGGTTAACGCCGATGATGAAGATGTATACCTTAGGGCATAATTTTATGCCGCCGGGGATTCATGCCGGAGGCTTGCGTTATCACGGTGCTTCCGCTTTGGTCAGCCAGCTTTATCATGAAAAACTCATTGAAGCGACTTCAGTCGGGCAATTAGAAACCTTCGCAGCGGGCGTACTCTTTGCCAAAAGTGAAGGCATTGTGCCTGCTCCTGAGTCTTGCCATGCGATCGCAGCGATGATTCGTGAGGCGAAGGCCTGTGCAAAAACTGGGGAAGCCAAAACCTTGCTGTTTAATTTATCGGGTCACGGCCATTTTGATATGACCTCCTATGATCGTTATTTGCAAGGTGAATTGACCGATTTCGATTACCCCGAAGAGGCGATTAAGGCCTCTTTAGCCGATTTGCCCAGTTTTGCGAAGGTTTAAGTATTCAACAAGAAGCCCTAGGTTCTAGGGCTTCAAACTCTACCCAACTACTCGGTAGTTCCTGCCTGCACTAACACCTCGACAGCATTAGTGGTTAGATTTGTCATATAAAACTGCTCGTCACTCGCAAACATTAGGCTTTTACCTTTAAAACTGGGTAACTGACTTTGGAATTTAACAGCTTGTTTAACCGGTAAATCATAACGCTGAATCAAGCGAATATGTTTGATGACGCTGAGATTTTTGGCATCGACTTCTAAAGGCAAGTCAAACCAAGTCGGCTTTAAATTAGCTTGCTTAGTTTTAAGCTGAATTTGGGTTTGTAGCCATTGTTTGATACTCGTTTGCTGCTCTACAAACTCTTGGCGCGTCAACTGCCCATCTTGATTACGATCAAAACGCATCAAATCGGCTAGATTTAAACTCATATCAACGCCTAATTGCTGATTATTAACGCGCAACTGAATCAATTCATTATGCCCTGCATGTGCATAAACCGGAGTACTTATGAGCGTTGCTAGACTGAGCCAGCCAAATACGAGGCAAGGCTTAGGCTGCCTGACTCTGCTTAGGATACTCAGCATACTTATCGCCCTGCACCTAAGAAATCATTATCGACCACTTTCCCGTAGACACAGCTTGGAATGAAGGGATAACTATCCGTGAGATAATAATGGTAAATCCCATTAGGATATTGCGGTGTAACGCCAAAGCGGCCATTACATTCATCCAGATCCCCCAAGCCTTTCACATACTCCCAATCTTGAATAAAAGTCCCATCATACGCGCCACCCGGACCACTAGGGCGAGTACCCGATTTTAAGCGATAGCTACCTTTGACACGTTTAATCGCGCTACTTGAACTCGTCGCGGTGGTATATCCCCAACGTCCATAGACTGGAAAACCATCAGCGGCATAGCCCATGAGCACCATTTTATTCCCCTTATCGCCCAGCTTATTGATTAGGCTTTCAGGCAAGCCGTGATAGTGATAGTTACCATTCGGCTGTACATGGCCATTATTGCAATCTGAACCTAACCACGACCACTGATAAGCACCTTTAGCAAGCCCTGCCGTTACGGCTTCATAGCGCCATTCGCAGGAGGGCGAATTGTTATAGCACTCGGCAGTATTACGATCAAAGGTCACACCATCGGTGGTGAAACCAAATAATTTCACTGCGGTACTCGTGCTCTGCTTGGTTGGCGAGCTTGGAAGATCTAAGGTGTAAAGCTGCTGGGAAGCTAGATTGGGATTACCTGCATTTGGGAAAGTCCCAATCGCATGTTTTGGAATAGCCGTGATCGTATAGCGCTTTGTGCTACCCAAATTAACCACCGTTACTGACGACACCAAACCTGACTTACTTAAGTCTTGATCACATGCCCAACCCGTCTTTTTAGAAAAATCACCGAGCAAACTAGGGTCGCTGGTCGTATTAAAAGGAACCCATACCTCAATATTGATCTTATCGGTTTTAGTGCCTGAGCTATCAGTAGCCGTCACTTTGAAACTCAAACTAGTGCTAGCCGTCACTGTCGGAGCAATAAAAGAAGCGGTGCTGGTTTTAGCATTTTTTAAACTGACACTAGGTCCTGCTGTTTGTATCCATTGATAAGTCGCGGACTGGTTATTCACCGTCGCATTCATCTTGACTTTGGTTTGCTGGGGAACGACTTGATCATAGCCTGCATTAACAGTGAGCGTGCTACTAACCGCTTTGGTGTCAATTTCATCCGCCTGTAGGCTACCATAACTACCTAAGACTAATAGGCTGCTCATACAAAGTACTTTGAATTTCATCATAACTAGACTCCTCTTTCTGCTTGAAGTTTGATCTTAGCGAGCAAGCTAGGAGGAAATATGGAGAAACCTTGAGAATACTTAAGGGGATTGCGAAGCAAAGGGATTTCAGAGCCAGCACTGGCAAGCTATCACTTCTGCTAGTTTGAACTGGTATGAATAAATAAGTGCTTAGCGCGCTTTAATCGCTCACTTATTCAAGCGATTACCTCATGCGTCGATCAATCCAGAGCAGTTGCTGAGCTAAGTCGAAGGCGTATACATCACGATGGCACTAGGCCATTTATAAGTCAAATAAACAACGCCCATCAGTAGATAAGTCAAGACACTGGCTTGGAGTACGCTTAAATCAGCGGCCGGTTCGGAAGGGTAATTTTCAAAAATCAAGGCGAAAATCAGGGCTAAGCTCATACTGAATAAAAACCCCGTGACAATATCTGTAGGCCAATGTGCACCTAAATAAATACGTGATAGCGCCACCATCACTATCATAAAAATCAACACTAAGACGCTGACTAAACGTAACCAAGGCTGGTTTAGGCCACGCACTGCAAACCAAATTAATAAAACACCGAGTAAACTACTGAAGGTCGTATGCCCACTAGGAAAAGAAAAAACACTCGCACCTTTTTGATATAAATCCGCCTCAGGGCGAACTGCAGCCACCAATAATTTAATACCTGAGACAAAAACACCAGCCCCTGCCATCATGGTTAAGATCGCAGCCACCAAGACCCAACGCCGCTGATACATAAGCACTAAACACAGGGTCGTGACGGTCAAGGTCACGACTAACCAATTCCCTAATAAAGTCGCCGCCAACATCGACCGATCTGTGACCGGATTACGCAATGAACGGATAAACTCACTCAGGCCTGTATCAAACGCGGTATAACCTGAAAGGGACATGCGGATGATAAACCAAAAAACCCCGCTTAAAGCTAAGACTAAGCAGATGATTAAGAAGGTATGAGTTGAACGTGATTTCACGGTTTAATCCATTAAAATGAGTCAAGCTTTAAAGCTAGCACAAAATCACGTGATTGAACCCAATAGACGAGCTTCATGAGTACCCTGCTAGACGAGAGTTTGACTGAATCGTGCCTTCCAAATCCTGATAATCGCTATCAATGCTGCTGTGCAGCAAAGTAATCCTGCAAGGTCTGCCCCTCCACATCCGCAAAACATTCGGTTTGGACTTGAATATCCTGCATCCGATCCAGCCGAAAACTCCGAAATTCATTGCGCAATTCACACCAACTCGCTAGCGTCCAAGTCTGCCCCCAAAAGAACAAGCCTAACGGCTTCACGATGCGTTGGCTAAGCGCCCCATCTTCGCGTTGATAATACAGCTCAACATAGCGGCGCTGGTCAATCGCATTACGGGTAATATCTAAGGTTTTAGAAATATCGGGGCGTTCGCCGAAACGCAGCACGAATAAATGATTATTGTTGAGATGATGGCGTAATTCTTCAGGAATGACTGCATAGACTTTATCCAGTAGCGAATCCGCACTCTGCCCTAACTCTGTCCCTCCCCAGGCGCGCAGCATGCGTGCGCCGAGTACTAAGGCCTCGATCTCAGTAGCGGAAAACATTAAAGGCGGAATATCCAAAGAATAGCGCAAATGATAACCGACACCTGCCTCGCCCTCGAGCGGTACACCCGACACACTTAAATCCTGCATATCGCGATAGATGGTGCGCTCAGAAACCTCCAAGCGCTCCGCCAATTCACGCGCAGTCACCAAACGCTTATTGCGTAGAATTTGAACTAATTGAAATAAGCGATCAGCACGGCGCATTTACAATTTACTGCATCGAGTGCAAACCAATCATATTGCCTTCGGTATCCTGCACCATCGCAATATGCCCGTATTCGCCAATCGACTCTTTATCTTTGAAGATTTTTCCACCTGCATCCACCGCACGCTTAGCTTCCACCGCACAATCTTCACAGGAAAAATACACTAAAGTTCCGGCAAATCCGGTGGGTACACTCTCCATTTTCACTAAAGCCCCTGTTGCACCATACTTGTGATCCTCCATCTCAAATGTATACATTTGCATGGCTTCTTGGTCAGGCCCCACGAGTGGCGACAAACTCACTTGGAAAACTTTCTCATAGAAAGCTTTGGCACGCGGCATGTCTTGTACATAAATCTCAAACCAACCGACTGGATTGCTCATGTTATTCTCCTTAATGGGTTAATCACTAGAAGCTTTAAGTTTAGTACCCTGCTCCTGACAACCTTATGTCAGGAGGCTAAAATAAGCACGCATCTATTCCTCCATAAAGGCTTTTTTATGCACTACCATCTCGCCCAACTTAATGTGGCACAACTGCTGCAACCGATTGATCACCCTGACACCCGCGAATTTAAAGATAATCTGTCACGTATTAATGCGCTGGCAGAAACCAGTGAAGGCTTTATCTGGCGTTTAAAAGATGCAGAAGAAGCTGCACAACCCCCGGTATTTCCCGAAGAACCGACGATTATTTCCACCTTATCCGTTTGGACCTCCCCTGAACTCTTAAAAAACTATGTGTATAAAACCGAACATGGTACTTTTTTCAAACGCCGCAAAGCTTGGTTTGCACCGCAAACCGTCGCTAATTATGTCTTATGGTGGATTCCTGTAGGTCATCACCCCACGAATGCAAAAGCCCGTGAACGCTTACTCCATTTACGCCAACACGGTGAAACTGAATTTGCTTTTAGCTTTCGCCAAATCATCTATCCTCAAGAGTAAACACATTTTTGCAGTTCTCTTGCATTCGGCTCATTTTTCACTATGCTCAAGCGATAGACCACACCAACTAGCTCTTTCCTATCAACCCTTAGAGCGGATACGAAATTGGACTACAAAGACTATTACCAAATTTTAGGTGTCCCGAAACAAGCGACTCAGGATGAAATTAAGCGCTCTTATCGCAAACTAGCTCGTAAATATCACCCCGATGTCAGCCAAGAAACAGATGCCGAAGAACGTTTTAAAGAGCTCGGTGAAGCGTATGAAGTCTTAAAAGACCCTGAAAAAAGAGCGGCTTATGATCAATTAGGCGCGGATTGGAAAGCAGGTCAAGAAGGCTTTAAGCCGCCTCCGAATTGGAATGATGATTTTGAGTTTACTGGCGGTGGTTATACCACGGATACAGGTCATTCCGCTGATTTCAGCGACTTTTTTGAAAGTTTATTTGGTCGACGTCCTTCTAATCAGGATTATGGCGCGGGTGTTAATAGCCGTACTCGCCCGCTGCGGGGTGAGGATAGTCATGCAAAAATTCACATTGATTTAACAGATGCTTATCAGGGTACGACTCGAAGTATCGCTCTGCACACCACGCAGCTTGATGACAATCAGCGCCCCAAACTCATTGAGCGCACCTTGAATATCAAAATCCCGAAAGGTATTCGCAAAGGGCAAAGTATCCGTTTACCGCAGCAGGGTAATCCGGGGATCAACGGCGGTGAAGCGGGTGACTTATATCTGGAAATCGAATTTAATCCCCATCCTTTATACAGCCTCGATGGGCGTGATGTTTTCTTAAAGCTACCGATTGCTCCTTGGGAAGCTGCGTTAGGGGCTAAAGTCAAGGTGCCAACGCCCGCTGGCGAGGTAGAAATGAAAATCCCCGCCAATACCTCCAGTGGCAAGCGCTTACGCCTCAAAGGTCGTGGCCTGCCGAGTCAAGAGCCGGGGGATTTTTATATCACCCTAGAAATTGTCTTGCCCAGTCATTTGAGTGCTGCAGAAAAAGCCTTATATGAATCCCTACAGCAAGCCGCTGCTGACTTTAATCCGCGTGCATCTTTGGGAGAACAGCGATGAGCTTACAACCACTTGAAATGAGCAGTATCGTATTAGACGAAGCAGGCATCTTAAGCTTTGCCGAATTGTGCCGCTACTGCTCTTTGCCTGCCGAACACCTGCTCACCATGATTGAACACGGCATTATTGAACCTCATCCACTGGCGAGTAATTCAGCCCGTTGGCAATTCGCCAGCATCAGTTTAGTGCGCGTGCAAACTGCCAAACGCTTGCAACGTGATTTAGGGGTGAATACCGCAGGAGCTGCTTTAGCCTTAGAGCTATTAGATGAAGTGAAAACCTTGCGCCAACAATTAGCTGCTTTGCAGCATCAGGTGCAAGCCGCCGAGCACAGCGATGACTAATCCCAGCCTACCCGTTTTAATCGTCGGAGCTGGTCCTACCGGTATGGTACTAGCCTTGTGGTTAACCAAAGCGGGGATAGCGGTTCGCTTGATTGATAAACAAATCGGCACGGGTCAAGCCTCGCGGGCGATGGTGGTACAAGCGCGCATCTTAGAGTTTTATCGGCAACTTGAAATCGTTGACTCCGTGCTTGCACAGGGTATTAAGCTACAAGGTCTACAAATTCGCCAGCAAACGCAAACGGTAAATGCTCAATTTGGTGATTTAGGTGCAGGTATTAGCGCCTATCCTTTTGTTTTAAGCTACCCACAAGATGAACATGAGCAATTACTAGCCGCTGAATTAGCCACGCTAGGTATCCAGATTGAATGGAATACGGAGCTAGTCCGATTTGAAGATCGGCCGGATTCGGTGAGTGCCACTTTACTCACTACTCAAGGTGAACAGACAGTTAGCTGTGCTTATTTATGCGGTTGTGATGGTGCAAGTAGCACAGTGCGGCATCACTTAGGTTTTAGTTTTGAAGGTGGAACTTATACTCACCGCTTCTTTGTGGCAGATACCGAAGTCGCCACTATGGATTTACCCCCTTATCTATTAGCTTGCTTGGAGCACAGTGGTTTTTGTCTCGCCTTTCCCTTACGCAGAGCCGGTATCGTCCGTTTTATTGGCATCATCCCAGCCGCCTACGCCCAAATCCCGCAAGACCAGCTTAGCTTTGCTGACTTGCAAGCTCATGTAGAACAACTCACCGGCATTCAAGTATTAGCTACCCATTGGTTTTCCACTTATCAAGTACATCACCGTTTAGCTGAACACTTTCAAAGTGGGCATATCTTTTTGGCGGGGGATGCAGGGCATATTCATAGTCCTGCAGGTGGTCAGGGTATGAATACTGGAATTGGTGATGCCGTCAACTTGGCTTGGAAACTAGCCGACGTCATCAAAGGCCAAGCAAAAGCTAGCCTCTTAGCCAGCTATGAGCTCGAACGTAGGCGCTTTGCAAAAACCCTCCTCAAAACCACTGACCAAGCATTTAGTGCTTTAGTCGGCAAAGGTTTAAGCACTTGGACACTGCGACATCTTTTCCTGCCCTACTTGCTGCCTAAAGCCCTCCAATACACGAGCTTTAAACATATTCTATTTCGGACTATTTCCCAAACTAGTATTGAGTATCGACCTAGCCCACTCAGCTGGAGTCAGGTTGGTGATTTAAAAAGTGGGGATCGCCTGCCGTGGGCAGAACAGCTTGATAATTATGCCCCACTGAGCAGTCGCACCTGGCAACTGCATATTTACGGTGAAGCCACACCCTATTTAGTGGATGCAGCCCGTGATTTTAAGTTAGAGCTGCATAGCTTCCCTTGGAGCCCAGATCTTGCTGACTTAGGTTTTAGGCAAGATGCGATGTACTTAATCCGTCCAGATGGCTATCTGGGTTTATTGCATGAATACCAAAATGAAGCTGCATTGGACGCCTATTTCACGCATATCGGCTATCAGTTCTCACCGAATCCATTGGAAACTGAAAAGCCAAATCGTGAAGAGTGGTAGAGCTTAGGTCGATCTTTTCACAAACTGCGTTAAAATTACGATATGTTGATCATTCACTCGCCCTTCAATCTGGGCAGCATTATCCGCGACTAACGAAATATTCCGCACCGCTGTACCGCGTTTAGCCGTAAAATTAGCTCCTTTGACCACCAAATCTTTAATCAAAGTCACGGTATCACCTGCTTGCAACACTGCTCCATTGCTATCTCGATGCACGAGAGCATCTTCTGCTGGCTGTGAGCTAGCTTGTGCCCAAGCAAGGGTAGCCTCATCTAAATACAAACTATCTAAAGCATTCTGCGCCCACGCCTCGGTACTCAAGCGAGTTAACATCCGCCAAGCGAGCACTTGAATAGCCGGAATTTGACTCCACATGCTTTCATTTAAACAACGCCAATGTTGTACATCCAGCTCAGCCTCGGTAGTTGTTGAGAGCTGAGTTTGGCAGGTCGTACACAACCAAGCAGCCTCCTCAGCTTGCTCACCCGATTTAGGTGCTACTGACCATAAGCTTAGATTCTCAGTGGCGGCACATAACTCGCAGCTATTCCCACTGCGCACTCTTAATTCAGATTCAATCGACATAAAAAATACTCAAATTCAACTTAGATTGTAAGCAGTTGCAAGCAGTTAAGCAGCCGTCTTGACCACTTCAGCGATCGCCTCAGCAAGCCGTTGGGTTTCAGCATGATCCTCACCTTCTACCATCACCCGAATCAGTGGTTCAGTACCGGAAGCACGCAGTAAGACTCGACCGCGCTCACCTAACTCTGCTTCAGCCTGTTTAACCGCCTCTTGAATGGGTGTTGAAGTGTTTAAATCAAGGCGTTGTTTAATGGGTACATTAATTAATTTTTGTGGGTATTT
Source organism: Thiothrix eikelboomii (assembly GCF_900167255.1). Classification (GTDB taxonomy): domain Bacteria; phylum Pseudomonadota; class Gammaproteobacteria; order Thiotrichales; family Thiotrichaceae; genus Thiolinea; species Thiolinea eikelboomii. The sequence goes on from NZ_FUYB01000002.1 coordinate 105,356, forward strand.
GAGCATCACCTTTTTTAAATCATGTAAGGATTGCCCACTATACAAGATCGCACGTAACACTTGTAAACCCGCCACAATACCATCTCCGGTAGAAATATGATCACGCACAATCACATGCCCTGAAGACTCGCCCCCTAACAGGCATTGATATTTGAGCATCAATTCCATCACATAGCGATCACCGACTTTGGCACGATAAAACGGAATACCTAAGCGAGTCATCGACTTTTCCAGACCCAAATTACTCATTTGTGTACCAACCACACCCGCCTGCAAATACTCAGATCCCCGTTCTTGAGCAATCACCGCCAAGGCCTCGTCGCCATCGACTACTTCACCTAAATGATCCACCATGATTAAGCGGTCACCATCACCATCCAAAGCCAAACCTAAATCAGCACGGTATTTGAGCACCGTTTCACGCAGCTCCGCAGTATCCGTCGCCCCACAATGTTCATTGATATTAAAACCATTCGGTTCATTAGCAATGGCAATGACTTCAGCACCTAGCTCACGGAATACATCCGGTGCGACGTGATAAGTCGCCCCATTGGCACAATCGACCACAATGCGCAACCCTTTTAAAGATAACTCTGTCGGAAAAGCCCGCTTACAGAATTCAATATAACGGCCAGCTGCATCATTAATCCGCACGGCTTTGCCTAAATCGTGTGAAGCAACCGTCACTAAAGGCTTGGCTAAATAGACCTCGATCTCCTCCTCCACTTCGTCAGGCAGTTTCATCCCATCAGCAGAGAAAAATTTCACCCCATTATCATGATAAGGATTATGTGAAGCACTAATCACAATGCCCGCAGCGGCTCGAAAAGCACGGGTTAAATAAGCCACAGCTGGTGTAGGCATCGGCCCTAATAAGCGCACATTCACCCCTGCTGCCGCCAAACCCGCTTGTAAAGCCGATTCCAGCATATAACCAGAAATACGCGGATCCTTGCCAATCAACACTAAAGGATGGCCATTACCCGCTAAAACCTTACCTGCTGCCCAGCCCAATTTCAGTACAAAATCGGGAGTCATCGGTGCTTGGCCAATCGTGCCACGCACACCATCTGTGCCAAAATATTTTCTAGCCATCACTGAAATCCTCTTTATTTTCTTAGTGCTGCTTTATAGCACAGCTTGAAGAATTTTTAATGCATCGACTGTCGCCGCCACATCATGGACGCGCACGATTTTTGCACCCTTTACCGCTGCGATCACCGCTGCCGCCACACTCCCATGCAGACGCTCAGCGGCGGGACGGCCGTTTAATAAAGCACCGATCATGCCCTTACGCGATACACCGACTAATACAGGCAAGTCGAAGCCCTGAAAAGCGGGTAAATGCTTAAACAGTGTGAGGTTGTGTTCCAAATTTTTTCCAAACCCAAACCCCGGATCTAAAATTAATCGCTCACGTGCAATGCCTGCTTGGGTGCAAGCGTTAATCCGTGCTTGAAAAAAATCCGCAACTTCTTGCACGATATCCACATACTGCGGCGCATGTTGCATCATTGAGGGCTGACCCTGCATGTGCATCAGGCAGACCAAGGCTGGGCTATTCGCGCATACCGCTAAAGCCCCCGGCTCTTGTAAAGCACGCACATCATTAATTAGCTCCACCTGTTGTTGAAGTGCTGCCTGCATGACCTCGGGCTTGCTGGTATCGACAGAGATAGGAATGGCAAAGCGCTCACGAATCGCAGTCAGCACTGGCATTACTCGCGTTAATTCCTCGTCAACTGAAACTTCTAGCGCTCCGGGGCGAGTCGACTCACCCCCTAGATCAATAATGTCAGCCCCTGCTTGAATCATGGCCTCCGTTTGTTTAAGCGCACTCTCTAGGCGATTAAACTGGCCACCATCAGAAAACGAATCGGGAGTGAGATTCAAAATACCCATTACTTGAGTTCGTGGCAGGCTAAGATCAAACATAGCATCAGCTCCAAAAACAAAGGCGCGGAATCATCCACGCCTTTTAAGTTTATCCAGATAATGAAGCGTAGTTAGTGAGAACCCGCTGGATCCCCTACCACATCGCCAGAACCTGCTTGCGGTAATCGCATTGACGGCGGATTACCTTTGCTATTGTCATCCTCCGTCCAATCAGCTGGCGGCTTAGGCTCTTCTCCACGCATAATCGCATCAATCTGATCACGATCAATCGTTTCATATTTTATTAATGCATTTGACATAGCATGGAGTTTATCCATATGGTCGGTCAGAATTTGCTTAGCACGGGCATAGTTACGCTCAATCACACCACGAATTTCTTCATCAATCGCATGCGCGGTGTCATCTGACATTTGCTTATGCTGAGTGACAGAGCGACCCAAGAACACTTCACCTTCATCTTCTGAATAGGCTAATGGCCCCATCCGATCTGACAAACCCCATTTAGTCACCATATTGCGGGCAATATCTGTCGCACGCTCGATGTCATTAGAAGCCCCAGTTGTCACACGCTCAGCACCAAAAATTAACTCTTCAGCAATACGGCCGCCATAGAGGCTAGAAATTTTACTTTCTAAACGCTGCTTGCTATTGCTGTAACGATCTTCCACAGGCAGGAACATGGTTACACCTAAAGCACGCCCACGAGGAATGATCGTCACCTTATAAACCGGATCTTCTTCTGGAACATTGAGACCGACAATCGCATGCCCTGCTTCATGATAAGCAGTCATCCGCTTCTCTTCCTCATTCATGACCATCGACTTACGCTCAGCACCCATCATGATTTTGTCTTTAGCTTTTTCAAACTCAATCATGTCAACCGTGCGTTTATTCGAACGTGCTGCAAACAAAGCCGCCTCATTGACTAAATTAGCCAAATCAGCCCCAGAGAAACCGGGCGTACCACGAGCGATAAAACTTGGCTTTACATCATCGCCTAAGGGGACTTTACGCATATGCACTTTCAGAATCTGCTCACGACCACGCACATCCGGTAAAGGCACGACCACTTGACGATCAAAGCGCCCCGGACGCAATAAAGCAGGATCTAAGACATCAGGACGGTTAGTCGCTGCAATCACGATAATGCCTTCACTGCCTTCAAAACCATCCATTTCTACCAGCAATTGATTTAAGGTTTGCTCACGCTCATCATGACCACCCCCTAAACCCGCTCCACGCTGGCGACCTACCGCATCAATCTCGTCAATAAAGATAATGCAAGGCGCATGCTTTTTGGCTTGCTCGAACATGTCACGCACCCGTGACGCACCCACACCAACAAACATCTCAACGAAGTCTGAGCCGGAAATACTGAAGAAGGGGACTTTAGCCTCACCTGCAATGGCTTTGGCTAACAAAGTCTTACCCGTACCGGGTGAGCCTACCATCAACACACCACGCGGAATCTTGCCACCTAACTTTTGGAATTTGCTAGGATCACGCAAAAACTCAACTAACTCCGCTACTTCTTCTTTGGCTTCATCACAGCCCGCGACATCATTGAAAGTGACCTTCACTTGGTCTTCAGTCATCATGCGTGCCCGGCTTTTACCAAAGGACATGGCTCCACGCCCACCACCGCCACCTTGCATTTGACGCATGATATAAATCCACAAGCCAATAATTAGCAAGAAAGGTACCCAGCTAATTACAATATCCCAGAAAATGGAGCGCTCTTCGGGTGGGGCTGCATTCACTTTGACACCATTAGCTAATAAATCACTAACCATTTTTTCATCACTAGGTGGGCTATACGTAGTGAAGCGTTCCCCATTGGTGGTAACACCAATAATTTTTTGCCCTCTGATATCCACTTCTTTAACATTCTTACTGTACACATTTTGTAAGAACTCAGAATAAGATATAGCGGAAGCTTGATGACCGGGCTGTACGCTAAATTTGCTAAATACTGCAATCAGTACAAACGCAATAACAGCCCAGATGAGCAAATTTTTGGTTAAATCATTCAAGAAACTATCTCCATTTCCGGTCTAATGACCCTCACGCTAGCTTACAGGCTTAGCAAATACTACACCAAAAACCCTTGGCCAAGCACATATACTTCACGACTGCGGGGTCTTGAAGCCGACGGCTTGCGAATTTTTACGGTTTTAAAATGCCGTCGTAGTTCTTGTAGAAACTTATCTGAGCCATCGCCTTGAAAAAGTTTTACTAAAAACGATCCACCTGGCTTTAAAACCTGCTGTGCCATATCCAAAGCTAACTCACATAAATAAATAGCACGTGGCTGATCGACAGCATCCATACCACTCATATTGGGGGCCATATCTGAAAGTACAAGGTCTGCTTTTTCATCATCCAATAAATTTAGCAATTCATTTAAAACAGCTTGCTCACGAAAATCACCCAAGACAAATTCTACATTTGGAATCGGGTCAATCGGTAAAATATCACTCGCCACCACTCGGCCTGTTCGACCTACTAGCTGCACGGCTACTTGACTCCAACCACCCGGAGCTGCGCCTAAATCCACGACTTTGGTCCCCGGGCGCAGTAAATGATCTTTGTCTTGGATTTCCTTAAGCTTATACACCGCCCGCGAACGATAACCTTCTTGCTGAGCTTTTTTTACATATTCATCATCAAAATGCTCACGTAACCATTTGTGACTGCTTTTGCTTCTTGCCATACTACCAACTTACTACTTAAACTCGCGCCTTTTTGGGAAGAACGGTTATGGAACTCACGGATGCACAAAAAAAGCGCCTAAAAGGTTTAGCCCACGCACTCCACCCTATTATCCTTATCGGCCAACATGGACTTAAAGATAGTATTCTGGTCGAGCTGGATAATGCCTTGGCCTACCATCAATTAGTAAAAATCAAAATCAGTGTGGGCGATCGTGATTTAAGAAATCAGACCCTAGAACAGATTCTAGAGCATGCCAACCAAGCTATGCTCATTCAGCAGATTGGTAATACCGCTGTTTTGTATCAGCGTAACCCTGATCGTCCTTATTTACTATCAGCGACTAGCTAAAAGTTTTTAAACTTTAGTCACCTGAAACAAAAAAGGCCTGCATCTTTCAATGCAAGCCTTTGCTATATGGCGCGTCCAGAAGGATTCGAACCTCCGACCGCCTGGTTCGTAGCCAGGTACTCTATCCAACTGAGCTATGGACGCTTTCTGAAGGCGCGTATTTTGCGCATTTCATTTTAGTAGGTCAAGAGTTTTTTTAATTTCTTGCCACTATTAAGTCATAAATAATAACTGATAAATGGCGGAGAGGGCGGGAGTCGAACCCGCGATGAGCTTTTGGCCCATGCTCCCTTAGCAGGGGAGTGCCTTCGGCCTCTCGGCCACCTCTCCGTACAGAGAAACAACGCTTATTTATGAAGGCCGCAAGAATACCTCGCTTGCGTGCTTTGGTAAAGAGCTAATTTGAATTTTCTTCAACAACACGGGGATCAGTCGCTTCATGGTGAATGCGCTCATAAATCTCTTCACGATGTACCGCCACATCCTTAGGTGCATTAATGCCTAGGCGCACTTGATTGCCCTTGACTCCTAATACAGTGACGCTGACTTCATCGCCAATCATCAGGGTTTCCCCTACCCTACGAGTCAATATCAACATGACGCAAATCTCCATATTGCTGCATTTAATTCACCGAACCTCTGATAGAGTCTGTGACCCCAATACCCAGAACAGCATCCAGTTGCATAACATTCCCACATAGCGACTGAACTGAGCCTTAACTTTTATACTCCCTGTTGTACTTTTACCATTAAGTGGCAAAAAGCAACAGAGATTATTTGATTTTTAAATACTTTTTTACAACAAACGGCATAAAAAAACCGCCTAAGTCAAAAGGATTAACTTGGCGGTATGAGCTAGCTTAAAAATTGCGATAGTCAACTGTCAACAGTCGGCTATCGACTGTCATTAACTCGATAAACCGAAAGCTTGATGTAAAACACGTACCGCTAACTCTAGGTACTTTTCATCAATAACCACAGCAACTTTAATTTCTGATGTAGAAATCATATGGATATTAATGCCTTCATCCGCTAATACTTTAAACATTTTGCTAGCGATTCCTGCATGCGAACGCATGCCTGCGCCAACAATCGCGACCTTGGCAATACTCTCATCCCCCTCCCAAGCACGCGCACCTAAGGCTTCGCAAGTGCGGGCTAAGATTTGAGTGGCTTTGTGATAATCATTACGGTGTACCGTGAAGGTGAAATCAGTGGTGCTATTAGAACCGCTATTTTGCACAATCATATCCACTTCAATATTGGCATCAGAAATCGGACCTAAAATCTGATAAGCCACACCTGGGCGGTCGGGTACACCTTGAACGGTCAATTGCGCTTCGTCACGGTTAAAAGCAATCCCACGAACCGATACTTCTTCCATTACTTCATCCTCACGAGTCACCAGTGTGCTTTTACCTGTATCGGTCTCATCAAAGCTTGAGAGCACACGAATAGGCATATCATATTTATAAGCGAATTCTACCGAGCGAATTTGCAAGACTTTAGAGCCTTGGCTTGCCATCTCCAGCATCTCTTCCAAACTCAACACCGGAATATGCTTGGCTTTTGGTTCAATACGGGGATCAGTGGTATAAACCCCATCCACATCCGTATAAATTTGGCATTCATCCGCTTTTAAAGCCACTGCCAAAGCTACGCCTGTGGTATCAGAACCACCACGGCCTAAAGTCGTAATACTGCCATCGGCTGTCACCCCTTGAAAGCCAGCGACCACGACCACCTTACCTTCAGCTAAATCCTTACGAATCGGCGAACCATCAATATCCATAATGCGCGCTTTAGTATGCGCACCATCAGTAAGAATCCGCACTTGCCCACCCGTATAAGAGCGTGCTGGTTGACCCTTTTTCTCTAAAGCCAACGCCAACAAGCCAATCGTGACTTGCTCACCCGTTGCCAAAATAGCGTCTTTTTCACGCTCTGAACCGATGGGATTCACTGCATTAATCAGTGCGACCAGTTTATTGGTTTCCCCCGACATTGCCGAAACCACCACCACGACATCATTACCCTTCTGCCGCCAACGGATGACCCGATCAGCCACCGCCGCTATGCGCTCCGGCGAACCAACCGAGGTACCGCCGTATTTTTGTACGATCAGTGCCATGACTTACCTTCAATCTATAAAAATGACTCCCCCCTCAAAAGGAGGGGGGACTAAAACTATAAGCTTTTTTGGAAAGAAATACTAAAGGCGTTCAGCAACCCAAGCAGGTACAGAAGCTAAAGCTTGAGGTAAAGCAGCAACATCGCTACCGCCCCCTTGTGCTAGATCAGGGCGTCCACCGCCTTTACCGCCTAATTGACTCGCTACAAAGCCCAGCAAATCGCCCGCCTTGACTTTACTGGTTTCATCTTTAGTCACACCGGCCACCAAAGCGACTTTACCTTCAGCGACTGCAGACAAAATAATCACTGCTTTACCCAGTTTATTTTTCAACTGGTCAACGGTATCACGTAAGGATTTTGGATCAGCCCCCTCTAAATTCGCCGCTAAGACTTTAATACCTGCTACATCAAGCGCTTGATCAGCCAAATTAGAACCTGCTTGTGAAGCCATTTTACCTTTAAGCTGCTCTAGTTCTTTTTCTAAGGCGCGATTGCGTTGAACCAGAGCTTCAGTCTTATCTAAAACTTCGGCGCTGCTGGATTTTAGTAAGCGTGCTACATGACTCAGACGTGTATTAACCTCATTGAGCCAAGCCAAGGCATTCGCCCCTGTGACCGCTTCAATTCGGCGAATCCCCGCTGCAACCCCACCTTCGCTGACAATCTTGAATAAACCAATATCGCCAGTGCGCTCCACATGGCAGCCACCACATAACTCGGTAGAAAAACCAAGCTGCATCACCCGCACGACATCACCATACTTCTCGCCAAATAAAGCCATTGCGCCTGCTGCTTTGGCGGACTCCATATCCATCAAGCGCGCAGAGGCTGCAGCATTAGCACGAATTTGGCTATTGACAAGTACTTCTACCTCAGCAATTTGCTCAGCGGTTACCGCTTCTGGATGAGAAAAGTCGAACCTTAACCGCTCTTCATTGACTAAAGAACCTTTTTGCTCAACATGCTGACCTAACACTTGACGCAAAGCAGCATGCATTAAATGCGTGGCGGAATGATTCAGAATAATAGCGTTGCGCCGTGTGCTATCGACTTCAGCACTGACCTTAGCTCCAGCTTGAATATTACCGCTTTCAACTTGCCCAACATGAATAAAGGTTTTGCCTTGCTTTTGTGTATCCGTCACTCGGAAAACACCCGTGCTAGTTTTTAAATAGCCGGTATCACCGACTTGACCACCAGACTCTGCATAAAACGGCGTATTCGCTAACACAAGCTGCCCGTCTTGCCCAGCAGCTAAACTCTCAACGGCTTGACCCGCACTAAACAAGCCAATCACCACACTCGCTTCAGCTAGAGTGTCATAACCGTGGAAATCCGTTTCACTGTCGATCGCTAACTTATCGTTATAGTCAGTACCAAATTTACCCGCAGCCCGCGCACGCTCACGCTGCGCATTCATAGCCAGTTCAAAGCCTGCTTCGTCTAGCTTCAAATTGCGTTCACGCGCAATATCAGCAGTTAAATCGAGCGGGAAACCGTAAGTGTCATACAATTTGAATACTGTCTCACCATCAATGGTGTCACCCGCTAAATCAGCAATTGCGCTTTCAAGGATTTTCATGCCTTGCTCAAGGGTTTCTGCAAAGCGGCGCTCTTCTTTTTCCAGCGCTTGCTCAACTTGAGTTTGCATCTTAGCTAACTCAGGATAAGCCTCACCCATTTGCTCCACTAAAGGCTGCACTAACTTATAGAAGAAAGGCGCTTGCATACCTAATTTGTAGCCGTGGCGAATCGCTCGACGGATAATCCGACGCAGGACATAACCACGCCCTTCATTCGCAGGTAAAACCCCATCGACCACTAAGAAGGAACAAGAGCGAATATGATCGGCAATGACTTTTAAAGAAGCATTGTTCGGATCAGTTCCCACAGCAGCTAAGTCATGTGCGGACTTGATCAAGGCTTGAAATAGATCAATTTCATAATTGCTATGCACACCTTGCAAGATCGCAGCTAAGCGTTCTAAACCCATCCCGGTATCGACAGAAGGCTTAGGCAAGCGCCGCATCTCACCCTCTTTGGTGCGCTCAAACTGCATGAAAACCAGATTCCAGATTTCGATAAAGCGGTCGCCATCTTCTTCCGGTGTACCGGGGGGGCCACCCCAAATATGCGCACCATGATCATAGAAAACTTCAGTACACGGTCCACAAGGGCCAGTGTCACCCATCTGCCAGAAATTATCAGAGGCATACGGTGCGCCTTTATTATCACCAATACGACTAATCCGATCGGTGGGGAAACCAATCCCTTCTGACCAAATGTTGAAAGCTTCGTCGTCCTCTGCATAAACAGTGACCCATAAGCGTTCTTTGGGCAGCTTCAAAATCTCAGTGAGAAACTGCCAACAAAACCGAATTGCATCTTCTTTGAAATAATCACCAAAACTAAAATTGCCAAGCATTTCAAAAAAGGTGTGATGCCGAGCGGTGTAACCGACATTTTCGAGGTCATTATGTTTCCCCCCCGCCCGCACGCAACGTTGCGCCGTTGTCGCCCGTTGATAAGCGCGCTTATCAACCCCTAAAAATACGTCCTTAAATTGTACCATCCCTGAATTGGTGAATAACAAACTAGGATCATTGCCGGGTACGAGGGAGCTAGAAGGCACGATCTCATGACCTTGACTGGCAAAATAACCTAAAAATTTCTGTCTTAACTCAGCACTTTTCATGAAAAACCGCATTAATCGTTTCTAAATAAAAACCACGCCCTGCCAAAAAGCGGCTTTGACGTGCTCGCTCCTGCCACTCAGTCGGAAGGACATCCCCAAATTTTTTGCGCCGTTGATGCGCAGCTAAGGCTTGCCAATCAAGATCAGCGGCCTCTAAAACGGCCTTAGCTAAAGCTGAATCGACCCCTTTTTCACGCACTGCTTGAGCCAGTTTCAGAGGACCATAGCCTTTTGCAAGCGTAGAGCGCACTAATAGCTCAGCATAGCGTTGCTCATTCAAATAATCAGCCTGCGCTAGCTTATCTAAGACTTGCTCAATCAAGCTACTATCTTCTGTTAAACTTGCTAATTTTTTTGCTAATTCAAGGCGCGAATGCTCGCGTACAGCAAGCACTCGCAGCGCCTTGGCAAATAATTCAGCTTCTGTCGCCACCACTGACACTCTAAGACCCGTTACCAAGGTTTAAAGTGCATTACAGCACCTCGTCCGCCGGCAAATCATCGTCCTCTTCGGTGGCCGAGCTAATGATCGGTGCGGTTAAAGCCGCAGCACGAATCGCTTGCTCAATGGTTTTCGCCATTTCAGGGTGCTCTTTCAAATAGTTTTTGGCATTGTCTTTACCTTGGCCGATCTTGTCACCGTTGTAACTATACCAAGCCCCTGCTTTGCCGATTAAGCCTTGATTGACACCTAATTCAATCAGCTCACCTTCGCGGGAAATCCCTTCACCGTAAAGAATCTCAAACTCAGCCTGTTTAAACGGCGGAGCCATTTTATTCTTAACGACCTTCACGCGGGTTTCATTACCGATCACCTCTTCACCTTTTTTGATAGAACCAATGCGCCGAATATCTAGCCGCACTGAGGCATAGAATTTCAGTGCATTCCCACCAGTCGTGGTTTCAGGGCTACCAAACATCACACCAATTTTCATGCGAATCTGGTTAATGAAAATCACCAAAGTATTCGAACGCTTAATATTACCGGTTAGCTTACGCAGGGCTTGAGACATTAAACGAGCTTGTAAGCCAACATGAGAATCCCCCATATCTCCTTCAATTTCTGCCTTAGGTGTTAAAGCAGCTACCGAGTCGACCACGACAATATCCACTGCACCCGAGCGGACTAGCATATCGGCGATTTCTAAGGCTTGCTCACCTGTGTCAGGTTGCGAAACCAATAAATCATCGACATTGACCCCCAGTTTAGCTGCATACCCCGGATCTAGAGCATGCTCAGCATCCACAAACGCCGCTGTACCACCTGCTTTTTGGCACTCGGCGATCACTTGTAAAGTTAAGGTCGTTTTACCCGAAGATTCTGGGCCATAAATTTCAACCACGCGCCCTTTTGGCAAACCACCAATCCCAAGCGCAATATCTAAGGTTAAAGAACCCGTTGAAATAGCTTCAATATTTCGTACCGCAGCTGCGTCGCCCATCCGCATCACTGCGCCTTTACCGAACTGACGCTCGATTTGTCCTAATGCTGCCGCCAATGCTTTTTTCTTATTTTCATCCATGCCGGTCACTCCTTAAAAATGACTAAAATATAGAGGTTTCGAACCGACTAATTATCGCATATTTGGGGCTAACTCAAAAATAAAACGGACAAAAATCACTGTAATAAGGACAATAAATAACGCAAAGCTTCCGCGACAGCCGAGTCACGAATTTTCGACCTATCTCCTTGAAAATAAAAAGTTTTTGCTTGAACCTCTTGGCCAACAATCAACCAAGCTATACAGACTGCCCCTACTGGCTTATACACAGTACCTCCTGTTGGCCCTGCAATACCGCTGACGGCAATGGCAACTTGTGCCTTTGCACGCTTTAGTGCACCTTGCACCATTTCCACGACGGTTGCTTCGCTGACAGCCCCATGCTCAAGGAGGGTTTGGGCAGATACGCCTAATAAATCTTGTTTAGACTGATTGCTATAAGTCACCCAAGCACAATCAAACCAAGCTGAACTCCCTGCAACCTCAGTACAAATTTTTGCAATCCCTCCACCCGTACAAGACTCTGCTGTTACTAACCTGTATTCAGCTGCACTTAAAACCTGTCCTAATTGTTCTGCCAGTTTATATAAAGCATTTGCCTCCATCACCCGAACCTCCTTGCGAATTCACGACCTGAACTTTTGAAAACTGATCTTGACACTCTATCCAACCTAAAAGCGAGCGTTTCTGACTCGGCTCACTACCGTATAGCGCCTAAGGCTTGCCTGATCTAAGTGGCACAGCTTAAGATAGGCGAACGCGATATAAAAAATATAAATGGCGGTATTCAATGCCTACCCTGCTACAAACAGCGACTCGCTCTCGCTCTTTGACCGAATTATTTCCTGCCAGTTGGGCCTATCCAGAAACAGGTGCAACTCGTGATTTACGCCTTGATCTGATGCGTGGCTTCGTTGTTCCCTTATTGTTCGCTAGTCACTTCGAATTTTTCTCTTTGCTAATGTTTATTGGTTGGGAGCGACTGGGAGTGGTTTCAACTGCTGAAATCTTTGTCATTCTCTCTGGCATTGTAGTCGGCATGGTGTATGGGAAAAAAGTAAAGCGGGAAGGTTTGCCCGTCGTGATGCCCGATTTAATCAAGCGCTCTGTGGATTTATACCGGATCAGTGTGATTATGATCTTGATCGTGGCTGCCATCCGCTATCTTCCTTGGATTAATAGCACCGTCATCACCACTTTCTACGATGCTGCTAATAATCAAACCTATCAACTTTACCCAGAGGCTGGTACTAAGCTCTCTACCATCCTTAGCAAAGCGTTATTGCTACAAATCGGTCCCCATCAATTTCAAGTGATTGGCCTATATGTAGTCATGTTCATTCTGATCACCCCCTTAGTTTTTTTCATGTTGACTAAACAGCGGGTCGTGCTATTGCTGGCTATCAGCTGGGTAATCTACGCGATTCATTATGGAGCACCTCGCCAATCTTTGCGCCCCACTGGAGCACAGTTTGAGTATGCTTTTCCGATCATGGCTTGGCAGTTAATTTATGTACATGGCATGGTTGTCGGGTATTACAAACAAGAAGTCCTCGCTTTTTTCAAAACCAGCTTGGGTAAAGCCCTTTTGTGGGTGAGCATTTTGTTAGCTCTATGCTTTTTATTTTTCACTTGGAACCATCCCTTGCCACATATTCCGCAATGGATTTCACTCAACCTGATTGCACCAGAAACCTTCCATCACTTAAACAGTGAATATTTTAGTAAAAGTCAATTAGGCGTGGGGCGTTTACTGAATGTCGTCGTACTATTTATCAGTATGTATGCACTGCTAACCGTCTGTTGGCAACCGATTAATAAGGCCTTAGGTTGGTTGTTGATTCCTTTGGGGCAAGCCTCCTTATATGTTTTTTTCATCCATATTTTCCTACTGCTGGCCATTATGAATACCCCCCTGCCCGCCTATAATAACTTTTGGATTAATACTGCTATCCATGCGAGCTTACTGGCTGTGGTCTGGTTAATGGTGAAAAAAGAGTTTTTATTTCGCTGGATTCCCCATTAACCTGCCCATTAGCCTTGCTCAATACAAGGCAACGACCCAAGCAACCCAAGATCAAAACCCACTGGTCTTGGTCTTCAAAGGCATCACCACCACGCGCCGATTAGCGGCCCAAGCTGCTTCATCATCGCCCATCACCACGGGTTTACGTTCACCATAAAAACGTAGCTCAAATTGATCTTCATTCACGCCATGATCGACTAAATAATTACGGATCGCGACTGCCCGACGAGCAGACAATATTTCATTGTATTCCGTATCTGCACGTTGGTCGGAGTGAGTTTCAATACGGTAGCGGTATTGCGGGCAAGCTTTAATATTATCCGCTAGCTTGGCAAGAATCGCGATATTAGTCCGGTTCAAGGTGGCAGAAGCGGTCGGAAAAAGCTCAGCATAGAGCAACACCGCTGTATCACAGGCGAGGGCTGGCGCAGTTTCAGCCATTTGAACGGTATGAACTTCCACGACTTTATCCGTGGCTGGGGTCACCAGTTCCTGTTGGGCAGGTCTTGATACTGGCGGTTCAACCACTGGGTTGGCTAAATTAGCCTCCGATTTAGTATTTAATTTAGTGTCTAATTGAGCGGCTGGTTTAGGGCGTGTGCTTGCAGCCACCACTGAAGTTTGCTTGGGCTGCTTAGCTAGCCATAGCTTATACTCCTGATCAGCCTTCTGTTTAGCACTGATAAAATTATCAACGGTCTTCAGTACCACCTCGCCTAACCATTTGCCAATATCAGTACAGTCCGTCGTATTATGCCCTTCACCCCAAGTCGCGAGCTTATGATTCAATAAAGGATTACGCAAAGTGCTCGCCCCTTGGGTAAACGAGGTCCAAATACCTGCTGTACAACATTGCGCATTATATTCAATCCGTGGCTCACCGGGTTTGAACGGACCAAGATGCTTAGGGTAGCTGGGAAACATACTCATTTCTGGTTGGCCAGGAGTCTTTTCCATCTCCTCTTTACTCAGCAGCCGCATGCCCGCTTTTTCTAAACGACGGATGACTTGCGTCTTTAGATCACTAGGCAATTGAATATTTTTAGGTTGTGCACTGTTAATGGCGTCGTCAAGATTGATATATAGCCCCGTCAAACCCTGCAAGGCTAGATTGCTAAGTTGGTAATCTTCGTGAGCCAATTCAACTGGTGATGAACGCGAGTTAGGATAAACCGCAGGGGGTGATTGGTTTGCATGCAGATCATTCATCACGACCACAGAAAACCAGACTATCCATGAGTATTTGCTGACCATAGTTTGCCACCTCATTATTGTTATGATGCTTTAATCCTACCAACTTGCATCCAGTGGGGTATTGAGATCTTGAGCTAAAACTACCAGCTACGAGTCACACTCAAAGTCCCATCCTTTAAGTTATCCCCTGGAAAAGCGTTAGTACCATAATTACTATATTCAAGCTTCCATTTACCCAGTATTGATGGATTGTTATAACCAAAGGCGTAATGCCAATTAAGATCACCCCCTTTCAATGGCACACTGGCCGTAGTACGCGCATACCAGTTGGGGTTGGGATTCCATTGCAAACTGCCACTTAAACTAGGCCGACCCTTGACTGGCACACTCAGATTACTAGAAGCCGTGAGCTTATACTTTGCTAAGGGAATAGATTTGAATTTATGCCCAAGATTCAAACTCGCTTTATCCAAGGCTAAGCCCTGACCGGGCTGAATCGGTCCCCAATTATTTAGCTGTGCTGACCACCCCCCCGCTTTATAGTCCGCATAGCCAGCGCTCCAAGCATAACTCACTTGACTAGCCTTGAGGGAGACATTGCCACCGATAAACCAATTCGCTTGCGGTGACCAAGTAGCACTCGCTGATAGGGTGTGGCTACCCTCTTTCAATGAGAAACTGCTACCCAAGCTACCGGCTAACCGCAAGCTTTTCTGGCTTTTCGCATCCACTATCCCAGTCATACCATGTGCCTGAGCTTTAGTTTTGCTGTTAGTTTTGGTTTGCGGTTTAGGTGTTGCTTTCGGCTCAAGATACAAAGGTAGGCGCCCATCGGCTTGCGGCTCAATGACCGCAGGCAAAACTGTTTCTGTTGGTGTAGCTACGCCTTTACTCGGCCTAGGTTTTACAGGCTTGATCGGTTTTGGTTGAACGGCCTTATTGAGGTTAACGAGTACAGGCTTTCCTTGTGGCCGTGTCACTGCAGGCTTTTTCTGGGTAGCTAAGATCCGTTTTCGGGCGGATTTAAGCTTTTTTTTGCGTACTGGTGTTTTTTTCTGTGTTGGCAGTTCGCCCGCGTTGCCTTTTGCACCCTGCCCTTTAGACTGAAGGCGTTTTGTTGATGGCATAACCTGGGTATTGGTCTTTACATTTGTCGTTGTACTTGGCTTTGCATTTGTTTTTGCTGTACTTGGCTTGCTAGTTTTTATCTTTGTATTTGCAGTAGTTTTTGTCTTTGTTTTTATCTTTATTTTTGTCTTTGACTCGGCAGTTTTGGTATTTGTTTTTGGCTCAAGAATGACAAGATCAATCGGAATCACCAAACGCTGATCGGTGGCTTGTTGCTGTATCGCTCTTGGCATGGGCTTGTTCGCCGCCTGTGCTGTCGCAACCGTTGGCTGACTAGGTTTTGCGACTGGAGCAGGCTCAGGCAGGGTTTTGCGTGACTTGCCTACACAAATCGGTTGCCATACAAAAGGGTAAGGGATAGGTTTTTGCTGTGGCACCAAAGCGACGACTGCTCTGGTATAAGCAGGATTTGGAGTCGCTGCCTCCCGAGCTAATAAACCCGTTTCTGGATGAGGAAAACACTGCTGCCGGTAAATCCGATGTAACAGCAAATGATAGGCCTGCGGTGCAATACGAATCTCGTCCAAGAGTACAGGCACAAAACGATCCGCTGGGTCTGAGCTAAGAAAGCCCCACTGCCTAAATCCTGCCCACTTCGAAGCCGGTTCAGCAGCTAAAGTTTTATTCAACCGATTGGCTTGCCAACTGAGATTATAAAATTGATCCTCTTCCAAGACCTCGCAATAATCCCATTGCAAAGCCACTTGCTCCGCCGTTTCACGTAAACTCGGGAAACGGATCGCAGTTTGCTGCAAGGCCAAGAGTGCGATGTCTAGCGTACCCGCCTGCAAGCTGGCTTGATTAGCTTGTGTACCTAACCACTCATCCGGCCACTGCTGACCCGGAGGGGAAATATTAAACAGCTTATCGAGTTGCTGTTTAGCACTTGCACTATCCGTCGCACAGAGCAAATTTTCTAGCGCCTGTAATAAAGGCGGTCGTGCTTGTGCAAAACTCGTCTGTTCCCACATGCAGCCCACGGTAACTAGCAATAATACGCCTTTATTTAACCTCGCAAACATCGCAGGTTTTGATTTTAGCCGGGCTGAGTGTCAAACCTCGCTGGCAACGTTTACAGATTGGGTAAAACTCACCGTACTTTTTATACAATAACAAGCTTAAAATAATGCCATTCGTATTCGCTGTAATGGCTTTGTTATAACCACCACCGTTTTCATAAACGCCAGAATACCAACCCCGCTCAGGATCGTAAGCAGTACTTACGGTATAGGCGAGGGTTTTGCTATAGGGATCATCTGGGAATAATAAGGCCAGTGAGAGTGCGGCCTTAACGGACAGGGTTTTTAAATGGTCATAACGGACCCCTTTATCTGTGGTTGCATTCCACGGCAGCCCCGCAGTAAAGATCGTGTTATATAAAAAGTACGGTTTTTGGTCGAGGTTGTCTTCTGAGACAGCGGTAACAATACCGGTTTCTTCCCAACGGCGTTTTTGTACCTTGAAAATATTCTCAATCAGTGGTTTATTTTCAGCATCAATCCCATTTTCTATCGCATCCATTGCATAGGATTCAGTCACCACATAGTTATAAGCACCTAAATCACGCGGATCGCGCCGATCATAAACAATCGGTAGATCATAAATATTGATGGTTTCACGGAATTCATTATTGTAAGTAGCCGCAACCCGTTGATCATACCCCAACTCACGGAAAATTTTCCCCGCATACTGTTCATAACCTAAACGCCCCTCTTGGGCTACTACGATCTTTTTATCTTTGGAGGTCTGGTCGCGGTACATGCCGAACATTTGTCCCTCTTTTACTATCCGGGTTAAATCCCAACGCTCGATCGTTTTTTTCGCCGGATAAGCGTATTTAGGATGCATACAACCTAAGGTATTCAGCCACGAAATCATTCGGGCTAAATCCAAAGCCGATACACCAATACCCTCAGGAGCTGGTTGATTACGATAATCAACCATCGCAGCGGTCGCCGCATGATAAACTTTGTTGGGTGCTTCCTTATTAAACAGCTCCATATTCGTCATGGTCTTAAACATGGCCTGCACACGGTCATCGAAATCCTTATCGTTGATCAAACCGAATTCATGGGCGGCAATCGTCGCTGCCAGTGCTGAACCTGTGTCCCACATAGTCGTGGATTGGTATTTATCCGCTGCGTTATACAAACCTGTTGCAGGATTGTAATTATTTTCAAAATACTTCCATGCGATCTTGGCTATTTCTATATCTTTGGAGCACAAACCCTTAGGTTCACCTAGACAACTATTATTGGGTTTTTCGACCAACTGGCAGAAAGTATCTGTACGTACTGGGGACTGAGGCTGGCTAGTTTTTAGTAAACTCAGCAAGCCTCCTTGAGTTGCAGCTTGCTGATTGCCACCGAAGCTGGCATTGATCAAATAAATAATCACCCCGGTCAGCAATAACCCCGCCAACCACACCAAACCCACCACGACAGAACGATGCTTCAAGCGACTGGTTTTATTCTTCTCATGCTCAGTCATTCCCAAGTTCCCCCAAAACGGTTTCCAGTTCTTTGCGCACGGTATCCGCTGTCGGACTCAGATCACCTGCTTTCCACGCCGCCACCAATTTGTCGATTGGTCCCATCAAACTTTGCAGGCGAGCTTTTTTATCCGCTAAGGCTTCACCTGCTTCCCAAATGATTTTTTTTGTACTCGCCAGCTTATCGGCAGCCTCGACACCCTTAGCCTCTAGCCGCAATAACTCAGCCTGATTAAGCAAACCTAAGGTTTTATACAAGTCCAAGCGCTTTTGCAGATGAGCGAGTTTTTTATTATGACTGTCTTCGGTTTCCTTACTGAGTTTGCTGGTAACCAAAGAGATGGCCTCCAGCTTTTCAGTCAGTGGGATTAGGGTTTTGCCCATGTTTTCAGCAGAACCTCGTTGTAAAGCGTCGACAGCGGCCAACTGCCTCTGTAGTTGCTGGTTCTGGATCAGTAGATAAATGAGCAACCCCAAACCTAAGCTCAGTAATAAACTCAGTAAAAGATGTTGAAATAGGTTCATCAGCTATACTAACCCCCCTTATTATTTTTTTATGAATAGCGCTTCAGCTATTGGACCGGACACCAGGCCTGAAGTGTCAATGCTAAGGTCTGCATTTGGATAGGCTTGGTCAAACAGGCATTCATGCCCGCTGCTAAATACTCTTGCTCGTCACCTTTCATCGCATTAGCGGTCAAGGCAATAATCGGGAGCTGTTGCTCTGGCAGTTCTGCCCGTACCCGCTTAGTCGTTTCAACCCCACTCATGCCCGGCATCTGAATATCCATCAAGACCAAAGCAAAATCGCCGGTACGTAAATGTTCCAAAGCCTGAAAACCATCATCGACCACAGTGACCCGATAACCTAGCTTCAGTAACATGCCTTTTGCGACCATCTGATTAATTTTGTGATCTTCAACCACCAGAATATGGGGTGCATTCTCCGTACTGAATGACGGGTCGCTAGCCTGCCAGACTGAGGTAGGCTTAGTTTGGGTCACTAAGTCAGCGGTAGACTCGCTAGCACAGTGGCTATCTTCCGCTCTGGTGGGAATCTGAAACCAAAAAGTGCTTCCGTGTCCCTCCTGACTGTCTACGCCAATACTGCCCCCCATTAACTGCACTAACTTGCGACTAATGGCTAAGCCTAAACCGGTACCACCGTGATTATGTTGGTCGTAGCGACTAATTTGGCTAAAAGCATGGAAAAGTTTGGCTTGTTTTTCCGCAGAGATTCCCAAACCGGTATCTTGAACCTCAAAACGTAACATCCCAGACTCGCCCTGCAGCACTCTGATACTAATTTGCCCTTCCGTGGTGAATTTAATGGCATTGCTAAGCAGATTGAGTAATACCTGCCGCAAGCGTAAAGGATCGCCCCAAAGCTTCATGGGTATCCCAGCTGCTAGTTCAAGCACCAACCGCAATTGCTTTTGCTCAGCAATCGTGCGCATGGTAGCGATTACATTAGGCAAAATATCGTTAATACAAAAAGGTTCTTCTAAAAGTTCTAATTTGCCCGCCTCTAAGCGCGAAATATCTAAAATATCATTGATAATCCCCAATAAAGCTTGGGCAGATTGCAAAATAGTTTCCACCTGCACCCGCTGTTCGGCTTGTAAGGCCGTATGCTGCAATAGAGTTGTCATCCCAATGATACCGTTCATCGGAGTACGAATTTCATGACTCATCGCAGCCAGAAAGGCACTTTTAGCCCGACTCGCGGCTAAAGCTTGATCACGTGCCTCAACCAGTTCTTGGGTACGCTCAGCAATCGTTTGTTCTAGCGAGTCCGCTTGAGCACGTAGCTCTTGGTTAGCTTGATATAACTCTAGACTCTTGCTTTCCAATAATTGCTCAGCCTGTTGGCGGGCATTATGCTCACGCTCCAAGCGTTTTTCCAAGCGTGCGATTAGCTCTAGCTCCGCGCTCATGATTAGCTGACCAAGCGCGTAATATGAAATTCGACGTGATTGCCTTTACCTTGGGAGCGGTCGATGATTTCTAGCTGAGTCGGCTCATTAAAATACCTCAAGCAACCTTCAATCAAACCTTCCGCTAAAGAAGCAAAGGGATGTTGGGAGTAATAAATCATGATCAATTTATTATCATCTGCACTTCGACTCGTTGCAAAACGCGGTAACTCCGCATCAGGATAGAGCTTACGGACTTCGACATGAATATAATTCTCAATCGACTCTAGAAAATCAAAGGCATGCTGCGTACTTTGGAAAAAGCCCGGATATAACTCTACAAAGCGACCGAACAAATGTTGCCCAAAAACTTTTATTAGCGTGGGGACAGGTAAATGAGTTTTACTGGATAAATTAGCCACCAAGGCTAACATTTCAGCATGCGGATAAGTACCGACTGAGGTATAGGCACCACCTGAAGCCAAGTCAGATTCGTCGATAATATCATCCACCATCTCTGCTGAAAATTCACTCTCGACCATTTCCAGAAACTCGATAAAGACTAGACCTTTCATGTGTCCCTCCGCTACAAAGCAGGTGATTGAAATTATGGATAAATCGTCAAACCATGCTCGGCTGATCAGCATCTAGCCACGCTTTAACTTGGGCGTATTCGGCAAGTAAGGCTTGCAAATGCCCTTGCGCACGTGCTTGATTATGATCGTCCTTGTAGGTTTCCAACAGACTCGCCCATTCAGCCATTTTGAAGGCACCAATTAACTTGCTACTGGATTTGAGTTTGTGGCAAATACAACCAACTTGGATAGCATCCGCTTGAGCAACACAATGCTCTAACCGGCTCAAAGCCGAAACAGTATCCGCACGAAACACCTCGACCAACTCGGTAAAACCCTCGGCCATGATGTCCTGCAATTCGTTATAAACTTGTTTATCAATGACGGAAGTTGTGCTTGTCATATTATTAGTTACGCTGAGCTTATATTTATATATTTTGGATAAGACCTAATGCTAGCATGTAGCGATAAAACAAGTTAACTATAATATAAAAATAATAGATTGAATATGAATATCCTTGTGGTAGATGACGCTAAAGATATGCAATTGATCTTGCGCCGCATTTTGACGCTGATGGGGCATCAGGTCGTGTTAGCCGATAATGGGCAAACAGCGTGGGAACTCATCCAGCAACATCATTTCCAGCTCGTTATTAGTGACTGGATCATGCCCCTCATGGATGGCCCAACCTTATGCCGTACCATCCGTGCAGCTAACTTGCCCCATTATGTCTACATCATCCTTCTGACCGGGATGTCCGGTAAACATAGCTTATTGCAGGGCATAGATGCTGGAGCAGATGATTTTGCCATCAAACCGATTGTGCGTGAGGAACTAGCCGTCCGCTTACGTGCTGCACAACGAATTTTGAATTTAGAACAGAGTTTAGAGGACAAAAATCGCCATCTAGCCAGTATCAATCAATCCCTCTCAGCCGCTCAAACTTTGATTGAAAGTGATCTCAAACGTGCTGCTGCTTTGCAAACCGGTATTTTACCTCATCAGAAACAATTCGGGCGCATTCAACTCGATTGGTTTTTTCAACCTGCACAATATGTTGGCGGGGATACTTTTAACTATTTTCCCATCAATGATGATTTATTCTTCTTTTATTCGATTGATGTTTCTGGGCATGGGATTGCTGCTGCTTTATTGTCGATGTGTTTGCAAGCTTTATTAAGTGCGACCAGTCAACTGCATTGCTTAGATCAACCTAATCACCTCCACATTGCGAGTATCCCCGCGCAACTGGCCGCAAAATTAAACCAGCATCTCCATGAGCATTTAGATACCCATGATCATTATCTAACCATGATTTTGGGCATTATGGATACTCAGCAAGAATATCTACATTTTGTACAAGCGGGTCATCCACAGCCCTTGTTATATCGCCCCCATCAAGGCTGGACACAAATTGACTGTACCGGTTTTCCGATTGGCTTAGTGCCTGATGTAGACTATGAAACCATTAGCCTAGCTTTCCCAAGTGGGAGTCGCTTTATGCTCTATTCTGATGGCTTACTAGAATTACCTACTGCCGAGGCTAATCCTCTAGACCCCAGCTTTTTAATCCAAAGCTTAACCGCTGTCACTCAGCAGCCTGTCAGTCAAGCGATTGAAACTTTGCGTCATGCCCTAGGCTTAGATCAAGCAGCGATATTGCGCCCTGATGATATTTCTTTATTAATGATTGATCTAAACTAAACTCGTTTTTTTAAACTTAAATTTTGATTTAAAACTAAATGCTTATTTAAAATAGAATAGTGAGTGTAGGCCTGTCATATAGTCCGTTTTATCTAGGGCAAACCCGCTGGACAACATCCAGCAAAGCCTGAATCTGAAACGGTTTACTTAGGAAATCATCCATACCTGCAGCTAGACATAGCTCCCGATCACGTTCCATCGCATTAGCAGTTAGGGCGATAATCGGGGTAGGATGAAACTGCTTTTGCTGCTCTAGCCCACGAATCAGCTGCGTTGCCTCTAAACCATCCATCACAGGCATTTGCACATCCATCAGAATCACATCAGGTTGCTCAATTTCCCAGGCCTCTAAAGCCTCTCGTCCATTTTCAACAAGGATCACTTGATGACCTGCTTTATTCAATAAGCGCCGTGCCAACAGGCGGTTAACTGCATTATCATCGGCCAAAAGAATCTTTAAAGCACAACTTGCTGGCGACAAATTAATATTGGCTACTGTAGTCATCGGCAAGGCTTGCTTAGCTGTGGTCAGTAGCAGACTAAAATAGAAAATACTCCCCTGCCCCAGATCACTTTCGACCTGGAGTTGCCCCCCCATCATACCCACCAAGCGTGAAGAAATCGTCAAGCCCAAACCGGTGCCACCATAAGCACGAGTGATGGAGCTATCGGCTTGCTGGAAAGGCTGGAAAATACTCGCTTGCTTTTCTATCGGAATCCCAATCCCCGTATCACGGACTGCAAATAATAAATAGACCTGCTCTGCGGGTGCATCGCTTTGCAAACTGATCGTAACAACGACCTCACCTTGCTCGGTAAACTTGATGGCATTACCGATCAAATTAATCATAATCTGCCGTAAACGCCCAGGATCACCAATCAGTAAATCCGGTATATCCGCCGCCAACTCCCAGCGAAAAGCCAACTGTTTTTGCTGCGCTCTGACCTGCAAAGGCAAACATGTATCATGCAATAAAGCACGGATTGAAAAACTGACAGGATTGAGGACTAAAGCCCCTGAATCAATCCGCGAAAAATCGAGAATTTCATTGATAATATCGAGCAAAGCATTCGACGAAGACTTGATCATCTGCAAATATTCGCCTTGCACAGCAGAAACTTCGCTGTATAACATCAAGTCAGTCAGACCGATAATGCCATTCATCGGTGTCCGAATTTCATGGCTAATCATCGCTAAAAACTCACTTTTAGCTTTATTCGCAGTTTCCGCAGCCGCCTTAGCTCGCAGAGCCTCCGCCTTCACCTCTTCTAGATGAGCATGTTGCTGACAGGCTAAGCACGCTGTTTCTAGGCGTTTCAAAATCAAACCCAAAGCCAATAAATAAGCATCTGATAAAGGTGGATCACGCACTAGCACTAACAGACCATTTCCCCCGACAGGCATGAAATGATAGGTAACACCAGCAAGCACATGGATCTCTCCCGGCTTCTTAACCTGCCAAGCTTGAGTCGCCACCCGCCTTAGCTCAGCGGCTAATAAGGGTAACTCCTGCTCTAAACTGCCCTGCAATAAAGGATAACCGTAACAAGGATTCGGCACCGTCGTCGCAATATCCTCAGGCACAAGGCCATTATGCAGCCAAATATAACCACTACGCCCATTCAGCAATTTTAGAGCTGGGATTAGAAATTTACGCAGCATGGTACGTAAATCCAGATCCTGTCCGATTAATAACGCCAAAGCATATTGAACGGAAACAATCTCTAGTGTCATTTTCATGGTATTTGCTCGATCGGTGAGAGGATACCGAGCACTAAAGTTTTATTAAAAAGCTCCAAACACGTGTTGCCTCCATCCGCGATTTCGCCCAAAGATAAGCCACCTACTAAGGGAACACCGCAGGGTAAGGCCTGATGGATCGTATTAATCTCCTCAGCAAAACGCTCTTGTAAAAATAAAGCTCGACTAATGCAATCAAATAACAAAGCCATCAAGGGTAACTTATCTGCCGGAATGATTTGTACACAGCGTCGTGAAGCCTCTAGTAGATGATCAACATCACCCTTGAGAATATAAATAATGTGATTAATCGGCACATCCCCCACACAAACCAACGCCTTGCCCTGACGAAATAATGGATCGCGCACCACGACATCCCCAGAAATACGATCCAAGCCAAAGGGATAAGCCTTGGCTAAATCAAAGAAATTATTGACTCCAAACTTCTGACCACTATCCTCCTCAACGACCTCTCGATAGACTTCAAACGCCGGTTTATAGTTAAGGGTAGTCATCGTATTGTCATAAGCGCCCGTCACAATAAAGGGGCCGGCAAACTTATGCCAACCATGCTCAATACTCAGGCTAACCGATAACGGTAAAGCAGTGATCTGAGCACAATCCATCCTCAACCCCTGATTACTGATCAGACAAGGTTGCTGGACAAAACTCAATGAACCCGCTCCCCCGCCTAAGTAACGATAGCGACTGCCGAAGACTTCATAGAGATTTTCTAATAAACTGGTAATGCGCTTGCTCAAACCATCCACTAGAGTCACTAAGCTTGCACCCTTCGGAATCTGTGCTTCTAGAGCCACTACTTCTGGAAAATAATCATACTCAGGGCTAGATAAATGCTCGATCCAATGGACTTGTGCCTTAACGGGTAAAGCACAGACCAAACTCCCCCGCTTTAGGTTTTGTCCATGTGCAATAATTTCTGGAAAAATGCCACCAAACACCGGAAGGGGTAAAGCCTGCAAAGATGCATCTAGTTGTGCTGGCGTAAAACCATTTGCATCGGCGGCTAGCACTAGCAAACTTTGTGCACCGCTTGCGAGCGCACGCTCAAACAAAACAAACAGTCCCTCACAGGTTCCGCTGGTTTCAACAAATAATTCGACACAGAGTGGCTTGGCAGACATGGATAAAATCCTGTATGTTTATTTTTATAATCGTCATTGAGTACATTCTACCCAAGCCGTTTATTATAAGAAAGTTTTATTAAACCTGCTCTGAGACTAATTCAACTATTGCTGCTGACGGGCTAACAAGTGTAAACTATCAATATTAATTAAAATGATAAGTTTCAATACGCTGCAACCAATTAGGATAATAAAAATGCAAGTTTCAACCCAAACTCAGGGCAGATTCACCATTGCTACCATTTTGGATACTCGAATGGATGCTACGATCGCTCCCCAACTCAAACACTCTATCGCCCAACTCATCAATGAGGGACATAATTGTATTATCTTAGATATTAGTGCCGTCACTTTCATGGACAGCAGCAGTCTTGGAGCACTGGTTAGTCTGTTGAAAATGTTAGGTAACCGAGGTGATCTGATCATTACCGGAGCCAGAGGCATTGTGGCAGATCTATTTAAACTGACTCGCATGGATCGCGTATTTCGGATGGCAGTTGATGTGGATACTGCCCTAGGTGCTAGCTTGGCTACTGCTTAGTAGCTACTCAAATAAACTCTTGCATCAATCAGGAGAGGGCCCTGATGAACAGCATACTGCGAATCGCCAGCCAAGCATACTGGCATCAACTCACATCAAAAAAAGACAAAAATAAAAAAAATAGGGTACGTGATGGACACTAATTACCAAGAATATAACATCCGCCTGTCCATCGACAGCCGCCTTGAACAAGTTCGCGTCTTATCGGGGGCTTTACGCGGGATTGGTCAAGAACTACAACTCACCGACGATAAGCTAGGGCAACTCGAACTCATCATGGTCGAGGCGGTTAATAATGTGATCGAACATGCCTACCAATTAGAGTCTGGCAATGAGGTGCATGTACGTGTCGAATACAGCCCACAAGAAGTCCATCTGATTATTTCTGATCATGGCCAAGCCATGCCGGACCAGTTGCATACTGAAGTCCGCGTCATGCCTAATCCTGAGGACTTACCTGAAGGCGGTTGGGGTATGGGATTGATCCATTTACTGGCCGACTCAATCCGTTATATCCGCGATGCACGGGGTAACCATTTGCATGTTAGTAAACATTTAGTTTAAGGCCATTAAGCGCCCATCACTCAGTAGCATCATTAGAATAATTAGAATCATTAAAAAATTGCGTTTTACCCTCTAATCACAACAATAAGAACACTGCTATGGGATTCTATTTCGACAAATTTGAAACTCGTCAACCTGAGCCGCCGCTAGTCTATTCGGCAGTGACGGAAGGGATCTGGCAATTTCTCGCTGTTATCGCCATGACACTCGGTGCATGGTATTTGTGGTGGCGATGGACGGCCTCACTCAATCCTGATGCCCTCTGGTATGCGATTCCGCTAGTCGTCGCCGAAACAGCCTCCTATTTTGGACTTGGCTTGTTCATCTTCAATTTATGGAAACTAGAGGATTATCCACAACAACCGCCTCCTGCTAATGTTCGCGAGGTGGTCAACCCTGATCATGCGGAAGATCGCCCTATCAAGGTCGATGTTTTTTTTCCTAGCTACAATGAGGACGTGGAATTAGTTCGCCTGAGTATCCTTGATGCAAAAAAAATCACCTATCCCTTCCCGATTGAACTGAAGATCTTTGTCCTCGACGATGGCAAACGTCCAGAAATGCAACAAGTGGCTGAACAAGAAGGGGTTGGTTATCTCACACGTAGCAGCAATATCGGCTTTAAAGCCGGTAATCTACGCAATGCGATGGAACAAACTCACGGTGATTTCATTGTGATTTGTGATGCCGACACCCGCCCTTTTCCCACTATCCTCGAACATACCTTAGGCTATTTTCGTGATCCTGAAGTGGCATGGGTACAAACTCCACAATGGTTTTTTGATTTACCCGAAGGTAAACGCTTGCCGGATTTTCTTGGTCGCTATTTAAAAACACCGGGGCGCTGGCTTGGCAAGGGCGTGGAAGCGGTGATCGGCGAAGTGCGCGTAGGTGAAGACCCTTTTGTCAATGAACCTAAAATGTTTTATGACGTGATTCAACGTCGGCGCAATTGGGCCAATGCCTCATTTTGCTGTGGGGCTGGCTCAATCCATCGCCGTGAAGCAGTCATGGAAGCAGCTCTCAAATGTTATGCCGATACCATTGAAAAACAGGTCGGCAAACAATCCAAACAATTGCAAAAACTGATGGGAGGTGAAGCACTCGATAGTAATTTAGTACAGGAAATGCGGCATCAAGTCGCCAGTGAAGAAGAATTCACACCGTATCGTTTCCATGTTTCTGAAGATATTTATACTTCAATTGTGCTGCATGCGGATCAAGATCGTCACTGGAAATCAGTACTGCACCCAGCCGTAGAGTCGAAAATGCTCTCCCCACAAGATTTGCTGAGCTGGACGGTACAACGCTTTAAATATGCAGGAGGTACGCTCGATATTGCCCTGCATGATAATCCCTTAGAGTTGGTCACAACGCTTGATGTATGGAGCGACTATTTGGTCTTATTTCGGTGGCATCTGGAATCTAATTTTTCTGCTTGCACCGTTGGTGTATTTATTTGCGGGGATCGCCCCTGTCAGCGCTTACACTGGTGATTTTTTCAAGCATATCCTGCCCTTTCTGATTTTCATGGAGTTAGCTTTTATGGTCGGGACTTGGGGCATTGCTGGCTATCGCTCTAAAGCCAGCTATTTATCCTTTTTCCCCGTTAATTTGCGGGCGATTTGGACAGTGTTGAAAGGTGAAAAAATCAAATTTCCAGTCACCCCTAAAGATCGGCAAGAAGGCAATTTTTTCCATTTGATCTGGCCACAGTTTGCCGTGATAGTCTTGACTGTATGCGGCGTACTCTATGCCTCCATCCAGTATTTTATACTCCATAATCAGGACTATTCGCTGGGCGGAATTTTGGTCAATATCTTTTGGGGATTGAATAATATTTTCGCACTCAGCGGGATTGTACTGGCCGCCTTCTGGCAACCGGAAGCAACCGACCTTGCTGAGGAAGAGCAGGCAACCGCCGCTTATAAGAATAACGAGGTGATCGCATGAGTTTCAAACAAGGCTTGGTTCGCGCCCGCAGCCATATCATTTTTCTGACCGGATTAGTGACCGCCTTTGGGCTAGTCGGCTGGTTAGAGGGGATCAGCATGGGCAATGCTGCAACCCCTGAAGCGATAGTGACCGCCAGTCAGGAGGTGAAAATTGCCCCTACGCGCCCGCTCACCGCAGAAGAATTAGCCTGGGCAAAAATTGCATGGAAGTATTTTCAGAACAATACCATTGCTGATACAGGTTTAGTCAACTCGGTTGATAATTATAATGCATCAACCTTGTGGGATACCTCGTCTTATCTGATGGCAGTGATTGCGGCACAGCGTCTAGGTTTGATTGACTCGATTGAATTTGATAGCCGTATTGCTAAAACCCTCGAGACTTTAGCAAAACTCCCCTTATTTGAAGGCAAATTACCCAATAAATCCTATAACACTCTTTCCCTGCAAATGGTTGACTATACCAATCAGCCCAGTGAAAAAGGTATCGGTTGGTCTGCGATTGATATTGGGCGCATTCTAGTACCGTTCAATGTGCTCGCATGGAATTACCCACAACATACCGCCGCAGTGAAACAACTGATCGCCAGCTGGAATACTCAACCCCTGCTAGTAGATGGTGTGCTCTATGGTGCAGTCGTCACCGACCAAGGTGAAACCCAGTATGTGCAAGAAGGACGGTTGGGCTATGAAGAATATGCCGCCAAATCCTTTAATCTGATGGGGCTGGATGTTTCTAATTCACTGCGCTATACCGACTTTCTCAAATTTGTCGACATTGAGGGGATTCAGATTGCTACTGATAGCCGTGACCCACAACAGTATGGTGCGCATAACTATGTGGTCAGCGAACCTTATATTCTTGATGGTATCGAATTTGGTTGGGATCATATTTCTCAAGAATTAGCTTGGCGGGTGTATAAAGCCCAAGAAAAACGTGCTACCACTACCGGCATCCTAACAGCAGTCTCTGAAGATAATATTGATCAAGCGCCTTACTTCGTCTACAACACGGTATTTACCAGTGGCAAAGCATGGAATGCAATTACTGAAAAGGGTGAAGATGCCAGTCAATTCAAAACTTTAAGTACCAAAGCAGCTTTTGGTTGGCATCTACTCTATGAGACTGATTATACCCACCGACTGATGAAAAAAGCGGCGAGTCTAGCTGATCCAGAACGCGGCTGGTATTCTGGCCTGTATGAGGTAAGTGGCCAACCGAATAAGGCGATTACGGCAAATACCAATGGTATTATTTTAGAAGCTTTGGCCTATAAACAAACGGGCAAGCTTATGAAATTAAGTCATTAATTCGAGTTGATGACCTAAGCTGAGGCGTGTTATCGCTTTATCAAAACTCCATAGCAAACTGGAGCTATGCTGTTCCAGATTTTGCTTAAAATCTATACTTATACTAGTCTTAGCCTATCTATAACAACTCAAGGTTCAGCCACGATGCAAACACTAGATGAAAGCAACAAGCCCCCTTTTAGTGCTGAAGAAATTCGCATCTTAGGGAGTCTGATGGAAAAACAATTAACGACACCGACGAATTATCCTCTGACCATCAATTCACTGATGTTAGCTTGCAACCAAAAAACCAGCCGCGAGCCAATCATGAATTTAAAAGAAGGTGAAGTGGGGCATATTGCTCGTAGCTTGATTGAATTTGGCTGGATCGTCATGCAAAACAGCGGGCGTGCTCAACGAGTTGAGCATAAAGTGCAACGTCAATTAAATTTAACACCCCAGCAGCAGGCCGTTTTAGCCGTATTGATGCTACGTCGCCCACAAACCCTGAATGAATTAAAATTACGCACTGAACGCATGGCAGAGTTCACACAAACTGAACAAATCCGCACTATACTTGAAACGTGGCTGAGTGCTGAACCCCCTTTAGTCATGAAATTACCTCCTCAAGCAGGCCAGCGAGAGGAGCGTTATTATCATACTTTGGGTAGGGAAACTTTCGAGCTACTACAGGCTGAAGCCAACGCAGCTCGATCACAAGAGACGCCTGAGCTTCAGCCTTCACACGTTGAGCTATTAGTTAAACGTCTGGACGAATTAGAGCAACGAATTAACCAGCTTGAAGAACTTGTGACCAATGGTTAGTTAAACTAACCCAGCAGGATAAATTTCATCACTTGTGCATTGCAACAATATTGACTAATATAGATTTCATAGCACGGTTTTACTGAAGTGCAAAACAGTTTGTCGGCGCTCGCAGCTTAATAGGTAGATGACTCCTCCTCTCCTCCAATCATATACCGTTGCGAGCGCTTTTTAATTTCTCTGGGTTTATTGCAAACTCGCTAAAGCGCTGGACATCAAGCATAGCGCCATTGCCCACATGCTAAGCCGTCCAGCGTCCACATCCCAATCTGATAACGAATCAATCTTAAGGTCGGAAAGCCTACCGCTGCGGTCATACGTCGTACTTGGCGATTCCGGCCTTCACGAATTTTTAACTCTAACCAACTGACTGGAATAGATTTTCTAACACGAATCGGTGGCTGACGCGGCCATAAATTCGCTGGCTCAGGGATTAGTTGCACCTGAGCAGGCAAAGTCCAACCATCATTGAGTTGCACACCCGTCGCTAAAGCCTGCAAAGCTTCTGGGGTTGGCTCGCCTTCTACCTGTACCCAATAAGTCTTAAAGGTTTTATGCTTAGGGTCGGCAATGCGCTGTTGCAAGCGCCCATCATTGGTCAGAACCAATAAACCTTCACTATCTCGATCCAAACGTCCTGCCGCATAAAACTTAGGAACTGGAATAAAATCAGCCAGTGTTAGTCGACCCACTTCAGCAGTGAATTGGCACAGCACATCATAAGGTTTGTTAAATAAAATCACTTCAGACATCGGCTAGGCCTAACATCAGGGTTTGGATAATAAAGGCTGAAACCCTGCTGTGGCATAAGTTTCAAACCCCTGATCAGTCCGCCAGATAAAAAACGCCTTGAGCTGATGTTGATCAGCAAAAACCTTACCTTTCAGCTCACCCATTGCCATCAGCATGGTTGAATAGGCATCTGCTAAACTGGCCGTATCTGCAACCACTGAAACTGAGGCTAAACTATGACTGACCGTCTGCCCCGTCTTGGTATCAAGGGTATGCGAATAGCGCTTACCGCTTTCGATAAAAAAATCACGATAATCCCCCGAAGTCGACAGCCCTGCATCCACTAAATGCATACCCTGCTGCACACTACGGACTGAATCAACCGGTTTTTCAATCCCGATGCGCCAAGCATCTCCTCGGGGGCTTGAGCCTAAAGTACGTACCTCGCCACCGACTTCGACCATATACTGTTTAATCCCCTGCTGTTCGAAATACTCAGCCAATAAATCCACTGCATAACCGGGTGCAATCGAAGCTAGATCCACATAAAGATCGGCTTGCGTCTTACGCAAAGCAGGCGGATTTTCTTGAGTTAAGAGTTTTTCATAACCTACTTTGGCTAGGGCAAGCTTAATCTCTGCTTCACTTGGAGGCTTAGTGTTGGTCTTTGCCTGACTCCCAAACCCCCAAAGATTCACCAACGGCCCAACGGTTATATCATAGACCCCTTCACTCAACTGACTCACTTGCTGGGCAGTTTGCACGAGTTTGACTAAATCCGAGGAAACTGGAAACCATTCCGTTGACTGTGCCTGATTAAAACGCGAGATTTCTGAATCTTGACGCCAATTAGACATTTGCTCATCAATGCGCTCTAAAATCTGCTCAACGCTAGCCCGAAGTTCTTTAGCCTGATGCGGGCTATTTGGCGGAGGTACTAGAGTAATATGCCAAGTAGTCCCCATACTCTCGCCTTGTAAACGCAGCGAGTCTTGCTGGTTAGAACTACAGGCTACCAACCAAACTGCCAAGCTTAAAACCAACATCCAAGCTGGCAGCAGAGTTATTTTTTTTAAGCCGAGCATACGATTAACGCTGTTTAACTGGTGTCGTAACGGCTTCACGCCCTGACGGATTGGTAAAACGGTCATTCAGACGTTGGACTAAACGATCCACTGAATGACGAATATTATCCAACCGACGGCGATTCAAACTACCCCAACCGGCGGGTTTGCTTTGGAAAATAGAACGAAACCAACCCGTACTTTTCTGGAAAGCAGCCTGCAAATTTCCATAAGGTTCTTCTGCACTGAGTGGTTTAGCTAGATAATGCCGGACTTTGCTACGAATCAGGAAATGAATCACCAATAAAATCATCAATGGCAAGACAATAGCAAGCACGGATAACACGGGGCTGGCTTGTACGTCTGGCAACCAATCAGGGTTAAAATTCAACCCTTGCCACCAGCCCAGCCAAACACTTAAAGCAATTCCGCCCACCGCTAAAGCCGCCAGAGCGATGCCATCCCAAATTAACGTATCACGCCGCCAACGTTGTAACAGGGTACGCAAACGCGGTACAGCTTGTTGCTCAATCTGATTACTGGTCGACTCTAAATTACCAATAATCCGATAAACCCGTTCAACATTAACACCATCAATCCGTTCCATAATGCGAACATAATCAGCATCCCGCTTAGCAACATAGCGCGCCCAAACCGCTTCATCCGCAACGGGTACTGCGAGGCGATCATTAAACAGAATATGAAAGCTGCCTGCCGATAGACCACTTTGCACCAACGCTTTCTGCCAAGAGGCGACAATATCTTCTAAATTATCTTCTCGTGCCGAGGTATCAATTTGGTTGAGGATAAACAGGAATTTAGAATTATCATTCCGACGCTGAGTACCACGCACTAAATGCTCTAAAGTATCCTGCATGGCCCCCGGCTCAGGGTGGCGAGCATCGAAAAAGACCAACACCAGATCCGATAACTCAATAATATGATCCGTCAACCGCAAAATCGCCTTGCGCTGTGCATCCGCATCGAATCCGGGCGAGTCAATTAAAATTCGCCCACGCAGCTTTTCGCTAGGTGCGGCTTTCATTTGCAGATAGTTATCAATCCGTGAGCCTTCACCCGCACTGACTGCTTCAATTTCCTCACCAATTTGATAAAAAGGAAAACGTGGATCACCATCCAAAGCCAAGCCGGGTAAAGTACGCTGGGTTCCATCAGGGCTATAAGTGATGACCGTGAAACGATCATCCACGGCTTGATTACCGGTGCGTTGCAATTCTAGGCCGAGATAGGTATTAATAAAACTCGACTTGCCCGCTGAAAATGTCCCCAGAATTGAAATCAAGGGCCACCAAGAAATCCGCGTTGCATAGGACTCACCCGCTGCTAATAAGCCGATTTTTTTGGCAACTACATCGAGTTCACGGTATTTGCCAACCACATCCACCATTGTGGGATTTTCCCGCTTTAAATGCTCTTGCAGCAGATTAAGGCGTTGTTCCATGCGTTTATCAGGGGTCATGCGACGATCCTTTATTTAATAATGCCAACCTACCTAAGTTGCAGCTGATGATGCATTCAGCTGTGAACGACCGCCTCCTTGAGGACTGGTAGGTTGTTTAGACTGTTGATTTACCGGGGTAGCAGGTTGAGTTTGCGGTAGGGTCGGTGCAAGCCCTTGCTGCCCCTGATAAGGCCAACCGGCATTATAATACGGACTAGGATAATAAGGTACTAGCGGTGTAGTCGGTAAGGACATCGGTGGAGGACTGTCATTCCCACCACCAAAAGGCATAAAGCTGTTAAACAAGCGCATAGGCTTAGAAATACTCCGATTCATACTCCACATATCATGCTGCATATTATAAGCTGATGCTGCCATGTGCTGAGTAGAAGCATTCATTTGTGTCACATCATTCGACATCTGCTGAGTGCTATTATTCATCGCATGCATATTGCTAGACATCGCATTGGTGGAATTAACAATACTGCCCATCTGCCCTGACATGATGGTCATACTGCTAGAAATACTCAGCATACTGCTATTGACTGAAGCACTTAATTGCACAATCGTCTCTGCTAGACGATTCACATCACTGGTCAAACGCTGGATTAAATAAAAACCATAGCCTGCCAAAATGACGAAGGCAACTAATGAAGGATAAACCAAAAATTTTAGAACCGTCGTTGCATTAGACTGCCGTGACTCAAACTGGCGTAAGTCCTGCTCAACATCAGTTAATTCGTGCTCGACACTTTTTAACTCTGAATTAACTTCATCTAAAGACACATTAGATTGAGTCGACATGTAGGATGCTCCTGTGGGTTTGTAAAGGAGCTCCAACTCGCTGGAGATCCCCAACCATAAAACATTAGGCTACAAAACAGTTGCAGCCTGCCTTTTTATCTTTGGTGGATTAAGGGAGCGTGGCCTGCCTATTGACCTGCCACGACTCAGTTTTATTATTTTATGGCAGCACCAATTTCGGCAGCTTTAGTGGGATCAACGACATCCGCATAAACTTTAATGCTTTGCAATTCAGCCACCCGACCTTGCTCTGCAAGCCAAGGCGCAATTTCCACATACAAACTCACTGCTTCAGTACTTTTACCTTGCTTCCAGTAAACATTCGCCAATTCGCCTTTATAGTCTGGCTGATTGTCTTTCTTTAATAAAGACTGATAGAAGCTGACTGAGCGATCATACTCGCCACTCCAATAAGCTTCACGTGCTGCTAGTAATAGGTCTTCTGCACTCGAGTTTTCGTTCACTGCTTGGCCAGCAGCCTGATTAGCAGTAGCCGTTGCAGCTTCTGCAGGGGCTGCACCCGCTGCCACTTGCTCAGTCACAGAAACTGAACCTGTAGCTGCTGCTTGCTCAGCAGCGGCCTGTTGTTGAGTAGCACTGGCATCAGCAGCTGGCAAAGCAGCGGCGGCTTGTGCCGTGGTAGAAGCTGCTTCATGACCTGCAGCTGCTTGATTGGCAGCCACTGCTTCATGACCTGCAGGCTCTTGCTGTGCCTGTACTTCATGCTGGCCTGCTTTAGCCTGATGTTCCTTCTTGGGTGGCGCACCGCTGCCCACAATCCAATTTAAAACAATAGCAATAGCGGCCAGTATCCAAGCAAACGCTATGGGATGTACTAATAGCCAACGGAAAGCTTTCATGGATATCTCCTATTCCAAACCCCGAATACGGTTAATTAATAAGGTGGTAAAGCTCCCGCCCCAAAGCATCTATCTCAGCAGAAGCCTTAGAACGCGGTTCCATTTCAAATACCGCTAAACCCTCACTAAAAGAGCGGCGATACGTTGTTCTTAAATAAAGACGTGAATCTAATAACTGCAGCCCGTCTAACGTCTTCAGGGCCTCAGCCGCTTCTGTGGTTTCACGCACAGAGGCATGGGTATCTGCACGATTCAGCAGAGCCAATAATTTAACGGGTCGCTGCTCACGAATCTCTGCAATCATTTTTAAAAAACGTTGGGTTGACCATACGTCAGCTTGGCTAGGTGAAACGGGAATCAAAATATGATCTGCACGTTGAATAGCCACCTGTGTAGCCTGCATATCCGATAAACCCATATCCACCAAAACATGCGTATTCTGCCCCTCCATACCTAAACCTTCGGCATAACGCTCTGGTTTAATCTGTGGCAAATAACCTTCCTCAGCACGAATATCAAAGGCATCGGAGGTCGTGCTTTGTGGGTCAAGATCATACACCAACACATGAAGATTTTGGCGTGTTGCTGCCCATAGCGCGAGGTTAAAAGTGACCGTACTTTTACCCGTTCCACCCTTCAAATTACCAATTAATGTAATCATGCCCGCTATTCACCTATTACAAGCTAACCATGCCCGCGCTAGCTTGCTAGCTCCTATTATTGAGCCGGAGCCGATTGTTGTGGCTGAGCAGGTGCAATTTGAGGCTGATGATGCATACGCCCACCACCTTGTCCGCCTTGCATACGCTGCATTGGCATCGGTGACCGACCTGCTGGCATCCCATACATCGGCGGCATCGCTTGTGGCATCATCGGCATAGCGTTAGTTTGTGGCATCACTGGAATAATATACCAATACTGTGTAGGCATTTGTTGTGGATAAGGCTGTTGATACGGCATCTGCATAGGATACATTGGCATCATTTGCCCCATCGGACG
Source organism: Thiothrix eikelboomii (assembly GCF_900167255.1). Classification (GTDB taxonomy): domain Bacteria; phylum Pseudomonadota; class Gammaproteobacteria; order Thiotrichales; family Thiotrichaceae; genus Thiolinea; species Thiolinea eikelboomii. The sequence goes on from NZ_FUYB01000002.1 coordinate 141,662, forward strand.
ATGCATCATCCCTAGCTGCGGTGGCATACCTGCCTGCATATTAGTCGGATTCGGCATCAGCGCTTGTGCAGGGACTTGAGCGATTTGCTCAGGAGGCATACCCTCAGGAGCTTGGGGCGCAGGCCCTGGTCCCGGAGTGGCTTCAGCAGCAACAGGCTGCTCAGGCATAGCAGGCATTTGCAATTGCATTTGAGCCAATTGTCCTTGAGCGGGTGCTTCAGTGGGTGTCTCAGCCCCATCCGTTGGAGCGGCTAAGATCTCTGGCATCTCTAGTTGAGTAGACCCAACTGCAACTGTAGGCGCTGCAGGTTGGGTAGGGGCTTGTGCCGCTTGTTCTGGTGCTGCAGGTTGGACGGGGGCTTGTGCCGCTTGCTCTGGTGCTACTGGAGCTGCAGGTTGGACGGGGGCTTGCGCCGCTTGTTCTGGTGCTACTGGAGCTGCAGGTTGAGTAGGCGCTTGTGCCGCTTGCTCTGGTGCTGCAGGTTGGACGGGGGCTTGTGCCGCTTGTTCTGGTGCTGCAGGTGGAACAGGCGCTTGTGCCGCTTGCTCTGGTGCGGCTGGAGCAGTTGGTACACCTTGCTTTACAGTAATACCTGTTTCAGACGCTGGCGCAGTGAATGGTCCTGGAGGCGCTGCTGGCATATCCGCAGCCGGATTACTCGCTACTGCACCCGTCTCGGTCGATGAAGTAGTAGCAGTCGTGGTAGTAACAGTAGCACCCGTCGCTTCTGCAGAGCCAGCAAATGGTCCTGGAGGTGGTAAAGGCAAATCTGCAGCTAAAACTGCACCAGAAGCCAAAGCTGTCGCGATAGCCAACGCAACTAGATTTTTATTAAGCATCTTCATTAAAGAACTCCTTAAAATTTAAATATCTTTTTTCAGCTTGATGCCTCTGCGCTTAGCAGGTTTGGCAGATCCTGCCGATTCATTATTCTCACTTGTTTCCGGCTCTACCTGAAGTGATGGCTCTGATTCTGGTAATACTAGCTCTGTATTAACTGCCTTTTTACGGGGCTTACGTACAGTTTTAGGCTTAGCAGGCTCAGGCTCAGGCTCAGGCTCAGGCTCAGGCTCAGGCTCAGGCTCAGGCTCAGGCTCAGGCTCAGGCTCAGGCTCAGGCTCAGGCTCAGGCTCAGGCTTTAGCATCCTGCCCGAATCTGCAGGTGCTTGTCGAGCAGCATTATCTATTCGGTGCGTTGTTTTAACAGATTGGCGCTTCTTTCGCCAGCGTAAAACTGCTTTACCTGCATCAACCAAGCCATCCTTTATACTTCTAATAACTGCAAAGAGATAGATGAATGGAAAAACGATCAGTGCTTTTACTGCACTAAAAAAGGTACTCGACCCCTGCTTACTAGTAGTTGAACTAGGGGTCGTTGGGCTAGGGCTTGGTTCACCATCGTTAGAGTCAGTCTCTTTAGACGCTAAACCTAAGGATGCACCCGCACTGATACAACCTAAGGGAATTACTAATAAAGTCAATAAAGTCGAAACCGCTCCACCAAAAATTAACGATACCGCCATCCCTTGGAAAATTGGATCTGATAATATCACCATTGACCCGCCCAATAAGGCTAAAGCCGTAATTAAAATAGGTCGAGTCCGCGCCTCACAAGAGCGAATCACGGCTTCGCGTGGGCTTAACCCTTGATTAACTACCGCATCACGGGCGAAATCCACTAATAAAATTGAATTACGCACAATAATTCCTGCCAAAGCAATAAAGCCAATCATGGAGGTTGCAGTAAATTCAGCCCCCATCATCCAATGCCCCGGCAAAATACCAATTAAGGTTAAAGGAATCGGAGCCATAATAATGGCCGGTAAAATAAAATTACCAAACTGCGCCACGATTAACATATAGATCAAAACTAAGGCGGCTGCAAAGGCAATTCCCATATCGCGGAAAGTTTCAAAGGTAACTGTCCACTCTCCTGCCCACACAAAAGACGATTTTAACTCTAAATGACTCGGTGATCTGAACCAATAACCACCCTCGATCACTGAACCATCCGGTGCGACATAACCCTTGCCATCATTCGCCGCCATCAGCAAGCCTTCAACTTCCTTCTGCCCATAAACGGGTGCTGCTAAACGACCGACACCCTCGGCAGTCACAAACTCGACTGGATTCAAATCTTTATGATAAATCGGCTTATCTTGAGCCTCACGCACAAAGCTACCCAATTCAGATAAAGCCACCGACTTACCTTGCGCATTGGTAACCGGTAATTGGACTAAGCTCATGAGTTGCGAACGTGAGCTCAGCGGCACTTGCATGACAATATGCGTCGGATCAATTAAGGCATTTTTCTTCACATCACCTAAAACAAAGCCGCCCATCGACAGGCTCAGAGCGCGATTGACATCTTCAATGGTAATACCATTGCGTTGAGCTTTATCCGTATCAATCACAAAGCGTAGATTTTCGTAATCATGCTCTAGCATATTATCGACATCGCCTAAATTCTCCGCTTGTTGGAAGAACTTAGTCATATCCGCCGCCATCTGCCGCCGAATCGTTGGATCTTGATGATAAATTTCGGCGACAACCGTTTGTAATACCGGTGGTCCTGGTGGCATTTCCACCACTTGCACAGTCGCCCCCGCTGCTTGCGCCAACGGTGTTAAAATTTCACGCGCTTGTACGGCAATTTGGTGACTCGTCCGCACCCGTGCTTTTTTATCCAACAGCTGAACTTGAATATCACCCTGCCAAGCCTGCTGGCGCAAATAATAATGACGGACTAAACCATTAAAATTAAACGGTGAGGCAGTACCTGCATACGTTTGTACAGCGGTCACTTCAGGCAATTTTTGCATTTCTGTCGCTAATTGATGGATTAAATTAGCCGTCACTGGCAAAGCAGTACCTTCTGGCATATTCACCACCACATTAAACTCTGGCTTATTATCTAAAGGCAGCATTTTCACCGGAACAGCCTTCAGTGGATAAAACAAAGTCATTAGTGCAAAGAAAATCAAAATAATGCTCAATAGAAATAAATAGCCTTTAAATTTACTATCGACTAAGGGCAAAATTAAACGCCGAAATAAAGACTCAATCCGCTCAGCTTGTTTATGTTCTTTTTCTGCATCGGCATGCAGCTTGGCAAGGCTAGGCTTAAATAAATTAGTCAACCACGGCGTAAAAGCAAAGGCCGCGAATAGTGAAATGATCATAGCCACCGAGCCTAAAACGGGGATAGGCATCATATAAGGCCCCATCATCCCGCTGACGAAGCCCATCGGCAATAAGGCTGCAATCACCGTGGCGGTTGCTAAAATCGTGGGATTCCCCACTTCACGCACAGCATCAACAGCAATCGCTAAGCCTTGTTGACCGACCAATAACCAACGCCGATAAATATTTTCGACAACCACAATCGCATCATCGACTAAAATACCAATCGAGAAAATCAGCGCGAATAAGCTGACCCGATCAATCGTCATATTCAGCATCCAAGCTGCAAATACGGTGGTAGTAATGACAGCTGGAATGACAATTAAGACCACTAAGCCCGCACGCCAACCTAAAGCTAACCAGACCAATACAGTGACAATCATAGTAGCAATGAACAGCTTTTTAAGCAGCTCATTCACTTTAGCTTTGGCAGTCGCCCCATAGTCACGAGTAATTTCTACATGTACATTGTCAGGAATAATCTGCCCTTTCAGCCCCTCAAGCTTTTTTAGAATAGCCTCAGAAACTTCCACACCATTAGTACGATGCTTTTTAGCAATGGCCAAAGTAACTGCCGCTGCATTAGACGCTTGTTCGTCCACTCTAGCGGCTACTCCCGTGTAATAGCCCACCATATGCGCTGCATCACTAGGACCTTCTTTGACTTCGGCCACATCGCGCACATAAACAGGTCGACCATTCACCACGGTGATCATCAAATTTTTAATATCTTGAGCTGAGGTTAAAAATGAACCGCTATAAATTTTATAAATATTTTGATTGGGTTCTACAAAGCCCGTATTCTGCTCCGCATTTGCCATTTGGATAGTGCGTGCAATCTGCTCTAATGAAACACCGAAAGTAGCCAAGCGCTCAGGCAAAATCTCAACTTGCAACTCCTCACGCCGACCTTCCACAATAAAGCTTTGACTGGTATTAGCTACCCCACGCAACTCTTGTAAGACCTCTAAACCGACTAAACGTAAAGAAGCATCATCGACTTCATTTGACCACAGCGTTACCGTCACCACAGGCACATCATCGACCCCCTTAGGCTTAACTAAAGGCTCAGTCACGCCTTGTGGCATCGCATCTCGGTTGGAGCTGAGTTTGTCGTATAACTTAACCAGCGAAGACTCTAGTTCTTCCCCAACCTTAAACTGTACAGTCACGACGGCTTCACCACGCATCGAAGCCGAATACACGTGATCCACGCCAGTAATTTCCGACATAATTGCTTCAAGTGGGCGAGCAATAATCGCCTCCACTTCACGTGAAGAAGCCCCCGGATATTTGACAAAAATATCCACCATCGGCACGGAGATTTGTGGATCTTCTTGGCGCGGCGTAATCATCAGCCCTAAAGCTCCTACCGCTAAAAAAGCGAGTAGTAGCAATAAAGAGAGGGGAGAATTGATAAAAATTTTAGCGGTTTGACCGGCAAGCCCTAAACGATGAGCGTGAGTTTGCTTAGGCTGAGATGAATCATTCATGCGCTATTTACCAATACGAAAAAGTGAAGGTATTACAACTGTTGTCGTAACTACTGAGTATCCGGCATCCAACCAGAAACCGCACGGGGAGGCGGATTATCAATAATCTTCATGCCCGGCTTTAAGCCCGAAATTACTTCCACCTTGTTGCCATAATCAGCACCTAGGCGCACTAAGCGTAAGGAAGAACTACCATTTTCCACGGCCAAGACACTCGGTAAACTGCGGCCACTCAGCAAAGCCGTGCGGGGGACCAACACGACGGGTTCTTCATTGGCTTGTGAATTGGATAAATAAATTTCCGCATACATCCCCGGAGCGGCAACTACATCAACAGGCAAATCAAACTTTACCGTCACCGTATGTTGTTCAGCATCCGCCACTGGATAAATTTGCGAGACTTTAGCCATCGTTTCAGCAGCACCATTAATTTTGGCTGGAACAACCATCCCTATACTGACCTGCGACATCAAGCTAGCCGGCACATCCGCTTGCAAGCGTTTGTACTTAACAAAACCATAACGCAGTAGTGGCTGACCGACTTGAACGGTATCCCCAACTTCGACCATTTTTTGCAGAATGACACCTTCAAATGGCGCTATGCCCTTCGCATTTTGTAAAGTGGCATCAATTTCTTGGAGTTGGGAATAAGCCTGCTGCAAAGAACCTCGCGCTTGCGACACGCCAGAGGCACTGGTGACTAAATCCGAATAACGCCCCATATCTGAGTCATAATTATTCATCATCATATCAGCCATCGGGCGAGTGATGAAATTGTCCATCATCGCAGGCATCCCAAAGCCCGGCATGGCACCCACATCACGACTACGTGGTGACACCACTTCTCGTTGATATTGGGCTTCCGCACTTTGTAACATGGATTGAGCGTTTTGAATTTGAGCGAGTACTGCATTACGCTTGGCGGCTAATTGAGACTCATCAACCTGAGTCAATACCGCACCTTGCTGATAAGCACTACCGACTTCACCAGCAAAATACTTGAGTACACCAGGTACTTGAGCCGCTAAAGTGACTTCTTTATAGGGGATAACAGAACTGCCTAGCACTGTCTGAACGCGAGAGCTTGAGGTTTCAACAGCGACTATTTCGGCGGCTTGTACTGAATTTAGGCTCAACACGACTGAAAGAAACACTAAAACTGGGCGTGCTGCGCAATTTCCTCTTCTCATGAATAACTCTTCCTCAATAATCGTGGGTGGATAACATCCCACTTTAGCTGGCTGAACTATATCTTTTAAGGGAGGCTAATTCTAGTGAAAACACAGCACTACACTAATAGGGATATAGCTAGCATTTTTTAAAAGCCAAACCCAGCCTACGGCGTAGGCGGACGGACATAACCTTTGACGACTGCCACGGGTTCACTATCGCTCGCCTGCTCGCCATGAAAAACTGAAACCCTTACCTCGACTAAAATATCTGAGCTAGACGGCTTAGTTTCACGAACCCAACGCCACGCAATATTGCCCATCACTTCCTCACCTTCACTAGCAGGTTCGAGGCTATTATTATCTACTGCCATCTGATAAAGATCGAGTTGATTTAAACCCACCCAACGTGCCAAGGTAGATTCTTTTAATAATTGCGCATTACGTGCACCATTGGCAGCGACTTGGCTAGCAATACTAATCACTAAAACAATGATAAATAAAGCAAACATGACTTCAACCAAACTAAAGCCTGCTTGAGAGGAGGTCGGTTTAGCTCTGTGCATCATCGTCAGAAATCGGCTCGATGACTTGGCCGAAAGCATCAAACTGCACTCGCTGTGGATCACCTTTACCCACAGCAAGCTCATAGACGAAAGGTGTTAATTCACCCGTAGGTTCGACGAATACTTGCGGTTCATCAGGCATATCAACAGCTAGACTCACGGGTTCTTGTTCAATCAAAACTTGGGGTTTTAAGTTTTTATCATCAAAGCGCCGCGCTTTAAATAGGCTATCATTTTCAATTTCCACCCATTTATTTTTCTCATCCAGCTTAAAAAAATGATAGCCCGTCTCAGTAAAACCTAAAGCCAGCGGCTCAGAACGCACAATGGCTTCATTGCTGAGCACATTCACATCAAAACGTAGACGTTCGAGTGCTAGCTCAACGGGGTCTGCTTCGAAACTGCGAAACGATAAGGACACAATCGAGACCAGCACCGCCATCACCACCAAGACGATCAGTAACTCTACAAGCGTAAAACCCCGCTGGCCTTGAGCGCACATGGGATTATTGTTTTTCCCAGTTGCCAATATCATCTTGGGTATTTTCACGACCATCAGGGCCTAGGCTATAAATATCAATCTCACCACCATGAGTACCCGGATTTAAATATTTATAAGGATTACCCCACGGATCCGTTGGGACTGTTTTTGCTTTTAAATAGCCCCCTTGTTGCCATTTGCGTGCTTCGGCGGGCTTCTCCACTAAGGCTTTTAAACCTTGCTCACTAGTCGGGTAACTAGCGTTATGCATCCGGTACATATCTAAAGCCAATTCCATCGTCCGAATTTCTTGCTGAGAGGAGGCAATTCTTGCCTCATCGGGTGTACCTCTTAAATTAACAACCGCTATACCCAAGAGCACCCCAATAATCGTGATAACAATGAGTAACTCCATCAGGGTATAGCCTGTCATGGAGGCATGACGACGAGTCATCTGTTTGTGCTTATTCATTCGACTAATCAAACCTTCTATCAAACCTTCAAATTCAAAAACGGCGTAATCATGGCATAATACTCTAACATTGTAACCAACCGACACTTAAGCACATTACCAATAGATTAAACCTACCAACACCCATCCTGCTCTATGGCTTAAGCTTTAGCCTGCTATGGATCACTTTACACGGCTTATCCACGAGCTTGCGGTATGAGCGCCATTTGATTCTGCAAGGTGAGTTATGGCGTCTTTTCACAGCTCATTGCGTGCATCTGAATCTGACGCATTTAGGGTTAAATCTAGCGGGTTGGTGGCTTTTTCTTAAGCTATGTGGCTCGTTATTTAGCCTTAAACAGCTGAGTTGGTATATTTTAGTTCTAGCCTTCGGCATCAGTGGACTGTTGCTCAGTTTGCAAACGCATCTGCAGTGGTATTTAGGCTTTTCAGGGGTGCTATATGGTTTACTCCTGAGGGGCGGTATTCAACTGAGCGTCCAACCTGAACGTGGGCTAGGCTTAGCGTTGATCAGTGTGCTTAGCTTAAAATTCGCTTGGGACAGTTATAATAGTCAGGTGCTGTCTAGCGCACAGTTAATAGGTGCGCCCGTTATACTGACCGCTCATGGCTATGGTTTATTGATAGGCTGTATCCTGAGCGTGCCGATTTTATATAAACACTTAAAATTAAAATAATTAAACCAACCTATGCTACAAAACCTCAGCCACAGCGCGCAAATAATAGCCAGACTAGTCCACCCCCAACGCTGCCCGTTATGCGACACAGTACTCACTCCCACTCAGTTGCTGCTATGCACGCTTTGCTATCAAACTTTACCTTGGAAGCTTGAACCTGCAAACCTCGCCCCGACGCCTTTAATCAGTGCTTTTACCTATGAATCGCCCATTAAACAGCTGATTTTGGAAGGCAAAAATAGTTCTTATCTGGATAAATTACAGCTCCTCGCTAAGCTACTGGCACACTACTTCCCTGCAATGATTCAAGACCTGCCGGAAGCGATCTTACCGGTCCCCTTGCATCCTAAACGCTTAAGGCAACGCGGCTTCAATCAATCGCTGGAATTAGTCCGCCCGTTAGCAAACAAACTCGGCCTACCTATCCTACTGACAGAAATCCGCCGCCAACGCCATACCGATGAGCAGAAAAAGTTGGCAGCTCTTGCGCGGCAACATAATCTAGACCAAGCTTTTCAATTGATTCGCCCCATTAAATATAAACATATTGCGATTTTTGATGATGTAGTCACTACCGGGGCTACTTGCGCAGAACTAGAGGCGATCTTGATTGATCATGGCGTGGAAAAAGTCCAGATTTGGTGTTGTGCACAAACAACAATGACCTGAAGCACCAAATCCTCTAGTATAAGAACCTATTAGCTTTTTAACCCCAGCCAGATAGGAAACCAGACATGATTCGTAGCATGACGGCTTTTGCACACCACGAAATCGCTTCAGCTCATGGGAAATTGAGTTGGGAATTGCGTTCGGTTAATCACCGCTACTTAGATATTAGTTTGCGTGTTCCTGAAGAGTTTAGATCACTCGAGAATAATTTTCGCACACTGTTACAAAACCGCTTGCATCGTGGCAAACTGGAAGCCTCTCTACGTTATGCAGCGGGAGTCGGCGAAAACTCCGCGATTGTAGTGAATGAACCCCTAGCTCGTGCATTGATAATTGCATGTCGACAAATTGAGGCGTTAACTAATAGTACTGAAACCCTAAAAGCCGTTGATATTCTCCGCTGGCCGGGGGTGACTTTGGACAGTGCTCCAGACTTAGAAAAGTTGGGGCAAGAAGCAGAGTTATTATTGGTTACTGCTTTAAATGACTTAATCGCTACGCGCGAACGTGAGGGTAAGCGCTTAGCTGAATTTATTGATTCGCGTTGTGATCAAATTGCTGAAATTTTAGTTCGTATCCGTAAGCGTCGCCCTGAAATTATCAGCGGAATTAAGGACAAAATTCATCAGCGTTTAGCTGAGCTGGACGTGATTCCAGACAATAACCGCCTCGAACAAGAATTAGTGATCCTCGCCCAACGTTTAGACGTAGATGAAGAACTTGACCGTTTAATGGCGCACCTTGACGAAATTAATGCGGTACTCGAACGCGACGAACCTATTGGCCGGCGCATGGACTTTCTGATGCAAGAACTCAATCGTGAAGCCAATACTTTAGCTTCCAAATCTAATGATGCAGAAACCACCCAAGCAGCCGTTGATTTAAAAGTACTCATCGAACAGATGCGTGAGCAAATTCAGAATATTGAATAATGGCCGCCAAAGACTACTATCAGGTATTGGGAATTTTACCTAGCGCTAGCGCAGACGATATTAAGCTAGCCTATCGACGTTTAGCACGTAAATACCATCCTGATGTCAGCCACCTACCGGGAGCGGAGGAACAGTTTAAAGCCGTCAACGAAGCTTATGAAACCCTCAGTGATAGTAGTAAGCGCCGTCAATATGAACAACAGCAAACACGACCTAAACCAACGCCTACTGACACCCCAAAAACCAGTACGCAGCCACCTCCGGCACAGGCCAGTCGAGTCGATGTAGATACCGCCTTCTTTGAGGAAATCAGTCAGCCAGAAATTCCTGATACCCGCCGTAGCTCAGCTATTTTTAATAGCTTGTTCGGTAAAAAACGCCGTGAGAAAACCGTTGAACGTAAAGTACAACCGCCATTAGAACCCCAAGAATATCATTTAACTTTACAAATTGAAGACGTCTTCTTCGATACCATCAAAGCTATTCAAGCACCGAATGGGGATACCATTCAGGTACGAGTACCCAAAGGTTCATCGGCAGGCAGCCGTTTACGCTTACAGGGTAAAGGGGTCGGCGGAGCTGATTTAAGTTTAGTGATTCACCTTGCCGAACATCCGTATTATCAATTAATTGGGCAGGATTTATATCTCGACTTACCCATTAGCCCTTGGGAAGCTGCATTGGGCGCTCATATTTTAGCACCCACCCCCACGGGGGCCGTCAGCTTAAAAATTCCACCTGACAGCGAATCAGGTAAAAAAATGCGCTTAGCAGGGCGCGGGATTAATACCAGCACAACTCAAGGCGATATGTACATCACGCTGCAAGTCCACACTCCACCTGCTACCACGGCACAACACCAAGAGTTTTATGCACAAATGGAGCGTACTTTCAACTGGTCACCACGGCAACATCTGAAAACCACGCGATAGACGGCAACTTGCTTGCGTGGTTTTTTTGGAACAAAAGTCAAAATAGTGGTATTTTCACTACACAACAATGCCTTCTGTTCAGCTTTGCAAAAAGTGACTAGGGCTGGTCTAAAATAAGCAGATTCACGAAGCAAAACGTTTCAGGATGCAGATAACATGTCACCAAGTATTTGGAAGCGCGCTCTACTTACTACACTGTTAGCGATTGGCTTACACGGTTGCGCTTGTGCGGGCGCTTTGCCTGATAGCGTTAATGGTCAAGCCTTACCTAGCCTTGCCCCTATGTTAGAACGTGTCACACCGGCCGTGGTAAATATTACCACCGAAGGTAAGCAAAAAATTGATGAGTCCATTCTCAATGATCCATTTTTTAAGCGCTTTTTTGGCGATGTCCAAGGAGAGCGCAAAATAGATGGCACCGGCTCGGGTGTAATCGTGCATGCGCGTCATGGGCATATTCTAACCAATTTTCATGTGATTGAAGGGGCTGAGCGGATTACGATCACCCTGAATGATGGTCGCCGCTTTCAAGCCCGGATTATTGGTGCAGACCCTAAAGTTGACTTAGCGATTATTGCGATTAAGGCTGAACGCTTAGTCGCCATGCGCTTTGGTGACTCGGATCGCTTAAAGGTCGGTGATTTTGTGGTTGCAATTGGCAATCCCTACGGGATTGGTCAATCCGTCACCTCGGGTATCATTAGTGCTCTGCATCGTAACCCGGGGATTGGTGAATATGAAAACTTTATTCAAACAGATGCCTCGATCAATTTAGGTAACTCTGGGGGAGCCTTAGTTAATCTGCGAGGTGAATTAATCGGTATTAATACCGCTATCTTGGGAGGGCACAGCGGCGGCAATATAGGCATTGGTTTTGCCATCCCCGTGAATACTGCCGCTGGGATCATTGATCAGATTGTACGTTTCGGCCAAGTAGAACGGGGGTTACTTGGGATTGAAGTCAGTGATGTCGATGCTCAAATTGCCACTAATTCACGCTTACCTGCAAATACAGGGGCTTTAGTTGAGCGCGTTTTCCCTAGTTCAGCCGCCGAACGGGCTGGTTTACAAGCGGGTGATGTGATTTTACAAGTGAATGATGCTGAAATTAAAGCCGCTAGCGATGTTAAAAGCTTAATTGGTTCAGTTCGTGCAGGCACACTTTTGAAAATAGTCTATCTGCGCTCAGGACAAACCTATACTGCACAGGCAAGAATTGGTCAGGTCGGACCAGCTGGCAATACGGCTAATTCGCAGCGCCCTTTTTGGGAAAATAACTAATTTCAGTTAGTATGAGCATAATTTCACCAAATCGAAATCAACTAAGATTGACAAGCGGCAAAAAAATGCTATAAATGGTGGAACTGATACAGCGTGCGTTCATCTAAGGAACAAGAAGCAGAAAAAACTGTTTTCTAATCTAAAAATGAAGGTAGGCAATTATTGCGAATTTCCGCGAAGTGAAGAGATGCGACATAAAAAGCACTAAAGCCCGGTGCTGTCGAGGTCTCTTTTGCGGATACAGGTTTGGTGTCCCCAATCCAGACCTGTTTATTAAACCCCGGCTTTTAGACCCCCTGTTTGGCCGGGGTTCCTTTTTACAGGATCTAGTCTAGTTGTTCTTAAATGAATCCTTAATGAATAGCCTTAGCAACCACCGCAGTGGGTCGCTCAAACCATTCGTCTAATTTGAGCCATAAATCCTCAAGCCCTAACCCCGTGGTCGCTGAAAATGACTGTACAGTCACTTGATTACCTGCTTGGGGTAAAGCCTTGCGTACCGCTAAGACGGTGCTTTGCCTAGCCCCTCGACTCAATTTATCGGCTTTATTCAATAAAATATGCACGGGTAACGGCTGATACTCTGCCCATTTCAACAAACCTTGATCAAATACCGTCATCGGATGACGAATATCCATGACCAAAATCAAACCCTTAAGTGTTCCTCGCGTAGTAAGATACGCTTCGATAAATTTCTGCCATTGTAACTTGAGGTGTTCTGGAACTTTGGCATAGCCATACCCCGGAAGGTCGACTAATAACTGACCCTCAGGCAAAGTGAAAAAATTAATCAGCTGTGTACGTCCAGGGGTTTTACTAGTCCGTGCCAGCGATTTTTGTGAACAGGCTCGATTAATTGTACTGGACTTGCCTGAATTGGAACGCCCGGCGAAAGCTACTTCAAAACCACTCTCTTTAGGCAGTGTTTTAGGCGTAGTAGCACTTTGGACAAAACTAGCTTGCTGATAGTAATGATTCATCATGTTAGCGTTCTCTAATGCATTTTTTGAGGTATGATTGCGGGATATGATATACAATTCTGGCACTTTTGGAGGATACCCGGCGGCCATCCTCTCAGACAAACGAATTTGTAGCTTTACTTCGATGTTTTTGGGAGCACTTTCTAGATGAAGAAGACACTCATCCTAGCACTAACAAGCCTTGCTTTTAGCACCTCAGCAGCCGTTTGGGCAGCTGATGCTGCCTTAAAAGGCGATCCAGCTGCGGGTAAGACTAAATCAGCAACTTGTGCCGCTTGCCACGGCGCTGATGGTAACAGCATTAACCCCGAATGGCCAAAATTAGCAGGCCAGTCTGAAGGTTATTTGTTTAAGCAGTTGCAAAACTTTAAAGCTGGTAAGGATGCTGAAGGCGGCCGCTATAATGCGACTATGGCACCGATGATTGATCCACTCACCGAACAGGATATGGCGGATTTAGCAGCTTATTTCGCTAGTCAAACCGGTACGCCGGGTCAAGCCGATCAAAATCAAGTCACTTTAGGTGAGCAGGTTTATAAAGGTGGTAATGCCTCTAATGGTATTCCTGCTTGTGCCGCCTGCCACGGTCCTAATGGTACGGGTAATCCGGCTGCTAACTTCCCCTCGTTAGCCGGACAGCAAGTGACTTATACTAAAACCCAGTTAAACAACTTCCGTACTGGGGTACGGGCGAATGACAATGGCAAAATGATGCGTAATATCGCCGTCAAAATGACCGATGCAGAAATGAATGCTGTCGCTGAATACATCGCGGGTTTGCAGAAGTAATTTGCTATTTGCTAATCTTCTGATATATAGACGAAGGGTGGCTAGTCCACCCTTTACTATTTTCCCAATCCTAACCTCCAACTAAGCAGCATTTATGAAAAGCTCTCGATCCACCAGCACGCGACTGGTTGATTTTTTAGGTTCTATGAACCTTGCTATTACGCTGTTAGTGATTGTCGCCATCGCTTCAGTCATTGGTACAGTGCTTAAACAAAATCAGCCCTACCCTGACTATGAGATAAAATTTGGCAAATTCTGGTTTGAGTTTTTCCGCTCGCTAGGCCTGTATGATGTTTATTCGGCACTTTGGTTTTTGTTGATTTTAGGCTTTCTGTTACTGTCCACTACAACCTGTGTGATTCGCAATACACCCGGTATCTTGCGTGAATTACGTCATTTCCGCGAAAAAGCGCAAGAAAAATCCTTACGCGCCCTGCATCACAGCGCTAGTTTTGTGAGCAACCAACCGCTAGAGGCGATTCAGGCTAGCTCGCAACAGGCTTTAAAGAATCAAGGCTTCCGGTTTCGTACCCATCAAGAAGGGGCTACTCATGTGGTCGCTGCCATGAAAGGCGGTGCAAATAAATGGGGTTATTGGCTGACACATATTGGCATGATTGTCATTTTTATCGGTGGCCTACTCGATAGCAAACTGCCTATTATGTTGGGTGAATGGCGCGGTACGATCCAACCCGAAACCCGTAATATTCCAGCCTCCGAAGTTCCTGCTATTAGTCAGCTAGGTGCAAATACTTATTCCTATCGCGGCTCTGTGGATATTCCTGAAGGGCGAACTGCCAATATTATCTTTTTGCCCGTCCGTGACGGCTACTTAGTACAGCGCTTACCTTATGAAATTGAGGTCAAAGCCTTCAGAGTTGAGCACTACTCTACGGGCCAGCCGAAGTCCTTCGAAAGTGACTTAGTGATTCACGATCCTGATTTAAAAGAGCCATTGGCACATACAATTTCAGTGAACCACCCCTTGATCTACAAAGGCACGGCGATTTACCAAGCAAATTTTGGTGATGGTGGCTCAGAAGTCGAACTGCAATTTAATCCCCTGACTAAACAATACGCCCCACAAACCCTGACCGGTAATATCTCCCAAGAATACAATTTAAGTAGCTCCACTGAGCAATATCGCTTAGAGCTGGATAATTTCCGCCTATTTAATATTAACCCGGTGAAAAACGAACAAGGTATTGAAGAACAGCGCAATATCGGCCCGAGCGTCATTTTCCGTTTACGTAATGCGGCCGGTGAAGCCATCGAATACACTAATTATATGAATCCGGTCATGATCGAAGGTCGTTTGTATTTAATCAGTGGCGTCAAGAAAAGCCCCGCTGATCCCGAACGTTTTTTGCATCTTCCTGCTGATAAAAAAGGCTCGCCTGAATTATTCTTAGCGTTTTTAAATGCTTTACAAGATGAAGCTTTAGTACGGAATACTGCGCTAGCGACAACCCAAGCCTCAATGGGTGCACTCGACAATCAAGCACTTGATGCGAATGTCGAAACACAAATTGTCGAGTCAATGGTACGCCTAACCCAGCTATTCGCTACCCAAGGCTTTGATGGTATTATGAACGACATCGACGCCCGCTTTCCTGAGGCTCAACGTCAATCAGTGAATGAAGCCTTCACTAAAGTCTTGCAAGCCTCGCTCCGAGGGGTTTATCTTGAGCTACTCAAACAACGTGGGGTCAGTGAACCTAACGAAACAGATTGGCTGTTTTTTGATGATAGTTTGAATGCGATGTCTAATTTACCCTTCTATGGTTCGCCTTGGTTTATCCAACTCAAAACCTTTAAACAGATCGAAGCTTCTGGTTTGCAAATTACGCGCTCTCCGGGACAAAATGTGGTCTATCTCGGATGTATTATGCTAACCCTTGGGGTTTTTTTATTATTCTATGTGGCACAGCGTAGAATTTGGGTTTTAGTTAAACCCTTAGAGTCTGGTGAAAACGAAGTCATTTTAGCGGGGAGTAGTAATCGCAATCCGCATGATTTTGATAAGTATTTCCAAAACTTACGCTCAGCCTTTCAAACCATGCTTACAGCAAAAGGGGATTGATAATGTCTGTTCCACAAGAAGCGATGCACGCATTCATGGACAAGCCGAGTTTCTGGCAACGTCTTAGGATAACCGACTGGATTTGGGCCGTATTGGTCATTACAGGTACGGCTTTCGTTTATCAGCTCTACTCCAGTTATATGGACGTTTACGAACAGGGTTTTCTTATAATGAGTGCCCCGGCCTTAATTGCCTTAGGCTGGAATTGGCGAGCGGTACAGCCTTTGAGCTTGCTGATCACGGCGTTTAGCTTATTAGGGATTTGGCTATATAGTGGCAATATCGCTAGTGCTGAGACCGTCTTTGGCCTGAAATATTTATTCTCTAGCCAATCCGCTATTATGTGGATGAGTGCTTTGTTCGTCTTGGCGACTGTCTTCTATTTTGCAGGCTTAATCGCGAATAACGAATTTATCGCCAAAACTGCTAGTGTGTTAACGTGGTCAGCGGTCGTGATGGGTTTCACGGGTCTGATGGTCCGTTGGTATGAGTCTTACTTAGTCGATCCTGAGTTCGGACATATTCCAGTCAGTAATTTGTATGAAGTCTTTATCCTATTCTGTCTCATTACAGGCATCTTGTATTTGTACTACGAAGCGCGTTATCGCAGTCGTGCGCTAGGTGGCTTTGCTTTATTAGTCATTAGTGCTGCCGTTGCTTTTTTGCTTTGGTATAGCCTTGAGCGGGATGCGCATGAAATTCGTCCCTTAGTTCCCGCCTTAAAAAGTTACTGGATGAAAATTCATGTTCCTGCCAATTTCGTAGGTTACGGTGCTTTTGCTTTAGCCGCTATGACCAGCTCGGCTTATTTGATTAAATACTACTACAGTCATCCTTCGCGCTTAGTCGCAATATTAGTGCCTAGTTTCATTTTTTTAGGTCTCTTCACTTGGATTTTTGCACGCACCGCTTTCGGAAAAACGGCGGTTGAAGGTAGTTTGTTGGCACTGGCCTTCAATGCTTTCGGCTTTGCTTTGGCCATTACCTTGTTGTTAACCGCTCTGGGCTTTTTGTTGATGCTACCGAGTACCCAAAAAGCTTTACCTTCTTTAGAAATCCTAGATGACATCACCTATAAAGCCATTGCTTTAGGCTTTGCTTTCTTTACCATTGCTACTATTTTAGGTGCTATGTGGGCGGCCGAAGCGTGGGGTGGTTATTGGTCATGGGATCCGAAAGAAACTTGGGCGCTGATTGTTTGGTTAAACTATGCTGCTTGGTTGCACTTCCGCTTTTCTAAAGGCTGGCGTGGTACACAAATGGCATGGTGGGCTGTGATTGGTTTATTCATTACCTTATTTGCCTTCTTAGGCGTGAATATGTTCCTCTCTGGTCTACACTCTTATGGTGAACTTTAAGCCTACTAATCAGTCTGAGTTAAAGATTTGCGCTGCAATACTCAATAACGACGGAGAATAATTGAATGAGAATAGTGAAGTTTTTGCTGCCGGTGGTCACAGCCGTACTGTTTACTTTGGTAGGCTGTATGTCGGAAGTGACTCAAGCTGAATACACCGAAGGCAAGCAATATTCAGTGATTGATCCACCCATCGCCCTCAAAGCACCTACCGGCCAACATGAAGTCAGTGAAATTTTCTGGTATGGCTGCCCCCATTGCTTCAGTTTAGAGCCAACGATTAAGGAATATCTTAAAACTAAACCTGCGAATGTTTTCTTTAATCGTGTCCCCGGCACTTTAGGCGAAACTTGGGATTATCACGCTAAGCTTTATTACATTGGTTATATCCTAGATCGTGATGGGGCTAAAGATCTACACGGCAAAATCTTCAATGCAGCCCATGTTCAACGTCGGCCTTTACCGCGTTTTGAGCGCGGCAATACTGCGAAGAACGATGATAATCTACGTCGCTTTTTTGAATCCTTTGGCTACACCGCAGATGAAATCAATAAAGCGATGAGTTCTATGGAGCTTAACTCATTATTGAGCTATGCCCGTGATGTCAATACAAAATCAGGGATTGATTCCGTACCGAGCATTATCGTTAATGGCAAATACTTAACGGGTCCCAGTCGGATGACTGGTTCAGATAAACTGATTGATGTGATTAATTATTTAACTAAGTTACCTCGTTAAACATGATGCGCACCTTGAGTTTATTCGATCGTTTTTTGGTTGAAATTGATCAATCTTTACGGGCAACAGAGGCAACACCCACCACCACTGAGCGCCCTCATCCTGCTCAAGGTCTGCACGAACGCGCAGAACTGACCGCAGAAGAAAAAAAACGGTCTGCTCAATTGATGCGTATTAATCATGCCGGTGAAGTAGCGGCACAGGGCTTGTATCGTGGACAAGCCCTCACTGCCAAGCTCCCTCAGGTGCGTGAACAAATGGAACGAGCCGCCTTAGAAGAAAATGATCATTTGGTTTGGTGTGCGCAACGCTTAGATGAATTATCCAGTCATCGTAGCCACTTGAATCCGATTTGGTATTGGGGTTCGTTTTCAATGGGCGCAGCCGCTGGCTTAATCGGTGACCAATGGAGCTTAGGTTTTGTTAAAGAGACCGAAGATCAAGTCGAGCGACATTTAGCGGAGCATTTAGCCCAGCTCCCTGCGAATGACCTACCAAGTACCGTGATTTTGCAGCAAATGAAAGAAGACGAACTGCGCCACGGTCAGATGGCTCAACAAGCCGGTGGCGTCAAACTGCCCTTCCCACTGCGTAAATTAGTCATGCCGATGTTGTCTACAGTCATGACCCGTACTGCGAAATATCTTTAAAAATAGCTTTAGTCCGCCAACCACTCAATTTGCCGATACCCTAACCCTTGTGCCAGTAGCAGCGCTAATTCTCCGGCTAATTCCATCGTCGTTTCAGCGATACCTAAATCACGGCATTGGCTAACCTCTAAACCGGCATAACCACAAGGATTAATGCGTTTGAAGGGTTCTAAATCCATATCCACATTCAAACTCAAGCCATGATAGGTTTTGCCGCGACTCACTCTTAAGCCTAAGGCCGCGATTTTCTTACCCTCAACATAGACACCGGGTGCTTCACGATCACCCGCTGCGACAATATTTCGACTAGCCAAGAGTTGAATGATAGCCTGCTCTATCTTAATCACCAGCTCACGCACGCCTAAATTGCGACGGCGCACATCCAATAATAGATAAATAATTAATTGGCCACGACCGTGGTAAGTGACTTGCCCACCCCGATCAACTTTAACCACAGGAATCTCTTGTGGATCGAGCAAATGCTCCATCTGCCCATTACGACCTAAGGTGAATACCGGCTCATGTTCAAGCACCCATAATTCATCCACCGCCTCGTCAGAACGCTGTTGTGTGAAGGTTTGCATAGCGGCCAAAGTAGGCAGATAAGCTTGATGTGTGCCTAAAACTCGAACCTTTAAAGCGCCCACAAGACCCACTCACAGGCTTTTAAATCATTATAAATCGCATCTAACTGTTCTTTACTGGTGGCACGCACGCCTAAAGTGAGGCTGTGATATTTACCACTCCGACTTTGATTGGCACGAATCGCCGCCAGCGAAAATTCTGGGTCATGCTGCACGATAATGTCATGAATAATTTGCGCTAATTGATCATTCGCCGCCCCAACCACTTTAATGGGAAAATGACTGGGAAATTCAATTTCCACTTCCGATTGACTAAACGTATTCATCTAGATGACTCCTAAGCGTTAATCAGTAAAAAACTTTTGGACACTATCTGACATACGCCGCCACAAACCACCCTCGGTAATATCCTCTAAAGCTAACAAAGGTACTTCTTTAAAGACTTTACCTTGATCAGAGAGAATAATTTTGCCTAAGACATCCCCACGCCGAATCGGTGCATCAATGGCTTTATCAATCTGCATCACGCCTTGGATTTGATTGTAGCGGCCTTTACCAACACTCACATACAAATCATCAATCACCCCTGCGGCCACTGTCGTTTTATTACCTTGCCAAACCCGTACTTTTTCAGAAAGCACATCACCCGCTTTATAGAGCAGGCGCGTCTCAAAGGTACGAAAACCATACTCTAGCAAGCGTTGACTTGATTCAGTCCGGCTATTTTCATCCGTCGAACCCAAGAGTACGGAAACCAAGCGCATCGTATCTCGCTTTGCAGAAGCCACTAAGCAAAAACCTGCTGACTCAGTATGGCCAGTTTTCATCCCATCGACGGAAGCATCTCGCCATAATAATTTATTCCGATTATGCTGCTTAATATTATTATAGGTGAATTCTTTTTCAGAATAGAGCTTATAGCGATCAGGAAACTCCGTAATTAAAGCGCGTGCCAAAATCACAATATCCCGTGCAGTGGTGTAATGATCAGCTGCTGGCCAACCTGTTACATTTTGATACTGAGTATTGACCATGCCGAGTTCTTTAGCGACTTCATTCATACGCTGTACGAAGGCCGTTTCAGAACCTGCCACATGTTCCGCTAAAGCAACCGCTGCATCATTACCGGATTGAATAATTAAGCCACGGAGGAGTTTTTCCAGTTGGACTTTTTTCCCCAACTCGACAAACATCCGCGAACCTTGCATTTCCCAAGCACGCTGGCTGATTAACACTTCATCATCTAGTTTGATCGTCCCTTTACTCAGTTCACGATACAAAATATAAGCAGTCATCAGCTTAGTGATACTCGCTGGCTCGACTCGCTCTCCCGGATTGAGTGCAGCCAACTCTTCCCCACTTTGAAAATCGACCAAGACAAAACTAGTGGAGTCTACTTCAGGCACACCATCGGCTAAAGCTACGACTTGCCCGCCTTTCGGCGGACTGATGGATTTAGTGCCAGAGCCTGCACCTGCTGGCATATCTTCGGCAGTTTCTACCGCAGTGGGTGCGGTGGTTTTGGCAGGTTTAGTTTCAGCATAGGCTAAACCAGACAGCCATAAGCTCACCAACAGTATTCTCAGTAACATCCTGTTATTCACTCTCTATCTCATTGATTTATTGCGACAACTCGGAAAGTTGCCAAGCCATTACTTTCAAGTGCATCTTTGACATGATCAATCTGATCCTGTGTATACAGTGGCCCAATCCGTACTTGATGCATTTGTTTACCCTCTTGTGCTGCTGTCGCCATCTCGGTTTTGCTTAAACCAACCGAAGTTAAGCGCACAAACATTTCTAACGCCTCAGCCTGCTCAGCAAAATTATTCACAACTACATAAAAGCTTTTACCGCTAGCCTTAGCCGTTTGCTCCGCTGCTATTTGTGCAGGGTTCGGCTTTGCTTTGACTCTAGCTCGCTCGGCAAGTTTACTCTGACCTGCTTCTAAAGCGGCATTTTGTTGTGTATCCAAAGCCTCTACTCGGACTGGAGCAGTTTCCCCACCCTTCGTGGCCATACCCAAAGCATTAGCCGCCGCCAACGAAACTTGAATCAAACCTTCCGTTTCGAACGGCCCACGATCATTCACCCGCACAATAACCGATTTTTTATTCCCCAGATGCGTCACCCGCACAAAACTAGGTAAAGGTAAGGTAGGATGAGCTGCAGAGAAACTGTTCATATCAAAAGTTTCACAACCCGCCGTTTTAGCTCCCTGAAACTCAGGCCCATACCACGAAGCTAGACCTTCCTCCTGATAACCCTGTACAGAATTAAGCACTTGATAAGTTTTACCTTTTAAAGTATAGCTTGGCTCATTTCCACAGGTTGAAGCTTGATTATCTAGTTTTAAAGGCGGTATAGAGCCTGTTGCTGTTGGATCATCCGTTGTTAGTGCACTACAGCCGACTAAACCGGTAGTGAAGACCCATAGAAGCGCTTGTTGAATTTTTTTCATCGTTGTTATCATCATTCATGGCTTGCCCTAACTGTTATTCTAAGGCTAAGCAGAGTAACAGATCATTAACGTCCCATCTGTTGACGGATGGCTTGCGCTAATTGATGGACAGCCATTGCATATTTATTGCTGTGGTTATAACGGGTTATCACATAAAAATTATCCCCGCCTAGCCAAAACTCACTCCCTGCAGCCCCATCGAGTAGAATTAAACTCGCTTGCCTTGCTCTAAAGTTATTCACGGGTGCAACCCATTGAATGGACAAGGCAGACAAACTTAAGTTCGGTTTAACTGGCTTTTCACTCAGCAGTCTAGCATAGCCTTGACCAGAAACATAAGCAGGAACAGCAACATCCTCGCCTGCTTGCCAACCATGCCGCGCTAAATAATTAGCCACACTCCCAATTGCATCCTCAGGATCCCATAAATTCCGCCGACCATCTTGATCAAAATCCTGAGCATATTGGCGATAGCTACTCGAAATAAACTGCCCCAAACCCATCGCGCCTGCATAAGAACCTTGCCAAGCTAAGGGCTGGACCTGTTCTTCGCGGGTTAGCAATAAATACTGTTCCAATTCTTTTTGATAAAAATCGGCGCGCTTTGGAAAATCAAAGGCTAAAGTCGTCAGCGCTTGTAACACAGAGTAATTACCCGTATTCCGCCCATAGAAAGTCTCTACCCCGATAATGGCGACAATATAAGCCGGATCAATCCCGTATTGCTGAGCCGCTGCCTCCACGCTATTGGCATATTGCTGCCAAAACGCCATACCACTTTGAATCCGATCTTCGGTGATAAAAATGGGCCTATATTGTAACCAAGGTTTAGCTTCCGCCGGTTTACTGGCTTTGGCAATAATCTCTTCATTACGCTGCACCGTCGCAAACAAGCTTTGTAATTGACCGGCATCAAAACCATGAACCTGCTGCATTCTACCTATAAAAGTCTGTAAGGCTGGGTAACTCAAATAATGCCCGCCTTGTACAGGCAATACGGGTAACTGCGGTTGCAAAGGCTCAGGAATCGGCAATGACGGTAGCGACGGTGGCCTTGGGTAAGGTGGATTGGGTTGCTTCGGTCGTGCTGGAATCGGCACTAACGGTCTAGGTAGGCGCGGTGGCAGTGAACTCACTAAAGGATCTGCCGCAGGCACACCCTTAGCGTGGGAGCTGGTACCGGCCTCTGGAATAGTAGTTGCTGTTGTACAAGCACTTAAAACCATGACCCACCCTAGCGCCCCTATGAGATAAGCACTGCCCTTAGATGCTTGCATTATTTAGCCCTATTCGTCCGTTTGATAAATACGCTTACGCTTTTTCATCCCCATGATAATGCCAAAAGCACTCATTAAGGTAACCACTGCAGTTCCGCCATAACTGACTAGCGGCAAAGGAGCACCCACAACGGGTAATACACCACTCACCATACCTGTATTAACAATCAGATAGATAAAAAAGGTTAAGCTTAAACTGCCCGCTAATAATCGTGAAAAAGTATCAGCCCCTTTAGATGCAATATATAACCCCCGCCAAATAATAAAGATATATAGCCCCAAGAGCAGCAAATTACCTAAAAAGCCAAACTCCTCACCAAATACCGCAAAAATAAAATCGGTATGGCGCTCGGGTAAAAAGTCTAAATGGGATTGATCTCCATGTAACCAACCTTTCCCATAAATGCCACCAGAACCAATCGCTATTTTCGACTGATAAATATGATAACCCGTACCTAGCAAATCACTTTCTGGATCAAGCAAGGTAAGAATCCGTTGGCGTTGGTATTCATGCATCCCATAGTTAAACATCAAGGGAGCTGCCACCGCAATCACTGCTATCGAACCCCCGATCAACCACCAAGACATACCCGCAAGATAAATCACAAATAAGCCCGATAAGGCAATCAACAGCGAAGTCCCCAAATCCGGCTGCTTCATAATTAAGACCATCGGAATGGCAACCAGTATCAAAGCCACCAGAATATCCAAAAAACGCGGCGGCAACGGTTTCTCAGAGAAATAATACGCCACCATCATCGGTACAGCGAGCTTCATCATCTCAGCAGGTTGAATATCAATGCCGACATACAGCCAACGCTGTGCACCTTTCTTAACCACACCTACCATTAACACTAAGATTAACAGCACAATTCCAATGCCGTATAACCAAATCGCGAACTGACGCAAGGTTTTCCCTTCAACCTGCGAAAATAACAGCATCAGCACTAGCCCTATGACGAAATGAATGCCCTGTCGATAGACCGTACTAATCTCTGTATCAGCTGCACTGTATAAAGTGACTAGCCCCATAAAGACTAAGAGGGACAAGGCCGCTAACAGTACCAAATCCACCCGTTGCAGCATTTTAAGCAAGGAAGCGGGTAATAATCCTGAAATCATTCCTCAGCCCCCTCTACACGTGGAACTATATCAGCTGGCTCAACTTCGCCCTTTTCTTCAGAGGGTTCTTCATCATCATATTTTTTCAAGAGATAAGCATCCATCACTCGGCGGGCGATAGGTGCTGCAGTTGAGCTACCTCCCCCACCATTTTCCACAATCACTGAAACAGCAATTTGGGGGTTATCTGCCGGTGCAAACCCTACAAATAAAGCATGATCATGTAAGCGCTTGGCTAAGCGTGAAGCATCATAGCGTGCGTTCTGTGCAATCCCAAAGACTTGGGCAGTGCCCGTTTTCCCTGCAATCGTATAAGGCGCACCCACACCAATCCGCTTAGCTGTACCATAAGAGGCATGCACGACATGTACCATCCCTTGCACGACCATTTCCCAATGCCGCTGATCACGCGCTGGAATTTGTGCAATCACTTCAGGCTCAAGAATCTGTTCGGGTTTATTCTTCGCGGTACGCACGGCTCTCAATACATGCGGGCGAATTCGCTTACCACGCATGGCAACACTCGCGGTGGCATGTGCAAGTTGAATCGGCGTGGCCAACCAATAGCCTTGACCGATGCCGATATTAACCGTATCACCCGGATACCAAACTTGCTTATAACGACGCTGCTTCCATTCAGGCGTGGGCATCAGGCCATCTGACTCTGAGGTGAGATCGACCCCTGTTTTCTTACCAAAGCCAAATAAGCTCATATAACCAGAAAACTTATCCACTCCCATCCGATAGGCCATATCATAAAAAAAGGTATCACAGGATTGTGCAATCGCATAATCCATACTCACCCCGCCATGACCGGACTTCTTCCAACACCGATAACGATGTTTATGCCCCGGAATTTGGAAAAATCCCGGATCGTAAACGGTTTTACCCGGCCAAATCACTTTTTCATACAAACCCGCCAAGGTATTCATCGGTTTAACCGTCGACCCCGGAGGATAAGCGCCTTGTAAAGCCCGGTTATACAGGGGTCGATCAGGATCATCCCGCAATTCGGAATAAACCTTACTAGAGATACCATCTACAAACAGATTAGGATCGAAGGTCGGAACGCTTGCCATTGCTAATACTTCGCCATTGCGTGGATCAATCGCAACCACGGCTCCACGTTCACCTTTCAATAAAGCTTCTGCTTTTAGCTGTAGATTGATGTCTAAACCTAAAATTAAATCTTGCCCACCCACCGCTTCTTTGCGCTCAATCATATCTTGATGACGACCATGAGCATCGACTTCAGCTAAATCATAGCCCGCTTGACCATGTAAGCGACCTTCATGGGCAGCCTCCACCCCAATCTTGCCAATATGACTGGTACCTGCATAATTACTTTTATCTAAGCGCTCTAAATCACGATCATCAATTCGCCCGACATAACCAATGACATGACTAGCGACCGTACCTAGTGGATAATAGCGCTGCATCCGACGCTCTAAATTCACCCCCGGAAAGCGTGACTTATTCACCGCAAACATCGCCATTTCTTGTTCTGTCATATTTTCTTTCAAAGGTGTAGGCTGATAGCGACTACGGCGATTTACTTGCTGCCCAAAAACCCGTAAATCTTTTTCTGACAGGGGGACAATTTTAGTTAAGCGGTCGAGCATCAGCTGCATATCGTTCCAACGCTTTTTACCGTCACCATTTTGGTCTGGCACACTATCCCATACTACCTCTAACACATACTGCGCATGGTTATCCGCTAAGCGTACCCCATTACGATCATAGATTTGCCCCCGAGTAGGCGCACGCGGAATATGTTTTTGGTAATTTTGCTTAGACAACTCGGTATAAGCCGCATGCTCTTTGATCTGTAAAAAATAGAGGCGCGTCATAATACCACCTAAGGCAAATAACACGATCAATCCGGCAACAATAGCGCGCGAATTGAAGAGCTGCTGCTCATCTCGTTCAGTTTTAATTGATAACCGCTCACCCATACACTGCCAATACTGAAATTAGTTAATTTAGTGATAAATAAATATTATTAGCCCGGAGTAAACCCCTGCTGCTAAGTTTATCAGAAAATCAGCAGGAGTTTATTGGATGCAGTCAGCTTAGCTAAAGTTTAATGTAAAGCTTATTAATTGCTGGCTTCATACCGCTTGATGCTATCCAAAATTTCTTGCTTAGCTTCAGCAGCATCGGCCCAACCTTCAACTTTGACCCACTTACCGGGTTCTAGTTCTTTGTAGCGCTCAAAGAAATGCTGAATTTGTTTAATTAACAACGGTGAGAGTTGAGTATAAGAGGTAACATCCTTGAATTCAGGCGCGAGTTTGCCCGCTGGCACAGCGACAATTTTTGCATCCTGACCCGCTTCATCTGACATTTTCAAAACCCCAACTGGCCGCGCAGGGATCACACAACCATGCACCAATGGATGAGGTGTGACCACTAAAACATCCACCGGATCACCATCATCAGACAAAGTATGCGGCACGAAGCCATAGTTGGCTGGATAAAACATTGGTGCAGACATAAAGCGGTCGACTAATAGAGCACCACTTTCTTTATCCACTTCATATTTAACAGGTGAAGATTGAGCTGGGATTTCGATAATAACATTGACAGACTCAGGTACGTCTTTGCCGACGGCAATTTTGTCGATATTCATAGCGGTCTTCCATTGGTTTAAAGCCGGCTATTATAACGACTGTTGAATCTAACTTGCACTGCAACATTTAATTAAGTATAAGAAGTGGCTCGATTGGAGTAGAAAAGGGAACCCAACTTATGCGTATCGTACTTCTCGGAGCACCAGGCTCAGGTAAAGGAACTCAAGCACAACGCTTGACGGATATTTATAATATTCCGCAAATTTCAACCGGTGATTTACTGCGGGCGGCCGTCGCAGCAGGCACTGAACTGGGCAAACAAGCTAAAATAGCGATGGATGCAGGTGGCCTAGTCTCTGATGAAATTGTACTCGGTATGATTCGTGAGCGTTTACAACAGTCCGATACTGCCAATGGTTTTATTCTGGATGGTTTCCCACGCAACCTAACACAAGCAGCTAGCTTAGATAAATTGTTAGCTGAAGTTGACCAACCCCTACAAGCGGGTCTATTAATTGATGTAGACTTTGATGTTTTATTGAAACGTTTAACAGGTCGTCTGTCTTGTAAAGATTGTTCGACTGTTTACAACCGCTACTTCTCTCCACCGGCTCAAGAGGGGGTATGCGATAAATGCGGCGGTACGAATTTATATCATCGTGCTGACGATAACGAAGAAACGATTGGCAATCGCCTCAAGGTATATGAAGAAAACACCGCGCCCCTCATCAACTACTATGCAGACCAAGGTTTGCTAAAGCGAGTGAATGGCATTGGGGAAATGGAAGACATTACCAAGGCGATCCAAGCGGAACTGGCTACTGTTTAATATTAACGATTATCGACCATGTCCAATTCACTAAGCGAACAACTGCTCAAAGCAGGCCTGATAACCCAAACGCAAATCGACCAAGCGGAACAGGCTAAACAACAGCAGAAAGAAAAGGCAAAAGAAGCCCGCGATCAAGCCAAGCATAAGCAAAGCAAACCGAATCGCCCTTCAATGCCAGCAAAACCGCATAAACCTGCGGCAAAACCTGAAGCAGCTAAGGCTGAGACGGAAACCAAACAGACTCCAACTAAGCCTAGCAAACAACGTAGTGCTTCTGATTTGGAGCAGTTCTACCGTGAGCGGAATAACTTAGAGCGTCAGGAAAAAGAAGCCGATGAAAAGCGCAAACGTGAATTGGCTGAACGCAAAAAGCAAACACGTCAGCAAGTGCAAGAACTGATCACTGCTCACTTAAAAAATGTGGAAGATGCTAGCATCCGCTACAATTTTGTGGTCGGTGAAACGGTGAAATACTTATATGTCACCGAGCAGCAGCAGCAAGCTTTAGCGGATGGAGCTTTAGCCATTACCTTTTTAGCAGGCAAACGTTGCTTGATTCCAGCCGAGGTCGCTGAGCAGATTTTAGCGATTGATCCTGACAAGTTAATTGTGCTTAACCAAAGTGGTAGTGAAAGCGAATTAGTCATTGAGCCGACCGCGCCTTCAGCAGCGTAATTGGCTTAGCTCCATCGCTTGACGATACAGCTTATTTTTTGCCTGCCCGGTAATTCGGGCAGCAATTTTCGCTGCTTGATTCACGGAAAGCTCTTCCTCTAATAAAATCTGCAAAACTGTTGCTGCCTCTACTTCGACACTCGCCTGCTCGAGGATAGCGTTGGCGCCTTTGACAAGCACAACAAACTCACCTTTTTGCATATCACTATCTCCCTGCAAGCGCGCTAATAAGGCCTCCGCCGTGCCTCGATAAAAACTTTCGTATAATTTAGTCAACTCACGAGCAATCACCAACTCACGCTCCGCACCTAAGACCGTGATCAGATCCTCTAGAAATCCTGCGATACGATGGCTAGACTCATAAAAAATCAAGGTGCGCTCTTCAGTTTTTAGCGCCGTAAAGCTCGCTCTGCGTCCCGCTGATTTCGCAGATAAAAAACCTTCAAAGATAAACCGATCCGTGGCCAAGCCCGCTGCTGATAAAGCCGCGACTACAGCACAAGCACCGGGTATAGGGATAATTCTAAACCCTGCAGCAGCGACGTCTTTAACTAAATGATAGCCCGGATCACTAATTAACGGCGTACCCGCATCACTCACCAGAGCAAGATTCAACCCCTGCTCTAGATCAGTGAGTACTTGAGCCACTCGTGCTGTTTCATTATGGTCATGCAAACTCACGAGCGGCTTTTGTAAACCTAAATGCGTCAACAACCGTAAACTGACCCGAGTATCTTCGGCATAGATTTTATCAACCATCGTCAGCGTCTTAATCGCACGCTCAGTTAGATCTGCTAAATTGCCAATCGGCGTGGCTACACAATACAAACTTGCCTTCATAAAAACCTATACGGGTGGCTGGTTAGGAGACGGTATGATCAGGCTTTGGCGAGCTTTTTGCTATCCCAAAAACGCGAAACCCTGCTATAGTTTCTCCCCTATTGGGCAAAAGCGCACGGTTAGTTCCTCGTATATTTAGGATAGATATAATGACAATTCAGGACTTACGCTATTCATTGTCAATTAGCTTAATCAGTGGACTCTTCCTGTTGCAAGGTTGTAGTCTCAATTCAAACCCCTTTAGTGCTACTCACTCCCCTGCCAGCAGACCAACGATGCTGCAAGGTCAAAACCAGAGTTTTGGTCAAGCTAAAGCACAACCTACCGTTGAGTTAGCTAATCAACTGTTTAAGCAAGGCCGCAAACCCGAAGCGGCGGCTATCTATTATCGTGCAGCCCTAACCCTTCCCCCACCACAACGTGAGCGAGTCATCCTCCAAGCTGCTGAAGTCACCGCCTCGCTAGGAGATGAACGCAGCACTAAGCATTATTTGCAACAGATTCCACGTCAAGCCTTAGTAGGAGAGACTCAAGCCCGCTATCGCTATACCCTCGCTTTACTGGCTTTACAGAATGAGCAAGCTAATCAAGCTTTACGTTTATTACCTTTACACGCGACCAATATGACCGCTGGTTTACGCAATAAAGTCTTATTGGTGCGTCAACGAGCCTTAGAAATGGGCGGTAGCCTGCCCAATGAACGCCAAACTCCACAAGGTATCCCACCGGAATTACAAGCTGCAGTTCAGCAAACGCCCAACGCGCCAACGAGTATAGTCCCGCAAACAGTCGAAAACTTAGCCGTTTTGCTGCCTGATAGTGGGGCTTTAGGTGCAGTCAGCAAAGAAATCTATCGCGGCATGCAGGAAATGGGTAGCCAATTTGGCACGGTCACTACCAGTAAAAACTACCCAACCACACCAGCCAATGTACTGGCTCAATATCAACAAGCGGCTAATGAAGGTGCTGATCTGATTATAGGCCCCTTGGATAAAGAAGCTCTGGAGGTTTTGCTAGCCCATCGTCAGGCCTTAACCGTCCCTGTGCTTAGCCTGAATTATGCTAGTGAGAGCCAAACCTCGCCAGCCTTATATCAATTTGGCCTTTCCCCAGAAGATGAAGCTCGCCAAATTGCGATGGTGACTAGCCATCGAGGTTTACGCCAAGCGCTTGTCTTAGTCCCTGATTCACAATGGGGCAGCCGCCTCGCTGAAGCGTTTATCAAGGCTTATCAAGCAGCGGGTGGGCAGGTAGTCAGTCAGGTTGCTTATCCCAATAGCACCACCCAAACTTATTTAAGCACCTTACAAACCGCTTTAGCCAATAGTAGTGGCGCACAAATGGTGTTTTTAGGCGCATCGCCGACTCAGGCACGCCTCATGAAACCGCTGATTCAAGCCCAAGCCCCCGATTTGCCCGTGTATGCCACTTCGCATATTTTCTCAGGACGTATTGAAAAAAATAAAGATATTGACCTCGATGGCATTATTTATACCGAAGTCCCCTTTATTTTACAGAGCCTGCAACAGGGCAGCTTAGAGCAACTGAAATACCCGCGCTTATATGCCTTAGGAATGGATGCAGTGGCTGTGGCTAAAAACTTACCGCAATTGACCCAAAATCAACGTCTGCAAGGCCGCACGGGGGAAATCAGTTTAACCGCTAATCGCATGATTCAACGTCGCTTAACGATGGCGACCTTTAAAAATGGCTTACCTATGCCACTTGAAGAATGACAACGAGCCAGCAGCGCGGACAACAAGCAGAAAACTGGGCCTGTGAGTATTTACAGGCTCAAGGCTTTCAGGTGTTAAGCCGTAACTATCGGCTACGTGGAGGTGAGCTTGATCTGATTGGCCGCGATGCTGACTATCTGGTTTTTGTCGAAGTGCGTTATCGTAGTAGTGAGAAATTTGGGGGTGCGGTGCATAGCATTAGCTTAGCTAAACAACAGCGCATCATCCGCACCGCCCAGCATTATCTGCTGCGTTATCCAGTCGATTTACCGTGTCGCTTTGATGTGATTGCCATTAATCAAGCCCAACAAATTACTTGGATTAAAAACGCCTTTGAAATCTAGCACTGAGCCTTAGCACAGAAATAAAGCACAGGAATCATTATGTCAGACACGAATAAAATCAATACTAAATTGGTTGACTGCAATAGTGTGGAGTTCTTCCGAGAAGCTAGCCCTTATATACACAAGCATCGTGATAAA
Organism: Thiothrix eikelboomii; assembly: GCF_900167255.1. Lineage (GTDB taxonomy): Bacteria > Pseudomonadota > Gammaproteobacteria > Thiotrichales > Thiotrichaceae > Thiolinea > Thiolinea eikelboomii. The sequence goes on from NZ_FUYB01000002.1 coordinate 172,697, forward strand.
ATTTTTGTGATTGCGTTTCCGGGGGAAGTGTTAGAGCAAACCAATTTTCGGCGTATCCTACAGGACATTGCGATTATTGCAGCCTTAGGTGCAAAAATAGTCCTAGTCCACGGGACACGCCCACAAATTGATCGGCGCTTAGAACAACTACAGCAACCTATTCGCTTTCATGAAGGGATGCGCATTACCGATCAAGCAGCCCTAGAAGCGGCACAAGAAGCGTGTGGTGCAGCACGGATTAAGATCGAAAATGCTCTCACTTATATGCTGGCACAACCCGGTTTGGGTAATATCGGCCCTGGGGTTATTTCGGGTAATTTTGTTACTGCCCGCCCGCTAGGTGTATTAGAGGGAGTCGATTATGGCTATAGCGGACAAATCCGGCGAATTCGGCATAATTTCATTCGTCAGCAATTAGAAAACCGACATATTGTCTTGCTCTCACCACTAGGTTATTCACCGACAGGTGAGGCTTATAATTTACGCTATGAGCAACTCGCGATTGAAGCCGCCCAAGCATTAGAAGCGGATAAGGTCATGTTGCTGGATGAAACTTCGTTTGACTTACCAAATAATTTAACCATCGAAGAAGCGGAAGCTTATGTTGATCATCACGATATGCTCCCGCAGATTATCGCTGCCTTAAAGCATAAAGTCGGGCGGGTGCATTTATTGGATGCAAACGTCGATGGTATTTTGCTCACTGAGCTGTATACCCGTGATGGGATTGGCTGCATGATCTCAGCAGATGCTTATGAAACCATTCGAGCCGCCGGAGTGGATGATATTAGTGGGATTTTAGATGTGATTCGCCCACTGGAGCAAGCAGGGATTTTGGTGAAGCGCTCACGGGAACAATTAGAATTAGAAGTTAATCGCTTTCAAGTGTTTGTACGTGATCAAAAGATTATTGGTTGTGCCGCTTTATACGATACAGCCGACCCACACATTGGTGAATTAGCCTGTTTAGCCGTCGACCCACATTATCGAACTGCCAATCGTGGTGATCGACTTTTACAGGCGATTACGCAACTCGCCAAAACACAGCACAAAAAGAAATTATTAGTGCTAACAACGCAAACCACCGATTGGTTTAGAGAGCGCGGTTTTGTAGATGCTGAGATTGCTGACCTACCTGAGAACAAAAAACAAGTTTATAATCATAAACGTAACTCAAAAGTCATGTTCAAGACATTGTGAGCCAGTAAAATTGGGAGCAGCGGGAGTAAAGCTGCTGCGCTGCTCGCGGACTCCCCCCTCAGTTCCCCATTGTACCCATCATCCCGGGGAGACCGATACCGAGACAGAACTTATTCTGCCTTTTGGCACGGTACACACAAGCATCGCCGCCACCCACTGCACTGTTATAACCTGCACTAAACACACCATCACCAGCGGAGTCGCGAGCCGTCAGATTACCAGCATCGGATTTATCACTTTTACCCATCGACACAATCGGTGCTCCGGTATCGTTATACACGGCGACCAAACGTGGCTCGGCTAGCAACGCAATCACATCCTTGCCACCTTTGGCTACACCGACTACACCGTGTTCTCCCTCTAGGGTTGCCCCCATGAAAGCAACGTTTTCCCCTTTGGTATTAGCGACCTTCACCGTACCTGAGCCAGCGGCGGCTGGGTTGCTTCCAGCAGAAACAACGATTTTACCTTGGTCGTCGGATAGGCGCAGTGCCAGCTTTTTGCCAGTTTGTGTGGAAATTTCTGCGCTCATCTGACCACCGCCAGCACCTTGGTTGCCACCTGTATTTTCCTGAGCAGCGGGTGCGATACCGGGCGTCTGGATGACCAAACCATCCCGACCATCCTCCCCTGAGCCGAGTAATGCTTTCACATCGGCATTTGCAACCGTTATATGGCTGCCATCCTCGTGCGCCTCAACCAGTGCTGAATTTGAACCATCTACCAGCATGAGGCGGCTACCGTATGCACCCGTTGCCATCACTACGCTGTTCTCTTTTTCCTGTGAGTTTAGGATCAGTGAGGTAAAATTCCCATTGTTATTGATCTGCATCAAGACATTGCCTTGCTTATCAACCACCTTAAAAGGTGCGGTGACTAGGTTGGCATTGCTTTGTTTTTGCTGTAAATCTTGGAGTAGGTCCTCCAGCGTACTAATGCGGGCTTCGAGTTGTTTGATACTGATATGAGCTTCATTAGGCGTCTCAGCCAAAACAACCCAATGACTGAACAAGAATAGCGCTATCAATAACAATAATGGGTAGATTTTCATAGCTGTTCCTTATAGTTAGACAAACTTACCGCGCTGCTGCCACTCGATAAGGTCGCCATTTGGATGACGACTTTGCGGGTGATTAACTACTCTAGGTGTAGTTTACTAGAACCAATATAGTACCAAAAATATATTTTGGCCAAGCTCAACAAGCCACTAACCTTCAGCTAACCCAGTTGGCTATAACCAATTATCAAAAAACATGGTAGGTTTGAGAGCAATTGATCTAAATTAGTGAATCAGGTAAAACTGCTAGTGCTCTAAATTAGCAACAGGTATTACAGGAGCACTAAGAGACTCCGCCTTGAAGCTTGCTTCGTTCCGGTCAATCTTTGAACTATGCACTCTGTAATACCGAATAGGAGAGGGTCATGTTCAAAGCAACACGTCAATGGTTGTGGGATAAAGGTATTAATTGGCTCAATGCCGTGCCTCCTGCAGATTCAAGCGGTGCATATTATAATTTTGATTTTCTTGAGCATGAAGTGCGCCCCGGCGATGTCATTTTATTTGCCGGGCAGACCCGGGTGAGTAAAGTCATTCAAATGGTGACCTTATCACCTTGGACACATGCGGCTTTATACGTCGGCCGGATTAATGACATTCGCGACCCACAAGTCCGCGAAAAACTTCAAACGCATTATCAAGGTAATTCAAATGATAAATTAGTGGTCGAATCTCTATTAGGCTATGGCACAGTGGCTAATCCACTGAATGCTTATCGAGAAGAACATTTACGTATTTGTCGTCCAGCGGGCTTAGACTGGCGTGATGCAGATACCGTCGTCAATGTCGCTATTGAACATCTAGGCATGGGCTATGATGTGCAGCAGCTAATGGATCTGGCTCGCTTTTTATTTCCTTATGGTATTTTACCTCGGCGTTGGCGCTCATCTTTATTTCAGCATAATGCAGGGCAACCGACGCACATTATTTGTTCTAGTATGATTGCACGTTGTTTTCAGCAAGTGCACTATCCGATTTTACCCGTTATCCACAATAACCAAGCAGATCATCGTGTGAGTTTGGAAGAGCGCGATTTCCGACTTTTCATACCCAGTGACTTTGACTACTCCCCGTATTTCGAAGTGATAAAATATCCAGCTTGGCATTTCAATGAACAACCTGCATATCGTAACTTACCGTGGCAACAAGCCAGCGCCCCTGCCATCAAACTGGATACCCACACTCACAGCCCCTTATTACCCAACACCTAAACACGTTGAGCACGAGTTTTAAGGGCAGATTTCGGGTTAATTTGCTTAAAAATACGTTTCTATGCGCAATTTACTAACAAATAAGCGCAGCTTGCGTTAGAATTATTCGGAAAAATAGATGGTTTGCATCAAGACGCGGGGGCTAAACATTTGCATAATTACACAGTCGGATAGGTTCGGGCTTGCTTACTTCTGCTACTAGGGATTTTCAACATCTCACAATCGGCCGTGATCAGCAGGTGTTTTGGATCGGTTTAGACGTAAAAAACTCCAACCGTAATCTATTAACACCTGAAGTACTGGCTGAACTACAACAAGCTTATCAACTAGCCCAAGCCTTAAGGGTGCGTGCTTTAGTGCTATATTCTAACCGCCCTGAAGTTTTTAGTGCGGGTTTAGACCTTAGCCTATTGCAAAATAATCCAGACCCACAAAAGCTGTTAGCCTTTCTCAAAGCAGGTCAAGCTTTCTGTGAGCAGCTCAGCTCTACTTCCATGCTCAGTTTAGCGATGGTCGAGGGTGAATGCCTCGGTGCCGGATTATCACTGGCCTTAGCTTGCCATTATTGCGTGGCTACCACTCATTGGCAGAGTCGCTTTAGTTTTCCTGAGGTGCAGCAGGGCATCCATCCAGTTTGGGGAGGAAGCTCGCGTAGTTTGCAACGCATGGGGGTTAGACCAGCCTTAGACTTCATCACCCAAGCGACGCTACTTTCTGCTGAAGCGGCACTACAGAAAAAGCTGATTGATGCCATCGTTCCTCCTGAACATATTAAAACTTTAGCACTACGCTATATAGCGGGTCAGCCTGCCAAAACGACTACACCGCTTAGCTCAATGTTTTTAGAAACCTTGTCAGCCCGCGTACTCATTAATAACCAACAACAGCGCAAACTCGCTAAAACCCAAGATATTGAGCACTATCCCGCTGCGTCTCGGTTTATGAACCTTTGGCAATTAACAGGAAGTGCACTCACTTCTTTACAACCGATGGAACTGATTGCCTTCCAAGAATTGCTCGAAACCTCAAGTACACAAAACTTATTAAGGTTGGCAGAATTAAAAGATCAATTAAAAGCCCTCGTGCCTGCCAAAGCAGCGACTTACTCTAGCGTGCATATTATTGGTGCAGGGCATGTAGGCCGAGAAATTGCAGCTTGGTGTAGTTTATCGGGTCTGCGGGTCAGTATTCAGGAAGTCAATCTTGAAAATTTAGGCTATGCCCTAGAGAGAATTCGTTCGATTTTTAATACCTATTTTCAAAAAGATGGGGCTAAACTCAAAGCAGCAACTGAACGGATTAGCGTTGACCCCGAAGGTCAGGGTATTTTTTATGCCGATTTGATTATTGATGCCACGACAGATAAATTAGCTAACAAACAAGAGCTATTAGCCCGCTTAGAAGAAAATAGTCGCCCCGATGCTTTATTAGCGATTACTTCATCCACCTTACCCTTAGAGCGTTTAGCCGCCGTTTTATTGAAACCTGAACGTTTGATCGGCTTGCACTTTCTTTATCCGATTATTCAACATGAATTAATGGAAATCATTCATTTAGAGGCTAACACTGCCCCTAAAGTGCTTGAGCAAGCCTATGCTTTTGTCAAACAGATCAATAAATTACCTTTAGCCGTTCAAAGCACACCGGGTTTAGTCGTTAATCGCATTCTCTTGACTTATATTATGCAAGGCATCCGTTTATGCCAACAGAATGTACCTCCGGTTACGATTGATAAAGCTGGACGGGAGTTTGGTATGCCGCTAGGACCTTTAGAATGGGCTGATTTATTAGGCCTAGATTATTGTTGGCAATTAGGCGACACTCTAGCTAAAACCAGCCCCTTGTCAGTCCCTGATTTATTAGTTGATATGGTCAAAGCCGATAAACTCGGTCGGAAAAACGGGACTGGATTTTATCGCTATCGGCATGGGCGGATGTTAAAACCTGAGCGCTCTCAATGGGAGGGGAGTCTTAGCGCCTTGCAAGATAAACTCATTAATCAAATGTCGGAGGAAGCCGCTTTGTGTCTGGAACAAGGCCTGATCGAAAACCCTGACTTATTAGATGCAGCCGTAGTATTCGGCGCTGGGTTTCCAGCTTTTCGTGGGGGGCCGCTGCAATACGCACGCAGCAGTCGTAAATAGAGACCTGCAACCCGAGGAAGTGGCATGAACCTGCCTACGGTTAAACAATTACGTTATTTTGTAGCTCTAGAAACTTACGGACATTTTGGGCGTGCTGCGGAAGCTTGCTTCGTGTCTCAATCCGCCTTTAGCACGGCCATTCGTGAACTTGAATCGACTTTAGAAGTACAGCTCGTGGATCGTACCAATAAAAATGTGACGGTCACGCATATTGGCAAGCAATTAGCCATCGAAGCGCGGCGTTGTTTACGAGATATTGAAAGTTTAGTGGAACTCGCTCGCAGTAACCAACAGCCTTTGACGGGTGAATTAAGGATTGGGGTGATTCCAACTATTGCACCCTTTTTACTCCCAGAAATTCTACCTAAACTACGGGCTGAGTTTCCCCGTCTAAAACTGTATTTAACGGAAGATATTACTCAGCGTATTTATGAAAGACTGATGGATGGTGAGTTAGATTTAATTATTCTAGCTTTACCCTATGCACTTAGAAATGCCGAAGTCCAACCTCTCTTTCGAGATCGTTTTTATCTAGCTTGTCGGGAAGATACCCAACATTTAACCCCTAGTTATTACGAAATCGAAAAACTCGAACCAGAAACCGTTTTATTATTAGAAGATGGCCATTGTTTACGGGATCACGCTCTGTCAGCTTGTCATTTACAGGATATTGAAAAAATCAGTCGCTTTGCCGCGAGCAGCTTATTAACCTTAGTGCAAATGCTTGATGCTGATTTAGGCGTTTCTTATTTGCCCGAAATGGTGATTGGTTCGCCGTTATTAGCAGGTACGGCGGTCAAATTATGGCCGATTACTGAAGATAGTTATCGAGAAGTGGGTTTAGCATGGCGGCGTGGGAGTGCACGTGAACAAGAGTTTTTACAGCTCGGTGAGGCTATTCGAACTGCGAAGATAAAGGCTGTTGTACCCGAAAATACGTAATAAATGGCGGATTATGACCGGGTAATAAACGAATAGCTCGCTCTTCAAAATAAGCAGTTTCACTGTCTAAGGCTTTAATCTTTAATTGCAAACGATAAACTGGCTGCTCCGTATGATCTAAAAAGCCCCCCCCAAACGGCGGCTGTACCCAAGCCCCTTCGGCCTCTTCTCGCTTTCGAATATAGTCATCGACAGCCGCTTGATCACCCTCAGCTAAAATCAGCAATACATGGCGCGGGGCTAACATCGGATTAATGCCATTACTGCGTGCGTTCACTGATAAATAACGTGCTAAACCTTGATAAATCAACGGTGTGACGCCAAGTACTTGTTGCAATTCTTCGATACGTTCAAAAGGGGCGTCTTTCGCCCCATAATCAAGCCCTGCGGTTTGATAATCTTGATCTTCTGCGCCATTTAACCGCTTTAAATCATCAGGATCACGAAAATCCTCCAGCGCATCTAATAAAGTCTCAGCTTCCTGATCAATAATCCCAAGCTCGGTTAACACCCGCTGCAATAGCTGACGATTGGCTTGATTGATGTCGATTAAACCATTTTCACCGATCACCCGAATTTCAACACCATAGCCATTATGTGTCCAAGTCGAGGCCGTGCCACCCAGTTTAAGCTCACGCTGATCGAGGGGAAGAAATAACTGCATCACCGTATAATGTGCTGCCGCTTCCGCAAAGCTACGCGCTTGTGCCGTCGCACGCGCATAACTGACTAATTGTGTTTCCGTTTTGACTGCATAAATGAGCGTCGCTGCCATCGTCATCATCACCATGATCATCCATAAAACCATAATCAGGGCTATCCCCTTTGGACGATGCCTTGGCTGCTTCACTCGAGTTGCTTGCCTAACTTGCGCCGACATACTCATCTACCTGTGGCAAATCGACGATCAGTGTCGGCCAAGCTCGCCGATCTTTACCTTCAATCATCACACGCATCAGTAACGGATAAACCGGCTGATCCAGCCATTCAGATTCCCAACGTGGCTCATCTTGGTCGGATTCAGCGGCATAATAATCAAAATGCACTAAGCCCAAACCACTATAGACCAAGACGGGTTCAACAGATTTTAAGGCTTCATCCCAGCTCAGCTCAGGTCGATAGGGTGCATAACGCATTTCAATTTTGCGACCGTCTTGATCGCGCTTGACCGCTAATTCAATTAAATAAATACCACCTTGATGCTGTAAGGGCTGTAACGGTGCTGCATAACGCACATAATGATCGGTACCCTCAAACGCATAGACGGGGCCGGTTTCCCCTTTGATTTGTACCACAATGGTTTGGCTGAGTTGATTGCGCAGGAACTCACTAATTAAGCGCGTGTCTTCGGTTTTGAGCAGCTGCCGATCAGCCGCCTCCCAACCACGCCCAATCGTATTGAAACTAGAAAATAAGGCTAAAAACAATAAAGCAAGTAGGCTAAAGGCCACCATCATTTCTAGCAGCGTAAAACCAGCTTGCTGCTGATAGCTTGGCTGTCGAGGGTTCGTGATCCTCAAGATTTCTCCCCGAAGCGCAGTGAAGTGAGGGTGAATTGACGTTGCTTACCCTCACTGCTCCAACTGACAACCACTATCACTTGATACGGCTCGACTGAGAGGGAGAATTCATCTTGCTTGTCATGCAGTTCAATCGGCTGCATCGTGACCGTCCATTTATAAGCACTCCCCTCTTCTTGCCCACTAACCGTGGTTGGCTCAATTTTTATTTCACTGCCCACCGCTTCCATCCGTGACTCAGCGACTTGCACAGCAAAGCTATATTCATCGGCTAAAGCAGCACTTTGCATCGCTGAACCAAATAATTGCAGTAGGGTACCCACCACTAAACCCGTGATGACAAAAGCCACCATAATCTCTAACAGCGTAAACCCCTGTTGTTTCAAGGCTTTAGAGTAGACTAATCCGCCCACTAATCCACTCCACATTGACTTTGAAGGTTTGACCGCGTGCCGTTAGTTCAACTGAGCCTCCCGTCGAACTGCCATCAGGATAGAAACGAATATTGCCTTGAGTCGCGGAAACAACTTCAGTTTTAGCGGTATTGATCTTAGCGGCAATACTGGTATGCAAAGAACGTTGCTCCCATTTATTACTAGCCAAACCAAATTGACGGCTACTAATATCCATCGTCCACACCATTTCTTTGCGCTGCAAGATAGCAACACTGCGAGCCTGACGCATACTCGTCGCCACTTCACGCGCAGCTTTACGTAAGACCGGACCTTCGGTTAAGGCACTAGCCGCCACCCCCATCATCAAGGCAGCAATCACCAGCACTAGCATAAGCTCAATTAAACTAAAGCCCCGTTGCTGACGCAGCATCTAATTCTTTTTAGCCCACAAATTGATGTCAGCATCATCCCCTTCACCGCCCGCAGCACCATCACCGCCTAAAGACAAGAGATCATAAGCTTGGTTATTACTGCCAGGGCGTTTGTATTGATATTCATTATTCCAAGGATCTTGTGGGACACCTTTTTTCAAATAAGGTCCATTCCAACCCCGCGCTCCAGAGGGCGCTTCGACCAAGGCTTTTAAGCCTTCTGAGGTCGTTGGGTAGTTGCCGACCTCAAGACGATACATATCTAAAGCAGCACTGATATTTTCAATTTGCACTTTAGCGGATTGGCTTTTGCCCTTTCCGAGGTATTTCATCGCTTGTGGACCGACGATACCGGCGATTAGGCCTAAAATAACCAATACAATCATTAACTCGATTAGGCTAAACCCACGCAGGCTGAGAGGGGTCCTTCGATATTTATTCGCTTTAGAGGATTGCAACATGCTAACCAGCTCCTTTGTTATTATTCATAATCTATGTTATTAGTTATTTATTTTATTAACGATCTATTTGCTCAGCGGACTCATGGTGACGCTTATTGCACTAAATCAGCCATACTAATCATGGGGATCAGCACTGCACCGATAATCACCAAAATCGCTAAGGCCATGATTAAAATTAAAATTGGCTCTAATAAAGACAACATTTGGCGCACAGCATTGCGGACTTCGGCATCATAAATATTAGCAACTTCATGCAGTAACTGTTCCATCTGCCCAGTTTCTTCGCCCACTCGCAACATGTGTAAAGCATAGGCAGGAAATACCCGTTTACTCATTAAAGTACGGGTGAGGCTTTCACCTTGCTTGAGGCTATCAGCGGCTTCTCCAATAGATTTTGCCATCACCCGATTACTCATGGTGTTCTTCACGATCTGCAAAGAACCCAGCAGAGGCACCCCATTGTGTAATAAAGTACCTAAACTACGAGAAAACCGTGCCATTTCTACTTTACCCACCAAATCACCCACGATGGGCCAACGCAGCATCGAACGATCTAACCATAGACGCGCTTGCTCATTGGTGAATACATATTGCAAAACCAGCAGGATGAATAAAAATCCCCCAAGCACTGCCCACCAATAGACTTTGAGTGCTTCACCAGCGGCCATGACTAGTTTAGTAATCATCGGCAACTCAGCACCCATTTCCTCAAACATTTGCGAGAATTGCGGAACAACAAACAGCAGCAGTGCAATAATCGACAGAATCGCTACCACAAACAAAATACTCGGATAAATTAAGGCCGAAACTACCGTACCTCTTAGTTCTTTAGCTCGTAGCATATAATCAACCAAACGCCCTAAAGCATCATCAATCGACCCACTGGCCTCGCCTGCTCGTACCATATTCACATAAAAACGTGAGAACTGATTAGACGCCTCCAAAGCATCCGCAAAATGTACACCACTGCGCACTTGCTCTTGCAGGCTACGCACTAGCTTACTCATGCCGGGCTGTTCAATTAGCTCAAGTTGGATACTTAAAGCCCGATCTAAGGGTAAACCCGCATTCAGCATCGAAGACAATTGTTGAGTGAAAGCAATAATATCGGCCTGACTCACCTTTTTACTTGTCAACCAGCCTGACTTTTTCTTAGCCCCTAACTCCGTACTGACACTTGCCACTCCCGCCAGCTTCACTTGCAAAGGTAGCAAACCTTGAGTATGAATACGCTCAAGTACTTGTGCTTCACTGCTAGCTTCCATCGTACCGGATTGACTAGTCCCCGCTGCCGATAAGGCTTGATATTCAAATACTGGCATTTGGAGTTTCCTCCGCCACACGCAAGACCTCTTCGAGCGTGGTTACACCTTTCAAAGCCTTCTGCAAACCATCCTCATACAGCGTGCGCATCCCCGCCTTACGAGCTTGCTCTTGAATCACCCCCGCATCCTCGTGCTTTAAGACTAAACGCCGAATCGAATCATCCATCACCAGCACTTCATGAATCGCACTGCGGCCTTTATAGCCCGTAAAGCCACAAGCCCGACAGCCTTTGGCATGCCATAAGCGCAGTTCACCTTCACGCTGATATTGCCTTAGACCTAATTCCTGCTCGATTTCAGTCAGAACACTGTAAGGTTCACGGCATTGAGGACATAACCGCCGCACTAAGCGTTGTGCCAAAATACAATTGACGGTTGAGGTGATCAGATAATCTTCAATTCCCATATCCAATAAGCGTGTGACCCCACTCGCCGCATCATTGGTATGAATAGTGGACAGTACCAAATGCCCCGTCAGTGCCGATTGAATTGCAATCCGAGCGGTTTCCACATCCCGCATTTCCCCGATCATAATAATATCGGGGTCTTGACGGACGATAGAACGCAAAGCATCCGAGAACGTCAGACCGATTTTAGGATTGGCCTGAATCTGATTAATCCCTTCTAACTCATATTCAACCGGATCCTCCACGGTAAGAATTTTATTCTCCGTGGTATTCATTTGGGTCAAAGCCGCATATAAAGTCGTCGTTTTCCCCGAACCCGTGGGGCCGGTGACCAAAACCACACCATGCGGTTGACTTAACTCACGTTGCAAACGTGCGAAGTTTTCCTCAGAAAAACCTAAGCTACTCAGCTCTAACTTCACACTATTTTTATCTAAGAGACGCATGACAACGCTTTCACCGTGCATGGTTGGCACTGTAGAAACACGCATATCAATTTCTTTGCCTTGCGCTTTGAGTTGAATCCGTCCATCTTGCGGTAAACGCCGCTCAGCAATATTTAAGCGCGCCATAAGTTTGACACGTGACAAGACCGCCGCCGTCATCGTAGCCGGTGGTGAATCCACCTCATGAATCACGCCATCAATCCGATAACGTACTTTCAAATGCGTTTCAAAGGGTTCGATATGAATGTCCGAGGCGCGTCTAGCCATCGCTTCAGTCATGATTTGATTCACAATCTTGATGACTGGCGCTTCACTCGCCATATCTTTTAAGTGCTCAATATCCGCCAGCCCATCATCACGGCTGGTGATTTCAAACTCTTCTTCATCCTTTTTTGCACTTGCACTATACAAACGCTCAATATTAGTGCGAATTTCCGAGGGCAGACCGAGTAAAGGTTTAATCGGTTTACCCGCCGCCATTTGCAAAGCTTGGCGTGCAAACTGATCACCCGGATCTGACATGGCAACAGTTAATACACCTTCATGCTCAAATAAAGGTACAACTTCTGCAGCGCGCATGTAATTCACTGAGATCCCCAAGTCTTGCAGCGGCTCAGTCGGATAATCCCGAGTTAACGCTAAAGCAACACCTAGATGGCGCGACAAGACGACCGCGACCTCTTGCTCAGTCAACAAGCCTAAACGCACTAAGACACTGCCTAAGGGTTGATGGATCTCTACTTGAGCACGGAGGGCGCGCTCAAGATCAGCAGGCTTAATTTTTCCAAGCTGGATTAAACGCTCACCGAAAGGTACAGGTGGCGGAGTAGAACGCGGTTTAGTAGCTGCAGCTAGCATAGATAATTCTTATTAATTGTTAGTATTTTAATAACAGAGCCAGCAATAAAATCTTGTAATGACTGGTTTTTATCCAAGCCATTCCCTAGTTTTGATAATTTTTATTTATTAGAGAGAAACATGCAAGTAGTTTCTCTCTAGAACTGCAGATAACTGTTTTATTGGCTGGGCAAGCCACTACTGAGCATCGCTACACTACCAATCCCAACCACCATGAACACAATCATTAACACAATGGATACGATAGATAAAATCCCAACCAACTTCCAAAAGCTCGCCTGAGCCTCTAAAGCAGCCTCCATATCATCGAGACTTAAACCCGTGGTAGCACGTTTGATGGCACTGGCATAACGCAGCAAATAGAGCGAGGCAATAAAGTAAATGACTGCCAATAAGATGTACATCACGCCCATGCCCACCATCAACCCTGTACCGGCTAAACCTGCACTCGCGTCTACCCCTTCCAATCCGCTCATGCCCATCATCCCGCCACCGAGAAACATCGGCAGGCTCGCAATCAGCATAAAGGCAGCACCGATAAACCCTAATACTGCGATAAACAATACCCACGGACGAGTCTTACGCAAAGAAGCGAGCACGCGCTCGGACATAACACCACTTCCACCACTGACATCTCGCACTACTGAACGGGGGGGCGCATAAGCATCTTGTACACTCATTATCATCACCTAACTTTCATTGAAAATTAAAGCTTAGCTTAATCAGTGAAGCTCTGTCAGAAAGAACCGAACAGCGGCCATAAAAAACCATTGAATTAAGCGATGCATTAGCTTGCAAGCAAGCCAATGCAAAGTATTGCACGGTTATTGGATGGTAGGGCAGGGTTTATTGAGTTTTGATCTTTTGCATTAAACCAAACGACTTCACGAAAGGACCAGCCATTTTGGGATTTTTAATCATCGCGCCATAATCGCCCGTTTTAAATTTCAACTTACCCGTGGTATAAGCCAAGCCCATCCCTGTAAACCCCAGCCCCTTATCTACCCACTTCATCCAATCTTTACGATCAGCCCGCATATCCCAATCAGGCTTTTCACCATTATATGAACCTGCACTGGTACAAATCCCTTTTTCCACCACAAACACACCGCGTGGCTTATCTTCATCCTTAAAACCACAAGTAATGATCGAGCTAAACGCAATATCTGCCAGCTTAGCACTCACTTCTGGTTCGTTATTCCATTGATCTTTTAATTCATTCATCCAATCGGCTGAAAATAACTCTGGCATAGCACACACTCCTCTCATGGTGGGTTTAACAGCAGCTAGAAAACTTCACAACTTGGGGTTTATAACGCGCACGCTAGCCCATTAGCAATATAGCTAAATGGAGATACCTGTTAAGACTGATCTTGAGTGGAGACAGTTTGCGACGGTCGATAAGCATGCGGCCAATGCTCTAACACGACTGGACTGCTCAAAGCCAAGGCATGGCAAGTGTGCAAATGCTTAGGAATCGAGGTGGGATCGGGATCAACAAACTGCTGGCGGCGCATGATTGAGCCTCCGACGGTTTGCACAGCCGCCGTTGCCATCGTAGCGAATAACTCCGTGATATGTGTACAACCTTGAATACCGCCAAATAACTCTTTTAGCCGCTGATTCCAGCCGGGCGCAATCCGCAAACCCACTAAACGACTATAGGCAGGGTGAATAGCCGTACAATAATTAAACGGTGCAGCCTCTGTCACTGCCTCCGCAGCATGAATCACTAGGTTTGCATCCACCGTCAAGCGTAGTTTCATATCATGCAAGGCTTCCTCAGCCTCAATCCGCCCCCCACGATCTTTATTAGGAAAAGAATAAGGCTTGGTATCGACGACCTGAGCTTCAATATCCCACAGACCATCTTTACGCTCATAACCTTGACAAACAATGGTGCGCGTATGAGCCAACTCACGCTCAACTGGCTTAGATAAAGGCATACCTTCAAATTCCGCTGGTCCATAAACCACCGAACGATAAAGATTCTGACTAAAAACTGCAAGTTAGCGCCCACCGCCTTCTATCGCTTAGTTGGGTCGTTACTCCTGAATTTTCTACACTTGATGCCGTCTTGGTCTACCTTTTTGTTTAGATAGTGCTACTCTTGGCAGCATTATTCAGAATACCCCATTCATAATGAAGAAGCTTTTTATGTTGCGTATTTTAATCGGGGCAGCATTGACTGTTGCATTAACCTCAGTTCTGCTGGCTAATGAAACGACATCGCCAGCACCCAATCCCGCTGCCACTACCCTACCACGCCAAACGACCGTACTGATTCTTGATGGTTCTAATAGTATGTGGGGGCAAATTAATGGTGTGAATAAAATCGTCACTGCCCGCGAAAGTATTCGCACCTTGCTCGAAAGCGCTGAAGGTAATATTGAATTTGGCCTACTCACGTATGGCTCTAAAGGCACACAAGCGGGTTGTGCGGATTTTAATTTAGCTATTAAACCTGAAAACTATGACCTTGTGAAACTACTCAAAGAGGTTTACAAGCTAAACCCCAAAGGACGCTCTCCCATTGCAGCCTCCTTAAAAGAAGCCGCTAAACACTTACCCACTGAAAATGCGCACATTTTATTAGTGAGTGACGGTCTAGAAAGTTGCAAGGGCGACCCTTGCGCCACCGCTAAAGCCTTGGTTGATGCCAATCCGAGCTTACAAATTGATGTGGTTGGCTTTCGTGCCGATAAAGAAGCCCAACTAGAATGTATTGCGGAAAATGGGCATGGTGCTTTTGTCGTTGCCACTGATACTGAACGCTTAAAAACTTTATTAGCCGGAGTCCAAGCCAAAGCTGTCACAATTACTGAAGCAGCTCAGCCGACCCGTACCCCGATTGACAAAAAATCACAACCCGGCAGTGTAGAGTTGAATATTTTAGCAGAAGGGAATCCAGAACCCTTACGAGCTAACTATTCGATTTATCATCCTGATGGGACGAATGTCGTTAATTTTTCAGCCCGCACCCAAGTTACTGAGTATCTCCCCCCCGGTGAATATCGGATTAAGGCTATTTGGCAGAATATAGAAAAATCGGAAAATGTCCGCATCCATTCAGGTAAGGCTACACCATTAACCTTTAATATCGGCCCTACCGGGGAAATAGCCGTGAATGCCTTTAATAAAGATCAACAAGCGGTTGCTGTGAACTATGCTTTATATACCGCTAAGGGCGAGTTTATTTCACGGCATGTCTTGCAAGACGCTATTAAAACTCGCCTCGCCGTGGGTGAATATCGGGTCAAAGCGATCCTTGACAAGAGCAGTCTCGAGACTAAGCTTAAAGTGACCCAAGATTCTGTCATTAATTACAGTTTTAACTTTACTGATAAATAATACGGTTTTTTTAGAACTTGATGATGAGAGGCTAGTCTAAGATAACAGATGGTTCGCGTAGGGCTAATCTAACAAGAACAAGATCAAACCAATAGCTAATGATAAAGGAGTTTTCTAATGCTTAATACAACGACTAAAGTAGCTGCAGCTTTACTGGCTACTAGCTTCGCTTTAGCGGGCTGTAACCCACCCAACAATACTCAAGGCGGGGCCATGATGGGTGCTGTTTTAGGTGGTGTTGCAGGTAATCAATTTGGCAAAGGTGATGGCAAAGTTGCAGCCACCATCGCGGGTACTATGCTCGGTAGTTATATTGGTGGGCAATTAGGCGCACAAATGGATAACTATGACCGCCAACAAGTTGGCAATGCCATTTACTCTGGCCGCCCAGCTACTTGGCAAAACCCAAACACCGGTTATAGCTATACGGCTACGCCGGGCAATATCTATAACTCTAATTATCAAGGTTATCAAACTGCCTGTCGTCCAGTCACTGTCGTTGGTTACATCAACGGTCAACAGCAAAACATTCAAATGAATGCTTGCCGTGCTGCTAATGGTCAATGGCAAGCGACTAACTAAAACACCCGCCCTTGCAGACAAACCCTCTGCTATTCTTAAATAGCAGAGTGGTTTAGTGCGCCCGCTAATACTTTAGGCTCACTAGGCTAACTCATCCAAAATCCTTAAAATCATCCTGTGCACAACTCGTCGGAGAGCGTCGTTTGGGCTTTGCTGATATTATCTTTCTCTTTTACCTCATTCTTGGGGTGTTAGGTTTAATTTTGCTCTGGCAATGGCTATTGGGCTATATCACCACGCTTGATGTCGCGCCTGAAAAACGAGGTTTAATCACCTTAGCAATCGTTAGCCTGATTGGGCTGATCTGGCTTAGTTATGCCTTTAAACTGAATCATTGGCGGCAAATACCGCCTAGTTCCAGCGCGCCTGCTAGCAGCAATCATGGCTCTGTACTAGCCGAAGACCTGCTCAATCAGCCCGTAGAAAACTTAAGTGAAGAGCAAAAGCTCGCTCGCTTTGAACAAGAGAACTTCCCTGAACTCTATGATAATCGGATTTCACTATATCGTGACATCAAAGGCTTGGACGCTTTTTTTATTAAAATTCAAAAACTAGCACCCTTAGTACCTAAGCAAATCCCACTGCTCAATCGCATTTACCAACTCCGCCAAAACACGCACCAGCAATACTCCCAACGCTATCTAGAGGTGAGTCAGCAACTGCGCCATTTTTGGGTGCATTACACTACCGGCAATAGTGAAGATGCGCTGCAAAAATTCCAGCCCGTGGTTAATCGCTTAATCAAAACCATCCAACAAACACGCGGGGATGATTTAGATAACCAAGCCAAACAAGAGCAATACATTATTGAGTCGATGCGGGCGGCTGAAACCTTACTGAAATCGAATAAACTACCTGCTGCTCAATTAGGGATCACTTCGTACAAACTGGACAATCGACAACGCATTATGGAGTGGTTGAATAAAAATGGTTCAACTAATCTACTAGAAACCCTGAGGATGCTCAGCAATCAACGCGCACATATTCTCCAACAAATTCAAATGGTTAAAAACTATATCCAACGTTACCCTGATTTACCCTTAGCGCGTACTCTCCAACTGTGGCAAACCGCCCTCCAACATAATATGTACGCTGAGTATCGCTTACTATATGCAGCGGAAATTCCAGCAACCCTAGAGCAGTTAGCCATTACCCCTCCAGAAAAACCTCATGCTCGGCTTGATGCCACCATTGAGACACAAATTCCGAATATTCTACGCTTTGTGAATACAATGGTGACCCAAGCTGAACAAGCTTATGCGCCGACTGCGCCAAAAACCAATAAGCGTTAAAGGCTAGCACCAAGGTTAAAGGCTGCGTCTAAATCGAGTATTTCAAACGAAAATTAATCCCTTTTAAGAACTTCTTTTCTTCATCTAAATCAGCGAATAATAAAGGCCGTTCACGTTCATGCTCAGCAAAGACCAAATCCAAAGCTTGCTCAGTAGCCTCTAAGCTTTCAATGCTCAAAGCAGCTTGCCCACTTCGATCCCGATGCAAAAGAACGGCTAATCGCAAAATTACACTCAAATAAACCGCTTGTTGAGAACGCTTAGCCTCTAAACCTTCAAATAATTGTGGGAAGATTTTGCGCCGATGCGTGCGAACTAACAAACTCAGCCAATGCTGCTCGCGGGTTGAAAAACCAATCAAATCAAAGTTATCTAGCAAATAACCACCATGCTTATGATAACCACTGTGAGATACCGCCAAGCCAATTTCATGTAAATCTGCTGCCCATGCCAAAACTTCACGTAAATCAGAGGATAAACGCCAAGCCCGTTGGCAGGCATCAAACAGGGCTAAGGCCGTTTTACGCACCGCCTGAGCATGCGCGACATCAACTTGGAAGCGGCTTTGTAAATTTAATACCGCCTTACCCCGCAGATCATCTTGCTGCATGCGATTAATGCGTTCATAGACTAAGCCCTCCCGCAAAGCCCCTTCTGACACCAACATTCGCTTAATCTGCAGGGCTTCAAAGGTACTGATTAAAATAGCAAGGCCGCCCGCAAAGATCGGCTTACGCTCCTCACTCAAACCCGCCAATTGCAATTTATCAATCGACCGCGCCGCGATCATGCGCGCTTGAATGTCGTACATGTGCTCTAAAGTAATACCGAAATTCGCTAACCCCGCTTGTTGAATGACTTTTTCAACCGTTTTAATCGTACCGGAAGCTCCATTCGCCGCTTCCCAGCCAATATCACGATAGGTCTTTTGAATCGGTATTAACTCTAAATGCGCTGCGGTTAGCGCTTCTTTCCAAGCGGTGCGCTCTAAAGAGCCATTCGGGAAAAAACGCCGCGAACTACTGACACAGCCCATCCGTAAACTTTCGGTGTGTAAAGCTTCATAACCCTGACCAATAATCAGCTCTGTACTACCGCCGCCAATATCAATCACGAAACGGCGCGCTTCTTTGTCCTCTGTTGCGCTTAAAGAATGCGAAACCCCTAAATAAATAAGACGTGCCTCTTCGCGCCCACTGATGACCGAAATCGAGTGGCCGAGGGTGTCTTCTGCTAAATCCAAAAAAGAACGCGCATTACGTGCCATTCGTAAGGTATTTGTACCGACAGCGGCGACTTCAGTCGACGAAAAATCGCGTAACCGTTCTCCAAAGCGTTCCAAGCACGCCAAGGCACGAAGTTTAGCTTCCAGCGATAAATTGCCAAATTCATCTAAACCCGCACCCAAACGTACTGGTTCACGTAGACGATCCAAGACACGTACATTCCCTAAAGAATCTACGCTGACCACGATCATGTGAAAACTATTAGATCCCAAATCAACGGCAGCAATCCGCTGCTCGTTCGCCATCAAACTCGACATGACGATGTTCTCCCGCTTGGCTGATGCAACAGCCTTACGGGCTAATCGTAGAGGCTATTTGGTTTGTTTTTATCAGCAGCGTCTAAGCGCTTGACTTTAAGAATAGAAGGTACACGCTCCACTTGATGGATAATGTCCTCCAAGTGAGCTAAATCCCTAACCCAAAGCACCCAATTAGTTTCTTTAACTCGACGATCTCCACTGGTATTCACGGCCTCAATATTGACATCTAATTCGTGCATTAACTGAGTAATGTGGTGCAAAACGCCGACCACATTATGAGCATGGGTTTGAATCCCTGCAAGGAAACATTTTTCATCCGACTGCTGCTCAGCCCACATCACGGATAAAATATCAGCCGGATCAACCTGCGTATGTAACACCGAACAACCGTCACGATGGACTTCTAAGCCATTTTTAGCGTTCAAAGTAGCTAAAATCGCCTCCTGTGGCAACGGATAACAACAAGTTTGGAAATGAATCGCTAAGCCAGAAGTTCCCTTAATCACCAGTGGTGTCTCATTATCAGCGGCTATTAAAAAGCTATTGGTGGAATTACCTTCCATGCTAATCAGGCGTTGTGCAGTTAAGCGTGAGCACTGATCATTGTGTGCAATTGCTAGGTATAAGTCGTCACTCGTTGGGTAATTAGATAGGCTCAAAAATTCATTCATAGCCGCTGGGCTAATCCTAGCTAAACTGGAGTGCCGATCATGTAAGGCTTTATCGAGTAAGCGTTTCCCTAAATCTAATTGATCAGCTTGAGTTTGCTGGCGCAGCCAATTACGGATGGTCGCTCGTGCTCTTCCGGTCACTGCATAATTTAACCAAGACGGCTGGGGAACAGCTTTGTCATCCGTCAAAATCTCAACAGTGGCTGTATCGGGAATGCGAGTGCGCAACGGAACTTCTTTACCATCAATTTTTGCCCCCGTGCAATGCAGACCGACCTCAGTGTGAATCGCAAACGCAAAATCAATCGGCGTTGCCCCGCGTGGAAACTCCTTCATATCCCCTTTCGGCGTAAACGCATAAATTTCAGTACGGTATAAATCAGCCTGAATATCATCATAAAACTCTGCCGCATTCCCTGCTTTAGAGCCTAAATCACGCACCTGCTCTTGCCAGCGCTTTAAGGCCTCCTGAGTAAACAAGGAACGTTGCCCTGAATTTTGCCCCGGATAACGCCATTGTGCAGTAATGCCGAATAAAGCGGTTTGATACATCGGGCGCGTTTGAATTTTGACAGCGACTTGACGTTGACCGGAAGGAACAACCACCGTTTGCAAGGCTTGATAACCATAGGATTTCGGAGTAGCAATAAAATCCTGAAACTTACCCGGACGAGGACGGTAAGTGGCATGCAAAATACCTAAGGCTCGATAACATTCATCCACCGTACCCACTAATACCCGTAATTCAATCAGCTCCTTATCCTCATCAAAAGATTCGCCGTTTTTCATACTGTCGTAAATACGATAAAGATTTTTATCAGGAATAAACACTAGGGGATTAGCCAGTGCCGCCCCCAAACTCTTAGTCACCGTATCCACCACTTCTTCAGCCAAAGACTTAACCGAAGCGAGATAACGTTCCAACTCAGCTTTTAAGACACAGTAACGCCAAGGGTATAGATGCTCGAATACCAAAGCTTGCAATTCACGGCGCAGAGAATTCATCCCCATCCGATGCGCAAGTGGGATATAAATATCTAAAGTTTCTTTACAAATACGACGACGGGAAGCAGGTTTTTGATGACTTAAAGTGCGTAGATTATGTAGCCGATCGGCCAGCTTAATAATAACCACTCGGAAATCAGCCGACATTGCTTGCATAAACTTTTGGAAGCTGGCTTTGGAAGCCGCCGCCTTATCCAAAAAATGAGCGGATTCTAATTTGGTGACCCCTTCCACCAAATTAGCCACCACTGTGCCAAATTGGCGCTCAATATCGGCATAGGTATACTCGGTGTCTTCAATCACATCGTGCAATAAAGCTGCACACACCGCATCAGCATCCAAATGCATCTCGGCCAAAATACGTGCCACTTCTAATGGATGCGTGATATAGGGTTCACCGGACTTGCGCTTCACCCCTTCATGAGCTTGGGCTGCTAATAAAAATGCATCATAGACCCGCGAGCTTTCCTCCGGCGTCATATAGCGCTCAACCGTCCGCGTTAAATCGTTAGCACGAAAAAAATCCGTCGGAGGTGGTGCATCTGTCATTATTGAGCCCCTCAACATGTCTCTCTATCCTTCTAGCTTTCTAGTCCACATCAAAATCCTGCGAACGTTTTTTGTTTAATAAGCCCGCTGCAATCTCACGCAGGGCGATCACGGTCGGCTTATCCCCTTCTTCGTCGATCAAAGGTTGGGCACCATGCGAGATGTCGCGAGCGCGTTTTGCTGCTTTCAGTACTAACTCAAAATTGTTCTCAACATACGGTAGACAATCTTCAACGGTAACACGTGCCATATTCAATATTCCTTACAGGAAGTTTTGGAAAACTTTCTATTCTAACTCAGTGCTGTCAAAAAGAAATAGCCGATTGTATGCACAAATCTTTACATAGGGGGTAGTTTACCCATTGAATAAACTGTGGCACTCTTCAAGAATACCTTAAATACACGCCTATTTTTAATGCACTGCAGCATTTCTCAAGTCAGTTTAACGTTTTCAACGAAGATTTACGAGGCAAAGGAGAGGATATGAGAACCGTCAGGGAATTTTTAAACAGTGCCAATCAAACCCTAGCAACTATTTCACCTGAGGAGACGGTCTATCAAGCGCTGACTCTTATGGCTGAGCGTAATTTAACCGCTCTACTTGTGGTAAAAAATAAAGCACTAGTCGGCATTTTTTCAGAGCGCGATTATGCTCGAAAGATTATCCTAAAAGGGAAGCGCTCTCGCGAAACCCAAGTGGGTGAGATTATGACGGCCAAGCTCATCACTGTTGAGCCAAGTGAAACCGTCAATGAGTGCATGTCGATTATGACTGAGCGCCGAGTTAGACATCTACCGATTGTTAATCCAGATGGTGAGATGCTCGGTATCATTTCTATCGGTGATGTCATGAAAATCATCATGGAAGAGCAGCGCTTTATGATCAAGGAACTAAAACGCTATATTGCAGGTTAGTTGAAGTCTGTAGGCTGGTTTGGTTCGTGCTTAAGCTCAAAGCAAACGCCAATAGTGTTGGTTTATCTTATTCGTGCTTAGGTTTATTCACTTCATTTTTGCTGCATATCAAGTTAACAGTAGGCTGAAGCTTATACACTGTCATTAATGCAGTGCAGCAATGAGCACTGAATCTGAACAGCGCGGCTTTATAATTTACGGTGATATGCCTATGGACAAGAAAACCCTCGATATTCGTGATTTTTTGGCTCAAAACCAACCATTAAAGAGACTCCCATTAGCGACCTTGAGTGAATTAGCCACTCAAGTCGAAGAACGCACGGTGGAGCAAGGCGAAATTATGATGAGCATTGGCCAAACCAATGCGCAGGTCTTCTTAATCCGTGAAGGGGCCATAGAGTTAGTACGCGCAGATGGTAGCCTACATGGGCGTTTTGTCGCAGGTGATTGGTTCGGCTACCGTTCAGTGATGCGGGGGGGCGAAGTTCATTTAACGGCCAGAGCCTTAGAAAACTCCCTACTTTATACCCTATCTGGTACGTTGTTTACGGATTTGCTGGCTAACCATGAGCGCTTGGCGAGTTATTTTTCTGAGCATAAAGCCGATCGGGTACGTAATGCACTGCATGAGCTACGCAATACTGACAGCCATGCCATGATTAGTCTACAGGTCAGTGATCTTATGAAGCCCCCATTACTGATGCCGCAAACCAGCACAATTCAGCGGGTTGCAAAGCAGATGGAGGAATATCGCTCGCGGACAGCTTTAATGCTGAATAGTGAGCAACAATTAACAGGGATCGTAACCGATGCTGATTTCCGTTCAATTGTAGCGCACGGTTTAGATATTCATCAGCCAGCGACTCAAATCATGACCGCTGAACCCCTGACTTTAACCGCCAATAGCCAAGCGTCTGAAGCTTTATTACTTATGGCTCGGCGTAATATTCGTCATCTTCCTGTCATCGACCACGGTCAGGTGGTGGGGGTGATTTCAGCCACTGACTTGTTACAAGGGCAAACCCATAGTGCGATTTATTTGGTCGCCGATATTTTCTCTGCCAAAACTGTGGCCGATTTAAGCCAGTTGAGCCAAAGCCTGCCGAAAGTCTTAGTGGGCTTAGTCAAGCAAAGCTTACCGGCGAATGCGATTGGGCAAGCGATCACGTCGATTGGGCAAGCGATTGTACGGCGACTAATTGGGATGGCTGAAGAGCAATGGGGTAAGCCACCGATTCCCTATGCTTTCATCGTTGCAGGCTCAATGGCACGCCGCGAGCAAACCGCTCATACGGATCAAGATAATGGCATGATTCTGGCGGATACTTATAATGAAGCTGAACATGGCGAATACTTCCGCAAAGTTGCTAAATTCGTCAGCGACGGCATGCATGAATGCGGTTATGTGTATTGCCCCGGCAATATCATGGCGACGAATGATCAATGGCGGCAGCCTTTAGCCGTATGGCGGAGCTATTTTAATCAATGGATTACCACACCCAATGGTCAAGCCTTATTAAACGCTAGTATCTTCTTCGATTTACGTTGCCTTTATGGCGATTGCAGCCTCCTTGAAACCCTACAAAACGACTTTTTAGCCAAAACCAAGGCACAAACTTTATTCCAAGCCTTCATGGCAGCGAATGCTCTCAGCCATCGCCCACCGCTAGGTTTCTTCCGCAATTTTGTGTTGGATAAAGAAACCGTTGATAGTGATGAAAAAGGGATGGACATGAAAAAGCGGGGCGTTGTCCCAGTCATTGATTTAGCTCGAGTCTATGCGCTCGCAGGTGGGCATTCTGCTGTGAATACTTGGGAACGCTTAGATGCTATTGCCACTAGCCACGGTCTCACCCAAGTGAGCATTGACGATCTTAAGGATGCCTTTGAATTCATCAGTATGGTTCGACTGCAACATCAGGCTAAACAAATTGAACACGGTCAAAAACCTAATAATTATGTTCCACCCGAGGAATTATCGGCTTTAGAGCGGCGACATTTAAAGGATGCCTTTGAAGTTGTCTCCAATCTGCAAGACTTTATGTCGACCCGTTATAAAGCCGATCATTTCCGTTAATTCGTCTTCAAACCTCTTCAATCATCTTCAACCTAGTCAGCGCTCTTGTTAATCCAGAGCGCTGACTGACTGATGCCTGCACTGATTATCCAACACCAACCTTAAACCAACCTTCTGCTTTAATCATAGAGTAACTAAATAGTCTATTCTAAGAAGATGCTGTCTTGTCACGATTAACGGAGGATGATCGATGCAAAAATCACTACATATCGACCCGGAGAAATGTACCGGTTGTCTGCAATGTGAAATGGCCTGCTCCTATGAAAATGAAGGGGTATTCAACCCTTCTAAATCACGAATAAAAGTTTTTACCTTTCATGACGAAGGACGTTTCGTACCTTATACTTGTACTCAATGCGATGAAGCTTGGTGTCTACAAGCTTGCCCTGTTGATGCGATTGTTCTGAACTTTGCCACGGGTGCAAAAGATATTCTCAATGATCGCTGTGTGGGTTGTAAGGTTTGCACCATTGCCTGCCCGTTTGGTACGGTTAACTACAATACCGCCACGGGTAAAGTCATTAAATGCGATTTGTGTGGTGGTGACCCCAAATGTGCAGAAGCTTGCCCCACCAGCGCCATTACCTACGTTGACGCGAATGCTACGGGCTTAGAGCGGATGCGTATGTGGGCAGCAAAAACTGACACCCAAACTTCAGCACACGCCTAAGGAGGAGTATACGATGGCATGGACTAAAAAAATTCTGCGCGTCAACCTAACTGATGGCGTCATTCAAGCAGAACCACTTAATATGGAGTGGGCACAGCAATACTTAGGGCAGCGTGGCTTAGCAACTCGCTATTTAGTTGAGGAAGTTGATTCACAAGTGGATGCCCTCAGCCCTGAAAATAAATTTATTATGGCTACCGGTCCGCTGACTGGCACGATGGCCTCAACCGGTGGGCGCTATTCCTGCATCACCAAAAGCCCGTTGACTGGAGCCATTGCTTGCTCTAACTCCGGCGGCTTCTTCGGTGCAGAGATGAAAAACGCGGGCTGGGATATGATTATCCTTGAAGGCAAATCCCCCACACCTGTGTATTTATATGTCGAAGATAGCGAAGCCCGTTTGATTCCAGCAGATGATCTGTGGGGTAAATCAGTGTGGGCGACTGATGAAGAAATTCACAAAAAGCATCAAGATCCACAAATTCGGATTGCTTGTATCGGTCGTGCGGCTGAAAGCGGCAATTTGTTTGCAGCGGTTGTTAATGATCTGCATCGTGCAGCCGGACGTTCGGGTGTAGGTACGGTCTTAGCCTCCAAAAACGTGAAAGCTGTTGCTTTGCGGGGTACTCGCGGAGTCGGGAATCTTAAAGATCCGATGCGCTTTATGAATGCGACCTTTGAGCATAAGCAGGTGTTGGCTGCCAATGCCGTTACGGGTGCGGGTCTGCCTACTTATGGTACGCAAGTACTGATGAATGTCATCAATGAGCTGGGAGCTTTACCTACCCGCAATATGCGTGAAGTCCGCTTTGAGGGCGCGCATAGCGTTTCAGGTGAAGCCATGCATGAACCACGTGCTTCTGATGGCAAGAAAAACCTAACCCGCAATGGGGGTTGCTTTGGTTGCACGATTGCTTGTGGACGAATCTCAACCGTCGATAGAACCCATTTCAGTGTTAAAGATAAGCCACAATATTGGGGAAATTCCGGGGGCCTAGAGTATGAAGCGGCTTGGGCCTTAGGGCCGGATACCGGGGTTGATGATTTAGATGCACTCACCTATGTCAACTTCCTGTGTAATGAAGATGGCCTTGACCCGATTTCTTTCGGTGCGACAGTCGCCGCTGCGATGGAATTATTTGAAGATGGCGTACTGACCACCGCTGATACGGGTGGTATTGAACTAAAGTTTGGTTCAGCTGAGGCTTTAGTACAAATCACTGAGCTGACTGCACGCGGCGAAGGCTTTGGTAAAGAAATTGGTTTAGGCTCAAAGCGTTTGTGTGAAAAGTATGGTCGCCCGGAATTGTCTATGACTGTTAAAGGTCAAGAATTCCCTGCTTATGACCCACGCGGTATTCAAGGTATGGGCTTAACCTATGCAACTTCGAATCGGGGTGCTTGCCACTTACGTAGCTATACCGTGTCTTCTGAAGTGTTAGGGATTCCGATTAAAACAGATCCCTTGGTAACTGATGGTAAACCCGAGCTGGTGATTGCTTTCCAAGATGCTACTGCTGCGGTTGACTCTTCTGGCTTATGTATCTTCACTACCTTTGCTTGGTCACTGGATAATATCGCTCCACAAATTGATGCCGCTTGTGAAGGGGATTGGTCGGTTGAGAAATGTGCGGAAGTTGGCGCACGGATTTGGCAATTAGAGCGTGATTTTAATATGCGGGCGGGTTTAACCGGTGCTGATGATACCTTACCTAAGCGTTTATTAAAGGATGCAGCGAATGTCGGCCCTGCAGAAGGCAAGGTGTGTGATCTTGATGCCATGCTACCGAAATACTATGAACTGCGTGGTTGGACGACTGATGGCCAATTAACGTCCGAAACTCGGCAACGTTATGGCTTACCGAGCTAACTAAGGATTAATCGCCTTATGAACTATGTGATCATTGGCACCGGCCCTGCCGGTGTCGTGGCAGCTGAAACTTTGCGGCAACGTCAGCCTCTAGCTGCGATTACTTTGATTGGTGATGAGCCAGAGCCACCTTATTCGCGCATGGCAATCCCTTATCATTTGATTGGGGATATTGCCGAAGAGGGTACACATCTGCGTAAAGCGCCTGCACATTTTGAACGTGAGCATATTCAGCGAATTGAACAGCATGTGACTCAAATTCAAGCAGATGCTCATCAGCTTACGCTCGCTAATGGCGAGCAGCTAGGCTTTGATAAACTACTGCTTGCGACTGGCTCGCGGGCAGTCCGCCCGCCTATTCCAGGTATGGATTTACCTGGAGTGACTAACTGCTGGACCTTAGCCGATGCCCGCCGCATCATCGCCCAAGCCAATCAAGGCGATGATGTGATCTTAATGGGGGCTGGCTTTATCGGCTGCATCATTCTCGAAGCGCTCGCTAAACGTGGGGTGAATTTGACCGTGGTAGAAATGGAAAACCGTATGGTACCACGGATGATGGATGAGCAATCCGGGGGGCTACTCAAGCGTTGGTGTGAGCAGCAAGGTGTGCGCGTGTTCACTTCGACCCGAGTAAACTCAGTGAGTCAGGATGGGGAGCAACTAGCCGTTGAATTAGACAGTCAGCCAATGATGAAAGTCGATTTACTGATTTGTGCCACGGGGGTTAAACCCAATATTGAGCTAGCCAAAGGTTGGTTACAAACTGAGCATGGGATTTTAGTCAATCGACGGCTGCAAACCAGCCACCCTGATATTTTCGCGGCCGGTGATGTTGCCGAGGGTCGTGATTTTTCGACTGGCGACTACAGCGTTCAAGCTATTCAACCCACTGCGGTTGAGCATGGCTTTATTGCTGCCACCAATATGTCTGGTGGTGATTATCTACACCAAGGCTCGATCAATATGAATGTGTTGGATACAATGGGCTTAATCTCCGCGTCCTTTGGGTTATGGCAAGGCGTTGAGAACGGTGAAGCAGCAACTTTGTATGATCCAGAGCACTATCGTTATATTAACCTGCAATTCAAAGGGGATCGCCTAGTAGGGGCTAATACCTTAGGGATGACCCAGCATATTGGTGCTTTGCGGGGACTGATTCAAAATCGCACTCGTTTAGGGAAATGGAAGGCTCATTTGATGGATAACCCAAGCCGCTTCATGGAGGCTTATTTGCAACAACGTGTCGCTTGATCATGCAGATCACTTTAAAGCTCTATGCCCATTTAGGGGATCTGCTGCCAGCAAATTCTAAGCAAAATAAAGCAGAAATCGAAGTACCCGAGTCGATTAGCTTAAACGAGTTGATCGACCGTTTTCAGATCCCGCGTCCGATGGCACATCTGGTGTTAGTCAATGGGTTATTTGTTTGCGATAGGGATCGTGACCAACCTTTTGCTTTAAAACCTAAGGATGCGGTGGCGATTTGGCCGCCTGTGGCTGGAGGTTAGACTGCATAGTTTATATCGAGAAATGGGTTTTACGCGGGCAGAGTTCATGAAAATTCTGCCCTCGGCTTTACGCAAGCACGCTTATCAAATTGAGGGTGATCTGATCACTATTCAAGTCGCAGCGGGTCTAGTCACGATTCAATTAGCTGCTGAACAAGTGCGACGCATTGCTTTATTGGCGCTACCTTATCTACCGATGACCATCACTTTTACTCATCTTAGCGAGCTTGAAATTCAGCAATTTCTGCAAACTTTTGATCTTTATTACCGCAAAGGCGGCGGTTAGTCATTCTCATCCACTAGGCTCTTATCCACTTTGTACATCATCTCACTGCGATCATCTCGCTACGATAATGCACACACTGGGCAGTCAGCCCGCTTTGGCACACGAATCGCCGTCCACTCCATACTAAGAGCATCAAATAATAAAACACGCCCGATTAAAACCTCACCCAGTTGAGTCAATAATTTGATAGCTTCAATGGCCTGCATACTACCTAAAACCCCTAACACCGGCCCCAAGACACCATTGGTACTACAGGTTTGTGGCAACTCGGTTAATTTGCCATAGAAGCATTGATAACATGGAGTGGTCGCCGAGGCATGAAACACCCCCAGTTGCCCCTCAAACCGAATGGCCGCCGCCGATACCAGTGGTTTATTGGCGCGAACACAAGCGGCATTAATGGCTAAGCGAGTGGCGAGATTATCCGTGCAATCCAAAACCAGATCGGCGCTTTGAATTTGAGCGTATAAGGTTTCCTCGGTGAAGGCTTGCTGATAGGTTTCAATCTGAATCTTAGGGTTAATTTGTTGCAGACGTTGCTGGGCAGAGCTAACTTTAGAGTGATCAATACTCGCTTGGCTATGTACAATTTGTCGTTGCAAATTACTTAAATCCACCGTATCAGGATCAATCAAGATTAAGCGCCCGACCCCACTTGCCGCTAAATACAAAGCAGCCGGTGAACCTAAGCCGCCTAAGCCAATAATCACCACGGTCGCTTGCAATAAGCGCTCTTGCCCTGCTAAATCAAATTGGGGTAACAGAATTTGGCGACTATAACGCAGCAATTGCTCATCGGTTAAATCCATTTTGCTCCCTCTTCAACTAGTCAGGTTTTAAGCGAGTGTTTTTAAGCTAGTGTAGGTTTATCCAGCAGCACCCATTGATTGTTCACAAAGCCTTCAATCGGTTGAAAGCGCACCTTGTAATTCATTTTGGGTGATTCTTGAATCCAATACCCCGGATAGACATACGGCAGGTTTAACTCTTTTGCCCAATGAATTTGCCACATGAGCGCGAAAGTACCCAAACCACGCTCACTGCCCTGCTTCGGATCAAAAAAGGTATACACCGAAGATAATCCCTGCTTAAGCCAATCAGTCGCTGCCACCGCTAATAAACGCTCACCCTGCCAAAACTCAAGCAATACCGTATGACACCAGTGCGTGAGAATGAAATTCGCAAAGGTATGCGGGGTATCCTCATCCATGCCACCACCAGCATGCCTTGAGCGCACATAGTTTAGATACAGCTCCGTATACTCTTCGCGATAGCCGCCCTCATTCACCCGCACAGTTAAATCTTGATTTAAATTCCAAGTACGCTTTTGGCTACGCGAGGGTTGGAAACGATCCACAAGAATGCGTGTCGACACACAGGCTTGGCAACGATAGCAACAAGGTCGGTAGACATCGCTGCCACTGCGCCGAAAACCTTTATTGAGCAAATGACTATACGTGCGGTTATCCATCGCAAAAGCAGGATCTACCAGCAGATTCGTCGCCTTACGCTCTTCAAGATAAGGACACTCATGAGCTGCCGTGATATAGAGTTCCAAGGCATTGGATAACATGCTTTTCAAACTTAGTAAGCCTACTCTTTGGGGTTTAAGGTAAATTTTTTACCACTACAAAAGCCCCACGCAAATCCCCTTCTTTAAAACCGATGGCCTTATCTTGAGGATAAAGTTCAGTTAAACGGGTCATGATTGCGGGGCTAATATCACTACCATGACAAGTCAGACACATAGCTTCGGTCGGTATCGCTTTCATAAACCGAAACTCCTGTTTACCATTGTTCTCAACTAGTTCTGAATATACCAAGGATTCAAGCGCTTCGCCTTTTACTTTTCGTGCTTCAAAATCATTTAATACTTGGGCTTGCCATTCACTAGGCACTCCCATGACTGGATTGCGATTGCGTAAACTAACCCGAGAAATCTGTAGCTGTTGGCTTTCAGACACGGTTTTAGCTATTTCAGGCGCCTTGGTTTGACAGACCGCTAAAGCATTCAGCGGTCCCCCCGTCTGCATTGCGGTTTGCAATTCAGTTTTCAAGCTCCCTCCATACATTTTAATCGCTGTTTTGGCCTCTTCAGCTAAGGCAGCCTTATCAGGTGGAGCGACAACGGCTGGCTTCAATTCATTAGCAGCACTTACTTTTGGCTCTTCCTTTCCCCCGCAAGCGACCAATAAGCTAGCCAGACCTAGAATAACTAACCTTTGCATTGCATATCCCTCTTCAATTAATGTCGATCTATATATCATTGCTAGCTTGTCTGGGCAAAATAATCCACCTAAATGGATAGTTGTAAAAAATACTAGACATGCATCTTAGGGCATGCGAGATTCAAGAGCGCCCTTCTGTCTTTTATCCAAAAGAAAATGAATCCCTTATTCTAACACTACATCGCTAGGAGCGGCTTATGGTACGTCTTTTGCTGAGCGGGTTACTCGTCTTTTTTTTAGGCATCCCCGAGCTTACTTGGGCAGCCAGCACTGGCTCTGAGAGTCGTCTGGATTTAACCCAACATACGGTCGGTTATTTTGCCTTATTAATTTTCATCTGTGCTTATGTTTTAGTGGTCTTAGAGGAATACACCCATTTGCGCAAATCCAAACCCGTTATTTTAGCGGCGGGTCTCATTTGGATCGGTATTGCCTTGGCTTATGGCGGGGGCAGTGACCTACCCGCACAAGCGGCTCGACACAACTTACTCGATTACGCCGAGTTATTTTTATTCTTACTGGTTGCGATGACTTATGTGAATGCTCTGGAAGAACGGCGTATTTTTGATGCCTTACGCTCGTGGCTACTCCATAAGGGTTTTAATTTAAGACAAATCTTTTGGCTCACTGGAGTCATGGCCTTTTTTATCTCACCCATTGCTGACAATATGACGACCGCTCTGCTTATGTGTGCCGTCATCCTCGCGGTTGGGCGGGATAACCATGCATTTATTGCTGTTTCCTGTATTAATATCGTGATCGCGGCTAATGCGGGGGGCGCTTTTAGTCCCTTTGGGGATATAACGACACTCATGGTTTGGCAAAAAGGTGTGGTTGAATTTTGGGAATTCTTTGCGCTGTTTATCCCCTCCGTTTTGAACTGGTTTATTCCAGCCTTGATTATGAGCTTTACTGTGCCACAAAGCGCACCTCAAACTATCGACTCCCGCCCTGTACCTGTGAAACGTGGGGCTTTTGCTATTTTAGCCTTATTTATTTTCACGATTGCTTTGGCAGTGACCTTCCATAACTCGCTGCATTTACCGCCCGTGCTTGGTATGTTTACTGGCTTAGCCTTATTACAACTGTATGGCTATTACTTGAAAAAGACCTATCATCAAGCTCGCAACCGTGGCTATGTTGACCCGTTTGAATCGGTCATGAGTCAGGCTCATACCCACACCAAAGCTGGTTTTGACATTTTCGACAAAATCGCCCGCTCTGAGTGGGACACCTTATTATTCTTCTATGGCGTGGTTATGTGCGTGGGTGGCTTAGGCTTTATTGGTTATTTAGAGCTGGCTTCTAATCTACTCTACGGCCAGTTGGGGGCGACCTATGCGAATATTGCAATTGGCCTGCTTTCTTCGGTCGTTGACAATATTCCGGTGATGTTTGCGGTATTGACCATGAATCCTGATATGCCAGTAGGTCAATGGCTATTAGTGACTTTAACAGCAGGCGTAGGAGGTAGTCTTTTATCTATCGGCTCAGCCGCTGGGGTGGCTTTAATGGGGCAAGCACGCGGACATTACACCTTCATGAGTCATTTGAAATGGACACCCGTGATTGCACTAGGCTATTTCGGTAGTATCGGTGCACACATGCTGATCAATCGGAGTCTGTTTTAGCGGATTCGGTAACAGCAACTCAAGAGTCCTGCTTGAGTTGCTGGTTGCCAATCAACTTAAGAGACGATACAAAGTCCCACAATAAGGACAACGATAAGTTTTATCCGGTGAGCTATCAATCGGTAAAAAGACTCGTGGATGGGCACACCATAAGGCCTGATCATTGACTGGGCAGTGCAAAGGTAAGTCGCTAGACGTGATGACCACTTCTCGCGTCTCATTGAGACTTTTATAGTCCTTCAGTTCAGGCGCTTTCATTCCGCCACCGGAGTCAGCCAGTCTAAATACGCAGGATTACGACCGTGCACAATATCAAAGAACAAGCTTTGTAACTGGGTAGTAATCGGACCACGCATACCCTCCCCAATCGGGCGGCGATCTAATTCACGAATCGGTGTCACCTCAGCCGCTGTACCGGTGAAGAAAGCCTCATCGGCAATATACACCTCGTCACGAGTAATCCGCTTCTCACGAACTTCAATCCCTAAATCCTTCGCCATCGCTAAGAGTGTGCGACGAGTAATCCCATCTAAAGCTGCCGTCAGATCCGGTGTATAAATCACGCCATCTTTGATCACAAAGAAATTTTCACCACTGCCCTCAGCTACAAATCCCTCAACATCTAAGAGTAAAGCCTCATCATAACCATCGTCTAAAGCTTCCCGCAGGGCGAGCATCGAATTAATGTAGTTACCATTAGCTTTGGCTTTGCACATCGCAATATTGACATGGTGGCGAGTATAGGATGAGGTTTTAATCCGAATGCCCTTTTCCATCGCTTCATTGCCCAAATAAGCACCCCAAGTCCAAGCCGCGATCATCACATGCGTCTTTAAATTATCTGCACGTAAGCCCATCCCTTCTGAACCATAAAAGCACATCGGGCGTAAATAAGCGGTTTCTAACTTATTTTCACGCACCACTTGCCGTTGGGCTTGATTCAATTGGTCTTTGCTATAAGGAATCGCCATCCGCATGATTTTTGCGGAATTAAATAAACGATCGGTATGCTCTTTTAAGCGAAAAATGGAAGTGCCTTGCTCGGCTTTATAGGCACGCACTCCTTCAAAAACACCCATGCCATAATGCAACGTATGGGTCAGGACGTGGGTTTTAGCTTCGCGCCACGGTACCATTTCACCGTCAAGCCAAATTACGCCATCACGATCTGCCATTGACATTGCAAGCTACTCCTGTCGTTAAATAATAAAATGAGCAGAAGAGAATAACATGTCAGCTAAAAATCATGCCAGAGCTGTGCAAAAAAAGAGGCCTTATCTGTCCTAGATAAGGCCAGAAGCCAACCAATGGCGGCCTAGTACTGATTAGGGTTACGCCCTGTAAATACCGAAAAATCCTCACCTTGGTTACGTGAAAAACTCGTCAATTGATAACCACTGCGTGAATAACTATTACGCGGGCGCTGTGGCTGTGGCGTGCTACGCTTTAGAGACGGTTGCTCAGCATAATAATTAGTTTGAATAAACTGCCCTTGCTGTTGATGATGCTCTAGGCGCTTATACTCGGAGAGTACTTTCACCACATAATCACGAGTTTCTCGATAAGGTGGCACCCCCCGATGCTTATCGACTGCACCAGGACCTGCATTATAAGCGGCTAAAGCCAGTTGTTTATTCCCATTAAACCGCTTCAGCATTTGTGCTAAATACTTAGCGCCTCCTTTAATGTTTTGGCGCGGATCATGAATATTCGCAACCCCCATTAAATCGGCGGTCCCCGGCATCAACTGCATTAAACCGGTTGCCCCCACATGCGAACGTGCACCCTCATTAAAGCAGGATTC
The DNA here is from genome assembly GCF_900167255.1 of Thiothrix eikelboomii. GTDB lineage: Bacteria > Pseudomonadota > Gammaproteobacteria > Thiotrichales > Thiotrichaceae > Thiolinea > Thiolinea eikelboomii. Next base: position 207,082 of record NZ_FUYB01000002.1, read on the forward strand.
TTGACGTATCACCGCACGAATCAGATTTTCTTCTACCCCATAATATTCTGCATATTTACGAATAGTATTAATATGAGGGGCAGTACGCTGTTCGACTTGAGCATGGCTGAGACGTGTGCAACTCCCTGCTCGTCCACTCACGCGCAAAGGCTCAATACCCGCTAATGAATTCGATGAATTAGCAGCAGTGGCATACTTTTTAGGTTTAGATTTTGGCGTCCGAGCAATGAGTTTGGCATTTTTGCCAGTGACTGATCCATTGGTTAACCAACGGGTGCCATCTTTGTCAGTATACATATAAATATCGGCAGAAACTGCCTGACTGAAGCCTGTGGCTATGACCAGCGGTAGAACACACTTCCACACGACGTCGCACTTAAATTGGATTGCACTCATTTTATTATACTTCTGGTTGTCCAAACTTAGTTATTGTGATTAACAAGTAACAAGGGCGCAGGGGTTTGAGCCATGTAGTATCATTGTTTGTAGTGGCTATTCTTATAAGTTTTTTCTATTTTGTCACTGCCTAACAGACAGATGGCAGATAAATTTGAAATTGGTAAGCACTTTGCTACCGCCTATCTTAGTTTAAGCAGCCTTAGGCCTGAGCAACTCGCTAGAATTTGGTGTGGATTCGGCAAGCTAGCCTTAAAAGGCCGATGGAATAAGTTCGTGGTCTTCACAAGGAAAGTGAAACTACAACAGGAAAGCCTGTATAGTTTTATACGGGCTTTTTTATTTTGTGCTTTTTTGCTTGGTCTATTCTCTATTCTATCTAGCCTAGCTAGTGTAGTAAGCGAGGATTCGACAAACTAAATGCCTTAATCGGCGCATCAAACTCATGCCCATCATCCGCACGTAAATGATAGCTACCTTGCATCGAACCAACAGGCGTATCTAGCACAGCACCACTGGTATAACGAAAGCCTTCTCCGGGGGAAAGATAAGGTTGTTCACCCATGACTCCATCTCCCTTCACTTCTTGAGTCATGGCATTGGCATCGGTAATAATCCAATGGCGCGTTAATAAGCGGGCGGCTACTGTGCCTTGATTAACAATCGTAATCGTATAAGCAAATACATAACGATCATGCTCTGGATCCGATTCCGCTTCGAGGTATTTAGCCTCAACTGAAACTTGAATATCGTAAGCCTCTTGACCGCTCATGCACTCACTACCGTGTTAATTTAAGGGGATTATCGCGAAAAGAGCTTATCACGAAATTACAATAAAACCAGATTATCTCGATGGATCAACTCTGGTGCATCAATATACCCAAGGATGCCTTCAATTTCACGTGAAGGTTTGCGCTTAATCCGTTCAGCCTCGTCACTATTATAATTGACTAAGCCCTTAGCTAATAATTTACCTTCTGGACTCATACAACTCACGACCTCACCGCGTCCAAACTCTCCTTCCACTTTCACCACCCCCACCGGCAACAGGCTACCACCTGTCCGCTGAATCGCTTGAGCTGCACCTGCGTCCAGCCATAATTGGCCGCGTGATTGCAATTGGCTTGCAATCCATTGCTTACGTGCAACTAAGGGCGCTTGATCAGGTAACAGCAGCGAGCCAAGGTCTTCACCTGCATAAAGGCGCTCTAAGACATTAGCTTCACGCCCAGAAGCAATCACAGTTGCGCATCCTGAGGTCGCTGCCCGACGGGCGGCTAACACCTTAGTCCGCATACCACCACTACCAATTGCCGTGCCAGCACCCCCTGCAAACTCCAAGAAACGCTCATCATTAGCCCGACCTGAACTAATCAACTGTGCATCCGTAAATTTGCGGGGATCTTTGTCATAAAGACCTTGTTGATCCGTCAAAATGACCAGCAATTCAGCCTCAACTAAATTGGCAACTAAGGCACCTAAGGTATCATTATCCCCTAAGCGAATTTCCTCAGCGGCGACCGTATCATTCTCATTAATCACAGGAATCGTGCCTAGCTCAACCAAAGTCCGTAAGGTATTCCGAGCATTGAGATAACGACGCCGATTCGCTAAATCATCATGTGTCAGTAAGACTTGTGCAGCTAAATACCCGTGCTCTTGAAAATTCACCTCATAGGCATGAATCAGGCTCATTTGCCCAATAGCGGCCGCCGCTTGCTTTTCGAATAGGGCTTTCGGTTTTTGCTTCCAGCCCATGCGGCTCATACCTTCTGCGACCGCGCCTGAAGAGACCAGCACAATCTCAATGCCTTGCTTGCGTAAGCGTGCCATTTGCCCAGCCCAATCGGCCAGCGCAGCACGGTCTAAACCTGCACCATCCCGAGTTAATAAAGCACTGCCGATTTTGACAATCCAGCGGCGCGTGGTACGTATAAATTCGGCCCTATCCTGCATTTTCTTCTAAGTACTGCATAATCTGATAACACAAATCCTGCGTACCCTTAGCGGTCGCCGCAGAAATAAAAAATACTTCACCTTGCCAGTCCAAAGCATCCACAAGGGCTTGGCAGCGCTGCTGTTGCTCCTCCTCCGGCACGAGGTCAATTTTATTCAACACTAACCAACGCGGACGATCCGCCAATTCATCACTGTATTTTTCCAATTCATGCTCAATAGTACGCACTGATTGAACCGGATCAATCGTTTCATCTAAAGGTGCAATATCGACCACATGTAAGAGCAAACTAGTACGTGACAAATGCTTCAAAAACTGAATGCCTAAACCCGCGCCTTCTGCAGCCCCTTCAATTAAGCCCGGAATATCCGCCATCACGAAACTTTGTAAATCACCCACACGCACTACGCCTAAATTAGGATACAAAGTCGTGAATGGATAATCCGCGACTTTCGGGCGCGCTGAGGAGACAGCACTAATCAAGGTTGATTTACCTGCATTGGGTAAACCCAATAAGCCAACATCCGCCAATAACTTTAATTCAAGACGCAGAGTACGAAACTCACCTTCAGACCCCGGTTTACATTGGCGAGGTGCACGATTCACTGAACTTTTATAACGCAAATTACCGAGGCCATGAAAGCCGCCCTTAGCCACCATTAAACGCTGATCAGGCTCAGTTAAATCACCGATCAGCTCACCGGTTTCTTCATCAAAGGCCATCGTCCCGACTGGCACTGGCACGAGTTTATCTTCGCCACGATTGCCGGTCATATTACGCGCCCCACCATTTTTACCGCGCTCAGCTTCATAATGGCGTAAATGGCGGAAGTCGATTAGGGTATTGAGATTACGATCCGCGACTAAATAAACATCACCACCATCACCACCATCACCGCCATCAGGGCCACCGAATTCAATATTTTTTTCCCGGCGAAAACTCACTACGCCATTCCCGCCGTCACCCGCTTTGGCTTGGATGACAACTTCATCAACAAACTGCATAACCTTGCCTCGACTTGCGTCTGTGAAGCATATACGAAAAAGCCCCGACAGGCGGGGCTTCTAGGATTCGTCTCCGAAGATTGCCTTAGGCGTTTTCAGCAGATAAGGGCTGAATACTGACAAACTTACGGCCTTTCTCACCTTTGACTTGGAAAGTTACCACACCATCTGTTTTCGCAAATAAAGTATGGTCTTTACCGCAGCCAACATTATCGCCGGGGTGGAAATGAGTCCCGCGCTGACGCACGAGAATATTGCCAGCCAATACGAATTGACCACCAAAACGCTTCACACCCAAACGTTTGGATTCTGAGTCGCGTCCGTTGCGGGTACTACCGCCTGCTTTTTTATGTGCCATTGATAATTACCCCTTACGCTGAAATACCAGTGATTTCGATTTCTGTCAGATACTGGCGGTGACCAGTACATTTCTGATGGTGCTTACGGCGGCGGAACTTCATAATCCGCACTTTCTCGCCGCGAGTCTGGGCCTTTACCGTTGCAGTCACCTTACTTCCTGCAAGGTAAGGTGTACCAATTTGCACTGATTCACCTTCCCCGACCATCAGGACATTCTCGAAATCAATGTTTGCGCCTTCTTCCACTTCTAGCTTTTCAACTAGCAGTGTGTCGCCTTTCGCGACGCGGTATTGTTTACCGCCGGTTACGATGATCGCGTACATGATTTACGATTCTCCAAAAAATGTCCTGTTAAAGAGCCGCGAAATTCTACTGTTTTTGACCTCTTAGGTCAAACGAATTCCATCTCATCTAAGTAAAGCAAGATAGATAGCGACTATTGCTTGACACAATCGCTACCTGTTTCTAGCATGCAGTGCTTTCAGCTAGCTGCTTGATAATGGATTTTACCACAATACTCCAGCTGACCGCCGACGATATGCGTGCTGTCAACACGCTTATTCAACAGCGTTTACACTCTGAGGTCGCTTTGGTCAATCAACTGAGCCACTATATTATTAATAGCGGTGGTAAACGCTTGCGCCCTTTACTAGCCCTGATTTGCGCCCGTGCTTGTGGCTATACGGGGGATCGTCATGTGGATGTGGCTGCGATTATTGAATTTATCCATACTGCCACTTTACTACACGATGATGTCGTCGATGAATCAGCACTCAGACGAGGCAAACAAACTGCCAATAATGTTTGGGGTAACCAAGCTGCCGTTTTAGTCGGTGATTTCTTATATTCACGTTCATTTGAAATGATGGTGGATGTGGGCAGTATGCGTGTCATGCAAATTCTTGCAAGCACGACCAATGTCATCGCTGAAGGTGAAGTCTTACAACTCCTTAATTGCCATGACCCTGATACCACTGAAGAGCGTTATATGGAGGTGATTCACTCCAAAACAGCTCGCCTTTTTGAAGCGGCTTGTCAATTAGGCGCCGTGCTTGCAGGTCAATCCCCTGCAGCAGAACAAGCGATGGCACGCTATGGTATGCATCTAGGTACAGCCTTCCAGCTCGTAGACGATATGCTCGATTACACCGCCAGTAGTGAAGCGATGGGGAAGAATGTCGGGGATGATTTAGCAGAAGGTAAACCCACCTTGCCCTTGATTGTAGCATTGCGCCATAGCTCAGGTACGACCGCACAGATGTTACGCGAGTCGATCGAGCATGGTGGCTTGGATAATTTAGATAAAATCATCCAAGCGATTCAAGATACTGACGCGCTCGGTTATACGGCACAATTAGCGCAACGTGAAGCTCAATTAGCAGTTGAGTATTTAAACTATCTGCCTGCTAGTGCCCATCGGGAAGCACTTGAAGCCTTGGCTTGGTTCTCAACGAATCGTAGTCATTAAACCACTCATTCCCAGCCAAGTTTCAAGATTTAAGTGCTGCCAATACGCCATCCCAAAATTGCAAGCGGGCTTGAACTGCTTGCTGAGCCGCTTGAATGGCTTGTTGGGTTTTTACAGCGTCACCTGCACATAAACTATCCAATAAGCGTAACGATAAAGGCGCATGAAAGTCCTCATCCAAGTGCACATGACGATTTAGATAGAAGTGAAAACTAGGTGCATCTTTTTCTGACACTTGCATCTTTGCTAACAAGGAACGAAACATCATCGGAATGATATGCTCGCGGCCTAGGGCTAGAGCAGCTGCCACCTGATGAGCTTGTTGGCTACTCAGAAAAGCAAAGGTCTGCTGACTAAATACCCTAGAAGGAGCAGGCACGGTAGCAAGCTCAAGAGCAGTATCCACCCCAGTTAGCTCAACAGTGGCTAAAAAGTGCCGAAAGGGCTGAGTATTAGCCCCTACCTCTGTCATCGCACGCAAATACAGCTCTACATGACTAGAGTAATTGCCATCAGGGAGTTGATCAGATTCCTCTTCAAGCACTAGTTCATTAATGAAACGCCGAATCGAACTATCACCTTGTGGCAGCCAAGGCACCGTCGTTGGTGCAACCGCTGCTTGCAAATACTTGATTAAGGACATGAAATCCCATACAGAATAAATATGGTGCTCCATGAAGCACTGCAAATCGTCTAAGCTGGTCAGTGCTGAATAAATCGGATGATCGGCTAACTGGGCTGCGAACTCATCGAGAGTCGCTTGGGTAATCACTTGACGCATAAACTAATCTAAATCCGCCACTAATGCTTGTTGGGAGGCTGCTGCAAGCACCGTACTATAGTGATAGTTGGGATGCTGAATCCCCATACTGAGGGCAGCACCGCCTTTAAGTGCAGTCACTTCAGTCGCACTCAGCTCAAAACGCATAAAATGCACAGCCGCCGTCTTCTCAGTCGTTTCGCGGGGCAAATCTTCATTGGCAATCGCAAAAACTGGCTCAAAACCGTCTACCTGCACCCAAGTTTGCCGCTCAAGACCTAAGAGCTTAGATAACCACAGTTTACGCTCTTCTGGATTAGGAAACTCCAGCATCAAGGTCGCCTTCCAATTAGAACCATCAGGGATCAACGGATTATAAGCCTCAAGTTCCTCTTCAATCCCTGCGGCTTCAAAAATACGTTCTACCCTGAGCATTTCTTGAATTTGATATTGAATAGTTAAGCGGTCTTCAAAATACAAACTAGCATTTGGGCCGATGGCTATTTGGCGCGGTAGTTTATGCGCCATGACCTTTGACCGAAATGCTTGACGCTGCTCCGAGTAGCGCTCAAGACTCATCAGATCAGCACGTGTAAGTTTATTCATTCCCTCATCCTCTTTAGCTAAAGTCCGTAAGCAATCCGTAACATCGTCAGCGGATGGGTCGCTGCGGGTGCAGCTTCGTCTAGACCATTTTCGATTTGCTCACCCGCCATTGGGCAATCACTACCATAATAATCCGGTTTAGACTGCTTCACCTTATTAACAATCGGGCGACAAATTTTCATCGAAATCTCATGAAACTCAGCCTTCACCGCATAGGTGCCGTCATGACCTGAGCAACGCTCTAATAATTCAACTTTGGTTTCGGGTACTAACTCGAGCAACTCACGAGTTTTATAGCCGATATTCTGCACCCGTAAATGACAGGCAGTATGATAAGCCACCTTGCCTAAAGACTGTTTGAACTCAGTGTTTAGCTTGCCTTCTTTATGCCGCAGCATTAAATATTCAAACGGATCAAAGATGCGCTGTTTGACTGTTTTCACATCCTCATCATCAGGGAACATTAAAGGTAGCTCTTGCTTGAACATCAATACGCAGGAAGGAATAGGCGCAACAATATCCCAGCCTTGCTCAATCATGGCAAGCATCTGCGGGATATTCGCTGCTTTAGCAGCAGCCACGGCCTCTAAATCACCTAACTCTAATTTGGGCATACCGCAGCATTGCTCTTTAGCCAGCCATGAAACTGGAATTTCATTGTGCTCAAAAACTTTCAATAAATCTGCGACCGTATCCGGTGCATTTCGATTACCATAACAGGTCGTAAAAATCGCTGCTTTGCCAGTCGTCCGTCCAGCGGGGCTTGCCACACTCGGGTCTAGGGTTTGTTCTGACTTAAGTCGTTGACGGGCGCTCTTACTATGATAGGCCGGCACTATTGCCTTAGGATGAATACCGACTTTAGCTAACCCTTTACGAAAACTAGCATTTTGATTCAAGCTATTGACCACGGTAGACACCACGGGAATACCCGCTAGACTCCCGACTAAATCGGTCGAAGTTAATAGCTTATCGCGCATACTCGCGCCATTTTGCTTAAAATGCACTGCCTTAGCACGCAACATCAGATGGGGGAAATCAATATTCCATTCATGCGGGGGTGTATACGGACATTTAGTCATATAACAAAGATCACACAGATAACAGTGATCGACCACCTGCCAATAATCCTCTTTTTTTACACCGTCCACTTCCATAGAGGCAGAGTTATCGACTAAATCAAACAAAGTAGGAAAAGAATTACAAAGACTGACACAACGCCGACACCCATGACATAAATCGAAGACCCGCTCCATTTCCTTGAGCACCGCGTCTTCATTGTAAAATTCGGGATTTTTCCAATCGAGAGGATGACGAGTTGCAGCCTCAAGGCTGCCTTCACGTTTAGGGGTTGCCATGGCAGTTGCTCCGTAAGATAGGCACTGAGACTAAACCTCCCCCGAGTATAGGGGGAGGATTTTGCGGTCGCGGGAGGTGCAATAAACGCTTAAGCGTCTAAGTTATCTAAAGCTTTTTGGAAACGATTTGCGTGTGAGCGCTCAGCTTTAGCTAAAGTTTCAAACCAGTCAGCGATCTCGTCGAAACCTTCTTCACGAGCGGTTTTTGCCATACCAGGGTACATATCAGAGTATTCGTGGGTTTCACCAGCCACAGCGGAACGCAGGTTATCTGCAGTCCCACCAATCGGTAGACCTGTTGCAGGATCACCAGACGCTTCCAAATATTCTAAATGACCATGAGCATGCCCTGTTTCACCTTCAGCGGTAGAACGAAAAACAACTGCGACATCGTTGTAACCTTCCACATCGGCTTTTGCTGCAAAATACAAATAACGGCGATTTGCCTGTGACTCACCAGCAAAAGCATCCTTTAAACTTTGCTCAGTTTGACTTCCTTTCAGATCCATCTTTGACTCCTCTTCTTTGGGTTAACAAATCAAACTTATAAATTATAGACCTGAGACTAATTTAACCAAGTACAGTGTTTATGTCCAATCGTATATTTTGAACATATTTATCGAATAAATCGAAACCTAGGGCGAATACATGAAATTTTCGGCAGAAGCCTAGCAAGTCAAGGCCGATGCCCTATACTCAGCTGCATCAAAAATTAAATGCTTAAAAGAGGAAATAACCATGAGTTTACCTAGCACGCTTTATACACTCGCAGCGATTGGTTTTTTTGCTTTGATGGCAAGCCGCCCTGCCGTTGAACTACCGACACCTACTCACACGAATCCTGCCGCGACTGCAGCTAGCGACTCAGCCACTGAATCAGCCGATGAACCGTCCACCACAAGCACTAACTCAGCCGCTCCTGACGCAGCCATTACACCCAATGCGCCACCACAAACCAGCGATCCTAGCCCAAGTAGTCAACCTGCAATTACTAATACTTATTAATTAACTAACTGATTAAGCAAGCGTCAAGAAGAGTCAAAACACTAAAAGCCGCAATTAAATAACGGCCTTTAGTGTCAGAATAACTAGAATAGACCTTAAACCATCGGCACTGGTAATTTGCAAGCCCCCGGAATACGGCCAAAACCGATCAACCGATCCTGCCAATACCCACTAATGGTGCTGACTGTGACTGTTTTGCCTTTACGCGGGGCATGTAAGAACTTGCCATTGCCTAAATAAATACCCACATGGCTGACGCTACTCCCACGGGTTCTGAAGAAGACCAAATCACCCCGACTGGCACTTCCACTCGCTACTTTAACTGAAGCTGCGTATTGCTCAGCGGCAGTACGCGGAACTCGTACATTAGCGCCTTGTGCAAGAGAATGCTGGACTAAACCACTACAATCAAACCCTTTACCCGGTGTCTTCCCCCCCCAAACATAAGGTGTGCCGATTTGGTTAGAGGCTGTTCTGATCACATTCTCAACTTTTTTCACCATAAACTGCGCTTGTGCTTGCTTCACCTTGACTTCAGCTTGCTGGCGAACACGCTTGGCTTTAGCTTTAGCTTGACGCGCTCTGATGGCGGCTTTATTCGCTTCCCATTTTTGCGCATATTCCTCACGAATCGCATTTTCTCTCGTGATACGTTGACGCTCTTCAGCCTCTGCCTTAGCTTGCTGGAGACGCAAAGCCTCTGCTATCCGCGCTGCCTTCTCCGCCTCAAACCGTGCACGGTATTGCTCGCGTGTCAAACCAACAGCCACTGTTCTTCGGCTAACGGTATCGGTATTTTGATACGCTTGAATTTGACGATGGGCTTGTCGATTGACTTCGCGTCGAGCGCTTTGTGTAGAGTGACTTGAACTCGGTGTACGGATCGATGCTTTCTTAATTGTGTAGGAGGTATTACTGTTACTGACAACGCTTGCTTGAACAGTCGGTTTATGATCTGGTGTTGCCGCACAACCGCCTAAAATGGCTGCTGACAAACCTAATGAACAAACCGAAACTCCCCTAAGGCTACTACTCTTATTCATGAATTCCCTCGGATACAATGATCATCGAAATCCATTTCACTCAGGATTATGTACCAATCCCGATACATACTCAAACCTACTGACTTCCTCGAAAATGAAACTAACAAAATTTGTGATTTATTTCCATAAAAAGTCAAAAATTCAGTATTTTTGAGTGAAATTAATTCATTATTAAAATATTAACACTTACTAATATTTAGTGTTTACACACTACCCTCATTTAGCTGATAACTAACGCCCTTTTTTAACTCCAAACAGACGGCTAATCATTAACAAGCTATATCGTTTGAGTATAGATAGATTTTTTTAGTACATCACTAAACTGATTAAAACTTCACTAAAATCACAATAAATTTTATTAGCAAGCCCAGTCGCGGTAATGATTATTTTTTCCCCTACTCCTAGTAGCAACCCACTATGCAGAACTCAAGCTTATTAGGCAAGTTAATTCCAGTAATATGCACGTTTTTTGCACAAAACTTAAGCTTCAATGACCTCAAACTCATGGGTAATTTCAGCAGTTTTACCCAACATCATCGAAGCCGAGCAATATTTTTCTGCAGAGAGCTTGACTGCCCGCTCAACTTTTTCGAGCGCCAAATTATGCCCTTTTACGATGAAGTGCAGATGAATTCGCGTAAAAACTTTAGGATCGGTACTCGCACGCTCTGCTGTTAATAAGACTTCACAATCACTGATCACTTGCCGTGATTTTTGTAAAATCATCACCACATCAAATGAGGCACAGCCACCTAAACCTAACAACAGCATTTCCATCGGCCGCACTCCCAGATTCCGCCCACCGGCTTCTGGAGCACCATCCATTACCACTGAATGCCCACTCCCAGACTCACCAACAAAGCTCATATGATCCAGCCATTTCACCCGTGCTTTCATGCCGTGCTCACTATTACTTAAAAATAGCATTCTAAACATACTCGCTATACGATGGCTAGGCAGACTCGCTTGACTTTTCTCACACTAAGCAAAGCGCGGGTGTGCTATGTTTAAGCCCGATAAATAGTTAAACAGCAGTCATACTGATAAACAGAAGGAAAATTAGAATGTTTGGAGAATCGCACGATTTACTACATGAGTTTCCAGAGCATAAAGAGCGAATTCATCAATTGAAAATGGAAAATCATCATTTTGCGCGCTTGTTTACTCAATACGATGAGCTTGAACACGAAATTCATCGAATTCAACAAGGGATAGAGACTCCCTCGGATGAGACGGTAGAGAACTTAAAGAAGCAGCGCCTTTATCTTAAAGATCAACTACTAGCGATGATTAATCAGCATTAAAGCTTAAGCTGGTAAGCGTTGCTCAATCGCCGCTAATAATAAAGCGGCGATATTTGCATTATAAATTTTATCTAATTCCCGAATACAGGTCGGGCTAGTGACATTGATTTCAGTCACATAATCGCCGATCACATCTAAACCAACAAACAGCAAACCCATTGTTTTTAATACCGGCCCAATCGCGGCACAAATTTCCTGCTCACGTACCGTTAAGGGTGATCCGACTCCGGTAGCACCCGCTGCTAAATTGCCTCGGCTTTCACCCTCCGCCGGAATCCGCGCTAAACCATAGGGAAAAGGCAAGCCATCAATGACTAGAATGCGTTTATCACCTTGCTTAAACTCTGGTAAAAACCGTTGTGCCATCACGGTACGCCGCCCGTAATCGGTTATCGTTTCCAGAATCACATTGCGATTGGGATCGTCTTGGCGAAGCTGAAAAATCATCGAGCCACCCATACCATCCAAGGGTTTCACGACAATATGCCCCTGCTCTGCTAAAAACTCTCGGATACGCTGCATATCAGCCGTGACACGTGTAGGAGGGCAAAACTCTGGAAACCAAGCTGTAAAGAGTTTTTCATTAGCAGTCCGAATGCTATCAGGGCGATTGACGACTAATAAGCCCTTGCGTTGAGCCAGCTCTAATAAATACGTGGTATAGATATACTCCATATTAAAAGGTGGATCTTTACGCATGAGCAAACAATCTAACTGGTGTAAGGCTTGCGTGATGGGTTCGCCTAAAGTGAACCAACCTTGGGGATCATCCTGCACTTGCAGCGGCTGCATGCGTGCAAAGCACACTCCATTATCTGCAAAAAGGTCGGTTTGCAGCATATAAAACAAAGACCAACCGCGCCGCTGAGCTTCTAACAACATAGCGAAGCTACTATCTTTTTTAATATTAATCGTAGCGATAGGATCCATCACGATCCCAAGTGTGCGGGGTTTAGTCGGCATACTCACCTCAAAATTCAGCTTTTAAATCACGGCTAATTAATTCTTGTACGGCCTGCCGAGGTGGCAAACCTTCATAGAGAATCCGAGTCACTTGCTGGCAAATCGGCATTTCCACCCCGGCACGCTCGGCCAACTTACCAATAGAATGCGCGGATTTAGCGCCCTCAACCGCTTGACCGATTGCGGCCAAGGCCGTTTGCAAATCTTGCCCCTGCCCTAACGCCAAACCCAAACGGCGATTACGCGATTGATCATCGGTACAAGTTAAGACTAAATCGCCCAAACCCGCCAAACCCATTAAGGTTTCGGGCTTAGCTTGCAGATGCAGGCTCAAACGCATCATTTCAGCTAAACCTCGTGTAATCAAAGCAGCTCGTGCATTGGCACCGAACCCTAAACCATCTGAAATTCCGGCAGCAATCGCTAAAACATTTTTAACTGCACCGCCTAGCTCCACCCCGACAATATCATCACTGGTATAAACTCGATAATTTTTGCCATGAAAAGCAGCCGCAATTTGCTGAGCCAATGCGGGGTGAGTCGCCGCTACGGTCATCGCCGTCGGTAAACCTTTAGCGACTTCGAGGGCAAAGGTAGGGCCTGAAACCACCGCATACTGACTAAAATCAGGCAAAACCTCATTCATGACTTCATGCAATAATTTGCCCGTATTTAACTCAAGCCCCTTGGTTGCCCAACAAATACTGGCAGTATTGGGGATTAAATCCTTGAGCTGCAAGAGTAAGCTACGAAAACCATGACTAGGTACGACCACTAAATGCCAATGTGCCTGTTGAGCTACCCGTGCTAACTCAGGCTCAGCCTGTAGCTGGTCGGGAAAGGCAATATTGGGCAAATAACGATGATTCACCCGTGCTTGCTGGATGTGGCGAATGTGCTCAGCATCAATATCCCATAGCCCTACCGCATGCTCATTGCGTGCTAGCTGTAGGGCGAGCGCAGTCCCCCAAGAGCCTGCGCCATACACCGCAATCGAGGGCAAATCAGCTCTCACTACGCAACCACGGCATCAGTTGCAGGCGCTGAGCTAGCGGTCTGCTCCTGTAAGCGCTTGGCGTACAAAGCATCAAAATTAATCGGTGACAAATGCATTTCAGGGAAACTGCCTTTAGAGACCATCCCTGCAATCACTTCCCGCGCATACGGGAATAAAGTATTGGGGCAATAGGCCGCTAATAAGTGGTTCAACTGCTCTTGGCTATAACCACTAATAAAGAAGACACCCGCTTGCTTGACTTCGACTAAAAAAGCCGTTTTGCTGTTACTACTGACGGTAATCGTTAAAGCCAGTTCAACTTCATAGTTACTATTGGCGAGGACATTAACATTCGTATTCAAATCCAAATTGGTATCTGGATTCCACTCTTCAGTGAAGACTTGTGGTGAATTGGGCGCTTCAAAGGACACATCCTTAATATAAATACGCTGAATAATGAACTGCGGTTCTTGTTGGTTATCTTGCTCAGCCATGACAGACTTTGACTCCTTAAAATGCTTTAAACATCGCTTTTGTTAATGCCACTCGTTATGAATGCCAATCAAGTTTAGGCTAGGCTTTGCTGAACCCAATGTTGAATTTGCTGCGTATTCATAGCCCCAGACACTCGTGCATGCTCTTGCCCACCACTAAATAATATCATGGTTGGAATGCTACGAATGCCATAGATCCTACCTGCTTGCTCATCCTCTTCCGTGTTGACTTTGGCCAACCGAACCTTAGGCTCTAATTTAGCCGCTGCCTCAGCGAAAGCCGGTGCCATCATTCGGCAAGGACCACACCAAGGCGCCCAGAAATCAACCAGCAAAGGTAATTCACTCTTTTGGATATGGCGCTGCAAACTAGCAAAATTGAACTCTACAGGATGCCCTGTGAATAAGGGTTTACTACAAGCACCACAATGTGGATCACTGACTAATTTTTCTGCTGGTACACGATTTGTCTTATGGCAATGCGGACAAACAATATGCATATCACACCAACCCTAATAATTTATCCAGTTCGCCAGAACGATTTAACGCCGCTAAATCATCATAGCCCCCGACATGCAGCTCCCCAATATAGATCTGAGGTACTGTATCACGCCCTGTCATCTGCTCTAACTCAGCCCAAGAAATGCCTGAACCACCGACGGGCAAATCTTCAAACTCTATTTGCTTTTTATTCAGCAATAGACGTGCTCTCACACAATACGGGCAAAACCGTGTCCCATAGAGTTTAACCACAGGCATCACCATGACCCTACCTTTTTACAACCGGTAAATTAGCCGACTGCCAAGCCGTAAAGCCACCAGCGAGATTCGTTACATTGGCAAAGCCGTGCTTAGTTAACGTCGCACATGCATGTGAAGAACGATTACCTGAACGACAGTACACCAAGATAGGCTTATCTTTACTTTTTTCAAGCTCAGCAATTCGATTATTCAACTGCCCTAAAGGAATATGCTTCGCGCCTTGGATTTTGCCTTCACGCACTTCACCATCTTCACGGACATCTAAGACCATCGAGTCATCATGGTTCATTAGCTTGACGGCTTGATTCACATCCACTTGCTTGTATTTGCGGGTCATACGATTAAATTCAGTCCAGATAATCAGTCCTAACACACCCACAAAGCCCATCACCAATAAAGAATGGTTCTGGACAAATGCCATATATTCGTTCAATTGAAGTCCTCCAGAAAGTGGAGCTTAAGATATACAGATGTGCGCAAAGGGTAAAGTGCTTTGCGCAGTTAGCTTAAGTTTATCAGTGTGCTTAATGCGAAGGACAGAAGACTTCCTGCATCATACTGATCAGGCGCAAAGTCCGATAATCCCCTACTTTATAATAGACACGATTCGCATCTTTGCGGGAAGTGAGGATACCTTTATCACGCAGAATCGCTAAATGTTGGGAAATATTGCTTTGTGAAGTCCCCACACTATCAACAATATCCTGTACATTGACCTCTTGATTACCCAACACACACAGAATTTTTAAGCGCAATGGATGGGAAATAGCCTTTAAAGAGCGTGAAGCACGATCAATATCCTCATCACGGGCTAGCATGGTGCTAGTAATATCACAACTATTGTCCAAACTTATACTTTCTCTTAGTTCCATTTGCATAACATTGACCCACCCACCTGAGGCGATAACAGCTAAATTCTTAAGGTTTAACAGCAACTATTAAAGTGCTCTAATGATATGTATATTAGCATACACAAATAGAATCATATACTCAAAAAGCGCTAGTCGATTCAAGGCTGGACAAGCAGAACTGAGCTACCTATGATCAATTCCTAGCTTAAGCCTTGTAACCGCTGATTTTATCTGAACCCTAAAGCTGATTTGAATCATGAAATCCCACGCGAATCTCACCCTGTTGGCTCACAAGAAACGCAGCTCAGCTTTAAGCTACACGCTGGTGGTTTTACTCTACATTAACGGGACTAGCAGTTGGGGGCAAAGCCTTGAAACCAACACAGTGACCCGTGAGATCGATCGCCTAACCACACAAATTGACCATCAGCAACAGCAATCTGACAATCTACATGATGAAGTCAATCAGATGGAGAAAAAGATCAGCGATATTGATAAAACTGTTTATAGTAACGAGCAAAAAATTGAAGCCTTGCTCAATCGCTTGCAAACCGCTAATAAACAAAAAGAAAGCCTAGAGGTCGATGTCGAAACTGAGCGGGCTGCCTTAGCTCAGCAATTGGTAGCAATGTATACAGCAGGGGATCAATCCTATCTTCGTTTATTATTACGCCAAGACAATCCCTCTGATATTAGTCGCACCTTGCGTTATTTTGAATATTTGAATCAGCATCGCAGTAAAAAAATCACCACGATTAACAGCTCCATTGAAAAAATTCGTAGCCTGACTCATCAGATGGAAAAAGATCGCTTGCAGCTCACCGAGCTAGAGAACAACTTAACTGGGCAAAAACAAGCCCTCCAAAGTACGATTGCTTTACGTGAAGACGTGTTACAGCGCTTAAACAATGAAATTCGTATTAAACAAAATCAAGTTGAGCGTCTCCGTATCCAAGAAGCTAAATTACAGACTAAATTTGATGAATTAGCGGCTCGTGCTGAGCAAGAAAAAAGTACGAGTTCACCAGAGCCTGTTGAACCGAAACCTGTTGAACCCAAAGCCGCTAAACCCGTGGCTACCGCTGCTGTTAAGCCCCCTACGCAAGCGGCAGAACCCGCGATGACTGAGCTGGCACAGAAACCGACTAAACCACCCGCTGAAGCCGTCACCAGTGAATTCACCTCGAATAAAGCCTTTTCAACCTTAAAAGGCCGCCTACCTGCGCCCGTCAATGGGCAAGTCCTGCATGCTTATGGGAGTCAGCGGAATGAAAAGCAAAATTGGCAAGGTATGGTGATTGCTGCACAAGGTGGATCTAAAGTACGGGCGGTAGCACGCGGCAAAATCGCCTATGTGGGGCAAATGGATGGTTACGGTTTTTTAACAATTATTGAACATGATCGTAACTATATGACATTGTATGCCTACAACCGCGCTAACTATAAACAAGTTGGCGAGGTGGTGAATGCAGGTGATGTTATAGCGGCCGTGGGCAGCTCAGGTGGCCAAGAGCAGAATGCACTCTACTTTGAAGTTCGTCGAGGCAGAGCGCTACAAAATCCTGCGCAATGGTTACGCTAATAGGCTAGAATTAGCCTGCACTTACCTGAAATCAGTGCCTCTCGATCAGGGTCAAATTGCTCGATTCCGGGGCCAATGCACAATATATATTTAAAGAAAATGGCTTCATCAAGCCTGGAGAAGAATAGCATGCATCCCAATCATCGCCTTGCAGTCGGTGTGCTCGCAGGAGCTTTAGTCGGCGTCACCGCTAGCTTGAGCCTCAATGTGTTTGCTTTTAAACAAACCCCGAATGACACTGAACTACCCCTTGAGCAGTTACAAAAATTCACTGAAGTTTACGCACGGGTAAAGCAAGATTACGTCGAAACCCCCGATAGCAAGGAAATGATCAATAATGCTATTCGTGGCATGTTGACGGGCCTTGATCCACATTCCGATTATTTAGATGAAGAATCGTTTAAAGAGCTGCAAGTTGGTACCAGTGGTGAATTTGGCGGCTTAGGCATTGAAGTCGGTATGGAAGATGGCTTTGTCAAAGTCATTTCACCGATTGATGATACACCTGCTCAAAAAGCTGGCTTAATGGCCGGTGATCTCATCATTCGCCTCGATGAAGCTCCGGTTAAAGGCCTAACTTTAAATGATGCCGTTAAATTAATGCGGGGCAAGCCCGGTACGAAAATTGATTTGCTCATTGTCCGTGAAGGCAAAGATAAGCCGTTTAAAGTCACCTTAACTCGCGATGTGATCAAAGTTCAGAGCGTAAAAAGCCGTCTTCTAGAAGCAGGCTATGGCTATGTGCGGATTTCAAGCTTCCAAGCAAAGACCACCGATGCTTTAATAGAAGCCATCCATAAGTTGAAAGCGGAAAATAAACAAAATCTACGCGGCATTGTTTTAGATTTAAGAAACAATCCCGGTGGCGTATTAAATGCTGCGGTAGGTGTTTCTGATGCCTTCTTAAATGATGGTAAAATTGTCTATACCGAAGGTCGCGTTGAAGATGCGAAAATGGAATATACCGCCACAACGGGCGACGAATTAGATGGTGCTCCTATTGTCGTTTTGGTTAACCAAGGCTCTGCATCTGCCTCCGAAATCGTCGCCGGCGCCTTGCAAGATCATCAGCGTGCCTTGATTGTCGGGCAAAAAACCTTCGGCAAAGGCTCAGTCCAAACAGTCTTGCCTTTAGATGAGAAAACCGCCCTGAAATTAACCACTGCGCGTTATTTCACCCCAGCAGGACGCTCCATTCAAGCCGAGGGCATTAAGCCTGATATTGATGTTAAGCCATTAAAAGTGACGGCGGATGATCAAGCGGCTGAAGAAGATATTGCACCTTTATCTGAAGCGGATTTCAATAAGCATTTAAGTAACCCGAACAAGAAACCCGAAGAGGCGGCTACCCCAACTAAACCTGATGAATCAGCTCCAGAATCCGCAGAACCCATTAGTGGCACAGCCCCTGCTGTCCCTACAGAAAATGATTCTGCCGCAGCGATTGTGAAGAAAGGCGAAGCTAAAGATAAATCCTTAGCCGCAGAAGATTATCAGCTATTTGAGGCACTCAATATCCTCAAGGGCATGGATCTAGTGTTGAATAAAACGCGCCCAGCCCCCGCTGCTACAACCTCTGCCACTGACAGTAAACCGCTATAATCGCTAAGCTTAGCCTCTTTCAGCTAGAAAGAGGCTAAGCCTTAATAAGGCTCTGTAACGCTCTATGCCACTGACACATTTTAATCCACAAGGCGAAGCTCACATGGTGAATGTGGGTGAAAAAGCCATCACTCATCGGCGCGCTATTGCTAGTGGTAAGATTACCATGCAAGCCTCTACCCTCGCCTTGATTCAACAAGGCAATCACAAAAAAGGGGATGTACTCGGGATTGCACGGATTGCAGGAATTATGGCCAGTAAGCGTACCGCCGACCTCATTCCTTTATGCCACCCTTTAGCCCTAACTCATGTTGAAGTTAAGCTAGAGCTAACCTCAGCAGAGCAAGTGCCTGCCGTTCTTTGCCAAGTTACCGTAGAAACGCAGGGGCAAACCGGGGTAGAAATGGAAGCCCTGACCGCCGTGCAAGTCAGTTTGCTCACGATTTATGATATGTGTAAAGCGGTTGATCGCGGAATGTGCATGACAGATATACGCTTAATTCATAAATCGGGTGGCAAATCGGGTATTTGGCAGACCCAAAACCCGTAACCCTTAAAATAGAATCAACCTAACGACTACGCTCGCTCTACCTAACTTAAATCATGAGCTTTAAATCACGAGTGGCTTAGCATTAGGATTTGAGATCCCTATGTCTGGCTCTGTTTTAGCCACCGTCAATGGCTGCGATTCTTGCGTGGCTTCGGCGGAGGCATACTTTAACAAAGGCTCAATATCAATCGCGTCATCTAAATGCTTTTTAGCATCTTTAACAGCTTGAGTACGCTCGCGGAAAAAACGATCTTCACCAATTTGCTGAGCTAAACCCGAACGTTGGAAAGCTTCATAGACTGGCAATTTAGTCCGCGCTAGATAAAACCAAATCCCGTTAAAACGTAAGCGATCTGCCAACTTATGCAGCATCTCTTCACCGGTCGAGTCCACTTGATCAACCGACTCCATATCTAATACCAGCACTTTGAGCTTGGGCTTGTGAGCAATCGCATTCAGTAATTTACCTTCTAAATAGCCGGTATTAGCAAAATATAAATCGCCATCAAAGCGGTAAACAGCTACTGTTTCACTGGTTTTCAAGTGATGACGCTCCGCATCGCGCATCGAGCCATCCGCATGCCGAGCGACTTCTACAAAGCGCGGGCTCATGGTTCGATACAGGAATAAGCCTAGGGATAAAACAACCCCTAAGAAAATACCTTTATCTAAATGTGGGGCAAAGGCCAAAGTCGCACAGAAGGTTACAACCGCGACGATTCCATCATGCCTTTCCACTTTCCATGCATGTTTGATCGGGGCAAATTTTAATAAATTCAGCACTGCCATAATAATCACTGCGGCTAAAGTGGCTTGCGGCAAATGAAAGAGGAGCGGGGTTAAGAACAATAAGGTAATCGCAACCAAGATACCCGTGACTACGGAGGAAAAGCCTGTGACTGCACCTGCTGCAAAATTCACCGCTGAACGCGAAAAAGAACCTGAAACAGCATAACCACTAAATAGCCCGGAAGAAATATTCGCTAAACCCTGCCCAACTAACTCTTGATTAGCGGAGAGGCGTTGGCGCGTTTGAGCAGCCATTGCTTTGGCTATCGAAATAGCTTCGACAAACCCCAATAAACCAATAATCATGGCGGTTGTCGCTAAGGACATCAAGGTTTGTAGGCTCATTGACACACTTGGAATACTAAAGCTCGGCAAACCTTGAGGAATATTACCCACCACACTCCCCCCAGCAGCCTGATACCCTAAGGCCCATGACAGCAAAGTTGTAACCACGACAGTAATCAAGACGCTAGGTTGACGAGGGAAATACTTGCGTAAAGTCAATAACATCCCTAAAGCAATAACCGCCATGAGCAGGGTAATGATTTGCGTCTTAGGCAAAGCTATCAGCATGCCCCAGAGAAACTCATAATAATGCTCAAATTGATCTGCTTTTACGTCTAAACCAAATAGCTTGGGTACTTGTGAACTACCGATGATCAAAGCACCCGCATTCGTAAAACCGATCACGACGGGATGTGATAAAAAGTCGACCAAGACCCCAAGCTTTAATAAGCCTAAACTGATTTGGAATACACCGACCATCAATGCCAAGACAGCTGAATAGACAACAATGGTTTCAATCCCTTGCCCCATATAAGGCTGCATCGCGGCAGCAGACATCAGGGATACAATCGCCACCGGCCCAGTCCCTAATTGTCGTGAAGAGCCAAATAATGCGCCAATCATCACGGGCAAGAAAGAGGCATATAAACCAATATAAGCTGGCAAACCCGCTAATTGAGCATAAGCCATCGACTGAGGAATCAGCACTAAAGCCACGGTTAAACCCGCTAGAGCGTCAGCTCGCAAAGTTGCTGGATTTTTTAACTCCCCAATCCATTCCATAAAAGGGGTAAAACGCTCTTTCCAACTACTGAGCAAAGTAGCTAGCCAATCACTCATCTAAGATGTTCCTCTTAGCACGCTAAGCACATTAATGACTAGACTTAGCCAGCCATTGCCAAAAGCTCACATCATAATGCAATGCACAAAACCGATTCATTACCAAGAAGAGATAGGGCTAACCTACTCCACTGTCACTGATTTCGCTAAATTACGCGGCTTATCCACATCCGTACCTTTAAGAATAGCCACATGATAAGCCAGTAATTGCAAAGGTATGGTATATACAATCGGCGCTAATAAATCAGGGACAGGTGGTAATTCCAGTACATGCATTTGTTCGTTCGGTACTAAATTCGCAGTTTTACAAGCAAACACATACAACTCACCCCCACGCGCACGAACCTCTTCTAAATTAGACTTTAACTTCTCTAATAAAGCCGTATTCGGTGCTACTGCAATAATAGGCATTTCGCTATCGACTAAAGCCAACGGCCCATGTTTTAACTCACCAGCTGGATAAGCCTCAGCATGAATATACGAAATTTCCTTGAGCTTTAAAGCCCCCTCTAAGGCCACTGGATATTGTTCACCGCGCCCTAAAAACAAAGCATGATGTTTTTCCACAAAGCGCTCTGCCAAAGTTTCAATCACAGGGTTCAAAGCCAAGACCTGCTGTACTAACTGTGGCAATTGCGCCAAATCGGCGACTAACTGACGACTAACGGGGGTTTCACCTTGCTGGGCTTGAATTAAAGCGGCTAACAATAATTGCAGAGCAACCAATTGCGTCGTAAACGCTTTGGTAGAGGCCACCCCAATTTCTGGCCCGGCCATCGTCATTAAACTCAGGTCCGACTCACGAGTGAGCGAGCTTTCCATCACATTGCAAATCGTCAAAGAGGCTAAGCAGGCTTGTGACTGCTTCACCTTCTCTAAAGCGGCTAAAGTATCTGCTGTTTCGCCCGACTGCGAAATGGTAATCAGTAAGAGGTTCTTGCGCTTGGGTTGACGGCGATAACGATACTCACTGGCCACTTCAACATGACAAGGAATATCGGTGTAGGTTTCAATCCAATGCCGCCCAATTAACCCCGCGTGATAACTCGTGCCACAAGCAATGATTTGAATTTCTTCAACTTGTGCTAATACCGCCATAGGGTTTAGGCCGCTTAAACACGACAAAACCTGATGCTGTGCTAACCGCCCCTCTAAAGTCGCCGTAATCGCTTTAGGCTGCTCAAAAATTTCCTTGAGCATATAGTGACGATATTCACCTAAGTCGATGGAGCTATCTCCGAGCTTCGACTCTCGAATTGGACGCTCTACCGCTTTCCCTGCTGCATCAAAAATTTCGATTTTATGCAGAGTCACTCGGGCAACATCCCCATTTTCTAGATAAATGAAACGATTAGTGACAGGTAACATAGCCTGCACATCAGAACCAATAAAGTTTTCACCGATCCCCACACCAATAATCAACGGGCTACCTTGGCGAGCAATCACGACGGTATTCGGCTCATCTGCGCAGACAGCGGCTAAAGCATAAGCACCCGTGAACTCTTGGCGTGCACTGAGCATACCCTTTAACAAGCTTGCTGATTTTTTCACATGATAATCAAGCAGATGCGTGGCAACTTCCGTATCAGTTTCAGAGCTAAAGGTATAACCTAATTCACCTAAGCGTTCGCGTAACTCGACATAATTTTCAATAATGCCATTATGCACTAGAGCCAAATCTTCACCACTAAAATGAGGATGGGCATTATACTCAGCGGGTTTACCATGCGTCGCCCAACGGGTGTGGGCAATGCCGACTTTGCCCTCAATCGGTTCATAGGCTAATTTTTCAGTTAAGGCCGCCACTTTGCCCAAGGAGCGAACACGCTTAAGCTTACTGCCTTGAGTAATCAAGGCTACCCCAGCAGAATCATAGCCACGGTATTCTAAACGCCGCAAACCTTCTAACAGGATCTCAGAAACAGGGCGTTGTGCAACTGCACCGACAATACCACACATTATTTTTGCTCCTTGACTGGGCGTTGCCAGCCTTTAACACTCATTTGCTTGGCTCTTGCCAAGGTCAACTGCCCGGCAGGGGCGGTCTTAGTAATCGTCGAGCCAGCACCAATGGTCGCATCATCTTCAATCGTGACGGGGGCAACCAATTGGCTACATGAACCGACGAACACTCGATCACCAATTTTTGTTTTAAACTTATTCACACCGTCATAGTTACAGGTAATCGTACCTGCACCAATATTCACCGCTTCGCCCATCTCCGTATCGCCGATATAGCTTAAATGGCTAACCTTACTGCCTTTACCAATTTTAGCTTTTTTGGTTTCCACGAAATTACCAATCTTAGCTTGCTCCGCAAGCAGGGTGCCCGGGCGTAAGCGAGCAAACGGACCTATCTCACAATCCTGCCCAACAACAGCCCCTTCGATACAGGAATTCGCCTTAATATGTGCACCACTACCAATAATCGCATCCTGAATCACACAGTTTGGCTCAATAATGACGCGATCCCCAAGCTCAACTGCACCAAGTAGCAACACATTCAGATCAATAAAGCAGTCTTTGCCTGCTTTAACTTGCCCGCGAATGTCTAGGCGGGCAGGATCAGCCACGGTTACCCCGCCGAGCATTAAGGCTTTCACTTGCTGCTGTTGAGCAATTCGCTCTAAGCGCGCTAGCTGCACTCGATCATTGATCCCCTCAGCTTCCATCGGGTCAGCACATAACACTGCATTCACCGTCAACTGTTCTTGTACTGCAAGCTGGATACAATCCGTTAAATAGTATTCACCTTGTGCATTATTGGGTGTCAGTTGTTTTAGCCAACGCTTAAAATCCAGCGCCTTCGCCGCCATAAAACCTGTATTGATTTCTTGGATGGTTTTTTGGACTGCATCCGCATCTTTTTCTTCAACGATACATTTAACCGCCCCATGCTCATCCCGCACAATCCGTCCATAACCTGTAGGATTAGCGGGCTTGCTGGTTAATACACTCAAAGCGGCAGGCTCTAAACTATTCACTAAATTTTGCAAGGTTTCAGCACGGATCAAGGGTGTGTCGGCGTAAGCAACCAATACAATCGCCTCATCAGGGGCTAAATCAATAGCCTGTGCGACGGCATGCCCGGTACCGAGTTGTTTTGCTTGGAATACCCAAACAATACGCTCCCCTTGAATAACTTGCTTGACCTGTTCGCCTCCATGTCCATAAACCACTGCTAAACGGTCATTAGTTAAATTTTGGCAAGTGTCGATAACATGTTGCAACATCGGCTTACCAGCCACAGGATGTAGAACTTTAGGTAAATCAGAGCGCATCCGCGTGCCTTGACCCGCCGCGAGAATAATAGGAAATACTTGGATCATGATGGTTTAGTGAGGATCAATAAATTTTAAAATAAATAAGTTTTAAGTTGAATGCGGGCATTTTAGCGTGTTTGCTGCAGAAACCTAATAAATTCCTACTCTTAAAGCAAAAATTTGACCATTCATCAGTTGCTCAAACACAACAGCTTGTCGCTTATTAAACTCTATCAAGTGATCACTACAAAATCACCTGGAATTAAACTGTAGAACATGGAGTTCAAAATGATCCTTAATTATAAAAAAACGGTAGGTACTAGCCTAGCCAGTTTATTCGCTCTTAGTTTATTAGCCACGCCTGCTGCACAAGCCGCCAGTTATAAACCCTGTGCTGCGATTGCTCAAGAACTAGGCATTAAAATCGCTCGCTTAAATCGACTCGCTGCCGAACGTCGCACTCAAGGTGATGCCTATGGCGAACGTCGTTTAAAAAGCCTAGCCAATGTCGTTGGTGCACATCGTGGTAATTTACCTTGTGTAGGGAAGCGCAGCTGTGCACTTTAATGGTCTGCACCGTGGAGACAAGTGCCGTGCTCAGTATCCCTGCTGAGCACGGCTTGCCTCCCTAAAACACTAATTTTATAGTAACGCGCTTTTAGTCAAGAGCGCGTTTTATGAATCCGGTATTGGTCTCGATAGGTCTGTTGCTATGTAGCAATATTTTCATGACCTTTGCATGGTATGCCCATTTAAAAGAACTCAACAATAAGCCGTGGCTCATTGCGGCTTTAGTGAGTTGGGGCATTGCCTTATTTGAATATCTGTTACAAGTTCCAGCCAATCGGATTGGCTATACAGTCTTAAGCCTCGGACAACTGAAAGTGATTCAAGAGGTGATTACTCTGACTTTATTTGTCCCTTTTGCGTATTTTTATATGCGTGAACCGCTCAAGCTCGATTATTTATGGGCTGGCTTATGTCTAGTGGGTGCAGTGTATTTTATGTTCAGAGGGAAATAGCAGACACAATGCTTGGAAGAGTTGACTTAGGCAGCCTGCCAATTAGGCTGCCTAAGCACTTAAGCTTGGGATACGGTATTCGCTGGATAAATATAATGCTCGGTATGGCGCAGAATCACAGGATGCATCGTTTCATTCGCATGATGCATACGTTTTGCTAACCAATTTGCCACTTTAAAGCCACTAATCAAACCAGCGACCCCCGCTAACGTAGCGCCTGCTTCATGGGGAAGATTCAGTACTTGAAAAACTTGCCCACCTAAAATAGCAAACACTAACATACTAACCAGTGGCAGCAGATAAGCCAATAGCGAATACATCACTAAAGTATTACCCTGCGTACCAATGACGACTGCCTCGCCCGGCTTAGCATGTAAGGGATTTTGCACATAAATAGGCTCGGATTTTGCCTTAGAGCTAGTTAAAAAACTCAAGGCATTCGAGCAACCTAAGCCAGTTTTATTGGAACAGGTATTACAATTCGTTAAATTTAAAGGTAATACCCATGCATGACCATGTTGTGTGCTCACGACTTTTGCAGTTTGTTCAATCATGGTGTCTAGCCTTCGCCGGTTATTGTTTATGATTATTAGATCATTTTTTGACCTTTCCAGCCTATTATCGGGCAACATACCTTAAGCCTTTCTGAATTGCCTGTAAGGTAGATTCAGGCACTTCACCGACAAAAGTAATCATATGCCCAGCAAGTTCTAAACCCAAAATATGGGTCGCACCGTTAGCATAAGATAATTGATCTATATTTTTAGCGGCGGTGGCTGAGGCTATGAATACTGACACAGCCGCAACCCCATCTGATAGTACAATCTGATGAACGTTATTATTCGCTGCCTGAGGGATAACTTTCACGACCTTAAAGCCTGCGGGTAGATTCTCAAACCGCCAATCACCAATATGATTAGGGTCAATTGCAGCCTCGACTTCTTCGGTGGCAGGAGCTGGATGCGTTTTAGCCGCTCTAGCAATCGGCTTATCCACTGCCGCCACTGGCCTTGGCATTACTGCAGCACTTGCCAGATTTAGCGCTTCATTGGGGACAAGGTTAGTGTTAATGTCCATCGACAATTGCGTAAACATCAGTTGTTCAAGCACTTGTTGCTCACGGTCCATCAGTGAATACTTTAAGAGCATGCCAGTTCTAGGCTCAATGCAATAGCGTTGCAGATAGCGCATTTTATCTTTAGGACGAACAACCACGACTTGGCAATCATGCTCAGCGACTCGAGTTAGCCCTCCTAAATCAAATGAATAGGCATCTGTACCCGAGGCATACGGATTTCCAAATTTGGATAAGGAAAAACTTTCAACGGGATTGCCCCGTTCTCCATCACCTTGATTGAGGCGTACCACACTCTCTTGCTCTTGACCTGCTTGATGGGTAATCCGATAAGTCGATAATTCATCCCCCTTTGAATACACCAATTGCCCCGTGTAATCCAAATCGTAAACCGCCGACTGCATGCGCTCTAGTAGCGCTAAAGCATCCGCTGCCACGCCAATCGGTGTCCATAGCAAGGGCAAACTGAGGGTTGCTATGAATAACTTAATCTTATGTTTAGTAATCATTCGAGTAAGAGACGGCCCTGACCGAAGGAACAATCGCAGTCGTCGAGGCATATTTCACATGCTGCGCCACATACTGCTTCAAAACATCACGACTTTGTGGATCCAGTTGATTGACTGAACGAATCGGCTGAGTTTGAGCTAATTGCACTAAAGCTGCTGGTTGGATGGGCGCAGCTGCTATCGTTGCTGTTTCATTGGGGCGATAGGATGATTGCATAAGTAACCCGCCCCCGACGACCGCAACCACTGCTGCCGCCACCCCAAACTTCACATAAGCAGGATAACTAACACCGGATCGTAGTGGAATCTTGGCCTGACGATCAGCTAAATCAACGACCTTCTCATCATAGACAGGCTCATCGGCTAAACCTGCATGAATATTCGCCAAAAAATCCTTACTGGCCACGACAGGCTTAGTTTTAGCGCGCATCACTTCGCCGATTAATGCATAACGGCTAAAAGTATTCCCCAATTCTGCATCTTTTGAGAGTTCGTCCAACAGACGACGCTGCTCAAACTTACCCGCCTCATCATCAAGAAGGGCTGATAAAAATTCTTCTTTACTAGCATTCATAATATGTTTACCTGAGTTTTACCCACCTTAGACTACTTATCGCAATAAGGGCTGCAAAACTTTATCAATTGACTCACGCGCACGGAAAATCCGCGAGCGCACAGTACCGATCGGGCAATCCATTGCCTCAGCTATTTCCTCATAGCTCATTCCTTCTAGCTCGCGCAGCACAATCGCAGTCCGTAAATCATCTGGCAAAGCATCAATTGCCTGACTGACCATCGTTTGGATTTCATCGCGCAGCATTTCATTTTCTGGTGTAGCGTATTCCTTTAGAGCGGACTCACCTTCAAATTGTTCCGCCTCATCTGCATCAATATCATTAGTCGGTGCACGCCGACCTTGTGATACTAAATGATTTTTAGCCGTATTAATTGCAATTCGATACAACCATGTATAAAAAGCTGATTCGCCACGAAAATTTTTTAAGCCTCGATACGCTTTAATAAAAGATTCCTGAGCGACATCCTGTGCGGTATCTGGGTCGTGCATATAGCGCATGACCAAATTAATCACTTTGTGTTGATACTTTAAGACCAAAACATCAAAGGATTTTTTATCACCAGCCTGCACACGCTGTACTAACTCAAGATCAGTTAAACTCGTGCCCATACGGGCATTACTCCTACGGTTAATGTGTTTCGGTCATTTCCGAAAGCGTTATATGCTACAGTGTGTGCGATAAGAATAGAATATTTTCAACCACTAATCAGTTTCACAAGGATAAACGCATACTATGTATGATGTGTTGATTATAGGCAGTGGCGCGGCGGGTCTAACACTCGCTTTAAACTTGCCCAAAACATGTAAAGTCGCCGTACTCAGTAAAAGCGCTATTACTGAAGGTAGCACGTATTACGCACAAGGTGGGATTTCTGCGGTATTAGATGTCCGCGATAGCACGGAAGCACATGTCGCTGACACCCTCAACGCAGGAGCAGGCCTGTGTGATGAAGAAGCAGTACGCTTTACCGTTGAGCATGGCGCGCAGTCAATTAATTGGTTGCTCGATGAGGGTGTACCGTTTACTCGAGAAAATGATCAAGATAAAAACTCACCCTTACATCTAACCCGTGAAGGTGGGCATAGTCATCGGCGAATAGCCCATGCAGCCGATGCCAGTGGATATGCTTTAGAAACGACTCTAGTCGAGCGCTTACGCCAATGCGAAAATATCACCACCTTCGAGCAACATATTGCGATTGATCTGATTACTACGCGCAAACTAGGGATGGCAGGTAATCGAGTGGTGGGTGCTTATGTACATAATCGCCAAGATCAAAGCATTGAGCCGATGCAGGCACGCTTTACGGTAATTGCGACTGGAGGTGCGAGCAAAGTTTATTTATATACCAGTAACCCTGATGGTGCCAGTGGCGATGGGATTGCGATGGCTTGGCGAGCCGGTTGTCGTGTCGTAAATATGGAGTTTATGCAGTTTCACCCTACCTGCCTTTATCATCCCCATGCAAAATCGCATTTGATTACCGAAGCCGTCCGTGGTGAGGGGGGGCATTTATTGCTACCGGATGGCACGCGCTTTATGCCTAAATTCGATGCACGAGCCGAACTGGCACCACGGGATATTGTTGCCCGAGCCATTGATCATGAGATGAAGCGCTTAGGGATTGCCTGTGTCTATCTGGATATTAGCCATAAACCTGCTGAGTTTATTAAAAGCCATTTCCCGAATGTCTATGCCACCTGTTTAGAGTTTGGCTATGATATGACTAAACAGCCGATTCCAGTCGTTCCAGCAGCTCATTATACCTGTGGCGGTGTACTGACGAATTTGCAGGGTCAAACCGATGTAGAGGGCCTCTATTGCATTGGTGAGGCAGCCTATACGGGCTTACATGGCGCTAATCGGATGGCAAGCAATTCTTTATTAGAATGTATCGTCTTTGGGCAAGCCGCCAGTACTGATATAGCTCAGCGCTTAGATGAAGAGCTGATCCTACCTGAGCTACCCGCTTGGGATGAAAGTCGAGTCACTGACTCCGATGAGTTTGTTGTGGTTTCACATAACTGGGACGAAATTCGCCGCTTCATGTGGGATTATGTGGGCATCGTCCGTACCACTAAACGCTTGCAACGTGCACAACATCGCATTGAATTGTTACTAAGCGAAATCAATGAATACTATGCACATTTTCGCATCACCAGTGATTTGATTGAATTACGTAATTTAGCCGTAGTGGCTTGGCTGATTATTCGCTCGGCGCTCAGCCGCAAAGAAAGTCGGGGCTTACATTACACGCTCGATTATCCAGAACCGAATCCTCGGCTTGAAAAAACGCCCACGATCCTTGACCCGATTAGCATGCACTATTGCTATCGTTGAACAAGAAAAAATCACTGCGCTAGCAACAAGGCTGGAAAATTGTTAGTAGGCTAATAAACGCTTAGCTTTTAACTGTTGATCATTAAGCTCACCCAGCCCAATAAATAGTAGGTGGGTGGCAGTCTGCTTATACAGGCGATAGAGACCCGCCTTAAGCTCTAAACGCAGCTTTTGCCCTTGCTGAATTAACTGTGCTTGAGCTGCAGTTAAATTCAGCGCTGGGAAATGTGTCAGCGCATGATCTAAAGGCAACAGCAGCTGATCTAAAGCAGGCGAGCCTTGCTGAGCGAGGTTGTGTAAATCAGCTAAGCGATACATCGGCTCAGCCATGAAGGGAGCAACCCAAGTACGCCGAAGCATTGTGACATAAGCACCTACCCCTAAAACCTTGCCTAGATCTTCAACTAAGCTGCGAATATAAGTACCTTTACTGCAATGTACGACTAAACTGGCGCTATCTGCCGTGCAAGCTTGCAAAGTCAGCTCATGAATCTGCACAGTCCGCGCAGGACGCTCAATCTCTAGTCCTTGACGAGCCAGTTTATATAAAGGCTGCCCATCTTTTTTTAAAGCGGAATACATGGGAGGAACTTGCTGAATTTCGCCGCGAAATTGAGCTAATGCCGCTTCGATTGTTTCAGCCGTGAGCTGGGGATCAGCATGAATGAGCCGTTTTTCGCCCTCATCATCCCCGGTACTACTGGTATAACCAAAGCGAGCTGTCGTCAGATAATGCTTATCTGCATCGAGCAAGAAGCCAGAGACCTTGGTCGCCTCTCCAAAGCAAATAGGCAACATACCACTGGCTAAAGGATCTAAACTACCGGTATGACCTGCTTTTTCGGCAGCGAACAGAAAGCGCGCCTCCTGCAAGGCTTTATTGCTCGATAGGCCAAACGGCTTATCAAGCAATAAAATTCCATCCAGCTTACGAAAATTGCGCTTCGCCAAGTCGATTCACTGGATTACTTTAGAGCAGATTCAGGATCAGCAGATGGATCAGCCGCTTCATCAACTTCATCAGCTGTATGATTTAACCGATCTGCCGCGACAGCCTGATCAATGATCGCCGACAACTCATTGCCCCGACGTTGCGTATCATCATAGAAAAACTTAAGTTCTGGCGTTACCCGCAGTTTCAAACCACGCCCCAATTCATGCCGCAAAAAACCTGCAGCATGATTGAGAATATCTTCAGCTTGCTTAGCCTGGTCGACATCTAAGATATCAAACCATACTTTGGCATGCGCCAAATCTTTAGACACGACCACTTCTAACAAAGTGACCATACCAAGGCGCGGGTCTTTTAACTCGCGCACTAACTGGGCTAAATCGCGTTGTAACTGTTCAGAAACACGGTCACTCCGCGAATAACCTTGACGAGGTGAATGGGAAGGCATTAGATACTCCGTGCGACTTGAACATGCTCGAAGACCTCAATTTGGTCACCCACACGGACATCATTGTAGTCCTTCACAGCAATACCGCACTCCGTACCGACCTGAACCTCTTTCACATCATCACGATGACGCCGTAAAGACTCCAGCTCACCCTCAAAAATAACCACATTATCACGCAGCACCCGAATCGGGTTACCACGGCGAACCACACCTTCCACTACTAAGCAACCCGCTACTTGGCCAAAACCAGAGGCACGGAAAACATTGCGAACCTCAGCCAAGCCTAAGAACACTTCTCGAGTTTCCGGTGACAACATACCACTCATGGCCGCACGCACATCATTAATCACATCATAAATAATGCTGTAATACCG
Source organism: Thiothrix eikelboomii (assembly GCF_900167255.1). Classification (GTDB taxonomy): domain Bacteria; phylum Pseudomonadota; class Gammaproteobacteria; order Thiotrichales; family Thiotrichaceae; genus Thiolinea; species Thiolinea eikelboomii. The sequence continues at coordinate 238,620 of NZ_FUYB01000002.1, forward strand.
AATTTCAACATCATTATCCTGTGCTAAGCGCCTTGCCCCTGCATCAGCACGCACATTAAAGGCGACCACAATTGCTTTAGAAGCAGCTGCTAAGTCAATATCACTTTCATTCATTCCACCGATGCCTGAGGAAATAATCCGTACTTCCACTTCATCTGTAGACAATTTCAGCAATTCACTGCGAATTGCTTCAACGCTCCCCTGTACATCGGCTTTAACCAATAAATTGATTTGTGCACGTGCCCCGGTTTGCATTTGGCTAAATAAATTGTCCAACTTAGCCGTGTTCTGTGCTGCAAACCGACTATCACGTTGCTTTTCTTGCCGTAATTCAGCGATTTCACGTACCTTACGCTCATCACTGACGACAAAAGCCTCATCACCCGCCTCAGGAGCGGATGACAAACCAACGACCGCCACAGGAATTGAAGGCCCTGCTTCCTTAACTGAACGACCATTTTCATCAAATAAAGCACGTACACGGCCGTATTGCGTACCACAGAGCAGAATATCGCCTTTGCGCAAAGTACCTTCACGAATCAGTACCGTAGCTACCGCACCACGGCCACGCTCGATACTTGCTTCAATCACTGTACCTTTGGCAGGGACATCGACGGGTGCAGTCAACTCTTGAACTTCAGCCACTAATAAAATGGTTTCTAACAGCTCATCAATGCCGACCCCAGTTTTCGCTGAAACACGTACTACGGGGACATCACCCCCCCATTCTTCGGTCAAAACGCCGACTTGGGAAAGATCATTTAAAACGCGATCCACATCAGCTTGTGACTTATCAATCTTATTGATCGCCACCACCATCGGAACTTTAGCTTCCTTAGCGTGCTGAATCGCTTCTTTAGTCTGAGGCATCACCCCATCATCCGCAGCCACAATTAGCACCACAATATCGGTGACTTGCGCACCACGAGCACGCATTTTCGTAAAGGCCGCATGACCCGGCGTATCTAAGAAGGTGACCGTACCCCGCGAGGTATCCACATGATAAGCACCGATATGCTGAGTAATACCCCCAGCCTCACCTGAAGCCACTCGGGTCTTACGAATATAATCCAGTAAAGAAGTTTTACCGTGGTCAACATGCCCCATAATCGTGACGACTGGTGGACGTGTTTCTAAGGCAACATCGCTATTATCACCTAAGACTGAAGCTAAGATCGCCTCATCATCCATGACCTGCATGGGCGTCGCTTTATGGCCTAACTCTTCAGCGACTAAAATTGCGGTCTCTTGATCAATCGACTGATTGATCGTGACCATCATGCCCATTTTCATCATGGACTTGATAATATCAGTCGCACGAATCGCCAATTTCTGTGCAAGATCCGACACAATAATCGTGGATGGAATTTCAATCTCACGAATCACCGGTGCAGTTGGCTTCTCGAAACCATGCTTGACCTCACGCTCAGGTGCACGCCCTGGTTTACGCTTATTACCTTTGTGCTGAATAACAGGGGTATTACCACGCTCGTTTTCACGACCCCGAGTTTTAATTTTTTTCTTTTCGCCGCGCTTAGTATCATCGTCGTCCGTGCTGACTAAACCAGGCAGAGGATTGATAACGGGCTCTTCCTCTTCCAAACCAATCACTTGTTTAGGCGCTAAGGACTGCTTAGGCTTAGCACGTGAAGGCCGCCGCTTCAAGGCATCGGAGGCTTCTTGACGTGCCGCATCAACTACTAATTGACGCTGCTCTAAACCCGAAACATTGGTAGTTTCTTTAGTTGCTGTAGCAGCCGTATCCGGCTCGGTTGCTTCCGCTTTAATCGGTGCAGGTGTCACTACCCGCTCGACTGCTGGTGGTTCAGCGACTAGTTCAGGTTCCACCGCAGCGACAGATGGCATGACGGGTTCAACCGGAGTGATAACCTCAGGCACGACCGGTGTTTTAGCAACTGGCTCAACCGGAGTGATAATTTCAGGCATCACGGGTGGCTGTGGTGGTTGCGGTGGTTGAGCCACTGCCTCTTTGGCTTCTTTCTGCCGACGAATACGCTGTAGCTCTAATTCACGCCGCTCACGCTCGGCTTTTTCTAGCACCGCTTCTCGGACACGTCGATCATTCTCTGCTTGGCGTGCCAAAGTTTCAGCACGTTGCTCAGCCGCACGATCCGCTTGCGCATCAGACTCACTGTTACGTAGACCAATCGTTTTCTTACGCCGCACCTCAACACCTTGAGGTTTACGATCATTGCCACCTGCTCCACCGGGAGTAGCTCGTTTTAAAGTAATTTTTCCTGCACCTGCATTACGGTTATCCACAGTCTCAGTTCGTCCACTGCTTGCTTCATTTTTAATACGCTCTAGCAACATGAGCTTTTGCGCATCAGTAATCTTGTCTTCTGGACTGCTGACCTCAATGCCTGCTCGTTTTAGCTGCCGCATCAATACATCAACAGGAGCTTTCACCATCGCGGCGAGTGCTTTTACCTGAATATCTGACATTTATTGTCCTCCTGTTGAGTTACGCTGACTCGCTAAACCAAGGCTCTCGAGCAGTCATGATCAATTGAGCAGCACGATCTTTATCCATGCCCTCAATCTCTAATAATTCATCCACCGATTGCTCGGCTAAATCTTCCATGGTACGTACACCCATCTCCGCTAGCTTATACGCTAGCTCTTTATCCATACCTTTCATGGTCAATAGATCATCTGCTGGAATCGGGGTATCTTTAGCAATCGCTTCGGTTAATAAAGCAGTACGAGCACGTTCCCGCAGTTCATTCACAATCTCTTCGTCAAAAGCTTCAATTTCTAGAAACTCTTCACGGGGGACATAAGCAACCTCTTCTAAAGTAGAGAAACCTTCCTCTACTAAGATAATGGCGACCTCTTCATCCACATCGAGACGACTAATAAACAATTCGAGAATCGCTTGCTGCTCAGCTTCTGTTTTTGCCTCAGCCTCTTCGACACTCATTACATTCAAAGTCCAGCCAGTGAGTTCACTCGCTAACCGTACATTCTGCCCACCCTTACCAATCGCTTGGGACAACTTATCTTTGTCGACCCCAATATCCATTGTTTTCTTGTCTTCATCGACCACAATCGACAAGACTTCTGCAGGTGCCATCGCATTCATGACATAAGTGGCAATGTCTTCATTCCACAGAACAATATCTACCCGCTCACCATTTAATTCCGTAGTGACCGTTTGAATCCGTGAACCCCGCATCCCAACACAAGCACCGACCGGATCAATATTCGGTAGATTGGCACGCACAGCCACTTTAGCCCGTGAACCCGGATCACGTGCTGCCCCCATAATATCAATCATTTCTTGATTGATTTCGGGAACTTCGAGCTTCATCAATTCAATTAAGAAATTTACATCGCTACGGCTCACAATAATTTGTGGACCACGCTGTTCTTGGCGAATCTCTTTCAAGTAGCCACGCATCCGCGCGCTATTATGCACCATTTCACGCGGAATCATCTCTTCTCTTGGAATTAAAGCTTCAGCATTGTCGCCTAAATCTAAGAAAACACCTTTGCGATCCACGCGCTTAACCGTACCCATAATCAGCTGGCCAACTTTATCCCGGTAGCTAGAGACTAGTTTTTCACGCTCGGCTTCTCGTACTTTAGCCACAATCACTTGTTTAGCGGTTTGGGCAGCAATACGTCCAAACTCGACTGACTCAATCTTTTCCTCGATATATTCGCCGACTTCTACATCTAAACCGCGACTGTGTGCATAGCTTAATAAAATCTGCCGCTCGGGGCTTTCAAAATTAGGATCTTCGTCATCCACCACTAACCAACGGCGATACGTATCATAATCACCCGTATTACGGTTAACCGCTACTCGAACATCCATGTGCATGCCAAAGCGCTTGCGAGTGGCCATCGCTAAAGCAGTTTCAACGGCATCAAAAATTAAACCTTTGCTAACATTTTTTTCGTTGGAAACTGCATCAACAACGTAGAGGATTTCTTTATTCATGAATGTGCACTGCTCCTTTTTCCTTTTTTAGGCGTTGTTTTCATCTCATAGACTAAGCGACCCCGATCAATGACTGCATACGGGATTTCGCAGCTCCCATCCTCTAGCTCTAGCGTAATCGCCTCAGCATTAGCTTCTTTCAGAACACCCACAAAATTGCGACGGGATTGCACCGGTAATTGAGTACGAACTTTGAGTTTTTCGCCGATATAGCGCTGATAGTGCTCGGGTGTGAACAAAACCCTATCCACACCGGGCGAAGACACTTCCAATACATAAGCCACTGGAATTAAATCTTCGACATCTAAGGCCGCACCGATTTGGGCACTCACTCGCCCACAATCGTCGACGTTAATACCATTCGGTGAGTCAATAAAAATGCGCAATAAAGCACTTTCCGCATAAGAGCGGTATTCATAACCCCACACGGCATAGCCAAGACCTGTGACTGTGGTGTGGATTAGCGCATTTAAACGTTCTTGCATAATAACCGTTAGAGCAATTTTAAGAGGTAATAAAAAAGCCCCTTAAAGGGGCTTCTTATATATTTGGTAGCGGGGGCAGGATTTGAACCTACGACCTTCGGGTTATGAGCCCGACGAGCTGCCAGACTGCTCCACCCCGCATCAGAGGTTGTGAACTATAGAGACTTTGGGCTGAGGATGCAAGTGATAATTTAAAAAAAACCCAAATAGTTTTAACGAATATAACGATACACAAAACCGGGGAAAGCAAACACCATGAACAGAGCGGAGGTAACCGCATAAAACTCCCAGTCTTGAGAGTGATTGCTACCCATAATCCGCTGCTCTAGTAAATAACCTAGGCCACCCACGACAAAGTATAAAACCAACCACTCCAGTAAGCGCACCCAAGCTGATTTTTTCGTACAATGCAGGATAAGAAAGCAGCGCTCACTCAACCAAGGCAAATTAGCCAAGCCAATCGCTACGGCTAAATAAATCCATTGAACCGACTGCAAACTCATAACCGACTCGCGCTTAAGGCTAAATCACAAATACTCATCAAGATACCGGGGAAAATCCCTAGGAGGACCATTAATAAGCCATTGACACTCACTAATACACGAATATCCATGTCAGCTTCAATCGGGACTTGCTCATTAGGTTGATCAAAGTACATGATTTTAATTATGCGTAGATAGTAGAACGCACCAATCACCGACATCACCACCATAAAGACCGCTGCCCAAACAAACTTAGCCTCGACCACCGCTTCAATAATCGCAAACTTTGCATAGAACCCAGCAGTAGGTGGAATACCCGCCATTGAGAATAAAATCAATAGAAACATCAAGGCAAACCACGGATGCCGACGACTCAAGCCTTTTAAGTCCTCTAAGTGCACCACTTCATACCCTTTGCGCCCTAACAAAATCAGCATCGCAAACGCACCTGCTGACATCAAGGCATAGAGTAAAATATAAAACATAGCAGCGCTATAGCCGGTATGGGTAGTCATCACGATCCCCATTAGCATGAATCCCATATGAGCTATCGCTGAATAAGCAAATAAACGCTTCAGATTATTTTGTACTAGGGCAAGCAAATTACCTAAGGCAATCGAGAGCAAAGCTAACAGCATAAACATCTGCGACCATGCCGCTTGAGCTGGTTCTAAGGCCTCGACCATCAAGCGGATCACGATAGCAAAGGCTGCAATCTTCGGTGCACTGCTTAAAAATAGAGTCACTGCGGTTGGTGTACCTTGATACACATCAGGTAACCACATATGGAAGGGGACAACACCGAGTTTGAATGCTAAGCCTGCCACGATAAAGGTGAGTGCAAACATCAATAGCAAATTAGTCGAAACATCAGCTTGACTTGAAAAATACTCACGCAAAGTATTCAACTCTAAACTGCCACTCAAACCATACAGCACCGACATACCATACAGTAAGAAACCTGAAGCCACGGCACCCAGCACAAAATACTTAATAGCCGCCTCGGTGGCCTGCGCATCATCACGCCGCATCGCAACTAAGGCATACATGGACAACGACAGTAGCTCTAGACCCAAATACAGCACTAATAAATGATAGCCAGAGACCATAATCAGCATACCTAAGATAGCTGTCATGCCGAGTACAAAAAACTCGCTCTGCCACATATCTTGATCACGTAGATATTTACGCGCACACGCAAAAGCCAACATAGAAATGAGCAAAATACTAATTTTCAGCACGCCTGCCATTTCATCAACCATATACATGCCATCAAGGCCTAGGGTTTTATCTGCGCGATTAAAGAAAGAGCTATACACTAATAAAAGAGTGGTCAGTAAAGAAGCTTGAGTGGCTAAATACGTAATCACTCGGGATTCTTTACCTAAAAACAGATCCAGCAATAGCACCACACACAGCGCTGCTAATAAGAAGATTTCTGGACGAGCAATTTCAAAGGCGGCCATCATGAATTCCCCTTCATAGCAGGCATCAGGTCTGATGGCGACACCATCATCATCCACTCTCGAATCGAGCCTTCCATGAGTCGAATGAGTGGCTCAGGCCACCAACCTAAGACTAAAATGGCCAAGCCTAAGACACCGAGGATCACAAATTCACGCCGATTAATATCTTGTAACTGATTCAGCTCGCTACTATTCACTTCCCCAAAGAGCACCCGTTTGACCGCCCATAAGGTATAAGCCGCACCCAAGATTAAAATCGTCGCTGCAATTGAAGCGACCCAAAAATGCGCTTTAGCACTCGCTAAAATCACAAAAAACTCACCGACAAAACCCGAGGTACCCGGTAAGCCCACATTAGCCATTGCAAACAACATAAAGAAAGCCGCAAATACGGGCATCCGACTCGTAATACCGCTGTAAGCACTGATTTCAGTACTCTGTAGGCGCTCAGCCAACATCCCCACTGCAAGGAATAACCCACCTGCCACAAAGCCATGCGAGATCATCTGCACCATCGCACCTTGTACTGCCAACACACTCCCGCTGACCGCTGCATCGGCAAATGCTAAACCTTGGAGCTTAAAAACCAGAAATAAACCCAAAGTTACAAAACCCATGTGTGCGACCGAAGAGTAAGCGATCAATTTCTTTAAATTGGTTTGCACCAACGCAATCAAACTCATATAAACAATGGCAACTAAGGACAAAATAACCACTAATAAAGCCCAATCATGGGCAGCTTCGGGCACAATCGGCAGGGCTAAACGATAAAATGCATACCCCCCTACTTTAACGCTAATCGCCGCCAACATGACCGAACCACCGGTTGGCGCTTGAGCATAGGCTTCCGGCAACCAAGTATGTAACGGCCATAAGGGTACCTTCACGCCGAAAGCCACTAAGAATGATAAGAAAATCAGTAATTGCGCCGATTCACTCAGATTAGTTAAAGCATAAAGATCGGGTAGAAAAAAGCTCCCCTGCTCGGTTTGCGTATACAGATAAACTAAGCTGACTAATAAAAATACCGAACCCGCAAAGGTATAAATAAAGTATTTAATCGTTGCATGAATCCGCTGTGCCCCCCCCCAGACTCCTAAAATCAAGAATAAGGGGATCAACATCCCTTCGAAAAAAACATAGAATAGCAAAGCATCTCGTGCCATAAACACGCCATTGACTAAACCTTCCATGATTAAGAAGGCCGCCATGTATTGTGCAATCCGCTCTTTGACTGAATCCCAAGCCGCTACCAACACCAATAGCGTCATAAAGGTATTCAACAAAATCAGTGCAATCGAAACGCCATCCACGCCTAAGTCATAATTGACATGCACACCTAGCGCATCAATCCAGCGGAAAGTTTCCGTAAACTGCATGGTGCCTGCTGCAGAGTCATAGACAAAGTACAGCGGTAAACTGATTAAAAAACTGAGCGTAGCCACCAATAAAGCAGCTTGACGTGCACCGTAGCGATCACCCACGATGAGCACCCCAAACCCGCCCATGATGGGCAACCACAGCAGAAAACTAAGGATTGGCCATTCCATCATAAATCACTATCTCGCATTATTTTCCGCCAACCCTAAACTGATCTTAAGGCTAACAAAATCCAGCCCAGCATTAAGGCTAAGCCTAGAACCATTGCAAAGGCGTAATGATAGAGATAACCCGTTTGCACTCGCCTTGCCCAACCAGCGCTCCAAGCCGTCACTCGCCCTAAACCATTGACGATCAGGCCATCAATTAATAGCCGATCCACAAAACTCCATAAGCTCGTGCCTAAATACACAGCACCCTTTGCGAAAAACTTTTGATTAAAGCTATCGGCATAATATTTGTTATCCAATAAACGATAGAGCCAAGGGAAGGTGTCATAGGCTTTATCCGCCACACTGTCATCCTTAATATAAACCCACCACGCTAAAGCGATCCCCGCCAAGGCTAACCAAAAAGGTAAAGATAACAAACCATGCCCAATGAAACTCAAGACACCGTGGTAGCCCTCACGCACCAAAGCCAAAGCCGGATGCCGCTCAGCGACCATTATCGTCGTCACATCTCGCATGCCTTCACCGACATTATGTGCAGGCAATAAAACTTGTGAGAAAAAATCCCCCATCACTAAAGGTCCAATTAAGAACCCTGCGAGCACGGTTGGAATCGCCAACAAAATTAAAGGTATCGTAATCACTTTCGGTGATTCTTTAAGATGCAATAAGGTCTGATCATCCATGCGTTCATCACCATGAAACACCATAAAAATCATGCGGAAGGTATAGAAGGCCGTGACTAAGACCCCCAGTAGCACCATGAAATAAGCATAACCAGACGCTGACAACGATGAATGATGCACTGCTTCAATAATCACATCTTTCGAGAAAAAGCCTGAAAAGACCGGAATACCGCATAAAGCCAAAGCCCCAATCACTGCAGTCCAATAGGTAATGGGTAGATGCCGCCGCAACCCGCCCATCTTGCGCATATCCTGCTCATGATGCATGGCTACAATCACCGAGCCTGCTGCCAAGAATAATAAGGCTTTGAAAAAAGCATGAGTCATTAAATGAAAAATGGCGGCTGAATAGGCCGATGCGCCTAAGGCCACTGTCATATAACCTAACTGCGACAAAGTGGAATAAGCAACGACCCGCTTAATATCGGTTTGGACAATCGCAATCAAGCCCATAAAGAACGCTGTGGTTGCACCGATCACCAAAATAAAATTCAAAACAATATCCGACTGCTCATAAATCGGTGACACCCGCGCCACCAAGAAAATGCCAGCTGTCACCATCGTTGCCGCATGAATCAACGCAGAAATCGGTGTAGGGCCTTCCATTGAATCAGGAAGCCATACATGTAAAGGCACTTGCGCGGATTTACCCATCGCACCAATAAATAATAATAAAGCAATTAAATCTTGGTGGCTTAAACCTAAAGCTTGCGTCACAGGATCTAAAGGTAAATCACCCTTACCACCGACAACCGATACCTCAAGCCGATCAAAGACCTGAATATAATCCAATGAGTTCGCATAAATCAGAATGACCGCAATCCCTAGAATAAAGCCAAAATCACCAACTCGATTAACGATAAAGGCTTTCATACTCGCATGCGCTGCCGTTTCTTTGGTATACCAAAACCCGATCAACAAATAAGAAACCAAACCCACTAATTCCCAGCCAAAGAAAAGCTGAAGGAAATTATTACTCATCACCAATAGCAGCATGGCAAAGGTGAACAAGGAAATATAGCTAAAAAAGCGCGTATAGCCCGGATCTTCATGCATATAGCCAATGGTATAAATATGCACCATTAAAGATACGAAGGTCACCACTAGCATCATCAATACAGACAGATTATCAATTAAGAAACCAAACTGCATTTTGATGCTGTCAACTTCTGCCCAGACATAGATATTCTCATTAATAATTGTGCCGTCCAGAGCAACAACTTTGAATACCCAAAGCGATAATAAAAATGCTAGAGCCACTGAACCTGTCGTCAGGTAATGTGACCTTACTTTACCAAGCTTATGCCCAAATACCCCCACCAAGATCGAAGCAAATAGCGGGGCAAGCACAATGAGTAATAGCATCAAGCCCATAACTACCCCTTCAAACTGTGTAGGTCATCGACATTAATCGTGCGTCGATTTCGGAAAATAGTCACCAAAATAGCCAAACCAATCGCAGACTCTGCCGCTGCAACTGTTAAGATGAAAAAGACAAAAACCTGCCCATCTAGATTATTCAAATAATGTGAAAAGGCCACAAAATTTAAGTTCACTGCCAACAGCAATAACTCAATACACATCAGTAGAATCAAAATATTCTTTCGATTCAGAAAAATACCAGCAACACTAATCGCGAACAGCAAGGCTGACACAATCAAGTAATGGGTCAAACTTATCATTATCAACGACTCCCGTGACTGTGCATGACTATTCACTCTTCATCTTGACTAAACGCACCCGATCTTCCGATTTCACCCGCACTTGCCGCTCAATATCTTGAGTCTTAGCCGCTTGATCACCGGCATCACGTTTGCGCAAAGTCAGCAAAATCGCGGCGATCACCGCCACTAATAAAATTACGGCGGCAATTTCGAAGGGATACAAATAATGGGTATACAGCAATTCGCCAAGGGCTTCGGGATTATTAAAATCAGCAGCAGCGGCAGGTGGTGTATAACGCTCACTGGCGAAATTTGAGCGCTGTAAGACCATAATCATTTCCAAAGCGACCATTACTGCTACCCCTAAACCGATCGGTAAATAGCGAATAAAACCCTCACGCCCTACTGATTTTAAGTCGAGCATCATAATCACGAATAAAAAGAGCACCATCACAGCACCCACATAGACCAGAATCAAAACAATCGCTAAAAACTCGGCCTCCATTAACAACCACAGCGCCGTCATCGTGAAAAAGGCCAGAATTAAACTTAAGGCGGCATAAACCGGATTACGCAAGGTCACCACACCCACAGCAGCGAATAGCAACACTGCGGTAAACCAATAAAACAGAATCTGCTCAAACATTAGCTACTCACTCCGTTAGCGGTAAGGGGCATCAGCCGCTTTCATACGGGCGATTTCAGGCTCATACCGATCACCGATCGCTAAAAGCTTTTGCTTATTAATAATGTTCTCACCCCTTTGCTCAAAGTGGTATTCGAACAAACTCGTTTCCACAATCGCATCCACGGGGCAAGCCTCCTCGCAGAAGCCACAATAAATACATTTAAACATATCAATGTCATAGCGCGTGGTACGCCTGGTTCCATCGGGGCGCTCTTCTAACTCAATTTTAATAGCCAAAGCGGGGCAAACGGCTTCACATAATTTGCAAGCAATACAGCGCTCTTCACCATTGGGATAACGCCGCAAAGCATGATGCCCCCGAAAACGCGGCGATAAAGGTGTTTTCTCTTCAGGGTATTGAATGGTGATTTTATTGCGTTCAACCAAATACTTGCCAGTGACACGCATGCCTTTCAATAACTCACCGAGAGAAAAGGTCTTCCAGTAATGTTTTAAGCTGTCTTTTAAAGGCATACCCATGACAGACTCCTTACAGCCAAGGCTGCCAGCCAAAGGCGACAGCAATAATTTCAAAGAAAATCCAAACGAAAGTGACTGGAATCAATACTTTCCAGCCCAAGCGCATAATTTGGTCATAGCGATAACGTGGAAACGTTGCCCGAAACCAGAGATACAGTAATAAGAAGAACGCAACTTTTAGCCCTAACCAATGAATACCATTACCAAAAATCACACCCAGTACAGGTAGACTGGTTAAGAAATCCAAACCTTGGAAAGGCGATAACCAGCCCCCTAAAAACATAATCGAGGTCAGAGCTGAGATCATGATCATATTCGCGTATTCCGCTAAAAAGAATAAAGCGAAAGCAATTCCTGAATACTCAACATGAAAACCTGCGACAATTTCTGATTCGCCTTCTGCCACGTCAAAAGGAGCGCGATTCGTTTCTGCAACCCCAGAAATAAAATAAACGATAAATAAACCAAACAAGGGCCATACAAACCAAGAAAACACGCTACCTGATTGTGCACGGACAATATCATTCAAATTCAAGCTATTCGCGGCCATGAGCACACCGCCTAAGGCGAAACCCATGGCAATCTCATAAGAAATCATCTGTGCACCAATTCGCATCGCACTCAGCATCGAGTATTTAGAATTAGAAGCCCAACCAGCAATAATAATCCCATACACACCTAACGAAGATAGCGCTAACACGAATAAAAGACCGGCATTAATATCCGCTAGCACCATATTTTCTGAGAACGGGATCACCACCCATGCCGCAAAAGCAGGGGCTAAAGCTAGAATGGGGGCTAATAAAAATAAATAGCGATCTGAACTCGTCGGAATAATGACTTCTTTTAACAGCAGCTTGAAGGTATCAGCAAATGGCTGCAATAAGCCTCGTGGGCCGACTCGATTTGGTCCAAGCCGTCCTTGCATAAAGCCGATCACTTTACGCTCTGCGTAAGTGGTATAGGCCACCACTAGAATCAAGGGAATCACCACTGCAACAATTTGCAGCAGAATGACGATCACCGTGCGTAGAGCTTCAGGGAAGGCATACCAAATTGAGCTAAAAAACTCCATCGCTTAACCCTTATCGACCATGATTGAACCAAAGGCAGCCCCTAAAGCTCGCGCTGCTTCGGTGCCAGATTGCACACCTACACAACCTACGGGGATGGCTTCATCCATTTCTGCGGGTAATTGGACATAACTATCCCCTTGCCCTAAACGCACTAAATCTTTTGCACTGATCCCTAAGTGATCCATATCCAGAGGATGCATCCGTACCACTGGCGAACCTGTCATCGCTTGCAAGGCTTTAGCGCGTCTGACTAAAGCATCCGTGCGATACATCGCCACTTCACCAATGCGCTGCATGGTATGAGCCACTGGTTTAGGCAGACTTAAACGGGTAGGCAAAGTCCCTAGAGTACTGAGCTTAACGGCTTGCAAATTAAGCTTAAGCTCCGCCAGTATTTCATTCGTATCGAGATAATCGAAATCGGGTAGATTTAATGCATTGCCTAAGACCCGCAAGACTTTCCATAGCGGCCGTGCCTCACCCGGTGGCGTCACCACGCCTTGAAAGGATTGCCAAACCCCTTCAGCATTAATGAAACTACCTGCAGTTTCTACGAAAGTACTGGTTGGCAATAAGATAGTGGCATAATCACGCGCTAAAGTATCTGCAAACGGCGCAAACACAATCACATGCTTAGCCGCACGGAAAGCCTTCAACGCTTGTTGAGGGCTGGCAAAATCATCTAGCTCAGCATTCATCAACACTAAAGTACTAATATTTTTATCAGTCAATGCACCACTGACCGTCAAACCCTCATTCGTGACTGCCCCACCTGCTATCCGACGATGCGGCAACACTCCGGCCAGATGAGCAGCCATACTATTGGCCTCAGGCAAATAACCCAGTTTTGCACCAGTAGCCTGTGCTAATAAACTTGCTAAGGTACGTAAACTTGAGAAGGCAGGATGCTGAATTGCTATCTGCCCCAGCAAAATCAGTGCTCTTTCGGCTTTCAACTGTTCTAATTGCGCACGGGCAGTTTCAGTGACTTGCACATTTGCGAGTAACTCGGCAACGACCTGTGGGATAGCAAGATCGGCAGCCTCTAAGCTGGCTTTCACTAGCACCGCCAGTTCATCCACCATCGCCAGCGGCGTGGCAACTATTTGAACCAGATCATAATTGAAAGCAAACTGACGCGGATTTAAAGCCAAAATTTTAGCGCCTGCCAAACTCGCTTTACGAATACGATGATTCAGCAGCGGTTGATCATGGCGTGGATAAGCACCAATCAAGAAAATAGCTTGTTGCTGTTCTAATTCAACCAAGCTCATACCTAAGCTTGGCGCAATGGGGGCGACTGCTTGATCACTAAAATCGACTTGGCGTAAGCGATGATCAATATTAGTGATATTGAGGCCGCGCATCAGCTTCTGAAACAGGAAAAACTCTTCGGCGCTAGAGCTAGGTCCAGCCAGAGCAGCCACATTAAAAGATAGCTGCTTACGCAAAATACCTGAAACGTTATCTAACGCTTCCTGCCAACTCACTTCTTTCCAATGTCCATCCCGCTTAATTTGGGGCTTAAGCAAACGCTCTTGACTTTTTAGGCCTTCATAACTGAAACGATCACGATCAGAAATCCAGCACTCATTAATCGCCTCATTTTCACGTGGCACCACCCGCACCACTTTGCCACGAGCTGTATGCACATGCAGATTCGAACCTACGCAGTCATGCGGAGCAATACTGTCATAAGCACGCATTTCCCAAGGACGCGCCGTGTAGCGTGAGGGCTTCGCGGTTAAAGCACCTACCGGACAAACATCAATGACATTACCTGATAGCTCTGAGCTGACTGTTTTTGCGACATAAGTACCGATTTCAGTGTATTGACTACGCCCTGTTGCCCCTAACTCTCGCATCCCGGCAATTTCTTCCCCAAAGCGTACACAGCGGGTACAGTGAATACAGCGAGTCATGGCGGTTTCAATCAACGGGCCAAGATCTTTATCACGCACTACCCGCTTGATTTCGACATATTCAGAGGAGCTGTTGCCGAAACCAAGCGATAAATCCTGTAGCTCACACTCACCACCTTGATCACAGATAGGGCAATCTAAGGGATGATTGATCAACAAAAACTCCATCACATCTTGCTGAGCCGCTCGTGCCTTAGCCGAGTGAGTCCAAACCTTCATACCAGCAACAATCGGCGTGGCACAAGCAGGTAATGGCTTTGGAGCGCGCTCAACCTCCACTAAGCACATCCGACAATTCGCGGCGACCGATAGTTTTTTATGATAGCAAAACCGTGGCACAGTAATGCCTGCGGCATCTGTAGCCGCAATTAGCATACTACCGGGACGAGCTTGTAAGGTTTGACCATTCACCTCAAAGCTAACGAAGTCCTCACTCATGCGGCCCCCTTAATGGCAGGAGCATCCACCATACTGCGCCCATAGCGCACATAATGTTCAAACTCAGGACGAAAATGCTTGATAAAACTCCAGACTGGCATCGCCGCTGCATCACCTAAAGCGCAAATGGTACGGCCTTCAATCTTATGAGACACCGCTTCAAGACGCTCAATATCGGCCATCGTCCCTTTACCTGCCAGCATGCGTGTGAGCATTCGATACAACCAACCGGTTCCTTCACGGCAAGGTGTACACTGACCGCAGGATTCAAAATGATAAAAGCGTGACAGACGCTGCAGTACTTTCACCATATCTGTAGTTTCGTCCATCACAATCACCGCACCTGAACCGAGCATAGACCCGGCTTTAGAGATCGAATCATAGTCCATCGTCAGCTCAAGCATCGTTTCCGCAGGGACGACGGGGACTGAAGAACCACCGGGGATCACCGCTTTCAGCCTATGCCCTTTGCGTACCCCTCCAGCCATGTCCAGTAACTCACGGAACGGTGTCCCTAAACCAATTTCAAAATTCCCCGGACGATTCACATGCCCAGACACTGAAAATAGCTTTTCACCGCCTGCATTCTTTACACCTAAGCTAGAGAACCAATCCCCACCTTGGCGCAAAATTGTGGGGACTGAAGACAGAGTTTCGACATTATTAATAGTCGTTGGGCGGCCGTATAAGCCAAAACTAGCTGGAAATGGCGGTTTGAAACGGGGTTGACCCTTTTTACCTTCCAAGGACTCCAATAAAGCGGTTTCTTCACCGCAAATATAAGCCCCTGCTCCTAGTGAACCGTAAATATCCACATCAATACCCGTTCCGAGGATATTTTTGCCTAATAAGCCCGCCGCATAAGCTTCACGTACAGCCTGCTCAAAACGTTGGAATGGCTCATCCATAAACTCGCCACGCATATAGTTATAAGCGACGGTTGCACCAATGCAATAAGCACCAATCGCCATCCCTTCGACTAAAGCATGAGGATTAAACCGCAGAATATCGCGATCTTTACAAGTCCCTGGTTCTGATTCATCCCCATTACAGACTAAATACTTCTGCCCCGGCATAGTACGAGGCATGAAACTCCATTTCATCCCAGTCGGAAAGCCTGCTCCACCACGCCCCCGCAAACCTGATTTTTTAATCTCATCAATCACTTCAGTTTGAGGTGTCTGCTTGGTTAAGATGCTTTTCCAAGCCGCATAACCGCCAATCTTCAGATAGTTTTCATACGTATGTGACTGATCACCAAACTGACGAGTATTAAAACAAACTTGATTGGCCATGTTTACTCCAATCCGTCAAGGATGCTATCCACTTTTTCAGGGGTTAGCTCCGTGTAATAAACGTGGTTAACTTGCATCATCGGTGCGCCACAACAAGCAGCTAAACATTCTTCTTCACGCTTGAGATAAAACTTTCGATCAGGGGTTGACTCACCCAAACTCACCCCTAGCTTATTCTCGATATGCGCCAGAATCTCGTCCGCTCCATTGAGCATGCAGGAAATATTGGTGCACACCGAAATACTATGACGTGCCGCCGCTGCTTCATTGGTTTCATACATCGAATAAAAGCTAGCCACTTCATACACTGCAATGGCGGGTAAACCTAAATACGCAGCGACCGCATCCATTTTTGGCACGGATAAATAGTGATCAGCATGCATGACTGCGCGCAAAGCACCCAATAATGCAGACTGGCGCTGATCCGCTGGATAACGTGCTAACCAGCCATCAATTTCAGCACGCTCATGAGCCGATAAAACGACTGTTTTATCTAAAGTATCTGCAGCCGTCATTAACGGTCTACCTCCCCAAAGACGATATCTTGAGAACCAATAATCGCCACCACATCCGACAACATATGTCCACACGCCATTTCATTCATCCCGGATAAATGCGCAAAACCGGGGGCTCGAATTTTTAAGCGATACGGCTTATTCGCCCCATCTGAAATTAAATAACAAGCAAACTCACCTTTAGGATGCTCAATCGCAGCATAAGCCTCGCCCACGGGCAAACAATAGCCCTCTGTCATCAATTTAAAATGATGAATCAAAGCTTCCATGTCATGCTTCATTTCAGCACGTTTCGGTGGGGTGACTTTATGATTATCTGAACGGACTGGACCTGGGTGATGCCGCAACCAATCAATACACTGCTTGATCAGCCGATTCGATTGACGCAGCTCGGCCATGCGCACTAAATAACGATCATAACAATCCCCATTAGTACCCACCGGAATATCAAAATCCAGTTGTGAATACACTTCGTAAGGCTGCTTCTTGCGCAAATCCCATTCAACACCCGAGCCACGCAGCATCGGTCCGGTAAAACCCATTTGTAAAGCCCGCTCTGGGGACACAATCCCTATATCCACCAAACGCTGCTTCCAAATCCGATTATCCGTCAGCAGGGTTTCATACTCATCGACTTTACTTGGGAAACGCTCGGTGAAATCTTCTAGAAAATCGAGTAGCGAACCTTGGCGATTCGCATTTTGGCGTTTCACTTCACTGTCATCACGCCATTTAGTTTTTACATATTGCGGCATACTCGCCGGGAGATCACGGTTTACCCCACCAGGGCGATAATACGTCGCATGCAGCCGTGCACCAGAGACTGCCTCATAAGCATCCATCAAATCTTCACGCTCACGGAAAGCATAAAGAAACATAGTCATCGCGCCCACATCGAGGCCATGACCTGCGATCCACAGCAAATGATTGAGAATCCGGGTAATTTCATCGAACATCACGCGGATATACTGGGCGCGAATGGGGACGTCAATCCCGAGAAGCTTTTCAATCGCTAGTACATAGCTATGCTCATTGCACATCATCGACACATAGTCTAAACGATCCATATAACCAATACTTTGATTATAGGGTTTACTCTCTACCAGCTTTTCAGTGCCACGATGCAATAAGCCAATATGCGGATCGGCACGCACAATCATTTCGCCGTCCATCTCTAATACCAACCGCAATACACCATGCGCAGCAGGATGAGCTGGACCAAAGTTCAGTGTAAAGTTACGAATTTCTGGCATTAGCGACTCGACTCCTGCGAAGCAATAGATGGCTGATCCTGACGAATGACCCGTGGTACACTCGGCTGAGTCACGATGGAGACCGGCTCATAAATCACCCGCCGTTGCAAAGGGTCATAACGCATCTCCACTTGCCCAGCCAAAGGGAAATCCTTCCGCAATGGATGACCGATAAAGCCATAATCGGTCAGAATTCGGCGCAAATCAGGGTGGTAATTAAACATAATACCGACTAAATCAAAGGCTTCACGCTCATACCAATTCGCTGAACTCCAAATACGCACAATAGACGGTACGACCGGATAAGTATGATCCTCACAGAAAGTACGTAACCGAATCCGTCTATTATGCTTAAGCGATAAGAGGTGGATCACCACAGCAAAACGCTTAGTAGTGGCGGTTTCAGAGGCGGTTGCCTGAGCTTTAACCTGATCAAAATCAAACAGATCGGGGGCTTGCGCGGGTACTGCACGACTAAAGCCAGTGGAGCTAGCTTGGGTATCCCATTCAGCTTGACCATACGTCGAATAATCTACACCACAAAGATCAGATAACTGTTCAAACTGAGTTTGCTCATCGTGGCGCAAAAAATTACAGACATCTAACCAGCTACGTACAGGAATCTCTAAACTCAGCTCACCCCAAGCTAAGACGCTAGAGGTGAACTTACCCTCTAAGTGGCTATTTAAATAAGCCTGTAACTCTTCTAGTTTTGAACTCATGATAATTGCCGTGCAATGGTGCTAGTACGACGAATTTTACTCTGTAGCTGTAAAATTCCATAGAGCAAAGCCTCTGCCGTCGGTGGGCAACCGGGTACATAAATATCAACCGGCACCACCCGATCACAACCGCGCATTACTGCATAAGAGTCATGATAATAACCCCCACCATTCGCGCAAGATCCCATGGAGATCACCCAGCGCGGCTCAGCCATTTGGTCGTAGACCTTACGCAAAGCAGGCGCCATTTTATTGGTGAGTGTTCCCGCCACAATCATCACATCGGATTGGCGTGGGCTTGGGCGAAAGATAATCCCAAAACGATCCAGATCATAACGTGCACCACCTGCATGCATCATTTCGACAGCACAACAGGCAAGTCCAAAAGTTACCGGCCACATCGAACCCGTTCGTGCCCAGTTAATGAGTTTATCGGCCGTAGTTGTGACAAAACCTTTGTCGAGGACGCCTTCTATTCCCACTCCAGTGCCCCCTTTTTCCATTCGTAAACAAAACCAATCCCTAAAATCCCTAGGAATAAGCACATGGCTAATAAACCAGCCATCCCTATTTTATCCAGCACAATAGCCCAAGAGAAGAGATAGGCAATTTCCAAATCGAAAATGATAAATAAGATAGCCACCAGATAATAACGAATATCGAAACGAATCCGGGCATCTTCGAAAGCGGCAAAACCACATTCAAAGGGGGAATCTTTAGCGGGATCGGGTCGACGCGGGCCGACGAATAACCCTAAGGTCAAAAGAACGACGGCGAGGCCAATGCCAACCGCAAGGAAAATAAATACCGGCAAGTAGGCTTGCAACATGCTGACTCCTAACAACTTTTCCAGCTTTGTGCTGCTTTAAGTAGTGCTAACTGTAGCTAACTGTACATGACAAGATTTGTTTTTTGTGTAGTGCAGCAGGACTATATAGAAGGAAAAGCCAAAAGACTACCCCATAAGCAATATATGTGGCTTTTAAGCAAAATTATCCGACTGGGTAGTTTACAATTATTGGCTTTGGTATTCGAAAATGACAAAGCCAACGCTCAAACACAAACGCTGAAAATAACCTAGTCTAGTCCGCTGAGCAGCTACAAGCTACTGTAAAGCTGATACTTTTTTGCAGCTACTGCCCCTACTATCTGTAGGACTCCGACTTTAGTCATGCTTTTCAAGCAGGTTTCCAGCCATCACCTTAGATTCGACAGTCTCCACAGGCTGCTCGATACTCGGTAGCGGCTGATTAGCAATCGCTAATTCAAAGGCCTTTAAGCGCTTATAGATAGACAATAGCTCGACAATCGTCGTCCATGAATTCACCAGATACTGAAACGAGCTTTCAACCCGTCCAAAGGCACGTAGGATTTGCTGCATCACCCCTAAAGTGAAACCACCGGCAATAATGGTTGGGCCTAAAGCAATATAGGGTACAAGCACGCCGACCTGTAGATAACTATAACGTGCCACATTAAAATATAAGTAATTGAAATAGAGCCGGAAATAGTTTTTACGCACATCCATAAACAGATCTTTTAGCACCGGTGGGCTAGCACGATTGGCATTATCTTCGCCATAGACCAACTCTTTACGATAAGCCGCTTCCACTCGTTGATTTTTAAATTCTAAGCCCGGTAAGCGAATCCCGACTAAAGCTAATAAGCCTGTGCCAAACACTGACCAAATCAGCGCAACCCACACTAAAGCATGTGCGACCTCACCCACCACGGGTAGTGCTTTCACATGCACCGACAACACCCAAAGAATCGGCAAGAACGCAATCAAGGTCATCACTGAGTCCACGAGACTCACGCCCAAACTTTCCATAATGGTTGAAAACCGCATGGTATCTTCCTGTACCCGCTGGGAAGCCCCTTCAATATGCCGCACCCGCCCCCACAAGCTGGTATAATAATCATTCATCGCGGTACGCCAACGGAAAATCCAATGGCTGACAAAAAAACGGGTAAATACGGATAGCGTCACCGCCACCAAAGCAATTTTACCGAAGGTGAGTAATTGCCCATAATAATCACCCGCAGTAATACTATTCGGTTTGGCTAAAGCTTGTTGAATCGAATCGTAAAAAGTACCAAACCAATCATTGATCATCACATCCAAATGCACTTGAAACCAAGTCACGAAAATAATGAGCCCCGTTCCCAACACTGACCAGCGCGCCCATTTGTGGGGTGAGAGATACATCCACACACCAATAAACAGCGCATAACCATAAAACATATATTGGTAAAACCAAAAATCCGCCCCCGGATTAATGGCTGGCTCAGCCGCCTGAGCTGCCTGCGACCCCTCGACCGCTGCGGGTGCAAGCGTATACGCATAGCCAAACAGACCACCAAAACTTAAATACTGGCCAAGCTCTTCCCCATACAAGAACCACACCAAAACACAAACTACAGACCACAGTACAAAGCTCCAAAAAAATAATTTGGGGCTGGGAAAAAAAGACTTAAACATGAAACTGCTCCCTACTCGACTGCCTAGCAAGACTCTTTGAAATTTAGCGAGTCCATTGAACTATTAAATTTTTAAAATTAGCGAGTAAACTTAGCGGCTCGACAACAAACGCCGTAATAGCCTACTACTCACCCACTCTTCACCTGTCAGTAAATAGTGCAGTACTTTTTGATTCTGGGTGGCCCACTGCATCTGCTCATAGGCTTCATGAGGTGCACACATCAGGATACGATCCCCGGGTTGCAGCAAGGTTTCCCCATCCGGCATCAACAACAAAGTATCGACTCTTTTTAATAACAGCGGAATAATCGGCAAAGTTTGCTGGCGCTGTGAGGGGTTTGCAATCACATACTTAAGGGGTACCCTTTGACCAGCCGCACAAGCGCTATAGACAGCCGGTGAATAACGTGGGGTCAGTTTAGTTTCCCATAAATAGGGCAGTTTATCCTGAGTGATCCCAATGATCCGACTCAAGAGTTGATCAACCCAAGCTTTATTTTCATCTTGAGCCAACCGTAAAAAATCGCGGGTCAAGGGCGTTCGTAATAAGCTAAAGACTTTTTGTGCCAGTACATTGCCGCGATTCATCGTCAGTTGGAAATGAGCACGCTCAAAAATTGGGGAGTTATCTTGTTGATTTTGCCGCGCAACCATAAACAACTCGGGTCTTAACTCACGCGCAGTCATGAGTATAGAAAGATTAGTGGCATCATCACTGGTCGCAGCAATCAGACCTACCGCTGAGTCAATGCCTGCTAATTGGAGTGACTCAAGATTTGCCTGATAACCGATTAAACTATTACTCGGTGCGTCCTGAAGATCGGTATGCTGATCAATCACTTGAACAGCGATACCCGCCGCATGTAAGCGTCGATAGACGGCCCGCCCAAAACGACCATAACCAATTAAAATCCAAGCACCTGCTTTCGGAAAGCTCGGATCAAGTAAGGTTTGGTTGGGGATACCAGTCAGCCATTCACTGAGTAAATAATGACTCGGCTTAGTCAAAACCAGCTCTAAGCGATCAGCAAATAGTTCAAACGGACTAATCACCTCATTGCCACCAAAAGAGCTAATTGAGCTGACAATTTCAGGGCTTTCAGCACGCGCAATCAGGCGCAAATGGGGTTTGAACAATTCGGTACTGAGGGCAATCAGTAAATTCGCCTGATCTGAATCGGTGAGCGCAATCACGCCTTTACAATAAATATTCAAGACCCCTGCTACTTCTAAAATAGCAGGTTTAGAAGCATCCGCAGCTAAACCCAGCGGACGCCCCAATAACGGATCACGTAGCTCGAGCTCATTAATACGATGCTCATCTTTATCCAAAACTACCGTGCGAATGCCTTCTTGCCCTAAGGCCTGTACCAGCCTCGCGCTGGTATCACCATAGCCACAGACTAAATAAAACGGCTCATGTAATAATTTAATTTTGGTACGAAACTTAGACTCGAGGCGCAAACGATAAATCGCAGGATCTTGGATAACCGACAATAAAGAGCCAATGCTATACAGCCAACCGATCACACTGGCATAAATAGTGACCGTCGTCCACATGCGTTGGGCATCGGTAAAAGCATACGGGATTTCACCAAAACCAATCGTCGAGGCCATGTAGCTGACAAAATAGAAGGCATGAAAATAGGACATCATCCAGACATTGCCTTCATTATCCCGCCCCGGAATCAGCACAAAGCCGACCATAGAAACGGCATAAATCAGGATTAAAGTGATCAGTGGAACACGTAACCGCTTTAACAAAACATAGTAGATATTCGTTTTCGACATTAGCGACGGATACTAAGGGTTTCAGCCACAAGTAAGACTACCGACACAATATTCGCCAAGAGCGCACCCCCTGACACGGACACGACCGTCACCATTGCAGCCGGAGTCACCCCTGCCAAACTAATATGGGCTGCCCAACCCCAAATAATGGCTGCAACCAATAATTGAATATCAGCCACTAAACTAGTTGCAAAGAAAATAGCCCCCATGTGTGAGCTATCCCCGAACTTTAAAATCGTCGTAATCAGGCTGACAATTAAAGCCGCAAACAAAATAAAGGTATTATGATACAAAGGATTAGCCATATCGCCGACAAAAAAGGCGAAATTCAAGGTCAAGGCTAATACGATAAAAAAACCGAAAATGACTTTTTCTAAATTCATGGTCGCGTCCATCGCTCATTCAGTAGTGCAGAGAATAGCAGCTCTAATCAAATGCTAACAAGCTTAGCCAAGATTTGAGCCAACACCATTAGCACAGTATCATCTGCACGAATCCAGATTGATTGAGCCACTCTATGCGTATTCCTCGTTTCTATTGCCCACTTGAACTGCAACTCGGCCAAACGCTCTGCTTACCTGAGGCGGTGTTTCGGCATGCAATTCAAGTTCTCCGCTTACAATTAGGCGAGTCACTTGTGCTATTTAATGGGCAAGGTGGCGAATATTTGGCTGAATTAATCGAGCTAGGCAAACGAACTGCCAGCGTGCGCCTGCACAGTTTTGAACCTCTGAGCCGCGAATCACCCTTAGAGCTCAGCTTAGTCCAAGCCTTACTCAAACCTGACAAAATGGATTTTGCCTTACAAAAAGCGGTTGAACTGGGAGTCAGTGATTTTCAGCCTTTGCTCACACATCGTAGTGTAGTACGTACCGATCAAGAAAAAATCGAGAAAAAACTCCAACATTGGCAAGCAGTCGCCCTGAGTGCTTGTGAACAATCAGGGCGTACACATATCCCCAAAATTCACCCACCGCAAACACTCAGCCACTATCTAACAACCCTGAGTAGCACCACCCACTACGTGATCTTAGCCCCCGACAGTCAGCAGGATTTAAGAACCATCGCAGCTACCCAAAAACTAGCCGTGCTCATCGGCCCCGAAGGTGGCTTTAGCGATCAAGAGTTGGAGCTTTGTTTAGCCGCTGGCATGCAAGGAGTTACCCTAGGAGCGCGGATTCTTAGAGCCGAAACCGCAAGCACCAGTGTTTTAGCGATTTTGCAACTCTTACACGGTGATTTAAGGGTCTGAATCTAAATGAGCAAGTTACTTTTCAGTTTCAATAAAATACTCGTCGATACTTAAAGTGGGTTTTAAGCGTAGATCCCAAGCACTCAAATTGCGATTGAAATCCGCCTGCCCCGTAAACTCATGCTCAATAGTCCACTGATCCGTTAAATCCATTGCTTGATAAACTAATAAGGGTGCACTAAACAATAAAGCTACCCCAACAGCAGGCCAACGCTCCGCATGATGGACTAGGCGAATATAAGCATAAACCAGTAGCGGTATTAATAAAAAATTACTGAGTAATAACAAACCATTCAAAGGCCAATTAGCCGTAAAAAAATAATTCAAAACCCGACCTAACTCACCTAATAATTGCGGAGTCAACATACAGAAAGCCGCTAAACCTAAAGCCGGAGAAAACTCCCAGCGTTGACTCGCTAAACGACTCATCCCTGCAATGAGCAAAGCTAAAGCAATCATCCCCATCAGATAAGGCATCACACTACTTAAATAGTACACCAACTCTTTGTTAAAAATACTTTGCAAATAAGCTTCATATAAGAAGACGGAGGTCGTCAGTACCGCTAAAGTGAAAGCATACCAAGGCCTACAAAACACCTTCAGCAAGCCTCTACATTGGTGCACACTGGCTTGAGCAACTTGCATACTCGTTGCCAACAGACGGGTACGCCGATTACCTAATTTTAAACTAATCGGCTGCTTAAGCTCCAAACTAGCAACTTGCAAAGCCTTACCATTTAAGCGCGTACCATTTTCTTTGGATAAATTACGAAACACCAAGCCTTGCTCAGTTTTATCTATTTCTAAATGATAAGCCGAAATACTCGGATCTGATAAAATAATATCATTATCTAAAGCACGTCCAATTCTCACAGGAAATTGTGTTAAATGATAATACTGATTGAGTGGCCGCAATTGAATTTCCAGCAAGCATGCATCTAATTTTTCCATTGAAAATTCTCGAATAACTGCTTAACTAATCGCATGGATTCTTTAAAATCAACACCCGTTAAAAACAACTCAAACAAAAAGCCTTGTTGCTTCTGACTCACCATCGCACCAGTGACTAATACATCACTTAAACCCTTATAACGTAAATAATCGCGCCGACAAACACTCATTTTGAAATTTTGCTTGGCGATTTGTACAAAATTAGTCTCGCATTTAAAATCAGTGACATTTTCTTTAGTGGCATTACTGCTGGTATCATCACTATTTTGCAATTCATACATCCGATAAAAGCGCGGTGCAATCATTTTTTCACCGGCATACCAAGTGTATTGATATTGCATATTGCCTACACTGAGCTTTTCATCTAAATAAATTTCGCGCTCATTGGAGCAATTGACCGAAATCACCGTGACTAAGCCCCGTTCCTCATCGGTTTCGCTCCCATCCCAACAGTTAATAGAGGTGTCGATGCGACTAGGCACTTGAAAACTACCGACTGACTCCAACATCCAAGGATTGGTCTGCAAGCGATTTAACATCTCACTACTGTTTACCTTTAATTGCGCGACGATCGACTCGTGTAGATTGCTTGCGGGTTGAAACTGCTGGGTCCTAATTTTTTCGAGCAAGCGCTGCAAATACTCAACAGCCACCAAAAAGCTCACCGCATTACCCGCAGTGGCCACATTAACCCCGACAACCGCCCCTGCTTCATTTAAGGCAGGGCCACCACTCATACCTGAATTCAAATTTCCAGAGAAAAGAATATTTTTATCTTCGCTCTCCGTTAATAAGCCATTATTAGTCCCTGTGACCACTGAAAAACCTAAGCCTAGTGGATTACCAAATGCATACAAGGTTGCACCTTTAGCAGGCAGCTCCGCCGTTTGCAAAGGCCGACCTAACTCCTTATCCGCCACTAGCACCGCAAGATCATGCAAGACATCGACATCTAATAATTCTAGCGTACCGACTGAACCATTCGTGGCTAAATATTCAATCGAATAAGTTGTCGGGTCATTGGTGTAAGCACTCACCACATGATAATTAGTGGCAAGGAGATTAGAGCGCTCAATCACAAACCCAGAACCAATCGTGCGCTTATGGCCTGTCTTGCGATTGATGATTCTCACCTGATAAATCGACTGTTGCACTTCAGCATATAAGCTCGATGAACGATCGACAGCCTGCACAACGGCAGACTGCCCAAACAACAGCAGCATTAGAAGTAAACAGCAAAATCTTGGCAGCTGACTATAATAATAATTGCCTATACCAATCACAAAAACCTCAAATCGACGCCGAGCGCGAGCGCTTTATCTGAGTAGCGCGAATACCTCACGAGCGGCAGCAATGGTTGTATTAATGTCCTCTTCTGAATGCGCGGTGGACATAAAGCCCGCCTCAAATGCAGAAGGTGCTAAATAAACGCCTCGCTCTAACAGACCATGAAAGAAGCGATTAAACGTCGGAATATCACAAGCCGTTGCTTGTTGATAACTACTGACTTGGGGTTCAGTCGTAAAAAATAAACCAAACATGCCACCCACCTGTGTAGTGGTAAATGGAAGCCTCGCCTCATCCGCAGCTGCTTGGATACCTTGTACTAGCTTAGTTGTGTTTGCATTCAGTCGTGGATAAAAACCTTCACGACTAATAATTTCCATCATTTTTAAACCCGCAGCCATTGCAATCGGGTTACCGGATAAAGTACCCGCTTGATAGACCGCGCCTAAAGGTGAAAGCTTCGACATAATCTCGCGGCGTCCACCAAAAGCGCCTACCGGCATGCCACCACCAATGATTTTACCTAAAGTCGTTAGATCCGGCTTAATCCCATACAAGGCTTGTGCTCCGCCCCGTGCTACTCTAAAGCCAGTCATTACTTCGTCAAAAATCAGAACCGCACCGTATTCATCACAAACTTCGCGCAAGCTCGCTAAAAAACCCGGCACGGGTGGAATACAATTCATATTGCCACACACTGGCTCAACAATAATGCAGGCAATTTCATAACCACGTGCAGCAAATACCTCGCGTACTTGTGCACTATCATTAAAGTTAAGCGTTAAAGTATATTGTGCAAGCTCCGCAGGGACACCCGGAGAACTAGGCTGACCAAATGTCAATAAACCCGAACCCGCCTTCACTAAGAGTGAATCGCCATGCCCATGATAGCCACCTTCAAACTTCACAATTACATTGCGTCCAGTGAAACCTCGCGCTAAGCGAATCGCCGACATGGTGGCTTCGGTACCGGAGCTGACCATGCGCAGCATTTCCATTGAAGGCATGATGTCATTGATAGTTTCTGCCATCTGCACTTCTTGGGCTGTAGGAGCACCATAGCTTAAACCTAATAAAGCTGCCTCACGGACTGCTTCCACCACTTCGGGATGTGCATGGCCTGCAATCATCGGCCCCCATGAGCCGATATAATCAATATAGCGTTGCCCATCTACATCAAACAAATAAGCCCCCTCAGCGCGGGCAATAAAGCGCGGCGTCCCCCCGACTCCACGAAAGGCGCGCACGGGCGAATTAACTCCACCCGGAATAGTTTTTTGGGCTTGTTGGAATAAGGCTTCAGATTGACTCATGATGCGACCTCTTAGGCAGATAGGGGAATAGAAAAAGCCCCCGCATTGTGAATTAATCGCCTGATCCTGTCCAACCTTAGCGTGCAGAGAAGAAAATATCGCCGTATTTGGCAGCGGCTTCACTCTTGCTATTATCACTATCGGTCATGAGAGCAACCCCATCAATTGTTTGAATATCGACCCCATAGAGCTTTTGGAAATCAGCCCGCACATTCCGCTTTTCAGTGATCCAAACCCCAGTTTTATCCTGCTTCCCTCGTACCGCCAACATTTGCGCATTCTTAGGTAAATAAGCATTTCCCCAAGTCGCTCCACGGGCTGAACTCCCGGACCAGACATAATTAACTGCTTTGGAATTCCAAACCAATAAGCCTCCATCAACAATCACATAAAGCCGTGCTGCATAATCATCCCCTGCTTTGGTTTGCTCATTTAAGGCTGGCAGTGGCTGATCAACCCGCCATGACCAATTCAAAAAGGGTGTCTGCGTTAAATCGACTTTAATTTTGCGGGTTAAACCGGAAGCCGCCGCTTGACTCTTAGCACTCAAAACCCAGCGCTGACCGTCTTGAACTAATTGATACTGAGTAACCCCTTTAAATGATTTACTATCCCAAGCGGCTAGTTGCCGGGCTGAGAACTCACCGATCAGCGGATTGGCTTCTGCTGCCAATAAATTAGTGCTTAATAAACAAGCACTCAGTACACTCCAAATTTTAACCATGATGCTTAACTTACTCACAAATAGACAACCATTAAGAGATACTCATGCATCTAATACGTTAGTTGTGCACGTATAGATGCAAGAACCTCTACGAGCATTCGATCATAAAATATGAAACATCTAGTATTAATCGGTGGTGGCCATGCGCATCTTGCTGTTCTGAGTGCCTTGGCTAAGCAGCAAACGACTCCATTGCATCTGACCCTGATCACCCCACAGATCCAGCAAACCTATTCAGGGATGCTCCCCGGTTGGTTGGCAGGCCATTATCGTTTGGACGAATGCCAAATTAACTTACCGCCGTTGCTAACTGCCGCCCAAGGTCAATTGCTACTGGATCAAGTCACACACTTAGATGCGACGCAACAAATCCTAACGACGGCGACAGGTCGCAATATTCATTACGACTTGCTTTCGATTAATATTGGCAGCGAAACTGCACTCATGTCTAATCAAGCGACAGCTGCAATACCGATCACACCGATTCGCCCTTTGGACGGCTTCATCAATAGTTGGCCAAGTATTTTAAAAGCGGCACAGCAGCCACCTTATCGACTGGCGGTTCTTGGTGGGGGTGCTGCGGGGGTGGAGCTAGCACTGGCGATTCAATACGCTTTTCAGCAACAAGCGCCACAAGCCACTGTCCATCTACTGGCCTCTAGTTTATTAGCTGACCACGCACGCGGTGTGCAACAGCGGGTACGAGATCGCCTCCTCCAAGCGGGTGTTAACCTACATCTCAGTCGAGCCAAGTTACAAGGCGAGCAACTGATATTAGCTGATGATGAGCCGCTAGAGGTTGACCATCTCATTGCCGCAACCGGTGCAAAAGCAGCCGACTGGCTCGCTAGCTCCGGGCTAAGCCTTGATCAGCAGGGCTATATTGCCGTAAATGCTTATCATCAAAGCTGCTCTCATCCAAATATTTTTGCAGCGGGTGATATTTGTTCCCGCATAGAACCACAATTTGGACGTTCAGGTGTACATGCTGTTTATGCAGGTAAATTACTTGCTGAGAACCTACCCGCGTTTAGCAAGCATCAACCCCTAAAGCAGTATCAACCCAAGCAGCGCTCTTTGTATCTATTAGCCACTGGCCCCAAACAAGCGATTGCTTCATGGGGTGCTTGGAGTGCCGAAGGAGCTTGGGTTTGGCGTTGGAAAAACCATATTGATCAAAAATTTATGCGGCAGTATCGCCTAACCGCCCCAACCCTAAACACTTCCGAGCAGCTCTCATGAAAAAACTCATGCTATTCGCAGGTTTGGGGTTATTAGTTGTTTTGTTCTTTGCTGTTGATTTAGATCGCTACTTCACCTTGGAGCAGCTCAAAACTAGCCAAGCTCAATTCGCAACTTGGCAAGCGGCACATCCTTGGTTATTCGCCATCAGTTATTTCTTAAGCTATGTGCTCATTACAGCCTTGTCTTTACCCGGGGCGGCTATTTTGACTTTAGCGGGTGGTGCCCTATTTGGTTTATGGCAAGGCTTATTGTTAGTGTCTTTTGCCTCTAGCCTCGGTGCGACTTTAGCTTTTCTCGCTTCACGCTATTTATTCCGTAGCAGTATTGAGCAACACTTTAGCCAACAATTAACGGCAATCAATCAAGGGATCGGTAAAGAAGGCGCGTTTTATCTATTCACTTTGCGCTTAGTACCCTTGTTTCCATTTTTTATCATTAATCTCTTGATGGGTTTGACTCAGCTGCCTACCCGTACTTTCTATTGGGTCAGCCAACTAGGCATGTTGGCTGGTACTATCGTGTATGTGAATGCAGGCACGCAGCTGGCACAGATCAACAGCCTCAGCGATATACTCTCTCCCGGCCTCATCCTTTCTTTCAGTGTCTTAGGCCTGTTTCCGTGGTTCGCCAAAAGTATTTTAGGCTTGATTCAACGCCAACGAGTCTATGCAGGCTTTCAGCGCCCGCAGCAATTTGACCGGAACTTAATTGTGATTGGAGCAGGTGCGGCTGGCTTAGTCTCCGCCTATATTGCAGCGGCGGTCAAAGCTAAAGTCACTTTGATTGAAGCCCATAAAATGGGCGGTGATTGTTTAAATTATGGCTGTGTCCCCAGTAAAACTCTGCTGAAAACCGCTAAACTCGCTCAGCAAATCCAACAAGCTGAACACTATGGCCTAGCCAACACTCAAGTCCAGATTCAATTCCAACAGGTAATGCAGCGAGTTCAGCAGGTGATTGCTGAAGTCGAACCGCATGATAGTGTCGAACGCTATATGCAGCTAGGTGTTGAGGTTCTGCAAGGTTATGCCAAGCTCCTTGATCCTTGGCGCGTCGAAATCAAGTTATCTGATGGTTCTAGTCAACACCTGACTGCACGGAGCATTATTCTTGCGACCGGTGCACACGCCAATATCCCTGCACTTCCGGGGATTGAAAACTCAGGCTATGTGACCAGCGATACTCTTTGGGAACGGTTTGCAAGCCTAGAACAAGTTCCAAAACAGTTGGTGATCCTAGGCGCAGGGCCGATAGGTTGTGAGCTGGCTCAAGCTTTTGCACGCTTAGGTTCAAGTGTCACGATTATTGAAAAAGCCGAGCAGATTTTAGCCCGTGAAGATCGCGCTGTAGCCGAACTTGCGGCTCAAGCTTTACAAGCAGACGGCATCCAGCTTCTGACCGCTCATCAAGTCCTCGGCTTTGAGCAAACTCCAACCAGCAAAACGGTGCTTGTGCAAACTCCAGAGCAAACACTCGCGATTCCTTATGATCAAGTCATTCTCGCCTTGGGGCGTAAAGCACGCTTAACGGGTTATGGCTTAGAGGAGTTAGGGATTCCGACTGAGCGTACCGTACTAACTAATGACTATTTAGAAACTGTGTTCCCAAATATTTATGCCGCTGGTGATTTAGCAGGGCCGTATCAATTCACTCATGTCGCAGCACATCAGGCTTGGTATGCCAGTGTGAATGCTTTATTCGGTCAGTTTAAGCGCTTTAAAGTCGATTATCGAGTGATTCCACGGGTTACTTTTGTCGACCCAGAAATAGCCAGTGTCGGTATGACTGAGCAGGAAGCTCAGGCTCAACAGATCGCTTATGAACTCAGCCGCTTTGAATTCGCTGAATTAGATCGAGCGATCACAGAAGGGACGAAAACAGGTTTTATTCAAGTACTGACCGTACCGGGCAAAGATAAGATTTTAGGGGTAACCATTGTGGGTGCTCAAGCGGGTGAACTCTTAGCCGAATATGTGCTGGCGATGAAGCATGGCTTAGGTTTAAACAAAATTCTTGGCACGATTCATAGCTACCCTACTTTGGCTGAGGCGAATAAATATGTCGCAGGTCACTGGAAGCGCCAGCATAGCCCAGAGCGCTTACTGAATTGGCTCGCACGCTATCACCGTTGGCGACTTGGCTCAACACAGAATTTAGACAAAGGAAAACGATAAATGCAATTAAATGACCTCAAATCTAAGAATCTCACACTCAAGATTTTCAAACTAAGCGCCCTCAGCCTGCTAAGCACTGCTTGCCTGCAAGCCTCTGCAGCTGATACCGATTGGGCGCAAATCGAACAAGCCGCTAAAGGCCAAACTGTTTATTTCAATGCTTGGGGCGGTGGTGAAACCATTAATCGTTATATTGAATGGGCCGCCGAGCAAGCCAAGCAACGCTATGAATTGACGGTTAAGCATGTAAAAATTACGGATGCTGCTGAAGTGGTCAAACGCATTCAAACCGAGCAGCAAGCAGGCCGAACTGAGGATGGCTCAGTGGACTTAATTTGGGTGAATGGCGAAAACTTCAGTGCTTTAAAACGGGCTAATTTACTCTATGGACCGTGGGCAGAGCAGCTACCTAACTGGAGTCAAGTCGATACCAACAAACCTGTTCGTCAAGACTTTTCAGAAAGCACCGATGGCTTAGAAGCACCGTGGGGGACTGCACAACTCACCTTCATTACGGATCGCAGCAAGGTGTCTAGCCCACCTGATTCAGCCGCCGCACTCTTAGCCTTTGCCCAACAACACCCTGGGCGCGTGACTTATCCCAAACCACCTAATTTTCACGGTACCACTTTCCTCAAGCAATTACTCCTTGATTTAAGCACAGATCGCAGTGCACTGAATAAACCCGTTGACCCGACTCAGTTGGCTAGCCTCACCCAGCCGTTATGGGCGTATTTAGATCAATTGCATCCGGTGACTTGGCAGCAAGGCAAAAGTTTCCCCGCGAGTAACACTGAAATGCACCAAAAACTCGCGGATGGTGAGCTACTCATTTCGTTAAGCTTTAATCCCAATGAAGCTGCCAGCCTGATTCAAGCAGGGCAACTCCCCACGAGTGCTTATAGCTTTGGTTTCAAAAAAGGCACGATTGGTAATGTGCATTTTGTCGCGATTCCATTTAATGCTCCAGCCAAACAGGGCGCCCAAGTGTTTGCTAATTTTTTATTATCACCTGAAGCTCAAGCTCGCAAAGCAGAGATTAAAGTCTGGGGTGATCCGAGTGTCTTAGCTGCGGATAAATTACCGGCAACACAAACTGAAGCCAGTGTATTACCGAGTGATATTCCGACCCTAGCTGAACCGCATGCAAGTTGGGTGGAAGCTTTAGAAAAAGAATGGTTAAAGCGCTACGGTAGTTAAGCCGCACATGCGCTTGACTCAACTGACACGGCTTAACCCCCATCCACCGATAACTTGGCTGTTATCAGCGGTGGCATGGCTAGGGCTAGGCCTCGTCTTGGGCTTGCCCTTGCTAGGCTTGCTACCCGTAGTGAGCATCGGCTTAAATCCCATTGGCTGGCAAATGCTTTGGTCTGATCCTCAAACCTTGCCAGCACTCAAACTGAGTTTATTTTCAGCGCTTAGCTCCACCAGCTTAGCCCTAGTACTGGCTTGCTCCTTGGTATTTTTATTCTACCCCTCAAAGGTTTGGCAGCGCTTACAGCAACAACTCCCGATTTTTTTAGCCCTGCCGCATGCGGCCTTCGCCATTGGCTTAGTTTTTCTCCTCGCCCCCTCAGGCTGGCTAGTCCGTTTAATCGCACCCTTAGCGGCTTGGACTGAGCCACCGCTTTGGACGACGACCCAAGACCCTTATGCGCTCAGCTTGAGTCTGGCGTTAAGCTTAAAAGAGACTTGGTTTCTTTTTTGGGTATTAACAGGCTTATTAAATCAGCAATGGCTACTGAAACAAACTTGGGTTGCACAAAGTTTGGGCTATGGACTTTGGCAAACGGGTTGGCAAATTTTATTTCCACAATTATTAAGCCGCTTGGCTTGGCCTTTATTAGCCGTCTTTGCTTATGGCTTATCAGTCGTTGATATGGCTTTGATTTTAGGCCCGTCTACGCCACCGACATTAGCAGTACTGGCTTGGCAATGGTTCGCTGACCCTGATCCGAACCAACAGTTAAAAGCCCATAGCTTGGCTTTGCTCTTAATGCTCTTATTAGTCTTAGGTGCCATCCTAGCCTATGCTCTGTATCAGTTGTTGCACTTTAGCTTGGCTCATCCACAGGGTAAACGCCAAGGCATACGCCGTTTCGGTTTTTTAAAGTTCGTGCTGCGTTATACACTCACCCTACCTTTTTGGTTAGTGCTCATGCTCATTCTGCTATGGTCACTGGCAGAGACTTGGTTCTTTCCGCACAGGTTGCCAGCTGAGTTAAGCCTGCAAGCTTGGCAACAAGCAAGGTTTGAGCCTTTATACCAGAGCTTATTGATTGGGGTTGGCAGTGTTGGCCTCGCCCTACCCTTGAGCTTGATTTGGTTAGAATGGGGTAGTCGGCAACCCGCTTGGTTGTATTTACCCCTGATTATTCCAGCTCTACCTTTCACGGCCGCTCAATATCAAGTGGCCTTAACACTCAAGCTTGATGGCAGTTTGCTGGCGGTGATTTGGAGTCATTTGGCGTGGGTACTGCCTTATATGTTGCTAATGCTCACAGGTGCTTATCGAAATTTAGATGAGCGCTTTATGCTCACCGCTAAAACCTTGGGTTATAGCCACTGGCAGAGCTGTTGGTCTATTAAATGGCGCTTATTATTGCGCCCCATCCTTGCCGCCTGTGCAGTGGGTTTTGCTGTGAGTGTGGCGCAATACTTGCCCACAGTTTTTGTGGGTGGCGGGCGAATTGCAACCGTAACGACCGAGGCAGTGAGTTTAAGCGCAGGCGGCCATCGGCCGAGTTTAGCCGTGCAGGCGCTGCTCCAAGCACTGTTGCCTCTGTTAGGTTTTGCCTTAAGCCTGAGCTTGAGCCAATGGTATGGGCGACGACATCCGGGATTAAACTAATGCTTAGTATTCAACAACTCAGGATTCAGCAGCAACAACGCCTGCTGATTGAAAACTTAAGCTTGCAGGTTGCTGCGGGTGAAATTGTCACGCTTATGGGGGCTTCCGGTGTTGGTAAATCCACTTTACTGAATTGGCTGATTGGGGCTTTATCACCCGCCTTCACCGCCAGCGGGCAATGCTATTTAAACCAAAAGCAGATTGATCACTTGCCTACTGAGCAACGTCAAATCGGGATTTTATTTCAAGACGATTTACTGTTTCCACATCTGAGTGTGGGTGGCAATTTAGCCTTTGCTCTGCCTGCTCATGTCAAAGGTAAAGCTCGCAAACAGAAGCTGGAGGCCGTTTTAGAGCAGGCTGGCTTAAGCGGCTTTTATCCGCGTGACCCCAGTACACTATCCGGCGGCCAACGCGCTCGGGTGAGTGTCCTACGAGCTTTACTCGCACAACCCCGTGCTTTATTGCTAGACGAACCGTTTGCGCGTTTAGATGCCGAATTACGCCAACAATTTCGTAGCTTTGTTTTTGAGGAAATTACCAAGCTTAACATCCCAGCGCTTTTAGTGACCCATGATCTGGCTGATCGACCTGCTCAAGGCCGATTGCTACGCCTATAGGAGGTGCTGCATGTTAGATCGCATCCTACTCACCACCACCCAACAACCTCAACTTCGCCTTGCAAAACAATTAATTATCTGGGGTTGGACTGCGAATCAAGTTACTCTCCTCGGCTTTTTGATCGGCCTAACAGCCTTACCTTTACTGGCCTTTGAACAGTATTATTTCGCCCTTGGTGTGATTTTACTGAATCGTTTATTGGATGGCTTAGATGGTACGATCGCTCGCTTAACCCGAATCTCGGATCGCGGCGGCTTTTTGGATATTGTGCTGGATTTTTTATTCTATTCTACGATTCCTTTAGGTTTTGCTCTGGCTAATCCAAGCGAAAATGCCTTGGCGGCAGCCGTGCTCATTTATAGTTTTGTGGGTACGGGCAGCAGCTTTTTAGCCTTTGCGATTTTTGCGGCAAAACGCCAACTGAGTAGTCCAGTCTATCCTCATAAAAGCTTCTACTATTTAGGTGGCTTAACCGAAGCGACTGAAACTATTCTAGTCTTTGTGCTGATGTGCTTATTCCCCACTTGGTTTAGTGTGTTTGCTTATGGCTTTGCTAGTTTATGTTTACTCAGCACTGTTTTAAGAATTTATACCGCGTGGAAAAACTTTGTTGATTAAAACAAGCGCTGGCGGCCACTGAACTGAATAAGGAATAAAAATAGAGTACTCTAGTACTGACTTATATGGTGGCTAGCACAAGTTGCAAGTCATAGAGCTAACTAAACCGAGTAAAACCCTTGCCTTCTATTCTCTTAAAAAATGCCACCCTGCTAGCTACTTTCGATGATGCTGGGACAGAGCTAGCGGATGCTGGCGTTTATATTGAAGATCATCTGATTAAACAGGTCGGGGCTAGCAAGGACTTACCGACTCATGCTGATCAAGTGCTTGATTTACGCGATCATCTCATCCTGCCGGGCTTAGTCAATACACATCATCATTTGTATCAAACCCTCACCCGCGTGGTCGCTCAAGATGCCGATTTATTTACTTGGCTCAAAACCCTTTACCCCATCTGGGCCAAACTCACGGATGAAGCGGTGTATATCAGTACCTTAACTGGCTTAGCCGAATTAATGCTATCCGGCTGTACGACAAGTAGTGATCATTTATACATTTATCCCAATGATTGTACGCTCGATAGCCAGATTCGTGCGGCCCAAGACCTTGGTATCCGTTTTCATGCAGCTCGGGGGTCGATGTCTTTAGGGGAAAGTCAAGGTGGCCTCCCACCGGATCGAGTGACTGAAAATGAAGCGGCTATTTTGCAAGACTCCCAGCGCCTCATTGAAACCTATCATGATCCGAGTGAACATAGCCTGTTGCGGATGGTGCTCGCACCTTGTTCGCCCTTCTCGGTCACAGCCGATTTAATGCGCGAAACTGCTCATTTAGCTCGGCAGTATTCGCAGGTACGCTTACATACCCATCTAGCGGAAACTTTAGATGAAGAGCAGTTCTGCTTAGCTAAGTTTGGTCTGCGCCCGGTCGATTATGTGGAATCCTTGGGTTGGACAGGCTGTGATTGCTGGCATGCGCATTGTGTACATCTCAATGCAGCTGAGATTCAAAAATTCGCACAGACCGGTACTGGTGTTGCGCATTGCCCGACCAGCAATATGCGTTTAGCTAGCGGTATTGCGCCCATTCCGCAGATGACCCGAGCAGGGGTTAAAGTAGGCTTAGGTGTGGATGGTTCAGCCTCAAATGATAGCAGTCATCTGCTGGCTGAAGCGCGTCAGGCTATGTTGATTCAACGTATCGCTCCGCATCAATACTCAAGCAGTATGCCCTTAGGCGGCCGAGGAGGATTTGCAGGCGATCCCGCTGCGATGTCTGCGCGTGAAGCCTTGCGCTTAGCCACTCGAGGTGGAGCAGCCACCTTAGGTCGTCATGAAATTGGCTCAATTGAAGTCGGGAAAAGTGCAGATCTGATCGCGATTGACTTAAATCGCTTAAACTATGCAGGAGCAGGCCATGATCCTGTCGCAGCAGCGGTCTTCTGTCACTCTTTTAGAGTTGATTTATCCATCATCCACGGGCGAATTGTGGTAGAGCGTGGGCAACTTTTAAGTTTGGATATGACAAAACCTTTACAACGGCATAGAGAAATCTCAAAAATGATGCTAACGTCCTGACTCCAATTTCAGGCGCTTAGCAAAAGGATCATCTCGTGTCTGCACCCATCACTAAAGTCTTTTTAACTCCACAAGACTTAATGGATAGCTCCATTCAATTAGCGGAAAAAATCTATGATAGCGGCTTCCGGCCTGATTTTATTGTCGCTATCTGGCGCGGTGGCACCCCAGTAGGCATTGTCGTTCAGGAGCTATTTGAATACTTTGGTGTCTCCACCGATCATATTGCTATTCGCACTTCTTATTATAC
The DNA here is from genome assembly GCF_900167255.1 of Thiothrix eikelboomii. GTDB lineage: Bacteria > Pseudomonadota > Gammaproteobacteria > Thiotrichales > Thiotrichaceae > Thiolinea > Thiolinea eikelboomii. The sequence continues at coordinate 276,394 of NZ_FUYB01000002.1, forward strand.
TGGTTTAAATCAAACTGCCCATGAAGTGAGAGTGCATGGCTTAGAGTATTTAATTAAACATATCAATGCGCCTGATTCCTTATTAATCGTCGATGATGTTTTTGATTCTGGTAATAGCATTAAAGCTGCCTTAGATAAAATTCGCTCTGAAGCACGCTTAAATACACCACATGATATTCGTATTGCCACCCCTTATTTCAAACCAAATAAGAATAAAACCAATTTACGGCCTGATTATTTTATTCACGAAACTGATGAATGGCTGGTGTTTCCACACGAACTCAAAGGCTTAAGCAAGGATGAAATTCGTGAACATAAGCCGTGGGTGAACGACTGGCTAGAAAAGCATCTTTAATTTGGCAAGTACCAGTGACGAGAAGCGGCTAATCGCTCGAGACTAGCCGCTGTATTTCAGTTTATTTTGGCCTATTCAGTTTATTGCCTGACACAATCCACATAATACTGCTTCACGCCTTCCACTGTGTCCACGGTCAAACCATGTACATCTGCTTCAAAGCCGGGGAATTTTTCATTAAAAACTCGGGTGAATTTTAAATAATCCACAATAGTTTTATTGAAACGCTCACCCGGAATCAATAAAGGAATACCCGGTGGATAAGGGGTCACTAAGCTGGCCGTGATCCGCCCTTCTAATTGATCTACCGGAACACGATCAATCTTGCGATGCGTCATCATGGCGAAGGCGTCAGAAGGTTTCAGCGCCGGCTCCATATCCGACAGATACATTTCAGTGGTCAAGCGGGCAACATCGTACTCCGCATAGAACGCATGAATTTGCAAACACAGATCACGCAAACCAATTTTTTCATAACGCGGATGGCGAACAATAAACTCTGGCAAGACTCGCCATAACGGTTGGTTTTTATCAAAATCATCTTTAAATTGTTGTAAAGCTGTCAATAAAGTATTCCAACGGCCTTTGGTAATACCGATGGTGAACATAATAAAGAAGCTATAGAGACCACACTTTTCAACGATAACCCCATGCTCTGCAAGGTATTTGGTGACAATCGCCGCAGGAATCCCAATCTCATCACTGAAAGCACCATCGACATCTAAACCGGGAGTGATAATCGTGGCTTTGATGGGGTCGAGCATATTGAAATTATCAGCGAGATTCCCAAAACCATGCCAACGGTCATTCGCTTTTAACACCCAAGTATCACGATCACCAATGCCCTCTTCATCAACAATATCTGGCCCCCAAATTTGGAACCACCAAGACGCTCCATATTCCTTATCAACTTTCTGCATGGCACGCCGGAAATTTAAGGATTCAGAAATTGACTCCTCAACTAAGGCGGTACCACCAGGAGCCTCCATCATGGCAGCTGCGACATCACAGCTAGCAATAATCGCGTATTGCGGACTAGTGGAGCTGTGCATTAAATAGGCTTCATTAAAGATATACTGATCCAGCTTAGTTTCTTTCGCATCTTGCACCAGAATTTGGGATGCTTGCGATAAGCCTGCTAGCAGTTTATGGGTAGATTGGGTCGCAAATACCATCGACTTTTGGGTACGCTCGCCATTGCGTGACATTGCATGCATGCCTTTATAGAAATCATGGAAAGCAGCATGAGGCAACCATGCTTCATCAAACAGCAAATTATCAATCCAACCGTCCAAGCGCTCTTTAATCATGCCAGTGTTATAGAGCACTCCATCATAAGTACTTTGAGTGATGGTAAGAATGCGTGGATTCGTCCCTAATTGACTGGCTAAAGGGTGTGCGGCAATTTTTGCTTCAATCGCATCACGATCAAACGACTTGTGCGGAATCGGACCGATAATCCCAAAATGATTGCGGGTCGGAGTTAAGAATACCGGAATCGCCCCGGTCATGGTAATCGCATGCAGGATCGACTTATGGCAGTTCCGATCCACCACTACAATATCATTATCTGCCACACAGGAATGCCAAACCATTTTATTCGAAGTCGAAGTGCCATTCGTCACAAAGAATAAATGGTCAACATTGAAAATACGCGCTGCATTCCGCTCAGAAGCGGCTACAGGGCCGGTATGATCCAGCAATTGGCCTAATTCATCGACCGAATTACATACATCCGCACGCAACATATTCTCACCAAAGAATTGGTGGAACATTTGCCCCACTGGGGATTTTAAAAAAGCGACTCCACCGGAATGCCCCGGGCAATGCCAAGAATAGGAACCATCGGCTGCATAATGCGTGAGTGCACGGAAGAAAGGCGGCGCTAAACTATCCAAATACGCCTTAGCTTCACGAATGATATAACGGGCGACAAATTCTGGCGTATCTTCAAACATATGAATGAAGCCATTTAACTCACGCAAAATATCATTCGGAATATGCCGTGCAGTCCGAGTCTCACCGTGTAAGAAAATCGGAATTTCTGCATTGCGCCAACGAATCTCTTCAACGAAACCCCGTAAAGCTCTTAAAGCATAAGGCTCTCTATTGCCGTTTTCATCTGTTTCGGCGGCGGCGGCAAACTCTTCATCATCAATCGCAAGAATAAATGCAGAAGCCCGGCTTTGCTGCTGAGCAAAAGTCGATAAATCACCATAACTCGTCACACCCAACACTTCCATGCCGGTTTCCTCGATCGCTTTGGCTAAAGCGCGAATACCTAAACCTGAGGTATTTTCGGAACGGAAATCTTCGTCAATAATGACAACAGGAAAACGAAATCGCATAGCTTGAATGGCCCTCTCAGTTAGTATGGGTAATTTTTTAGGCAAACCGACTGGCTTTGCCTTGTTAAAAGCCAGCTTGGATAGTGTGCTGTCTTGGTACAGCACTCAAGCGCGCTTAGTGTAACAGATTCTTGAATCGACTCTAGCCAATCAACCTTCGCAAGGCACGCTTGGACTAAAAATTTAATCCATTTAAACAAAACTAACCAAAGTTAACTGCATAGATTTAACGGAATAAACTTGATTGACTAATTTGATTAAAAAACTAATTCAAACTGAGGAGGCTTTACTAAGAAGAACCGAGCTAACTAGTTTTAGCTCGGTTACGAACTAGTTTGATTGTCGCTTATTTCGCAATCGTAAGTTCGACAATGAAAAATCAAGAAAAGGAGATAAAACTAAAAGGAAATGCAATGAAACGAAAAATTTGAATCTTGGTGGCCGGGGGCAGAATCGAACTGCCGACACGCGGATTTTCAATCCGCTGCTCTACCGACTGAGCTACCCGGCCTCAAGAGGTCGCTATTAAAGCTTTTTAGGCATTTTTTGTCAAGAAATGATCTTAAGTTTTTCTAAAATTCAGCACAAACTCATCTAAACCAGCGTCAAGCCGCTGGGCGATAAGTACGCTGTACATAAGCCTCAACTAAAGTTTGGAATTCAGCTGCAATCTTATCGCCTTTTAGCGTTACGGTTTTCTCGCCATCTTCATACACAGGCGCAACCGGAACTTCTCCACTCCCCGGTAAGCTAATCCCAATATTTGCATGCTTACTTTCACCAGGACCATTCACTACACAACCCATCACTGCCACCGACATGGTTTCGACCCCTGCATATTGAGTCCGCCAGACGGGCATTTGTGCACGTAACCAAGTTTGAATTTGCTCGGCTAAGCGTTGGAAATAATCGCTTGAAGTCCGCCCGCAACCGGGGCAAGCAATCACTTGAGGCGTAAACGACCGCAAACCTAAGGCTTGCAGAATCTCCTGCCCAACGATCACTTCTTTTTCCCGCTTAGCGTGTGGCTCTGGGGTAAGAGAAATACGAATCGTGTCACCAATACCTTCTTGCAAAAGCACGGATAAAGCCGCTGTAGAATAAACAATCCCTTTGCTCCCCATACCCGCCTCTGTCAAACCCAAATGCAGCGGATAATCACAACGACTCGCCAGGTCCCGATAGGCACGAATCAAGCCCTGTACTTCGCTAAGCTTGCAAGACAAAATAATGTAATTATGGGGCAAGCCGTATTCTTCGGCTTTGGCGGCACTGGTTAATGCTGACTCGATCAAAGCCTCATGCATCACCTCATACAGCGCTAGCGGCTGAGCCAGTTGAGAATTAACATCCAGCTTACGAGCTAATAACTCTTGATCTAGCGAACCCCAGTTCACACCAATGCGGACAGGCTTATCATAGCGACAAGCAAATTCGATCATTTGCGCAAATTGCTCATCACGCTTTTTACCACGACCCACATTACCCGGATTAATACGGTACTTCGCTAAAGCAGCAGCACATTCCGGCACAGCACTTAATAACTTATGCCCATTAAAATGAAAGTCGCCAATCAAAGGCACTTGACAGCCGAGTTTATCTAAGCGCTCCCGAATTTCTGGCACGGCCTGCGCTGCCTCTAAACTATTGACAGTAATCCGTACTAGCTCAGAGCCTGCTTGGGCTAATTCAGCACATTGAATCGCAGTACGAATAGGATCAGCTGTATCGGTATTGGTCATAGATTGCACCACGATAGGAGCATGGCCACCGACAACGACCTGCCCGATTCTGACAGGGACAGTAAGATGACGTACAAGCAAAGAAGGCTGGGACATGAAGAAACTCAAATTCATTAAGAATACATCCACTCTACCCAAGGCTAAGAGTGGCTGCAAACAGCCTTAGAATTAAGATACCAAAATCAAGGTTGATAGGTGTGTTAAAGCTTCCAACAACTCATACCGACTAATTGTGCTGATTTTAAAGCAGCTGCATGTACAGGATATTGTTGCCTACCCCAAAATAGGCAACTCTGAACACGAATCACCTTGACCTGAGTCAAGACCACGAAGCTGACTAACCTGCTAAGCCATCCACTCGTGGCCGCCACCACATCGGTAAATACACCCAAAGCATACCTGCAAAGGCAGCCATCCATAGGAACTGAGCCGCTAAAATCCAAATAGCCTGCGCATCCGGCAGCCACCACACCATAAAGACACGAATACCAGCACCCAAAGCTAAAATAGCAAATAACACACCCACCACCGCTGGCGGATTAGCTACCTCACGTCCGGTATGCCCTAAACTGACTCGCGCCATCATGCCTAGGGTCATCATGCCCATGCCACCATAAGCGAAAGCATGCACCGCAAGCCACGGCGAACTACCCCAAACTAAGCTAATGAATTTCAAGGCAAACCCCAACACGAGCCAGACATAAGCCAGATACAAAACCCAAAGCAAAGGCTTATGCCAAATCAGCGGATGATACCAACCGCGCAACCGCAGGCTGTGTAAAAAGACTTGAATTAACGCTAAACCTGCCAGCATATAAGCTAACAGCGGATTACCGGTGCTCATCCAAGCTAAATCCAGCAGCGCAAAACTTAGAAATAAAATTAAGCTAGCTCGATCTAACCAGCGATAATTCGTCGCTGCAAAAGGCACACCAAGACCCTTTTCAATAAAAAATGGAATCACTCGCCGCCCCATCGTTAAGATTAAAGCGATGACCAAATAAAAACCTAAATATAAACCAAGCACTGTTCCTAACGGCCAATAACCGAGTAGACCTAAATAAAATAACGTATTCGCTACCAACAATAAGCCGATTTTGGCAATAATTCCCGCCTGCTTCCCTTGTTTAACCCGCAGGATGGGTCTAGCCACCGCCCCTAACAACCCGATTAAAAACAACAAATCCGCTACAGCGGTGAAGCTTAAAGGCAAACCCGTAAACGGCAAGCAGCGTGCTAATAGCCACAACCCAAACAAACCTGCCAGCGGATAATGTTGCAGCGTTTGCAGGCCTGTCCAGTTTTTCACCGCAGTTAATAAAAAACCCGCAATCACCGCTAAAGCATAAGCAAAGATCATTTCATGCGCATGCCAAGTCATGGCTGGATAAGCCATTGGTAAACCATTCCATTGGAAACTATACAACGCCGTCCATAAGGCTGTACCTAGCACAGCAAACACACTCGCGGCCAAAAAGAAGATACGAAAGCCTAATTGAAATAAGGCAAAACGCGGTACATACGCTTGACGCTCAGTGATTTGCAACATGGGAGCTTACCTTCAGCAAAATGCCAGACTCTAAAAGCCTAGACTGAAGCCTGCCTTGACTCATATCAAGTAGCCTTATTGGGTGGACTGATTAAGGTATAGGTTTCACTGAAAATTTCGCCTAGAATAAAAATAACAATCGACAAAAACCGACGAAATCTAGTGATTCCATCTGTATTTTTTGGCCAAGACTCATGAACTTACCTCAGCGCGAACACTATGCTTATCACGCCCGCTACTGTGAAGAAAATATCTGGTGGCTTTGCCAACAACCGGAGTTTGCTGATAGCCAAGTGATGGTGATTGCTGCACTGGCTGAGTATTTTCCCATGCTGTGCCAACGGGCTGATGGCTTGCCTGAACAACCCTTACTTTGGGATTATCATGTTGTCTTGCTTTGGTCCACTCAAAACCAAACTTACTTAGTCGATTTTGATACTTTCCTAGCATTTTGTACGCCGATTGCTGATTACTTTCAGCGATCTTTTTTGGCTGAAACTCGGTTAAAGCCTCAGTTCATACCGCTGTTTCGAGTGCTACCGGCTCGAGATTATGTCCGTGTTTTACGCAGTGATCGCAGCCACATGAAAACACCAACAGGTTGGCTAACACCGCCGCCCCCTTGGCCTGCCATTAGTCCTCATGACAACAATCTGCATCAATTGACTGACATGACAGATCATCACTATGGGAGGATTTATACCGCCAGTGAATTGTCACAGATTTATGCGTTTATGTACTAGGTCTGGAAAACTCCACTGTCCAACCCTCTTCAAACCTAGACCCAGCAACCCTACCAATTACCCCCCTAAACTTACAAAATCCGCTCAAACAGGTAGACTTTTAGCGATGATGAATCTGCTAACGAGTTAATAACCATGACCACATTTACCGTAACAGGCGAGATAGACCCTTTCTTACATGTATCGCTGAAAAAGGGCGATAAAATCTATTGCGAATCAGGCTCTATGGTGATGATGGAGGCTACCCTCGATCTGCAAGGGCGTATGAGTGGTGGTTTAGGCCAAGCTTTGATTCGGCGGTTTGCGAATGGAGAATCCTTTTTCCAACAGCATATTGAAGCGACACGCGGCGATGGCGATTGCTTATTATCCCCTGCTCTCCCTGGTGCGATGGAAATTGTGGCGGTGGGTGAGGCGCAATATATTCTCAATGATGGTGCATTTGTAGCAGCGACCTCAGACGTTGCCTTGCAAGTACGGACTCAAGGTGTTGGCAATGCCTTGTTTGGGCAATCCGGTGGCTTTTTTGTCATGGAAACTGCTGGTAAAGGGCAATTAGTCGTTTCTGGTTTCGGTACTATTTTTAGCCTAGATGTCGAGCCAAACAAAGACCTAATTATTGATAATGCCCATGTGGTGTGTTGGGATAAGCAGCTTCATTATGAGCTATCTGTCACGACAGGTAACCCTCGCCAAGGCGGGGGTTTAGGTGGTTTATTGGGTAACCTAGTGAATAGTGTTACCAGTGGTGAGGGTGTGGTCTTACGTTTTAGTGGGCGTGGTAAAGTTTATATTTGCTCTCGTAACCCTTCCTCGTTTGCTAAATTAATGGCTAAAGCAGGCGTGGCAGGTGCTTAGCCAGTGCTGCTATTATTCATATTTGAAACTAGTTCATGCTAGCAAAACACCCGAAACCGTTGCTACTCATGGGTTTGGCATGCTGAAAAGCAAACGCAAAGCCGTACCTGTTGATTTTGATGTCGCTAGCATGCTGAACCAACCTAACTCTCCCTAACCTGTTGCCGATAAAACAAATTCCAAGTATCGAATGGATAAATCTTGCCATTTGGCTCGACAAAATGGGTGCAAGAACGCTTCACCGAGGCCAGATCAAAGTCGTATTTATCCATAAACGACATGATCACAATACGGAATACATGCTCATAAGTTAGGCCACCCTTGCTTTGAATCCGTGGCAAACAGCAGAGCAAGGTTGCTAATTGCTCAGCCGTTTGCTCGCTGCAAGCATCAAGAGAAAATAGCTTAAAAAAGGCTGCTTTCAAGTCGGCACTTTTTTCAAAGGTAATCGTATTATCGACCCCCTTGAGTAATTCCTCACGCGGTAGTAAACCCGTCACTGGAAGAATTTTATCATCCAGCCGAATCCCATAACCAATCGCAATATTCTCAGGGTGACAAGGTAAAGGAATCATATCTGCATCACCAAACGGATTATCAGCCTCAATAATACGGGTACGAATTTCACTTAAAGTAATACGATGAGCAGGTTGCCCCGCTTCATTGCGCCCAGCCTCTTGTACGGGTTGAAACGTAATCCCACGCACACATTTCCACTGCTGGGCGAACTGAATTAGCTCGCCAATTTCCTCATCATTCACGCCTTTACGAACCACACAGACCAGTGTGGTCGAAATCTTATGCTGCTCTAATTTTTCTAAGGCTTGCTGGCGAATATTGCGCATATCCTGCCCACGGATATTTTGCAGCGCGGCCGCCTTAAGCGAATCAAATTGTAGATAAATTTCAAACCCAGGTTTGAGACTGGCTAACTCCTCGACTAAATGCGGATCGCGTGCCAGACGAATACCATTGGTATTCAACATCAAATGGCGAATCGGGCTGGCTTTTAAACGACGCAAAATGGCCATTAACTGCGGATGCAAAGTCGGCTCACCCCCCGAAACCTGCACTAAATCAGGCTGCTGCTCGCTGTCTAGCAAAGTTTGCAGCATGATTTCGATCTGCTCTAAGCTACGTGGATTGCCTTTGCCCGGGGCGGAATTGGCGAAGCAGACGGGGCAGTGCATATTACATTCGTCAATGATCTCAAATAATGCCAAGCACGAATGCTGCTCATGATCTGGGCATAAACCACAATCGTGGGGGCAACCACGCTTAATCTCGGTTTGGAATTTTTCTGGTAAATCACCGGGTTTGAGATAGTCTTTGCAGCGCTTAAAATACTCAATATCGGTGGAAACTAAGGTCTTTTGTACACCATGTTCGGCACAACGCTTTTGGTAATAGACCTTACCCTGCTGGAAGAGAATTTTCGTGGGAACCACCGTGAGGCAGTCTTCGCACAGGGATTGAGTCTGACCATAGAAAATATAGGGTCGTTGTTTAGTACTCAAGGAAATCTGCTCCTAGTCAATGAAAATTATCCATAAGCTTTCCTTGTTTTTAACAGCATCACCACAGCGTAACCGAGCAGCCCTAAACATAACAACTGAAATAAATTGAATGGTGGCAATACGATCGAATAAGGCTTGAGGAACTCCCAAATCAAACGCTGCCCTGCATACACCAACACAAAAACATAAAAACCTTGTGCTTGCCAAAATGCTGGATGCTTAGGGTAACCGATTAATAATACGCCAAGAAAAGCGAACATGACGAAGGTTTCATAGAGTTGCACCGGATGACGTTTCAGCCCATCCCCGAAATCGACACCCCAAGGCAGTTGAGTCTCAATACCATAAGTAAAGTCGTCTAAACCTGCGAAAAAGCAACCAATCCGCCCAACAGCAATTAAAACCACCAGACCGGGGACGAAATACAAGCCCGTGGATTGACGAATGCCAGCAAAATACTTGAAGATTTCCGCCGCGACAATCGCAGCAAATACTCCACCTAGCATACTTTTCGCCAGACCTGCCTGCCCAGACAACCTTAAATTCAAGGTACCCAATAACAGACTGCCCGCCACCAAACCCAGCAGGAGCACCAACAAATAATAATGATGTTGTGCTTCTTGGTTAATACCTCTTGGTCGTTCTAAGCCGTATTGGCGTCGAAACCAAATACTCATGAGCACACCGCTGATGAGTGCTAATAAATCAACAATCAGATGTAGGGTCATGCGGGTTTAGCCCGCAAAACGTAAGCCAAACTGCAGATCATCCAAGAGCAAACAACCACCAAAAGCCACTAGGGGAAGGCCTACTGCCGCCAATGCGATCCAGAGTAAAAGCTTCGAGAGCGGCAGGTCTTTACGTACAAAATGCCGTGCTGTTTTGAACAGCACGAAAATTTCTGCTAAGACCACCAAACCATTCCAAACACCCATTACTGGCGCATCGACAACCGTCGCCAGTAGAAAAAACCCAAATAGTAGCAAAACCAATAAACCAACTACCCATAACAGCCAGAATAGGAGGCTTAAGCCAATGGAATAGGTATTTTCAGACATAGCAATGGCTCGTGTTTGTAAAGTGCAAATATATTAAGGTATAGAGAGTGACAGTAGTTAGTCTATCATTCAGCTTCAAAAGGCTAATCTATACCTTTCAATAAGTTTTTTGAGATGTGGTAGCTATTCGCTGCCATCGCATCAATCACTTGAGCCGCATCATGAATGATCCCCCTTTGTTGCGCTTTCTTGAGCTTAATGCGCGCTCGATTTAGCCCAGAGATTAATCCCACCATCCTGAGCAATTTGGTCGATTTTTGCTAGTTGCTCTGGGCTAAACGCTAAATTATTCAGTGCCGCCACATTTTCTTCAATTTGCTGCACACTGCTGGCACCAATCAAAACTGAAGTCATCCGTGGGTCACGCAAAGCCCAAGCGAGCGCCATTTGTGCCAAAGACTGACCGCGCTCAGCCGCTACTTGATTCAAAGCGCGTACCATTGTTAAGTTTTTCTCACTTAAAAACTCCCCTAAAAATGAGCCTCCTTTACTGGCACGTGAAGCTTCCGGCACGCCCTTTAAATATTTATCACTGAGTAAACCCTGTGCTAACGGTGAGAAAGCAATACAACCCAAGCCTTCTTGCTGCAAGGTATCAAGCAAGGCTTCCTCAATCCAACGATTGAGCAGCGAATAAGAAGGCTGATGAATCAGGCAAGGTGTCCCCATTTGGCGTAGAATAGTGACGGCCTCCTGCGTTTTTGCTGGCGAATAGGAGGAAATCCCCACATATAAAGCTTTGCCTTGACGTACCGCACTATCTAAAGCCCCCATCGTTTCTTCTAAAGGGGTATCGGGGTCAAACCGATGTGAATAAAAAATATCGACATACTCCAAACCCATCCGCTGAAGACTTTGATCAAGGCTAGCGAGTAAGTATTTACGTGAACCCCACTGCCCATACGGCCCCGGCCACATGTCATACCCTGCTTTAGTGGAGATAATCAGCTCATCACGATAGGGACGAAAATCCTGAGTCATCAACTTGCCAAACGCCGCTTCGGCTGAACCGGGGGGTGGACCATAATTATTGGCCAAATCGAAATGGGTGATACCCAAATCAAACGAACGGCGCAACATCGCACGCCCTAATTCCAGCGGGCTACTGCCACCAAAGTTATGCCATAAACCTATCGAAATAGCCGGTAATTGCAAACCACTTCGCCCTGAACGGCGATAATGCATTGAATCATAACGACTTGAATCAGCTTGATAAACCATGACAACTCTCCTCTTAACTCACAGATACTTAAGCCTATTCTTAAACCTATTCATTAGGCAACCAACAGATACGAACAGCCTATCCTATTAATTAATTGGCCTATAGGATTGTAGGCTGTACCCAACCTTTTCCCAACTGGTGTATGCTTAACTCTAAGCACACTTATCGGAGGAGAGTCAAGTATGCATCCACTATTGGTCCGCCAACTTACGTTAGCAGCCCTCATTTTGGCTTGTACTTTACCTGTTTACGCCAAAGATACAGGTTATCTGTTTGTGAGTAGTGAAAAAGATAATCACATCACTGTCTTAGATGGCAAAACTTATGCCGTCGTCAAACGCATCGGTACAGCAGCACGCCCCCGTCATTTACAATTTAACCCCGACCACACCCAAATTTATGTCGCGGCAGGGGATGGTAAAGCGATTGATGTGATTGATGTCGCTAAATTGGAATTGGTTGATCGCATTGGTGAGATTGATGATCCCGAACTGTTTGATCTGAGCCCAGATGGCAAAACCCTGTATATTTCCTTAGAAGATGATGGAGCCTTGGGTATTCTCGATCTGGATGAGTATTTCGCTAAGCGTGAAGGCAAACCGGATTTAACCGTTGCGGAAGCAGCCCCCGAAGGTGACACCTCCGAGGCAGAAGATGATGCCGCCGACGATGATGAAAAAGAAGGCGAAGCCAAAGAAGGTGAGACTAAAGAGGGCGAATCTGAAGAGGATGAACAACTCCCCGGCATGACTACGGTTGAAGTCGGCGAAGAACCAGAAGGCATTCTAGTTAGCCCTGATGGTAAAATCGCCTATGTCACTTCAGAAGTGGCCAATACCGTCCATGTCGTCGATACCGCTAGCAAAGAAATTAAAGCGAATATTGTGGTCGGCAATCGCCCGCGTCGCTTTGCGCTTACTCCCGATCAAAAAGAATTATGGGTTTCGAATGAATTAAGTAGCTCCATCTCAATCCTCGACCCAGCTAGCCAGAAGCTCATAGAAACCATCACTTTCCTCCCACCCGGTTTTCGTGCTGAGGATGTGACTCCCGTGGGAATTACGCTTAGCAAAGATGGCAAAACCGCTATCGTCGCACTCGGACGCGCCAATCATGTAGCTTTTGTCGATGTGGCTAGCCGTAAAGTCACGCACTATGTATTAGTCGGCAAGCGGGCTTGGAATACGACTTTGAATAAGGATGATAGCCTACTCTTTGTGGTAAATGGTTTAAGTGATGATCTGTCGATCATTGATGTGGCCAGCCGTAAAGTTTTAAAGTCAGTGCCGATTGCACGGGTTCCGCATACGGTATTGATTGATGATTAGTCGGTTTTTAGTCAAAGTATTGTTAGTAAAACTGCTATTAGTGATCAGCTTAGTCTGGGCTCTGCCCAGCTATGCCGATGATTTCACCATTGGCTATTTACAATTGGAAAAAGACCCACGCTATAGCAAAAAGCAGAGTTTTGCCCGTTATTTGTTGGGTTCATTGGGTCGACCTTATGCAGGGGCTGAAGTCGCACTGAAAGAAAGTAAATTCCATGCTTCGGGTATCGGTGCGAGTTTTAAATTAGAGCAAGTCAAAGGCAAAGATACGGCGGCGCTGTTGGCGAGTTTAAAAACCATGAATGCTCAAGGTGTGCAGTTTTTCCTTTTGGATTTACCCGCCGATGCTATCAATGAACTCGCCACAGCGACCAAAGGGCAAAGCTTAGTATTGTTTAATGTTTCCGCACGAGAAGACCGCTTACGTCAAGCGCAATGTCAGGCACATTTATTTCATACCATCCCCAACTATGCGATGCTGACCGATGCTTTGGCACAATATTTAGTTTTTCGTAAGTGGAAAGAGATTTTGGTATTAAGTGGCCAACAACCCGATGACTTAGAACTTAACCAAGCCTTTAAGCGCTCCGCTAAACGTTATGGTTTAGACATTGACGCAGACCGACCCTTTGCACTCGGGAATGACCCACGTCAGCGTGACCAAAACAATACGAGCCTACTGACGGCTAATGCGGATTATGATGTGATCTTTGTGGCTGATACCAAGGGTGAGTTTGCACGTAGCCTGCCCTATGCCAGTGTGAAGCCACAGCTAGTGGTCGGTGCTGAAGGCTTAGCTCCAGTTGCTTGGCATTGGGCATGGGAGCGACATGGTGCACCCCAGCTGGAAAACCGCTTTGAAGCACAAGCTGATCGCCCAATGCGAGATGCTGATTGGGCCGCATGGATGGCGGTGAAAGCAATAGCGGAAGCAGTACAACGCACCCAAAGTCGCGATTTTGCAGTACTCAGCAAACATTTGCAGAGTGAGGAATTAGTCTTGGATGGTTTTAAAGGTAATCGCCTCAATTTTCGTCCTTGGGATCATCAATTACGTCAACCACTCTTGTTGGCTACCCATAATTGGGTGGTAGAACGTGCGCCACTCGAAGGTTTTCTGCATCAGCTTAATAACCTAGATGCACTGGGCTTTGATCAACCCGAAACTCAATGTAAGTTTTAGGAGAGCCGCTATGGCAACACGGCATTGGCCTGCCTTAGTGGCTATCTGTCAACGTGAAACCATCAAGTTCTGGCATCAACGCGGCCGTTTGTTGTCCGCGTTAGTGCGCCCTGCACTGTGGTTAGTCGTATTCGCCGCCGGTTTCCAGAATATTTTCGGTGTTTCCATTATTCCGCCTTATGAAACCTATATTGAATACCAAGTCTATGTCGTACCCGGCTTATTGGGCATGGTCTTACTATTCAATGGTATGCAGTCGTCTTTAGCGATGGTGTATGACCGTGAAATGGGCTTAATGCGCTTATTACTGACTGCACCGCAACCGCGTTGGTTTTTACTATTTAGCAAATTAGTGGCAGGTACTTTATTGTCGATACTCCAAGCCTATGCTTTTTTAGCTTTATGTGCGCTCTTTCAAGTAGACCTTCCGTGGTTAGGCTGGGTCTTCGTCTTGCCCGCTTTAACCCTAGCGGGCTTAATGCTTGGCGCTTTAGGCTTATTGCTATCGGTGTCGATTCGTCAGCTTGAGAATTTTGCAGGCACGATGAATTTTGTGATTTTCCCGATGTTTTTTATCTCTACCGCCTTGTATCCCTTATGGAAGCTGCAAGAGTCGGGGGCGACTTGGCTTTATTATTTAGCGAGTTTCAACCCCTTTACCCATGCGGTTGAAATGATCCGGTTTGCCCTTTACGGCCAATTAAATCTCCTCTCCTCTTTGGTCGTATTGGGCGCTTTAGGTATTTTTTTCCTACTTGCTGTTTGGGGCTATGACCCGCAGCGAGGTTTAATTCAACGCACTCGTCAGGCTTAAGCGGTGTATTTCTATGAACTATTTACGCATATTGTCCCTGAGCTTAGCGCTCATCCTAGTTCCAAGCCTTGCCCAAGCTTTAGATAAAGTCCGGGTTGGCGTATTGGAATTTGGCACTGTCAATTGGGAACTGGATGTCATGCAAGCGCATCAGCTGGCTGAAGCCAATGGCTTTGAATTAGAAGTCGTACCGGTGGCTTCTGGCGATGCTGCCACCGTCGCCTTACTCGGTGACGCAGTGGATGTCATCGTCACTGATTGGATTTGGGTGGCACAGCAACGGGCGGCTGGGCAAAATTATCTACTCTTCCCCTATTCCACCTCAGTCGGCAGTTTACTGGCTAGCCCTAGTGCAAAGATCCAAACTTTAGCCGATTTAAAAGGTAAAAAATTAGGCGTTGCAGGCGGGGCTAAGGACAAAAGTTGGTTGCTGTTGCGGGCTTATGCTCAGCAAACGGCTCAGATTGATTTGGCTAAGCAAGCTGAAATCCAATACGGTGCACCCCCTTTATTAAATGAAGTCATGCAAAAAGGCGAATTGGATGCCGTCTTAAACTTTTGGAATTTTGCGGCGCGCTTACAAGATCAAGGCCTAGCAACGGTCATTACGGTGCCGCAAATCTTGGAGGGTTTAGGGATTCAAAAAGACTTGCCGATGATTGGCTGGGTGTTTAGTGAAACTTGGGCAAAAGAACATGAAGCTGCCATTCAAGGTTTCCTAAGGGCTTCCTATGCAGCCAAGAAACTCATGCAAACCAGTGATGAAGAGTGGGTACGCATTCGCCCTCGCCTAAAGGCGGATAAAGACAGCGTATTCTTTGCATTACGTGACGCCTTCCGTGCAGGAATTCCTGCTTGCTTTGGGGAAAAGCAGCAAGCGGCCGCTGGTCAAACCTTTAAACTATTAAGTGAATTAGGCGGTAAAGATTTAGTCGGCGACTTAACTGAATTACCCCAAGGGGTGTTTTATTCAGGCTTTAGCTTGCCACCCTGCCCCTAAGTTATGAAGGTTTGGTGGCGACCGCGTGTATTGGTACTGATCAGTTGTGTGCTGATCTGGCAATTACTCGCGTGGTCACTGCAAAGTCGTTATCTTCCTACACCTAGTGCGGTTTTAGTGACCCTGTGGCAGCAATGGCTAACGGGTGATTTACTGTATCATTTAAGCGCTACCCTAGGGCGAGTACTGGCTAGTTTCAGTCTGGCCATGCTGATTGGTGTGGGGATAGGCATCTTGATGGGAAGTCGTCAACGCTGGAATGAATGGCTGGATACTTTAGTGATTATTGGCCTGAATATTCCTGCACTGGTGACTATTATTCTCTGCTATATCTGGCTTGGTTTGGGAGAAACAGCAGCGATTATTGCGGTCGCCATCAATAAAATCCCCATGGTGATTGTGACCTTGCGTGAAGGCGCACGCGCAGTGGATAAAGATTTATTACAAGTCGCTCAAGTCTATCGCTTATCTTTTAGCCAAAGTTTTTGGCGGGTCTACTGGCCTCAACTTTATCCTTATTTATTTGCCGCCGCTCGGAATGGTTTAGCCTTGATTTGGAAAATTGTCTTAGTTGTAGAATTATTGGGGCGCAGTAATGGGGTGGGTTTTCAGTTAGGTAATTATTTTCACTATTTTGATATTAAAGGAATTTTAGCTTATACCTTTGCTTTTGTAGCGTTAATTCTCCTCCTTGAAACCCTCGTCTTGCGCCCCCTTGAACAGCGCTTAAATCGGTGGCGTGAGTGAGTATCTTAACCGTTGACCTGCAAGATAAAACCTTTGCGAATGGCCTACAAGCGATTCGTGAGCTGTCGTTTACGGTGCAATCGGGTGAATTTGTAGCTTTAGTCGGCCCTTCAGGTACAGGCAAAACCACGGTGCTGAATATGATTGCGGGCTTAGAAACGGAGTTTGTCGGTGCCATTCAAGCCCCGCGTGAGGCTTTGAGTTATATGTTTCAAGAGCCGCGTTTAATGCCGTGGCTGACGGTAGAAAATAATATTCGCTTGGTACTCGATGCGCCCTGTTTGCAAATAGACTCTCAGCGCTTTGCGCGGATGGAAACCCTGTTGCAGCAATTGGGTTTAACCGAGTTTCGGGGTGCTTTTCCTAAGCAATTATCCGGTGGTTTAAAGCGGCGTGTCGCGTTGGCACGTGCGTTTGTGACTCAACCCCAATTATTATTAATGGATGAACCTTTTCAATCCCTAGATGAACCGACCGCCCAAGATTTGCGCCAAATACTCCTCCAATTATGGGCAGATACCCGCCCAACCGTCGTATTTGTCACCCATAGCTTGAATGAAGCTTTGCAATTAGCGGATCGAATTTTATTTTTATCAGCACGCCCTGCTCAGATAGTTTTGGATTATTCTGTCCCCTTGGCTCGGCCCCGCTCAATGGTGACTAGTGATCTACAGGCCTTACACAGTCAATTATTGCAACAGTATCCACAGCTGCTGTCTGGCTCTTTGAAGGAAATATAAGGAAATAGCATGTCCATACTCAGCGTGCAATCGGTTAGCAAATCCTATGGTAGTGTCGCTGCTCTGCAAGCAGTCAGCTTTAACTTAGCGGCAGGTTTTTATGCTCTGTTAGGTCCAAATGGGGCGGGTAAAAGCACTTTGTTTCAAGTGCTGACTGGTTTATTTGCCCCTGATCAAGGCGAGATCGTCTTAAATGGCCTGAATATCAAACACAATTTACCGGCTGCTTTAGCTCAAATGGGCGTAGTTTTTCAGCAGCCTGCCCTCGATTTAGATTTAAGTGTACAAACTAACTTAAATTTTCATGGCAAATTGCATGGCCTATCTAACTCCAACATTAAAGCGCGTAGCCAAGCCGTTTTAGCACAATTAGCCTTAACTGAGCTGGCTAACCAAACCTGTCGTCGTTTAAGTGGAGGTAATCGGCGTAAAGTTGAATTAGCTCGCGCTTTAATGACCGAGCCACAACTGTTATTAATGGATGAAGCGACCGTGGGTCTTGATCCGGCCTCCCGTGCGAGTTTATTAACTTATGTTCATCAACTGTGTGACCAACAAAAGCTCTGCGTCTTATGGGCAACGCATTTAATCGACGAAGCTGAAAACGCGCAGCAAGTCTTGGTTTTGCATAAAGGTAAACTACTCGCTCAAGCCAGCCCTGCTCAACTCATCGCCCAAACAGCTACCAGCAGTTTATTAGAGGCTTTCTTCCAACTCTCGGGGGAAACACCTGGAGTGGAGGCAAAGCTGGCACGCTTATGAGCCACCTCAACCTCGACCAAGGCCATTGCTTGTACTATGCCGAATTCGGCTATCCCCAAGGTATACCGCTATTGTTCATTCACGGTGGTCCCGGCTCTGGCTGTCAGCCCGCCCATACCGCCTATTTATACCCTGAAGGTTTTCGTATTATCCAACTCGATCAGCGCGGTTGTGGACAATCCACTCCGTTAGGCAGCCTTGCAGCGAATACCACTGCTGATTTAATCGCCGATATGGAGTCCTTACGCCAACACCTTCAGATTAAGCATTGGGTGCTGTATGGTGGCTCATGGGGTACGGTCTTGGCCTTAGAATATGCCAAGCAGTTTCCTGAGCAAGTTTTGGGAGTTTTATTGCGCGGAGTATTTCTAGCTCGACATGAAGATTGGGCTTGGTTTGCCCTGTCCGAAGGGGTTGCTCAACAGTTCCCACTCGCCTATCAGGATTTATTACAGGCCTTGCAGCTGCCTTATGGTGCTGATCCTGCCCCTCGTTTGAATACCTTAATGCAAGCCGACACTGAAACCGCCTATCACACGGCTTTGGCTTGGGATCGCTGGGAATCGACGGTGATGGGTATAGGTGAACCTAGCTTTAACCCTGACCGCAACACTTGGGCTACCCGTATTGCCCGCAATCGGATTTATGCCCATTACGCAGCCAACCAATTTTTTTTACCCGAGCAAGGAGTATTAACTCAATTAGAGCAGTTAGCACAGTTACCGATCTATGCGGTGCATGGTCGAAACGATCCAGTTTGCCAGTTGGCAGCCGCCAAATTATTAGAAAACGCTCTACCACAGTATCAATTATTGGAGGTCGCAGCTGGGCATGGGATGCATGAACTGGAGTTACAGCGAGGTTTGCAGCAGATAACACAGGAGTTATATCTTAAGCTGAGCAAACCTAGCAGCCAATGCAGACTATCTTCGAATAATCTACCGTAAAATCAACGCACCTCGTTAACCCTGATCCCCCAACCAATAAGCACGCCGTAAATCCGCTGGCAATTCAACCACATCACAGGGGCCACGATATTGCTCAGGGACGTTCTCAGGGCATTGACCACATAACTGATTACCTGGCACAGCAAAATCAATCTTACGGGGATAAGGTAATTTTAAGCCCTGCATAATTGCGACAAACTCGGCTTCAGTTTTGTCATTACCTAAGCGAGGATTCCGATTTTTCTCTTGGCGAATCGTGGTTAATTGGCGACCCTCATAATCATGCGCTGGATACACTAAAGTTTCATCGGGAAGACTAAAAAATTTCTCAGTCACACTCCGATATAAAGCATGGGCATCACCTGACTGAAAATCAGTACGCCCACAGGCCTCAATCAACAGCGCATCGCCAGAAAATAATACGGGCTGCATGCCATTATCCAATAAATAAGCATGATGGGTACTCGTATGACCCGGCGTAAACAAAGGATGTAAAACGATCTGCCCGAGTTGAAACGGAATACCCTCCTGTACACCTAGATCGGCACAGGGCAAATTATCGAGCGCTGGTACAGCAATTTTGCAACCTGTAAACGCCTGCAGCTTTTTACTACCGGTTAAATGATCTGCATGGATATGAGTTTCTAGGGTATAAGCTAAGCTCAAGCCTAAGTCTTGTAAAATGCGCAAATCGCGCTCAAGCGTATCAATCACCGGATCTATCAAGACCGCTTGCCCAGTAGCTTCGCAAGCTAATAAATAGGTATAAGTACTCGAATCTTTTTCAAATAATTGGCGAAATATCATGTTTGCTCCCTTTGACATTCTCCCTTCACTAAAGATAGGTTATCTGCATCACCTTCTGCAAGCTCGCTTTTGACCCAAACTCAGTATGAACCTAATTCTCTACTTGACCTTCTAAATTTCAAGACCTAATCAGTTACCGAGTGGTCTATTATTGGTATCCTAGTGACAACAACTGCGAGGAACTCCAAATGCGTCACTTATCTCTAACCACTTGCTTAGTTCTCTTGAGTGTTTCTACTGCTTCTGCCAATGATTCCACTGCAGCTTTTGGTGCAGGTGGTTTAGTTTTTACCCAGTCTGAACATATCGTGATGCAAACAGAAGATTTGTCGATCAGCCAAAAAAAAATTCGGGTAGCCAACCAATTCCATAACACCAGTGATCAAGCGATTACCACCCGAGTGGCCTTCCCTTTACCAGAAGCCTATCTGGATGCAGATGGTTCATCCTTCCCTTACACCGAAGATACCTTACCTAAAGATAAAAATATCCTAAACTTTTCAGTCCTGGTCGATGGCAAAAAACAAGCCTTTCAGAGTGAAGACAAAAAGGTCGTGGATCAAGAAAGCGGTGCGACCGGGCATAAAATCACTCACCACTGGATGCAAACCTTCCCTGCTAAAAAAACGATTAGCGTCGTCCATGAATATACTCCCGGCTTAGGTGGCGGTGTGGGTTATGGTCTGCAAAATGAAGACAGCGGCCTGTATTGCATTGATTCTGAACTCAAGCGTTGGATTCAAAAGCAACTCAAAGCTAAATATGATACGCCCACCACCACGATTAAATACATCCTCACTACGGGTGCGAATTGGAAAGGACCGATTGGCAAATTCAAATTAACTATTAAAAAATCGCATCCCCATGAAAAAATCAGTTTTTGTGGGACGGGTGTAAAAAAAATCGACGCTAGCACTTTCGTGATGGAAAAAACTAATTTCACCCCGACCAAGGACTTAAATATTATTTATTTTGGTAAACCCTATAAGCTCGGTGATTAAGTCAAGCCTGCTTAAACTTACCCTGCCCCACAGATAAGAAAACAAGGCTGGCTCATTAAAAATTTAACGAGCCGCCCCCTAAGCGATATTGCTTAAAATGCCAAGCGATTAAGATTCCAGCTGCAACCACATGACCTGATACGGCTTTAATGGCAGACCGTTGATCACTGAAATACGCTGCTGACTAATCAAGTCGAAGAGCGTTTCGGGTAAGGCTGATAAGGTTAATGCACTCACTGTGCTAGGTTGCTCACTAAAATTCGCCAATACTAAAACCCGCTCAGCTTCACCCCGCCAATAACCTAATACTGATGGCTGCTTAGTATTAAAACTCAGCAGCTGTGTACCGCCTAAGGCTGGGGTTTGTTTACGAATCTGGATTAAATCGGTGAGGCGTTTAAAGACTTGTCCGGCATCGGTCGCTAAATCATGACGGGCTGCATAACGCTCTAAATCAGCGGGTGGGCGATGCACCCAACGAGAGTCATTGGCTTTGTGTGGATCAGCGCTAAAACTATAATCATTTAAACTACCGACTTCATCGCCCAGATAAATCAAGGGCAAACCACCAGAGCTTAAAGCCACACTATGCAAGAGCATAATCCGATCAATCGCTAAAGGATCATGCTGCTCTAAACCGACCAACGATGCACACATACCACTAATCCGACAATCGCCAGTCTGTGGGTTATCTTGGAAAGGCACACCGCGTGCAAAGCTACCCGCAAACCGATTCACATAGAATTGATTCAGGAACTGGCGATGATGGAAACCATTAATCCCAAACTCTGCTGCATCTTCATCGGCGAAAGTCCAGCCAATATCATCATGGCAACGCACATAATTCACCCAAGCGGTTTGGGCAGGCAGATTATGACGACGCTCCAAAGCCTGTTGCAAAAGATTCACTTCACGGGTGGCGAGTGAATTCCACAGTAGCGCCATTTGCAACGGGTTATAGGACAATTGACATTCATTCGGTGCGATGTATTGCACGACTTTATCAGGGTGAACAATCGCCTCGGATTTAAACAATAAACTCGGTGCAGCAATCCGTGCCACGGCGTTAAAAGCTCGAATCAGAGCATGGGCTTGCGGTAGATTTTCACAATCTGTGCCAAGTTGCTTCCAGATAAAAGCGACCGCATCCATCCGCAAAATATCCACCCCGAGATTAGCAATAAACAGCATTTCCTCAGCCATCGCGGTGAAGGTGGCCGGGTTGCTATAATTCAGATCCCACTGAAAACTATTAAAGGTTGTCCACACCCAGCGCCCGTCAGCTAACTGCGAAAAAGCGCCGGGATGTTGATCAGGGAAAATTTCGCGTACCGTCTGATCATAAGCATCAGGCATACGCCGATCTGGGAAGAAATAATAGAAATCCTGATAGTTTGGATTCCCTTTCACGGCTTCCTGCGCCCAATGGTGCTCGTTAGAAGTGTGATTAAAAATAAAATCCACCACTAAGGTAATGCCTGCTGCCTTCAATGCAGCGGCCACTGCCTGCAAATCGTCAATCGTACCCAGTGCGGGGTTGACCTCACGATAACTACTCACGGCATAGCCCCCATCACTTTGCCCTTCTGGGCATTTAAACAGCGGCATCAGATGCAGATAAGTTAAACCTAGCTCTTGAAAATAAGGAATTTTTTGAATAATTCCTTGTAGATTACCCGCGAATAAATCGACATAGCACACCCCGCCCACCATTTGTTCTGAGCTAAACCAATCAGGGTGCTGCTCATGTTCAGTATCTTGTGCTTTTAACGCAGCGGAGCGTGCCTGCCAACTGTGATAAGCCGCTGTTAATAGCGCTTTGAGAAAACTCAGAAAATCATCCCGCTCACCATACACCGAACTCAACTCTAAGGTGAGCGCAGGAAGGTAACGCTGCAAACGCCGCTCGAAGGCAAGCCAATCGCCCTCATTCGCCGGATCGGTTAGTACAATCTCTTGATACACTTGACTGATTAAAAGTTGGGTCTGTTGTTGTTCATTGAGCATAGTGATCCTCTCCTGTATTTAGTACATTAAAGCACGAGATTTTCAGTTCGCCAATCCTTATCAGGCCTAGACCCTAAGCGCTTTGGATAATTTTTTTTAGCTAACCCAATAATCCTACAGTGAAGACCGATTAAACATCCTTAATCTGCCTATCCGGCAGTGAACCTAAGCGCTTTAGCGGCGTAGCTTACGCTGGCGTTTCTAAGCTGCCTATCCGGCAGTGAACCGGAAAACAAATACTCACCGACGTGCTGCAATTTTCTAAGCTGCCTATCCGGCAGTGAACATGCAACTCTTTTGTCGGAACGGAGTCGGAATTTTCTAAGCTGCCTATCCGGCAGTGAACTTAGACGACGCACATAAGAAGCAATCTGGCTATTTCTAAGCTGCCTATCCGGCAGTGAACACTCATCGAGAAAAATAGCTTATGAGTCAAGGTTTCTAAGCTGCCTATCCGGCAGTGAACATTATCGTTTCAATGTAAAATTTAAGCCGCTATTTCTAAGCTGCCTATCCGGCAGTGAACCCCGACACTCGATAACCTAGAAATCGGGACATTTTCTAAGCTGCCTATCCGGCAGTGAACCTGACTCCAGTAACAAAGCGCAGCATCTAGCATTTCTAAGCTGCCTATCCGGCAGTGAACTATTTGCCAATGCGTCCACGACACCTTTGAATTTTCTAAGCTGCCTATCCGGCAGTGAACGGCTGGATATTACAGCAAGACGAGTCGGACCTTTTCTAAGCTGCCTATCCGGCAGTGAACGATTTGATCCAAGATCATCCAAGCCTATTCTTGTTTCTAAGCTGCCTATCCGGCAGTGAACCAGCCCAGTGAGAAGAATTTTATTTCTGTGTATTTCTAAGCTGCCTATCCGGCAGTGAACATTCCAAATCCATATTCACCCCTTCCCTTTCATTTCTAAGCTGCCTATCCGGCAGTGAACCATTGCCGGACAAGAAAATATTCTCGAAATCCTTTCTAAGCTGCCTATCCGGCAGTGAACTGGGCGGTTTTAAGAAACCTCCTTTATCAACTTTTCTAAGCTGCCTATCCGGCAGTGAACATAGTATCCATCATTGCAACGACTCCCGAACGTTTCTAAGCTGCCTATCCGGCAGTGAACGGAGCAGCGTAAACAGCACTTGTCGCCATATTTTTCTAAGCTGCCTATCCGGCAGTGAACCAGCTACTCAATTTAAACAGTTTGACTATGAATTTCTAAGCTGCCTATCCGGCAGTGAACGTAACGCTACCTGCGGGACTGAAGTCCGTCACTTTCTAAGCTGCCTATCCGGCAGTGAACTACTGATTGCGTACCACTGAAGCCGAATTGATTTTCTAAGCTGCCTATCCGGCAGTGAACTAAAAGCCGTTTAGACAGCTATAGAGGCTATTTTTCTAAGCTGCCTATCCGGCAGTGAACGTCACCGAAAACTGCTTTCGATTTCTAGGCGGTTTCTAAGCTGCCTATCCGGCAGTGAACGGCAACCCAGTCAACGTGCTGCCAAGGTGGGTTTTCTAAGCTGCCTATCCGGCAGTGAACTAAACGCTTCATTTATTGCAAGAATTTCGTCCTTTCTAAGCTGCCTATCCGGCAGTGAACATAATTGTCTTTCCTTGTTGGCTTTTTTTGTGTTTCTAAGCTGCCTATC
The DNA here is from genome assembly GCF_900167255.1 of Thiothrix eikelboomii. GTDB lineage: Bacteria > Pseudomonadota > Gammaproteobacteria > Thiotrichales > Thiotrichaceae > Thiolinea > Thiolinea eikelboomii. Next base: position 300,778 of record NZ_FUYB01000002.1, read on the forward strand.
CGGCAGTGAACAATAATGCACAAGACTATGGCGATGTGCCGTGTTTCTAAGCTGCCTATCCGGCAGTGAACTATTGCGCACGGTCACGGACTTGAGTCCGACATTTCTAAGCTGCCTATCCGGCAGTGAACTTTCTGCCGAACAATCCTGTTCTACTCTTTGTTTTCTAAGCTGCCTATCCGGCAGTGAACATTAGATTCACTGTATGGTCAGTTCGGGGATTTTTCTAAGCTGCCTATCCGGCAGTGAACGTGCGTTCTGAGGGATCGCTGCAATCGCAGCATTTCTAAGCTGCCTATCCGGCAGTGAACCCGCATTGTTGATATGTCTTAGCAGGCGTGGATTTCTAAGCTGCCTATCCGGCAGTGAACGTACTTCGTCTAGGATAGCCCGTACCACGTTATTTCTAAGCTGCCTATCCGGCAGTGAACTAGCGACTGTACAGGATGGACTTGCAGCACTGTTTCTAAGCTGCCTATCCGGCAGTGAACTTCCAAAGCGTCTTGCCACTGTCCTTTTCAAATTTCTAAGCTGCCTATCCGGCAGTGAACAGAGAGTATAAACTTTCTTTTTGCATACAATTTTTCTAAGCTGCCTATCCGGCAGTGAACACTGGCTTCCAGCGGTTTGTTAAAGGCTAGAATTTCTAAGCTGCCTATCCGGCAGTGAACAAGAAGAAGAAGAAGAGGAATTAAAAACAGGATTTCTAAGCTGCCTATCCGGCAGTGAACTGGCTTCAAGTCATTGACGACATGGTTTAAATTTTCTAAGCTGCCTATCCGGCAGTGAACAGCAAGCCAGCAGCGGCCAGCAAGCCAGCAGCTTTCTAAGCTGCCTATCCGGCAGTGAACGTTAACAGTGGTTGGCGCGGGCGTTGGATGTATTTCTAAGCTGCCTATCCGGCAGTGAACCGAAGTTTGCCGCGATCATCCAAGCCTATTCTTTTCTAAGCTGCCTATCCGGCAGTGAACAACCAGAATGACTTTGCGGTGTCCTTCGAAAATTTCTAAGCTGCCTATCCGGCAGTGAACGAAGCCCGCGAAGTGGCCTTCCAAGCGTTGGATTTCTAAGCTGCCTATCCGGCAGTGAACGCTGAG
>NZ_FUYB01000002.1:301884-303245 GCF_900167255.1 Thiothrix eikelboomii
CGTTGGATTTCTAAGCTGCCTATCCGGCAGTGAACGCTGAGGCGCTAGAGGTTATTGACTTAATGATTTTCTAAGCTGCCTATCCGGCAGTGAACGAGCAGCGCAACGCACTGCTCGACATTGCGGCTTTCTAAGCTGCCTATCCGGCAGTGAACGGCTCACTCTCTGGCTCGCCTTGCAGCTTGTGTTTCTAAGCTGCCTATCCGGCAGTGAACCCAAGGCAACATATTGTACCCACCTTCAATAATTTCTAAGCTGCCTATCCGGCAGTGAACGAGCTGACCAGTGGTGCTCAGCAGTGATCTGTTTTCTAAGCTGCCTATCCGGCAGTGAACGCGATGCTGACTTGCGCGATGCTGACTTGAGCTTTCTAAGCTGCCTATCCGGCAGTGAACCAACATTACAATAGATGCGGGCGTGAGAGAGTTTTCTAAGCTGCCTATCCGGCAGTGAACAAGAGCATCAGCGTCTAATGCATTGATTTCTTTTTCTAAGCTGCCTATCCGGCAGTGAACTGGCTGCCTTTATTGTAAGGTTTAGCATGGTTTTTCTAAGCTGCCTATCCGGCAGTGAACCCGATGAGTCTGTGTTATTAGATTTAGCTAAATTTCTAAGCTGCCTATCCGGCAGTGAACTGGCCGGACGGCCCGTCTCCGGGCTGCTCGGATTTCTAAGCTGCCTATCCGGCAGTGAACGCTTAAAAGCACGTAAGTAATACTTAGATAAGTTTCTAAGCTGCCTATCCGGCAGTGAACTTGCTAATATACTAAAAAAAAATATATTGACATTTCTAAGCTGCCTATCCGGCAGTGAACTCGTCTAATTTTATTATTAATTTTTCTTTATATTTCTAAGCTGCCTATCCGGCAGTGAACATAAGCATAACATTATGCTAGCATCTATAGATTTTCTAAGCTGCCTATCCGGCAGTGAACTATGTCGGCGGGGCATTGCTAATGTTTGCGGTTTTCTAAGCTGCCTATCCGGCAGTGAACACTAAAACCGCGCTTGGCACAGTGGGCGCTACTTTCTAAGCTGCCTATCCGGCAGTGAACGAGCGATGCTAACTTGCGCGGTGCTGACTTATTTTCTAAGCTGCCTATCCGGCAGTGAACAATTTGCAGAATTTATCTGGGAACCGATCAGCTTTCTAAGCTGCCTATCCGGCAGTGAACGTACACAAAGCTGGCAAAGGCTGGCGATTGTATTTCTAAGCTGCCTATCCGGCAGTGAACTTACGAAGATATGCCTAGCACTGGACTAGATCTTTCTAAGCTGCCTATCCGGCAGTGAACATCATTTCATGCGTAGTGCCGACGACCCAGATTTTCTAAGCTGCCTATCCGGCAGTGAACGCGGAA
>NZ_FUYB01000002.1:305936-308311 GCF_900167255.1 Thiothrix eikelboomii
CTTCTTTCTAAGCTGCCTATCCGGCAGTGAACGTAGAAAGCCGGAATATGTTGTAAACGAGTAGTTTCTAAGCTGCCTATCCGGCAGTGAACGAACAATGACGCTAAATTGGCTGGAAAATCACTTTCTAAGCTGCCTATCCGGCAGTGAACACTCCGTGCTGGCACTAGAGGACATCGGTGCATTTCTAAGCTGCCTATCCGGCAGTGAACGGAGCATGAGATAGCGGCTGCGTTGGCTGTCGTTTCTAAGCTGCCTATCCGGCAGTGAACGATGAGGCTTATTATGTATTCCCTAACACCACTTTCTAAGCTGCCTATCCGGCAGTGAACAATTCCGTGTGCTGGAAAAACATCTCTGGTACTTTCTAAGCTGCCTATCCGGCAGTGAACTCGCTGCTGGATATGGCACGCCGAGCATCACTTTTCTAAGCTGCCTATCCGGCAGTGAACTAAAATCGCATCTTTATAGGTGCGCGCCTCAATTTCTAAGCTGCCTATCCGGCAGTGAACATTGAGAAAAGCTCAATGTCTGAATTCATCTTTTTCTAAGCTGCCTATCCGGCAGTGAACGACTTATTTTATTCACCGTTGTTATTTACTTTTTTCTAAGCTGCCTATCCGGCAGTGAACGCCCCCTATCATCTTGCTTATAGACAATCTCGTTTCTAAGCTGCCTATCCGGCAGTGAACGAATAATAGACACCCCCATGACTCAGACTACTTTTCTAAGCTGCCTATCCGGCAGTGAACAGTGACGGCCAGCACGTAGCTGGCCAATTTTGTTTCTAAGCTGCCTATCCGGCAGTGAACCGCAAGGTCGGACAATGCAGCGCGTTTATCTTTTTCTAAGCTGCCTATCCGGCAGTGAACGCGTAATGATTTTTAAATCATTTCAACTGTAATTTCTAAGCTGCCTATCCGGCAGTGAACGTGCAATTGCCTGATATTTCAGACAATTCGTATTTCTAAGCTGCCTATCCGGCAGTGAACTTTTTTTAGTTTTGTTTTTGATTCCTTTTTAATTTCTAAGCTGCCTATCCGGCAGTGAACTGCTTATGCCATGCGGCGAGCGCTTTTAATTTTTTCTAAGCTGCCTATCCGGCAGTGAACTAATACTTTCTTCACTTTCTAATGTTGGATAATTTCTAAGCTGCCTATCCGGCAGTGAACGCTGCCATTCGCGGTCGACGGGCAGACAAAGTTTTCTAAGCTGCCTATCCGGCAGTGAACGGCGGGTTGGGGTAGGTTTGAAATTACGGTTATTTCTAAGCTGCCTATCCGGCAGTGAACCCGACCTCGGTCGGCCGCTCGTCACCCTAGAGTTTCTAAGCTGCCTATCCGGCAGTGAACGACTGCCCGAAGGGGTTGACATACTCGCGGCTTTTCTAAGCTGCCTATCCGGCAGTGAACCAAATAAGAGCCAACTACAGCACAGTTAAAGTTTTCTAAGCTGCCTATCCGGCAGTGAACGACGAAACCGCCTTGCAAGGGCTACCGTTCGCTTTCTAAGCTGCCTATCCGGCAGTGAACATGCAGCGGCTCAGCAGTTAGCTGAGCTGCATTTTCTAAGCTGCCTATCCGGCAGTGAACCCAATCTTTTTGTTCTTCGTCAGCGCCGCATATTTCTAAGCTGCCTATCCGGCAGTGAACCCCCTGTCTTGAATCATTAACCAGAGGGAGTATTTCTAAGCTGCCTATCCGGCAGTGAACGGGCTAAGCGTGACCTTGACCTACACGCGCAATTTCTAAGCTGCCTATCCGGCAGTGAACCTCATCTACGCCCAAACCAATTACAGCATGACTTTCTAAGCTGCCTATCCGGCAGTGAACAAGTCGGCGGTGCAGGTCAGGATATACGAGAATTTCTAAGCTGCCTATCCGGCAGTGAACGTCACGGGCGCTGAATCCGGTCTGTTTGCGCTTTTCTAAGCTGCCTATCCGGCAGTGAACATTGAAGGTTTTGCACTCGACATGATGCTAGTTTTCTAAGCTGCCTATCCGGCAGTGAACGAAAAAGCATCGGGCAAGCTCCAATTCTCCCATTTCTAAGCTGCCTATCCGGCAGTGAACGATCCTGATCAAGTGGTGCGGCAACAAGGGGTTTTCTAAGCTGCCTATCCGGCAGTGAACTACAGGCGCTGGCGGTCGGACGTACTACTTGGTTTCTAAGCTGCCTATCCGGCAGTGAACGGCAACCCTTAGCACTGGGAGCAGCTGAACAATTTCTAAGCTGCCTATCCGGCAGTGAACAATAAACAAGTGCATGGAACATGCTTGCTTTTTTTCTAAGCTGCCTATCCGGCAGTGAACTTGAAGCAGACGAGAATGGCAATCTAACAAATTTTCTAAGCTGCCTATCCGGCAGTGAACCGT
>NZ_FUYB01000002.1:309947-382406 GCF_900167255.1 Thiothrix eikelboomii
TATTTGATTTCTAAGCTGCCTATCCGGCAGTGAACGTTTTATAGCGCTGTGCATCGCTTAATTTAGATTTCTAAGCTGCCTATCCGGCAGTGAACGGAATTGACAATGCAGCGATAAGTTTTGATCCTTTCTAAGCTGCCTATCCGGCAGTGAACATTTACCTTGCTATTTCAATACCTAATTCACATTTCTAAGCTGCCTATCCGGCAGTGAACTCGATGATGGTAAGCCCCATCACGATAGGACGTTTCTAAGCTGCCTATCCGGCAGTGAACAGTAACTATAACGCGATAAGTCCTCGTTTTTCAAACAAAAAAAGGGGAATTTTAGCATTTACCCCTTTTTTTAAGTGGTTCGCTAAGTCATTGATTGTTAAAGAGCGATTTTGATGCTGCCAAAATTGGGGTAGCAATTAGTTATTTGAGCATACTACTAAAACCATAATACTTAAACGATGGTCGAGCTGTTAATGCTTGCCACAACGGTTGGGTGAGATGCCACACTTCCTAGGCGGGTAGGCTTGGCTTTGGCTTAAATACGCTCACACAGCTCAATTAAAAAATCCAAAAAGGCGCGCGTTTTATTCGAAATCAAGCGGCGACTCGGATAAATCGCAGAAATCACCGACACCGACGGTTCAAACTCAATATGCTCAAAGACGCGAACCAATTCGCCCGTCGCTAGATGCTGCCTACAATAAGGGTCAGGTACGAGTGCTATACCAAACCCATTTAATACCGCCGAACGCACTGCAATAGGATCATTGACGCTAATCATTTTTTTATTCAAGGTCAGGATTTTCTTTTGCCCCTCAATGCGAATCGGGAAAGATTTCCCCACATAACGCTTTTCACACAGGTGGATATGTTGGAGTAAATCCTCAAGGGTGTTGCCTAATTCATTTCTCTTAAAATAGTCTGGGCTAGTCACACACCATAGCGTGCTGTCATAAAGCTTTTTCACCATTAAATCCGAATCATTCAGCGAACCAATGACCACGGCTAAATCAATCTGTTCACGAATAATATCCACCGGATGACTGGTAATGAGTAGCTCTAAATCAATTTGTGGATAGTGAGCACGAAACTGGCCTAAATGTGGAGCCACAATCTCACGTCCAAACGCCATCGGTAAAGCAATCACTAAGCGTCCGCTGGGCACTGTTTTAAAACCCGCCATCACCGCATTGGCCTCATTGACTTGTTCCATAATCAATAGGCAATGCCGATAAAATGCCTCACCCTCGCTAGTAATTCGTAAGTTGCGCGTATTGCGGGTTAATAAGCGCACACCTAAATCATGCTCTAAACGGGCAAGTGCTTTGCTGACGGCGGATTTAGAAATCTGTAAATAATCAGCTGCACTGGATACGCCATTGTGCTCAACAACCGCCACATACAACGGTACATTATCTAAGTTCCACGCCATAGCTTCCTCCTTCATTGTTTCCAATTAGAAACAGTGTATCTTTGATTATCATATTGTTTCCAAAAAATTCCAACCCTATGATGCATCAAATTCGATACTTGACTATGAAAACGCACTGATCCTAGGCAGTGACCAGGAGGAGATAAACATGGCTCAGATTATCGGCGGGATCGGCGCCTCACATTCACCGACCATCGCCTTCGCAAAAGACACGAATAAAGCCAATGACCCTGCTTGGGCTCCGATTTTCGAGGGCTTTCAAGCCGTGAAAAACTGGGTGGCTGATCAGCAGATTGATGTGCTATTTATGATTTTTAATGATCACATCACCTCCTTCTTTTTTAATCATTATTCTGCCTTTGTACTCGGTGTGGACGATCAATACATACCCGCCGATGAAGGCGGTGGTGCACGCGACTATCCACCGATCAAGGGGCATCTTGAACTCTCGCGTCATATTGCAAATGCCTTAGTTGCTGATGAATTTGATCTGTCCTTCTTCCAAAAGAAACCTCTCGATCATGGCTTATTTTCGCCGTTGTCGATGATTATTACGGATCAGCCTAGCTGGCAAGGTAGCGTGATTCCACTCCAAGTCGGGGTATTGCAAGCACCGATTCCGAGTGCTCGACGCTGCTACAAACTCGGCAAATCCTTACGTAAAGCAATTGAAAGTTACCCTGAAAACTTGCGTGTAGCCATCGTGGCAACTGGCGGTTTATCCCATCAAGTTCATGGTGAACGCTGCGGTTTTAACAATACCGCTTGGGATGACGAGTTTTTAGAGCTACTTGAACATGCACCTGAACAACTCACTCAATTACGGTTAGCTGACTATATTGAACGGGGTGGCATGGAAGGTGCAGAAGTCATTATGTGGCTGGTGATGCGCGGTGCACTTTCCGACACAATCAAGCGCACCCATTGCAGCACTTACCTGCCCTCGATGACTAATATCGCCACCGTGATTTTTGAGGACTTAGCTGAGCCTGCCAGTCCTGCTGAAATCGCTGCGTATCAAGCCTATATCAACCATGAATTAGCAGGCGTAGATCAACTACAGGGTACTTATCCTTTTACCCTCGAACGCAGCCACACGGCTTACCGTTTAAATGATTTCCTACATCGGTTAGTCATTCCAGAGCATCGCAAACGCTTTGTGAGCGAGCCTGAAGCTTTATTTGAAGCATTCCAACTCAGCCCTACAGAGCGCAGTCTAATTCGTGAGCAGAATTGGCTGGGGCTGATTCGCTACGGCGTGATTTTCTTCATACTGGAGAAAATGGCAGCAGTATTAGGGTTATCCAATCCACACATTTACGCCAGTATGCGCGGCGAAGATCTATCGACTTTTTTAAAAACCCGCAAGCTACCTTTGCAATATTCTGTCGCTGGCCATACGCAAGCACAAACCACACAACCGTTAGACCCGACGTGAGACGACTACACAAAAACTCTGGACCAACATTGAGCAACTCAATAACGAATATAAGCGGGTGAAGCTATTGGGGATTTGGAATAACCCTGAATCCGTGCTGATGACTAAAGACAAACCGATTAAATCACTGGAAGATTTAAAAGGCCTAAAAATTCGAGTGTCTTCGCGCAATGTCGGTGACTTATTAACCGCATGGGGTGCTTCACCTGTTTCTATGCCGATCACTGAAGTCTACAACTCGATGTCAACCGGCGTCATTGATGGCGTTTACACGGATGCCTCTGTCTTACAAAGCTTCAAGCTCAATGAGGTCACCCAATACGTAACCAAAGGCATGCACTCTGCACTGTCCCCTCAATTCCTGATTATGAACCGCGACTCATGGGAGGGTTTGGACGAGGCTGGCAAAGCGGCCATGACTAAGCTCACCGGCGTAGAAATGTCTGAAAAAGGCCGCAAAATTCAAGCGGATCATGCCGAGGCTGCACTTAAAGCTTTCACTGAAAATGGTAAAGAAGTGATAACACTCTCTGAGACTGAGGCCGCAAAATTCAATGCAGCCTCTGCTAAATTGCTCGATCAAGCTGTGGCTGATTTGGAAGCTAAAGGCGTGAAAGCGCAAGACTTCGTGTCTGCTTTAAAACAGTGAGAACCTTATGTCTGAACCAACTACCGGTCAACCCTTGATCGCTAGTCGCTGGGTACGTGTGCTTGATCTAGCCGCGTATCTATCGGGCATCTTGCTGCTTGGCATTATGCTCTTGGTGGCGACAGCGGTGTTCTTTCGTTATTTTCTGCATCAACCTATTCTCGGCTCACAAGAGATCGTGCAGCTGGGCATGGTATTGGTAGTGATGCTGGCTATTCCCTCTACCGCAGCACACGATCTGCATATTCGTGTTGATCTATTGGATAAAGCTTTAGGTAAAGGTGGGCGTTTCTTTGCCGATTTATTGGGACGAGTCTTAGGTATTGTCGTGCTGTCGCTGATGGTTTGGCGTTGTGTACTTAAGGCCTTTGACACCTACGAATATGCCGATACCACGAATATGCTCGCCTTACCTTTGTGGCCGATTTATGCAGTTATTGCAGCAGGCATGGGTATGTATGCTGTGATCCTGCTGGTGGAAATCATCGCCCCATTCAAAACCCGAGGGCTAACTCATGACTGAAGGTATGATGGGTATTATCGGCATTATTGGCTTATTAACGCTCTTGGGCTTACGGATGCCCGTTGGCATGTCTTTACTGGTCGTGGGCTTCTTTGGAATTTGGGCCTTGGATGACTTTAAAGCGGCTACCGCTGCTTTAGCCTCTGAAACCTTTTCCGCCACCTCGTCTTATTCAATGTCAGTGATTCCTCTGTTTATCTTAATGGGGAATATTGCGGGACAAGCAGGTTATAGTCAGCGACTGTATGAAAGCGCGCATGCTTGGGTCGGGCATTTACGTGGCGGCTTAGCTTCAGCAACGATTTTAGGCTGTGCCAGCTTTGCAGCGGTGAGTGGTTCGTCGGTGGCCACAGCAGTCACAATTGGTAAAGTCGCACTCCCTGAAATGAAGCGTTATGGCTATAGCGATGGTTTGGCCACTGACTCAGTCGCAGCGGGTGGTACGCTCGGAATTTTGATTCCACCGTCCACAGGGTTTGTGCTATATGCAATTCTGACCGAAGAGTCGATTGGTAAATTGTTTATGGCCGGGATTATTCCGGGCTTGCTGCTGACTTTATTATTTATTGCGGTGATCTATGTCACTACCCTGATCAACCCTCAAGGTAGATCAGGCGCAAAAACTACAAGCTCTGAGAAGTTAACTGCTTTATGGCGGGCAACACCGCTATTATCTGTGATTTTCATCTCGATTGGTGGGATTTACTTTGGGGTGTTTACCCCTGAAGAAGCCGCAGGGGTTGGAGCATTCTTAATTTTATTGATGGCTTTATTCTCACGGAAAATAGGCCTGCGTGATTTAGCACCCATCCTACTCAATACAGTTCGCACCACAGCGATGCTCTATCTGATTATTATCGGTGCTAGTGTGTTTGGGCCGTTCTTAACTTTGACGCATATTCCTGCGACTTTAGGGGAGTCATTAGGTCTGTTAGGTCTTGGCATGTACGGCACTTTATTGGTCATTGTCTTAGGCTATATTGTGCTGGGCATGTTTTTTGATGGCTTAGCCATGCTAGTAATTACCCTACCGATTGTATTCCCGATCATTACAGGCATGGGCTTTGACCCGATTTGGTTTGGTGTAATTGCCGTGATTGTCGTGGAGATGGGGCTAATTACGCCACCCGTAGGGATCAATGTGTTTGTGGTTAAAGGCATCGCCACCGATGTACCGATGGCGACCATTTTCAAAGGTGTATTGCCGTTTTGGTTCGCAATGGCTGCCTGCTTGCTGATTCTAACGGTATTTCCAGAGCTTGCGCTGTTTTTGCCGAACCGGATGCAGTGAAACTAGGCTCGGCTGAGCCAACGACTTGGCCGAGCTGCTAATCCTCAAACCTCACCAGCTCCATCACTATTTTCCCACCCTTGTAGACTTCCGTATCCAAAGGCTCTTCACGCTCTAGCTTCACTAAACCGACCCCCGGTGCATACCATTCACGAGTGGTAATCGGCACAATCGAGTTACCTTTGCGAGCATCGGCGTATAATGACAAATCGGTTTGCCCCTCAACTAACACACAATGGCTAAATTGACCTGCAGGCAACTCCACCGTTTCATCCAAACTCAAGACCGTATAAGTCATCGGGAACTGCAAGCTATCCGCAGTCATTACATCCTGCCCCTCAAACACCCGCTCAATCAAATAAGGCTGGGAAATCGTTGACCAAGTTTTGCCTTTGGCATGAGCAATCGGTAAGGGTAATACCATGCGTGGAATAGCATCGCTCTGTGGTTTAGCTTCCACTAAAGTGCGCTTGGCAACACGATAAATACCCTCCGTTTGTTGAGTCAGATAATAATCCGTACCATCGCTAGTACTGCGTATACTCACTTGTTGCTCTTTGAGCACCGTCTTACCTGTGACTTCAATGATCAAAGTTTTCGTAACAAGGCGCTGTGGGTGCTCAATCGCCACTTGATACTCCCAACGCAAGCCTTGATTCAAAGGGAAATAATCATCTTCCGCTGGCTGATCGCAAGCGGGCAGTAGACCTAAACACAATAAAGTTAAACTTAAGCGCCACATGCTCATTTCTCTGGCAAAGCAGGATCAGGTAGCTCGGTAAACTTGAGCTTTTCATGCACCTGCCCCAATTGGCGCAAATTCACAGGAGCCGCATTTTGGATTGGTTTATTCCGCTCCTTCACCCCAATTTGTACATTGCCATTACGTTGATTGCGCAGTGCATCTTGCAAGGATGAATGCAGCTCCCGATCATACGGAACCAGATAAGCACGTGGCTCACCCGCCGGTTTATTCCCCTGAAGATTTGAGGCCCAAATAAAAATCCGCCCAGTACTTCCCTGCTCTTGATCCGGTTCTTCAATCACCGAGGCATGCAATAAAAACTTATCCGGTAACTCCACGGCACTCGGCCAACCTTGCACTTGCTTCCAACCTTGATAGCTGAGCCAATACAAGCCCGCTGCAGCGATGACCAAGAGTAATTTAAGCCACCACGGTAGGCGCGCATACAGCAACACCAAAACTAATAGCGCTACTAGAAAAATATAAGCGACCACTAGCAACATGAGGATTTCATTCATATTTTCCCTCCTAGCACTAAAGATTTTTGCAAAGTATTAATGGCAGTGACTTGCCCCTGTGGCGTAATACTAAAGCGCACAGCGGTTCGCTCCTCACCTTCACGCTGCAAAGTCGTGGTCGCATAATGCAAAACCTTTAAAGTCGGATTAACTTCCGCCAAATAAACCGTGACCGGTATCGCCTGTAGGGTCTGGCTACGGTAGTAATGAATATTCACGATAAACTCACCGGCGGGGCGACCCCGAATACTGACGATTTCTTGATTGAGTGGATTAACGATTTCTTTGCCATCAATCAATTGCATGTCGTTTACCCTACCCCGATCATCTCGATCCAAATGCATCAGTCCTTCTTGAGGGCGCTTAAACCAAATCAATTGCCCCTTCGGTCCTTCTACCCAAGTATCAATATCATCAGGGCTATGATCCGGCCAACTCACCGTAATCATGAACTCGGCTTTAGGATTAATGATTCCGGTTTTCGCGGTCGGGTTCATCAGTAATAAAGCAATCAAAAACAGAAAGGTAAAGGTCAATAGCGCGTTAAAGAGTAGATCGGTAAAAGGATCAATATCCAAACGTTCGCGTGGCTTAAACAGTGCCATCAGCGACCTCAGGATTCGTATTCGCTTCGAGGGTTTCCGTCGCTAATGGCAGCTGGCTGGCTTGGATAGCAGCAATCAGAATTTGATCGGCGGTTCGATCCAAGATTAAATACTGCAAACCCAACAGACTACTGGCAACCAAACCAATGATGGTCGTATTCAGCGCAATCTTCATCCCTTGGGTCATTTGCTGCATCAGGGTTTGTACTTGAGCAATGTCTAGAGAAGATAGTTCGGTCATTGAGCCTAGCATCATCACAAACCCCACCACAGTTCCTAGCAAGCCCAATTTGATCAATAAACCAGTGATAAACCAACCCACCTGATGCTGCCCACGTAAGGCCTCACCTAATAACTCAGCAGTCAGTTGTTTATCTTGTGGCTGAGGCAACGCCTGCAATTCTTGTAAATAGCCGAATATTAAGCTATCAGCGGTTTTATGTGGATGCCGCTGTGGCCAAGCCACCAATACCTGAATTTGTTGCGCTAGAAATAAACTACGATAGCCACAATGCAAGCAAGTGAGTAAAAACAAGGCCACCATGAAGGGGCAAAGATAGGTATTATCGGTGGCAAACATGACTTGTAGCAAACCCTGATCCCAGAGGATCACGAGGCTCACTAATAGCAAACTGAACAGCCACAACCATTGCAACGGTAACACCCAAGCATGTTTTGTCATTCAGTCTCCTTAAGCTCTGACTATCCCTGACCTCATTTCTGATCAAATGGCTGCGGCTCACTATTCACTAACGGCCAACCGGCTGCTTTCCAACCATCAATCCCCTCTTTATACCAATACACATGCTGATAACCATAAGCACGCACCCGCTGCACTGCATTCCACGACATCCAGCAATCGGCGACACAATAAAAGACGAGGGGTCTATTCAAATTTCCTGCGGTAAGCTGTGCAAGTTGCGCCTTAAACCAAGCTTCAATCTTAGGTTCAAGCGTCCCATAACCGGTATTGGGCAACCATACACTCTGCGGTAAATTAAAATGGGGTTCATTCACTAGCCAAGTTGCCCCAAACTCCTGATCCTCCCGTAGGTAGACTGCCATCACATCAATCAACACAGGCTGCTCAGTTTCAATCAAGGTTTTTAGCTCGGCGGTAGCGAGAGTCACTCCCTGCGGTACACAAGCGGGCGTGGGGCTACGATAATGATCTAATTTTAAACCCGTGGGCATCTCTCGGGTGCGCACACATTCATTGGCATAGCAACTCGCTAAGCCAAAGCCAATAATGAATAACCAAACTCTCATTCAGCTTGCTTGGCAGGTTTTAATTGTTCGGTTTCTAAGGCAGGGTATAAATGTGCGACTGAACGGCGTAATTCACTCTGCGCCAAAGCCACGGCTTTAAAATCAGCAGGAATCGGGGTCGCCATCACCTCATTCATATCCAAACCATTGGCAGCAGCTTGCTGTAGGATGGTTTGCAACCACACTAAATAGGCGCGAGTTTGTGCAATCGGCTCAGCATCTTGAGTGATTTTGCCATGCCCGGGGACTAATACTTTGAAAGGCAGCTTCAATAACTGTTCTAATGAGGCTAGCCAGTCGATGATTTCAGCATGGGGTGTGGTGGCCGCACGGTTGTTGAACACTAAATCACCCGCAAATAAAACCCCAGTCGTATGATCAAAAATAGCTAAATCACCCTGGGTATGCCCCTTAAAAGCCAAAACCTCTAACTCATGCCCACCAAGGGTTTCCTTACCAACCTGAGCGACTTGATTCGGTGCGACCACACTAGTATCTCGCATCCAATCCCCAATCAGTCGATACATATTTGAGCTGAACATCTCCCCTTCTCGCTGCACACCCTGAGTCGTGGCGGGCAGTGCATAAATAGGCAGCTCACTAAAGGCCTGATTCCCTAGAAAATGATCGGGATGATGATGTGTAATATAAACACGAATAACTTTTTTACCCGTCGTTTTTTCAATTAAAGCCCGTTGTTGCTCACCAAATCGCCGTGACGCTCCCGTATCAATCACCACCACCCCGTCTTGAGTGACGATATAACCGGAATTGACAATAAAACCGCCATTGTCCTTGGAAAAATCCTCAGTTTTGCCTTCCAAAACAAAGGTATCAGTGGCGATCTGTTGTGGCTGCAAGGGATAATCAAAACCAGCCGCTGCTAGCTCTACACTGATGACTAAACTAGCAACTGCCCACAGCCAATGCCTCATCGCCCCACCTCAGCTTGAATCCGATTGCCATTATTGTCCCGCCCTTCTAATTTGAATTCAGTTTGTTTAGCCACATCAAAACTGAGCATTGGGTTTTCACTCAATGGCTCAAACAAATCTAACTCCGCTAATACTTGATCGTCTTGACTCAAGACCTTAAGGTTTTCAATATGAAAGGTCGGAATACCTGAGGCTAAGCCCGTATCCATTGGATGCATGAGTCGCACCCGCAAACGATTCGAGCCATCAGGGCGCTGCCACACATTGGCAGACACCTTACCCAAAGTTTTAGTCCAATCCCCTGACGAAGTACCGACACTCGGCAAAGTACAACCGCCCCCCGCTGCATTCACCCACACTCCACCCACATGCCAGAGACCATCAGCAGTCTTAGCAGCTACATGAATGGGGCTGCCTTGCTGGAGCTTCATCCGAAAGCCTAAATTAGGCCGCATCACTTTCGGACGAAACCGCAGTACTTGCGGGAGCGGATTCAGATCCGCCACTACTACAATCTCTTGTACTGAATCCAAGCCTTCCACTTGGAAGGATACCGGTACATTTAAGGAATCCTCGGCATCCGGTGGGGCTTCAACTTTAACCTTACCATCAAACTGATAAGGCTCACCTTTGAGAAAACGCTGGTGCACAAACTCCCACTGCGGGGAGTTTAAGGGATCAGGTTCATCGGCCCAAACCCAAGGACTGAGCAGTGAACTGAGAACGAAAACAAGGAAAGGTCGCATAGCTACCTCAGTTTTTAGTACTTAGCTCAGGTGGTGTCGCCGGGGGAGTATAAGTGACTTTATACTGCTCAAAAATTTTCTTGACGGTACCGTCCTTTACCAAAGCCGCCATACTTTCATTCACTGCTTTAACAAGCTCTTCATTATCTGCTTTAACGGCAATACCCATCGCCCAATTAGAACGCGCTAAGCCGGGGGTGATTAAGGATTGAATCTGCAGGGTTTCAGGGCGCTCTTGCAGCAAACCCTCTAATTCGCCACGTGGCCCCATAATTCCAGTCACCTCACCCGCTTTTAATGCCGCGACGGCTTTGGTTAGGCTATCAAAATGGCGAACGCTTTTACTCAACTGCCCTTGCATCGCTTCTAATAAATACAAATCACTGAGGGTATCGACTTCGACACCAATCGGTTCACTCATAAAATTAGCCAGAGTAGGCTGCTTACCGACTTTATTGGTATCAAAAGCAAACGCAATTTGCTCCAATTGATAAGGTGCGACGAATTTCACTTTATCGACTTTTTCTGAGAAGGCATTATCAACGGGCATATGCAACATCAAATCTGTTACCCCACCCCCTAAATAATGACCTTTCCAGACATTATTTCGTAAATCATCTTCGACATTTTCATCCGCACCGACCAAACGAATTTGGCTGCTGACACCGAGTTTAGCGGCTAAAGCATTAGCGATTTCAACATCAATACCGGATTGCTTACCCTCACTGATATAAGAGTAAGGCGGGAAATCTTTATATAAAGAAACGCTTAAAACACCTTTATTTTTAACCTCATCTAAACCAGCCGCGACTAGGCTGGAAGTGACTAGGCTTAAACTTAAAGCTAGGCTTGCTAACACTCGTTTATTCATAGCCTCTCCAACTATAAATACTGATCTACTGATTAAATACCACCGCAAACAGCGGTGGCAAACTCACACCTTGTCATACCCAGTCTAATTGGTAGCAGGCTTAGCGGGATCGCTAGCAGGTGCGGGTGCTGCCGCATTAGTCGCGGTCTCTTTGCCTAAATCAACCCCTGCTTTCCCAAATATATAGGTGATCGCTTCGCTGAGTTCTTGTTCGGTCAGGCTAGGATCACCACCTTTCGCGGGCATTTGATTTAAACCCGTCGAGCTTGAGGCGATCAAACCTTGTAAACCTTTCGCCGCACGTGCTGCCCACGCGGCTTTATCATCAATTTTAGGTGCATTTAAAATACCCGCTGTATGGCACGCAGTACACACCGTATTGAAAACTTGCTCACCCGTCCGTGCCACTGTAGGCACTGATGGACTAGCACTGGCTGCCGGAGCTGAAGCTGGAGCAGCTGCCGTTGCAGTGGCTGTTGCTGGAGCATCCACAGAGACCGACGCTAACCAACTACGAATCGCCCACAGCCCTTCTTGCTTGACGACACCATCAAACTTTGGCATATAAGTGACACCGTTACGAATAGCACCATTCACCATCCGCTCTTTAAAAATCTCATCACCTTCATCACCTAAAGGTAATTTCTCCCGTAAATCTGGGGCAATACCGCCAGATACTGCCTCAATACCGTGGCAACGCGCACAGTTTTGTGCATAAGCATGTTTACCAATCTCAATAGCCTTTTCATTACCTGGATAAGGATTTTTTTCCAACCAAACGGTGTCCGAGTCTTTAATCGGCTCTAAACCCGTAATATCAATTGGCTGCGGAGTGACATCTCCATGAGCCCAAACTTGTAGGGTAGTTGCCAATAAAAGCGCACCACAAATCCGCGTCAAAACCAACATGCGTTGCATTTGTTAAATAACCTCAAATCATTTGTATCGGTAACGAATCACTAAAAGGGGCAGGCAAGCTACCCCTTTTAACTTAAAACTAGGAAGGCGCTTTGGGTAGTTTAAAGACCCACAAACTACCGCCTTGATTTAAGTGCTTAACACTTTTAGCGACTTCGCCACCCCATAAAGGCACAGCACCACCCCAACCCGAAGGCACTGCGACAAACTGCTCACCATCTTGTTCCCAAGTAATCGGGCAACCAACTACCCCTGAGCCAGTTTGGAATTTCCATAGCTCATTACCAGTTTTAGCATCAAAGGCTTTTAAATAACCTTCTGGTGTACCTGTAAAAACTAAATTACCCGCTGTAGTTAATACTCCACCCCATAAAGGCGCTTTATTTTTGGCTTCCCACGCAACCTTACCTGTCTTTGGGTCGATTGCACGTAAAGCACCAATATAATCTTCGTTCAGTGGTTTAATCGTAAAACCAGCACCTAAATAAGCAGCGCCCTTTTTATAACTGATCGGCTCATTCCAAATATCCATACCCCATTCATTGGCAGGCACATAGAATAAATCCGTATTCGGGTTATAAGCCATTGGCATCCAGTTTTTACCACCTAAGAAAGAAGGCGCAGAAAATACGGATTGGCCTTTATCAGCAGCACTTGGTGCACCAGGGCGATTTGTATCATCATACTCAGGGCGGCCTGTTTTTAAATCAATGCCCTTAGCCCAAGTGATCTTATTCACAAATGGACTCGCACTGATTAACTGGCCATTAGTACGATCTAATACATAGAAGAAACCATTCCGATCAGCATGGCCACCCGCTTTGATAACCTTGCCATCAGCTTGTTTTAAATCGAAAGAGACAAACTCATTGACTCCATCAAAATCCCAACCATCATGTGGTGTCCATTGATAATGCCATTTGATTTTGCCGTCATCAGGATTAATTGCCAAAATCGAAGAGGAATATAAGTTGTCACCGGGGCGTAAATGCGAGTTCCAAGGCGCTGGATTGCCTGTTCCGAAGAATAATGAATTGGTTTCGGCATCATAAGTTCCGCCTAACCAAGTCGCTGCACCACCGGTTTTCCACAAGTCGCCCGGCCATGATTTATTAGTCTCGCCAGTAATGCCATTGTCTTTACCGTCCAAAGTCCCCATATGGCCTTCAACAGTCGGACGCATCCAAACTAATTTACCCGTTTTTGCATCACGCGCTTCAACTTTACCCACAATACCAAATTCACCACCCGAGACACCGGTAATGACTTTACCATTCACAATAATCGGAGCAGCGGTATTGGAATAACCAGCTTTATAATCCTCCATTTTCTCTTTCCAAACCACTTTACCCGTGTCTTGTTCAAGAGCCACTAATTGCGCATCGAGGGTAGAGAAAATAAACAGATTATCATACAGCGCACCACCACGATTCACCACATCACAGCAAGGTAAAATACCATCTGGTAAGCGATGATCATATTGCCATAACTCTTCACCTGTTTTTGCATCGACAGCAAAGACCCGTGAATAAGAAGCCGTTACGAAAATTTTTCCATTATGAACTAAAGGCTGAGCTTCTTGGCCGCGTTGCTTTTCATCACCATAAGATAATACAAACGCAGGTATTAAATTTTTAACTGTTTCAGTATTGAGTTTATCGAGTGGACTAAACCGCTGGCCTTGCAAACCGAGACCATAGCTCACCACGTCATTGGTTGTGGTTGCATCATTGGCAATATCTTGATCATTCACTGCCGCCATTAACGGTGCAGCATATAAAGCAGCACTAATAGCCGATGCTAATAATACCTTACGTAACAACTCGCCAGACTTCATACTAGAGTCTCCTCTCCAATAGTAATTGTATAAAGAAATTGTAATGTGACTCCCATTACACTACGGCCATCTGACAGCGATCATAACGGGTGATTGGTTGGGAAAAGGTTGGGGAATTAGGCTTAGTTTTAGTTATTCATTTAATACGCTTAATACGCTGACATCAACACCCACAAGACACGAGCCTAGCTTGCCTAGACCCGTGTACTCAGGATTTAACTCATGACCATTTGGGCTTATCGACCAACTCTGCTAAGCGCTCACGGACTAGTTCACTGCCGCCTGTGCTTCTACACAGCTTATCCATCAGTAAAGTAGCGTCCTCGCAAGAGCTAAGGGCTTTATCCATCACTGCATCAATACAATGTCGCCACTCCTCTAATTCTGGTGAATTGGATTGCACTAAAAAACTGCCTTGATAGAGCGTGAAAGCCGAGCTGGTATGGTTATGATGGAGTGCTTGCCAAACTTGAATAAAATCGGCCCAAACTGAAATTTGCAAACGATACGGCCGTGAACCAATTTGCCCATCTAAAATTCGCCGTAAATGCGACAGCTCAGCTTTTAAGGTAGAAAGGGATACCGATTGCTCACCGTATAAAGCCGCATGTAACCCCTCAAGACTCAAACCTTGTGGATTCAGGGCTAACAGTGAAAGGATCTCAACTTGACGCAGTGGCAAATGTAAGGTCTTACCTCGAAAAATCACTCTAGCTTGGCCTAAAGCATAAATTTCTAATTCGGCTTTAGGTAAATTTTGTGGCAAACCTTGTGCAATTGAACGGGCGATTTCCGTGACAGCAGCCTGCCCCAAAGGCGTATGCCGTCGCCAAGTGGTTGACATATCTAAGACCCCCACCAGCTCACCCGATTGGGGATGCAAAATCGGTGCAGCATAACAAACCCAGTCATGAACAAACGGCTGATAATGCTCGGAAGAAAATACCGTGACGGGACGCTTGAGATTTAAGGATAAACCGACCGCATTGGTGCCGACCGAACGCTCATCCCACCAACCACCTGCCGTGAAATTAACCGACTCCGCTCGGCTACGCATGTGCTGACTCGCCAAAGTCCATAATAGACGCCCCTGTGGATCAGCGATAGCGGCAACTAGTTCACCTTCTTTAGCTAATTGCTTAATTTGCTCTTGTTCGCGTTGTACCGCTTGGCTAAGAATCGAGCCTTTCCACATTTGCTGAGTAACATACAGATCATCAGCCGGTGCTGAACCCTGACGTGGCTGAATATATTGCGCACTGCGCTGCCAAGACGAAGCTATATCGTCACGTACTGGAATCTTGACTCCTCCGCTCGCACCAGACACAAACCGATTCCATTGGCTATCAATAACGCTGCGTCGCTTAAGTAACGACTCTGCGCCCATTTCTAAACTCTTGAGGACCTGCCCCATACACCTCCTCCTGCGTTGTAAGCATAAAATCTGTGCTCTATCGAGAACTTCGCGTCATTCAGAGTGAACCTCTCACTCTGATTTTGCAAGCTTTTCTGGAACTAGCCGCAGTTATTATTGAATTATTAACAGGGTTAGCAACACTTGGCTCAGGCTCAGCTTACTCTATATTTTCTATGATTTTTTGTCTTTTTTATCCTTTTCTGAGTTTTTAAGTTTTTATCTTTCTATCTCTGTTTATCTTTTTCTAAACAGGAGAGGCTTAGAACTGATCAGGTTCAGTTGGCTAGTATCAATCGCCTGCCCAATCAAATGGTGATGGGGTGATTTTGCACAGGTTGGATCGGCATTCTTGGGGTCACCCGTCAGTTTAAACGCTTGGCAATGACAACCTCCAAAATCTTTTTCCCGTTCATCGCAACTACGGCATGGCTCTTTCATCCAAGCTTCGCCCCGGAAATAATTAAAAGCCGATGATTCGTACCAAATCCAGTCTAAATCATGCTCACGCACATTATGCAATTCTAACCCCGGCAAGCTACGTGCTGAATGGCAAGGTAGTGCTAAACCATCTGGAGCAACTGCTAAAAATACCCGCCCCCAACCGGCGACACAGGCTTTCGGGCGCTGCTCATAGTAATCAGGTACGACATAATAAATTCTCATCTGCCCTTTTAATTTTTCTTGGTAGCTCTTTGCTACCCGCTCAGCGGCCCGTACTTGTTCTAAGCTTGGCAATAAATGATCACGATTGGCTAAAGCCCAACCTTCAAACTGAGTGGTCGCCAACTCCACATAATCTGCCTGTAATTCCACCGCCAAATCGAGCATTTGAGCAACCCGATGCATATTTTGGCGATGAATAACAAAGCATAACACCATCGGATAACCACTGGCTTTCACCGCTCGTGCCATGTCTAATTTATGCTGAAAAGCCTTGGTCCCCGCCAGATAGTCATTCAGACTAGCATCATCGGCTTGAAAACTGATTTGAATATGATCTAGGCCTAATTCACGGAATTTTTCCACCCGCGCCGCATCCATGCCTACACCAGAGGTAATCAGATTGCTGTAATACCCAAGTTTCCGTGCTTCGCCAACCAGCACCTCTAAGTCTTTGCGGACTAAAGGCTCTCCCCCCGAAAAGCCTAATTGTGCCGCCCCGAGTTTGCGGGCTTGATGCAAAACTTTTAACCAAGTTTCGGTATCTAATTCATCTTTTTTCGGCACTAACTCCAGCGGATTACTGCAATACGGACATTGTAAAGGGCAAGAATGTGTGACCTCAGCCAATAACCAAAGGGGTGGTGGAATCTTAGCCATAACGAATCCAACCTTCCGCTTGAGCCTGAACTAAGAATTGCAATACATCCTCTTGCAACCCCTCGATTTCATAGTCGCGCTCAAGATCAGCAATCAGGGTTTGCACATTGCGTTGGCCATCACATAGCGCTAGCACTGCTGCAGCCGTATCATTTAACTGCACCATTCCTTCAGGATATAAAAGTACATGGGTTTGTTGCACTTCTTCCCACTGAAAGCGATAACCAGCGGCGAGTTTGGGTACACTCGTTAAATTTAACTCACTCATGCAGACTCCTTCACATTAAAATACGGTGGCATCTGCTGTACATAGGCCAAATAGATCGCATCCAGCATCGACCATAAAACATCTAATTTAAATTTTAGAATTTGCAAAGCCCGCTGTTGTTGTTCATAGCTAGTGAAATGTTGCAAGGTCAACGCCAAACCATGATCAACGTCCCGATGAGCTTCCGTCAAACGATTGCGAAAATATTGCAAACCCGCATTATCAATCCACGGATAATGATCGGGCCAACTTTGCAGACGCTGCTTATGCGCCGTTGGTGCAAATAACTCGGTCAGTGAAGAGCAAACACCTTCCTGCCAAGCTGCATCCCGCACAAAATTAATATAGGCATCGACCGCAAAACGCACGCCGGGTAAGACATGCCGCTGATCTAATAATTCCTCACGCGGTACACCGCAGGCCTCACCGAGACGAATCCAAGCTTCAATCCCACCATCGGAAATATGTGCAGCACTAGGTCCGCCATCATGATCTAAGATACGCTGAATCCAAATCCGGCGTACCTCACGATCAGGGCAATTAAAAAGCAGGGCGGCATCTTTGCGCGGAATCGTCAGTTGATAATAAAAGCGGTTGGCGACCCAGCCACGCAATTGCTCAGCATTGAGCTTGCCTTCATACATCATGACTTGAAAGGGGTGGTGAACATGATAATAGCGCCCTAAAGCGCGTAATTGCTGTTCAAATTCGGTGGGGGTCCAAGCGGTGGCCATGCACTAAGCTCCTCTTCTTAAGGCACTACTATTATAGTATGCGGATACTGTGGTTGGGAAAAGGTTGGGACAGCGCCCACTTACAAGGTTTGCCAGACCACTCGATCAAAACCCAAGGCAACCACGGCCATACAATATAAGCGCTGGGGTTCTTGGTACTTGTCCACTAAGACTGTGCGATAGTGTTGTAATTGCGCTAAGGCCGCTTGTAAAGCTGCTTGCACCGCCGGTAGTTGCATCAAATGCTCACGGGATTGTTCACGCACCTGTTCGCCTGTCAGCTTTAAGTCTGCTAGCGGCAGGTATTTGAATTCGAGTACCAGATCTTTTAGTGTCGGATACTGACGCATACTCGGACGAATGATGAGCACTAGATCGGCATAACGGCGTTGCAGAGCCGTTTCTGAATCCACCACGTAATAAATGTCGTTGAAGAGTAAGGTCAGGAACGCGGTCTTGATGGTGAGTTCATTGCTCCATGCATAATCACGGTTATTGAAAGCAGCGAAGTATTTCTGCTCAAGATAATCAGCCAAGGGTTGCAGATCAGCGGTTTGATAGAATTTTTCGGCCAGATTGGCAACCGCAATCCGGTCTTTGGGGGCTGGCAGAATGCGCTGGCGCAATTCATCCACATACAAAGCGCGGGTGACCAGATTAGGGATACCCAGCATCAGTTTGCCGAGCCTATCGGTATCAACAATCGTCAGCACTCCGAAATAATACAGCAATGACAATAGGTAACGTTCATCCTGTTGTAAATCGGCCAGTTTTTCTACTCCAAAACGATTTTCCAGTACATCCAAGGTAATGGTGTTTTCTTCATCGAGAATCCGCTCTACCACATCCGTGCCACTGGGTTGGTTCGCCAAGTAACGAATACGCGCCGCATCCATCATGAGATTGCCGTCGAGCATCTGCCGGGGGGCTTTGCACTCATCCTGATAATGGCGCAGAAAATAGAAACACAAGATGGGATTGTAGAGGAGTGGCTGATCCAGTTGGTCACAGAAACGATAGCCGTTGTAAAACTGCTTCAAGGTTTGCAGCAAACCCTCACCTTGAGATTCATCTTGCCCACAGTCTTGCAAAACAGTAGTCACCAGTCCACCTAACTCCTGCTGGGTAAGGCCACACAAGGTGTTGAAACGAGGTTGCTGGGAAATATCCGTCGCCACATTATAACCGCTGGTCATATCCGCCAGCACCAAGGGGGATACGCCTGTAATGAATACCCGTGCAAGTTTGCCTTCAGCTGCACTGGTTTTGATGATCTTGAATAAACCTTTGAGAATGCCTTCACCTTCTAACAGTTCACGGTAAGGACGGCTATTGTGTGCATCTCTGACCAGGACTTCGTTGGCAAAATTGTCATATTCGTCGATTAACAAGTAAATCTGATGTCCATGCTCTTGTACCACCGTCACCAACTCTTCAAACGACGACAAGGCATTGTCACGCAGCAAGTTCAGCTGCACGTCGGGTAGTTGTTCACGATATTGATTGACGAAACCCTGAATACGCACATTGAGGTGATCAAATAAGTTTTGCCTGATCTGTTCAGCACTGCCTTGTGCCAATACATTAGAGAAATCCCAGCGCAGAATCAGGTAACGGTTATGCTCCGGGGTAGAGTTATGCCCAACTTCCAAGCCGCTAAACAGAGTATCAAATTGGTCAGCGGTTTTGATGTCATAATAATTTGCCAGCATAGAGAGCAGCAGGGATTTACCAAAACGGCGCGGACGCAAAAACACGAGTTGCTTACCCGCTTCTTCCAGCAGGGGAAGATAGTGAGTACGGTCAAGATACAGATAGCCTTCCGTGCGGATGACGGGAAAATTACTAATGCCGTAGGGAAACCGAATCATGAACTCACTCCTGCTAGAGTATGCTCTTTAGGATAGCACAGAAGGGAAAACCCACTGTGTGCAGAAAACCTTCCTGCTTGGTCGGATGCGTCAAAGCTCCAACAGCATCCCATCCCAAGACACTTCAATTCCGGCCTGCGTTAATTCCGCACGCTCCACCGAAGTATCCTCCAAAATTGGATTCGTGTTATTAATATGAATTAGAATCTTGCGCGTCTTAGGGAAATTAGCTAGCCACTCGATCATGCCGCCTTTGCCTGACTGGGGCAGATGCCCCATTTCACGCGCTAATTTATGTCCAACTTGGCGGCGCGACATTTCATCATCTGTCCAACAAGTACCATCGACTAATACCGCATTGGCCTTTGCAAAATAAGGCTGTAAATGCGGTTCAATTTCACCCAAGCCCGGTGCATAAAATAATTTACCGCCCGTCTGCGTATCTTCAAACCAGAATCCAAGATTGTCCCCTGCCGATGGCTGATGTCGATGCGGCGAATACGGCGGGGCTTTGCTATGCAAAGGAACGGGGGTGATATTTAAGTGATCGAGCTTTGGAATCTTTAAAGCGGAACCATCCAACATCAAGCTGTGCCGATTGACCCCACAATAATGTGACAGCATCGTTAATACCGGGAAGCCTGTAGTTAAATCTTCATACACCCGATCGGTGCAATATAACTCCAAAGGCTGTTTACTTTCGCGGAGGATCAATAAGCCTGTGGTGTGATCAATTTGGCTGTCCGCTAGCAATACTGCACTAATCCCCGAGTCACGCAAAGTGCGTGCAGGTTGTAAGTAGTGATGTAGGGTATTAATTTGCGTGCGAATATCAGGAGAGGCATTCACTAAGACCCAGTGAACCTTATCAGTGGATACCGCAATCGAGGATTGCGTGCGTGCTTGGGCTTGGATCTTGCCATCGCGCACTCCCGCACACATCGGGCAATTACAATTCCACTGCGGGAATCCACCTCCCGCAGCAGAACCGAGTACTAAGACAAACAAGTGCTTAGCGATTCATGATGTACAGGTTGATTTCAAACCCATAACGCAGATCTTTAAACGCTGGCTTAGTCCATTTCAGTGATTTTTTCATAAAATGCTCCTCATCAGTTTATCGGATTTTTAACTATAACTCATAAGGGTTGGGGAAAGGTTGGGAAACTTTTAAATTTAACCAAAAAATTAGCACTCCTTTTTAAATTTGAAAATGCTTAAAGCAATGCTAACCTGAAGCTCAGTATCGGAGGAGTTAAGACGATGATAGATCAAAGCTACCAGCCCTTAGCAGGTATTCGTGTAATAGAAATTAGCCACATGATTATGGGGCCTTCAGCTGGATTTTTTTTAGCTTCACTCGGCGCTGAAGTCATCAAAATCGAACCACCCGATGGCGATAACACTCGCAAACTTACTGGCATGGGGCGAGGCTTTTACCCTAGTTTTAATCGAGGTAAAAAATCTGTGGTCTTAAACACTAAAACACCCGAAGGTTTAGCCACGCTTCATCAATTGATTAGCACTGCCGATGTCTTTTTAGAAAACTTCCGTGATGGCTCAATGGAAAAGCTAGGCTTAGCCCCTACTCAATTACAGGAAAAATATCCCACCCTGATCATCGCTTCCTGCAAAGGCTTCTTACAAGGTCCGTATGAAAACCGCACTGCAATGGATGAGGTCGTGCAAATGATGACTGGCATGGCCTATATGACTGGGCCGAAAGGTCGCCCATTACGGATTGGCTCTTCGACAGTGGATATTACGGGCGGCTTATTCACCGCGTTTGGGGTGGTGGCTGCCTTATTTAAACGCCAGCAAGATGGCCTAGGCCATCAAATCCGCACGGGCCTATTTGAAAGTTGCCTACTACTAGTCATGCAGCACATGGTGCAATTTGATCTAGAAGGCACTGAATCACCACCGATGCCAAATCGTGAGTTCTCGTGGCCGATTTATGACATCTTTACCACCCAAGATGAGCGGTCAATTTTCATTGGCGCGATTACAGGTGGGCATTGGGAGCTGGTTTGTCGCTTATTAGGTTTGGAGGATTTACTCACTGCCCCGCGCTTGCAGACCCGGATGCAGCAGATCAACCATCGCGCATGGACGATTCCGCTCGTCGCTGCTGCCGTCGCTAAACAGCCTTATGCAGAGCTAGCCGCTCAGTTAGAACAGCAAGGTATCCCGTTTGGACCAGTCTCACGGCCTGTTGAAATGTATGATGACCCCCATGTGAATCGTCCGAATGGTTTACTGAGCTCAGTGGATAATGAAACTGGGCAAATTTATCGTGCACCTGGCTTACCCTTTGAAGTCGATGGCCAAGCTTTATTTCCAACTGATCCCAATTTAGCCGCCATTGGTGAGCATACTGAAGAAATCTTGGCAGCCCTTCAAAAACCAGCACAGTAAGCATGAACCAAGCTTGATAATCAAGCTTGGTTCTCCACCCCTAACCGCAGCATCTCAATCATCTGTGCGGCAATTTGTGCAGAGCTAAGTTTGCCCTCGTGATACCAGACATAGACCCAGTTCATCGCGCCTAATAGTTGTAAGCGTAACAGGGTACGATTCACGGCAGGCTTAAGCGGCAAAGCCGTAATTAAAGCTTTAATCACATCCTCATAAGCATCCCGATCAGCGCGAATCATCTCCAATAAACGTGGATGCCCCGTCAAAGCGAGGCTATGCCCGGTTAAGCGATCAATCGCCGAGCCGCCGACCATCCCATTAATATGCACCGTAAAGGCACGGGTTAAACGTTCCCAAGGATCGGTTGCCTCGTCCACCGCTGCTTGTAATTGCATCATCACCGAGCGAAACCCCTCTTGATGCACTGCCATGTACAGCTCTTCTTTGGAAGAAAAATAATGATAAACCGACCCCGGCAATAAGCCTGCTTGCCCGGCAATATCCCGAATCGTGGTACGGTCAAAACCTTGGGTCGAAAACAGTTCTGCGGCAGTATTCAAGATAATGCGCCGCCGATCCAAAGGCTCAAGCTCTGATTCTGGCACCGTGGCTAGTTCATCATCAGCAAGCTCCCCCTGAGCAAGACGAGTACTCAATAAGCCCCGCTCTAAATAACGGCGTTGATTAACCGTCAGGCTAGTTAAACAACCATCGTTTTCTGCGGCTAAAGCTTGTAAGCGCTTCACCGCCGTTTCTAAGCCATATTTTTGCCAAATATAGCGCACCCCAGAGGCCGAAATTTGTAGGCCTGCCTTTTGTAAACGAGTGGCCACTGCCGCTTGCCCTAACTCAGGCAACTCACGGGCTAAACGCAAAATTTCAGTTTCTACTTGCTTCATATCCTCAGATCTTAATTCAGATCTTAGTTCAGACTGCTGCTCTGCTTGCTGCATACTCTTTCGTCCTCTCGCTTATGACTAACTAAACAAATTAGCACAAACTAATTAATAAAACAACCGTTTGACAAGTTAGTTTTTAACTGCTAATTTGCGAATCACTCAATCCCGCGCTAAGCGATCCATAATACGACAGGAGGAGGTCTATGTGGATTTACAGATAGCCTTAATTCTCGGGCAAGATGGCATCACCAACGGTGCTATTTATGCGCTACTTGCGCTGGCTCTCGTCCTCGTGTTCGCTGTGACACGGGTCATTTTTATCCCTCAAGGTGAATTTGTAGCCTATGGCGCTTTGACGATGGCAACCCTGCAAACAGGTGCTGCACCTGCCACTATCTGGCTGTTAGTTGTTTTAGGAGTCATGGTTGCCTTATTGGATGGAATTCGCGCCGCCCGCTCAAAGCGTAATGACCGACTCATCAATATTTTGCTTTGGAATCTGGCTTATCCTCTGCTGCTGCTAGCAATTTTATTCTTATTACCACTAGCTAAACTCCCCCTATTAATACAAATGCTCCTAACCCTCGGCATCATTGTACCGATGGGACCGATGCTCTATCGCTTGGTGTATCAACCCTTAGCCGATGCTTCGGTTTTAATCCTGTTGATTTTATCGGTCGCTTTGCACTTATCACTGGTGGGTTTAGGTCTACTCTTTTTTGGAGCGGAGGGCCAACGCACCCCCGCTTTTAGTGAAGCGAGTTTTGATTTAGGCGCTTTGACGGTTTCAGGTCAAACCTTAGTGGTAGTTTTCACCTCACTGGCTTGTATCACGGCTTTGTATTTCTTCTTTGAACGCACCCTCTACGGCAAGGCCTTACGGGCGACCGCGATCAATCGCGTGGGTGCCCGCCTAATGGGGATACGCCCGGCTCTAGCAGGCAAAATCACGTTTTTTGTAGCGACTTTAATTGGTGCATTTTCAGGAGTATTGATTGCGCCGATCACTACGATCTACTACGACACTGGTTTCTTAATTGGCCTTAAAGGTTTCGTTGCCGCGATTATCGGCGGTTTAGCCAGTTATCCGCTGGCAGCCTTGGGCGCTTTATTAGTCGGTTTATTAGAGGCTTTCTCTTCATTCTGGGCCAGTGAATATAAAGAAGTGATTGTGTTCACGCTGATTATTCCAGTCTTGCTTTGGCGCTCACTGAAAAGCACGCAGGTGGAGGATGAAGAATGAAATTAGCTTTATCACCCCGCCTGTTAACTCTAAGCTTCGTCCTGCTAGCGCTAGTGGCGCCGTTAGTGCTACCTGCTTTCCATATCACATTAATGAACTATATTGGCCTGTATGCCTTGGTTGCTTTGGGCTTAGTGCTCTTGACGGGTGTAGGTGGTTTAACCAGTTTTGGCCAAGCTGCTTTTGTAGGTTTAGGGGCTTATACTACGGCTGTTTTAACCACTCAATTCCATGCCTCCCCTTGGCTGGGTTTGCTGGCAGGGATAGTGATTACCCTCGGGGTTGCCTTTATTTTAGGTGCTTTGACTCTGCGTTTATCCGGCCATTATTTACCACTAGGCACGATTGCATGGGGGATTAGTCTCTATTTTCTATTCGGGACGATGGAAACCTTAGGCGGACATACGGGCTTATCGGGGATTCCACCGATTGCTATCTTTGGCTTTGCCTTAGATGAAGGCCAAGAAATTTTTTATCTGATTCTAGGCTTCTTGCTATTGGCTATGTTAGCCACCAGCAACTTACTCGATTCCCGTGAAGGCCGAGCGATCCGCGCTCTTAAAGGTGGACGAGTCATGGCCGAGGCGATGGGCGTCAATACCTTACGCTCACGCATGACGATTTTCTTGATTGCAGCCTTGTTCGCTTGTATTTCAGGTTGGCTGTATGCCCATCTGCAACGCCTAGTGAATCCCACGCCGTTTGGATTACATAGCGGGATTGAATATCTGTTCATGGCGGTGGTCGGTGGTGCTGCCAGTGTTTGGGGGGCTTTAATCGGGGCCGGGGTGATTACTATTCTTAAACAATGGCTACAAGATTGGTTGCCCCAGCTTTTAGGTCAATCCGGCAATTTTGAAACGATTATCTTCGGCGTGATGATGATCCTGATGCTGCAATATGCCCGTGATGGCATTTGGCCTTTTTTAACTAAATTAGTCCCAGTCAAAAAGCAGCCGAAACGAATTGCCCCGAAGGCAGCGGCTTTGCCACGTCGCGAACTGCCCACAACGGGTGAGGTGATTTTGGAGGCCAAAGAAGTCACACGGAAATTCGGGGGCTTAATTGCCAATAATAAAATGAATCTACGCCTACATGCAGGTGAGATTCTGGCACTGATTGGCCCGAATGGGGCTGGCAAGAGCACCCTGTTTAATCAGATTTCAGGGGTGGATACCCCGACTTCGGGTGAGCTTCGTTTCTTGGGGCAAACTATCACGGGCATGAATTCGCGCACGATTGCTGGCATGGGAATGAGTCGTACCTTCCAGCATGTAAAGTTATTGCCCACCATGACCGTCTTAGAAAACGTTGCGATTGGGGCGCATCTGCGCGGATCTAAGGGCGTATTAGCCGCTGCTGCCCACACTGAACGCCACGAAGAAGCGAGTTTACTCGCTGAAGCCGCCCGCCAATTAGAGCGCGTGGGTTTAGGTGAGTATCTACAGGTCGAAGCGGGTAGCCTCGCTTTAGGCCAGCAACGTATTTTAGAAATTGCCCGCGCACTCTGCTCTGATCCTTGTTTATTGCTGCTCGATGAGCCAGCGGCGGGTTTACGGTATCGTGAAAAGCAAGCTTTGGGCGATTTACTAAAAAAGCTCAAAGCGGAAGGCATGGCAATTCTCTTAGTCGAGCATGATATGGATTTCGTGATGGGCTTAGTCGATCGGGTCCTCGTCATGGAATTTGGTGAGAAAATTGCCGAAGGCTTGCCTGAAGAAGTGCAGCAAGACCCCGCCGTCTTGGAAGCATATTTAGGAGGGGTGGAATAATGACCCAAGCAGTCTTAGCAATTCGGCAGCTTTCCGCTGCCTATGGCAAAGTTGAAGCCCTGAGCAATATTAATTTGAGCGTCGGTGAAGGGCAAATTGTCACCGTGATTGGCCCCAACGGTGCCGGCAAAACCACCCTACTTTCGGCGGCCATCGGCTTACTACCTTCGAAAGGTAATATCGAATTTGATGGGGTGCTCGAAGCTCAGCCCGAGGTTGAGCATCTGGTAGGGCGCGGCCTGATTCTCGTCCCAGAAAAGCGCGAACTTTTTAGTGAAATGTCGGTGGAAGATAACCTGATTTTGGGTGCTTTCCAACGCCATCGGGCCGGGCATCGGGATGCAGCAGCCACCCTGCAACAAGTTTATGACTTATTCCCCCGCCTTAAAGAGCGCCGCCATCAACACGCTGGCACGCTGTCTGGGGGGGAGCGGCAAATGCTCGCAGTAGGACGTGCCTTAATGGCGAAACCGCGCCTGTTGATGCTCGATGAACCCAGTCTAGGCTTAGCGCCGCTGATCGTGCGCGAAATTTTTCGCATTATTGCCGAACTACGCCAGCGCGGTGTTTCGATTTTATTAGTTGAGCAAAATGCGCGCGCGGCCTTGCAAGTCGCCGATTATGCCTATGTGCTGGAAAACGGGCGCACTGCGATGGAAGGCCCTGCCAGCCAATTACGTGATGATCCACGGGTGATCGAAACCTATTTAGGTCTCGGTGGCAAACACCAAGACTTGCTATCTACCTAAGTGTTGTTAATTAGTGTTGTTAATTTTGGAGGAGAGAACCATGAAATTAAACCCACTCGCTTTAGCTTGCGCAGTCGGCTTAGCTTTATCTGCACAGGCTGCTATGGCTGATATTAATGTCGGTGTCAGCTTATCGACCACAGGGCCCGGTGCTGCTTTAGGGATTCCAGAAAAGAATGCTTTAGCGATGATGCCCACTGAAATCGCCGGTGAAAAGATCAATTACATCGTGCTCGATGATGCGACTGATCCCACTGCTGCCACTAAAAACGCTCGCAAATTAACCTCAGAAGATAAAGTAGATGTCTTAGTCGGCTCTTCAGTCACCCCCACTTCTTTAGCCGTGACTGAAGTCGCCTTCGAAACCAAAACCCCGCAAATTGCTTTAGCGCCAATTAATTTGCCAGCGGACAAAAATACTTGGGTCTTCCGTACTCCCCAGCACAATGATGTCATGGCCAGTGCCTTAGCTGAACACATGAAAGCGAAAGGCATAAAAACTTTAGGTTTCATTGGTTTCTCCGATGCTTATGGTGAAGACTGGCTGACTGCCCTGAAAAAACCGTTAGAAGAAGCAGGGATTAAACTCGACCCCATCGAGCGCTATAACCGCACTGATACCTCAGTCACAGGGCAAATTCTGAAGCTCACCAGCGCAAAAACTGATGCGGTCTTAGTGGTAGGTTCAGGTAGCCCAGCAGCTTTACCGCAATTAGGTTTAATCGAACGTGGTTATAAAGGTCAAATTTACCAAACACATGCTGCTGCTAGCCCAGCCTTTATGAAAGTGGCACAAAAAGCCGCTGAAAATGTGATTATGCCGATTGGCCCAGTGGTAGTGGTTGATCAAATTCCTGATGATCATCCGTCGAAAAAAGCAGGCCAAGAACTCACTAAGCAATACAACGAAAAGTATGGCGAGAAAAGCTTCACTTCTTTTGCAGGCCACGCGAATGATGCCTTCCGCCTATTAGAAGCTGCAGTGCCGACTGCACTCAAGGCCGGTAAACCGGGTACACCAGAATTCCGCCAAGGTTTACGTGATGCGTTAGAGGCAACCAAAGATGTCGTCGGGGTACACGGTGTTTATACCATGACCCCAGAAAACCACTTTGGTTTGGATAACCGTGGTCGGGTTTTAATTCAAGTCCAAGGTGGCGAATTTAAGTTAATTCAAGCCCAATAATTAGCGGTAGGCTGCAAGAAATAGAGGCCAAGGAGGCGTGATTGCCATGACAGTTCAAACTCAAGACACGGGGCGTATTTATGCGCCCCCCAGTGTACAACAGGAAGTACGGGAAGACGGCACGCAATGGCTGCGCTCTGGCCTTCCCTTTGATGAAAACTATGCCCGTTGTGTGGGTGATTGGCTGGAGCATTGGGCCAAAACAACCCCTGAGCAACTATTTCTTGCCCAGCGTGATGCCAGTGGCGAATGGCAGAAGCTCAGTTACGGTGAAGTGCGCCAGCAGGTTGTGGCGCTGGCAACTTGGCTGTTAACGCAAAATTTATCGGCAGAGCGCCCCGTGGTGATTCTGTCCGATAACTCGATTGAGCATGCTTTACTCATGCTCGCCGCCCTGCATATTGGAGTACCTTCTTGTGCAATCTCACAGGGCTATTCGCTGCTCTCACAAGACCATGCCAAACTGAAAGAAAATATTAAATTGCTCAATCCGGGGGTGATTTATGCTGATCCCATTGACCATTTTGTGCCTGCCTTAAATCATATTGCAGGCCTACATCATGGCATAGTGCTTGCCGGTGGCAAGAGCGCAGTCTTACCTGAGGGTGCAATACGCTTGGCTGAAGCGTTGACAGCCACCGATGAAGCGGCTGTGCTGGCTGCGTTTGAGCAAGTCACGCCGGATACCATTGCTAAATTTCTGTTTACCTCTGGTTCAACCGGAGTGCCAAAAGCCGTGATTAATACCCAGCGGATGCTCTGCTCTAATCAGCAAGCCAAGGTACAAGCTTGGCCATTTTTGAGAATAGAAAAACCCGTCTTAGTCGATTGGCTGCCCTGGAGTCATACCTTTGGCAGCAATCATAATTTTAATATGGTGCTCGCGTGGGGCGGAACCCTCTATATAGACGAAGGCAAGCCAGCCCCCGGTTTGCTGGCAAAAACGGTGAATAACCTACGCGAAATTTCCCCCACCGTTTATTTTAGTGTGCCACGTGCTTATGACATGCTGGTTCCGCTATTGCGTGAAGATCAGCCGCTGCGTGAAAATTTTTTCCGGAATTTGCGTTATATCTTCTATGCAGGTGCTGCCCTGCCCCAACATTTATGGACTGCGATGCAGGAGTTGGCGGCTAGCGTACCGGGTTGTGAAACCATGTTAGTCTCTTCATGGGGGTCAACTGAAACCGCACCAATGGCGACCGACTGCCATTTCCAAGCCGAACGCTCGGGTGTAGTGGGTATCCCAGTTCCGGGCACTACACTCAAACTGGTGCCTAATGCAGGCAAACTAGAAGTACGAGTTAAAGGACCCAATGTCTTCCCCGGTTATTGGAAGAATCCTGAAGCAACTGCACAAGCCTTCGACACCGATGGCTTTTATAAGATTGGCGATGCAATGAAATTCGTCGACCCGCAGCATCCTGAATTAGGTTTGCTGTTTGATGGACGAGTCAGTGAAGACTTTAAGCTATTGACCGGAACTTGGGTTCATGTGGGTGCACTGCGAGTCGCGGGAATTGATGCACTCAAACCCGTCGCACAAGACATTGTGGTCACGGGTCATGATCGTAACGCAGTGGGTTTCTTGGTATTTCCTAATCTGCCAGAATGCCGCCGTCTGTGTCCTGAGCTGCCTGCCGATGCGACTGTTGAAACCGTGCTCACGCATCCAGCAGTACGCCAGTGTGTGCAACAAGGTTTACGTGCTCTGCACGCGCAGGGGACAGGCTCTTCGATGTTTGCACTCAAGGCACTGTTAATGGCTGAGCCACCTTCCGTTGAGGCGGGAGAGATCACCGATAAAGGTTATCTCAATCAGCGCTTAGTGTTGAGTCGGCGTGCCGAACTGGTCAATGCCTTGTATGCTGAGCAGCCTGATCAACAGGTTATTTCATTAACCCTAGCAGGCTAAAGCCCTAACGGATATGCCCATGAGCGAACAACTGGTCAAAACTGCCTATGAGGCGACTATTTATACGGTAACTCTAGCACGCCCCGAAAAACGTAATGCTGTCAGTGACCGCCTACTCGCTGCTTTAGAGCAAGCCTTAATCACAACGCCTGAAGGAACTCGGGTGATCATTTTAGCGGGCGAAGGCAAGCATTTCTGTGCTGGCTTAGATTTATCGGAACATCAACATCGCGATCCATTTGGCGTGATGCAGCACTCACGGGGCTGGCATCGGATCTTTGATCGGATTCAAAATGGTGGTATTCCGGTCATCGCCGCCCTGCAAGGTGCAGTGATTGGTGGGGGCTTAGAATTAGCCACCGCGACCCATGTGCGGGTTTCTGAACCCAGTACGATTTATCAATTACCGGAAGGCCGTCACGGTATTTTTGTTGGGGGTGGTGCTTCGGTGCGCGTTGCCACGATTATTGGAGCGGGGCGTATGTGCGAAATGATGCTCACGGGGAGGATTCTCGATGCCGATGAAGGCTTACGCTTAGGCTTAGCCCATTATTTAGTGGGTGAAGGTGAAAGCCTCAGCAAAGCTCAACAGCTCGCCCAACGGATTGCAGAAAATGCCCCCATGGCCAATTGGGCAATGGTGTCGGCAATTTCACGGATTAACAATATGGCTTCAGATGATGGTTTATTTGTTGAATCCCTCACCGCCGCACTGACCCAAACCAGCCCTGAAGTGGTGGCACGCATTGGGCAATTTCTCAACCGCTCGGGTAAAGGTCCACAAACATGAATACCAAGGTCAATCCTTTTGCTGACTCTGAAGCAGCTGCCCTCACCGCCAGCTACACTGATATTTGGTTAGTTGCTGGCCAACGCACCCCCTTCGCAGATTACAACGGTGTACTGCGTGAGGTTGCCCCCACGGATTTAGGAATTTATGCAGCACGCAGCTTATTGGCTAGCAGCGGTATTCCTGCCACGGAAGTAAATGCGATTATTGCGGGCAATATGGCACAAGCCAGCTTTGATGCTTATTTCCTTCCCCGCCATATTGGTTTGTACTCAGGTGTCAACCCTAACGTACCCGCTTTATTAGTCCAACGCCTCTGCTGTACGGGCTTTGAAACGATTTTGACAGCTGCCGACCAAATCAGTTTAGGCAAAGCTAAAATGGTGCTCTGCGTCGGGACTGAATCCATGTCACGCAATCCAATTGCAGCCTACACCCATCGCTCGGGCTTCCGTATGGGACAATTGGAATTTAAAGACTTCCTCTGGGAAGCCACCAAAGATACGGCGCCTGGGATTGGGATGGGTGATACCGCTGAAAACTTAGCTAAGCGCTATCAGATTAGCCGCGAAGAAGTCGACCGCTTTGCCGAAGCCAGCTTTGCGCGTGCAGTTGCGGCTTGGGAGGCGGGCTATTTCCAAGCAGAAGTGAGCGCTGTGGTGAATAGCCAATGGGAATTAGATGGTTATAAACCCAGAGGTCTGAAACTCGCGGATCGTGCTCAGAGTTTTGAACGCGATAGCCATGTGCGTGCTACCCACTTTGAAACTTTGCAAAAACTCAAACCCGCGTTTGGAGGTGTACAAACCGGCGGGAATAGCTCAGCGATTGTCGATGGGGCAGCAGCGGTCTTAGTCGCCCACGGTGATTGGGTAAGAGCGCATGGCTTAAAACCAATTGCACGGATTGTAAACGGTGCCGCCGTGGCCGTTCCGCCAGAAATCATGGGAATAGGCCCAGCTCCAGCCATTCGTGCGGCTGCGAAACGGGCAGGTATTCAAGTCAGCGATATTGATCGCGTGGAAATCAACGAAGCCTTTGGTGCACAGTATTTAGCTTGCGAACGCGAATTAGATTTAGATCCTTCTAAAGCGAATGTGAACGGCGGTGCGATTGCGATAGGTCACCCCTTAGGTGCATCTGGAGTCCGCTTAAGTCTCACCGCAGCACGCGCAGCACAACAAGCTGGGTTAAAATACAGCGTGGCCTCGGCTTGTGCAGGCGGTGGTCAAGGTGTCGCAATTTTACTTGAGAATGCTGAATAGGAGGCATCATGGAATTTACCCATAATACGTTTATTGTCACAGGAGGTGCATCAGGTTTAGGTGAAGCTACCGTGCGTGCTTTACATGCCCAAGGTGCCAATGTTGTCATTGCTGATTTAAACACTGACCAAGGTACGGCTTTAGCCCAAGAACTCGGCGAGCGTACTGTGTTTAGTCGCACTAATGTCGCCGATGAAACCGAGGCACAAACCACGGTCAATTTAGCTGTATCGAAATTCGGTCAATTACGCGGCTTAGTCAATTGTGCAGGGATTGGTGGTGCAGCCAAAGTTTTGGGTAAAAATGGCCCACATCCTTTAGCTGAATTCAGCCGCACCCTTCAAGTAAACCTGATCGGTAGCTTCAATATGGCGCGCTTAGCAGCAGCGGCGATGGCTGTTTTAGAGCCTGCAGCAGAAGGTGAACGCGGAGTAATTATTAATACGGCCTCGATTGCGGCTTATGATGGACAAATTGGGCAAGCGGCGTATGCAGCTTCCAAGGGTGGCGTGATTGCCATGACCCTACCGATGGCGCGTGAGTTAGCGAAAAATGGGATTCGGGTCGTGACGATTGCACCCGGTTTATTCATGACACCGATGATGGCCGCTTTGCCAGCCGAAATTCAGCAGTCTTTAGGTGAATCGGTGCCCTTCCCACCCCGCTTAGGTTATCCGGCTGAGTTTGCACAGATGGTTTGCTCGATAGTGAGCAATATTATGCTGAATGGCGAAACAATCCGTTTGGACGGTGCGCTGCGGATGGCAGCACGTTAGGAGACGACATGGCACGCACGCATATTTATCACTATCGGATTGCCTTTAGTGACTGTGATCCTGCACAAATTGTTTTTTTTGCCAATTATTTCAAATGGTTTGATACCGCTAGCCGTGAATTTTTCACAGCTTGTGGCATTCCTAGCTGGCGCGATACTCGTGAGCAACGCGGTATTATCGGTACACCCTTAGTCGATGCTCAAGCCAGCTTTAAAAACTCCGCCACCTATGGCGAAGATATTGAAATTGAATCTTGGATTGAGGAATGGCGAGGCAAAAGCTTTGTGATGAAACATATCGCTCGGCGCGAGGGTAAGGTGCTCTGTGAAGGCCGTGAAGTGCGAGTATTCGCCATGCAAGATCCAGATAATGCCTTACGGATTAAAGCCTTACCTATTCCTGAGGATATTCGCGCCGCCTGCGAATAAATAAGGAGGACACTATGTACGCTTACCAAGCTCCACTGCGAGATATGCAATTTATTCTCCATACTATTGCAGGTTTAGAAGAAATTGCGAGTTTACCAAACTGCGAAGACGTGAGTGCAGAGTTAGTCAGTGCCGTGTTAGAAGAAGCGGGCAAATTTGCTGCGGGTGTCTTAGCCCCTTTAAATCAAAGCGGTGATCGGCAGGGTTGTCGCTTAGAGCAGGGAGTCGTCCATACACCCGAGGGCTGGCAAGCCGCTTATGATCAATTCCGGGATGCGGGTTGGGTAGGCTTGGCTTTGCCGCAAGAATACGGTGGACAAGGTTTACCGAAGCTGGTTTCTACTCCAGTTTGGGAAATGTGGTTCTCAACCAATATGGCTTTTGCTATGTTGCCACAGCTCAATGTCAGCCAAGCGGAAGCCTTGCAAATCGCCGCGAGCCTCGAGCAAAAGCAGACTTGGCTCACTAAAGTGGTTAGTGGCGAATGGGCTAGTACTATGAATCTCACTGAACCCCAAGCAGGCTCAGATTTAGCTGCCACCCGCACTCGTGCCGTGCCAGAAGCGGATGGAACTTATAAACTGTTTGGGCAAAAGATTTTCATTTCCTACGGTGAGCATGAGCTAACCCCCAATATTGTGCATTTAGTGTTAGCACGCCTACCCGATGCACCCGCAGGAGTGAAGGGCTTATCCTTATTTATCGTCCCAAAATACTTACTCGATGCCGAAGGCAAGCCCAGTACGCGCAATGATGTCCGCTGTATTGCTATCGAACACAAAATGGGCATTCATGGTAGCCCGACTTGTACCTTAAGCTATGGTGATGAAGGCGGTGCGATTGGCTATTTAGTTGGCGAGGCGAATCGCGGCTTAGCCACCATGTTCATTATGATGAATGAAGCACGTTTCGGCGTAGGTGTACAAGGTGTCGGCTTGGCTGAGCGTGCTTATCAATATGCGCTCAATTATGCGCGCACACGGGTACAAGGTCGGGATGCTATTACGGGTGAGAGCGGCCAGCCAATTCTTTGCCATCCAGATGTGCAACGCGCCATTTTGTCGATGCGCGCCCGCGTAATGGCGATGCGCTCACTGTTGTATACCGCAGCGGGCTGGTTTGATTTAGCTCATCATCATCCCGATCCAGTCATTGCTGATCAATATCGACGCTATGTGGATTTGCTGATGCCTGTGGCTAAGGGCTGGTGTACCGAAGTTGGCAATGAAGTCTGTGACGATGCCATTCAAGTGTTTGGCGGTATGGGCTTTGTGGAAGAAACCGGAATTGCCCAATACTTCCGCGATGCACGAATTATTACTATCTATGAAGGCACTACGGGGATTCAGGCCAATGATTTAATAGGGCGCAAAATCCTGCGGGAACAAGGCGCGACCTTATACGAATTAATCGCGGAAATGCAACAAACTGAACCTGCCTTAGCGCATTCAGCAGCATTGACGCAGTTAGCACTGCCATTTAAAACCCTGTTAACCGACCTAAAAACTGCCAGCGATTGGATTGTGAATCAAGATCAAGCCCAACAAGCCCAAGTATTAGCCGCAGCAACCCCCTTTTTATACTTGCTTGGTACAGTCTGTGGTGCTTGGCAATTAGCTCGACTCGCTTTAGCCGCTGCCACAAAACAAGCCGACTCAAGTTTTGATCCGGCTTATTGCCAAAGCTTAATTGAGCTGACTCAGTTCTATTTCCATAGTTTTGGGGTACAAGCCAGTGCTTATGCTGCAACCGTGAGACAGGCTGGTGAGAGCTTAATAGCCTTTGATTTTGCTCAAGCCTAACCAGCCTAAATCCTGTCTGTCCGAACAGGGGCTAAATAATTAACCCCTGTTGGCTTTAACGAGCGGCTAGCCTGCCAACCAATGAGGTAAGAACAAGCACAAAGCTGGAATCAACAATAAAATACCAATCCGCACAAACTCCGCAGCTAAAAACGGCAGGACTCCCTTAAAAGTTTCCGCCATCGGTGTACCCTCCGACAAAGACGCAATAATGAAGACATTTAAGCCTACAGGTGGCGTAATTAGCCCCAGCTCAACGACAATTAAGGCAAGAATACCGAACCAAATTTTTAAATTGTCTGTATCTAAGCCATAAGCCGCCTCCGCAGCACTGACATGATCACCACCGTTCAAGGCAATTAGCGTTGGCCAAAAGAACGGTAATACCACCAAAATCATTGCCAGCGACTCCATAAAGCAACCTAAAATGATTAACAGCACGAGCATGGCAATTAAAATCATCCACGGATCCATACTACTAGTAGCCGCCCAATCAGCCATTGCGGAAGGCAGACCTGCCCGAGTGAAAAAGCCTTTTAAGACTTCAGCACCAAATAAAATCATATAGATCATGGCAGAAGTGACCGCTGTATCACGAAAGGCTTGCAACATCCCTGCGACACTCAAACCTTGGCCAGTACGCCAACGCATGAAAATACCGTAAACAAAAATCACGAAAACACCAATGCTCGCGGCTGGCGTGGGCGTGAATAAGCCAAAGCCTAAACCTAGGATAATACTGCCAAAAATTACCAGCACTGGAATTAAACGTCGATAAGCTTCCCGTTTTTCTTCAGGCGGCATCGGTCTAGGCTCTGGTGCAAGTGATGGATTAATCCGTACCTGTAAGGCAATCACCAAAATAAAACCCACCACCGCCATTAAGCCCGGAATCAAAGCCGCTTGGAACATCTGCAAAATAGAGGCTTCGACAATAATCGCATAAATAACTAAAGCGACCGACGGTGGAATCAAAATCCCTAAAGTACCCCCTGCGGCTAGAGCACCGGTTGCTAAACGGGGTGCATAACCGAGCTTTTTCAATTCAGGCAAAGCCACTCGCCCCATCGTTGAGGCGGTGGCTAACGAAGAACCACACACAGCCCCAAAGCCACCACAAGCCGCAATCGCAGCCATCGCCACCCCCCCTCGACGCTTACTCATCATCGCCTCTAAGCCTCGGAATAAATCCCGACTGAGATTGGATTGGCTAGCGAGATAGCCCATCAAGACAAACAGCGGTACCACAGAGAGATCATAATTCGCCATGGTCGACCACAGCAGCGATTTAAACTGTTTAATATACGGCTCAAAACGGACATGCTTAACCGCTAAACTCAAAGCAAAAGTCCCACCGATGCCCACTAATACCATCGAAATACCGACGGGCATCCGTAACATGAGGAGAATAAACAACACCAATAAGCCAAGAATACCAATCACTTCTGGGCTAAACATGACTCACCTCCACGGGTGCTTGGTCAAAAACCTGCACCAAGGCAATCGCAGCCCATAGCAACAAAGATAAAATACCGGGGATATAAAATGGCCACTCT
This sequence comes from Thiothrix eikelboomii, assembly GCF_900167255.1. Taxonomy (GTDB): domain Bacteria; phylum Pseudomonadota; class Gammaproteobacteria; order Thiotrichales; family Thiotrichaceae; genus Thiolinea; species Thiolinea eikelboomii. Next base: position 346,130 of record NZ_FUYB01000002.1, read on the forward strand.
ACCCAATTCAACACGCCAACCACGACATGATCCGCTCGCTTTTCAAACAGACCAATAATCATCCAGTACATCAGGAACAGCGCCATGATCACTATCAACACAGCCCAGCACTTATCTGTAAAGCGTTGCAACCATGCGGGTGCTTTATTCATAAAAATATCGACCGCTACATGCCCATGTTTCACTTGCGCGTAGGGGAAAAACATTAAAGCAGCAGCACTCATCGCTAAGCGCACAAAATCCTCATAACCCGATAACCCAGCTACTTGACCACCCAATAAACTAGCGATGCGATTCAAAGCAAAGGCAGTCACATTAGTCGTGGTAACCAATACAATCGCCATAATGATTAGCCCGCCCCCTAAAGCGAAATAATCAGCTAACCGATATAGGAAACTACGCATGGAAGAATCTCCTGCGGAACTTGAGAGTGATGAAGAGGGGTTACTTGAAGCAGTAACCCACCAAAAACTGACGGAAGCTTACTTAGCCGCCTCTGCAATCGCAGCACGGGCTTTCTCAACTAAAGCCGCTCCATCAAAACCTTTAGTTTTAGATTCTTCAATCCAACGTGCCACTACTTTTTCATTAGAGGCTTTGAATTTTGCAGCTTCTTCAGCGGATACAACGATGCGCTCAACCTTAGTCGAAGCTAAAGCTTCGTCACCGGTTTTTTCAAACTCTTCCCACATCTTGCCAATATCCGCAGCAACCTTCATACCTGAATTATCATCAATCACTTTTTTCAGATCATCAGGTAGATTGTTATAGCTATCTTTATTCATAGCAAACATGAAAATCGCTGTACCGAAGCGATCACCCCCTGGCAATTCAGTGACGAACTTGTCTAATTCTTGCAATTTCAGCGCAGGCACAATTTCCAAAGTGGTCAAAGCGCCATCAATTGCCCCTTTAGACATCGCCTCGGGTAACTCAGGTACGGGTAAACCGACTGCTTCCGCACCCATCCCCTCAATCACCCAAGAACCGGTCCGTGACGGAGTACGCAATTTCAAACCTTTGGCATCTTCAAAGGTACGAATCGGCTTACTGGCAGAGTGAATGACATTACCGTCATTCGCATGCAGGAATAGAACTTTAATATCTTTAAAATCATCCGCTAGCATATCCATCGTGGCATTCAGGGCCACTGTCGTCGCAGCAGCAGAACCGGTATGAACTAGGGGTAATTCATACACTTCAGAACGAGGGAAGACACCGGGGGTATAACCTAATAAAGTCCAAACGATGTCGGCTGTACCATCACGGACTTGACCATATAACTCAGACGGCTTACCGCCCATTGCCATTGCAGGGAATAATTCAAACTTGAGTTGATTATTACTGTCTTTAGCCACTTTATCCGCCCAAGCTTGTACCATCTTGGTGTGTGCATTCGATTTAGGCGACAAAAAATGATGAATCGTTAAGGTCGTTTCTTCTGCGAATGCAGCCGTAGTTGACAAGCAAGTAATTAGTAAAGCGCTACCGAGCCAGCGTAATGGTTTCATAGTGATCTCCTCCGATTAATGAAATATATTGCATATAATCATAATACTGATTACTTAAAATCAGGTCAAGCTGCCAAACTAAAGTGGCTGCACCGTAGTTTAACTCTTGAAAAAGCGCAGAAATTAGCAATACTTCCCTAGCCTTCCTAACCGCAGTATTAAGAAGCAACCCGCCAAAGTCTAGGGATTAAGAACACATCTTATTGTACTTTTTGATGGTTTGATCAGTGAGAGGAGTAAAGTGGATGAGAACTAGCCTCGTCCACATTGACTGAATTAGACTTTAAACACGTTCAACAATCAGAGCGATTCCCTGCCCGACACCAATACACATCGTACAGAGAGCGTAGCGACCCTGAATGCGTTCGAGTTGATTAATGGCCGTAGTAATCAAGCGCGCACCACTCGCCCCTAAAGGATGCCCCAAAGCAATCGCTCCACCATTAGGGTTCACCCGCTCATCATCATCCGCTAAACCTAAATCCCGTAGCACCGCTAAGCCTTGAGCAGCAAAGGCTTCATTTAGCTCAATCACATCCATGTCCGCTAAGCTTAAGCCCGTTAAAGCAAGGACTTTGCGCGTGGCGGGAGCCGGACCAAAACCCATAATCCGTGGCGCTAAACCTGCCGTAGCCATCCCAACGACTCGAGCACGCGGAGTCAAGCCATAACCTCGAGCCGTCGCCTCGGTCGCTAGCAATAAAGCACAAGCACCATCATTTACTCCAGAGGCATTACCCGCAGTGACTGAACCATCAGCTCGCACAACGCCCTTCAACTTAGCTAAAGCTTCGAGTGAAGTTTCGCGGGGATGCTCATCTTTGCTGACGATAATGGGATTACCCTTTTTCTGTGGGATAATGACTGGCGTGATTTCTGGATCGAAATAGCCGTTTTGCTGTGCACGTAAAGCTTTGGTTTGCGAACGCAGGGCCATTAAATCCTGAGCAGCACGCTCGATTTTGAAATCAACTGCCACATTTTCAGCAGTTTCGGGCATGGAATCGACGCCATATTGCGCCTTCATCAACGGATTGATAAAACGCCAGCCAATTGTGGTGTCATAGACCGCATTCGCACGACTAAACGCAGACTCTGCTTTAGGCATCACGAAGGGTGCACGGCTCATACTCTCCACACCGCCTGCGATCATTAATTGGGTTTCACCACTTTTAAGGGCGCGGGCTGCGATCCCGACAGCATCCATACCCGAACCACATAAACGATTCACCGTTGTCCCCGAGACCGTTGTTGGCAAACCCGCTAATAAAGCCGACATGCGTGCCACATTGCGATTGTCTTCTCCGGCTTGATTCGCACAGCCGTAAATCAAATCATCCACCGCAGCCCAATCCACTTGCGGATTACGCTCCATCAGTGCTTTGAGTGGTACTGCACCTAAATCATCGGTGCGTACACCTGATAGAGCACCCCCATAGCGCCCAAAGGGAGTCCGAATCGCATCACAAATAAAGGCTTGAGTCATAGAAGTCACCCTTAGGAAAGATCAAACAAACTAGTGGCTTCGAGATCCAATACCTCGGCACCATCCTGATTAAATAGCTGCCAGCGCCAATGCAAAATCCCCAGCGTCGAACGACTACTCGAGCGCCGTGCATCCAGCACCGTTGCCCGCAGAGACAAGACATCATTAGGGCGTACTGGATTCGGCCATTTCACATATTTCAAGCCGGGAGAAGCAAAGGATTCTGAGCCTGCTAAAGCTGCGGGTACTAAGAGCTTCATGGCAATCCCACACGTATGCCAACCACTCGCAATCAAACCACCAAACCGCCCTTGCTTCGCTGTCTCAACCTCGGTATGAAACCATTGTGGATCATACGCAGTCGCAAACTGGAGAATCTCTTCCTCGGAGACGGTATACCGCCCAGCTTCAATCACTTGACCACTATAAAATTCGGCAAATTTCATGCTGCCTCCTGCCACGCTTTGTGGCGCAACCAAGGACTTACCCGATAACGCTCACCACGATAGAAAGCATCTAAATGATCTAACAGCTGCACAATTTTGCCTGCATCCCAGCCTGCCAACCATTCAAACGGCCCAGCGGGATAATTCACTCCCAATTTCATAGCAGCGTCGGCCCCTGCTGCTGAGCACACGCCTTGCTGTACCGCATCAGCCGCTTCATTGATCAGCATGGCTAAAGTGCGCGCCACAATTAAAGCAGGTGAATCTGCCATCAGTTGAGGATTAAAGCCTAAGAACCTTAACCAAGTCGCTGCATACTCAGCTAGTTCAGTTGAAGCACGATTGGAAACGGCGAAGGCCAATGGCTGCCCTTGCTGTTTAGAAACCGGCAAATCAAATACAGCCAGTTCTTTGCCCAGCTGTGAAGCAGGTCGACCATCGGTCAAGCGTAATTCAGCTGCATCAAGACTTAACCCTGTCCAAGCAGATTCAGGCACATGAGTAAAATTAACTTTGGCTGTGGTTAAAGCATCAACCAAGTACTGTGCCACTGCACAATTGCCCTGTACTTGAACCTTGTTCGCAGCAGGCATCGTAGCAGGGGTAAAATGGGCTATTTCTGGCTTGACTGCAGCTTCACGATAATCATAAAAGCCCTGCCCTGATTTACGCCCGAATAAGCCACCATCAACTAAATCGCGTTGGACTGGTGAGGGCACATAGCGCTTATCAAAGAAATTGGCTTCATACACTGAGCGTGTGACTGAATAATTCGTATCTAAACCAATCAGATCCATCAGCTCGCAAGGTCCCATGCGGAAACCCACAGCCCGCAAACAAGCATCTAACACATACGGCTGGACGCTTTGCTCATGCAAGAGTGCTAAATTTTCCGCATAGTAAGGGCGAGCAATCCGATTAACGATAAAACCCGGGGTCGAACGAGCATACACAGGGACTTTGCCCCAAGCCTTAGACAATTCAAAAATAGCTTCAGCCACAGCTGGCTGAGTTTGCAAACCCGAAACCACTTCAACGAGCTTCATCAAAGGTACTGGATTAAAGAAATGCATCCCCACCAAACGCTCAGGGTATTGCAGGCCATTCGCAATCGCTGTCACAGAAATAGACGAAGTATTGGTCGCTAAAATCGCCTCTTTACCCAGCAAAATCTCAAGCTGCCTAAACAAGCCGCGCTTCACGTCTAGATTTTCAATAATCGCCTCAACCACTAAACCCGCACTACTTGCCTTAGCTAATTCAGACAAGGGCTGAATCCGTGCGATTGCCTGCTCGGCTGCGCTAGCGTCGAGCTTGCCTTTACTGACTAAACCTTCGAGAGTTGTCGCAAGCTTTGCTTTGGCTTCGGCAGCTGCATGATCTTTAGTATCAAACAGGAAAACTGTATGCCCTGCTTGAGCGGCAATTTGCGCGATACCCGCTCCCATAATCCCGGCACCGACGACTAAGACTGCAGTCTCTTTAGTGATAGTCATACTCATACTGGAATCCATTTAGCGGGACGTTTTGCAAGGAATGCGGCAAACCCCTCACGGGCTTCATCCGTACCACGAATCCGGCTAATCGTGCGGGCCGTTAAATCACGAACCTCATCCGTAATCGGACCTACTGCTAATTGAGCAAATAGCTCTTTAATTTCCCGCTGGGCTTGTGGGCCACCGGCGAGTAATTCGGTCACGGTCGCATCGACTGCGGCATCTAGGTCTTCTAAGCGGGTGACTTGGTGAACTAAACCAATACGAAGGGCTTCATCTGCTTGAATGCGTGTGGTTGTTAGGGCTAAACGGCGCGCCTGCCGCTTGCCAACCGCATTAGTAACATAAGGGCCAATGACAGCAGGAATAATCCCGAACTTCGCTTCACTCACTGCGAAACTGGCAGTGTCTGCAGCAATCGCAAGATCACAGGCACACAGTAAACCGACCCCCCCTCCTAAAGCGGCCCCATTCACCCGTGCTACCGTCGGTTTAGGGCAAGTTTCCAGCTTGCTAAACAGACCTGCAAAGCGACGAGCATCAGCTAGATTCCACTCTAAGGTGGCAGTACTCGCCCGCTGCATCCATTGCAAATCTGCACCTGCACTAAAATGCTTACCCTCACCCGCCAAAACAATCACTCGCACCGCCGGATCAGCGATCAATTGCGATAAGGCCTCGTCCAACTCACCTACCATTGCTTCATCAAAAGCATTGAATACTTTTGGCCGTGCCATCGTAATTTGTGCGACACCCGCCGCACGGTTAGTGATTTTAATCGTACTGAACTGGTTCATTATTCCTCCTTTCACCCAAGACTGCCTGCCAAGCTTGATTGAGCCAGCATGTTAAAGTGATACATTTTCTTAGTCAAAATATATTTATCAGTATCACTTTTGAGCCAGCCGTTTAGCGACTCGCTTAATAAGTTTCTAAGTGTAAACGCCCGGTTTGTTTCAAATTCATACCTAGACTTTCCCACTCTAGATTGCCTTGCTTAGCAATATCGCGCAGAGCTAACACAACACCCTCTTCCATACTTTTCAATCCACAGACATAAAAGTGCGTATCGGGGCTTTTGAGGAGTTCAACTAAGTCAACTGCCCGCTCCCGCATCAAATCCTGCACATAACGCTTAGGCTGCCCTATGGTTCGTGAGAAGGCGAAATTGATGTCGATAAAGTCTTTCGGTAAATTTTGCAAAGGGCCAAAATACGGCAGCTCTTCTTTCGTGCGCGCACCAAAGAACAGCATCAGTTTGCCCCCTTCAAATTTGCCACTTGCCCGTAAGCGTCTGCGCCATTCGGTCATGGCTCGCATCGGTGCACTGCCTGTACCAGTACAGATCATCACGATATTGGAGCGCGGATGATTCGGCATTAGGAAGCTGGTGCCAAACGGCCCAATGACTTGCACTTTGTCACCGACTTTCAGATCACAGATATAATTAGAAGCCACACCACGCACGGGGCGACCTTGATGATCTTCTAGCACCCGCTTAATGGTTAAGGAGATATTATTATAACCAGGGCGCTCGCCATTACGCGGACTAGCAATCGAATATTGGCGGGCATAATGTGGTTTGCCATTTTCATCCACGCCCGGTGGAATAATGCCAATCGACTGCCCCTCTAAGACTGGGAAAGGCATCGAACCAAAGTCGAGCATCAGGTGGTGAGTATCGTATTCACGCCCCACTTCAGTCACACGCACATTACCGACTACCGTCGCAGTGACAAACTTTTCAGCCGCTTTTGCACCATAAAGATTCGTATAAGCATGCGCAGCTGACCAAGGCGGTAAACTGGCATTGTATTGCGCACTATTGAAAGGCGCTTCACCATCGGAGGTCGCTACATGAGTACTAGGAACAGCCGCTAAAACTTCGACATTAGCAGCATCAGATGCAACACCTGCCTCAGCTAATTGCTCAGCACTCAGCTCAGCAGGCAACTCATCCCAACTGAGTTGCTCTTCAAGGGTATAAGGCTGGCTCGCAGGCATAGAGCGCCAATTATCAATCGACCCTGTTGGGCAAGGCGGCACACAGGCCATACAGAAATTACATTTGCTGGCGTCCACTACATAATTACGGGAGTCATGGGTGATGGCAGCGACCGGACAGGTGGCCTCGCAAGTATTGCAACGTATGCAAATCTCCGGGTCGATTAAATGCTGATTTAGCAGCGCAGATGAGACTGTATCCACAATGGCTCCTCCGACGTGTGGCTGATGATTAGATTTATGCATTATTATGCATATTAACTTCTATAAATTCAAGCAATTTAATGCATGCTACCACTAAAATTAAGCAATTGATCCATACTTAAACACAACTTAACTAGATTAGGCTTAACTGTGATATCCAAAGATCAGCCACCAGCCATTGGGCACATAGAAATTGAAGTAGATATAGGAAAATCAACTTGGACTGTCTTCTGCTAAGTAAAATTAAACTCAACCTAGAGTGGTTTATAGATGCAAGTCAACGTCCATCTGTGGACTTTCCTACAAGGATGGATACAGTCATTAATCTTATACTATCAGCTAGCGGAAAAAGTGTTTGCCACGCCGGATTCGGTGACGGGGCAATTCATGTCCGGGCGGCGCAAAATCACCATGCCCGCCCAACGTACCCCGTTCAACCCCGAACGCACCATTAAACTGATCGGCGTGACCGGCAATAACCTCAATGACGTGTCGCTGGAAATTCCGCTGGGGCTGCTGACTTGCATCACTGGCGTGTCGGGGTCGGGCAAATCGACGCTGATCAACCGCACGCTGTACCCGTTTCTGGCGCGGCATCTGCACGACAGCAGCGTGGAAGTTGCTCCGGTACGCGAAGTACTGGGCGTGGAGCAAATCGACAAAATCATCGACATCGACCAAAGCCCGATTGGGCGTACCCCGCGTTCCAACCCCGCCACCTACACGGGCGTGTTTACCGCGATTCGGGATATGTTTGCGGCGACGCAGGAAGCGCGTTCACGCGGTTATTTGCCGGGGCGGTTTTCGTTCAACGTCAAAGGCGGACGCTGCGAAGCGTGTTCCGGTGACGGCTTGATCAAGGTCGAAATGCACTTTTTGCCCGATGTGTACGTGACCTGCGAAGTATGCGCAGGCAAGCGTTACAACCGCGAAACCCTCGACATCCGCTACAAGGGCAAGAACATCAGCGAAGTGCTGGCGATGACGGTGGAAGATGCCTGCGAATTCTTCGCCGCCGTGCCGTCGATCCACACCAAACTGCAAACGCTGATGGACGTGGGGCTGTCGTACATCACGCTGGGGCAAAATGCGACTACGCTTTCGGGTGGTGAGGCGCAGCGGGTCAAGCTGGCGAAAGAGCTGTCCAAACGTGGCACGGGCAAGACGATTTATATTCTGGATGAGCCGACCACGGGGCTGCATTTCCACGACGTTGACCAGTTGCTGCAAGTGCTGCATCGCTTGCGTGATGGTGGCAATACGGTGGTGGTGATCGAGCATAATCTGGACGTGATCAAGACAGCGGACTGGGTGGTGGATTTGGGGCCGGAAGGTGGGAGTCGGGGGGGGCATATTATTGCGGTGGGTACGCCGGAGCAGGTGGCGGAGGCGGAAGGGTCGTTTATGGGGGAGTTTTTGAAACGGATGTTGTGAGGGTAATAAAGTTTTGTACCGCATGATCCACAAATGCTCTAACTTTGGGGGTCAAGTAACGATTGCTAGGGAACACCGCATGAACAGGGATTTGCGCCATTGTCCATTCTTCCAAAACCTGTGATAACTGCCCCTGCTTGGTTTCCGTTTGTGCCAACAACCAAGGCAAACGTACAATTCCCAAACCGTGTAAGGCTGCATCCATTAGACTCACGCGGTTATTAAGGCGTAACCGTGACACCAATGGCACTATGATGGTTTCGCTGGCTTTGGTTAATGACCACGTGCCCGTCACCTGCCCACCGGAAAATATCAGCAAATCATGTTGGGTTAACTGTTCAGGATGTTTTGGTATACCACGTCGTTGCAGATAGGCAGGGTTGGCAAATAAACCGTATTCCAACATTCCTAGTCTGCGGGCAACCAGTCGAGTGTCATCAAGTGAGCCAATGCGGATGGCTAGATCAAAACCTTCATGCACTAAGTCTACTAAACGTCCTGTAAACTCAGCTTCAATGGTGATCTGCGGGTAGTCCAGTAGGAATTGATTAATCCACTGACTGACTACCATCATGCCGAATTCTGTACCACAAGTAATTCGCAGTATACCTCTTGGTTCTGTCCACATCTGCTGGGCAACACGTTCAGTATCGTCTACGGCGGCAATAATACCTACTGCACGCTCAAATACTTCGCGTCCGATTTCCGTTAAGCGCAAGGCTCGGGTGGAGCGCGCCAGCAGGCGTACCCCCAGTTTGGCTTCAAGCTGGGTAATAGTACGACTAACATGAGCCTTGTGTGATCCAAGCAAAATAGCAGCCTGAGTAAAACTACCTGTTTGTACCACTTTAATCAGAGTACGTAATTCCTGAAGATCCATTGTTGCTTATTCTGGTAACAATACGTGCCATTATAGCGTATTTATTCCTATTGATGGGAAGCAGATACTGCTCACCATGTTAAACACAGAGAGCAATTGACATGAGTGCTAATCACAACTTGTCGGGTAAATCGTATCGAATTTTGATGATTGCCGCTAATCCTGCGGTTTCTACTGTTACTCAGTGGCCCGTAGGATTTTGGTTGGCGGAGTTGATCCATCCGTACTGGATATTCAAGGAAGCTGGTTACGAAGTCACCATTGCCAGCCCAGACGGAGGTAAACTGGAAATGGACGGTTTTTCTGACCCACGTCATGCAAGTGGCTATGCTGCAGACGACATATTGTCACTTGGTTTTATCCATTCACCACAACACGCTGCCTTACTCGATAATACACCTAGCTTGGACAGCATCAGTCCAGACGATTACGACGCAGTGTTTTTGGTGGGTGGGCAATCACCGATGTTTACCTTTATTGATAATACTGCATTGCAGCACTGGATCGCACAGTTCTATGAAAGCGGCAAAGTGGTGGCAGCAGTTTGTCATGCAACTTGTGTCTTGCTCAAAACGCGCTTATCCGATGGTAGCTTGTTGGTAAACGGTAAAACGTGGACGGGTTTTGCGAATGCTGAAGAACGCTTTGCTGACGAATGGGTCGGGATGCGCATCCAGCCGTTCTGGATTGAAAATGAAGCTAGAAAATTACCGAACACTAACTTTATTGTTAACACTCGCTTCCGTGAGTTTGCGTTGCGTGACGGGCGTTTGATTACTGGGCAGCAGCAGTTTTCTGGTGCAGCTACTGCACGTTTATTAATCGAGGTTTTGGGACAGTAAAGGAGGATACTGAGATGAAAATTGCACTAATTGGTGCGGGTAACGTCGGGCAGGCATTGGCAAAAGCGATTGTGCAACGTGGTGAGGTAGTCATTTTCGGTGTCCAAGAGCCAGTCAAGTATGAGGTCGTGGCTCAGGACATCGGTATCCCAGTCATGACGGTGACACAGGCTGTGGCACAGGCAGAAATGGTGATACTAGCAGTGCCGTATGCAGCTACCGCAAGCATCGCCCGCAGTATTCCTGATTGGCAGGGTAAAATTCTGGTGGATGCCACTAACCCATTGGCTTCCGCATTGACTGGTTTGAGTGTGGGAACGACTGACTCTGGCGCAGAAACTTTGGCGCGACATGCGAATAATGCGCGTGTCGTCAAAGCTTTTAACACGACAGGGGCTGAAAATATGGCAAATAGCCACTACTCCAGTGGTCAAGTTTTTATGCCAGTGTGTGGGGATGATGTCGCTGCTCGTCAACAAGTAATAGCACTAGCAACCTTACTCGGTTTTGACGCAGTGGATATGGGCGGGTTGCAAGTCGCACGTTATTTAGAACCTTTTGCGATGACCTGGATACACCTTGCCATTCTTCAGGGATACGGGCGTAACTTTGCTTTTGGCTTATTGCGGAGGGGTTAATGGAAAAAAATCGTTTGGAGGCATTCAGCGATGGTGTAATGGCGATCATTATCACCATTATGGTGCTAGAAATAAAAGTGCCACACGGCGAAGATGTGCAAGCGTTACTGCCATTACTACCTGTTTTTATGAGTTATCTATTGAGTTTTATTTATATCGGTATTTACTGGAATAACCATCATCACATGTTGTATACCATGCGCCATGTATCTGGAGCAATATTGTGGGCTAACTTACATTTATTGTTCTGGTTGTCATTAGTGCCATTCGCTACTGGATGGATGGGAGAAAATCATTTCACAGCTTTACCTATATTTTTGTATGGAGTGGTATTGCTGATGAGTGCTTTAGCCTACTGGATTTTACAAAATCTTATCATTGCGACCCAAGGTAGTGATTCGGCGCTGCGTAAGTCTATACAGCAAGATTGGAAAGGGAAAGGGTCACTATTGGCTTATGCTATAGCAGTGATAGTATCGCTGTGGTTCAGTTGGTTATCACTGATGCTCTATGTGCTAGTTGCTTTGTTGTGGTTATTGCCAGATAAACGCATTGAGCGGGCTTTAATGACAAGGTAGTAGGTCAAATTGCAATGAAGAATATAGGAATCTGATCCCATTCGTGTGAGCAAAATGATGGAAGTAGCAAATGGAATGCCAGAGTTTGGAACATTTTATCGAAACTTTTCACAAATCAGCTCGGACTCCTATAGTTAAGTCTGAGCCGCAGCGCGGAGACGCTCTCTATGTCTGGGCGGCGCAAAATCACCATGCCCGCCCAACGCACCCCATTCAACCCCGAACGCACCATCAAGCTGAATCTGGACGTGATCAAGACGGCGGACTGGGTGGTGGATTTGGGGCCGGAAGGTGGGAGTCGTGGGGGGCATATTATTGCGGTGGGTACGCCGGAGCAGGTGGCTGAGACGGAAGGGTCGTTTACGGGGGAGTTTTTGAAGCGGATGTTGTGATACACCAAAACAGCCCCGTTTTCGGGGCGAATGAACTTTACCTAGGCGGTTAGTTCTTTTGTTGGAAGATGCTGTTCCAGCCTTGTTTCGTCTTGGTGGAAATATTGATGTCTGTCACAAATGCCTGAAGTTCTTCCAAGAAATTCAGCATTTGCGCAGGTGTTAGCAAGGTTGAAATCACAAAGATAAACTCCCTTATATCAATAAAATCAAAGGTTTTTCCTTTACCTTTATATTGCTGCCAAGTCCCTGTAGCGTATCAATGCAGTCATCAAGCCTTTTCAGATTGATCTTTTTGACGGTGACTTCATACAGATTCAGGATTTCCCCACTTTGACCCGTCCAAATATCGGCGGGTTTCTTGGATGTGGTATTTGTACCGAAGACGCTTTCATCCCCGCCATGAACAGTGATGGTGGAATCTGCAGACAACGATGCCAATAACTTGGCAATCACAAACTGTGGCACGTTCCCAGCTTCCGGGTATTCAACGCAGAATGTTGCGAGTTTCCCTGCTATTTGTCGCGTGCTTTCCCCGGCCGTGCTGGTTGTGGCAACTACTTGCTGGTGTAGCTGCTGTGTATAGCAGAGCAATCTGAAAAAGAAGTAATCAATCAAACTAGCTCTTTGTTTGCCTTTGCTCTCCATGACCATCCGCAAGAAACTGACAGCAGCACCGGCTGCCGCTTCAGGACGTTTGCCTTTTGCCCACGCTTCATTCAGTTGACTAATGTTTTTTGCCACATTGAGTGGGTCTGACTTGCCGCAAGGAATACCTTTTTCAGTCAAAGCATACCAAATGCCTTCCTCAAAAATGGCTCGTGGATTACATCCGTAAAAATCGTTGAGTGGTTCGTATTCTGAGTTAATGTGTATGCCCACTAAAGCGGTCAAAACAACGCCACGAAAGCCCTTTGCATGGATTTCTATTAGGTTTGTGAGAAGGTTACGGACTTCTGGAGTTCCAGTGAGCAAATCATGGAAGTCAGATTCCTGTAATGTCTCAGCCCGCAGTAGTTTAGCGTTGACATAGTATTTGGCATCTTCATTGCGTTCCGATACGTTCATTAAATTTCCATGCCTAGTAAAACGGTTATTTTTTCAGAAAAATGTTTGTTTTCACTGATTCGGAAGGCTTCCAGAATACGCACAAATTCCAAGACATCCAACCGCCGTTCAAGTTGCTCAATTTTGGATATATCTGACTGATTCATGCCAACTTTATTAGCAAGTTCAGCTTGAGAAATATTCAAACGCTTGCGCTCGCTGGTAAGGGCTTCGATCAGCGAGTGATACCGTAGGTCGTGGATGGACTTGTCTTTCTTCATAGAGTGGATAATGCTATGATTCACAAATTATTCGTAAATGGAATATTTCAATATGAAAGCTGTTTCCTTGTTTTCTGGTGCAGGTGGCATGGATGTCGGTTTCAAACGGGCAGGTTTCGAGGTCATTGCTGCTAATGAAATAGATACTTATGCCTGCCAGACATTCAGGGCGAATCACGCTGGGACAACGCTTTACGAGGGAAATATTACTTCCAACTTACAGGCATTAGGCGGTTTTAAAAATATTGATGTTGTATTTGGTGGCCCGCCTTGTCAAGGCTTCTCGGTGGCAGGAAAAATGGATGCTGATGATCCTAGAAGCCAATTAATCTTCAGTTTTGCCGATGTGGTTGATCTCATCCAGCCGCGTGCTTTTGTGATGGAAAACGTTAAGGCATTAGGCAGTTTGGAAAAGTTCGCCGAAGTCAGAAGAAAGCTCATGGCACGTTTCTCCAATGCGGGTTACGCGGTGACAGTGACTACCTTGAATGCAAAAGATTTGGGGATTCCGCAATCACGCGAACGTGTATTTTTCATTGGTTTTAAACAGGGCGTTAATCCAATTAATGCCGCTTCTTTCAGAAAATATCAGGCAACACCCCCAACGCTACGTGAAGTTTTATCACCATTGGGAAAAGCAGGGACACAAACAAACAATAAAGTATGCAAAGCGAAAATCACCTTGGCATTAAAGCCTGTGTTAAGGCAGTCACCTTATGCGGGTATGTTATTTAATGGTCAAGGTCGCCCGCTTAACCCCGATGGTTGGGCAAGTACCCTACCGGCTAGTATGGGAGGAAATAGGACTCCCATTATTGATGAAGCTCATTTATTTGACGCTGCTAAACCGTGGGTTGAGGACTATCACCGCCATCTGATGAAAGGGGGAAAGCCGCACGGAACGAATGATGCCCCGATGTCCCTACGGCGGTTAACCGTTGATGAAGCGGCGCTGTTGCAAGGTTTTCCTGCTGATTACCGATTTTGTGGCTCACAAACTAAGGTTTTTTCGCAGATTGGTAATGCAGTACCTTGTCGGTTGGCTCAAGTGGTGGCTGAGGTTGTATACAGCGTTTTAAATCGTAATCACAATTATCAAGAAAGTGAATATTTAGTCGGACAAAACATGGAGTTTAAGTTCGCAGTTTGACTAAAAAACAACTAATACCCCGATAACTCCAAATACCCCCGCCCCACCACTTTACCACTTCCTAGCTCCTTCACCCGTACTGCGCCTTCCCAATACAGCACACGGGTCACCATTAACTGATCCTCCACCACCGCCTCAATCCGCCAATGGCCTTGTATAGCCGGATAATGCAACTCCCAAGCAATGGGATATTGCGTGCCATTCTCAGCTTGCCAATAGTCAATCGGCTTCAACTGTAGATCTTTCAGGCTTAAATTTTGAGTGCTGGCATCCGCTGCGACCCATTTACCTTGGCTATGCGCCTGATCAGCTGCACCGGAAGTTTTGCGCAATTGATAGAACATTAGCTCCTGCCCGTCGTTAAATTGCAGCGAGAACCAATCCCAACCCGCCTGATCTTTGCCTAAGGCGCTGGTGCTCCACTCACGGTCTAGCCACGATGAACCCGTGACTTGCAAATCCTGATCTTGATAATGAATTAAGCCCGTGGTGGCTAAGCGGGTGAAAGAATAATAGTAGGAAGCATTACCCGCCGCACTACTCTTTTGGCTTAAACCTTGGTTACCTTGCAGCACGACGGGCTTTTCCGGTTGCAGCTTAAGTTTAAGGCTGAACTCTGCATGCGCTACCTCGACCGTCCACGGAAACTCACCATTGTCTTGTCCTAAAATTTGCCAATCTTCCAGCCAAACTTTAAAGGGCTGCATCTGCTGACCTGCTAAGCCTGCTGCACCCCGCGCCAAGCGTTGCTGGTGTAAATGTTGATGACCCTCCACATCAGTTAAAGCAATATGTGCCATCCAGACTTGATTGCTTGCCCAAATAGATGGGTTGTCAGGTGGTTGGGGGCTAAGCGCGATACGAAATAGTGTGACTTGATAACCAAAATGCCGCCCTGCTTCGGTTTGTAGATTGCCTGTCACATACCACCATTCATTGCGAAACTCTGGGTGGGCTGCATGCTCCTTGGGAAATTCAAACAGGCGGGGTTCTAATGCGCGTGCAAAGCCCGCCTCTGGAATCCCCCCTAAAGCCAGATTCAAATCCATCCCTACTGACTCAGATTTTTTATCGCAACCTGCCAGCAATAGTATTAAACAAAACAGACAAAATCTAACGACCATCTAAGCCCTCCCGAATCGAGAACTGACCGATACGATGCACCGGATAGAGGCTAGCAAGGAGAGCGGCGATCACTGCTAACAATAGGGCTTGCAGTGGAATGCTCGCAAAGAAATAAGTCTGCATCGTCCAACCGAAAGAGCGTTGGTTGATAATCTCAATGAGTAGCACCGACATCAGCCAGCCGAGTGGCCAAGCTAATACTCCCGCTAGCAGCCCCAATAAAGCAGCTTGACCTAGCACCAAAGCTTGCACTTGTTTCGGCGTGAACCCCGTTGCCCGTAAAATCGCAAACTCACGACCTTTCTCTAAAAACAAAGCCATCAAAGCACTAAACACCCCCACAAAGGCGACGATTAACACTAAAACACGTAGCACATGGGTAATCGCAAAGGTACGGTCAAATACTTGCAAAGAATTATCACGAATCTCCTGATTGGAGCGAATCACTAAAGACTGTTCAGCGGATTGTAAATCATTCGCCCAAACCTTGAGTTTATCTTGCACCAAGGCTGGATTCGTACCCGGCTTTAAAGTCAGACCCAATGAAGACATCCCCCGCTCTGCCCAATAACGCTCATACAAACCTCGCGGCAGCACTAACATGCCTTGCGTAGAGCTGTAATCACGGAATACACCCAAAATTGGCAGCTTAATTAAGCCCGCCGTTTCAGTTGCTAGCTGCACACTCGCACCCACAGCACGCTGGTAGTGATAAGCGAAAGGCTCTGAAACGAGTATGCCTTCAGCTTGCTCAAAGCGCTGCCATGCATTGCTGGGCGTATTTTGCAAAAACTCAAAACCACGCTGACTCTGTGCTCCGGGCTGCAAGACTAAAGTCGGCAAGGGCATCCCTTCCACGGTTAAGCGGGTAGAAAACCCAGTACTTAAACTCGCTAATTCGGGCAGGGTTTTCACCCGCTCTAGCCAAATGGGCGCGAGTGAACCTTCTACACGAGACGCATCCGCACTTAGCGCGGATACATAGACATCACTCGGCAAAGTCAACTTCAGCCAATCCGCCACACTAGCGCGGAAGGAGCCAATCATCATACTCACACCAATCGTGGCCGACACTGCCACCGTGAGGGCGATAATCGCTAAACTAGTACGACTTAAACTCGCTTCCAGACTGCGTAAAGCCAGCGCAACTAACCACTGAGCTTGCGCAAACTGAGCATTTAAGCGCTGCAACAGCTTTAAGAGTTTACGCAGTACCCACGGTATTAACAGGCTATAACCCACAATCAGCAGAAACAAGCCCGTGAATCCCAGCACCAATTGCTGCCCCGAACTCATCATCAAGAGTGCACTGCTGAAGATCAGCACTAAGCCTGCCAGCGCGAGCTTCGAGCTTAAACTTTGATTCGTTTGCTCTAAACTTGAACGGCGCTGCACTTGTACTGGAGCCACTCGTGCTGCTTCCAAGGCGGGTGCAAGCGTGGCTAGCAGCACCGCTACTAAAGTGATACAGCTACCTTTAATCGCAAGCGCGGGCGTAATCAGCAAATCGGTGGGTGATACAGTCACATATAAATCGCTAATGGTTTGTGTGACTAGCACTAACAAGCCCTGCCCCAACAACACGCCGAGCAACACGCCTAAAGCACTGCCAACTAGACCTAATACACAGGCCTCAAGCAATAAATGCCGAAACAATTGCCCCGCCGTGACACCCAACATGCGGGTAATCGCAAAACTCTGGCGACGTTGTAAAACCGAAAAAGTCATGGTGTTATAAACCAGAAACGCCCCCACCAAGATAGCTAACAGGCTCATTGCTAATAGATTCGTGTTAAAAGCTCCGGTCATTTGCCCGAACACAGCCTGCTGCTGGGCGAAGGATTCCAGTTTCAAATGAGGTGGTAAGCGGGCTTGCAAGCTTTGGGCTTCAGCAGCAGTTAGTTTGAGTTGAATGCGGCTTAAACCTAGAGTGTTGCCTTGTACCGTAGCCAGATCTCCAAGCAGCAAATCACTCTGCACTAAATCAGCAAGGGCAATAATCCTAAAACTTCGCTCCCCTGCTTGAATCACCTGCCCTCGCTGCAAACCTGATTGTGTAGGTGCAATAACGCTATCGGCCTCAGTCAGTAAGCGGGTGAAGACTCCAGCATCCAAAGCCCCCAAACTGCTTGCAGGCAAAGCAGCTGCAAAGGGGTCTAAGCCTAATAAACGGTAATGCACACCTTTAATAGTCAGTGGTAACTCGAGTTCAGGTAAACTCGCTCGATAGCCCCATTCCACCCGCAACTGTCGATAGAAAGCATCGGGAATTCGTCCCTGCACGGCTTTAATTTCATGTGTCATCGGGCTAGCAAGGGTATTCACGGATTGCTGGAAGGATTGCGCGGCACTGTGCGTTGCCAAATCGACGGCTATCATCACTGCCGCCCCCAAAGCAATGCTCAATAAAGTCAGCCCCAATTGCCAAGGGTGGCGCGTGAAGAACCGCCAACTCGAACGCAATAATAAATTTGGCATCACCATCACCACGCCAAATCATTGGGATGGGTTTGCAACACACCTTCTTGCAGTACCAAAATGCGCTCGGCGCGCTCCGCCACTGTTTTACTATGCGTCACCACTAACAGGGTTTGCTGGAGTTGTTTAGCTAAATTAAATAATAAATCCAAAATCAGTTGCCCAGTTTTCGCATCCAAATTGCCCGTTGGTTCATCGGCTAGGACTAAAGCGGGTTGATGAATTAAAGCACGCGCAATCGCTACCCGCTGTTGCTCCCCCCCCGAAAGCTGATCAGGAAAAACCCTTGCCCGAGTGGGTAAGTGAATCGCATTCAACCAAAAGGCTAAACGCTCTTGTTGTTGAGCAGCCGGAATACTAAGCAAACTTAATGGCAGTACAATATTTTCCGCCACCGTCAATGTCGGAATCAGATTAAACTGCTGATAAATAAAACCAATCTGCTGGCGACGCAACACAGTTAAGGCGGGCTCTTTAAGTGCAGTCAACTCTTGCCCGTTAAGGAAAATTTGCCCCGCAGCTGGTTGATCCAAGCCTCCCAGTAAATTCAACAAAGTCGACTTGCCTGAACCACTACTGCCCACCAAAGCGACCTGCTCGCCATGCTTTAACTCTAGGCTTACGTCATGAAGCACGCTATGCAGCTGACCTGCTTCTGGATAGGTGTAGTGAAGATGGTAGGCACTGAGCACGGCTATAGTCCTAAAACTGAAAAGGCAGATTTAGCATGGAATACGGCGGGAAACAAACCTAAGCACTTTACAAGCGGCCTTTCGGTGCTTTGGCCATTAACTACCTTTTTCAGTTTGCACACTCTATGCTTAAAACACTCCTAAGACTCATGGAAAAACAAATGTCTGCTCTACCAAATTTTACTTACCTGTCCCCTGAGGCTTATCTTTTGGGTGAGAATGATCGTACTGATGCAGTGAAATATGAGTATGTGAATGGTCAGGTGTATGCAATGGCGGACGCAAGTCGTAACCATAATCGTCTTGCCCGCAATTTGACAACTCGTTTAGATATTCACTTGCGTGGCAGTCGTTGTGAAGTCTTTCAAGGTGATATGAAAGTCGGGATTCAAACGGCGAGCGAGCAGCATTTTTATTATCCTGATGTGCAGGTGAGCTGTGTGGAAGAAAATAACCGCTATTTCAATACCTCACCCTGCTTAATTATCGAAGTGCTTTCAGAAAGTACCGCACGGGTTGATCGTTATGAGAAGCTGGTTGCTTATCGCTTATTAGATTCTTTGCAAGAATATGTGCTGTGCTCACAAGAAACCGCACACGTAGAAATCTATCGTAAACGCACTGGCTGGCAAACAGAGTATTTTGTAGCGGGGCAATATTTTACGCTGGAATCGGTGGGTTTAACGGTGGGGATGAATGAGCTGTATGAGTTTCTTTTGCCACAGAAGAGGTCAAAAATGACTTTACGATCAGAAGCACTGATACCTTGATATTCGTTTTTTGTGTAAGTGAGTTCAGAGACTTGATGATGATCAGGCAGTAGGGTATTGAGAAAACTAATCAGTAAATCTTTATGCGGCTCTTCGCCAAACAATTTTTTAAAGCCAAAGTCGGTAAGCGGGTTGAGGTAGATGTCTTGCATGCCTTAGGAATCGTGCAGGTGATAGGCAAAGTATAGTGCAAATGAGCAAGGACGCCTACGATTGGTACACTTTCGCCACAGAATTAGCTTTAGCTAGCACCCAGCCATTCAACGCCCTCGTAAAAAACTGAAACTACTAATGATTCTTTAATCGAGTCTAAGTTTAAAATATCAGTCAATTGACGATATTCATGCAAATTCCATTCATAAATCCCCATTCGTTGATAATGCTCAACTAAAATAGTCTCGGAATCAATTAGCAAATAATCCCGCAAGCTTGGAATAGAGCGGTAATGATGAAATTTATCACCCCGATCATAACTACGGGTACTGGGTGACAAAACCTCAACAATCAATACTGGATTGAGCAGGGTTTTATGATGATCAATCAGCTCTGGTTGACCACAATACACCGATGCATCGGGATAGGTATTGAGTCCTGAGGGCGTGGTAATACGCATATCGCTATTCATCGGTTGACAGGGTTTACCACGTAAGCGTACAGCGAGTCCAGTGGTGGCATTCAATCCAATACGGGCATGCTGGAAAGTACCCCCAGCCATTGCGAACACTTGGCCTTGATAGAACTCATGTTTTTCAGTGCTGGTTTCTTCTAGTTTTAGGTAGTCTTCACGACTAATTAGGGTTTTGATGGCTTGCATGTTTGCCTCCAAAGTGATGTTTGATGTTTAGACTATACAACCAACGCTGGTTTTGGCATAGCTGAATGTTCGAGTGTAAAATATACAAATTATCATTTTACAGGGGGGTTTAATGTCTATTTCAACAATCAGCAGTGATATTACAAGAACACAAAAAGAAATAGCCGACTTAGAGCACAAAATTAGCTTGGAGAGTAAAAAAGAAGCAGATTATTTGGGTAAGATTGGGCAAATTCAACGAAGTATTACAAAAAATATTTCACTTTCAACATTGAATAGCAAAAATTCTGAGATTGAGCGTAAACAATCAGATATAGCAAAAGCTCAATCAAATAAAGCTGATCTTCATAGAAAGCTAACCGACAAGGAGAGCCGCTTATTAATGCTCAAACAAAACCTTGCAAAAGAAGAGGCAAATGAAAGAAAAAAACAATTAGAAGTTGCAGCTAGAGAGCAGAAAAAACTAGATGAATTAGAAAGAAGACGACAAAGAGAGCAACTAGATCATCAAAGGAAACTTCAGGAGGAGATAAAAAGAACTACTAGACCTCCTGCGAAAGTCATTTTTTAAGCAATTTCAATGGATGAATTTTGATCGTTTTTAGGCTGATCTCTATGTAGGGCATAGCTTTAGCAGATCGATGGGGTTGATCAATTTTTGACTTTCGCAGGAGGTCTAATATAAAAGTATGAATCTTCTTTTTGTATGTACGGAAAATAAACTAAGAAGCCCAACCGCAGAGGCAGTTTTTTCCAAAATCAAAGGTGTTGAGGCCATGAGTGCAGGAACAAACTCAGATGCATGCACACCATTGTCAGGCGATCTCATTGAATGGGCCGACGTTGTGCTTGTAATGGAAAAGTTTCATAAAACTGTAGTCAGCAAAAAGTACAAAGCCCTGCTCAAGGGAAAGCGCCTAGTTTGCTTAGATGTACCCGACAATTATACCTATATGCAGCCAGAATTGGTTACATTACTTAAATCAAAGGTTTCAAGGTATATTCGGTTCTGAGGTTCTGAGCACCTTGTTGACCTGTGAGTAATCACAGACTCAAAGCGTCCAAACTTATGTCCTCCCAAAGCTTGGCTTGCCATTTTGTATCAATCATCAAATGGCTCACGCAAAATCAGACTAATAAAGCGCTCAGCCTGCACCTCGCCCCAACTAGCAATTAAAGCGGTAATGCCATTAACACGAATCTCAGTATCAGTAAGTTGCTTCATCAGGCAGCCCCTTAATAGAAGAACCCACCAAACAAAAAGCCACCCGCAATCGCAAGTGGCTTTCCGTGGGAGGAGACAACTCAGCTCTTAATTAAACCGCACATATTCAAAATCAACGGGCTGGCGATTAATCCCCATCACAGGTGGTGCAATCCAATTCGCAAACTTGCCCGGCTCGACCATCCGCCCCATCAGGCTAGCTACAAATTGACGATCACCGACCGATGGCAACCACTTATCCACATTCGCCTCCCAATCAGCTTGGCTAATCACCTGACCTTGGGGAGACACTTTCGCACCTGATAGCGAACCGATATTTCGATGGAAGGCTTTGTGTGGGACGCTTAAGCGGAAGGGAATGCCTGCTTTTTCAATCACTTTATTCCAGCGTTCAACACCTGCCACGCTGTCTTTAATATAATCGTCGCGCAGTACTTCGTTGAGGGCATTCAACATCGGCACTTCTTTCTCGACTAATTGACCATTACGCACTTCCAAGACTTTATAACTGTCGTTTTTCAGTACATGGTCATCGGTACGCTTGCCTTCTTCATAGCGGCCTTTTAAGCCAGTCGTGTAGAAGGTAGCCGCATTCGAAGACTCATCCGCACCAAACAGGTCAATCGTGACGCTGAAATGGAAATTGATATAGCGCTGAATCGTTGGCAGATCAATCACCCCCGCTGCACGAATCTTGGCAGGATCATCGGTTTTTAGATCATTCATCACTTGGCAGGTCCGCTGAATCACCCGTGATACACCCGATTCACCCACAAACATGTGGTGTGCTTCTTCGGTGAGCATAAACTTCGTGGTGCGTGCTAAAGGATCGAAGCTGGACTCTGCCAAAGCGCACAACTGGAACTTACCATCACGATCCGTGAAGTAAGTAAACATATAGAAAGACAACCAATCGGGTGTAGGCTCATTGAAAGCTTGCAGAATCCGTGGATTATCTTGTTGACCGCTACGACGTTCTAATAAAGCCTCGCCTTCTTCACGACCATCACGTCCAAAGTATTTGTGGAGTAAATAGACCATCGCCCATAAATGGCGACCCTCTTCCACATTCACTTGGAATAAATTACGTAGATCATATTGGCTTGGAGCCGTTAAACCTAAATGGCGTTGTTGCTCAACCGAGGCTGGCTCAGTATCACCTTGGGTTACAATAATGCGGCGTAGGTTAGCGCGGTATTCGCCGGGTACATCTTGCCAAGCGTTTTCGCCTTTATGGTCGCCGAAATGAATTTTGCGATCTTGCTCAGCGGGATTTAAAAAGATGCCCCAACGATAATCGGGCATTTTTACATGCCCAAATTGCGCCCAGCCTTGTGGATCAACACTGACTGCAGTACGTAGATAAACATCAAAACCATGCGAACCATCGGGGCCCATATCTTGCCACCAGTTCAGGTAGTTAGGCTGCCAGTGTTCGAGCGCACGTTTTAAGGTACGGTCTTCGCTGAGATTGACATTATTCGGAATCTTTTCTTGGTAGTCGATAGTAGACATGCTGCTCTCCTCAGAGGTTCTAGCGAGGCGCTAATCACTTAGCGCCCTCTTTCAATGCAAAACTTAAACGCGATTCCAATCAAATTGAGCTTTATCGCCTTTACCATACACTTTCAGTGCGCCCTTTTCGCCCACCGCATTCGGGCGTTGGAAAATCCAGTTTTGCCAAGCGGTTAAGCGGCCGAAAATACGGGTAAACATATTTTCCTCACCATTGAAACGTAAATTCGCTTCCATCCCCGTTAAGGCATCGGGTGACATCGCCACACGCTCTTCAACTGCAATCCGTACTTCATCATCCCAATCAATATCGTCAGGGTTGCTGGTCACTAAACCAATCGCTATGGCTGCATCAGCATCCAAAGCTTGCCCCGCTTTAGCGCGCACTGCATCCAAGGCAGGCTGCTCATTATAGAAACGCCGTGCTAAACGACTCTCACCTGTTGCCATCGGATACCAACCAAAATTCATCTCGGCGACAGTAATTGTTGGCGTATCAACATCATCCGGCAACATTAAGTGATAGCTACGATCACACGCTAAAGCAAACTCAAGGAAAGAACCCGCAAAGCATGAACCTTTTTCAATCAAGGCAAATAAGCTGCGTGAAGACACATCCAAACGGCTAAAAGTACGGCGTAATAAACCGATGGTTTCACGCACTAACCAATGATTTTGGTGATCAAGTAACACCTGATCCATCGCTAAGACTGCAGCGGAGTCACCCGAAGTTTTCATCAACCAGATGCCAATATCTAATTCATTGGTACGCATGGATAAAATCGCATCTTCCAATTCACGCGCTAATTCCAGTGGATACCAGTTTGCACCCACCTCTTCGATTTCAGCGATAGTGGAAGGCTGGACACCCTCAGGCGCTTTCACTGTGAAAATAGCCGTTCGGGTCGCACGATTAATTTCAATCGTCACATGCTGATAGCGCAATGCATCGGCTTCAATCGTGCGCTTGATTGGCGTCAACTCGATCCCCTTGGCATCCGCCGGACGATCACTGTTTGCGGCTAAAGCCAAAGCACGTTCTTTCACCTTTTGAGCAAAGACCGCAGGCTTGGCAATTTCATCGACTAAGCGCCAATCTTTAGCTTTTTGCCCACGAACGCCTTCAGTTGTAGTGCAGAAAATATCCGCTAAGTCATGGCGTACATGGCGCTTATCAGTCACCCGTGTCAAGCCACCGGTGCCCGGCAAAACACCCAATAAAGGCACTTCCGGCAAGCTCACTGCACTTGAGCGGTCATCAACCAATAGGATTTCATCGCAAGCCAGCGCTAATTCATAACCACCGCCTGCACAAGCTCCATTTACGGCAGCTAAGAATTTCAAACCACTGTATTTAGAAGAATCTTCGAAACCATTCCGAGTTTCATTGGTAAATTTACAGAAATTCACCTTCCAAGCATGACTACTTACACCCAGCATAAAAATATTTGCGCCGGAGCAGAACACCTTATCTTTCAGGCTGGTAACGACGACCGTGCGCACTTCGGGATGCTCAAAACGAATGCGATTTAAGGCATCATTGAGTTCAATATCTACGCCGAGGTCATAGCTATTGAGTTTTAATTTATAACCGGGACGTAAACCTGCATTTTCATCAAAGTCAGCACTTAAAGTAGCCACTGAGCCATCAAAGCTGAGTGTCCAATGCTTGTATTGCGCTGGATTAGTTTGATAATCGACACGCTCAGGTGTAGTAATTGCGTTCATCAGAATTCTCCTCACTTGGTGCAGTTAGATGCAGCTTACGCTGTACTGTTATATGCATAATATTGCACAATTTTAAACGAGTCAAGCAGAACATGCATTAAAATGCAATTTATTATACAGGTAAGTGCAAGGAGTGCCGCACTAACTCACGCAATAAGGCAAATGTTTGCTCTAGGGATTGGCTACTCGTATCAAGCTTGTATTGAGCCTTAGAATAAAACGCTGCCCGTGCAGCAAGGATATGCTTGAGATCTTCCATCGCCTCTTTGCTCGCCGCCATCGGGCGAAAGTCCCCTTGTTTCATCACGCGCTGCATGTGATCTTCTGGGTCAGCTTGTAACCAAATCGTGGTGCAGTGCGATAATAAAAGATTGAAAGTTGAAGTATCAGAGACTAAGCCACCCGGTGTACAAATCACTGCTTCTGGATAAATCTGAATTGCTTCCTCTAAAGCACGGCGCTCATAACGACGATAGGCATTGGCACCATACAAAGCTTGAATTTCAGCAATACTGCAACCTGCAAATTGCTCAATTTCACGGCTTAATTCAACGAATTGGAAATCTAAATCATCAGCGAGCATCTGCCCTAGCGTTGATTTACCTGCACCTCGTAAACCAATTAAAGCAATCCGTGAACTGGCAGCGGCTTGCTCACCAAGCGTCCCTAAAGCCTCACCGATTGCAAGACGTGCACGTCTTAAGGTGGCTTCGTCTTTATTCTCTAATAAAGAACGAATCATCAGCCATTCAGGGCTAACAGTGGTGACATCACCTATTAGCTCTGCTAAGGAACATTCCAGCGCGCTCGCAACTTGCTGTAAAACTAAAATCGAGGCATTGCCTTCACCATACTCTAGATTAGCTAAATGTCGCTCAGACACCCCAGTCATCAGCGCTAGCGCTTTGCGGGTCGTACCTTGGCGCGCTCTTAAAGCTCGCACGCGCTCGCCTAAAGCGACGAGCAAGGGGTTTTTGCCTTCCGACTCGGCTAGTTGAGTCGGATGAAGTGTGTGCTTTTTTTCAGCTTTCGCCATGTTGGCGCTCCTCATAAAATCAAACATGCAATATATTGCTTGACAGAGTGGTAAACTATCTTTATTGTTCTAACATGCACAATAATTCATATTAGCTGAATTAGCAAGTTCAACCCGAGTATGCTCAAGGTGAGGAGATAGTCAAAATGCCTAGTCGTCAGTTCCGCCAACAAATCGCTGAGTTAACGGCACAATTAGCAGGGCGTGAATTAAATGCTGATTTGCAAGCATGGTTGAATCAAGAGCACGGTGTGGATAGCCCCAGTTATCAGCAGTTAAAACAAAGCTGTGAACAAGGGGTCGCCGAAGGCTGGCTGTGTAATCGTGAAGGCGGTGGAATTCGTTATGGACGTATTTTTAAACCTGCCGATGATTTAGCGGGTTTCTCAGTGGATGTCGTCGATATGCAAGATATAGTCGGTCCACATCATCGCCATCCCAATGGTGAAATTGACCTGATTATGCCGCTAGAAGGTGAGGCCTTATTTGACCAGCAGGCCGCAGGCTGGTTGGTTTATCCAGCTGGTAGCGCCCACAGCCCAACCGTGACTCAAGGTCGTGCTTTAGTTTTGTATCTGCTCCCACAAGGTAGCATTGAATTTACCCGCTCAGCTTAACTGGAAACAAGACATGTCTGAATTACTCGCAAATTACTGGGGTGGACGTTGGCAAACCGGAAGCGGTGCTGGTACTAGCCTATTTGACCCTGTGTTAGGTACAGAATTAGTTCGCATTGATGCCACGGGCTTAGATTTAGCAGAGGGCTTTGATTTTGCGCGTGAACAAGGCGGTACAGCTTTACGCAAACTGACTTATCGTGAGCGTGGTGCGCTGCTTGGCGCTATCGTCAAAGTATTACAAGCCAATCGGGAGGCTTATTATGCAATCTCGATGGCTAATAGCGGTACTGTGAACAACGATACCGCAGTCGATGTCGATGGTGGTATTTTTACGCTAGGTACTTATGCCAAACTCGGCGAAACCTTAGGGGAACGCCGTTATTTACTCGACGGTGAGCTAGCTCGGCTAGGTAAAGACCCACTCTTCCAATCCCAACATATTTTAGTTCCCACTCGTGGAGTAGCTTTATTCATTAATGCTTTCAATTTCCCTAGCTGGGGTTTATGGGAGAAAGCCGGGCCTGCACTAATTTCTGGCGTACCTGTGATTATCAAGCCTGCCTCGGCAACTGCTTGGCTCACTCAGCGTATGGTTAAAGATGTGATTGAAGCAGGTATTTTACCACCTGGGGCTTTATCTATTCTATGTGGCAGCTCCCAAGGCTTAATGGATCAACTGCAGCCCTTTGATGTCGTATCCTTTACGGGTTCTGCAGCAACCGCCGCCGTGATTCGTTCCCATCCTGCTGTCACGCAGTCTTCGGTACGGGTCAATATTGAAGCGGATAGTATTAACT
Organism: Thiothrix eikelboomii; assembly: GCF_900167255.1. Classification (GTDB taxonomy): domain Bacteria; phylum Pseudomonadota; class Gammaproteobacteria; order Thiotrichales; family Thiotrichaceae; genus Thiolinea; species Thiolinea eikelboomii. Next base: position 373,319 of record NZ_FUYB01000002.1, read on the forward strand.
CTGCGGTCTTATTGGATGATAGCAGTGCTGAAAATGCTGCCTTAGATTTATTGATCAAAGAAGTGACTCGTGAAATGACCGTGAAATCTGGGCAGAAATGCACAGCCATCCGGCGCATTTTTGTTCCAGATGCTTTATATGAGCGCACCGCTGCGACACTGAGTGCGCGCTTAGCTAAGATCACGGTAGGGAATCCACGCAATGAAACGGTACGCATGGGTTCAGTGGTGAGTAAAGAGCAATGGCAAGCCGTGCAAGCGGGCTTAGCTCAACTGAAAACCCAAGCCGAACTGCTGTTTGATGGTTCGAAACAACCGCTCGTCGATGCAGACCCGAGTTCTTGTTGTATCGCCCCGAGCTTATTAGGTGCTCGGGCTGCCGATGCTGCACCGCTGATTCATGATACGGAGGTCTTTGGCCCGGTCGCTACTTTATTAGCTTATCGTGATACCGCCCATGTCCAAGCTTTAGTCCGTCGAGGCCAAGGTTCATTAGTCACCTCTTTATATGGCACAGACCCTGAGGCTTTAGCAGCAATGGCCGCTGAGCTAGCCGATAGCCACGGACGGGTACATATTATTACTCCTGAGGTAGCGGCTATCCAGACGGGTCACGGCAATGTAATGCCGCAGTCTTTGCACGGTGGCCCCGGACGTGCGGGGGGTGGCGAAGAGCTAGGCGGAATACGTGCTTTGAATTTCTATCACCGCCGTAGTGCTGTGCAAGCGAGTACCAACGTTTTAAAACATCTATAAGTGCTCACAATGAGCTAATTAAACTTACTATGGAGGAGGAGAGTCATGTCCATAGAGAACCTGCCAGCACCGGAAGGACGCTTTAACTTTGCTCAGCATTTGTTGGACATCAATCAACAGCGTGCTGAAAAAACAGCTTATATTGATGACCAAGGCACGTTGACTTATGGTGAGCTAGCAGCGCGTATTCAACGCATGGCCAGCGCTTTAGTCAAGGCGGGTATCCGGCGTGAAGAGCGGGTATTGCTACTGGTGCAGGATTGCAATGATTGGCCGCTGGCTTTCTTAGGGGCTCTGTATGCGGGTATTGTCCCCGTTGCAGTCAATACCTTACTGACCGCACATGACTACCACTATATGCTCAGTGATAGCCGAGCCACCGCTGCGATTGTTTCTGAAGCCTTACGCCCAAGCTTAGAAGCGGCTTTAGCTAAAGGTGATCATGATCTTAAAACGATCTTCGTTTCACGCGCCCAAGGTGAGTTACCTGCAGGTAGTGTGCATTTAGACACGGCGATTCAAACCGCCGAACCGATGGCACAAGCTGCCAATACCCGTGCGGATGATCCCGGCTTTTGGTTGTATTCATCTGGCTCGACGGGCAATCCGAAAGGGACGGTGCATACACAAGCTAACCCCTATTGGACAGCAGAGCTTTATGGTAAACGTTTATTAGGGATAACCGAGCAAGATATTTGCTTTTCGGCTGCTAAATTATTCTTTGCCTATGGCCTAGGCAATGCCTTAAGTTTCCCCTTAAGTGTGGGTGCAACCGTGGTATTAATGCCCGAGCGCCCGACTCCTGATGCCGTCTTCAAACGTTGGATTGACCATCAACCAACGATTTTCTTTGGTGCACCGACTGGTTTTGCTGGCATGTTAGCCTCGGCTAAGCTACCGAAAAAAGCAGAGGTCGCTTTACGCTTAGCCTCTTCCGCAGGCGAGGCACTCCCCGCTGATATTGGCGAGCGCTTCACCCAGCATTTTGGTGTCGAGATTATTGATGGCATTGGCTCGACCGAAATGCTGCATATCTTCCTCTCCAATCAACCCGGCAAAGTACGTTATGGCACGACCGGTTGGCCGGTACCGGGCTATGCAATCGAATTAAGAGGTGAAGATGGCCTCCCTGTGGCCGATGGCGAGACGGGGGATTTATACATTCAAGGCCCTAGTGCTGCCCTCATGTATTGGAATAATCGCACCAAAAGCCGCGAAACCTTCCAAGGGGCTTGGACCAAGAGTGGCGATAAATATGTGCGCAATGCTGACGGTACTTATACCTATGCAGGACGCAGTGATGACATGCTGAAAGTCAGTGGGATCTATGTCTCACCTTTTGAAGTTGAGGCCACACTCGTTCAACACCCTGCTGTCTTAGAAGCAGCGGTGATTGGTAAACAAGATGCGGAGGGCTTAACCAAAACTAAAGCTTTTGTAGTCTTGAAAGATGGAGCTGAACTGACCGCTGAGGAATTAAAAGCCTTTGTCAAAGAGCGACTTGCCCCTTATAAATATCCGCGCTTCATTGAATTTGTGACGGAACTACCGAAAACAGCCACTGGCAAAATTCAACGCTTTAAATTACGCCAAAAAGAAGCTGAGGCAAGCAATGGATCGGCCGATTGAATTTTTCAGGCTCGACTGGTGCGGGCGTGCAGTGCAACTAGAGTATCAATGGGTCGGCCGAGCGGATTCGCAAGCGCCTTTGGTAGTTTTTTTGCATGAAGGCCTCGGCTCAGTGAGTATGTGGAAGGATTTCCCCGCTCGTTTTTGTCAAGCAGCACATTGTCGGGGTTTAGTTTATTCGCGCCCGGGCTATGGGCAATCGACACCTCGCCACCCTGATGAGCGTTGGGGGGTTGATTTTATGCACCGCCAAGCCTTTGAAGTGTTACCCGCTTTGCTAGCCGCTTTAAAGATTGACCCTAGGCAACAACAGCTGTGGTTATTCGGTCATAGTGATGGAGCTTCGATTAGCCTGCTGTATGCGGCTCGCTATCCACAAGCACTCGCGGGTGCTATTGTGCTTGCGCCACATATCATGGTAGAAGACATCACGATCATCAGTATCGAACAAGCACGGGATACTTATCAAACCACTGATTTACCGAAAAAGTTAAGCCGTTATCATCAAGATGTCGACTCAGCATTTTGGGGGTGGAATACGATCTGGTTACATCCGCCCTTTCGCGCTTGGTCGATTGAAGAGGAGCTAACGACGATTCAATGTCCGCTACTCGCGGTTCAAGGATTAGATGACGAGTATGGCTCGTTGGAGCAGATTAGAGGTCTTGCTCGGCGCGTCCCAAGCACTGAGCTATTGGAACTACCCGCTTGTGGGCATTCACCCCACCGAGACCAGCCAACCACTTTGATTACGAACGCAAGCGACTTTATAAGTCGTCATACTTTAGGAGGAGAACCTAGATGAACTTATTTAAAACTACGGTGATTGCTGCCGCTATTTTGGGCTTTTCGAGCCTTAGCTATGCTGAAGATAAACCGTTAAAAGTGGGCTTGATGCTGCCTGCAACCGGTACTTTCGCAGCGTTAGGCACAGCGATTGAAAATGGCTTTAAACTTTACACCAAAGAGCAAGGCGATAAATTAGGCGGTCGGGCGATTGAATTTGTCAAAGTCGATGATGAATCTGATCCAGCCAAAGCCACTGATAATGTCAATAAACTGATTAAAGGCGAAAATGTCGATATTTTAGTCGGGACAGTACACTCTGGTGTAGCCATGGCGATGGCCAAAGCAGCCAAAGAAAGTGGCACAATCCTGATTGTCCCGAATGCAGGTGCGCAGGCCGTCACAGGCCCGATGTGTTCACCGAATATTTTCCGTAGCTCCTTCTCTAACTGGCAGCCGGGCTATGCGATGGGTGAGGTGGTTGCCCAAAAAGGCCATAAAAAAGTCGTCACGATTACTTGGAAATATGCTGCAGGCGATGAGTCGGTGCAAGGTTTCAAAGATGGCTTTAGTAAGTCCGGCGGCGAAGTGATTAAAGAACTGAATTTGCCCTTCCCGAATGTGGAATTCCAAGCGCTGTTAACAGAAATCGCTTCACTGAAACCGGATGCAGTTTATACCTTCTTCGCAGGCGGTGGTGCTGTCAAATTCGTGAAGGACTATAAAGCTGCTGGCTTAAAAGACAGTATTCCGTTATACGGAGCTGGCTTCTTAACCGATGGTACTTTAGAAGCTCAAGGCGGTGACGGCGAAGGCTTGCTCACAACCCTGCATTATGCAGATCAATTGGATAATGCTAAGGATAAAGCTTTCCGTACTGCTTACAATGAAGCTTATAAACTGCCACCCGATGTGTATGCAGTTCAAGGTTATGATGCTGCTCAAATTCTGAAAGTCGGTTTAGACGCTGTGCAAGGCGATGTCAGCAAAAAAGCTGAATTTGCAGCCGCTGTTGAAGCGGCTAAATTTGATAGCCCCCGAGGTGAATTCACCCTGTCAAAAGCACATAATCCGGTGCAAGACATTTATTTACGCGAAGCAAAGGGCAAAGAAAACCCCGTTATTAGCGTGGCAACTAAAGCCTTAGCCGATCCTGCCAAAGGTTGTGCAGCCAATTAAAAGTAATTAATGCTCTCTAGCCCCTTTTGAAGACAGGAGGGGCTATTAGGCCATTAAACCAACTCACTGAAGTTACTGAGTCTACTCAGTTGTTCTACTTGGTTGTTCTACTCAGTGTAGTACTCAGTTTGTGTTTAGCTTTGCTGACTGAATTGAGTGCTTGGGTTTGATTCGCCTAGCTCTCTAGACCACAGGGAGAGTTGATGAGCCGTTTCAAGTGGAGCCTTCTATGGACTTATCCATCTTCTTAATTCAATGCCTGAACGCCTTACAGTATGGCTTATTGCTATTTTTAGTGGCAATGGGGCTGACTTTGATCTTCGGCATTATGGGCGTGATTAATCTCGCTCATGGCAGTTTCTATATGATAGGCGCTTATATGGCCTATGCTCTTAGCCCGATTGTGGCTCATGCCTTTGGGGGTGGCTTTTTCTCAGTCTTGGTGATTGGGCTGATTCTCGCTGTTATTTTGGGTTATTTCTTAGAATGGGCTTTCTTTAGCTTTCTCTATGATCGTGATCATTTACAGCAGGTATTAATGACTTATGGCTTGATCCTCGTTTTTGAAGAATTGCGCAGTCTGCTGGTAGGTGATGACGTGCATGGTGTCGCTGCCCCCGAATTTTTAGCGGGGACGATTCCATTAGGTGACATTATGACTTATCCGGTGTATCGCTTGTTTATTTCGGCGGTTTGTTTGCTCTTAGCGCTCGGTATGTATTATGTCTTCACCCGTACCCGCTTAGGTATGATGATTCGAGCAGGCAGTACTAACCGCGAAATGGTGCAGTCCTTAGGCATCGACATTAAATTACTGTATCGCATTGTGTTTGCAGCCGGTGTGGCCTTAGCCGCTTTTGCTGGGATGATTTCAGCCCCAGTATCAACCGTTTATCCGGGCATGGGTAGCCAAGTTTTGATTATCTGTTTTGTGGTGGTGGTCATCGGTGGCATAGGCTCGATTCGAGGGGCTTTTCTAGCCGCCTTATTAATTGGTTTTGTTGATACGTTTGGCAAAGTACTGCTACCTGAAGCAGCGGGCGTATTAGTGTATGTATTAATGGCTCTCATCCTGCTGTGGAAGCCGGATGGTCTATTCAAAACGAGCTGAGACCCAACATGATGGATAAATTCTTCAGTGGAAAACTTCTATTCGTAGGCTTGTTATTTGCAGGCCTAGCCTTGTATCCCTTGGTAGCCAGTAGTTATGGTTTAGATTTAGTTTCTAAAATTATGATCTATGCCATCTTAGCCATGAGCTTAGAATTACTCGTCGGGAGCACGGGTTTAGTCTGCTTTGGTCAAGCGGCTTTCTTTGGGATTGGTGCTTATATCGCCGTGATGCTTTCACCTGAAAGTGAATCTGGTCATCTCTTGTGGTTACTCCCTGCGGCGATTTTAGCAGCAGCGGTGTATGCTTTATTTGTCGGTGCTTTATCACTCAGGACTAAAGGTGTCTATTTCATTATGGTCACCCTAGCCTTCGCACAAATGGCTTATTATGTGGTGCATGATACTAAGCTCGGCGGAGGTACAGATGGTATCTATCTCTATTTCAAACCGACCTTAGGTTCAATCCTTGATCTGAATCATCCGCAAGTATTGTATTTCTTCACTTGGGTATTTTTAGTGTGGACCTTTATCTTCCTCGCTATTTTATTAGGTTCGCATTTTGGACGAGTGTTGGCAGGGATTCGGATTAACGAGCAACGGATGCGTGCCTCAGGTTTCTCGACCTATCCCTATAAGCTAGCGGCCTTTGTGACTTCCGGCGGGATTGCTGGCTTAGCAGGCTTCTTATTTGCGGTCAAAGATGGCTTTGTCAACCCAGAAATGATGAGCTGGCATTTATCCGGTGCTTTGCTGATTATGATTATTTTGGGTGGTTTAGGGCATTTACGCGGAGCCATTATTGGTGCTTTTGCTTTTGTATTCTTACAAGAGTTTTTCAAATCTTCAGACATTTTTGGGGCTTTCGCTAAGCATTGGCAATTAGGTTTAGGCTTCACGATTATTGCTTGTGTGGCTGTGTTACCCAAAGGTTTAGTGGGCTTGCCTGAGGTTTTACGCAAGCGTTTATACGGTGGCCGCCCTTCGAGTGATGCACAAATCGTGCTGAAATAAGGAGATGCAAACATGGCAGAAACTTTATTAAGAGGCAGCGACATTACCCAACGTTGGGGGGGGTTAGTCGCTGTCAATGCAGTCTCCATTGAGCTTGAGCGTGGCAGTGTGCATGCGGTGATTGGTACTAATGGAGCTGGGAAATCGACCCTGATCAATATCTTATCGGGTGAGTTCCCGCCCACGGAAGGCAAAATTGAGCTATTAGGCCAAGAGGCCACGCACTGGTCACAAGCCAAGCGCGCACGTCAGGGTTTAGGGCGCAGCTATCAGCGGAATACCATTTTTCCAGACTTCACCGTTTTTGAGAATTGCCGCTTAGCCGCGCAAGCTCAAGTTCAACGTCCTTGGGTTTGGTGGAATAATGCACAAAAATGTAAGCACAGTGTAACAGCCGCCAACCATGCTTTAGAGCTGGCGGGCTTAATGAGTGTCAAGGAACGCTTCGCAGGTCTGTTATCACATGGGCAAAAGCGTCAATTGGAAATTGCGATGTGCTTAGCGATTCAGCCGAAAGTGCTGCTATTAGATGAGCCATTGGCCGGAATGGGTGCCGAAGAAACGGATCGGATGTTGGAACTGTTGGCGAGCTTAAAGCGTGATCATGCCATCTTGCTGGTTGAACATGATATGGATGCTGTTTTTAGAATTGCTGACCGAATCACTGTGATGGTGAATGGGAGTGTGATTGCCTCTGACACCCCCGATCAAATCCGCGTGAATGCTGATGTGCAAACTGCTTACTTAGGAGGGCACTAAGATGCTACAGGCTGAGCTTTTGATTGAAGCCAACGACATCCATGCTTGGTATGGCTCTAGCCATGTATTACAAGGCATTGACTTTACAATCAGTCGGGGTGAAACGGTTGGTTTATTAGGGCGCAATGGCATGGGTAAAAGTACCCTGATTCGGACTTTACTCGGGCATATCAAGCAGCGTGACGGCCATATTAGTGTGCGTGGCAAAGATATGTCCAAAGCCAAACCTCATGAAGTGGCTCGAATGGGAATAGCCTATGTCCCTGAAGGCCGTGGCATTTTTCCTAATCTGTCGGTACGTGAAAATCTAATCATGGCCGCACGGCCTAGTTTAGATGGGCGCAATGACTGGCCTTATGAGCGCATCCTTGAAACCTTCCCTCGCCTGCAAGAGCGGATCGGCAATATGGGTAATCAGTTATCCGGTGGGGAGCAACAAATGCTGTCGATTGGACGAGCGCTAATGACCCATCCTGATTTAATTATTCTGGATGAAGCCACTGAAGGCTTAGCCCCTTTAATCGTCGAAGAGATTTGGCGAGTGATTGATACGATTCGAGCCAGTGGAATTGCCACCCTGATTGTTGATCGCAATTACCATAAAGTTTTAGCCAATAGTGATCGTGCAATTGTGCTCCAAAAAGGCCAAGTAGTACTCACGGGTAAAGCGGAAACAGTAGTGCAATCGGAAGAGTTGGCAGGGTATTTGGGAGTTTGATACGCAGTTGGCACGAGTCGGGCGGGCTTTAGCTAGCCTACCACCCGATCATCCATTGTTTTTGTTCACTATTGAAATTAATACCGAGCAATACCTTCGCCAGCCAATAGTACTGACTGCCACTGGCAAGTGGGTAGGCTATTGTATAAAGCCAGCGGCAACTGAGAAAGTGCTAGCTTTGCTTACCAAGCTGAATGGTTAGTCAAGCTAGCACTCGTGCTTATTAGCCCTTATCTTTCTTAATCCTCGTCACCCGCCAACAAATTCATAATTTGATCAACTGATTTTTGGTAGAGGTTGACGGTCTGGTTTTTGATGCGCAAATACACGGGGCTGCCTGCCCGCTGGATGGCAGCTTGCAATTTTTTGACCCGTTCCAGACGCTGGGCACGTTCGGCAAATTGCAACACCCCCTCGACGACACCAATGATCTGAACGACCTGCCAAAGTGCGTCCAGCACTCCACCATCCTTGTGTGGCAGGGTGCTGGCGGGTTCAGGCTGGAAGCTGGCAGTTTGCTGGAATTCATCCTGTAGGAATTGCAGGACGGCAGCTTCCAGTTCGGGCTGGTGTTGGGGAATGTGGATTTGCAGAGTAGTTTTCGTCATGGTGTTTCTGTCCATTCTGGATATTGGTCAAGCGTTGCTATGTCCTGTTCGCCGCTGATGACTTGGGCGATGGCGGTCAGTAATTTGGGGTGAGGGTGGAGGTCTGCACAGGCAACTTGCACATTATCGGTTAAATCCCAGCCAATGGAGCGCGAGCCAGACTGAAGTTGTTGTTTGAGCGGGGCAAGGGCATAAGGTTGGCAATGGGCGTAGCGGTAAAAGGCAAGCTCCACTTGCAGGTCAGGCTCTAAGTCGGGTTGGCTTTCCGCTTTTTCCAAGCATTGTCGGGCTTTGTCTTTTTGATCGGTAGCAAACAAAAATTTAGCGTAGTTACCCAAAATATTGGGATGTTCAGGAGCAGTCTGTATGGCTTTGTTGAACAATTGGTCTGCTTGCTCAAGATCAGATTTATAAGTAGCCATGAAGTTAGCGTAAATACCAAGCAGGTTTGCATTCTTCGGGTCGGCTTCCACCGCCCGTTGGTACATCACCTCGGCTTGCGCGTAGTCCTGCTTTTGGTTGGCAAGGAA
>NZ_FUYB01000002.1:382861-414400 GCF_900167255.1 Thiothrix eikelboomii
GCTTCCACCGCCCGTTGGTACATCACCTCGGCTTGCGCGTAGTCCTGCTTTTGGTTGGCAAGGAAATAGGCGTAATTGCCGTAAGCGTCGGCTTTGCCAGTGTTTCCAGACAGCTTAATTGCAGCAACTAACCTGTCTTCTTCGTTGGATAGCTGGATACCCGAAAGCGTCTGCAACTGCTTTTGATCTGCATTGGCAACATATAACTGGTAAGCGCGTGTTAAAAGGTGAGTGCCAGAAAAGGTATGCAAAACAATATGAATAAAAGCGAATACGTTATCCGCCTGAATAGCTTTAAATTTACTGCGTTCCTCTTCCAGAATCCGGTTTAGTTCCTTGACTTGATCATCAGTGAGTTGCATTAGCATAGCGCGACTCATAGCCAGCTTCTCAAAGTAGGCAAGTGAGAGTGACAACTCCAGCAGGTCAATAAAGTGCTCAGGATCAACACCCAACGCTTGCCAATCGTAGCGGCTGTTCATGATACAGAACTCATGTAACTGACTAATACGTTGAAACTCATTTTGCTGTAAGGGCAATGCGTGGTGTTTCTCCGTCTGAAGAGGATAGATTTGCTGCAACACTTGTAATTCTAACTGCATTAGCTCCTGACTCTTCTCTGGAGGCAATAGGGGGTAATCTGCAATAGCCTCTTTCAACTCAGTTGAGTCGCCCAAGGATTTGACTAAGAAGTCAGCAAACCAGATATGCCAAAGCAAAGGCACACAAACCGATGCGATATAATGCCGATCTTCTTTGGAGAGTGGCGCAACGATCTTCCGCGCCAAACCATAACAGGAAATATGCCCTTCCAGTCCTTCGCCCTGCCAGTGGGTGAGCAAGCCGAAATTGTCCAGCCGTTGCAGGGCAGTCCGTGCGTCCTCAATGCCTAGTTGTGCGCCAGCCTGAATGATCAGTTGTTCGGGTACGGCAAAATCGAACAGGCTCAGGACACGCAAGCATTGCCGTTCGGTGTCGGTCAGGGCGGCATGGTAGGCTTCCAGCGCGATCCGTTGCAGGTATTTGTCAACCTCCCTACTAGCGTTAGCCAGCGCAGCAAGCTGCCCCGCATGATAAGCCTGTAACTGGCTGAGGGCAGTTTGCAGCACCGCATATTCACCCTTCAGCAAGGGTTGGTACAACACATCCTGCAAGCCCGGATTGCCTTGGCAAATTGCCCAGATTTGTTCCAGAAATGCCCTGTCCTGCGCTTCATCACGCGCCCCCGTCATCGCCCCGCTTTGCAGCAGTGCCAACCAATGCTTTTCCTGTTCAACCGGATTCATGTCTGGCACCTCGATTTCCAGCAATTCCTCAGCTACATCCTGACCACGCCAATCCGGCACGCGGAAACTGTGCCGCGAAGTCAGGATCAGGCGCGATGGTGTATCCGCCCGCGCAAACGCCTCAATCACCCCACGCAAGGCATTCTGGTACGCCCGCTTGACTCCCACCTTGCCATCCGTTGCCGAGGCGGTCTTTAATTCATCCAGCGCGTGTTGTTCCAGATCGTCTACCACCAGAATGATCGGGTTTTCCGACAAATGTTGTTCGAGAATATCCACCAGATTGTCAGCAAACAAATCAGGGTTCTGCTGTATATCTGTCAGGTAACGCTGAAAATCCCCGTTGCGGCTATCACTCGGCACAAACTGCTTCAACTCCCCCAGAATCGCGGCTTCGCTGTAATCTTTGTAAATAATGGCAGCCTTGTATTGCGGCTCCATGCGATGCACGACCCGTGCTGCCAGACTGGATTTGCCCGAACCGCCCATGCCGGTCAACAGCACGCCCGCTGCGGAATTCTCTGTGAAAACCCGTAGTGCCTGTTTGGTTTGCCTGCGCCTGCCAACAAAGGTTTCCTTGCTGGCGACCGGCACGACGTTCTTTTTGCGGTCAAGCAGCTCATGGAAATTCTTGCCGCGCCGTTTGGGGCTGGGGGGCTTGCTGCTGTCAATCAAAGGCCAGCCACCGTTGGGGCAAGGTACACCCGCCCCAAGTGCCAGTGGGGGTGTTTGCCAGTGCGTTGATGTTCCTGCAACAACTGCTGGCGGGCAGCCGCGCAAGCAAACGGCACGGTCGCTTGCTGTAACAGGGCGTGGTATACCTCGGCGGCAAACACCGTAGCATCCGCATCCGAGACCGAACCATCCCAGCCAATGACATTGGCAATACCTGTTTTTGCCAACTCCATCGCAAAAGCGGGGGTATCGGCAATTTCAGCACTGTGGCAAGCCGACAAGAACAGGCACTGGATACGTTGCGCCAGCCCCCGAAACGCACTAGCGGTCACACTCTGTGGGCGGTAACGGTCATCTTCCAGTTGTAAGGCAAAACTTTTGAGCGTTTCGTCATACCCGCCATGACAGGAAATGTGCGCCATGTCGCAATGCCCGGATTCGGTGATGCGCTGGGTCAAACTGTCCAGATTGCCGCTTTCCTCGACCCAAAGGTTCAAGTTTCTGGCTCTACGGGTGGCTTGCAGAATGGCACGTTCTTCGTTTTCGTAATTCAACCCGCTGTTGAAATCAGGGTCAGCCGCCATAAACACCAGCGTCATGTCCTTATAACTGGCTGGTGGTGCAGCAAGGTTAGCTTCACCGACTCTGCGCACCACTTCATACAAAACGGTATCTGCTGACAGAAACTGGTTATTCCATGCCATTACTTCCCACGGCAGGTTCAGCAACAAGCGTTGCAACGGGTTAGGGGTAAGTGCAGTGCGTATTTCCAGTTGGTATCTGCCCACCTGATTGAGCCATTGCCCCACCACATCCGGGTGCTGGTTTAACAACTCAAATAACTGGTAGCCAATGGAATACAACACCTCTGTATTACGCGGTTGATTGATCGCGGATTGGTAGCTTGTACACAGATGTTGTAATGATCGCAGGTGTAGATCGTTTAGCGTGAGTTGTCTGGAAACCGGAGTCGCCAAATCTTCCAGAGCAAGTTGCAGGATTGTCTCATCAGGCGCACGCAAGACCAGCTTCATAGAATCACCTTCGGGCAATAGAGCTGATAAATTATACTATATCTTAGGCGTTTGATGCGCAGTTGGCACGAGTCGGGCGGGCTTTAGCTAGCCTACCACCCGATCATCCATTGTTTTTGTTAGCATGTTGGTCAGCAACATAAGATGTTTTATTGCTTTAAGGTAATCTACAAGATACCATCACCACTACAAAGATAGTTATGGTTTACCTTAAAATGTCAAAGATTGAAGAAATCATGCCCGCCAACCTGAAACGCGCCATCAAGAAACTAGGGCATGACATCAATACAGCAAGGCGGCGGCGGAAACTGACGGTAGCCATGATGACGCAACGTGCAGGCATCTCCAAACCTACTTACCTGCGGGTAGAAAAAGGCGACCCTAACGTTTCTTTCGGCATCTATTGCATGGTGCTGTTCGCGCTGGGCGAAGCCGACAGGATCAACGACCTGTTGGACATTTCACGGGATGAAACGGGTTTACTGCTGGATGAAGCCAGATTGCCCAAACGGGTACATCCCCAAAAACAGCCATCGGGGGCATTATGAACCGCCGTATTCAAGTCTGCATCGGTGAAGCCAAAGAACCCGTGGGTACACTGTTGTATGAAACCAGCGGCAATCGGGAAAGTTGTAGTTTCGCTTACCATCCTGAATGGCTGGTATCCCCGAAACGCTTTGCCCTGTCACCAGACCTGCCATTGCAGGCCGGTATGATGTTTCACCCCAGAACCAGAGATGGGTCTACATTCTTTGATTGCATTGCCGACACGGAACCCGATGGGTGGGGCAAGCGCGTTATCCTGCGGGATCACGCCAAACGCCGTAAGCAATCCCTGCAACAAGGCTTGCCTCCCAATACTCAACCGCTGAACGCATTGGGCTATCTGTTAGCAGTTGATGATATAAGCAGGGTGGGAGCATTACGGTTTCTGGATGAAGCAGGTATTCCCCAACCTAGCCACAGTAATGCGGAGCGGGGTACTCCCCCGTTGATTGATCTCGGCAAGATTTACCGGGCCAGCCTCGCGGTGGAACAGGAAAAAGAAACGGCTGCTGATTTGGCTTACCTGCGAGGCAAAGGCACTTCACTCGGAGGGATGCGCCCCAAATGCACGGTCATAGATCACGATGGTTCCCTCTGCTTGGGGAAGTTTCCCAGTATCGGCGATGACAGGGCTGTAACCAAAGGCGAAATCCTCGCACTGGCATTGGCTGATGCCGCTGGCATCAACGCCGCCAAAGGTCGGGTGGAAATGGTGGAAGATACACCTGTAGCCCTCATCCGCCGGTTTGACCGTGAAGCAGGAGGCCGTATCCTGTACGTGTCTGCCAGAACCATGCTCAGTGCGAAACCGGATGAGGAGCACAGTTACACGGAAATGGTGGACGTGATCCGCAAGGTTAGCCCCCATGCAAAACAGGACATGGCGGAGTTATGGCGCAGGATGGTGTTCAACATCCTCATCACCAATGTGGATGACCACCTCAACAATCACGGCTTCCTGCATCGAGGCCATGGACAGTGGGTATTATCCCCAGCTTTCGATTTGAACCCATTCCCGGACAAACAGCGGGAACTCAAAACCTGGATCAGTGAGGACAGTGGCCCCAGTGGCAGCATCCGGGATTGTCTGGCGGTGGCGCATTACTTTGGTTTGGACAAGGCAGACACGACCCGCATCCTGAAGGAGGTTACGACCCCAGTGAAGCACTGGCGCATCCTTGCAACCAAAGTCGGCCTGTTGAAAGCAGAAGCTGATGCGTTTGAACTAGCCTTTGAACATGATGCATTGGAGCAAGCACTGTCTGTCGCCTGATTTGTGCTTACTACAAGAGGATTCGCTTGAGGAATCAAGCTATTAGTATTTCTAAGCTAACTAGCGCTAGCCCACCGCAATCATCCACTGTTTTTGTTCACTATTGAAATTAATACCGAGCAATATTTTGGGGCGTGGGTCATCTGCAAAGCGAGCCGCGTCAACATAGAATAGCACCAACCTATCTTTCGGTTATAACGCTTTGGGTCTAAGGTGCTCATTGAGCGCTGAGCTAAAGTTTAAACTTGCTCTAAAAATCCTCTATTGCATCAACCTTCTTGCATTGCAACAACGACCCACCAATAATCGCGTCCCTTAGCCTAGTTTTGGTTTATGTATGTCCGCTGTAGCCTCAAAAAACATCTATCGCCAAGTCGGTTTTCTTCCTTTTGTCACCAGTCGGCTGCTTTCTTTTTTTGCCTCACAAATCCAAGCGATTGTGGTTGCTTGGCAAGTCTATGATCTAACTCGCGATCCAATGACCTTAGCTTATGTCGGCTTAGCACAGTTTATTCCGATGCTAGTTTTACTCATTCCAGCGGGTGATCTGATTGATCGCTTTGACCGGAAGAAAATAGTCATGGCGAGTTGGCTCTTACAAGCCGTCTGTAGCAGTTTACTATGGCTGCTATCAGGGTGGCAGATCAATAACCCAAACTTCTTCTACGCGGTGCTTGTGCTTTATGGCAGTGCACGTGCTTTTACCGGTCCGGCTTTACAAAGTTTATTGCCCCAAGTAGTCGCTCGTGAGCAATTAGCGGCTGCGATTGCAGCCAATAGTATGTTAATGCGTATTGCCGCAATTTCAGGCCCTGTATTAGGCGGTAGTTTATATGCTTTAGGCGGTGGAGTTGTCACCTATGCCGTTTGCCTCGTTGCTTTTTTAGCCGCTGCGCTACTAATGTCTGTAGTCCCCGTGCTCTATGCTGAAAAAGTTGAGCCTACGAGTCTCACCATCAGTGCTTGGCAACGCTTTACAGCGGGGATTCAGTTTATTCGTTCACGCCCGATTATTTTAGGTACGATTTCTCTGGACTTATTTGCGGTACTTTTAGGGGGGGTGGTTGCACTGTTACCGATTTATGCTCAAGAAGTTTTACACACCGACTCCACGGGTTTAGGTCTCTTGCGTAGTGCGATGGCACTCGGTGAAGTGATCGTTGGATTGTATCTGAGCTTCTATCCTTTCAATCAGCGGGTGGGCATGACAATGTTCATTGCGGTATTTATTTTTGGCCTAGCGAATTTGCTATTTGCCTTGTCAACTGTCTTTGTGTTGTCGTTGATTGCCCTAATGATTGCCGGAGCAGCGGATATGGTGAGTGTGTATATTCGCTCTTCTTTAGTGCAATTCTCCACTCCAGACACCATGCGGGGGCGTGTGAATGCCGTCAATATGCTATTTATTGGCTCATCCAATGAATTAGGCGAATTTCGAGCAGGCAGCAGTGCAGCTTGGTTGGGTGTCGTACCTGCCGCAGTAGTCGGTAGTTTTTTTACTTTGGGTATTACAGCAGCTTGGATCTGGGCTTTTCCAGCACTAAGGCGGGTGAATAAATTTGAGGATGCAACGCCAAAGACTTAAGGCTAGAGGAAACAAAAAAGGCAGCCCGCGAGGGAATTGTAGACTGCCTTTCAAAATACTGCAGCTTCGAGGGTATGAAGTTGCAGCCACACTTTACTTGCGAGGTAGGTAATGTGTACTTCATAGTCGCAGCAGATTTTTCAACGGTTCACACATTTTCTAATTTTTTTCAAAAAATGCTAAAAATTTGCTAAAAATTTATCTGCTAAAATAAATACAGCTTAATTTAGCTTATTTTTTATGCAATTTAATCAAGGAAACGCTCATAGATGGCCTATTTAGGCTTATTTTTAGCCGCTTTTCTAGCGGCGACTATTCTGCCTGCTCAGTCTGAAGCGCTATTAATTAGCCTAATTCTTAGTCAAAACTATGCTATTTATGGATTAGTTTTGGTCGCTACCCTTGGGAATTGCTTAGGCTCAGTCGTGAATTGGTGGCTTGGGCGTTATCTTGAGCATTTTCAGATGAAATCATGGTTTCCCATCCAAACAAAGCAGTTGCGCTCTGCCCAAGATTTTTATCAACGCTATGGCTGGTGGTCAGTGCTGCTCAGCTGGCTACCGATTATTGGTGATCCATTAACCGTGATAGCAGGTATGATGCGGATGCCCTTCTGGTCTTTTCTAAGCTTAGTGATCCTAGCTAAAGGTGGACGTTACTTAGTGCTGGCTTGGTTAGTGACTCGCTGAAAATGAAAAAGGTCAGTACCGTAGCACTGACCAAAGGGGTTTGTTCTTATTATTCGTTCAAGATCAGTGTTTAAGTGTTCCCCCCCTAGGGGCTAGTTAGGGGGGACACAGGTCTGGTTGCGACTATTTATTGGGCTTAATTATGTTTGGCCGCATCACCAGTAGGGCTTGGAACTTATTATTTAATTGTTATGGTTAATTTATTTTAGCTTCCGTTATTTTTGTTTTTCTTCTTGTTAGTGATATAGCAAGGTCTATGCCAACCAGAGTAAATTAATTTAAGTAATTGATTTTTATAATAAATAAAATACTCTATTAGGAGAAGGACTCCGGCGTTCTGTCAGAAATTGACGAGCCTCTTAAACCTTAACTGACAGTAAGCTGTCACTTGTCAATAAACTGACACAAGCCAAAGCGCCAATCATCTGCTCAATTACAGCCTTGACAATCCAGCACTTGACCTTGACTTAGCAGAGTGCTTAACTGTTCGCATACTTAGATAGACTGAGTACCCATTTTTCAGTAAGGAGTTTACTGATCATGCCAAGCCACCCTAAAGCTTTTGATTTTTTAGTCTTTATTGGACGCTTCCAACCCTTACATCAGGGGCATTACCAAGTCATTTGTGCCGCCTTTGAGCAGGCTGAACGAGTTATTATTTTAATTGGTTCTAGTCATCAACCACGCAGCATTCGTAACCCGTGGACATTTGCCGAGCGCGAACAACATTTGCGTGCCAGCTTCGAGCAGACCTTACAAGAACGCTTAATCATTTTACCCTTAATGGATGATCTCTATAACGATCAAAATTGGGTGACCCGTGTACAGCAGAGTGTGCATGGTGTGATTTGCCGCTACCCGCCTAAATTAGGCAGTGATGCACCGCGTATTGGTTTAATTGGGCATTCTAAAGACCAAAGTTCGTATTATCTTGCCCTCTTTCCACAATGGAAGGCCTTAAATGTGCCCGCGTGGGGCCAGCTATCCTCCACGCCGTTGCGGGAGCAGTATTTTTTACAAGGTGCTATTGCAGACACCTTACCTCAGGGGGTCGCTCAAGCCTTAGCCGCCTTCCAGCAAACCGCTGCTTATGAGTATATTGTCAACGAATGGCAGTTTATTCGTGACTACCAACGCGGTTGGGCGAATGCACCCTATCCCCCTATTTTTGTGACCGTCGATGCCGTCGTGATTCAAGCGGGGCATATTTTATTGGTAGAACGCAAAGCACGCCCCGGAAAAGGGCAGTTTGCTTTACCCGGTGGTTTTTTGAATGCTGAGGAAAAAATTCGGGATGCCGTCTTACGTGAATTACGCGAAGAAACCCGCCTGAAAATACCTAGCCCTGTATTAGCAGGCTCGATCAGTAAAGCCCAAGTTTTTGATGACCCTCATCGCTCATCACGCGGTCGAACGATTACTCACGCTTATTTGATTGAGCTAAAACCGGATGCGCACGGTTTACCTAAAGTCAAAGGCAGTGACGATGCTAAGCAAGCCTTTTGGCTGCCACTGGCCGAATTAAATCCTGAGCAGATGTTTGAAGATCATTTCCATATTATTAAAGCTTTAGTGGGTTAATTTAAACACCACAACACCGCAGCGGATAGACCGCTGTCTTATTTAACCGAACTACGGAGGATTTCCATGTTCACTTCCAACCCGATTTTCGATAATTTAATTCTCAATACAGACAGCTATAAAGCCAGTCATTTTGTGCAATATCCACCCGATAGCGAACTGGTTTCTGCTTATATAGAAGCACGCGGTGGGCAATTCAAGCAAGTCCTCTATTTTGGTTTGCAAGCTTTTCTTAAAGCTTATTGGCTAAAGCCCATCACCCAAGCACAAATTGAAGAAGCCGCTGACCTCTTAGCTGCGCATGGTGAACCTTTCAATCGAGCCGGTTGGGAGCTGATTGTTAATGAATACCAAGGTTTCATGCCGATTGAGATTTGTGCTTTATCCGAAGGCAGCGTAGTTCCGACGGGAACTGCTTTAGTGCAAATCCAAAATACCGACCCTCGCTTGTATTGGTTGCCATCCTATTTAGAAACGATGCTCTTACGCGCAATTTGGTATCCTACGACAGTGGCGACTTTATCTTGGCATGCCAAGCAAATTATTCGACAGTCTTTAGAGATGACCTGTGATCAACCTGCTGAACAATTGCCTTTTAAGCTGCATGATTTCGGCGCACGTGGCACCTCTTCACAAGAAACAGCCGCTTTAGGTGGGATGGCGCATTTAGTTAATTTTATGGGTACGGATACGATAGCTGCTTTACTCGCAGCTCGGCGCTATTATCAAGCGGAGATGCCTGCTTACTCGATTCCAGCCGCAGAGCATTCAACGATTACCGCATGGGGACGCGAACAGGAGGCAGATGCCTATGCTAATATGCTCCAGCAGTTTGCAAAACCCGGTAAAATCCTCGCGGTCGTCTCTGATTCGTATGATATTTACCATGCTGTTTCTGAGATTTGGGGCAAACAGCTGAAGGAGCAAGTCGAGCAAAGCGGTGCTACTGTCGTGATTCGCCCTGATTCAGGTCAGCCAGAACAGGTTGTGATTGAGGTCTTAGAGCGCTTAGAGCAAGCTTTTGGTAGCCGTATCAATCAAAAAGGCTATCGGGTCTTGAACAATAGCGTGCGAGTGATTCAAGGTGATGGCGTGAATTTAGAGTCCTTAGCGGTGATCTTAGCGCGTGTTCAGCAGCAGGGCTTCTCGACTGAGAATCTAGCTTTCGGGATGGGGGCTGGTCTTTTGCAAAAAGTGAATCGTGATACTTTAAGCTTTGCGATGAAAACCTCAGCGATTCGTATTGCTGGTGAGTGGCGGGATGTGTATAAACAACCGATCACTGATCTAGGTAAAGCCTCTAAGCGTGGGCGCTTAGCCGTGATTAAAAACGCCCACGGCTGGCAAACTATTCGTGAAGATCAGTTAGGCTCACAGCACAATCAACTCCAGCCCATTTTCCGTCATGGCCGCCTCTTAAAGGAGGTAAATTTTGAGGACATTCGTCGGCAAGCTGAATGCACCTAAAACCTGCTCATAGTACGCTAAACGGGTGCTCAGCCAGATCCACTTCACCCAAGCAGTGAGGTGGATTTTCCTTAAAAATAGCCTTGTAAACCAAGCGAATGAGGTCTGTTGGGAATTCTTATTCTGAATCTTGCTATTCATGAAATAATTCTGTTATAAACAAGACAGCTTCAACCGCACAGACTAAAGGAGAGGCATGTCTCAAACACAAGGTACACAACCTTTTGTATTGTTTGATAACGTACAAAAGAGTTATGACGGCATCACGTTAGTTGTCAAAAGTTTTAACCTTGGGATCGACAAGGGGGAGTTCATCACTCTGCTAGGACCATCCGGCTCTGGTAAAACCACTTGTTTGATGATGCTGGCTGGTTTTGAGACAGCAACCCACGGTGATATTTTTCTCGATGGACGTTCTATTAATAATATTCCTCCTCACAAACGTGGTATCGGCATGGTTTTTCAAAACTATGCACTCTTCCCACACATGACCGTCGCTGAAAATCTGGCCTTTCCTTTAGAGGTACGTGGCTTTAGCAAGGCTGAACGTGAGGATAAAGTTCGCAAAGTGCTGGATATGGTGCAAATGGACAAATTTGGTGGCCGCCGCCCTGCACAATTGTCTGGCGGTCAGCAACAACGCATCGCTCTAGCCCGCGCTTTAGTCTTCGAACCCTCCTTAGTCTTAATGGATGAACCACTTGGCGCTTTAGATAAACAACTGCGTGAACACATGCAGTTTGAGATTAAGCATCTGCATGAAAAGCTCGGGATTACCGTGGTCTATGTCACACACGATCAATCCGAGGCCCTCACCATGTCGGATCGGATTGCGGTATTTAATGATGGTATTGTGCAGCAACTCGCCAAACCTGCGGATTTGTATGAGCGCCCGACGAATGCTTTTGTTGCTCAATTCATTGGCGAGAACAATAAGCTCAAAGGTAGGGTCAAAACGTTAACAGGGGATACGGCTTTAGTCGAATTTGCTGACGGCCAACAAGCCGAGGCTCTAGCTGTGAACTGCAAAGGCGTGGGTCAACCGACTTTATGCTCGATTCGCCCTGAGCGCGTGCGGATTGGTAGTCAAGCAAGCTTATATGCCACTGAAGGTCAAGTGATTGAATTGATTTATTTAGGGGATCATATTCGTTGCCGCATGTCGGTTTATGGTGATGATTCCTTTATTGTAAAAATTCCCAATGCGGGCGATGGCACGATGTTATCGGTCGGTCAAACCATTAAGGTTGGATGGGATAAAAATGATTGCCGCGCCTTGGATGCGTGACAGTTTAGAATCTTTTATTAGCTTGGGCATTCCATTTACGGAGAGAAATATGAAGTTGAAACCAATTTTTGCAGCGGTCAGTATTGCCACTTTTTCGAGTGCACTGTTGGCAGCTGATATGGCAAAAGAAATGACCGTAGTCTCTTGGGGCGGTGCGTATTCAAACTCTCAACTCAAGGCTTATCACGAGCCTTATATGGCAGCAAATGCAGGTTTCAAAATTATTAATGATGAAAGCTCAAATGAAGCAGTCGCTAAATTGCGGGCAATGGCTGAAGCCAAAAATATTACTTGGGATTTAGTGGATGTCGAAGGTCCTGACTCACAGCGTTTATGTGATGAAGGCTTAGCTATGGAAATGGATTTCGATAAAGACTTAGCGGCAGGTACGGACGGCTCTACCCCGACTAAAGATTTTGGCGCTAGCTTAATCAATAAATGCTTTATTCCACAAATTGTCTTCTCCACCACTTTTGGCTATCGCACTGATGTTGCTGATTGGAACGGCAAAAAGCCCGAAGATTTATGCGCGGTCTTTGATACCAAAACTTTCCCCGGCAAGCGCAGCTTAGAAAAACGCCCGAAGAAAAATCTAGAATGGGCTTTACTCTGTGATGGTGTCGAAAAAGAGAAATTATATGAAGTCCTGTCTACGCCAGAAGGTGTGGACAAAGCCTTAGCGAAACTTGATACCATTAAGAAAGATGTGGTGTGGTGGTCAGCCGGTGCAGAAACTCCACAACTGTTAGCCGATAAAGAAGTGGTTATCGGCTCTACCTACAACGGACGCTTATTCGATGTGATCGAAGAGAAAAAGCAACCGGTTGCTATGCTATGGGACTATCAAATTTTCGACTTTGATGGTTGGGTTGTACCTGCCAACTTACCTGAAGACCGTAAAGCACGGGTGCTGGATTTCTTAAAATTTGCAACCGATACACAACGTTTAGCGGATCAAGCTAAATACATCTCTTATGGTCCTGCTCGTGCCTCTTCTCAACCTTTGGTGGGCAAACATGCGACCTTAGGTATTGAAATGGCACCACATATGCCAAGCAACCCAGAAAATGCCAAGCGCTTCTTAGTGAATAATATTGAGTGGTGGTCAAACAACGAAGATGAAATGAACAAAAAGTTTGAAGCGTGGTTGGCTAAGTAATAGTTAAACTCATCATTCTTTACATTTCGGTCTATCCCTCCTCAGTTTAAGAGGAGGGAGTTTATCACCAAAGGATATGAGCTATGGAGCAAATTCAAACACCTCACGGCGTACCGTTAAAAAAACAAATCGCCCGCGCCCTATTTAAGCAAAAAGTGCGTGCTTTATTACTGATTGCTCCTTTATTGATTTTTATTTTAATTACTTTCGTCATTCCTATTACCGATATGCTGTTGCGTTCGATCGACAATAGTATTGTAAGTGACACTCTCCCACAAACCACAACTGTTTTGGAAACTTGGGATGCCAGTACAGGAGAGCTACCCGACGAGGCTGCTTTTGCTGCGCTATACCATGATTTAAAACAGGCCATCGAACAAAAAAACCATACAAAACTCGGTACACGTCTCAATTACGAAAGCAGTGGTATGTCATCTCTATTCCGCAAAGTCGGGAAAGATGTCAGTAAAATGCAAGAAGGTATTAGCTATAAAGAGCAATTTATTGCCGCTGATAAACTATGGGGTAATCTAAAAACCTGGACTTTATTAAAGGTTTATTCACCTAAATATACAAATGGCTATTTCCTCGCGGCTATAGATATGAAAAAGACAGCCGATGGCGCTGAAATGCTGCCTGCTTCAGAGCGGATTTATCTTAATCTATTTGCACGCACCCTATTCATGAGCCTCGTGATTACCGGTTTATGTCTAGTTTTAGGTTATCCGATAGCTTGGTTGCTGGCGAACTTGCCAATGCGAACCTCCAACTTACTGATGATTTTAGTGCTACTGCCCTTCTGGACTTCATTACTCGTGCGCACCTCTGCTTGGAAAGTACTCTTACAACAGCAAGGGGTGATCAATGATATTTTGGTCTGGCTCGGTGTAGTGAGTAATACGGGGCGGCTGGAATTGATTAATAATCAATTCGGTACTTTGGTGGCAATGACTCATATCTTATTGCCTTTTATGATCTTGCCTTTGTATTCAGTAATGCGCACCATTCCCCCCGCTTATATGCGAGCCGCGAAATCTTTAGGGGCGACCGATTGGACGGCTTTCTGGCGGGTCTACTTCCCACAAACTATTGCGGGTATTGGTGCGGGTGCAATTTTAACATTTATCTTAGCGATTGGTTATTACATCACACCGGAATTAGTAGGGGGGACTCAAGGTACTTTTATTTCTAACCGCATTGCTTATCATATTTCTAGCTCCTTAAACTGGGGGTTAGCAGCCGCTCTTGGCACTATACTCTTGACCTTAGTACTCGTACTTTACTGGGTTTACGACAAAATTGTTGGTATTGATAAAGTGAAACTGGGGTAAGCTGCCATGAAACTACCGATTTACGCAAGCACTGGGCAAAAAGTTTGGTATTACAGCTTTCGGGTTATTTGTGGCTTAATCTTTTTCTTTTTGATTGCGCCCATTCTGATCATTATCCCCTTGAGTTTTAACGCCACTGATTTTTTCACCTTCACCCCAGAAATGCTTAGATTGCAACCTGAAGGTTATTCACTGAAGCATTATCAAGACTTTTTCACGAATAGCGATTGGCAAAATGCCATGCGCAATTCACTGAAAATCGCACCTGTGGCCACTTTAATTGCTGTTGTACTGGGTACGATTGCAGCGATTGGCCTCAGCCAAAGCCATGTCCCTTTTCGGCGGGCAATTATGGCGACCCTCATTTCACCGATGATTGTACCCTTGATTATTTCAGCTACCGGCATGTATTTTTTCTATGCGCGTTTGGGTAACTACATGGTAGGCACGATAGGAATGAATGCTGACGTGGTTGAGTATATTAAGATTGTGCTGGCTCATGCTGCCTTAGGTATACCCTTCGTGATTATTACTGTGACCGCCACTTTGGTGAGTTTTGATCGCAGCCTCACACGAGCAGCAGCTTCGATGGGTGCAGGGCCTGTGCGTACATTCTTTAAAGTACAAATGCCGTTGATTATTCCGGGGGTGATTTCGGGCGGTTTATTTGCGTTTATTACCTCATTTGATGAGGTGGTGGTAGTAATGTTTGTTGGCTCAGCCAAAAATAAAACTTTACCTTGGCAAATGTTTACTGGCTTACGTGAGCAGATTAGCCCAACGATTTTGGCAGTTGCCACGATTCTAGTTGTGCTTTCAGTGATACTGTTGGTGACGCTTGAGTTATTACGACGGCGTTCAGAGCGGTTGCGGGGTTTGTCGCCGGGGTAGGCGGGTCTATTCCAGAAAAACAGGCAGTGTTGCCCATCATCAGCAACACCCCTGTTTATGTTTAAAGGTTTAAACGCTTAATCACTCAGCCAAATCAAAGCGATCAAGATTCATGACCTTGTTCCAAGCTGCCACAAAGTCATGCACGAATTTCTCCTTGCTATCGTTCTGCGCATACACCTCTGCAATGGCACGTAGCTGGGAATTCGAACCAAACACCAAATCAACCCGCGAACCTGTCCATTTCACCGCCCCCGTAGTACGATCATGCCCTTCAAACACATTGTCATCAGCGGTGGCTTGCCAGTCCGTCCCCAGATCGACCAAATTCACAAAGAAATCCGTGGTGAGTGCTTCAGGCTGTTGGGTAAAGGCGGCATTCAACACCCGCATTCCACCCACCAATACCGTCATTTCCGGTGCAGTCAAAGTCAATAATTGTGCCTTGTCGACCAGCATTGCTTCCGCTGAAACCGCATACTTACCCTTGAGATAGTTGCGGAAACCATCGGCAATCGGCTCAAGCACGGCGAAGGCTTCCACATCCGTCTGCTCTTGAGTCGCATCGGTGCGCCCTGCTGCAAACGGCACTTCAACCGCAAACCCAGCATTCTTCGCCGCCTGTTCAACCGCAGCGCAACCGCCCAAGACGATCAAATCCGCCAACGACACCTGTTTACCACCAGACTGCGCCGTATTAAATGCAGCTTGAATACCTTCCAACACTGCCAACACTTTGGCAAGCTGTGCGGGCTGATTCGCGGCCCAATCCTTTTGCGGAGCCAGACGAATACGCGCCCCATCCGCTCCGCCGCGCTTATCCGAACCTCGGAAAGTTGAGGCAGAAGCCCACGCCGTTGTCACCAGCTCAGTAATGGAAAGCCCTGATGCTAGCAGCTTAGTTTTGAGGTCAGCTATGTCCTGCGCATCAATCAACATATGATCAACTGCCGGAACAGGATCTTGCCATAGTAGCTCTTCCGTCGGCACTTCTGCCCCTAAATAACGAGAGCGTGGCCCTAAATCACGGTGGGTTAGTTTGAACCAAGCTCGCGCAAATGCATCGGCAAATTCCGCTGGATTCTGATGGAAATGCCGCGCAATTGGTTCGTAGATGGGGTCAAACCGCATCGCCATATCGGCGGCCGTCATGATAATCGGCACACGTTTGGCAGGATCGTCCACCGCAGGGGCAAGGTTGCTTGCAGTGGCAGTTGTGGGTGTCCATTGCCAAGCACCGGCTGGGCTTTTGGTCAGTTCCCATTCGTTATTGAACAGCATATCGAGATAACTGTTGTCCCACTGCGTTGGAGTCGGTGTCCATGAACCTTCCAAACCGCTACCAATTTGGTCAGCACCTTTACCGCTACCAAAGCTGTTTTTCCAGCCTAAGCCCATTTGTTCAATGGGTGCGGCTTCAGGTTCAGAGCCAACATGGGTAGCGCTAGCTGCGCCGTGGCATTTGCCAAAGGTGTGGCCGCCAGCGGTCAAGGCCACCGTTTCATAGTCATTCATCGCCATGCGGGCAAAAGTTTCGCGTACATCGCGCCCTGATCCGAGCGGATCTGGATTACCATTAGGGCCTTCTGGGTTCACATAGATCAAGCCCATTTGTACCGCTGCTAACGGGTTTTCCAAATCACGGTCACCACTATAACGTTTGTCGCCCAGCCATTCGGCTTCTTGACCCCAATACACATCCTCTTCGGGTTCCCAAATGTCTTCACGCCCACCGGCAAAGCCGAAGGTTTTGAAACCCATCGACTCTAAGGCACAGTTACCGGTAAGGATGAATAAATCAGCCCACGAAATCTGATTACCGTATTTTTGCTTGACCGGCCACAGCAAACGCCGTGCTTTATCGAGGTTAACATTATCAGGCCAACTGTTGAGCGGGGCAAAACGCTGGTTACCATGCCCTGCTCCACCACGCCCATCGTTAATGCGGTAGGTGCCTGCACTATGCCACGCCATACGGATAAACATGGGTCCGTAGTGACCGTAATCGGCAGGCCACCAGTCTTGCGAGTCGGTCATCAACGCATAGAGGTCTTGTTTAATGGCAGCCAGATCGAGCTTTTTGAATTCGTCGGCATACTTGAAATCGGCACCTAACGGGTTAGATTTAGCCGTATGTTGATGCAAAATATTGAGTTTCAACTGGTTAGGCCACCAGTCACGGTTGGATGTGCCACCGCCCGCTTGAGTAGGTGTAGCGCTGTGTCCCATCACAGGACACTTACTGATTTCACTCATCGTGTTGCTCCTCGTAGTCATTAGGTCATTGGTTCACCTTTATAGTTGTAATCCTTTGGTATTAATCTATCCAGTTCATTAAACAGCACAAATCAATCGCTTTTTTAAAAATGAAGAGAGTCAAAACTAAACCACCACCACCTAAAGCCGGTAGTTGTTTTTGCTACAGACTGAAAGTCCCGGATACACGTCCTCCACAAACTCACCATCAAAATAAACTCGCTACACATCACTTTCTCTAAACATTGCAATCATTCATAACCTCTCTTATATTTACAATAGTGTATTAACAACTGAGATAATAATGCAGTTCGAATGGCATGAGGCCAAGGATACCAGTAATCAGCGTAAACACGGCATCAGTTTTGAATTGGCTAGCTTGGTCTTCTTCGATCCTTTACGTATTGAATATTATGATGGACGTGAGACCTATGGGGAGGATCGCTGGATTACAATAGGCTTAGTACATCCTGCCATGTTCGTCGTTTACTGATCTGACCCATCAAACCCGGACACCTCAACTGATGAGGAATTGCGCTTCAAAGTCCAACGGGCTGAGATAGCCCAAGGTACTGGGTGTAATCGGCTTCGGCGGGAAAATAAGTCAATGATAACCGCCAGATACGACCAGCCTTCGTCTGTCCACATTGACGTGCCGCTTCCGTGTAACCGATTCGATCAGCTATTTCAGGGCTTCCGCTTTGTAGCTCTCGGAACGGCGGGTGTAGGGCTTGATGGTCGGTTTGCTGGGTTTCATCTTTCACCTCAAGTGTCGAGTCTAGTGTACTCACTTCTTGGGGTGTCCGAAGTTGCTGGGCTAGATCACTGAAGTCCAGCCCTTAGCAAAACAATCTCTTAGTCTCCACCACAAAGCGTACAACCCCTACCCGACCTCATCATACTGCGCAATCCGCCACTTAGACTCCTCCGCTTGAGCCGCTGCTAGCCACTCTTGCATCGAGGGCAAGGCCAACATGGCTTGCGTCCATTTCTCGAAGCTCGGCGAAATCTCTAAACCATAGCCCACCGCTCGCCACATCACCGGAGCATACATGGCATCGACAATCGTGAAATGCCCACATAAAAAATCACCTACAGGCTTATTAGCTCGCTCAAAATGCGCCCAAATAGCTGCTAAACGCTGTAATTCAACCTGCACTTCAGGCGATGGCTGCAGTTTAATTTGCCGACGGCAGTTCATTGGGTGCTGTGAGCGCAAAGCGCTAAAACTGCTATGCATTTCAGCGGCAGCTGAACGTGCTAGGGTACGCAGCGCCAAATCATCCGGCCATAATTTTTTCTCTGGATATTGCTCATGCAGATATTCGAGCATGGCTAGGCTATCCCAAATAATCAGGCCTTGATCTTCGATGACAGGTACTTTGGCTGGAATCTGATAGCGCTCGCCAAGTTTTTCTAAAGCATCACTATGATAAAAAGGCAATACGGTTTCATCGAAATCAATACCCGCAACCTTTAAAGCAATCCACGGGCGCAGCGACCAAGAAGAATAATTTTTATACGCGATATATAAATGCATTGAGCAATTCCTATTTGATTCAATTAAGAGGTGACTCAGCATAAAGACATGACAAATCCAAGAAAAGCGAATATTTTTGCGCTAACCATTCGGAGAATTTGCACAATGACACCTCGGCAAGTGCGTAGCGTATTGACTGTATTAGAGCTCGGTAGTGTGCATCGAGCCGCAGAAGCTTTGTATTTAGCGCCCTCGAGCGTATCAGCTCAGATTCGAGAACTCTCTACAGAATTAGGCATTAGCTTATTTGAAGCTTCGGGACGAGGAATTGTACCGAGTAGCGCGTTGCGACAATTACACACTAGCTTGCAGAGCTTTCTAAACCATGCAGAGCATATTGCCCAACTCGCACATAGCCTAGCCCATGAGCCAAGTGGTGTACTGAAGCTGTTTGCGCCCAGCTCTATGTGTATTTATCGTTTGCCTCGTTTGATTGAGGCCATGCAGTTACAGGCTCCGCGTGTAGAAATCATGCTGACTCATGAACCTTTTGCCTATCGCCAAGCCCTCCAAACTGGAGAAATTGATGCTGCGATTATTGTCAGCCAAGTGCAGCCAGAGGCTTGCCATTATCATTTGCTGCATAACGAAGAGGTGGTCTTTGTCTGCCACCCTGAGCGTTGGCAAGCGTCTACTCTAAGCCTAACTGCCTTGAATGCACACCCGCTGATCACCACGGAAGAAGCCTGTTCTTATCGGGTCGCCGCTGAGGCGCATTTTCGTGCCTTGGGCTTACATTTAAAGCCCCGCCAAGCCTTTACTAATGTTGAAGTGATTCGCCGCTGTTTATTGGCAAATATGGGCTTAGGCTTACTACCCGCCTGCGTGGTCGAGGATGATGTCGCTCAAGGGCATTTAAAGATCCAAGCCGTCGAAGGCACGCCTTACCGCTTTCAATCAGCCTTAATTTACCCAGAAGGGCGCACGGCATTACCGAAGCTGAGCGCTTTCATTCAAGTGCTGGAGCGGCAGCGTTTAGCAGCACAGCTCGACACAAGCACAATCTAGTTAACCAGCGAGATGATACTCTGTCTGAATACACTGCCTGATACCTGACACTTAAATAGGCGTAGCACCTTTTGGAGTCGTACCCCGTAGTGCATGATACAGCGGTGAGGCAATTTGCGAGGCATAGGCGATAATAAATAAACTAATTGAAAACCATGCAGGGACTCGTGAACCCAAGATCCAAGTCAGTAAAGCCAAACCAATACCAAATAAGCGTAATCTTAGCGAATAAAATTGGTGCGCGGTGTGTTGTTTAATAGCCGCTTGGATCAAGATGGTGGCAATCAAAAACCAGATCAACCCTAAACAACCGAGCCAGCCATACTCCATAGGAAAGGGAGCTAATAATTCCGCAGTCATCAAACCTTTAATCGCTACCGTATTCATGGAGGCGCCGAGCATCAGCAATAAATGGCCATACCACCACAAGATCATGTGACAATTATCCGGCTTAATCCGTCCATTACCGACAAAATCGAAATAAATCCACGTCAAACTAAACAACCATAAACACCCTAAAGTGGCGTTGATATAATCATTCCAATCTAAGTTTTGAATGCCCTGTTCGCTTAGGGTGAGCACTAGCTTAAAAAAGCCCTCCCCCATGACAATTAAAAATAATAAGGTAAAGCGCTCTGATAAATGCACTAAGCGGGGTTTGAAACGATCATCACTCATCAATCCCACTTTAGGCCAAACAAAGGCTAGCTGCTCGGCCAATAAAATGAGAGTCCACGCTAGGTAATTGAGTGGATACGGCAAAAAAGTTGCCAACACGACCGCCACAGATACGGTAATAAATAACCCAGCAAATCGCCGACTGAGCTGAGCCGTGCTCTTACTGTAGTAGCCCGCTCGCCAATACAAGAGAGCTAAAATTCCTCGCACCACTGCAAACGCAACGGCAAAATAATAAATCCCAACACCGGGTATTTGCCCTAAGGCAATCGCCATAATGCAAATACCGACTATTTGCAGCGCCATCAATAAACGGTGCGGAACATCATTGGTAATATACAGCGAGGTATAAAAAACGGTTGCCGCCCAACTTACCCAAATGGCTATAAACAAGCCGACATAAATTAGAAAGCTCTGAAAGTCATGATGATACCCCAGCAAATTACCGAGCTGGAAAATACAAACTACTTGGATCAGATCATAAAAAAGCTCAACCCAATGTACATGATGACTCGCATTAGGATCATCTTCGTGATGAGTAGGGGGCTGTAAAACAATTGTTTGAGCCATACCATACCTGCTAGGTCGGAATCTGTTGAAATCTCACTGCATTATAAGCAAGCGCTAACCAGACCGAAAAGGTATTCTTGAAGCAGCCATTGGCAAAAGCAACAAGCAGCGCGCTGATCATTCATTGCAGCCACAGGCTGAGCCTTTTATGCTTAAGCAACCAGCAAAGCGATAGAGAAAAATCATATGAAAAGAATTGGTATTCTGACCAGCGGTGGAGATTGTGGTGGCCTAAATGCAGTCATTAAGGGGGTCACCCTCGTCGCTCATCAGCAAAATATTCAGTGTTTAGTCATCCCTAATGGTTATGCAGGTTTATATAATCTCAGCCACTTTGAAAGCTTAGTTGAACTTACCCCAGCCCGCTTAGAAATCTTTGATTGCACGGTCGCAGGGTCGGAAGCGGGGCATTCGCGGGTGAATATTCGTAAACTCGCCGACCCGAATAAATACCAACGGATTCGAGATGGCTTAGCCAAGTTTAATCTAGATGGCCTGATCATTAGCGGTGGAGATGATACCGGTTCAGTGATGGTGGATTTAGCCGAGCATGGCATACATTGTGTGCATGTCCCCAAAACAATGGATATGGATTTACAGACTTATTCCGTCGGTGCTGATTCAACGGTTGGGCGGATTGCAAGTTTCGCCCGTGATATTCATACCACGGGGCGTACTCATAATCGAGTGATGGTGGTTGAAGTTTTTGGGCGTAATGCCGGACATACCGCTTTTCGGGGCGGAATTGGTGCGGAAGCTGATGCGATTTTAATCCCAGAAATCAGTGTCGATTTTGATTGGCTCTATCAGCACATGAAACAACGCTATTTCGAACGCATTGCAGGCAGTGATGTCCGTGCAGGGACGTATCTGATCATGGTTGCTGAAGGGATGCATGATGCCCAAGGTCATGAGGTCGTCGATACTCAAGCGGGAACCGATGCATTTGGTCATAAAAAACTCACCGGTGCAGGCGCGTATGTCTGTGCTGAACTCAGCAAACGCTTAAAAGCCGATCCAGAAATCCCTCAACTAATGCAAGCGATGGGTATGTATGTACCCACTCAATATGAAATCCCTGAAGTGCGCGCCGTCAATCCGGGGCATTTAGTCCGCTGTGGGCAATCCTCGGCCTTTGATGTGAGCTTCGGTTTAGAGGCAGGTGCGGCAGCCTTGCATTTACTAAAAGCCGGGATGAGTGGCGTGACCGTCGCCAATGTGCGCGGCAATACGATTGAATATATGCATACAGCCGACGCTATTCGTCAACGTCATGTCGATTTGCAACAAGTCGGTTGGTATGAATCGTTAGGGATTTGTTTTGGGCGCAGGCCACAACCACCGCAGTTTGAATTTAGCCATTTACTCAAAGCCCCAGAACGGCATTTGTAAGGCAGGGCTCTGCAAGAGTCGGCCTAGGTAACGAGGTAAGCTTAGGCTGAGAGTTTACCGAATTGCCGAATTGCGCAGGCTGCTTGGGCTGCTTTGCTTAACAGCCGAGACAGCCGTGATTAAATCGTGCTAACTTATACGGCTTATAAAAAGTGACTAGCTTGACACAGGCGTAACACAGCTCATGACAATGATTGAAAAAAAGCTGCAAGTATGGGAGCAGCAAGGCCTGATTAATGGCGATCAATATGAGGCGATTTTAGCTTTTGAACAGGGTGATAAGCAGAATAATAATTGGTGGCTTTATAGCCTATTGATGTTAGGGTCAGCGATTATTGGTCTGGGTATTATCTCATTGATTGCGGCTAATTGGGTACAAATTCCAGATAGTATTAAACTAGGGGTAGACTTCAGTTGCTTGCTTGCGTTGGCAGGCGTCATTTTCTGGTATCAACACCAGACTAAACATCTAATCTCCGATACCTTAATTGTCGCCTTTATTCTATTGTGCCTAGCCAGCATTGGTTTGATCGCACAAATCTATCATATCAATGGTCGTTGGTATCATGCCATTTTACTCTGGAGCATGATTACTTTGCCGATTGTGCTGTTTGCGCGCCACTTATTTGTACATTTTTTGTGGGTCAGTTTATTTATTAATGCCGCTGTCTGGAGCAGTGTGGATTTAGCTGCAGGTCAGTTAAGAACGGCGATGCGTGAACTGCCTGCCGTTTTATTACTCGCGCCGTTACTTTCAGCTAGCTTATATCTTTTAGCGAGGCGCATCGCATTACTGCATAAAACCAGCTCTAGTTTTTTCTTCTGGTTTCAAATTTCTGCCTTGATTGCTTTAGTTGCGATTGATTTAATCCGCTCAGGTGATGATACCCAAATCTTTGAGTGGCGTTGGTATTTACCGGCTTGGATCACCGCTGCACTCTTAATTGGCCTGATTTTAAGCCGACGAAGTTATCGCCCCTTAAATAAAGGCTTATTAATCGCAGCGATTATCTTACTCATCCTGTATTATCACCCAGATATTCTATTTACTGGTGAAACTCGTTACACCTTTTCTGCCTTAGACGCAAGTGCTCGCACCAGTATTTGGCAAGCAGATGATATTCGTGCACCAATCTTGACGATTTTCATTTTATTCCTATACACCATTCATGCCGGTAATAGTGGTTATCATCGCACTTTTAACCTCTTAACTTTTTTGATTGGTTTACGCTTTGTGGCCTTATATTTTCAAGCAATGGGCGGATTAGCCGCCACGGGTGTGGGCTTAATCCTATCGGGCTTAATGATTATTGGTATTGCTTGGTTTTGGTATAGCAGCCGAGATCGTTTGCAACATTGGAGTAAGGAGTTGACCTTATGAAAAATCCTCAGCTCCGCTTAGTGGCCGCTTTGCTTTTCCCGATTGTTGTATTAGCGACGAATACTTGGATGTATCAACAACAACGCAGCGCTGGCGAAACCTTTAAATTTCCGATTGAAGGTTTTGATCCACGTGACTTGCTCTCGGGGCATTACTTATTCTATAAAGTGGATTATGGAGTTCCAAGTGCTAATGCTTGCCCGACCAGTGATATTGCGGCTGCTTTATGTTTGCGACCCGAAAAGCGAGTTTACCCAGCGGATGAACGCCCTGCGAATTGCGAAATCTATGTGCAAGGTGAATGTGATGCAAATAGTGTATTTACAGCGGGTTTAAATCGCTTTTATATTCCCCAAGGCTATGCCAGCCAACTAGAAGCAAAAATTGCAGATAAAAAAGGGGAAATTGAAGTGTCGATTGATAAGCGTGGTAATGCCGCCATTTTAGATTTACTGATCGACGGCAAATCTTGGAAAGAAACACTTCAAGATGAATAACCTTAAGATTAATAGCGCTCAACTAATTCTGGTACTGCAATCAATAAATCACTGCTAGCATAAGCACAGCAAAACAGGGCTTTGCCTGTCACTGCATCCTCGTCGAACAGCGCTAAAGGTGAGCGCGAACCAACTAAATACTCCAATTGCCCTTCTAATACCGTTCCCAGACAGACTCCGCAAACACCCATATTACATCCCCAAGGTAGCGGAATATCTTGGCGCAAAGCCGCTTGCAAAATAGTCTCTTTTTCAGCGACTTGAAATTGGTAGTCTGTCTGATGAATACGAACGGTATACAATTTCATTACTTAGAATATTGGTAATAGGCTTGGTTTAAATAATCGGTGATTTGTGCTAAATCCTCATCAAATAGACGCGAACCTAAATTAGCATCACATCGGCGCACTTGAGCGGCTAATTGGGTATAATCTAAAACTTTTCGCTCAGGACGAGTATAAACCTTAGCATCATGGCAACTAATACAATTAGCGTCATGCAGAGTTTTCCCCGGGTGCGCATCTAAACCCACCGCCGTACTGGCTGTACTTGAGCTACTGGGCGCTTTGCCAGCCTCTTGACTGGTTGTTGGTTCAGTGGAAGTTTTATCACCACAAGCAGTGAGCAATACGCTCACAAAACAGAAGGGGACTAACAGCGTTAACAACTTAAGCGATTGCATATCAAAACCTTATATTTGTTTAATTTTTTGCTTTTAATAGTTGATCAAGTTCAGGCAATAAACGTTCAACGACCCCTTGCTGCTGTGCTAAGAATTGTTGACCCCGTTGCCCGACTTGCTGGCGTTCGGTTGAGTTTGCCAAGTAAGCGGTTAAATGATGAGCTAAAACCTCGGGCGAATCAACCAGTATGGCAGCTCCTATCTGGACTAACGGCGGATAGAGATCCTGAAAATTATCCACATAAGGGCCACTCAGTACAGGTAAGGCAAAGGCTAAAGCCTCTAAGGGATTATGCCCGCCGCTATTCACTAAACTCCCCCCCACAAAGGCCAGATCGGCACAAGCATACCAAAGCAATAATTCACCCATACTATCGCCCACTAAAACGGCGGTGGATTTTCGTAAAACAGCACACTCCGTCCGACGTTGATAGCTCAAATCCGCCTGCTCACACAAGGCAACGACCGCATTAAACCGCTCTGGATGACGTGGGACTAGAATCAATAGCAGCTCAGGAAACTGCCGAACTAATTGCCGATGCACCTGCAAGATCTGCTCATCCTCGCCCTGATGCGTACTCGCAGCCACCCACACCAAACGCCCCCCCCATGCTTGGCGGAATGTAGCAGCTTGTGTTTTAACTTGAGTGGGAATGGGTGCATCAAATTTAATATTGCCTAATACTTTGATTTGAAGGGGGCTTGCACCCAAGGCTTGGAAACGCTCGGCATCTTGCGCTTCACGGGCAGCAATTAAAGCCACTTTAGCCAAAACCGAGCGAGTTAAGGGCTTAACTCGTGCATAAGCTCGCGCCGAGCGCTCAGAAAGGCGAGCATTCACCACAACAATAGGCAGCTGATGCTGAGCACAAGCTGCATATAAATTCGGCCAAAGCTCAGTTTCCATCACTAGCAGCAAGCGGGGCTGAACCGTGTTAAGAAAACGCTGCACTGCAGCTGGTGTATCATAAGGCAAATAACTATGCTTGACGCGCTGCCCAAATAAGCGTTCCACTGTGGCTGAACCGGTAGGCGTGGTGGACGTGACCCATACCGTCGTTTCGGGATAAACCGCCAGCAGCTTCTCAATTAATGGGCGGGCGGCCATTGTTTCCCCAACCGAAACCGCATGTAAGCAAATACAGGCTTGCCCTGATGTGAAGTGACTACCTGAGCTAACCGCTGAGTTGATATAGCCCAAACGCTCTAACCAGCGCTGCCGATAAGCAGGATTGCTCCGCCCACGCCACCAAAGCTTGATAAACACCAAGGGCAAAAGCAGATACAGCAACAATGAATAGATAAAACGCGCTGGATGCATCATCAAAAAATCGCCTGTTAACGCTTGCAGACAGGCGATTTTAACGGATTTGGGCAGGGAGGAATCTTATTAAGCAAAGATATGTTTATAGCCGATATACACAGCGCCAACCATCACGGGCAGCAAGACCAAGAAACCTAAACCGAAAGTAATCGCCGCAACAATGGCTAATAAGGTATAAATCACCATGAAGATCAAGAAAGCGGGGAAGTTTTTCACACAAGCCATAAAGCTATTTTTAATTGCATCAACCGCCGACATCTTTTGAAACATCACTAAGGGGATCGCAAATAGGAAAAGCATCGCACTGAGCATACCGACAAGCATCGCTATCAACAGCCAGCCCATCCCTATCGAAGGCATCACAGCAACATCAGTCGTCGAACCTAGATCGACCGAGGCAAACATCGCGCCCCCGACAATCATCATCATCACAAAGCTTAGCCCTAACATCACCAACCCCAAAATCACTAAAGGTGTACGCCGTTGCTCATCTTTGAACATGGAGAAAATATCCATAATATCAGTAGCCTGCCCTTGATCAGCTTTTTGCGCCGCATAAAGCATCCCTCCTATAAACAAAGGAGCGATCAAATTAAGTGCTAAAGCACCCAGAAAAGGGATAAAACTTAGAACAATTGCGATCACACCAAAGATTAAGGTCATTAATACCCAATTGGCGATGTCAGCACTAAAAATCTTCCAACCACCTTTGTACCAACTTATTGAATCACCGGCACCGACCACTCTTAGATTAGCCATACACTGCTCCTTTGCTACTTATTAAATTGATTATAGAGAATTTTTTATACCTTACTGAAAGCTTGCCAAAGATTCTATCGCAGCTGACAAAAAATTAATGGACTAGTTTTCAACCTAAGCCCAGTGTATGCTCTGAACGTTTTTGCAAAACCGTGCTTTTTTGCAACAAAACTCATTGAAGGGCTATTCAACGTGAACTTACCAGTTAATATTATTTGCATGAAATGGGGGAGCAAGTATGGCGCTAATTACGTCAATACCCTCTATGCCATGATTGCTCGTCATATTACACTCCCCTTCCAGCTCACCTGCTTCACAGATGATGCCCAAGGCATTGATCCCCGCGTTCACATCCGCGAGCTACCTACTCTCGAACTCCCCCAAGGCGCTCCAGAGCGCGGTTGGAACAAGTTAACCACCTTACAACCCAATTTGGGCGGCTTGAGTGGAGAGGTCTTATTTCTAGATTTAGATGTCGTGATTGTTGGTAATCTTGATGCATTTTTTACCGGATCAGCGCCTTTTACCATTATTCAGGATGCCAAATTACGCCGCCGCCGGATTGGCAACTCGTCGGTTTATCGCTTTGAAGTTGGGCGCTATGCGGAATTTTGGAAAAATTTCGTACTCACTATGCAGAAATACAACAAAACTTCCGCAATGAGCAAGCTTACTTATCTCATGAAATTCATCAACGGGGCGAGTTAAGTTTTTGGCCTGAAAGCTGGTGCCCTAGTTTTAAATATCATTGCATGCAGCCTTGGCCCTTGGCCTATTTTCAAGACGCCACTATTCCAGAGGGTGCAAAAATCATTATTTTCCACGGTCATCCCGAGCCGCATGAAGCGATTCAAGGCATCACACATAAATGGTATCGACCTGTGCGCCCTACACAATGGGTTGCGGATTATTGGCGTGCTTAGGATTTAATTGCATGGCAGCCCGTAAAAAATCCCGCTTAGAACGTTGGCTTTCGTTTAATCAGCATCGTAAACGTTTCGGCGCAACTCAAGCCGCTGCTAGTTTACAAAACGCTGATTATACCCAACTCAAAACTCAATTGCTGACTGATACCGAGCAACACTATACGCATGGTGCAGATAAAGATCTCAGCCAACACTTGCTAAACCTACGTGCAGAGTTTGCGGGTCAAGCTGAATTGCTCTATTACCATGCTCAATTGATCGTACTCATTCGTCGTGAATACCAAACCCTTGAACAATTTGCGCAGTTCGAGCGCCTATGGGAAGCGGAAGGTGATTTTTTAAGGCAGCAGCTCAATACACGTTGGTTAATTTCAGCAGCGGATACTTTTGCTGATCACGCCACTGATCCAACTACACGCGCTTTGGCTTTAGCCGCCTCTTTGCTGGTGAATACTATCAAGCTGCAAGAAACTGAACGTTATTTACAAGCAGCTGAGCATTTAAGTGACCAAGCTGATCGCCAACAACAGCTACAAACTGAGCGAGTGGCCTTGTTCGATGGTACGTCTGCCTTTGCAGTCGGTACGGATGATACTTTGAGAAATTTACGGTGGCGTTTAGATGCCATGAGTACTGCACAACCGATGGGGCAACTTTTGGTTGAGCTGTTTGAACGCTTACAAACCCACGATACTGTTTACCAACGTTTTCGGCAGCGTCATACCCGCGCCAAAACCGCCTGGTGGTAATGTTTAATGAATGTTCTAATCATTAATTTAGCGGAAGCGACTGATCGTCTGTCCTTCCAAGAAAAGCAAATGCTGCGCCTTGGTTTGGATTATGAAATACTGCGCGCTGTCTCAACGCAGCATATCAGTGAAACTACCCATTATCAGCTGTCGATGGGATGGGAGCGCCCCTTGCGCCGCGCTGAATTAGCCTGCTTTTTGAGTCATCATAAAGCGTGGCAAGTCATTTTAAAGAAAAAGCAGCCGATGCTCATTCTTGAAGATGATGCTTTGCTCTCTCGCTACAGTGCGGTCTTACTCAAAATGTTGGAACGACAAACAGACTGTGATTTAGTCACCCTCGAAGTACGCGGCCGCCAAAAGCTAGTCGGTGTGGGGCAAACACTGGTGGAGGATTTTAGTTTAGTGCCACTGTATCAGGATCGAACGGGTGCTGCAGCGTATGTGCTTTGGCCAAGTGGGGCGCAAATCTTATTAGATAAGGCAAAAACGACTCCACCGGGGTTAGCGGATGCTTTTATTTCGAGTACCTATCAGCTGCGCTGTTTGCAAGTTGAACCAGCCGCCGCCATTCAGTTAGATCAATGTGAGGCGTATGCAGTCAATAATACCTTAAAGACGATTTCTTCGATCTCTGCTGAGCCAAAACCTGATTTAACCTATGCTAGCCCCTTAGAAAATTTACGGTTTCATGCTCGGCGGCTCGGCTCACAATATCGCTTAGGGATGCGCCGTATCCAAGTCCTAGGCAAAGGTGAACGCCGCTTGATTAAGCTACGGCCTGAAGATTTTGTTTAATTTTTTACGTCCTAAGTACTTTAGTTAGACTTGCTAATGAATAAAGCGCTTGGGTGTCAGCAGCAATCGGGCTATAGGGCTGCTGCATAAATGCTTTTAAGCCGGATAAATCAAGGTTCTCATCAAACATAAACACATTGGCAGGATGATAGAAGGCCTCTTGCTGAATCAAAGCATTATTCGTCAGTAGCTTACGCTGGTAAGTCATGGCTTCTAACGGTCGTAGTGTTAAGCCGACTTGGCCTGTTTGCGTCACATCAATCATGCAACGCGCACTCAAATAGGCTTGTAAATAAGCAGGATAGCTGACATTTGCTTTTATACCTTTAGCTTGATCACTGCGAATATCGAATAGTACCGAATAGCCTTGCGCTTTCAGTTCAGTTTCTAAAGCCTGCAAAATAGTTTCACGACCTTTATTCCGGCCTACAAAAGCAAAATCATATTGCGGTGCTTGACTCGATACTTCTGGAAGCTGCTCGATAAATTGGCGATAAAACTTAAAGCCATACTTTGCACAATCTGCCAAGTCAAATGACCAAATCGTATAGTCCAAAGCTTGCAAGCTTTGAATCAAGTACTTGGTTTTTGTATTCGGATTCAGTGGATTGCGCATCAACACTTGAGCCTTGAGCTGAGGGAACTTAGCTAATAGGACTTCCAAAATCAAGCGATGCTCATGGGCGACAATCAAGGCCTGCGGGTGAGCCTGAATATAGTCAGCAATCAAACGCTTATGAAATAAATTGCGCAGCAGTCGCGGCCATTTAGTAAAGCTTGGAAGCTGGCGAGTTTTGGCTAGAGGATTAAAAACCTGTAGGGCTAAGGGGTCTGCTTGAGTCGATTGGGCTTGAGCAACTTGAAAGAAAGCCTGTTCATAATCAGGCCAAAAACCAATGAAATGTAATTGACGGGTTGACTCCGGTTGAGAAATGGATGCTTGCATGCTTGGTGCTAACCTTGTACTTGAGCCTAAGTTGCTTAAATAGAGCGCAAGCCTACCTTAAACTCAGCCTTAGCGCATCTTTGGCAAGTTTTTACAACACTCATCACAGCATTAAATGTCAACAGAGCCTAAGCCCCGCAACCTAATACAGACTCTTCATTCATGCTAAACTAGCTTGAATCCTCACTGATTAGCGAATCTTTGTTATGTCCACGACCCCTCGCAAAAAGCTCCCTATTGGCATCCAAAACCTACGGGAAATTCGCACCGAGAACCACTATTATGTCGATAAAACGGCACTGGCCTTGAAACTGACTCAGGAGGGTAAACACTATTTCCTTTCCCGCCCGCGTCGTTTCGGGAAAAGCCTGTTCTTAGATACCCTCAAAGAGCTGTTTGAAGGCCATGAAGCCCTTTTTCAAGGCTTAGCAGTGCATCCACATTGGGATTGGTCGGTCAAGTATCCGGTA
This sequence comes from Thiothrix eikelboomii, assembly GCF_900167255.1. GTDB lineage: Bacteria > Pseudomonadota > Gammaproteobacteria > Thiotrichales > Thiotrichaceae > Thiolinea > Thiolinea eikelboomii. The sequence goes on from NZ_FUYB01000002.1 coordinate 413,643, forward strand.
TTGCGCTTTAGCTTTGGCAGCGGCAAATTCACGGACATCCAAGGCCTCACCCATGCCTTAGATACCCAACTCAGTCATCTAGAACAGCAGTTTGGAATCACAGCACGCTTTGAGCATGTCGGTGGGCGCTTTGCTGATCTGATTTTACAATTACAGCAGCAAACCCAACAGCCGGTGGTGATTCTAATTGATGAATACGATAAACCGATTTTAGATGCCCTTGATTATCCCGAGGTCGCTAAAGCCAATCGGGATTTTTTACGGGGCTTCTATAGCACGATCAAGGATTATGATGCCTATATCAAATTCAGCTTTTTAACGGGAGTCAGTAAATTCTCAAAAGTGAGTTTGTTTTCGGGTTTGAATAACTTACTGGATATTAGTTTAGATGCTCACTATTCCAGTATTTGTGGCTACACCGATACGGATATTGATACTATCTTTAGTCCTGAGTTAGAAGACTTGGATCGAGAAGAAATTCGACATTGGTATAACGGTTATAACTGGTTGGGTGAAGGGGTTTACAATCCTTTTGATATTTTACATTTATTTAGGAGTCGCCAGTTTGGGAATTACTGGTTTGAAACGGGCACACCCAGCTTCTTAGTTAATCTGTTATTCAAACGTCAAGTTACATCTTTATCTTTAGATCAGACCTTTACAAGCAATCAAGTGCTGTCTAGCTTTGACATTGAAGACATAGCCACCGAAGCCTTATTATTTCAAACGGGTTATCTCACGATTAAACAAGCGGAACG
>NZ_FUYB01000015.1 GCF_900167255.1 Thiothrix eikelboomii
GTACTCTCGCCAGTAACCTAGGGTCAATAATAGTTGATCCTCTAGGCTTAACGGGCTGGGGCGACCCGACTTCTTCTTCGTCAACTCGCCTGCTTTGAGCACTTCAAGCAGTTCGTGAAAGAGTGGCAGGGGGATTCCTACTCCGCGTTTGAACGCCGAGGGGGATAGAGGTTTCAGGGGTAGGTAGTTCATTCTTAACTTTATAGGCGAAAATGACTACTTTCGCAAGAGGTCTAATCTACAATATCCATACGAAAAAATGGAGCATACTTTTGTTTTCGCTGAGCTTTTACGGTCTTTCCAAGGTTGCTGAGCTTACTTCGTTGATCATATTCTTCATGCTCATGCATTTCCCAAATCAGTAACTTCCACTCATCCTCCACAGATACCAGATAACGATCTGTCGTATTTCCTGGCTTGAGCCATGACACGCCTTCTCCTGCATTGCCATGCAAATCCTCATTCAACTTAACCCTGTCTTTGCCGATACGGGTTAAATAGCGTATAGGGTCAACATCAGCACGCTCACGTAATTTAGATAACCCTTTCATCGCTTCCTGTGAGATAAAAATTGTTAAATCCGAGGGCTGTTGTAGTACTTCAAGCATCAGCATACCTATAGCTGATAAGGTCACTTCTTTACCTTCCCACTCAAAAAGCACTCTGTATTCTTGCCGTTCATCCCAGGTCAGGCAGTCATTAAATTCTTTCTCGGGTAAAAAGTTTCTCTTTCAATCAGCTCTAATACTTCTTTCAGCGACTGGAGTTTGCTGCGTGCAAAATCCACTGGCAAAGGAGGTAACTCAATAAGTTGGCTTGAGAATTCAAAAATATATCGGCAACTAACGCGCCTGATCATCCCTAGCAATACAGCATAAGGCACCAAAGCCTTGAAGCCTCCAGTTGGGTTTAGCGTACAATTTTCCACTGCTGATAACTTGCTCTGCAAATGTTCATCATTATCTATGCGATATTGAACAAAAGTTTCCAGTAACTGCTTAGCAGCAGACTGAACTCCACCCATCTCATTAACAATAGATTCATTAAAACGCCGTTTGTCATCAAGGCTTGCTGGTTTCCAGAGCTTTGCGGCACTCGTTCCAGTTGTACATAAGTAAATCATGTTAAGCCCATCCTATAATTTTTATTGCATTGCCCTTGCCCTCAACCACCACTGATTTGATTAGCTGTGTTTTTTGTGCCTGCTTTTTCTCCTTACTGTCGAGGTCAGCCAGCAGCGCCTCATAAGTTTTAGCCCCTTCTTTCAGTTGTTCATCACTTGGAGGCGAGGCGCGGTTAGCAGACGCAGAACCATGCGTTGCTGAGGTGGCGGTTAACTGACCAGAACCGGGATTGAGGCTGATTTTGGCGTTTTCCCAAACCTCTCCTTCCCGTTTGACTATTTCAATATAGTAATCATTCTGGTGGTTGCCTGCTGTAGCATTCAGGATAACGGATACATGACTTTTGCGTTTCAGTGTTCGCCGATCTTGCACGTAAGAGGAAAGTACCAGCGCACTTTGTTTGGCTTTCACAAACTCATTTTTATCACGCCCCATGCCCATCACCATGTGCTTTAATTCGCCAGCAAATTGGTCACGACAAGCAGGGTCTGCCATTGCGACCAATGCTTCAACAGGTGTGGAGGTGCGCCAATTTTTCCCAAGTTTTTCAGTCATGTATTGTGTAAAAGCTGCAATATACCCATCCGATTCGGCATGAGATGTTTGTGCAGGGTCATTGCACACCAATCGGGAGTTCTGCCAATCCAGCTTGATACTGATTTGCCCATAACCAAAGGATTTCGCCATACCAAGATTGTGCCGCTTATTTTCTAGCTGCACCGCCCATAACAACGCACCAAGCTCTTGTGGCTTCAGGTTGTGAAAGACTAACCGACCTTTAAAAACCGAACCTTTAGCTAGCGTGTGCAAGCGTGTCATTACCTTCTTATTTTTTAGCTGTTCTTGTGTTGGTTCTTGATGCATTACTTCATCATCAAGATGCACAGGGTAACGCTTCCATCCTCTTAATTCTGGGGCAGGGTTTCCAGCACTGTAGACATACGTTGCATATTGACTGTGTGCAAGCTTTTTGCCGGACTTGTCGACTTGTTGATAAACATAGTTCGGAAAGTAACTCGGCTTTGCGCCATTGAGAATGGTTTCTTTGGGATCGTTATCAACCTTGTCTTCCCCCTGCAAAAATGCCGGTTCAAAGTAAACACGCCCTTTCAAAGCATCTTCCGGCTTCTCACCGACCCGCCCAAACAACAACTCGGTAAAATCAGGTTGAGCATTATCTACATGATCTTTATGGGTGTGTTGCAACATATCATGTGTTGAAAAGTCACCTGCCAGTTTCGGCATATACGCCAAACCGACTTGTACACGATCCTTATTCTGGATGTAAAAAACGGGTACACGCTGTTTGCTCAAGAAACGCTCGCGCCAAAAACCTTTCCAAGGTGAATCAGGCTTGCCATCTTCATCACCGTGAATAAATAGAAAATCTCGCCAAGCGTGGCTATCAAGAGCAAACGCATCTTGCTCGCGTGGAGAGTGGAACATGAAGTCTTTGTATTTGCCTTTTGTTTTAGGCTTATCATCCGTAGCGTCAGAAATTTGTCCTGTCAATACCGGGAAACCAGTTAAGTCTCCGCTACCAATTTGAGTAACCAATTTATAATCTGTTTGAAATGAAATATTCCAAGAATCACGAATGCCATGCTTTGCACATAACTGATTCCAAGTGGTGTATTTATCTTTTACAGCCTTACGTTGCTTCACAAAAATCGGGCTTTTTTCTTTCCACCAAGACTCAAGATCACGGTGGCTCAAGCGCACCATGCTACAGGGTGTGATAGATGGTTTACCTTGTGCATCAAGACTCAAAAAACCATAGCTGACATTATTGCGAACACGTTCAGTGTAAGATGCGGACACGTATGTTCCAGAAATATCCCGCAAGCCAAAACGTTTGTCGTCAATGCGGTTCATCCGTGAGAAAGTGGCGATTTCGGTCACACTGCGAATCACGCCACGCAAACTAGAGCCGGGAATAGCATAACGCTTGTCAGGAGTTTGGAAAAAACGGACTTGTCCAGACTCACGTTCTGTTCCTTGCTTTTGTTCACCACCCACCATAATCGGTGCTAATGCTTCAATCGTTAGTTCCAATTCCCCACTCACCCCATCACGAAACGGCAAGTCATGCGAAACCTTGCTACCCCATTCGGGAATAACCACGGTGTCAGAGAGCGGTACAAAGTTGTAAGGCGCATTAATTCTTTCCATTATTCTTTCCCTCCGAAACCAACGAAACAAGCAAACACAGAATTCATGCCGAGTGAGCCGTCTTGTACTTTCCAGAATCGCAAATACCGCAAAGTGGTATTGCCAGTCTTATCAAACGAAGCAAAATGTTTAACGGTATCAGCTAGATAATCATTACCTTCATTATAGTCATAGCGTGTCACTAACCAGCCACCCTGACCGTTATAACGCACATGCAGCGACGCATTGCTATTAGCCACTTCAACGTTTAATAGCATGTCGTAGTCTGTGCTAATTTCTAGTGGTGACTTAAGAAAGAGCTGCTTGCCTGATTGATAGTCAAGCCAACCAACGCTAGGCTTAAAGCTATCTAGTGCTGCGTAAACTGATCCTACAGTTGTCAAAGTCTCGATTTTTACCGATAAATCATACGTCTTGGATTCTAAGGTAGGCAGTTTTGCATCACGTACTGCTTCACGCAAAGTTTCGTATTGTTGGAGAATCTCTTGTGCATTCATTCTGCTGCTCCCTGTATCCATTTGCCACCATCTGACCAGATAACTTCTCCGTCGAAGAAACCATGCCCTTTAGAAACACCAGCACCTAAGGCAAGTCGCCCTTGGCATAAATCATTGAGTGCGTATTGCAGTGATTTTTTCGCTATTGATGTAATGTTTTGATCTTTTTTAATAGTAAGGCACAGCTTTACATCTTTACCCCACACCATTTCCTCAGAAAACAGCATGTGATCACGCACACTGCCAGAAAAGCGGTCAATAGAGTTGTGCATAATGATTTGCAGATCGGTTCTAGTGAAAGTTTGGTAAGCATCATCTATGAAGACACAACCTGCTTGGCCCTTGTGCTCACCTTTGCGTTGTTCGTCACTCGCAAAACCGAACAATTGTTGAATCACATCGCAATGTTCGGATTTATCAAAATCCTTTTGTTTACCCGTTTCATCTGGCTCAAGATAGTCATCAGCCCAAAGACCGTTGAAGCGATTAGCATGGAAGGCAATCCGATGTGATAACGCACCTTTGACCGAAGAGCCGGGAATAAGCAGATATTCGGCAGCAGGCTCAGGCTGGTTGTTGTTTTTCCATTTAATACGCTGTTCTAGTTTGGGCAGAAGATCGGCAGTTTTGCCATTGCTATCACTCAATGTAGGTTTTTCACCTTGCCCAATGCGCCAATAACTATTAGGTGTGAGGATAAGCGTTGCAGTCACTACTATCTTGTTATTATCATTTTCAGATAATTTGCGTAGATTGAATCCAACGCGGCTATTTATATCGCGTTGCATTTTGTTAAAAGTGTTTCTACCTTTCTCTTGAGTAAGATCCGCCATTAACTTTTGTACTTCTATAATTTTGAGCCTGCCTAAACCTGCACGAGTAGATCCACCTAAACGAAATAGTGGGTGATGTAATAAGGCTAAAACACGCTCCCACTGCGCGTCGTTTTGTGTAGCACTCCATAAAGAAAGCTCCACGGTAAAGCGATAACCTGCAGGCAAAACTGCACGATCAAACTTACCTTGGTCGGCACTTACCCCTTTGTGATTTAGCCTGACTCGATCGCGACTAGTAGGCGCACCAGCCAAACTCAAGGCCACTTTAAGGATTTCGTCCTTTTCAATAGCATCGCGTTGTTTACCCAAACATAAGCCTTGTATCGCATTGCCTTTGCTATCTTGAATGTAGCCCCATGATACTTGTAGTCGAGAAGAGTGGCTTTGCTCACTATTTTTATGATCTTGGTAACCAAACAATTCGTTTGAATCTGCTTTGCCATGTTCGTCCTGATACAAATGCCGTAGTACACCTGTCAGGCTTGAACCCGGAATCGTCGGCAAACCATTAGCATCCAACACTAAACTGCTATCAAATACACCGTTAGCTTTGCCAGTCGCAATCGAAAGAGGAGTGACTGTTTCCAGTGTGACGCGGGTAATATGAAAAATGCTTGGTTTCATTCCTGTACTCCTTTTGGGTCTTTCAACTCCGCCATGATTTCGCGTACTAGATGTTGGATAAGTGGCGCTGGTTTAGGTTGATAACGGCCATCTTTCTTTTCAGATTCTGTTGCCAGTTTTAAGAACCAAGTGTAGAAACTACATAGATTTTCATCTTGCCAGAACTCATCCTTCCAGCCTTCGCCTTTGGCTTTAAACGAACCATCAGTGGCATTGATAAAAGTTTCCAAACTCTGGCGACTTTTGGCAGCGGCAAGTACTGCTCCCCATTGGCTCTGTGAGGGGCCGATATGCACCTCTTTATCTAAACCTTTCAAACCACGAGCACTTTGCATTAAGACTTGATAGGTACGTGCGATTTGGCGTGCTTCTCGCGCAAATTTCTGTTGAGTACTGTTTTGTTTTTGTTGAGATTCCAACCACGTAATGAGGGCTGGTTTGGGTGGATCATTTCCTTGCTCATCTTTAGCCGAGGTAGTGATTAATGGTTGTGCAGAATCGTCAAATTTTGGTTGTTCATCGGCTAATAACGGCGGATTAAGCCACACTTGCCCTAAGCCTGCTTGCCGCTCTATACCTAAGCCTGCTTTAATCTTTTCCAAGTGCTCGTCTGTTAAAGGCGATTCCAGCTTGTAAACTAAGACACTGCCTTTATTGATAACTTGCCGCTCCATTTCATAGCTTTTTTTACAAGCGTTCCATGTTGAGTAGCGACGGGTACGCAGAAAACTGTTTTCGGCGAGGAACACACCTTTGGGCAAACCCAAATCTTGTGAGCTGGGTGTTAATGTGGGCTGCCCATACTGATCAAGCACCATCAAATCCGAGAGTAGCCAAAGGGTCATTTCAGTGTCGCTAGTTTTGGTAGGCACTAGGGCAGATTTGGCTTCAATAAACTCAACTTTTGCTCGCCCATACTCAGCGCTGCGTGAGCGGCCTAATAGGATAGGTTGAGCAAGCGCTGCTTTTAGCTGTTTAAGTTCAACATCAGAAAAATCATTATCACAGTGGATTTGAGCATAAAAGTGCTGCCCAGCCTGTAAAGCATCATAGCCAAACAAAGCAGCGTCTTTTGCCCGTCCGGTATCGGCATTGATAGCGGTTTTCATACGGAAAGATTTATCTGGGGTAACAAATTGCCCATTCAACCCCACATAGCCAGAGCGTAGTTGTTGAGGTTGAGGAGTGGGCTGCCCGGGTAACTTTTTATCTAGGCATTTATCCAAACGTCGCACTTGCTCAGGATCAATTTTATTATCTTGGATCGCTTTAGCACCCTTGGCTTGATGCCAGCAGGCAGGTATCGGAAAGGTTTGATAGCCCTGTTCGGTCAGCGGATAAGCATTACCAAAACGCATTTGCCCCGAGTGAAACCAGTTAAAGGCTCGGCTATTACCAATCTCTTTATAAAGCCTTGCTGCGGCTGCACCAAGTAAGGCTCCACCCGGAATATAATCCAAAGCACGATGTGCGCCCTCGGTAGCATTGCGCTCGCTGAAAATACAGTCGTCTTGTAAGGTAATAATTAAATCCAAAGTTTTCATTATTTATCCTCCAAGGTCACGACGGCACGGCCTAAGCCTCGACTGCGATGTGCGCCTACGGCTTGAATCAAGTTTAATGACTGCTCGATGGTTTTATGCCAGTTAGGAATCTTGTGCTCTGCATTGGGCACTTCATCAAGAGTGGCGTAAAGTGTAAGTGGGATCACCACCTCCATGCCACGCAAGCTTTTATTCACGGCTGTACCTGTTTCATGTTCAATAGCTGTCGCGTGAATGCTGCGATACAAGCTCGGAATCAGGCTATTTTTGCCACCCTCATCTTTGGCACTTTTGATTAAGTAGTAACGAATGTCATCCGCTAAGACAGCATCACTAACACGTACTAAGCCCAACCATGTATCACCATCATCTGCACCTGCGCCAAACAGCTTATTTGCCAAACTAGGCGGCGAGGTATTCGCTTGAGTAAACTGTTCCCAACGCGAAACCGCATCACGCAGAATACCTTTAAGCGACTTCCCTGGTAAGCACGGTAAATCGTCTTTATCACGGTGTGTAACTGCATCCACATCACTACCTCGACCACTGCCTGTGCCGGGATGCCAATAACTTTGAATATCAATTTTGAGTTGGTAGCTCATACTTGTGTTCCCTTTTCTGGATTCAGGTTATTGCCGACAGCACTGAGTGACAGTACATCTTCAAAAGGCACGGCTTGTGGTTGCTTTACGTCAAAATCCGCTTTTGGCTCACTGAGCTGTTTGAACAAAGAGTTAAATGTTGCCCAGTTTTTTGGCTCGCGTTCAGTCATTACCTCTTTCCAACGACGGTAACGGCTTTGTGCCTGTTCAGCCGATTGATGCAGTAAGCCTGTGACTTGCCGCAATGCGCCTTGGGAAATTTCGGACTTCTCTAAAAATTTTTGTAATTCCAGTAAATCGGTGAGATTAGGTAGGTTCTCATGGGATTCCAACGTGTAGCAATCACGGCTTAAGGTTATCTTGTCAGCAGTGAGTTCACGCTTCAGCACATCATCAAAATCATCCAGCAGTGTGCTGGTGACACGGTAAAACGACAGTGAGGAAGGTACTTGTTTACCATCCAGTAAATTTTTATCTTTTTTGGCAGTTTTTTTGGCGTGTTTGCACAAACCCTCTGCCAAATCATGCAACGCAGCAAAGGGCTGGCTGGATTTGGCATACACGATACCAGCACAAGCCGTCAGCTTCTTTGGCAGAATCCTGCTTAAATCAGCGTGTTGTTTACGCAGGAGGTCAAACTGTCTTTTGCTTTCCTCTTCAAAGGCTTGCAAAAAGGCTTGGGTAAACGGTAATGCAAGGTCAGCACGCACGATCATGGTAAGGTCGTCACCACCTAAGACAATCGGACGTGCTGGAAACAAACCATCCTGCATATTTAGGAACAAAATTTTGCTAACGGCATTTGCTGATGCTACTTCTGTCGCTGTTTTTATGGATTCGGAAACATCACGAAATATTTTAATGTACTGATCGTTTTTTATAACGTTTCTATCGACCTTATCCTTCAAATCCATCAGTAGCTGGCCAAAACCATTACCATCAGCGTGAATCAAACCAATGAGCTGGTTGTCTTTACTGAACGGAAAGTTTTTTCCGTCTTGTCCTTCTTCAGGTGTGAGATTGACAGGCCATTCACCTTGATGAGAGTCCCACATGACTCGCTCGGCCAATGCTTGGCTTTTAGCGAAATCACGCTTTCTTGCAGTGACTTGATCAATACGCTCAGTACGGATGGTGTTGGTAACAGGCTCCCCCGTGCGCCCAAAGCGCAAAGTAAAAACACTGGCTTGCGGCAGTTTTGTTTTTGGGCGATTACGGTCAGCCATCAATGCATCATGAGCTTTTTGGAAGGCTTTAATCGCATTATCACCTTGTGCTTTGGCATGAATAAAATCTAGGTCGGGGGCATATTGGCGGAAAACTAAAGGCCACAGGTTAGCGAGTTTTTCAATAGCATCGTTGCTTTCACTGAAAGCGTAGAAAGCTGCACCACCGCAGCGGGATAACTCGATGTCTTTTTCTAAGTTCAGCGATCGAAGGGTTCGCTTTAACAAGCCATTATCAGCAGTGAGTTGTTCGATCAGTTCACTGCCACCGATGACTTCTTTGAGTTTGTTGGTAGCAAAAATATACGACTGGATTGACTTCGCTTCAAATAAATACGAATAGGTCACGAACTGCCCCCTTTAGGTAAGATGCTCTTTGCCATTAATGCCATAAATTGACAGTGCTGATTATTAACCAATTCAGTTAACTCGTCACGAATAACAAGCTTGTCAAATTCACCTTGAATGATAATTTAGGTTAAGCTAGCTAACTATCTGAGAGGTGTATTGCAGTCGCGCTTAGGGTTAATCCAAACCGTGTTAGCGGGCGTTTACCTTGGGAGTGAATATGATAATAGAGGGCGGTACTATGCCCGAGCTGCTCGGTTAAAGCTTTATTTATTTTGGATTTTTTCTCTTCGAACCACGATTTGGTTAAGCCAGCTGCTAAACTTTTTTCAGCGGCTTCATAATAGCCATTGGTACTGTATAAGTTCGCGTATAATTTTAGAAACTGAGTGGCCAGCTTAGGGGTTTCTTGGGTTGTCCAATGGATTGCCGGACGTTGATTCATACAGCGCTCTAACATCCAAACATAAAAGGTCATATGTAAGGGAGGCATTTTAATCAGTTTACCGCCACACATAAGCTGTTTTAATGCCCGGTTAAATTTGACACTAGGCTGCACAATTTGGGCTTGGGCAGTGGCAATTAAATCGGTAAATCGTTGTTTGCCTGAAAAAATTTCAGCGGGCAAGGTATCACGCAGATGGATGAACGGTAAATCAGCCAGCGTGATCTCGATGGTTTGGGCATCTACCTCGGTGCCATCCTTGCAAGGAATCAGCTTAGGATAAGGTGGTGGATAATAAAACTGATCATTAAAAAAATAATCGTCTTCGATCAATACATGCGTTAAGCGGTCTTGGGCGCGACCAAATAAGGACATCGCATAACCCATATAATAAGTCATTGTGCGCCGCCCGCCCGAAAGCGAGGCGTATAAACTACACTGCGGATCAGCGGTAAACTCACGCACAAATTGAGTAATAAAATCTGCAGCACAGGCATTATCTGCACTATTACGCACATCTTCTAAAGGCTGATTGTGTTGATTGGTAATAATATGGAGATTATTTTTTTGTAGGCAAATCAGTGGTAACTGATAATCTTGGCAGAGTTGCGCTAACCAATTGCCCCCTTCTGCCCCTAAAGCAGCCTGAATAGTTTTTGCTCCACGCCCAGTAGTAATCACATGCAATTCTGTCGGTAACCAACGCGGCTCTTCAACCGCGAGCGCATAAATCGTTTCGGTAATAATTTGTGGTGATTTAGCGGCCACGGCCAATAAAATGCGCCGGGGATAAGTCTGGGGCTGTAAAGGCGTTGGGCTGGTCATAGAGTGAGTATAAGATGCTTTGCAAATCTCTGAAAAGTTAAAAATATCCATCCCACTTAAATAACTTGGCAAGCAACTTGGTAATAGCCAAGCAGCTCCAAACCCTCCCTGCTTATACAAATATTTCAAGCTTAAGCAAACCAGCGTACCATGAACAGCCTTGTGATATAGGGTTTGATATGCACTTCATAATGCCTGCCGCACGGACTGAGCGTGCACATACTGATCGCCGCGATTGGCATAATTTAAAAGCCATGCTGCCATTTTTACTCGATTTTCGGGGGCGCGTCTTATTTGCTTTAGCCTGCTTAGTCGCCGCTAAAGTGGCCAATGTCGGCGTTCCGGTCGTTTTAAAAATGATTGTCGATAGCCTAGAGCAGCGACCTTCGCAACTGCTTATTTTGCCGCTGAGTTTATTATTGGCTTATGGCGCTTTGCGTTTAGCCGCTGCTTTATTTAATGAATTGCGGGACACGGTGTTTGCTCGGGTGCGTTACCACGCGATTCGCCAAGTCTCTGTGCGCGTCCTCGAGCATCTGCACAAGCTCTCGTTACGCTATCATTTAGAGCGCAAAACTGGTGGCATCGCCCGCGATATTGAACGGGGGACTAGCTCGATTAGCACACTCCTGAATTATCTGGTCTTTAGCATCGTACCGATTGCGATTGAATTCACCTTAGTTGCCATGATTCTACTGCACAATTACGCCGCTATTTTTGCGTTGGTTACCTTTTCAACCGTGATGGTCTATGTGATTTTTACGGTCAAAATCACGGAATGGCGGATGGATCATCGTCATGCTATGAACCGTTTGGACTCGCAAAGCAGTAATCAGTCGATTGATAGCCTGATTAACTATGAAACGGTCAAATACTTCAATAATGAGCAGCTCGAACTTGAGCGCTATGACCGTACCTTAGGTGAATGGGAAGATATGGCGGTTAAAAGTCAGACCTCCATGTCGATACTCAATTTTGGCCAAGGGGCGATTATTGCTATCGGTGTCACTCTGATTATGTTTTTGGCGACCCAAGGCGTAGTGGATGGCAGTCTCTCACTCGGCGACTTGGTGATGGTGAATGCATTTATGCTGCAACTATTTATTCCCTTAGGTGCACTCGGCGTTATGTATCGCCAACTTAAATACACCTTAGCGGATATGGATCAGTTATTTCATTTACTGGAAACCCCACCCGAAATTACCGACCTCCCCAATGCGCCGCCGCTCAAGATTCAGCACGGGGAAATCCGCTTTGAGCAAGTCGATTTTGGTTATACACCTGAGCGCCAGATTTTGCAGTCCGTCTCCTTCACCGTACCTGCGGGTAAGAAACTGGCCGTCGTCGGGCATAGTGGTGCAGGTAAGTCGACCTTATCTCGTCTCCTGTATCGCTTTTATGATGTGACCCGTGGGCGAATCTTAATTGATGGTCAGGATATTCGCTCGGTGACCCAATACAGCTTACGTAAAGCAATCGGGATCGTACCGCAAGACACGGTGTTATTTAACGATAGCATTCGCTATAACCTGCAATATGGCAATCCACAAGCGACCCAAGCCGAGCTAGAGCGTGCCGCCGATATGGCGCAGATTCGTCAGTTTATTGAAGCGCTGCCTGAAGGTTGGAATACCGTGGTCGGTGAGCGTGGTTTGAAACTCTCTGGGGGTGAAAAGCAACGAGTCGCTATTGCCCGCGCTATCCTCAAGCAACCACCGATTCTTATTTTTGATGAGGCCACCTCATCATTGGACAGTGGCACTGAACAAGCGATTCAAAAGACGTTAAATGAAGTGGCAGGTCAACATACGACCCTGATGATTGCACATCGCCTATCGACGATTGTCGATGCAGATCAGATTTTAGTGATGAATCAAGGGCAAGTGGTTGAGCAAGGTACCCATAGCGAGTTGATTAAATACCACGGGATTTATCAGCAAATGTGGGAATTACAACTGCATGAAAAAGAGGAAACATCTAGCTTAAGTTTTGATCAACATTAAAATTGATAAGAATTCGAACATTTTTATCAGCGAAATGGTTAAAAACGTCTACACTCAGTATCGCAGCCCAAACATATTATCCGGTTTGAGCTGCAGTCTTTAGGCTAAAAGGTCAAGGTTACATGCACGGATAGCTACCTTCGGGACGCCACGGATGGCTCTTTTCCCTAGCGATAAGCGCTCAAAGAAAATAAATTATCATTGCGCTTAGCGGCATCAGTCAGCGGGGGTGTATCAGCTGGCTCAGTCTCCACTTCATTTAAAACTTGCTGAGTTTTTTCCTCCAACAGTTTTAACAAATTCCGTGCATTTTCAAGACCGGTTTGTAAATCAACGCACATTTCATCGGTCAAATCGACCGCCTTGGCTAAGCGATCTACTTGTAGCTTATCCACTTTCTCAAATTGCTGGCGAATGCGCTGACCCATCATGCTGCCTTGCTCATCTTGCTCACGCAGTTTAGCCATTTTTTCACGGGTTTCAGCCAGACCGTGGATCAGCTCTTGGCGAGCGACATCGGTCGTTTGGAAAGTACTCGTGAAATACTCTTGAGCTTGCTGCTCTAGGTCTTGAATTTCAGAGGTGAATTGTGCAAATAAACTATTCGCTTGTTGTTGCTGCGCTTGCATGCTGTGTAAAGTTTTGTTGGATTCACGCAGCATCGACTCCAGCTGAGCATTAATATCCGTGGCTAAACGTGCATTTTCTTGCTGTGCAGCAAATTGCATTTTCTGATTTTCGATCAGCTTTTGTGTGAAACCTTGCGCCATCTTTTCTTGATCACGCAAGCGGCTTAAGCCCTCATCCACTTGGTTTAAGCCTTGCGTGAGTTTGGTATGGACATTCCGTACCGCTTCGACCGTATCAGTCAATTGTCCATCCCAATAAGTTTGCACATATTGAATACGTTCACCTAATTGAGTAGAAATACTGCGTAATTCACTTTCAGCTTCTTTCACCCGTTGAATAGTTCGCTCAGCTTCTTCTACCAAGCGCCGACTCGTTTGACCTTCATGATTAATTTCTTCCACCCGAGTTTTGAGTTGGGCGTTTAAATAATTAGCATCTTGTGCGCCGTGCTGGACTATGTTTAAAATTTCAGCGATGCGTTGCTGATCTAGCTCAGCACCTAAGCGAATTTTACGCACATCATGCGCATCTTGTTGGTGGGGTTTGGGGCGCAATAAAATAAAAGCGCCCAAAAAGGCCATCAATGAGAGGGCAATGATGACAACATCAATCAAATTTACCATGCGTTTTGTTATCCTATTCGCTACCAGCCAAGCCTAGCATCTTGGAGAATAAAGTGTTCCGATACGAGTTACCATAAGCTTAGTTAGATGAATAGACGCTTAGTTCACAGCCCTGCACCACTCTTTCGAAAAACCTCTGGCTTTAATACCATTAAATACGACTTACGCAAACCGGTGACATGATAGGTGGCTTGTTCTGCCGCAGGTCCAAAGCCGGTATAAAAATCTAAGCGCCCCGGCCCTTTAATCGCTTGACCGCGATCCTGCGCAAATAACAAGCGCCAATCTGAACCTACAATTTCACCTTGCCGACTCACCCGAGGAATCTCCGCTAATAAGACTGAGCCTAAAGGAATAAAATTATCATCGACCGCCACCGTATGCCAAGGAATCACCTCTGAACCAATCGAGGTTTTTGGACGAGTGTTGGTTTTTTTGAAAAAAACATAACGGGGATTTTGATGCAACACCTCAGTCATCCGTTCAGGATGCTGATACAACCATTGCCGCATCTTTGCATTACTTAAACTCCCTTGATAGCCTTGATTCTGCAGATACTCTCCGATACTAATATGTTGTTTATTATTCGTACCTGCATAATCTAAAAATACCTCTTGCCCATCCGTGAAGCGTGCAATCGCTGAACCTTGAATATGTGCGAAATACAGATTCACCAGATCATTAGTCCAGCCAATTTCTAAACCCTTACCCTGTAAAGCCCCTGCATCAATCTCTGCTCGAGAAAAATTACTATCCGCCCCCACGGGTGAAGAATAAATCGGATAGCGATACTGCGCATCAGGCCAAGTTTGTACCTCCACCACGGGCGTAAAATACCCCGTGTATTGAGCCTGACTCGTATGCTTAGCAGAGGGAATTTCCAATAAATTAAAACCTTCTTGTAAAGTATAAGGGGCTTGCCCATGCCCCCAGCGCATCAACTCTACCGCCGTTTGTAATAAGACTTGATTGGGCAAATTCGCCCAATGTGCACCCTCGCGCCGCTGTGGATTTCTAGAGCGTAAATAAGTGATTTGTTGGAGTAAACCTTCTTGGCTGGCAACTGTTTTTAGAATACAGGCATCCAGAGAAAAGTGGCTTGGATTACAAGTTTGCTGTTCTGGAAAGAAGGTTGGCAAAGGTGCAGCGTGCTTAGGCACAAACTTGGCGGTTTGTGCCGAGGGGATATTGAGCGGAAAAAAAGCCTCGGCCTTCGCTCGATCCGTTGGTTGATAGAGGGGTAAAGCTATTTCAGGTGCATGGTAATTCGACCAAGGCAATACATCGGCCTGTAAGGCCTCCGCATACCAGCCGCCTACGCATAACGCAGTACTTACTAAGGATAAGACTCGACTCACTCGATTTACTTTCACGTAGACACCCTAAGTTATTTTTATAGTTGTATGGGTTTTTGGGTTTTGGGCATTATCCCTTGATAGCGCTAGCCACGGAAGGGACGAACCGTAGAATCAGATTAATGGTGTTAATTAGTAATTTGACATCAATAAAATTATCTTATAGTCTGACAAGTCGATAAAAGGTAGTAGTGCAGCGGTATACGGTCTAGAGCAGCTATTGCCATACTTGTTTGGGCTTGATAATAAAAACAATAGGACTTGCTTATGCCCCTATCGACTCTTGGGCGTGTACGACCCTTGCTGTTCAGTACCTTACTGCTGAGCAGTTTGCCAGTTTCCGCCGCGTTAACCTTAAATGCCTCACCCACACTCAGTGATATGCGTTTAATTCTCGATGGCCCTGGCTTGGCCATTGAAAACTTGCAAATCACTAAAGGGATTAAAAATCAATACGGTATTTTTACCGGAGGGGTTGCCCCTACGGGTTCTGATCCTATTCTCGGGATTGATGCCGGTTTATTTATGAGTACAGGTAACCTAGGTAGTATCCTCGGTCCGAACTCGAATCAGAAATATACTTTCAATACTACGATTAAATACGCCGACCCTGATCTGACTCAGCTCGCTGCCACCGCGATTTATGATCCCTCGATTATTGAATTCGATATTATTCCTGAAGGGGATAGGGTCAATTTTCTCTTAGTCTTTGGCTCTGACGAATACCCTGAATATGTTTGTAGTAAGTTTAATGATGTCTTCGGTTTATTCATTTCTGGCCCTGGCTTCACTGGGACGCAAAATGCAGCCTTCCTACCCGATACTAAGCAAGCGATTGCCGTCAATAATGTCAATGCAGGGGTTGCGGGTAGCCTTAAAGATGGGGCGAGTTGCCAATTAACTAACTCGGCTTACTTTGTAGATAATGGCAATGGGAGTGGCAAAACAGGCACACAATTAGATGGCTTTACAACCCCACTCACCGCCTCTTTGGGTGGTTTGCAAGCCAAGCAGCGCTATCATGTTAAGCTAGCTTTAGCCGATACGGGTGATCAGGCTTATGATTCTGCCGCTTTTTTTAAATGGCTCACCAGCACCTCTTCGTCTGAAATTGATTTAGAGCTGACCGGTACGGCCTTACCTATCAAGCCTGATCGCAATGGTATTGTGGATCTCACTTATACCTTGAGTAATAAATCAACTATTGCCTCCCGTTTAGTTACCGCCAAAATTGAATTACCGAGTGGTCTTGCGTATTTGAGTGATAATTCAGCGGGTTTATTTAATGCTCTCACCGGTGAATGGTCGGTGGATAAAGTTTTGGCGAATAGCAAACGGATGATTACGATTCGAGCCAAAGTGGGTACAAATAGCAATTATCAAATCCCTGCTGAAATTACTTATTCATTCAATGAAGACCCCGACTCGACACCTTATAACCGCCTCGCTAAACCGAAGGAAGATGATACGGCAACGCTCACGCTCACAACGGTGAGTAATACCGCACCGAGTATTAATAATGCCGGTAGTGCCGCAACAACGAGTTTAACGACCGCAGAAAATAATAGTAATGCCCTAATTGATTATGCAGCCACCGATCTAGAAGGCGAAACAGAAGATAAAGGTTTAATTTGGAGCTTAGGTGGGGGTGCCGATGATGCCCTATTCAGTATAGATAGCACAGGTTTGCTGCGTTTTAAATTGCCCGCTGATTATGAGCAACCCAAGGATCAAACCGCCGACAATAGTTATGATCTGATTATAAAAGTCTGTGATAGCTATCAGGCCTGTGATACTCAAGCTTTAGCGATTAAAGTTACCGATGTCGCAGAAGATCGGGATAATGATGGCCTCAGTGATGATCTAGAGCTGGTGATTGGTAGTAATCTAAATAACCCAGATTCTGATAGTGACGGAATTGATGACAAAACCGAAGCGGGCAGCAACCCGACTAAGCCTATAGATACGGATGGGGATGGCCTAGCTAATCTCTTAGACGCTGATGATGATAATGACGGTATACCCACTAAAGAGGAAGTTAGTAAAGATACCGATCAGGATGGCAACCCCAACTATCTCGATACGGATGATGATGGTGACAGTATCCTGACCAAGGATGAAGGCACTAAAGATACTGATCAAGATGGTAGCCCCAATTATCTCGATGCGGATGATGATGGCGATGGCATATACACGCTGTACGAGAACTATAATGCTGGCTCACCTGTCGATGACGATACCGATCAAGAGGGGATTCCAGACTACTTAGATGCCGATGATGATGGCGATGGTAAGCCCTCTGCCTCGGAAACGAATGACCCCAATGGCAATCACCAGCCGGAAGATGCTAAAGACTCGGATAAAGATGGAGTACCTGATTATTTAGATCAATATGATCTGCATGCACCCGACAAAGATAATGATGGTGATGGCTTAAATAATGCCCAAGAAGCGGCCATTGGCTCTAATCCAGACAGCATAGATAGTGATCAAGATGGTCTGCCAGATAATTTTGAAGTGGGCAAGAGTGTATCAAGCCCCGCCGATCAGGATGGTGATGGTATCCCTGATCTTATTGATCCCGACGATGACGGTGATGGTGTCCCTACCTTGACCGAGAATGCTGGCAAAACCAGTCCTAGTCTGGATTCAGATAAAGATGGTGTCTTCGATTATCTCGATACCGACGATGATAATGATAGCGTCCCCACTAAACTTGAAAACTACAATGGGGGTACAGCGACCGATGATGATACCGATAAAGATGGCCTACCTGACTACCTCGACAAAGATGATGATGGCGACCTGATTCAGACTTGGTATGAAAATTATAATGGCAACACGTCAACGGATGACGATACCGATAAAGATGGGCGGCCTGATTATCTCGATACTGATGATGATAATGACAAATTATTGACTAAATACGAGCAGCCTGACCCCAATGGTAATGGCAATCCTGATGATGGTATCGACTCGGATAAAGATGGCATCCACAATTACCGTGATGCCGATGATGATAATGACAGCATCCCCACCCGTGATGAACAACCTGACCTGAATAATGATGGGAATCCGGCTGATGCAGTAGATGCCGACTTGGACGAAATTCAGGATTATCTTGATCCGGTCATAAATCCTTATATTCGCTTAAGTCTGCGCGTCCTCTTACAAGGGGTTTATAGCTCAAGTACAGGTTTAATGGCCGATGATTTACGACGCTTAGGCTATCTGCCTAAGCAACAGCCTTATGGCTCACTGAGTTCTTCTTTTGGTTATACCAATTCCTCGAATGCAGTTTCACCATTTGGACATATAGGTCAAGAATCGCTATCCGATACACTCTATGCCGTCACCGGTAATGAGGCCGTCGTCGATTGGATTTTGATTGAATTACGCGAGGCGACTAACCCAGAAAAGCGCATAATGACACATGCGAGCGTATTGCGGCGCAATGGTCAGGTTGTCGATGGCAAAACAGGTTCTAAAGAGATTGTGATCCATGATGTGAAACCGGGCAATTACTATGTGGCGATCGACCATCGCAATCACTTAGGCGTAATGACCGCCAGCCCGATTGCATTGTCTGCAATCACGACCTTGATTGATTTCACTACGCCTAAAACCGCGACCTATGGTAAACACGCGCAACTTGCAAGCACTAGCGTGGCGATGTTATGGGCAGGTGATGTGAATAATAGTAATACCATTATCACCAATGGTCCGGGCAGCGATTTGAATGTGGTATTAGGATCTTTATTAATTTCACCCGCTAATATTGGGGTCAATACCTCTTATTTAATGCCGGGGTACTTCTCTACCGACATCAATTTAGATGGTGTCACCATTTATGCAGGACCGAAGAATGACACTAACCTCATGCTTGGCAATGTGTTATTACACCCCGGAAATACGACCTATAACGCGAACTATATTATTAATGGTGCAGTTCCAGCATTTAAATAAACACCGGGTTGCTTGCGACCGACTCCGTGCTTGAACTATAGTAATCCGCTTAATTCTCTGGTTAAACCTGCCTACGCTTAGCGTGGGCAGTGCTATTACCAGCACTCTCACACGCTTATAAAATTCGGAGACAGCATGTCCCAAGAGTCTATTAGCTCTTTATCATTGAAAGAACTGCATACGGGAATTCATACCGGCCAGTTCTCAGTGATGGAGGCCACTGATGCCTATCTAGACCGTATTGAGCGTTTAGATGGCGAACTGAATAGCTTTATTACTGTGCTACGCGCTCAGGCTCAGCAACAAGCCCAAGTCATTGACCAAAAAATCCGCCAAGGTGAACTGCAAGGTCCATTAGCGGGCATACCTTACGCACTCAAAGATTTATTCTGTACGGAAGGCATCTTAACGACCTGTGGCTCAAAGATGTTAGCCAACTTTGTATCCCCCTATGATGCGCATGTCACTAGCCAACTCAAGGCTGCGGGTGGGGTATTATTAGGTAAAAATAATATGGATGAGTTCGCAATGGGTTCATCCAATGAAAATTCAGCCTATGGTGTGGTGCGTAATCCGTGGAATACTGACTGTGTACCAGGTGGTAGCTCGGGTGGTGGTGCAGCTGCGATTGCCGCCCGCCTAGCCCCGATGGTCTTAGGAACTGATACAGGGGGTTCGATTCGCCAACCCGGTTCATTTTGCGGGGTGACGGGGATTAAACCCACCTATGGACGTATTTCCCGTTATGGCATGATTGCCTTTGCCTCCAGTCTTGATCAATGCGGACCGATGGCAGTTTCTGCCGAAGACTGTGCAATTACCTTGAATGTGATTGCAGGCTTTGACGAACGCGATTCGACCTCTGCTCAAGCAACTGTCCCTGATTACACTACGACCTTAAACGACTCAATCCACGGTTTACGCATTGGCTTACCAAAAGAATTCTTCGCAGCAGGCTTAGATTCGCAAGTGGCTACAGTCATTGAGCGTGCGGTTAAAGAATTCGAACAACTCGGGGCGGTCGTCAAAGAAGTCTCTTTACCCAACGCTCATTTAGCAGTGCCTGTTTATTATGTCGTTGCCCCTGCTGAGGCCTCGTCTAATCTTTCGCGCTTTGATGGAGTCCGTTTTGGGCATCGCTGTGAAGATCCACAGGATTTAACAGATTTATACAAACGCAGCCGTTGGGAAGGTTTTGGCGAAGAAGTAAAACGACGGATTATGGTCGGGACTTATGCTTTATCGGCTGGCTATTACGATGCTTATTACTTAAAAGCGCAACAAGTCCGCCGTTTGATTAAGCAAGACTTTGTGGATGCCTTTAAGGAAGTGGATGTGATCATGGGGCCTTCTGCCCCGACGACAGCGTTTAAAATTGGTGAAAAAGCCGATGATCCGGTCGCTATGTATTTAGCTGATATTTACACGATACCGACCAGTTTAGCTGGCTTACCGGGGATGACTTTCCCGATTGGTTTCGCAGCCGATGGCTTACCCGTCGGTATGCAATTGATCGGCAATTACTTCCAAGAAGCGCGGATGCTGAATATCGCCCATCAATATCAACTCAATAGTGACTGGCATCTCAAACTGCCTGCACGGTTTGCATAAGGAGACCGCGATGGAATGGGAAACTGTCATTGGGCTGGAAATCCATGCTCAGCTAGCTACCAATAGCAAAATTTTTTCAGGCTCCTCGACTGCTTATGGTGCAGAGCCGAATACTCAAGCCAGCCTCGTTGATTTAGGGATGCCGGGTGTACTGCCGGTGTTAAATAAAAAAGCGGTCGAAATGGCGATTCGTTTTGGCTTAGCGATCAATGCGACGATCACGCCGCGCTCCGTATTTGCGCGCAAAAACTATTTTTACCCTGATCTACCCAAAGGCTATCAAATCAGCCAGTTTGAATTGCCCGTGGTGGCACAAGGCTATTTGGATATTGAACTCGACGATGGTTCATCTAAGCGCATTGGTGTCACTCGGGCGCATTTAGAAGAAGATGCGGGCAAATCCTTGCATGAAGATTTTCACGGTAAAACCGGTATCGACTTAAACCGTGCAGGGACGCCCTTGTTAGAAATCGTGTCTGAACCCGATCTGCGTTCGGCGAAAGAAGCCGTCGCCTATATGAAAAAAATGCATGCCTTGGTGCGTTATCTCGGCGTCTGTGATGGCAATATGCAAGAAGGCTCATTCCGCTGCGATGCCAATGTGTCAGTACGCAAACCGGGGCAGCCATTTGGCACACGGGCTGAAATCAAAAACCTAAACTCCTTCCGCTTTATTGAGCGTGCCATTCATTACGAAGTGGAACGTCAAATTGAGCTACTAGAATCGGGAGGCAAGGTCATCCAAGAAACACGGTTGTATGATCCCGATCAGGGCGAAACCCGCTCGATGCGCAGCAAGGAAGATGCTAATGACTACCGCTACTTCCCAGACCCCGATTTATTACCTGTGGAAATTACGGCTACCGAGATTGAAGCTATCCGAGCGACTTTGCCAGAATTGCCTACTGCGAAAAAGCAGCGCTTTATGCAAACTTATCATTTAGGTAGTTATGAAGCCGATGCTTTGACCAGCAGTAGTGAATTAGGTGATTATTTTGAACGAGTCGCCCAAGGTACACAGGATGCGAAATTAGCTGCCAACTGGCTGATGGGCGGCTTAGCGGCCTTATTAAATAAGCATGAACTCGAGATTAGCGCCGCTCCCGTGGCAGCGGAGACTTTAACTCAGCTATTGAACCGAATCAAAGACCAAACCCTGTCCTCAACCGCTGCCAAAGATGTCTTAGAAGCCCTCTGGCAAGGTGAAGGTAGTGTGGACGCTATCATTGAAGCGAAGGGCTTAAAGCAAATCAGTGATACCAGCGCGATTGAAGCGATGCTGGATGAAATCATTGCCAACAACCCATCACAAGTTGCCGAATACCGCAGCGGTAAAGATAAGCTTTTTGCCTTCTTTGTGGGTCAAGCGATGCGAGCTTCAAAAGGCAAAGCCAACCCCAGCACCGTGAATGATATTCTCAAACAGAAATTAGAGGGCTAAGCATGTCAACCATTAGTGAAGCTGAAGTACAAAAAGTCGCGCACCTTGCTCGCTTAGCCATTCCAGCGGATAAAACCGCAAGCTATGTGAGTAAGCTTAGCAATATTTTGGATTTAGTCGCCCAATTAACGGCAGTGAATACCACAGGCGTGGCCCCAATGGCACATCCTTTAGATGCGGTGCAACGCTTACGGGAAGATGTCGTGACTGAAACCAATCAGCGTGAAGCGTATCAAGCGGTCGCACCCGAGGTAGAGGATGGCTTGTATTTAGTGCCGAAAGTTATTGAGTAAACGCTTGCTGAGTTGCTCACCTACCAAAATCAACGGATCACCTTGCTGAAATGCTGGGTGAATCCCTGTTCCTGCGCTTCCCTTTACATTGGCAGCACATCTTAAAAATCAATTACAAATCTGAACCAGTCAAAAATAGCATGCTCCATGAACAATAAAAACAAACCAAATAAAGCTATGCTAGGTATTAAAAGCTGGGGTTTACGCCAACTTATATAAGCAAATAACTAAAAAAATACCCGACCCTACTGCAGCAGTGATAGGGAAACCCATGAAAACAATCAAGGATAAAACACGATCCTCTATAAAACTTTTGATATTCCCAGCACACAAATCCTGAATAATCCACCCTCCCAAACTTAAGGAAAAAACAACCAGACCTAAATAGCTAATAGCCCACCAACGTGAATATTGCTGTAATAATAGTGCTGCTAGCAAAAATAGCCCTAAATACACAAACAAGCTTCCCGTAGGCCAATGATAATGAGCTAGGCTGGCACAATACTCACCTACCTGACGTGGACTAAGCCTAAAAGCAATAGCTAGAATAAGCTCGCTGACTAACAATATATAACTAATCTTTAACTGTTGGTTTTGACTGATCGGAATAAGACGAAAGACTGTCATTAAACTAACGAGAACTAATAATAGCGTGAAACTCTGAATCATTAATAATCACTTAAATACTAGAGTTTGGTAAAGTATACTGCTTTGTATTTGATGAAGTGCTATTTAGCCGTATCTTATTCACTGAACTTATCATCAATCATTTTAGTCCAAGCTTTCAGCTCAACATCGCTAATTGGCTGTGTTAGTCTGCTTCTTTATTATAAGGACTTCATATCTTGAAATTATTTCAAATCGGTTTAGGGCTAACCACCTACCTGCTAGCGAGTAGTGCGCTTGCCCAAGTTTATTTTTCCCAAGCCAATGAATTTATCTTAGATCGAGCCTGTGATGCGGTGACCTCGATCAAAAAGCAGAGCAATCTGAGTACTTTAGCCGCTGGGCAAACATTTCCAGCTTTAGGGACTAATCGTGAGCCGAACCCAACCCATGCTTATCTCCAGATTGGAGCCGATAAAAAATGGGTTGAGTTAAGTTGTGGCCACTACAGAACCGCGCCCACTGAGCCAACTGCCCTGCAACCACGCCCCGTCACCGCCCCAGCTAATACTTGTTTACCCTTTTTTGATGATAGCAATAACCCAGTCAGACTTAAAAATGGTCTAGCGGATATTACCCCACCTGCACCTAGGCTTGAGGCCTTCGGGCAAGCCTTGACTACAGCCTGCGGCGCTGCAGGCAATAAGGTTAGCCCCGAAGCCTTTCAGCAACTCTTGCGCAATCATCCTGAGGTCTTAGCGCGGATTAAAGCGTTTACTCAAGATAAAGTCTTCGCGAATCGCCCCGCTAAAACCACGACTGAAGCCTATTTGCAGGACTTAACTGAAGCTTGGTTTGCAGTACATGCTTTTGATCATATTTTCTGTGGCGAACCGGAAGCCAACGGTCCAATTGGCGGTTTGCATTATGTTGGGCGTTATCTACAACTCCAAACAACCGGTGAAGCCTGTCGCATGGATAATCTTCGTCAGAATGAAGTCGTCCCCGATGTACTGTACTCAATGGGTGTGATTATGCAGTTTGGCCAGTATACGGCTCGCTCTTCGATTAAAGGTTATGGCTTGACCTTAACAGCTGAGGATTTATTAAAAGTGGTGACCCGCTCTTTTGCTGAAAACCCGACCGATAGCCGCGATAAAACCACTGCCTGTCTGCTCCCCCTTGAAGATGATGGTTATCAATTTACCGCTGTATTTGCTCGCCGCAGTACAGGGATTCGCACTTTTTATCCTGATGCTAGCCCATCGCCGACTGATCCTACTTGTAAACAAGGGATTAGCTTGAACTAAATTATCAATTAAATTTTTATGCAGATAAAATTAACTTTTATCTGCTAAAGCCTGCAACTAGTCACCAGAAGACTCCCAAGAGCGTGGATCTCATGATAGTTCTTAGCCAATGACTAAGGATGACTCCACGATGGATGCCAAGAAACTATTAAACTCTGCGACTTTATTAGCCTTCACTATTCTCTTAGCTTTTATCCAAGCGATTCATAGCCCATTTAGCTTTATTACAGAAACTCATTATTTAAGTGAGCCGTATGATCAAAAAGGGCTTATCAAGGGTGGGCTTTATCTCATCAGCTATTTAATTAGCTTAGTCGCACTCACTTCAGCTTTATTTATTTCTAACAAATGGATAGCCAATGGCTTACTCGGCCTATTTACCCTGATCTTTAGCCTAGATCTTTTTGTACAATTACTAGGAAGTAGTACCAATGGGATCACGGTCGCCTTGCTATCAACGGCTTTTAACGAAGCTGGGCGTATTTCTGACTTATTGGTGTATCAACAACCGTTGCTTTATACAGTCTTAGCAGCGATTGCCTTATTCAGTATGGCTAGCTTTATTCGTCAATTAATTCCTGTACAACACCAAATTAAGTCTATTTGGAGTTTAAGCTTTTTAGTCATCACCTTAGCGATCATTGCCGTGCTCAGCTCTAAAATCTTCTCGATTAAAACTCAATCTTATCCCGCACCGATCAAAGCACCCTTAGTCCTAGGTAAATACTTTGCGGATTACCGATCTGCCCCCCAACGTGAGCTAGATCCGAAAATTATCCCAGCTAAAGCAGCGCGTTATCAAACGATTATATGGATTATTGATGAGTCAATTTCAGGTCATTACTTATCAGTTAATGGTTATCATCAAGCCAATACCCCGTTTTTGAATGCCTTCCAAACGCAGGCCGATATGCAAAATTATGGAGTGGTTGCCCCAATTTCAAACTGCTCCAATACCTCGAATCTGCTGTTACGTATTGGCTTAACCTCTACAGTACAACAGACATTTAAAACTGCTAAAAATACCTTACCGACCATTTTTCAATATGCTAAACAAGCAGGTTTTGAAACCTATTTAATGGATGCCCAAATAGCTCCCGGAGAAATGCAAAACAATCTAACCGGGGAAGATTTGAAATTTATAGATCATAATCTTGCTTTCCCCCGCTCAGTTCATCCCCAAGATCGAGATCAAGCGCTTTTAAAAGAATTAGTGGGTTTATTAGCAACTCAGCCTAGTCAGCCGCAGTTTATTGTTGCTGTCAAATGGGGAGCACATTGGCCCTATTCTTTAGCTTATCCTAAGCAGCAAACTCTGTTCACGCCAGCAGCTACCGAATCCCTAACTGAAATGAGTATGAAGAATCAGGAAATTATCACTAACTCGTATTTAAATGCGCTGCATTATAGTGTGGATTATTTTTTACAGGGTTTATTGACCAAACCATTAACAGATGATCAGGTAATTTTTTACACCTCCGATCATGGCCAAAGCTTATTTGAACAAGCACATAGCCCCTTGACGCATTGCCATTATGCCAGTGACCCGCAACAGCTACCTTTAGGTGAATTTAAAGTACCGTTAATGGTGTTCGCTTCTGAAGCTAAAACTAAGTTTCCGAAACTAGCTCAGCGCCTCTATGCTCAGGAACATATCTTCCCGAGCACTCTGCAAATGTTTGGTTATGATCCAGCGGTTTATCAACCGTATGGCCCCACCTTAAACCAAGGCAGTGACTTAGACTATGCTCAGTCTTTTGTCTTGGATTCTGGCTTACGGATTAATATCCCCAAAACGGAGTTCCACTCACATTCCAACTAGTGGCTTGGCTTAATTAGCTTGAGCTTAGCGCTGCATGGTCAGCTTAACCTCGACTTCTTGAGCCGTCGAGCCTTCACGCAAAAACTGCAGTTTAACGGTATCATTGAGGGTGTATTTATCCATCGCTGCTGATAATTCACCCGTATTTGTGACCGGTTTACCGTCAATCGCTTGAATAATATCGCCTAAAATCAGCTCATCATTGGCCTGAACAATTGTACCGCGTAAGCCAGCTTTATGGGCTGGAGACTTAGGATCAACCTCCAAAACCAGTACACCTTTCACGCCTAAGCGCTCAATCACCCGCTCATTCACATCATCATTCATGGTGATGCCCAACACTGGGCGAACATAGCGCCCATTTTGCACCAGTTGCGGCACAACACGATTAACGGTATCGACTGGAATTGCAAAGCCAATCCCCGCAGAAGCCCCCGAAGGGCTATAAATAGCGACATTTACCCCAATCACCCGCCCTGATGAATCCAACAGCGGCCCACCAGAATTCCCCGGATTGATAGCTGCATCGGTCTGAATCAAATCTTCCATCGTATTGGCTGAGCCGTCCCCATCAATACTTCGGCCTAAAGCAGAAACTACCCCAGTCGTGAGGGTGTGATCTAAACCAAAGGGATTACCAATCGCTAATACTGTCTGCCCTACCTTAATATCACTGCTACTGCCAATCTGTACTGCAGGTGGCACCTCTTTAGGATTAAGCATTTTGAGCACCGCTAGATCATGGCGCGGACTCGCCCCCACCACCTCAGCCTCAAAAATACGCTGATCAGATAAACGTATTTTGGCAGTTTTATAGCCTTCTACCACATGATAATTGGTGACAATATGCCCTTGCTTATCCCAAACAAAACCAGTACCCGTTCCGCTAGGACGCTCACTGACATTGCGCGTCCAGAAATCGAGCACCTTATCGGTGGTGGTAATATAGACGACTGACGGGCTGGCGGTTTGGAACACACTAATCGTGCGCTCTTCTTGATGAGTAAAAGCAGCCGCTGGTGTGACCTTTAACGGCTCTGCAATCGGCGTATGCCCCGGAATGCGTTGAAAAAAAGGCAAAATTAGCCACGCGAGAACTGCGCCTAATACCAACCAAAAACTATTTTTCCAAACTTGCTTAACCTGCATGGTCCGACACCCTGAACCTTAAATTACTCAACTTTAAACAGGCTTAACTGTGTACGCAAGAGTTCTCGGTCGCCGTCATCACTGATCATTAAATACAGATTGTCTCGAAACTTGGCCAGACCTTCAAAATTATCAATCTGAATTAAACTGGAATACACCCCCAAATCTTGCACTGCACACAGCTCGGCTTTAGCACAAGCGTTTAGGTCGACACGTCTTAAGCTAATCACCATCGGATTGAACAGACCTGACCAAGCACGTTCCAATACCAACACTGATTGATCCGGCAAAATCTCCAAACCAGTGACAGCACTATTCGTTGCTGGATAAGCTGGAAATGACCATTGACGCTGAGCGGAATAAATCATCTGTACCTTATCCGGCTGACCTTTAAGACTGCGTTCAGGGGCAGTGATAAAACCGTATTTCGGATGATAAGCCACCGACTCGAGCATCGAGTTGGGCGAACGATAATTTTTGGCTGTTTGCAGCGCTTTGTTGATAGGAATCACCCCCAGTTGGCGACCTTGCGGCGTAAAACGAATAATCCGTGGGCCATGCTCAAAAGACACCACTAATTGAGTATCACCGGATTTCTTATTATTGGTATTGAGCGCAAACAAACCCTCTGAATCACGTAGTTTAAGCGGCTTGCCTTTATGATCGACCAAAACAGCCGCGAATACCGGATCTACCGCTTGAATGGTGTCGCCCTCGACAGTCAGTTTGAAATGAAAGAGTCGTCCATGATCAGAAATTGCATACAGCAATTGCTCATCCTGATCCCAAGCTAATCCCGATATTTCACTGATGGCCAGTTCCTTAAACACCTTACGCGGGAGCGTGAACTGACTGAGCAATTTAATTTGAGTATAAGCTTTAGGTGTGGCAGCAGTGACAGGGGGTGCACTACACGCCGTTAAAATCAAGGCGGTGACTAGCAAACACCAAAAAGGCTTGATCACAGCTAATAGCTGAGCCTTATACGGTGTTTTATAGGGTGTGTTGCTTGCTGTAAACCAAAGTCTCATATCCGTTAATACATCCTTTGTCAGCATGAGTTTTGTACACATTCAAATTTTTTATTAGTGTCATTCAATTAAGAGTGTCATCCGTTCTAACCAATTGCTACTACTGGTTGAAATAAGATCCAAAATCCCTTGTGGATAAAATCCAAAAAATAATACGATACTCGTAAATAATAACATAATAAATAACTCACGCGGCTTTAGATCGGGAGATTCACCAATGGATGCATGCCGGGTTTTTCCTAAAAATGCTTGGCGATATGCTGATAAAAAATAAGCAGCCGCCAAAATAATACTGAATAAGGCAAGTAAACCAGCACCTAATGAAGCTTCCAATACGCCAATAGTTAATAAAAACTCTGCTGGAAAACCACTCGTACCCGGAATCCCTAAATTCGCTGCACCTAAGATAAAAAAGAAGGTCGTCAATAAGGGCATACTCTTAGCAATCCCACCTAGGCTTGGAATCTCACTTGAACCAACTCGTTGATGAATAAAGCCAATAATGATAAATAAGCCACTGGCAATCAACGTGAAATTCAACAGTTGGAAAATCGCGCCCTGCAAACCTTGTTGATTCATACTCACCACACCGAGAAACACCATCGCCACATGGCTCAAACTCGAAAACGCCAACATCCTACGCAAATTAGTTTGCCCCAATGCGGCCAGCGCACCATACAGCACGCCTAACATGCCCAAACCAATTAAGATATATTGGAAATCCTGAGCAGCACTCGGAGCTAAGGGAAAGGCAAAACGAATCATCCCGTATACGCCTACTTTTAAGCCCACTAATAAAGCCACCACTTGAGTTGGTGCTTCTTGAGCCACCACCGGTAGCCACGAATGCAGTGGAAATAAAGGCAATTTCACAGCAAACGCCAAGGTTAATAAGATAAAAATCGCTGTTTGATAATCATGGGTATGAGCAATATGCAATAAGCGCGTATAATCAAAGCTAATACCTTCTGAAGTTTGCAAAGCCAGCACAACAAACCCCAGTAATAGCGGCACTCCGCCAGAAAGCATAAACAAGGTATACTTCACGCCTGCATAACGCCGATTCGGGCCAATTCCCCACAGACTAATCAGAAAATAAATAGGTAGAACACTTAATTCCCAAAATAAGAAAAATAGAATCGTATCCAATGCACAGAAAATACCCATAATCGCCATTTCAAGTAACAGGATTAAGGCAAAAAATAAGCGAGGTAAATTTTGAATCGCATTCCATGAAGCTAAAATCACCCCAATAAACAGCAAGGCCGTAAAGGGTAAAAACAAGACCGATAAACCATCTACACCTAACAGATAGTTAATATCTAAGGAAGGAATCCAAGGGCTACGCTCCACAAACTGAAAGCCTTCCTGTTGTGGATTAAAGCCAATCACCACCACTAACGAAATAATCAGTGCACCGACTGCGGTAGCCAAAGCGGCCCAACGCGCTTCACGCGGAGCTAGACTCGCGGCGATCAAACCACCTAAGGGTAACAGCAGGAGGAGCAGACTCAACCAAGGGAAAGAAGCACTGCTAAGAGGGATAGTTTCAATCATGATTGGCTATTCCCGAGGTCGCCCGCAATTCATTAAATAATTCCCCCACACCACCCACAGGCTCTGCAATTAAAGTCAACCACGGCACATCATAAAAACCAACCACCACAATCACAATAATCACCGTACCGGCTAAAACCTTCTCCGTCAGCTGTGAAGGCTCAGTATTCCAATGCCGAGTATCGCCCGTCGGTTTAGTTAAAAAAGCCCGTTGAAAAGCATGCAATAAAAACCCAGCAGCAATTAAATTCCCAATCGCGGCAGCAATCGTCACCGGTGCTCCAAAGGTTTGAATTGCCCCCTCTAGTACAAAATGTACGGCATTAAAACCCGGTGTACCGGGCATGCCAACAATAGCTAAACCCGCAATTAAAAAAGCGATCCCGACTAAGGGAATATAATCAAACATACCGCCTAACC
Organism: Thiothrix eikelboomii; assembly: GCF_900167255.1. Lineage (GTDB taxonomy): Bacteria > Pseudomonadota > Gammaproteobacteria > Thiotrichales > Thiotrichaceae > Thiolinea > Thiolinea eikelboomii. Next base: position 30,061 of record NZ_FUYB01000015.1, read on the forward strand.
GATTTAAACTCGTCGTGCGGGTACGCTGCCAAACTAAGCCCGTCATCAGCAATAGACCCGAAATGGCCAAGCCAAAATTCACCGCCAATAGCACACTGCCCTGTAAAGCCAGCGGGTCGAGGCTAAACAAGCCAATCGTTAAAATACTGGTATGACTGACTACCGCAAAGCCGAGCAAGCTACGCAAATTCTGCTGTTTCAAGGCTAAGAGTGCGGCATAAAATACCCCCACCATCGCAAAACTGACCGCGACATAATGCCATTGCCAGACTGCATGCGGGATCAATGGAAACACAAAGCGTAATAAACCATACACCCCAAGCTTCAAACCCAAGAGATAAATGGGCGCAATCGCTACATTACCGAAACGCAAAAAATCGGGCAGCCAACCATGAAAAGGGAACAAAGGAATACGAATGGCTAAACCATAAAACAGCAGAAAAAATAGAATACCCTCCATTTCTTCTGGAACTTGAATCGTCGCTAATTTCACTAAATCAAATGACCACTCACCCTTAATAGTTGCGTAGTTCCAACCGATTAATAAACTACCCGCGAACAATAACAACAAACCGACGCTCATAAACTGTAAAAAGCGGACTAACGCAGGCATGACATCATCAGAGGCTGGCCAACGCTTAGTCAAATAGGCGACTAAAAGCATTTCAAGCACCGAAATCAGTGAAAACCAAAGTAAATCCAGTGTCACTAATTGACTGACTAAAGTGGCTTGCACCAGCATCATGACCGCAAGTACCGAACTCGCATGTAAGCGCCGAAACAAAATAAACACCACGCAAAGAAATCCCAATAAAGTCGCTAACAGAATAAACAGCACACTCATCCCATCCACAGCCACATGGTATTGGAGCGCGGCCCAAATCCTGAACTGCTCGGAAAATTGCAAGACACCCGCTGCTTGGCTGCTATCAAAATGCAGATACAGCACCAGAGCTAAGGCCATTTCAAGCAAGGAGGCAACTAAGGCCAAAATCATCGCCGTCTTGCCACGAATTCGAATCAGCAGCAACCCAGCGAATAAAGGCACTAACTGCAATAAACTCAATAAGGGCCAAGTGGCTACAAACTCTTTATATTCCACTAAGCATCCCTCACAATACGACCACTAAGGTTGCAGCAATCAAAACCAGCATATAGCGCGGTTGACGTAAATAAGCTTCAATCAGCTCCGCACGTTGCCCTAAGACCGTCGCTAAGCCTGCTAAACCATCACTACTGCTTTTCAGGACTAAGCGTTCTTCAAACCACTCCATCATCTCGGCCAAACGTTGCAAGAGCTTGCCAAACATGCCTGAGCCGATACCGACTTGGCTATTCAATTGCAGGCTACCCGTTTGCAAAGCCTGCATTTGCGCCAAGGTCGACAACATATTCACATGAGACGGCGTACCGGTTAGGCGGTCCACCACTTGCTGATCAAATAACTGTGCTTCATGCGCCAATAACCGAGTTGGACGGACGAGGAAAGTATCTGCCAACCGATCCAACCAAAAGCGTTGTAAACAGGCATTATGTAACCAGACACTCTGTTGAAACCAAGCTGGGGCAGCTGGGGCAGGGCTGGAGGTTTGCTGTAAGAAAGAAGGTGATAATAAAAACTGATAAATCCGCCAAATAGCATGCAAGATTAAATGCACTAAAGCCAAGCTTGTCCAACCAGCAGCAATCTCGATCACCATGATGCCAATCTGCATGAGCGTAGAAAAAATCAGCGAGCTTTTAATATCCGTCTGCATCTGTGCTAAAAACCACGCATAGATCACCGTGGCTAAGCCCACTGCAGCCAATAGCCATGAAATAATCGGCATTTGCTCCAGCATCGGTGATAAACGTAATAATAAATACACACCGGCATGCACCATCACTGAGCCATAAAAAACTCCGCTAGAAGGAGTAGGTCCTTCTAAGGCATGACTAATCCAAGCAGAAAACGGAAATTGTGCTGATTTAACACAAGCTGCCAAGATCAAACCCAATACAATGCTGTTGGTGACTAAACTCGATTCAGCTTGGCTTTGCACCAGCAGCGCTTCCCAGTCAGAATTGCCCCAATATATCAAAGCCATAAAAATAGCTAATAAAAACCCCGCATCTCCCACTCGATTGGTGACAAAAGCACGAGTTGCACTGGTACTTGCATATTCACGCTGCCAAGAATAACTAATCAGCAAATAAGAGCTAATGCCAGCTAACTCCCAACCCACGAAAGTCACCATCAAATTACCACCCAGCACAATCAACAGCATGGCCGCATGGAAAAGGCACATAATCAAGAAAAAGCGTTGGAAACTGGCCTCCCGATGCAAATAATTCACTGAAAACCGTAAAGTAAGCAGAATAATCAAGCTAAACACACTCGCCAGCGTCAAACTGAGTGGGTCAAATAAAAGATTAACACTGGCTTGAACATTGCCACTTTCTAACCAGCGTGAAATCACTACCGTACCTAATGAGCCTTGCATCCCGCTATAAATAACCAAGACTAATAATGACAGTAGCACTAAACTAGCCGACCCCACCGCGATATAAGCCGTTTCACGCTCACCCTTTTCGCCCCGATTCCATTTGAAAATCATCCCCAAACCAATCCACAAACCTGCAATTAAGGGCAAAGTTGGAATCAGCAATAAGCCTAGATGTAGCCAATCAACCATCGCTTAGCCTCCAAATGGCGCAGCAATCGCTTGCACGCTGCTGTGTAATAGATGTAATAACGGCAAAGGATAAAGCCCTAGCAGCAAAGTACCCCCCACCAACACCCCACCAGCGGCCAACTCTAAAGGATGTAAATCTTCAACTTGGCGCATACCTAAATTCACAGGGCCGGTATACAGCTGCTTTACAGTGCGTAGGCTATAAGTCGCGGTAATCAGCATCCCTAAGGATAAAGCAGCCACCAGCCAGCCCCAACGCTCAAAACCACCGATTAAAGCATGTAACTCCCCAATAAAACCGGCCGTTCCCGGCAAGCCCACCCCACCGACCAAGGCCAATACCACCAGTACTGCAAAGCGGGGAGTCGCTCTTAGCAGCGAACCATAATCATTAATATCGCGGGTATGAGTACGCTCATACAGCAAGCCAATCAGCATAAATAAAGCCCCCGCTACCAAACCATGTGCCACCATCTGATAAGCAGCTCCCATTAAACCATTGGTATTCAGCGCTGCGATGCCAATCATGACCACACCCATATGGCTGACTGAGGAGTAGGCAATCATTTTTTTCAAATCGCTCTGTCGCCATGCTAATAAGCCACCATACAGCATGCCAATCATACCCAGAGCCATCATAAAATCTTGGAGATTAATTGCCGCTGCAGGCAGCATTTCAGCACTGCGAATCATGCCGTAAGCGCCCATTTTTAAGAGAATGCCTGACAGCAAAATACTCACCGGACTCGGGGCTTCCACATGCGCTAAGGGCAACCAGCCATGCAAAGGGAATAAGGGCATTTTCACGCCCAAACCAATCATCAGACCAAGAAAAATCAAAGTTTGGGTTTCAGCGGGAATCACCGCCGAAGCACGCTTAATCGACGCAAACAAGAAGCGATGCTCGGGATTGGCATCAAACAGCATTAACAAACCCAAGAGCATAAATACCGAGCCACCCATCGTATACAACACGAAATTTAAGGCAGCTCGCTGGCGATTGATGCCCCCCCAACGATCAATCAGGAAAAAGAGCGGAATTAATACCAACTCCCAGAATACATAAAATAAAGCCCAGCCTTGGGTGATAAAGACGCCCATCGTAGCCGCTTCTAAAAGCAATAAGAGCATGTAATAGGCTTTAATCCGCTCTTTAATCTGGGTAGAAACTGCGATAGCAACTAATGTTAGTAAATTAGTCAGGGCGACTAAGGGATAAGACAAGCCATCGACACCAAACGAAAAATACGTACCTAAGCGCTCATTCCATTGATATTCAGCCACTAACTGGACAGCAGGGTTGGTAAAATCCATCTGCGTCGCTAAAAATACCGTGTAGGCTAAGGTACTAGCAGCCGTGGCTAAAGCAATTGGACGAATCCAAGGCTGCCGATGCTCTGGCAAAAACAAAATAAGCAGCGCGCCCACTACGGGTAGGAATAGCAAGAGAATTAAGAAATCTATCATCAGCTTTCAGCCAATCCGACTGCATGCAAAGAGCGCCGATAATAACTCAGGTTAGCGGCCAGTGAATAGCATCTATCCCTTAGGAAAACTACGCCTATCTGTTCTGAACCACGCAAACTCCAAAATGGTCTATACTTATACTCTGATTAACCCTATAGGCGCCAAGCCTAGCGAGGCCACGATGACCGTAGCAAAAATTATTGAAATCACCTGTTCTTCCCCTACTAGCTTTGACGATGCCATCCAAAAAGGGATCAACAAAGCCAATGAAACTTTAAAAAACGTTAAAAGTGCTTGGGTTGCTGATCAAACTTTACATGTCGACCAAGGTCAAGTCACCGAGTATCAAGTCCGCCTTAAAGTCACTTTTGTACTGGACTAAGCTAGATCAAGCTGTACTTACTGTGAAAATCGTTTTAACTATGGCTTAAACGGTACGGTCAAGGGTGAATCTTTGACTTGCCATTGACCTTTGGCTACATTTTCACCGGTTGCACTATTGAACAGCAGATAACTGTATTTCCCATAATGCGGTAGTTTATTGAGTAACTGCTGCAGAGCTTCGGGTGTACTAGCATCCAACAGCACGATTTGCTGTTGACCTGCTCGCAGCGTCAACGCCAGTGAATGCAAGCCACACGTGTAATTCACACTATTTAAAATATAAGCTGTTTCGCTGAGTTTAAAGGGTTGCTGGGCGCGCTCTAATAACCCTGTCAAACCTTGATTATCGCCGCCCAATAAAACTACTACCTCAGTTGCTGGCAAAGGGGCATCATCATATTGCTGCTTGGGGTTTGTATCACGACTTAAAGCAGTAATCGCCTCCTCCCAAGCCAACTCCATGCCTGCAGGGACTTGGCGAGCGAGTACAAAGGTTTTGGGTTGCGCGTTATACAGCACATTTAAAGCTGCAGGCAGCTCTGCTTCATCAGGTAGTCGCAACAATTCAAACTCAGGGTCGAGTGCAACCGCCAGCGGTGGTTGTGAATAATCTAATTTGAAATTTTGCTCAGCTGTATTGAAATCCAACCAATGGGTTTCGGTATGTCCTTCTTTAAAAGCGGCGACCACTGGCAACTTTAATTGATAAGGCTCGCCCGTTTGAGTTTGCTTGATGGTTAAACTCAGTTGAGCTTTACCTTGATTTTCAGTCAATTGGTATTCACCTAGCGCTAATTGTGGTGCCCCAGTACGGTCTAACCATTGCGCAAAGAAGCTTTGTAGGTTTTGCCCACTGACCTGCTCAAATGCACTTTGTAACTCAGCAAAGCTTGCGTATTTAAACGCATAGTCTTTGTAAAATAGCTGCAAACCTTGCTCAAAAGCCTGTGCGCCCACTTGCTGCCTGAGCATATGAAACAGCATTAAAGCCTTACCATAGCCAATCGCTTGTGTGGTGTGATCATGACGAGTTTGAAAAGCGTTTAAGGGAAAATCTTGCGCATGATGGGTGAAATTTGCGTATTTTTGCACAGTATCGCGCCGATAATTCATCGCCTCACCTTGGCCTGCACTGAATTGATAGTCAGCTAAATAAGCCGTCAAACCCTCACTCCAATTGCCATGTGCGCTATCGACATAAACACTATTTCCCCACCAGTTATGTAGAATTTCGTGTGGGAAAGAACTACTCAAAATAAATGGCAAACGCATCACTTTAGAACCCAACAAGGTAAAAGAAGGTAGCCCCCAACCCGTTTCCCAAAAGCTTTCGACCGTGACGAATTTGCGATAAGGATAAGCCCCAAGCTGCTTAGAATAGCCTGCCAAATATTGATGAGTCGCTGCTAAATATTGTTTCGCTAATAGGTCATCGGCCGTTTGCAAATAAACTTGTGCAGTCGCATATTGCCCCACCTCTGTGTAAACCTTAAAAGGCCCTGCTAAGAAATAAATCGCAGCTTGCGGTTGAGTTGCTTGCCAAGTCGTTTGAATTTGCTCGCCTTGACTTAAACTGACCCAATCTTTAGGTAGCTCAGCACTTAATGTAAAGCGATGCAAGGCCTTAGCCGTATCGGGATACCATTGGCTATGGGCATCTAAATACACACCCTTGGCATCAAATTGTACACAAACTTGAGTCAACCAAGCACAATCAGGAGTAGACTGGAATTGCCCGCTATAGCGGAGTGTAAGCTCGGCTTGCTTAGCGCGATAGTGCTTTAAACCCTGTGTATGGCTTAGCAACTCTAGCGCTGAATTAGGCTCTAAGTTAAAACGGTCACTCAAGCTAAATTGCCAAGTTTCCGCTGCAGTACTACTGAACCTAAGCTGATCAATCACCGACAAATGATGAGATGCGAGATCAATCTTTAATTTCAGCTGATGCTGCAAATAAACTGAGTTTGAGTCATTCGTTAGGGTAGCTGGCGTTGTTGCTTTGGCCTGACTCAAGCCCGCCAAACTTAGGATTAGCAGTGCGCAGATCGTGAAAACTCTCATTAAGATCATAGGTTCATCCGATTATCTAAGGGATATGCGTGTTTTTCCGACAGGGTGCTACCATAACAAATAGGGCAAGGAGGCATCTGTTAGCACACAGAGTTCATACTCTACCTGACATCAAGATTCGCTTAAGGATACAAAATACAGCTATGACACTGCGATATCGAATGACTTCATTTTTAGCACTGATCTGCCTCTTCACGAGTCTGACCCTTAGCCTGATCTCAACTCATGCTTTTGCCACTACCGTAGAGCATCGCTCTTTAGGGGAAGTGAATAGTTTTTTAGATGGTTGGAAGCCCGTAGCGATTGATGGCAATCAGCAAATCAGTTTTCCAGAACTCATGCAAAGACTACAAACTAGGCGGGTTGTTTTTGTCGGTGAAACCCATGATCGCTATGATCACCATATCAATCAGCTGTTGATCTTGCGCTCGCTGCATCGGCAAAATCCTAAGCTTGGAATCGGCGTGGAATGGTTTCAACAAAGTTTTCAGCCCGTTCTTAATCATTATTTAGCGGGTAAGATCAGCGAGGATCAGCTACTCAAGCAAACCGATTATTATAATCGCTGGCGTTATGACTTTCGCATGCTGCGCCCAATTCTTGAATATGCCAAAGCACATCAACTGCCGGTGATTGCTTTAAATGCACCTGCAGAACTCACCAGTAAAGTGGGTATGTATGGTCTTGAAAGCCTCAGTAAAGCGGAGCGCGCCCAGCTACCGGCTCAAATCACCCCCGCTGAAGGTTCTTATCTGACTAAGCTACGCCAAGTATTTGCTGATCATCAAGGGCATGGTCAATTTGAAAACTTTGCGATGGTACAACGCATTTGGGATGAAACGATGGCAGCTAATATCGTTCGATTCCTACAAACCCATGATCATACCCGTATGGTGGTATTTGCAGGCTCAGGGCATGTGAGTTCAAAGGCGGCCATTCCCAATGATGTGAGTCGACGCCTACCTAAAGTGACCAAAGCGACCATTCATAGTGTGGATGTACGTGAACGTTTGAATGATGACGTTGATTATCAACTACTCACACAGTTTCTCAGCCTACCGCCCACAGGTAAGCTCGGTGTATGGTTAGTACCTGCTCCACAGGGAGTAGCGATTGGCAAACTTGTGCCGAATAGTGCGGCGGATAAAGCGGGTCTCCATGAAGGCGACAAAATTACCAGCATCAACGGTCAATTAGTCTCGAGTGTGGCTGATTTATATAACGACTTAGCTAAATATAAACCGGGCGAAAACATTAAGCTCGGGATCAAATCACCCGACTTCAAAGGGCAACCGCCTCGTGAGGTGTTTTACACGCTCAAGCTGCAATAGGCGGTTCAATAGAGAAGCTCAATAAGGTCGTTGGCCTAGCCAATTCCCTGCAGGGTAGTAATTACAGACCCAAATTTGCCCTAAATCCCCGCAGACCGCCGCTGCACAGCCTAATTCTTGCGTATTGCGCCATACCATTTGCGTATAATGTCCGCATTGTGCACCTAATCGACATTGATGGCTGGCATAGTCATAATCCTGCACTTCATTAGCCCAAAGCGCTGCAACTCGGCTAGGGCTAATCGGTTCAAGCTCGATCCGTCCATCGCTCCAGCGGCGTGGTCCTGACCAAAATAGATTCTCCCCAACTTGCCATTCGTCTTTGCCCAACTCCTGACGATGATGCATTTGACAGGCTGGCTGACTCGCTAAGGTAGCGGCCCAAGTTTGCGCATAAGTCGCTAAGGGTGCTGACCATTGTAGGCTTGGTAAACCTAAAGGCGCACGGACAGCATTATGTGCAGTTAACATCAGTGTAGCATTCAGCGGCAAAGCGCGTGCAGGCACATTCGGAGCGAGCGTACAAGCTGCTCCTGTTATAGTCAGTAAGCAAACAAAGGCAAGGCGTTGCATACTTTAGTGCACAAAAGGATTAGTGCGACGCTCAGCCCCAATCGTCGTATTCGGTCCATGGCCAGGGACCACCGTGACTTGATCCCCTAAGGTCCACAACCGTTGCTTAATAGAATTCATTAACTGTTGATGGTTTCCCCCCGGAAAATCAGTACGCCCCACGCTGCCCTCGAACAGTACATCCCCCACAAACACAATAGCTGCCTGCTGATTAAATAAAACCACATGACCGGGGGTATGTCCGGGGGTATGCAAGACCGCAAAACTTTCCTTGCCCACCGTCAAAGTATCACCTTGCTTTAGCCATTGGGTTGGCCGAAAGGCCTCATGGGGTGGAAAACCGAACTGCCGCGATTGAATCGGCAAACCATCCAGCCAATAAGCATCTGCTTCATGCGGGCCGATCACTGGAATTTGATAATGTTCTGCAATCGGCATCGTGCCACCGACATGATCTAAATGGCCGTGAGTGAGCCAGACTGCAATCGGTTTCACCCCTTCTTTTTCAATCGCAGCGATGAGCTTAGGTACATCGCCACCCGGATCGACCAACACACATTCTTGGGTTGCCTCGCACCAAATAAGACTGCAATTTTGTTGGAAGGGCGTGACCGGAATTTTGAGGTATTTCATGCGCAAACCTAAGTAGAAAATCGGAAAAGGCTAACATTTTAAGGGTTAGCCCAGTGTAGAGCTAGTGCCGTTAGTTAAACGACACTGGCTATAACCTGTGCTAGCCTCCCGTGCTGGACTCAAGGTGCGAAATAATATTGATAATCCGCACACTGCTTGATCACATCCTTAAAATATTGCGTATCTTCATAAGCACGGATCTGCTTAAAGTAAGTGCCTAAGCCATTTTTCTTGGCAAACTTCACGGCCTTAGCGTATTTGTCATTGCTTCCATGCGGCCAGTACTTGTCAAGATCTGTTCCTTTCCTCTCCTGCTGCTTATAAAACTCATCTTCCTCGATTTTTGCCAAGGCATACAGAGTTTTGACTGTTAACTCTCGGTTACTAGCGTGTTGTAAAGCGAGCTCATAGTGTTGACGTGCCTTACTAAAATCAATTTCACCCTCACGCCAAGCCATCGTCGAGCGTTCTGTCTTGATCAACATTGGGGAATTCCCAAACCAAGTCATATTGTAATAGGCCGTCCCCAATAGAAACTGATTCTGAGCATCACTCGGATTAGTCTTGGCCTTGGTTTCCAAAGCTTGCATTGTATTAATCACTTCCAGCAGGGTCATCGGTTTGGATTTGACCCGATTATTACCACTGCGCCCGGTGGTAAATGGGTTATAAGTGGTTTTGAAGAGCTTATTCTTGGCCTCCAAAGCAGCGGCTTTGGCTTGGTCCAATAAACCAGCGGCTAGATACTTCCGAGCAATCAGTTCGTTGGGATCGTTATTCAGCACAAATTGATTGGTTTCATAGTCAATGCTACCGAAGGCCTTAGCAAAATCTGTCACCATCTGTTGTTCCCAACGATTGGGCGCCGTTTTGGCTTGCAAAGCTTGCAGCTGTCGAATTTCACCGACCTTAATCTCATCCAGAACAATATCACCTCGTTGTTTAGCAAGATAAGCTTTACCGGGCTGTTTGGCCTTGATATACAGAGGTTCTAACTTAGCATAGGTATAAGTCATAATGTCCTGCGTGCGGCGCTTATACTCATTATTGTAGGCATCCTCCTCACCTCCTTGGTTAAGCGGTTTTTCTAGTGCGACCACGGCCGTCAAATTGTCAGCTATCACCTGCTCACCGGCTGGGTCAATGGCGCTCAAATTTTCAAGATAGATCCAATGCTCCAAGGGTTGGACATAAGGCAGGCGGGCATCCTTCGAATAGGTAGAGAGAAAACCACTGACATCAGCTGAACTCAACGGCTGTGCCGATAATAACTTTAGATAAAGAGCCGCATAATCGGATAAAAATAGATCCTTACGCTTTTTATCCTGCCTGACCTGCTCAAGCCATTGGCTAAATTGGGTGAGATATTGACTGCGGCGCTCGCGCAGCTTCTGTTTAGCTGGCTCAGTTTTAGCTTCTTCATAGGCCTTAAGATCGTCAATCAGCACCTCTCGATTGATCCCACGTGAAGCCTGTAGCCACGGATCGGCCTGATTACCAGGTAGGTGATCAGCAAACTGAGCAAATTCCAGCTCACGGAATAGCAGGGCATCAAACCAATCTGAATCGGGAGCCAGCGCATACACCGATTTCAGCTCCTCCAAAGAGTTAGCATTGACCCGTAGCGCCCGCACAAAATGCATCAAGGCTTGTTCATCCTTGTTCTGGCATAATGCCATCAAAGCCTGCCATTCTTCGTCCGTTTTAATACTGAAATTCAGCTGTGCCTGCAGCTTTTTGGTGTCAGTTTTAGCCAGCAGGGTAGCAAACTGATAAGCTGCCTCGGCCCTTTTCCCAGTACGCTGTAGAGCGCCGGCATACAGTAAACCTGCCCAGATAGCAACTTCTTTGTCTGGTTGCTGGAGATCAGCTGCACGGCTTGAGTATTCACTCAGAACGGCTGCATATTGCCCCGTGTAATGCAACAGGCGGATCAGCAAATAAGTATAACGCTGGCGTAAAAAAGCATCCTGCTCGGTTTTAAGCTGTTGATTAATTTCAGTCAGCACTTCGCTGCCAAGCTTCAGATTTTCTGCCTTTTGCTGCTGTTGCTCTTCCTTAGTCAGCCAGCGTGGATCGCTTTGATTAGCAACAGGCTCTTGTTTCGCCACGATCCCTAGATAGGTTTTCACGGCAACGGGTTGAGTGGCGAGCTTTTCCTCATTGCGCTCATAAACAATGGCTTTGGCCTCTTCCGGTGAGACCTTGAGATAAGTCCCCCAGGCTTGCAGGTTATAAGTTTCGGTGACTTGATCTTCATCGTATTCATCATTGGTATAAGACCCCGGGAAATAACTTCGGCGGCGCACAAAGTGCTGCTTAACTAATTCACCGTACAAAGCATCCAGACTCTTCGAGTAATAGAAATACTCGGTTTCACTCCAGCCACAGGAAAAAGCCACAGCAGAAAATAGACCACTGGCCAATGCTAGGCTCCAGAATAGCTTTTTAAGGTAGTTCATTGTGGCTGGCTCCTTGATGAAAAATCGGCAGCAATAGCTGCCAGTTGGTCTGGTGTAAAGCGATTGGCATCCTGCAGCGTATAAAAAATAAGCTCATCGGGCTGCATAACAGTCTTCAACTGCTGGGCAGCCTGTTGCAAAGACTTAAGGTCAACAGTGTCCACTCGTAGTTCATCCTCGGGGTAGAGATAATATTCCTGCCAATAATGCCCTTGTGTCACCGTATAATGATGCTCATCCAAACGCTCGGTTTTAGCCGCGTTAGGCTCGGCACTATTGGCTAAATGTACCAACTTACCTCGGCGGATCACGCGAGTTTGCTGATACAGCGGTAGGGCAAGATCGAGCGGAAGCGGGTATTTTTCAAAGTTTTGCAGATAAGTTTGACCGACAGCAGGATCGAGGATGTAATTTTTTGTTTCAGGGTCACGAATATCGCTCATATTGTAATACATCAGTGCAGCTCGTTCGGCAGGCGGCACACCAGTACGGGTAGCGTATTTGACTTGATGCAAGCGCAAAGTCACGCTCAAATGCGGATAGTCGGCTTTTAAGCGCGATAAAAAAGCGAAATAGGTATCGCGGGTCTGCTCGGTCCAATCACAATCCATCTGCAAACGCTGATAGGTTTGCGGCGGAATATGGCTCAGAATTTGTGCATATACCGTCTCTAGTACATCCGCTTTTAAAGCATTATTGTCTAGAAATACGACGGGCGTGATCGGTAGGGACGGTGGTGTGCGTAGATCCGTCGGATTAATCGACAACTGCTGATCTCGATAGCCTATATCCAACAGCTTAAGGTAAAGCTGCGCAGGTGCGTAAGTTTTCAGGCTAGCAGGATCATCGGTGTAGCTGTTCGCCCAATGGTAATAACTGATCTTAGGCGGAAGACCCGAAAATTTACTAGCTTTACTCTGTTGCCAATAGACTGCCGCTGAGCCAATCGCCAGCAAGCTAATCAGCACGACAAAACGGTGAGCGGTCCGTGATCTCAAGCTATCAAACATGGTTTTTCATCCGTTTGCGACCCTCGCGTCATAATACAAACATTTTCAAACCGAAATAGTTCACCCATAGTATAGGTTTATGTTGGACAGGAGGAAGAGGAAGTCTCGCTAAGCTGACATGAGAAAACACTAGGTAGCTGCGCTAGATTACATCTGGAAAGTTATTTGAGTTAGGATAAAACCATGACTGTTACTTTAAAAACTGAGTTTGATGCCGTCTTAGAACCCTTAGGCAAGGATGCAGCTGAGTTTTTTCTAGCGGCTAGTTTATATCACGCACAGAAAATCAGTTTTGCCGCTGCTGCTGCTTTAGCCTGTTTAAGCTTTAAAGAGTTTTTGTTTCGTCTACGTGAGCATTTTGGGCGTGGCCTAATAGTTACGGATGAAATAATTGAGGAAGACTTAGAGACGGTGGCTGAATTATTGGCTGAGCAAGCATGAAGGTTGTTAGCAATGCTAGCCTGTAATTTTTCTAGCCAAGTTAAATGCTTCTGATCTTTTGGGAATTGTTTTGCAGAGGTGCATACTCCTGAGGCTGTATTAAGGGAAGTTGGTGAATTAACCCTACCACTAAGCATACAAGTGACAGCAATTTCTGAGTTCGGCAAGTATTATGTAGCGGGTGCAGTAGGGGCACTGCATGTCGGTGATTTAGAAGCGATTCGCTTAGCCGATTTGTAGCGCATCTTGATGCTTTCATAAACCAACATGGCATGTGGCTATCTACCAAGATGTTGGAGTACTTGAAAAAGGTTGCTAGTGATTAAGTACAGGCTATGCATCCTATCATAGGATTTATTGACCTGAAGCAATACGAAAACCAACATTCCCCAATGCATCTGAAGGCTGTCTACTACCACGAGCAGATGAACGTAGTTCGTTTGCCCCGAAATGGTAAGGAATTCTGTATAACTTCGTTTTGCTCATCAATCAAACAAAGGCTTTGAATCTGTCTTAAAACAAATCCTAAGAATTTGTCCTATTTCCCCCCCCTTGCTAGAGTGCGTTAATAAGCAAATATTTAGATTCTAAGCAATGCTCGACTGGCTCTTAGCAAAACTCCAAACTCTGCTGCTTTGGGTAGGTGGCCTAGCCACCATTGGCCTAGGCATTTGGTTTTATCCCGCCATTAAAGCACAACTCAGCGAAACTAAAGCGGCCACCGAAACCAAGCTTGCGATCCCTGTTTTGAGCCTTGAGCAAACCACACAGCTGATCAAAATTGCTGAACCGAAGGTACGCGAACCACGGGCTTGGGCAAGCGACTTGCTAACCGTCTTAAAAGAACATGGCCTCGAGCAAAGCCGCGAGAATATTTGTGCCGTAATTGCGATTGCTGATCAAGAATCCGGTTTTGTGGCTAATCCTGCCGTACCGAATTTAGGGAAAATATCTGAGCAAGCAGTGATTAGTAAATTAAAAAAATTCTCACTACTGGGCGATGGTGCAGTAATCTTTCTAAATAAATTCCCCAATGCCAATGACAGCTTTATGCAGCGCATCCGCAAAGCGAAAACCGAACGTGATTTGGATTTAGCCTATCGGGATTTGATGGGTGGCCTGAAAGATTATGCGCAGCAATATAAACTCAATTGGCTGGTGGATAATCGTTTCGCCAATAATTTTATTGAAAGTAACAATGAAATTAATACGATTGGCTCGATGCAAGTCGCGGTGAGTTTCGCGGTGCAATTTGAGCGTGAACAGCGCAAAGGCAAAGCGCTGAGTTTAGAGGAGATGTATCAAGTCCGTGACAAACTGTATACCCGCAAAGGTGGTTTGTATTACGGCACACTACTCCTACTCGGTTATGAAACGGGTTATAACAAAAAAATCTATCGCTTCGCTGATTTTAATGCTGGGCGCTATAGCAGCCGTAATGCTGCCTTTCAAACCATGCTGGCTAAACTAGCGGGTAAAGCCCTTGCTAGTGATGGTGATTTATTGATTTATCAGCAAGATGGCGATGTTGAAATGACCGTGAGTGGCACTGAACAAGCCCTACGCATGGTGGTAAAGCAATATAATTTGGGCTTTAAAGACTATCAGATTCGCCGTGATCTACTGAAAGAAAAGCAGTTGGCTTTTAATAGCACCCCTATTTATCAAGCAATTTTGAAAGTTTATCAGCAAACAACGGGTCAAGCACCGCTTTATGCGCAACTGCCGGGGATTGAATTACATAGTGAGAAATCCTCGCGGATTCTGACCACTGCGAAGTTTGCCAATACGGTGAACATGCGCTATCAGAGCTGTGTGAATCCTCCTTAATTTAGCACTTAGTTTCGCTGCGTGCAGAGCACAAAACTGCTAAAGTAGTACCCCATTAACACACCCAGTTTTGTTTACGAGGATACTCTGTGCTAGTTGCCGCGAATGTCACCATGCAGTTTGGTGCAAAACCCTTATTTGATAACGTCTCCGTCAAGT
This sequence comes from Thiothrix eikelboomii, assembly GCF_900167255.1. Lineage (GTDB taxonomy): Bacteria > Pseudomonadota > Gammaproteobacteria > Thiotrichales > Thiotrichaceae > Thiolinea > Thiolinea eikelboomii. The sequence continues at coordinate 45,096 of NZ_FUYB01000015.1, forward strand.
TCGGCGACGGTAACCGCTACGGCCTAATTGGTGCAAACGGAGCGGGTAAATCGACTTTTATGAAAATCCTGTGTGGCCTGCAAGAGCCTACACATGGCAATGTCTCGAAAGACCAAACTGAGCGGATGGCTTATCTGCGCCAAGACCAGTTTGGTTTTGAAGATAAACGGGTCTTGGATGTGGTCATGATGGGTCATGAAGACATGTGGAAAATCATGTCAGAAAAAGATGCCATTTACGCCAATCCAGATGCCACCGAAGATGACTACATGCGCGCTGCCGAATTGGAAGGTCAATTCGCAGAGATCGACGGTTACACGGCGGAATCACGAGCAGGCGAATTATTGTTAGCGGTTGGTATTCCAGTTGAGCAGCATAATGGCCCGATGCGTGAAGTGGCGCCGGGTTGGAAATTGCGGGTACTGCTGTGCCAAGCACTCTTTGCTAATCCCGATATCCTTTTATTAGACGAACCCACCAACAACCTCGACATCAATACCATTCGTTGGTTGGAAGAAACCCTGAATAATCGTGAATCGACCATGATTATTATCTCGCATGATCGTCATTTCCTTAATCAAGTTTGCACCCATACCGCTGACTTAGATTATGGCAAAATTCAAGTCTATGCAGGCAACTACGATGACTTCATGGAGGCTTCGACTCAAGCACGCGAGCGCCAAGCCAATGCGAATGCCAAAGCCAAAGAGCGGATTACTGAGCTACAAGATTTCGTGCGCCGCTTCTCCGCGAATAAATCTAAAGCCAAGCAAGCCACCAGCCGTCGCAAGCTGATTGAAAAACTCCGCCCTGAAGATGTGAAACCCTCTAGCCGCCAATATCCGTGGATTCGTTTTGAATACGATGAAAAAGAACGTTTACATCGTTTCGCCGTGGAAGTGGAAAATCTGAGCTTTGCGTATGCAGGTATGGATAAGCCATTGATTAAAAACTTCAGTTTTACCGTGGAAGCGGGTGAAAAAATTGCCATCATCGGTGAAAACGGCGTAGGTAAAACGACACTAATGAAGCTGCTGTTAGGCCAACTCGAACCGCAAAAAGGCACGATCAAATGGGCGGAGAAAGTACGTATTTCCAGTTATGAGCAAGATCATGAGGATGAATTCAAAACTGATCGCCCACTCACCGATTGGATTGCCGAATATGTGCGTAAAGAAGGTTATGAAGGCGAAGATGCTGAAACTCAAATTCGCGGCACTTTAGGACGCTTATTATTCGGCGGCGATACGGTAAAAAAACCTGTGAAAGTCTTATCGGGGGGGGAAAAAGGGCGGATGATTTTCGGGCGAATGATGCTTTCACGCACGAATGTGATGCTGATGGACGAACCCACCAATCACTTAGACATGGAGTCGATTGAATCCCTCAACGGTGCTTTGGATAAATACGAAGGTACTCTGCTGTTTGTTTCGCATGATCGGGTCTTTGTTGGCTCGCTCGCCACCCGTATTTTCGATGTGAAGGGGGATGGCAACATTGTCGATTATCGCGGAACTTATGATGAATACTTAAGTAGCCAAGGCTTAGAGTAATGTCTTTAGCACTTGAGGTTTTACGTTCCCTCGATTTAGCTGAACCGACTGAAGCAGGCCGCCCACCGTTTTTAACGGCGGCCAGTGGCTTAGTCAATGTGGGCGATTATTTATATGTGGTCGCGGATGATGAACATCATTTAGGGATTTTCTCACGCTCACAGCCTCACTCAGGACGTTTATTGCGGTTATTAGAGGGTGATTTACCTGCTGAGCCTAAAGCACGGAAAGCGCACAAACCCGATTTTGAAGTACTCACCGTGTTGCCTGCTTTTGGCCCTTATCCACAAGGGGCTTTATTCGTTCTCGGTTCTGGTTCAAAAAAACGGCGTTATCGAGGCGTGATCTTAGGTTTAGCAGCGGATGGGGCGCTTAATACCGAACCTTTAATCATTGATTTACAGCCTTTATATGCTGAACTCGCCGAGCATTTTGCTGATTTGAATATTGAAGGTGCTTTTATCAATCGCTATTTGAATTTGCTCCAGCGCGGCAATAAGGCTGAAACCAGCCAAAATGCCTGTATTCGCTTGGATTTAGCGCACAGCCTAAACGCGATACTGCAAAAGCAGGCACTGACTGCTGATTTGTTGATTTCGATTCAACCCTATGCCCTAGGTGAAGTCCAAGGCACTCCTCTAGGCTTTACTGATGCAGTGGCCTTGCCGGAGGGTAATTGGCTATTTTCCGCTGCTGCTGAAGCCACCGATCATAGTTATACGGATGGTGAATTAGTGGCGGCTGCTTTAGGGGTGATTAATGCACAAGATGAATTAGTTTATTTGACCCAATTAGATAATCGTTACAAAATTGAAGGCATCTCTGCACAAGTCGAGGGAAACAGTCTGCACTTACTGTTAGTCACTGATGCCGATGATCCAAGTCAAGCAGCCGTATTATTGCAAACGCAATTAAGCGGCTATCCTTTCTGACAATTAAAACTAAGCTTTTTTGTTGAGGAGAGCCTTCAATGAACATAAAAATCAACGTTGATATAACACCTGAAGAAATGCGGCGTTTAGTTGGTTTGCCGGATGTGCAAGAATTTAATAAACAAGTCATGGATAAAATGCTGGAAAAAATGACCGTAGGCGCTGAAGGCTATGATCCGATGAGCTTTTTCCAATCCTCGATTATGGGCAATACTGACTTTACCAAACGCTGGATGGATGCTTTAAATATCTTTGGGACTAAAACCAGCTCTTCCAGTTCTACTGAATAAGCCGCGCTTACAGCTGACTCCTCTCAATCATCTAATCCTCGCAGTTGCCATGAGGCTGCGAGCAAAAACATTCAACCAGCTCGGTCAAGACCTCACCCCCATCAGCACGAATATGTAAGTGTGCCAGTTCGTCTGCTCGAGTATTACCGGGGTTGAGCAAAATAATGGGTTTTTCCCAAGCTTTAGCGCGTACACAAAACCGATAGCCTGAATAAACTTTAAGTGAACTCCCAATCACCAACAAAGCATCGGCTTTTTCTAAAGCGGTTAAACAAGCCTCCACCCGCTCAACAGGTACACTCCCCCCAAAAAACACTACATCGGGCATCAGTACCCCCTCACAGACTAAACAGGTTGGCAGCTGCAAATACTCAAAATAATCATCCGCCAAAGCTGCATCCCCATCGGGCCGAATTTCAGCTTGTAGGCTAGCTAATTGCGGATTGAGTTCAGTTAGGCGTTTTTGTTGCTCAGCTCGGGTGGTTTTATTCCCACATTGCAAACAAACGACGCGCTGCAAATTGCCATGCAAATCCACCACCTGCTGATGACCCGCTACTTGATGGAGATTATCGACATTCTGCGTGACTAATTGCTCAACAACGCCAAACTGCTCCAGCTTGGCTAAAGCTTGATGGGCAGCATTCGGTTGCGCTTGAGCAATACTCGGCCAGCCAACAAAAGAGCGTGCCCAATAACGCTTACGCACGGCCTCTTTTTTGATGAAGTCCTCATGTTGTAAAGGGGTACCGCGTTGCCAAACGCCATTTTCATCACGATAAGTTGGGATACCCGAAGCAAGGCTAACCCCAGCACCGGTTAATACCAGCAAACGAGGATGGATTTGAATAAAGCGGTAAAGGGTGTCGGCTTGGATGTGAAGGTTAGTTTGCATGGGTGGTATTAAATACCAAGCCCGTGATGTAAGTCACTTAACCGGATAAAAAATCTTTTAACTGGAAAAGAGTTAAGGCAGAAGGAGCACGAATACCTTGCACGAAATGGGTACACACTCCAAGCCTGCATGGCTAGTGAGATGCGTCTTAAGCATAACGCTGAGCCTAGGGAGTTCTATATACTCTGTTAATAATCCAGCTTCTTTTACGTGTAAGGAAAAATTTTCATGGCTCGTATCCAAACAACAGCAGATAACAAAGAAGAACCGCTAGAAAAGCAGCTCTGGAAAGCCGCCGACAAACTCCGTAAAAACATCGACGCTGCCGAATACAAGCACGTGGTATTGGGGCTGATTTTCCTGAAATATATTTCTGATGCGTTTGAGGAGCTGTATAACAAACTGCAAGCAGGCGAAGCCGATTATGCTGGAGCTGACCCCGAAGACCGCGACGAATACCAAGCCGAGAACGTGTTCTTTGTACCGCAAGATGCCCGTTGGTCGTTTCTGCTTGCCAAGGCCAAACAGCCGATTATTGGCGTGTTTGTCGATGCCGCAATGGATGCCATTGAAAAGGAAAATCCATCTCTCAAAGGTGTTCTGCCCAAGGTATTTGCGCGGCAAAACCTCGACCCTACCAGCCTTGGTGAACTCATTGATCTGGTTGGCAATATCGCGCTTGGTGATGCCAAAGCCCGCAGTGCCGACGTATTGGGGCATGTGTTCGAGTATTTCCTCGGTGAATTCGCACTGGCAGAAGGCAAGCAGGGTGGGCAGTTCTACACGCCGCGCAGTATCGTAGAACTGTTGGTGGCGATGTTAGAGCCGTACAAAGGCCGTGTATTTGACCCTTGCTGTGGTTCGGGTGGGATGTTTGTCCAATCGGAAAAGTTCGTGGGAGAGCATCAAGGCCGCAGTAACGATATTTCGATTTACGGGCAAGAAAGCAACCAAACCACTTGGCGACTGGCAAAGATGAACCTTGCTATCCGTGGCATTGACAGCTCCCAAGTCAAATGGAACAACGAAGGCTCTTTCCTCAACGATGCCCACAAAGACCTGAAAGCCGATTACATTATTGCTAACCCACCGTTCAACGTCAGTGACTGGAGCGGTGAACTGCTACGCAAGGATGGACGTTGGACATACGGCGCACCTCCCGCAGGCAACGCCAACTTTGCATGGTTACAGCACTTCATTTACCACCTTTCCCCCATTGGCAAAGCCGGGGTGGTGCTGGCAAAGGGCGCACTCACCAGCAAAAACAGTGGTGAAGGAGACATCCGCAAAGCTTTGATTGCTGATGGCAACTTGATTGATTGCATCGTCAACCTACCCGCCAAACTGTTTCTCAACACCCAGATTCCGGCGGGTCTGTGGTTCATGAACCGCAATCGCGTAGGGGCGAATAACCATTCGCCCCTACATCCCCGCCCAAACGAAATTCTGTTCATTGATGCGCGTAACCTTGGTCATCTCATCAACCGCCGTACCCGCGAACTTCCCGCCGATGACATCCAGCAGATTGCCAGCACCTACCAGGCTTGGCGCACGGGTGAAGGCAGCTATGAAGACGTAAAAGGCTTCTGCGCCTCTGTACCGCTGGAGCGCGTCGCCGAACTCGACTACGTGCTGACACCGGGGCGTTATGTCGGTTTGCCTGATGAAGAGGACGATTTCAACTTTGCCGAACGCTTTGCTGCCCTCCAAGCTAAGTTTGAAGCGCAACTGCTCGAAGAAGCGGCTCTCAACCAAGCGATTGCCGAAAATCTGGCAAAGGTTAAACTGCCATGATATTGGGTCAGTCCATTCATATACCGAACAACGCAATAGTTGTGACAGTGTTGCAACTATTTAATACAGATGCCGAATTCTACCGCCCAGTAGCGGGAAGTAGCGGAAAAGTAGCGGATACTGCCGAAAAGCAGCGGAAAAGTAGCGGATACCGCCGGATAGTGCCGGATAGTGCCGGATACCGCCGGATAGTGCCGGATAATCGGACGATTACGAACGATTGCGGACAATTACGAACGATTGCGAACGATTGCGAACGATTGAAGACAGTTACGAACGATTGCGGACGATTAAGAACGATTGACAAAGCCTCACAGAAACCCGTTTTGCACCTATTGAAAAGCAAACAAGGGGGCAACAATGCGTGAGTGGCAAACAACGGCTCTTGGTGAACAAATAAACTTAAAACGTGGATATGATTTGCCTACGAAAAGTCGCACAGATGGAAATATCCCTATTTACTCATCATCTGGCATTTCGGGCTACCACAATGAGAATATGTGTGATGGCTTAGGTGTAATAACAGGACGATATGGCACGATTGGGAAAGTCTTTTTTTCAAGAACACCATATTGGCCTTTGAATACAACTTTGTATGTCCAAGACTTTAAAGGAAATGATGAATTATTTATTTACTACTTCTTGCAACAATTGGATTGGGCGAAATACAGCGACAAGAGTGCAGTACCCGGCGTAAATAGAAATGATGTGCATCAAGAAGAGGTAATGATCCCCCCCCTCCCCGAACAACGCGCCATCGCCGCCGTTCTCAGCAGCCTTGACGACAAAATCGACCTGCTCCACCGCCAAAACAAAACCCTCGAAGCAATGGCAGAAACGCTGTTCAGGCAGTGGTTTGTGGAAGAAGCGGGGGAAGATTGGGATGCAGGAACGCTTGATGACGTAATTTCTGTAAAAGGTGGAACAACACCGAGTACAAAAGAACCGGCATACTGGGATGGTGATATTCATTGGACTTCACCAAGGGATTTATCAAATCACAATTCTGTTTTTCTATTTGATACGGACAGAAAAATAACAAAAAAAGGATTGGCGAAAATTAGCTCTGGATTACTTCCAGTTGGAACTGTATTGCTTTCTTCGCGTGCTCCAATTGGGTATTTAGCCATAACAAATATTAAAGTTGCTATTAATCAGGGCTATATTGCAATAATTTGTGACAAATTGGTTTCAAATTATTTCATATACCTTTGGTGTAAAAATAACATGGAAAACATTAAAGGCTCTGGGAATGGTTCCACTTTTGAGGAAATATCAAAATCCAATTTTAAGTCATTGGAGTTAACTATTCCTCCAAAAGGAAAGCTGAATAAGTTTGATGAAATTGCTTCGCCGATTTTCAAAAAAATAAAAGCTAATCAGCTTCAAATACGTACATTGGAAAAAATGCGGGATACGCTGTTGCCGAAGCTAATGAGCGGTGAGGTGCGGGTCGATTATGCGTGATGACAACAACCGTAGGGGCAAAAGATTTTTTGCCCCTACAACCAACACCGAACAGATTCGGACGCTGGAGGAAGCGGCATGAGCCAACCTTACACGCCACCTTTCACGATCACCAGTTCGATGCTCAATCAGGTCAGCCTGATCAGTGAAAAAGTCGGCGTGTTATCCGTGCAAGGCGCTTGGCAATCCCCCCAGCTACGCAAAACCAACCAGATCAAAACCATCACCGGCACGCTGCAAATTGAAGGCAATACGCTCAGCGAAGCGCAAGTGTCGGCAATTCTTGAAGGAAAACGGGTACTCGGCTCCCCCCGCGAACTCGCCGAAGTGCAAGGCGCGATCAAAGCCTACGAACAACTGGCGCAGTTAGACCCCTACACCACCGATGATTTATGCACCGCCCACCACTGGTTAATGGGCGACATCCTCAAGCAAGCCGGACACTTCAGGACACAAGCCGTCGGTATCCATCAGGGCGAAAAAGTCATTCACGTTGCCCCACCCGCCAACCGCGTGGCAGGCTTGATGGCTGATCTGCTGCACTGGTTAAAACATTCCGACGACCACCCCTTGATCAGCAGCAGCGTCTTTCACTATGAGTTTGAGTTCATCCACCCGTTCATGGACGGCAATGGGCGCATGGGGCGTTTGTGGCAAACCTTGTTGCTTTCCCGCTGGCGGCCTATCTTCCAATTCCTGCCGTTGGAAAGCATCATCCGCGAACACCAGCAAGCCTATTATCAGGCATTGGCCCAGGCAGACCACGCCGCCAGTGCCAATGCGTTTATCGACTTTATGCTGGAGGCGATTTTACAAACGCTTGACAAAAACGCCGATGTAAATGCCAGTGTAAACGCCACTGTAAATCTGGATGGCTTGAAAACAGCCGAAGCAGTACGCGCATTGTTAGCGCAAAACCCGACCATGACCCGCAAGGAAATGGCAGCAAGGATCGGTAAAGATCTGCGCACCATTGACCGCGCCATCAAACAATTGCAGGACAAACAACAGCTCCGGCGGGTAGGATCAGACAAAACCGGGCATTGGGAACTGTTATGAGTAGGGGCAAATGATTATTTGCCCCTACAAAACCTTGACCTAGTTGATGAAGGGGTAATGGTATCATTGATCGTAGGGGCAAAAATTTTTTGCCCCTACATGTCATGTCCCAATATCCCATAGGATGTTTATTTCGACAATGGGTTAAATTATGGTATTCAATCCGACGGTCCATCACCGCCAATCTATCCGTTTGCGGGGACATGATTACACAAAAGCAGGGCTATATTTTGTCACCATTTGCACTCACGACCGACTGCCATTGTTTGGCAACGTCATAGAGGGAAAGATGTTTCCAAATGAGGCAGGCATCCTAGTGCAACAATGTTGGGAGGCTATCCCGAAACATTTCCCATCGGTCATTTTGGATGAATTTGTAGTGATGCCAAACCACGTACACGGCATTATTGTCATGGGTGATAACAACGTAGGGGCAAATAATCATTTGCCCCCACAATACAACGGTGGCGATGGCAACGTAAGGGCAAATAATCATTTGCCCCCACAATACAACGGTGGCGATGGCAACGTAGGGGCAAATAATCATTTGCCCCCACAATACAACGGTGGTGATAACAACGTAGGGGCAAATAATCATTTGCCCCCACAATACAACGGTGGCGATGGCAACGTAAGGGCAAATAATCATTTGCCCCCACAATACAACGGTGGCGATGGCAACGTAGGGGCAAATAATCATTTGCCCCCACAATACAACGATGGTGATGGCAACGTAAGGGCAAATAATCATTTACCCCCACAATACAACGGTGGTGATGGCAACGTAAGGGCAAATAATCATTTGCCCCCACAATACAACGGTGGCGATGGCAACGTAGGGGCAAATAATCATTTGCCCCTACAGGTAAAACCGGGGACGGCGCGAACTTTGGGTTCAGTGGTGCGGGGTTTTAAAATTGGTGTTACCAAATGGTTTCGTGCCCATACCGAGATACATTCTGTTTGGCAACGCAATTACTATGAACATATCATCCGCAACGAAACGGCTTATTTAAAAATTGCCGATTATATCCAAACAAATCCCCAGCGCTGGGAAGATGATACTTATCATGTCTAAACTCACCGAATCCGCCATCGAAGATTTCGCCATCAAGTTATTGGAGCGGCAGGGCTACACCTACATCCACGCACCGGATATTGCCCCCGACAGTGCCACGCCAGAACGCAGTAATTACGCCGACGTATTCCTGTCCGGTAGATTAGAACAGGCGGTCAAGCGCATTAACCCCAAACTGCCCGCTAACGCACGACAAACCGCGCTCAAAGAAGTGCAGCGCATCAATTCCCCCGAATTGCTGAGCAATAACGAAACCATCCACCGCCTGCTCACCGAAGGCGTACCCGTTAGTACCCAACAAGCCGGCGACGAGCGCGGGGAACGGGTCTGGTTAATCGACTTTACCCACCCGGACAATAACGAATTTGTGGTAGCAAACCAGTTCACCGTCATTGAAAACCACCAGAACAAACGTCCTGACCTTGTGCTATTCGTCAACGGCCTACCACTGGTAGTCATCGAGCTAAAGAATGCCACCGATGAAAACGCCACCCTAAAAGCCGCTTACCAACAACTCGAAACCTACAAGCACACCATCCCCAGCCTGTTCAATACCAACGCTTTATTAGTGATCTCTGACGGTCTGGAAGCGAAAGCTGGCTCACTCTCCGCAGGCTTCACCCGCTTCATGACCTGGAAAAGTGCCGATGATGGCGATGGCGTAGGGGCAAAAAATCTTTTGCCCTTACAACAATACAACGGTGGTGATGACAACGTAGGGGCAAAAAATCTTTTGCCCTTACAACAATACAACGGTGGTGATGACAACGTAGGGGGAAATAATCTTTTGCCCCTACAACAATACAACGGTGGTGATGACAACGTAGGGGGAAATAATCTTTTGCCCCTACAACGACGGCCCGAACTGGAAACCCTGATTCTCGGCATGTTGAACAAGCCCGCCCTGCTGGACTTGCTGCGCCATTTCATTGTGTTTGAGAAAAGCAAAAAAGAAGACCCCACAACAGGTGTTATCAGCATCCATACCGTCAAAAAACTGGCGGCCTATCACCAGTATTACGCCGTCAATGCTGCCGTTGAATCTACCCTACGTGCCGCCGCCATCGCCGACCCTAGCCAAATCAAGGAAAGCCCCGCCAGCTACGGTTTACCCGGTGTCGTCAACCAGCCCAAAGGCGACAAAAAAGCGGGCGTGGTTTGGCACACCCAAGGCTCTGGCAAGTCGTTATCCATGGTGTTCTACACCGGCAAAATCGTCCTGAAACTGGATAACCCCACGGTGTTGATCATTACCGACCGCAATGACTTGGACGACCAGCTTTTTGATACTTTCGCGGCCTCCAAACAGCTCCTGCGCCAAGACCCCGTACAAGCCGATAACCGCGAACAGCTCAAGGATTTGCTAAAGGTTGCCTCTGGCGGGGTAGTGTTTTCCACGATCCAAAAATTCCAGCCCGAAACAGGCAACGTCTACGAACAACTCAGCAACCGCCGCAATATCGTGGTCATCGCTGACGAAGCCCACCGCACCCAATACGGCTTTAGTGCCAAGACCGTCGACGAGAAAGATGCTGAGGGTGAAGTCATTGGCAAGCGGGTGGTGTATGGCTTCGCCAAATACCTGCGCGATGCCTTACCCAATGCTACTTACCTTGGCTTTACGGGCACTCCCATTGAAAAGACTGACGTAAACACTCCGGCAGTATTCGGCAATTACGTGGACATCTACGACATTGCCCAAGCGGTAGAAGACGGCGCAACCGTGCGGATTTTCTACGAAAGCCGCCTTGCTAAAGTTGCCCTGAGCGAAGAAGGCAAGAGGCTGGTCAGGGAACTGGATGAGGATCTGTCAGAAGAAGACCTCACCACCACCCAACGCGCCAAGGCGAAATGGACGCAAATGGAAGCCCTGATCGGTAGCCCTGCCCGTATCCGTAACATTGCCCAAGACATCGTGACGCACTTTGAAGCCCGTCAGGAGGTCTTTGAGGGCAAAGGCATGGTGGTCAGTATGTCGCGGCGCATTGCTGCCGACCTGTACGCCGAAATCATCAAGCTGCGCCCTGCATGGCACGATGACGCCTTGGACAAGGGCATGATCAAAGTGGTGATGACTGCCTCCAGCAGTGACGGCCCGGTACTTGCCAAGCACCACACCACCAAGGAGCAACGCAAGCAACTAGCAGAACGCATGAAGGACGATACCGACCCGCTCAAGCTGGTGATCGTGCGGGATATGTGGTTGACCGGCTTTGATGCCCCCAGTATGCACACGCTTTACATCGACAAGCCCATGAAAGGCCACAACCTGATGCAGGCCATCGCTCGGGTCAATCGCGTTTACAAAGATAAACCCGGCGGTTTGGTGGTGGACTATCTGGGGATTGCGGCTGACCTCAAAGCAGCCCTGTCTTTCTATTCCGATGCAGGCGGCAAGGGCGACCCCACTGTGCTACAGGAACAAGCCGTCGCCTTGATGCTGGAAAAAATCGAAATTATCGCCGCCATGTACCACGGCTTTGCCTACGAAAACTATTTCGACACCGATACCGCCGGAAAACTCGCCTTAATCTTGGCGGCGGAAGAACACATTCTCGGTTTGGAAGACGGCAAAAAACGCTACATCAACCAAGTTACCGCGCTGTCGCAAGCCTTCGCTATTGCCATTCCCCATGAACAGGCACTGGATGCCAAGGATGAAGTTGCTTTCTTCCAAGCTATCAAAGCGCGTCTTGCCAAGTTTGATAGCCCCGGCGAAGGCCGTAGCAGCGATGAAATCGACACTACCATCCGCCAAGTAATCGACAAGGCACTGGTATCGGAACAGGTGGTTGATATTTTTGATGCAGCGGGGATCAAGAAGCCGGACATCTCCATCCTTTCCGATGAGTTCCTCGCTGAACTTAAAGATCATGAACACAAAAATGTGGCGTTGGAGGTGCTGAAAAAGCTGCTCAACGATGAGCTAAAAATCCGTGCCAAGAAAAACCTGGTGCAAAGCAAAAGCCTGATGGAAATGCTGGAAACCGCCATCAAACGCTATCAGAACAAAATCCTCACCGCCGCCGAAGTCATCGACGAACTAATCAAAATCAGCAAGGAAATCGTTGCCTCCGACGATGAAGCCAAACAGATGGGGTTGAGCGATTTTGAGTATGCGTTCTATACCGCCGTCGCCAATAATGACAGTGCGCGTCAATTGATGCAGCAGGACAAACTACGTGAACTGGCTGTGGTTCTAACTCAACGGGTACGGGAAAATGCCGCTATTGACTGGACAATCAAGGAAAGCGTCAAGGCCAAGTTAAAGGTCATCATCAAACGCACTTTGCGGCAATACGGCTACCCGCCGGATATGCAGTTGTTAGCGACAGAAACCGTGTTGAAACAGGCTGAAATGATTGCTAATGAATTGATTAACCTTGAACTCAAGTGAGTTATCCAAGATAGTCTTATTGTGGCTTAACCGTGATTTTCGTCTTCACCGAATTAGCAATAAAGCACTCCTCATGCGCCTCATCATGTAGATTCTCAAGCTCTGCTGCCGAAGGCATTTTCGCTCCAGAAAATAAAATTTTAGGCTGAAGCATCACCTCTGCAACCCAATACTTCTTATGCTCATTCGGTTTCATCATGCCGACCGCTTGATCGTGATAAGCATCTACTACAAACCCATGCTTCGCAGCGATGGATAAGAACCACAGCATATGGCAACTAGAAATGGCGGAAACAAAAGCCTCTTCAGGATCAAGGGCTTGTGGCTCTGAAAATGGCAGCGAAACCACTAACGGCGAGGATGAACCCACGATTTCAATGCCCCCATCGAATTTCAAGAGGAATTTCCTGCTATAACGATTATCGAGAAAGTTCTGATTGCCACGCTCCCAAATAATCTCGGCAGTGTATTGATGCGCCATTTAATTTATCCCTGACTTAAAAAATGTACCTGTTATAGGACTTTAAACTTCTTCCCAAACCTTATCCAAGCGCTTAGCGGATACAGGCTTGGCGGTTCCCAATTCCTGCGCAAACAGCGAAATCCGAAACTCTTCCACCATCCAGCGATATTCGTGCAAGGCAGCTGCTTGTTTCGCATCCATTTGACTGCGATTTTTATTTAAGCGCTCTTTGTAGCGATCCCAATACGGCTGAATTTGTACGCGCAAAGCACGGTCTTTAGTGGGCGCTTCGAGCATTTTTTCTAAGCGGCGCTGAATACCTTTTAAATAGCGCGGCAAATGACGCAATTCATCTGGCTGCATTTCGTCTAAGAAATTCGGATAAATGAGATGGAAAAGTTGGTCATTCACATCATTGAGCGTTTCGAGCCAAGCCGGATTCAATTTACCTTTCAACAGCTTACGAATATCGTGATAAGCCGCTAAAGCAGGTGCGAGCATCCGCGCTAGATCTTGGGCTTGTACTAAAATTTGTTTCCGGCCCACTTGTAGCGCTGCACTAAAACTAGCTTGCGTGCGCATATCCAAAAATTCGGCAAACGCTTGGCGGAAGGCATAGCGGGTGATGCTTTCTTTTAGCTCATCGCATTTACCGCTGGCAGCATAATGCAAACAGAGCTGCTGCATTTGCGACAAATGCCTTGGCACATCGCGTGCATCAGCAGGCAATGCCAACATAAATAAGCGCAAAACGGCTAAACGATGTTGTCGCTGCGCCTCAGCCTCATTATCAAATAGCTTAATATCCACCGTACTCGCTTGTGGACTTGCCAGATATAAGGCAGGCCAAGTGTGTAGTTTCATTCCGCCCATCTCTAGCAAATGTGTCGTGGGAAGATCACCAAAACTCCACTCGGTTAAACCTTGGCGCTCAATATGCTGCGTCGGTTGGCGAATCAGCTCTGCTTTAGCTTGCTGGCCGACCTTATTGCGCAAGGCATATAAATCACGCCCTGCGTTCACCACGACACCACTATCATCTACAACTTCAAAGCGCATCAGCAAATGCTCAGGCAACTCGATCTGTTCCCAGGCCTCAGTTTCAATCCGCGAACCACTCATACGCAATAGTTGCTGACCTAAAGCCTCTTTTAAGGCAAGGGTTTCACTGGGCTCAATCGCCTCCAAGCAAGCCCGTGCATAATCAGGGGCAGGTACAAACTGCTTGCGGATTTGTTTAGGCAAAGCACGGATCATCGCCGTGAGCTTTTCCTCCAACATCCCCGGCACGAGATAGTCAAAACGAATCGGGGATAACTGATTGAGCGCTAATAAAGGCAAACGCACAGTCACGCCATCATCCTCCGCATTCGGCTCAAAATGATAGCGCAAGGGTAAAATCATACTCTGCACTGCCATGCTGTCGGGGAATTGACCACTACGCTCGTGACCTGCATCGCGCTGCATTAAATAATCGCGAGTCAAATATAAAAGCTTAGGATTTTTGGATTCAGCCTGCTTCCGCCATTTTTCAAAGGACGCGCCATTCACTATATTCGCTGGAATCAGTGGGTCGAAGAAGTCATACAGCAATTTCTCATCGGCTAAAATATCGCGCCGCCGTCCTTTGGCTTCTAACTCCTCAATTTGTGCAATCAATTCGCCATTGTGACGGAAAAAAGCCGCCTGAGTTTTATATTCCCCATAAACCAAAGCATGACGAATAAAGATCTCGCGGCTCATCACTGGGTCAATCCGCCCATAACTCACGCGCCGCTTAGGAGTCACGGTAATGCCATACAAGGAAGTACGCTCAAAAGCAGCAACATTTGCCGAATTTTGTTCCCAATGCGGTTCGGTATAATGACGCTTGAGTAAATGGCTGCCGAACTCCTCAATCCACTCCGATTCGATTTTCGCTACGGTACGTGCATAGAGTTTGCTGGTTTCAACGAGTTCAGCCGCCATCAGCCATTGCGGGGCTTTCTTGCGCAGATTCGAGCCGGGAAAGATAAAAAACTTGCGCCCATTCGCCCCTTGATATTCCAAATCCTCATCTTTGAGGCCAATATTGCCGAGCAAACCTGATAACAGACTGCGATGAATGCCACTGTATTCAGCGGGCTTTTCATTCTCTTTAATACCCACTTCTAGGAGGGTGCTACGAATCTGTTGGTGAATATCATGCCATTCTTGTAAGCGTGTCCATGATAAGAATTCTTTCAGGCACAGTTTGCGGAACTGGCTTTTTGATAAGGCTTTACGCTGCTGATGGGAGTAGTCCCAAAGCGCTAATAAGCTTAAAAAGTCGGAGTTTTCCGCTTTAAAGCGTGCATGCTTTTCATCCGCTGCTTGCTGCTTGTCCATTGGGCGCTCGCGAGGGTCTTGAATAGCTAACGCCGCAGCAATCACTAATACTTCTTTTAAAGCGCCTTCTTTTTCAGCGGTAAGCAGCATTTTACCTAAGCGCGGATCAACGGGCAGCTTGGCCAAGGTATGCCCGCTCTGTGTTAAATTGAAATCCGCATCCACTGCGCCAATTTCAAATAACAGCTTATAGCCATCGCGAATCAAGCGCAGGTCGGGCGCTTCTACAAAAGGAAATTGTTCAATCTCGCCGAGCTGCATGGTTTCCATTTGCAGAATAACCGAAGCGAGATTGGTGCGCAGAATTTCCGGCTCAGTAAACAGCGGACGACTATTGTAATCGTCTTCGCTGTATAAACGAATCGCTACCCCTGCAGCCACCCGCCCGCAACGACCCGAGCGCTGATTGGCTGAGGCTTGCGAAACTTTTTCAATCGGCAAGCGCTGCACCCCAGCGCGCCATGAATAACGGGACATTCGTGCCAAACCAGCATCCACCACATAGCGAATCCCAGGGACAGTCAACGAAGTTTCCGCGACATTCGTTGCCAGCACCACCCGTCGTCGCCCATGTGCCTCAAACACGCGATGCTGTTCCTCAGCAGACAGGCGTGCATATAAGGGCAAAATTTCTGTGGAAGGGGGATGATGCTTACGCAAGGCTTCGGCTGTTTCCCGAATCTCGCGCTCACCGGGTAAGAACACTAGAATATCCCCGCTACCGATAGCGCCTAACTCATCCACGGCATCTAAAATCGCCTCAGTTAAATCCCGCTCATCTTCGCCCTCCAGATCCACTAGAGGACGATAACGCAGCTCTACCGGATAAGTACGCCCCGATACTTCGATGATCGGTGCTCCATTGAAATGCTCCGCAAAGCGCTGCGGATCAATGGTGGCGGAGGTGATAATAATTTTTAAATCACGGCGTTTAGGTAGCAGCCATTTTAAATAGCCCAACAAAAAATCAATATTGAGGCTACGTTCGTGGGCTTCATCAATAATCAAGGTGTCATAATCATTCAGATAGCGATCTTGCTGAATTTCCGCGAGCAAGATGCCGTCCGTCATCAACTTAATATAACTATCCTGATGAGTTCTATCCGTAAAGCGTACCTTATAGCCCACTTGCTGCCCGAGCTGAGTCTTTAACTCCTCAGCGATCCGATCCGCAACACTGCGCGCAGCAATCCGCCGAGGTTGAGTATGCCCAATCAAGCCATCAATCCCGCGCCCTGCATCCAAACACATCTTTGGCAGCTGGGTCGTTTTCCCTGACCCCGTTTCCCCACAAATCACCACCACCTGATGTTCTTGAATGGCTTTAATAATCTCCTCGCGGCGCTGTGCTACGGGTAAATCGTCAGGGTAGTCTGGCTGCGGTTTATTTTGCATACGCAAACTGCGCCGTTGATGGCTGGCTTCAATTTTTTCCAGCAACCGTTGTGCACGGGCTTCATCAGGCTTACGCTCTAATTGTTGGAGTTCACGCCGCAAGCGAAAACGGTCACTGCCCATGACCGTGTTGAGCTGTTTGCGTAATTGAGAGTGATTAAGGGGAGTCGGCGTGTCCACAGTCATTTGATATCGAAGCATTAAAGGGAGGCTAGTTTAGCTTGAAGTATAGCGACTAAGGTAGTTACCAGTTACAGCCTGGTCTAGTTCGCTAGAACCAGCACTCGGTTAGTCTAGCTATAACTGAGTTTAGCTTGCTTAGTCGTCTGAACCTTCAAATAAATCTAACCCTAGGATCAGTAGCGGTAAAAACAGCGCCCAAATAAAAAACAAGCCGAGACTGGTATTAAACACCGGGTAAATAAAACTAATAGCTCCTAATTTGAAACCAGCAAGATAACTCAAAGCCCCACCAATGCCGCCTATTAAGCTTTGTATAAAAATAGGTAGCTTCGCTAACCAAGCTAGACTGTAAAATAAGCTTAAGATAAACCCCGCCCAAATCATTAATAACCAAAACGGCAAAGCAGTTTGCAAACTCCAAAATCCCCAAGCCTGCAAACTTAAGTCCAGCATCCAACCTAAAGGAGCTAATACCAACAGCGCCAGCAAATCACGCTGCAAATGCTGATTGATTAAGACTAAATGCAAGCACAACAACAAGACCAAACTTAAGAGTGCTGCTTGCCCGACTAAGACTCCCAACCACCAAATCGCCTGAAAGATCGTCAGATCAATCAGTGTAATCAACAGAGGTTGTTTGATCATGATAGCCCGGCTTATCCGCAGTTAAATGTATCGCACTAATCAAGCGCTCCTTAAACCCGCCCATGCAATAGTGCAAATAAAATTGCCATAGGCGATAAAACTGATGATCTAAACCTAAGCCTGTCAATTGATCTTGCTTAGCTTGTAAACGTAGTGACCAGTGTTCTAAGGTCAGGGCATAATCCAAACCAAAATCACTTAAGCCACTGATTTTCATATCCGTATAGCGAGTAAAATGCTCATTCAATACCGTCATCGAGGGTAAAAAGCCACCAGGGAAGATATAAGATTGAATAAAATCAGCTTGCTTGCGATAGCGTGCATAGCGTTGGTCGCTCATCGTAATCGCTTGCAAAAATAAGCGCCCCTCAGGTTTGAGTAGCTGATTGCATTGTTTAAAAAATTGCGGCAAATGCTCATATCCGACGGCTTCAATCATTTCAATCGACACCAATTTATCGTATTGCCCAGTCAATTCACGATAGTCTTGTTTTAATAGCGTGATTTGTTGCTCTAAACCTTGGTCTCGAATCAGTTGCTGCACATAGCGATATTGTGCTTCCGAAATAGTCGTGGTCGTCACTTGAACTTGATAATGCTCAGCAGCATAGACCGCCAAAGCTCCCCAACCGGTACCAATTTCTAATAGATGATCACCCGCTTTTAGCTGTAGACCCTCACAAATCAATTGCAGCTTGTGCAATTGGGCTAGATACAAAGAGCTCGTAGGACTTGGAAAGACTGCACTGGAATACAGCATAGTCTCATCTAAAAACAACTGATAAAACTCATTGCTTAGATCGTAATGGGCACGGATATTTTTTTTCGAGCCTGCTTTAGAATTAGAGCGTAAAGCATGAGCAAGCCGATAACCTATTTGACTTAACCAAGAGAAGCCATGGTCTAATTGATCCAATAACGACTGATTACGCACGAATACCTGAATCACTTTAGTTAAATCGGGGGTATCCCACAGCCCTTCGACATAACATTCACCCGCCGCAATCGTCCCCCCACCCCACAAAACACGGGCATAACCACGCTGATCATGCACAGTCAAGTGGGCTTGTAAGGTATCTTGCGGGTCGCCAAAGGCATAAAACGCATCTGAATCTTGAATTGTTAAATAACCCCGATCCAGCTTAGCCAATAACCTCAAGAATAAGGCTTTCGCGAAGGCAACTGAGCCAAATGAGCGAGTTTTAGGGAGTTTAACGGTGCTTAATGTAGTCATACCTTAGTCTCCTTCGGCGTAGCGTGTGGCACATAGGGCAGCTTTTTCCAATATAACTTCAGTGCCTGCCAATAAATGGTGGCAACAGTTTTAAGCGTCATCGCTGGAATACGTAGCCATTGGGTTCTTAATTCCGCTTTCGTTAAGGGTTTTTTATGCAAATAGATCGCTGCATCAAATAAGCGCTGTTCGGCTTGATTGGTGATTTGTAGGCTTAAAGTCTCGTGCAATGAGCTAAAGCGCCAGTGATAACTCATGTTCAAATCCATAAAAGGCGACACATGAAAGGCTTTAGGAATGGGAGCTTGACTGTGTGCATCGACTAAATAGCAATGACGCTCATTCCAAGGCGTATTGCTGACCTCGGCGAGTAAATAACGCAGAACACCATTCGCTGCATGGCAGTAATAAAAATTTACTGGGCTAAAATAAAACCCCAGACAACGCACTTGCCCAACAAAAATCACTTGCCCGTCAAGCTGTTCGCCACCCAAACTTGCCACTTTCTGCCAGACCAGCTCACGAGTCAGTTCGGGAGCATGATCTAGATAATCGCTAGGGCGAAAGCTCATCATTGCGGGGCGCTTCACTTTAAACCACCAACCTAACTCAGGTAGGCTAGGCAATTCATCCAAATCTAGGGCAAATAAGAAAATAGCGTAACGAAACTGATGCTGGATCGGTTGATAACGACTATGCCCAACGATTCCACTGTATAAACAACTACTCAGTGCTTTCAAAGGGCTACTCCTAAACGCTGGCAAACCTCCACAGCGGCTTGCACACCATCCTCATGAAAACCGTTGTGCCAATAAGCCCCACAAAAATGCGTATGCCTTTGCCCACAAATTTCAGCCCGACGGGCTTGTGCCTTGACCATCGTTTGACTAAACACCGGATGGCTGTAACGGTATTCACCGAGGATTTTGCGCGGGTCAATGGTCTGACTAGGGTTTAAACTCACACAAAATGGGGGAGCAGAAGCCGGTAAGCACTGCAAAATATTCATGCTGTAGGTCACACTAGCCGGTCGAGTTACCGAATTATTCAAATGATAATTCCAACTCGCCCGCGCTTTAGGCAAGCTCGGTAATAAGCGCTCATCATGGTGCAAGATCACTTGATTCTCACGGTAGGGAATCGCCCCCAAAATACTGATTTCTTGCCGACTCGCATCGCCTAAGAGCTTGAGAGCTTGATCGCTGTGGCAGGCTAAAATCACTTCGTCAAAATGTTGTGTAGCCTGCTCGGTGCTCAACTGTATTCCTTGCTCTGTGCGTCGAATGGCTTTGACCGGCGTATTTAGATGAATATTGGCAACAAACGGGCGCGTGAAATAGGGAATATATTGCTTAGACCCTCCGGTGATGGTGTACCACTGCGGACGATCTCGAATATTTAACAAACCATGATGATGAAAAAACTGAATAAAAAACTGCAGCGGAAAATCGGCGATCTCCCCCAAACTTGCTGACCAAATCGCAGCACCCATTGGCAAAATATAATGCCGAGCAAAAAACTCACTAAAACCTTGCTGCCTTAGAAACTGCCCCAAGGTCGATTCAACAGGAACGCCGTGTAAGGCCAAATACTTACAGCGTCGATTAAAGCGCATAATCTCAGCAAGTAAGCCATAAAAACGCGGACTCCACAGATTACTCCGTTGGGCAAACAGGCTAGGCAGTGAATGGCCATTATAGACCAACCCAGTTTGTGCATTGGTCACGCTAAAGCTCATTTCAGTCGGCTGATAAGGCACACCCAGCTCATCCAATAGGCGTTGAAAATACGGATAGGTGCGGTCATTAAACACAATAAACCCCGTATCAACCGCCCAAATCTTACCGTTTAAACTCACATCAATCGTTGCAGTATGCCCGCCAATATAATGATTGGCTTCAAAGACTTGCACTGCATGTTTACGACTTAGCAAATGGCCACATACCAAACCTGAAATACCTGAACCTACAATTGCAATCCTCATGAGCGCACCAAACTCTGTGCCAGCCACAACTGCACACGATACGGTAACCGATTTAAAAGGCGTAAAAAGAAAACAAAAGAGGCCGGTGTACTGATTAAGGCTTTGCGTTTAGCTAAACCGCGCCGAATATCGGCAGCGGCTTGGCTAACCGAAATACGCATTGGCATCGGAAAATCGTTTTGATCGGTCAGTGGTGTTGCCACAAAGCCCGGAGTAATTAAACTCACGGTTATTTGATGTGGCTTTAAATCTAAGCTAAGACTTTGTGCAAGGTAAGCAATCGCTGCCTTACTCGCTCCATAGGCTTCGGCACGTGTAAACGGAAAAAGATAAGCACTTGAACCCACCAAAGCCAATTGCCCACCGGGTGGAATATGGCGCGTGAAAGCTTCTAGGCAATAACCCATGCCGAGCAAATTGATGGTTATCAGGCGGGTAAATCTTTCACTGTCAAAATGCTTAGCATCCTCAATATACAAACTCGTTCCCGCATTCAAGATCACTAAATCAAGTCTTTGCGTCAGTTGTTGGCCGACAGCTAACACGGTTGCTCGCTCAGTCACATCAAAGCTTAAGGTTTGGCAATGATCGGGTTCCGCCGCTTGTTGTTTTAAGGCAGCAAGCTTGTCGAGATTGCGCCCACAAGCAATCACTTGCCAGCCAGCGTTGAGATAATCTAAGGCTAGTTGCTGCCCTATACCGGAGCTTGCTCCTGTGATGAGGACGGTTTTCATACTACAGCTCGCTTTTTCAGGGTACGGATCACCGCTCCTAGCACAGGAATCTGCTCATACAACATTTGCCCCAAATCGGTGTAGTCACGATGTTTTTCAATATAATCGTCATTAAATTGAAGGTGGCTCGCTCCCTCGACCCGCACAGGTTGACCGCTGTTTAGGCGTGGGTGCACAAAGGTCATGATCCAAATTACACAGGCTTGCTGATCTTGATAGAACAAGTTCTTAATTTCAAAACGACAAGACGTTAAATGCGTGTAAAGCCTTGCGAAATAGGCCTCAAACTCAGCATAGCCTTGCACCTGATGCAAAGGATCTTGGAAGCTAATATCGGGGCTATACACCGTTTGTAGGGTTGATAAATTATCTTTGGCTAAGCTTTGATAAACCTCAGTAAATCGTTGCAATACAGTGGGCAGCATGCCAATCCTCCAAACACGCGACTAGGCTTAAGAGTAGCTAAGTTAGCAGAGTCAATGTCAAACTAACGTGAAGGCCTCAAGAGATCATCACCGATGCACCAACCCAATGGGATCTATCAAAAGCTAATTCGGGTGTTTGTGTTACAAATGCTGTTTATTAGCGTCATTACCGTACTCGGCGTGTATACAGCAGCGCTAATCGTAGAAAAAGTCATGATTAAAACTGCCCTCGAAGGCGAGGCGCGGCATTATTGGACTTGGTTGGACCAAGACCCGCAACACCCCACACCCAATACAGATAACTTACGTGGCTACCGAGCCAAGCAAGGGGAGCTTAGTGCAGTGCCTATAGAATTGCGTGCAATGCAACCGGGTTATAAGCGCGTGAAAATTGCACAGGCTGAGCCGTTAGTCTATGTAGAAGATCGAGGCGATACCCGTTTATTCTTAGTGTTTGATGAGGATAGCGTTGGGAAATTATCTTTTTATTTTGGTGTTGTACCACTAAGTTTAGCGCTTATGGTGATTTACTTATCCGCTTGGGTGGCCTATCGCTTATCCCGCCGAACTTTATCGCCGTTGGTATCCTTGGCACAAACTATGCGGCGCTTTGAGGGTAACAACCATAACTTTGCAGCCCTTAATTTGGCTGAATACACCGCAGTCGGTGTCAATGATGAAGTCCGTATCCTCGCACAGTCTTTACAAGAGTTTACCACCCGTCTGCAACAACAATTGATTCGTGAGCGTGAATTTACCCGCGATGTTAGCCATGAATTACGCACCCCATTGGCAGTGATCAGTGGTTCTTTAGAGTTATTACAAAAGCAAGCGTCTTCGCCTGTGCAACAACGTGCCGTAGAACGCATGCAAGTCACCACCCGCGATATGCAAGCGTTGATTGCAACCTTGCTGTTATTAGCACGTGAAGAAAGCCAACACATTCCACTAGCAGCCGTTTCGGTCAATGAGTTAGTCGAACAATTGATGACTCAAGTTGAGCAAACCCATAATAGCGCTCAACGTCTTAAGTTATTACGGATTGAGCGCCAGCACTTAACGATTAACGCGCCCAGTCAGGCCTTAGCGATTGTACTTGGCAATCTAATGCGCAATGCCTGTAATTACACGCACCAAGGTTCAGTCACGGTATTGATTGAAGGTAATGCGGTGGAGATACGGGATACCGGCTTGGGGATGAGTGCTGAACAATTAGAACTCGCACAACAAGTTTTTCAGCGAGTGCATACCACGAGTGATGGCTATGGTTTAGGTTTAGATATTGTACGTCGTCTCTGTGAACGCTATGGCTGGCAGCTCACCATCCGTAGTTTATTGAGCCAAGGGACGACAGTACGGGTGCAATTGGTTAGCTAGTGAGTTTAATCCCCACACCTTTAATTGTGTGAATCAACTCAGGTTGATCGGGCTGATTTAAAGCTTTGCGCAGATTATATAAATGACTGCGTAGTGCATCGGTATCAGGAATATCCTTACCCCAAACCTCATTTTGTAAGGCTTCGCGTGACACGATAGCGGGTGCTTCACGCATTAAAATACGTAGAATTTTAAACGCGGTGGGTGAAACAATTACTTCTTGCCCAGCCCGCCAAACCTGCTGTGTTTTGGTATCTAGGCTTAAATCACCCAAGCTAATCCGCTTATGCACCACTTGCCCACGATTACGCTTCACCAAAGCTTGTAAGCGCGCTACCAATTCTTGATTGGCAAAGGGCTTCACCAAATAATCATCGGCACCTTGTGCAAAACCTTGCAACCGATCCGTTAACTCATCACGGGCGGTAAGCATTAAGACGGGCAAATCCAAACCATACTGTTGACGCAAGCGCTGACAAACACTAAACCCATCTAAGTCTGGTAAATTAATATCCAAAATTAAGGCATCATAGGTATTGTGTGTCGCCAAGCCTAAACCCTGTAAGCCAGTTGCGGCATAATCGACTTCAATCCCATCACTGTTTAAATAGTCGATGAGCGTTTCAGCAAGGAGGCGATGGTCTTCGATCAGCAGAACCAACATATAGCAGCACTCTCAAAAAAAATAGCTTATCAGATAAACAAACAACCGTCTTAGCTCTCATCGCAGCTTGAGCCGTAAGAAACATCCAGTGGTGACGCAGCTAGCCTTAAACTTTAGCTTAAAATTTAATTAAACTCATCCAAAGCGCTTTGAATTGGCATTCTCTCTTGATTTAGCGAGTGCTATAGTTAGTTTTCCACCACCACGAGGTTAGCTATTATGACAACTCACTATCCCAACCTAGCCCAAATGGGCGTGCAAAATCCGCAAGATATTATTGGTTATACCCTCTCGCATATCGCACCTGCCACCGATGTGCTGAAAATCAAATACCAACGCCCCAAAGGTTCTTTATTACCCGTCACACGCAGCTATAATATTGGGCGCGCCGTGCAGACTCGGATGCTCGATAGTGGCACAGCTAAAACGGGGGAAATTCATGAAATTTCCCCCGTACTGGCTAAAGCGATCATGGAACTGGATACGATTGTCGATGCAAAATCGAATCGGGATGAATTGAAAAAACATCTTCTCACCGAGCTAGAGCGGGTTGAAATCGAGTTTGTGGCAGAAATGAAAGCTTTGCGAGCCTTGGTTGCCCAATTAGACACCAGCTCACATTAACTACTCTCGTCGACAGCCTAAGCTAGCTCACTCGCTCCTAGCTTAGGCTACAAAAACTAAGCGCTAGATTCTTCAGACTTGGCTTGCTTTTGTTTAGTATATTGGTGCTAAGCTTATTTCTAAGCTTTTTTAAGTTTTAATTGACCACCAAAGGCAGCTGGACTTATGTCAATTGTTTATTTTATTGCAGGGCTAGTTTTACTCGTCATCGGTGCCGAGCTACTGGTACGAGGGGCTTCACGTTTAGCAGCGGCCTTGGGCATTTCACCCCTAGTAATTGGCTTAACGGTCGTGGCTTTTGGCACGAGCGCCCCCGAGCTTGCAGTGAGTATCAAAGCCGCCTTAGCGGGGCAGGCAGGGATTGCGGTCGGTAATGTCGTCGGTAGTAATATTTTTAATGTGTTATTTATTTTGGGCATTTCTGCTTTGATCGTGCCGTTAATAGTGTCTAAGCAATTGATTCGCTTGGATGTTCCGATCATGATGGCATTATCGCTGAGTGTCTTTTTGTTTGCTTTAGATGGTAGCTTCAGCCGTTTTGAAGGCCTGCTCTGGTTCAGTGGCTTAATTGTTTATATTGTGTTTTTGTTTTACAAAAGCCGCAAAGAGCAGCTAAATGCACCTGAAGAGGCTGATCCTGAAGTGGCAGCTTTGCTGGGTGATACTAAGGCATTGAAACAGGCATGGCCTAAAAATTTGGCACTCATCATCGGTGGTTTAATTTTATTGGTATTAGGTTCGCGTTGGTTGGTTGACAGTGCAGTGATTTTTGCCAAGCATCTCGGGGTCAGTGAAGTGGTGATTGGTTTAACTATTGTTGCTGCAGGTACGTCCTTACCAGAAGTTGTGACCTCGATTATTGCTGCTATTCGTGGCGAGCGAGATATTGCCGTCGGCAATGTAGTTGGGAGTAATATTTTCAATATTATGGCCGTATTGGGTCTGACCAGTATCATTGCCCCTACCGGCATTCCCGTTGAAGCCAGCACCCTCCACTTTGATATTCCCGTGATGATTGCAGTTGCTTTTGCCTGTTTACCGATCTTTTTTACCGGTCAAACCATTAGTCGCCCAGAAGGGGGGTTATTCTTCTTTTACTATGTGGCGTATACGACTTACTTAATCTTTACTGCCACGAGTCATCCAGCTTTAGATCTATTGAGCAAAGTCATGCTTTATGGTGTGTTACCACTGACCGCACTGGGTTTAATTGCCTTTAGTATACGTCAACTACGTCATGCTAAAGTCTGATTGTACTGACAGCCAGAGTTGATTTTGGCAATTAGGAACGCATTAACGGCCTTATTTAGGAGCAGCTCATGAGTTATGTAGATGGTTATATTTTGCCTTTACCCGCTGAGAATGTAGAAGAGTATCGAGCAATGGCTCAATGTGCTGGGCAAATTTGGATCGAGCACGGTGCACTGGCTTATAGAGAATGTATTGGTGATGATCTTAACTCGGAGTGGGCGGGCGATTCTTTCCCGAAAGCAGTCAATGCAGCAGCCAATGAAAAGGTAATCTTTGCCTTTATCACGTTTACGTCACGTGAGCACCGTGATGAAGTGAATGCCAAAGTCTATGCTGATCCGCGCTTAGAAGATTGTGGTGATATGGACGACCCACCCTTTGATTTTAAGCGGATGGCTTATGGTGGTTTTCAAGTACTCGTAGACCTATAACAAGATCTGCCCCTACCCAGCACAGGCTTAGATTAGCTCTAAGCCTGTTGTATTAGTATCCTTAAGAGCCAGCCATGATGAAAAGCCTTATCGCGATTATATTCCTGCTCTGTGTATGCACTGCCACTTATGCAGATGCTTCAGCGTTTAAATGCAACCCAGCTGGCAATCAAGCTGAACTTAACCAATGTGCTCTCGATGAGTACCAAGCAGCGGATAGAAAGCTGAATGATACTTGGAAAAAGCTCATGGCTAAATTCAAGAACGATAAGACCGCTACGGCTAAATTAAAGGCTGCACAAAAAGCTTGGTTAGCGTTTCGTGATGCCGAAATCGAAGCGACTTTTGCTTGTGATACGGGTGATCGTCGTTGTTGGGGGAGCATGGAACCCATGCTACGTCATGGTGAATTGACCTCCCTCACTCAAGCACGTACCGCCCGTTTACAAAAATATCTTCAGAACGGTTTGGGTGTTTCCATGAATTAATGGTTTAATAGACGTAGGGAACGCATGCTCCAAGGACGGAGCGCTTCCTCTCCTTAGGCCTTATCGTTTACTAAGCATGCTCACGCCCATCAGTACCAACAACATACCCGCTAAATGCGCCCAACCAAAGGGTTCACCGAGCAACACCACGGCAAGCAGAATAGTTATCATCGGTCCAGTCGTACCCATCATGCTGGTACGCGCTGCACCAATCCGGGTTAAGGCCTCCGTAAGCATAAAGCTCGGTAAGACCGTACTAAAAACGCCAAGCAATCCCGCATAAAACCACGCGGTAGAATTGACCCATAAAGCACTCAGTGGATGGGTTAATGCAAAATGGATCAATACACAGACCGTAGCCGCCAGCATGGCCAAGCTGGTGAATAATAGACTGCCCACTCGATTGAGCACCCGCTTGCTATACACCAAGTACACCGCAAACATCAGTGCCGATAGCGTGACAAGTAACACCCCTAAGCTGATATTCTTACCACCTAAATTAGCTTCATACGCATAGAGCAAGAGCACTCCGCTATAGGTCAGAACTAAAGCCAAGCTAAGGCGCCGCGTGATCGCCTCATGAAACAGTAACCATCCCAGTAAAGCTGTCATAATCGGATAGCTATACAGCATCAAACGTTCAAGCTGAGCCGAGATATAATTCAACCCCTGCATATCAAAATAAGAAGAGACGTAATAGCCCAATGCACCTAGGACAAGAATGGCTAGCAAATCCTGCTTACTAGGTGAAGTCACTTGGGTTTTATAAATCAACCATAAGAGCACGACCAGATAAAAAGGGGCAGCCACCAACATGCGCAATGTCAGTAGAGTGACGGTATCGACACCTTGAGCGTAGGCCAGCTTAATAAAAATAGACTTCAGTGCAAATAAGGCGGTGCCGCCCAAGGCATATAATAAACCCAGCCGAAAATTATGTTGCTCTGAATAATCACTGATTGATTCCCGCATTGTGTGCTCCGTGTAAGGCTGCGGGATAAAGACTGATTAACTGAGGGTGATCCCGCAGCTAATAAAAAAGATAAAAACCTAGCTGCTCTGTGTATAAACGCAGAGTAGTGGCCAACACTTGGCAAAATTTGCAAGAGAGCGTAAAGAATTCATGCACGCTACTATACAAGCAATTGCGGAGGAAAAACAACTAGACTCGGCCTAGTGCAAGAATCGGAGCAACCTAGGGAGTATTTTAAATTCAAAACAAGAGCTTATCTAGCTGTTCCAGCTTCTTGACGAAACAAACCCTAAAGGAGCATATTCAACCTAGGCGTGAGGATAAAATTTGCTTGTAACAAGCTCAATATTTAACGAGGAGTAGGCCATGAAGAAGCGTTTAATTGCTTTATCTGTATTAAGTGCTGTTTGTTTTTTCTCCCAAGTACAGGCAGCCCCCAAAACCTTTGTTTATTGCTCGGAAGGTTCTCCCTCTGGCTTCAACCCCCAATTTTACACCGATGGCTCGACCTTCGATGCCGCAGGTCAAGCCCTGTATAATCGCTTAGTTGAATTCAAACCCGGTGAAACTAATGTATCACCTGCATTGGCTGAATCTTGGGAGGTGAGTGCAGATGGCTTAACCTACACCTTCAAATTGCGCAAAGGCGTGAAATTCCATACCAGTAAAGACTTCACACCTAGCCGTGACTTTAATGCGGATGATGTGTTGTTCTCTTTCAATCGCCAATGGAAAGCCGACGACCCTTATCACAAAGTCTCGAATGGCAATTACGAATACTTCACAGGTATGTCGATGCCGGATGTGTTGAAAGCCATTGAAAAAGTCGATGATTACACCGTTAAATTTACCTTAAATCGCCCCGAAGCACCGATGCTAGCCAACTTAGCGATGGATTTTGCCTCGATTTTATCCGCTGAATATGCTGATGTTATGATGAAGGCGAAAACACCAGAAAAGGTCGATACCGATCCCGTGGGTACGGGACCTTTCCAATTAGTCGCCTATCAAAAAGACGCAATGATTCGCTATAAGGCCAATGAAAACTACTGGGAAGGCAAGCCAAAGATTGACAATTTAGTATTTGCCATCACCACCGATAATGCGGTGCGTTGGCAAAAATTGCAGGCGGGTGAATGCCATTTAATGCCCTTCCCCAATCCTGCTGACTTAAAAGCGATGCAAGAAAACAAAGATGTGACAGTACTCAGCCAAGAAGGTCTGAACGTTGGTTATTTTGCTTATAACACCACGAAAAAACCCTTCGATGATGCACGGGTGCGTAAAGCGCTAAATATGGCAATTAACAAGCAAGCTATTTTGGAAGCCGTGTATCAAGGAGCGGGCAAAGTCGCCAAAAACCCGATTCCACCGACCATGTGGAGTTACAACGACAAGGTGGAAGACGATAAATATGATGTCGAAGCCGCGAAAAAATTGCTGGAAGAAGCCGGTGTCAAAGACCTAAAAACGAATATCTGGGCGATGCCAGTCCAGCGCCCCTATAACCCGAATGCCAAGCGTATGGCAGAAATGATCCAAGCGGATTGGAAAGCAGTCGGGGTGACTGCCGAGATTGTTTCCTTTGAGTGGGCAGAATATTTAGAGCGCTCCAAAAAAGGTGAACATGACACGCTGTTAATGGGTTGGACGGGTGATAATGGTGACCCTGATAATTTCTTGGCAGTGTTATTAGGTTGTGATGCGGTCAAAGACGGCTCAAATCGGGCTTTTTGGTGTAATCAAGCATTCAATGATTTAGTGCAGAAGGCCAAAACCTTAAGTGATCAAGCGGAGCGGGCTAAATTGTATGAACAAGCTCAGGAGGTGTTTAAGAAAGAAGCACCTTGGGCAACCATTGCGCACTCTGTAGTGTATGAAGTCGCACGTAAAAATGTCTCGGGTTATAAACAATCGCCCTTTGGTTTACATCAATTCAAATCGGTCGATTTAACTGAATAATCACTTGAACGAGAGCTACCTGTGAGTAGCTCTCCTTTTGCACAGGAGTGCCGCGCTTGTTCAAGTTTATTCTCAACAAAATCGTTTTAATCATTCCGACCTTTTTCGGCATTACGCTGGCTGCTTTCTTATTTGTGCGTTTATTGCCCGGTGACCCCATCACTATTCTCACGGGTGAGCGAGGTGTCTCACCCGAGCGGCGAGCGGAGATGGTGGCACAATTGGGTTTGGATCAACCTTTACTGGTTCAATACTTCAATTATCTGCTCAATATTCTGCAGGGTGACTTTGGTCAGTCACTGTCAACACATCGCCCTGTCGTTGAAGAATTTTTTGAACGCTTACCTGCCACCTTAGAACTCTCTTTTTTTGCTATTCTGATTGCCATTATTTTGGGTGTACCGGCGGGGATTATCGCAGCGGTTAAACGTGGGCGTTGGCCGGATCATTTACTAATGGGGGTGGCCTTAACAGGCTATTCCATGCCGATTTTCTGGTGGGGGTTGTTGCTGATTATGCTGTTCTCAACTCAGCTAGGTTGGACACCTGTCTCTGGGCGGCTGGATATTATTAATTATTACTTTGATCCGATCACAGGCTTCATGGTGATTGATGCTTGGCTTTCTGGGCAAGAAGGTGCGGTGAAATCAGCCTTGCGTCATTTGATTTTGCCCAGTGTAGTTTTATCAACCATTCCGATGGCCGTGATTGCGCGTCAGACCCGCTCTGCAATGCTAGAGGTTTTAGGCGAGGATTATATTCGTACTGCTTATGCCAAAGGCTTACCGACATGGCGAGTCATCGGTATTCATGCCTTACGCAATGCGCTGATTACGGTTGTGACCGTGATTGGTTTGCAGATCGGTACTTTAGTCGCAGGTGCCGTGTTAACGGAGACGATTTTTGCATGGCCAGGGGTAGGGAAATGGATGATTGATGCCATTTCACATCGGGATTATCCCGCCGTGCAAGGTGGCTTATTGTTTATTGCTATGCTGGTCATGCTGGTGAATCTAATGGTGGATTTAATGTATGGCTGGATTAATCCGCGTGTGAGGGACGGCAAATGAAACTGTTCGCGGATGAGGCTTGGCGTACCACTTGGCTTTATTTCAAAGAAAGTAAAGGTGGTCTATGGGGCTTAAGCTTTTTAGGCATTGTACTTTTTTGCGTCGTGTTTGCTGATCTGATTGCGCCCTTTGATCCGAGTCTACAAAACCGGAGTGCGTTATTGTTGCCCCCCATTTGGACGGAGGCAGGTCATTGGCCGTATATTTTAGGCACTGATGCGGTAGGGCGCGATCTGTTATCGCGGCTAATTTATGGTGCACGTTATTCGATGTTTATTGGTTTTGTGGTGGTGTCTTTAGCTGTGATTATTGGCACTTTGCTTGGCTTATTAGCAGGCTACTATTCAGGCTGGCTAGACACCTTGATTATGCGTTTGATGGACGTGATTTTAGCCTTCCCAAGTTTATTATTGGCCTTAGGTTTGGTGGCGGTTTTAGGGCCGGGTTTATTGAATGCGATGTATGCCATTGCTTTGGTGATGTTGCCGCATTTTGTCCGCCTGACCCGTGCTAATGTCTTGAGTGAGAAAAATCGTGATTATGTGATAGCCAGTCGGATTGTCGGTGCGAGTAATAGACGTTTGATGTTCAACACCATTCTGCCAAATTGCATGGCACCCTTAATTGTGCAAGCAACTTTATCCTTTTCAAATGCAATTTTGGATGCGGCCGCGTTAGGCTTTTTAGGGATGGGCGCACAGCCACCCTTGCCAGAATGGGGAGCGATGCTCGCTGAAGCCCGTGAATTTATCAGTCGTGCTTGGTGGGTAGTGACTTTTCCGGGTTTAGCGATTTTACTCACCGTGCTTTCGATTAATTTAGTCGGTGATGCTTTACGTGATGCACTCGACCCAAGGATGCGCCGCTCATGAGTCTATTAACCGTGCGCAATTTATCCGTTGCTTTCCCCACACAGAATGGCTGGTTTCAAGCAGTAGAGGGGATTTATTTAGAGGTGAAAGCAGGCGAAGTAGTAGCGATTGTCGGTGAATCAGGTTCGGGTAAATCGGTCGCGATGCTCGCAGTCATGAACTTGCTCCCACCGACTGCCCGCATTAGCTGTGATGAATTAAAGCTTGATGGGCAAGATGTATTAACGATGCCACCCAAACAGCGCCGTCAGCTTAATGGTGGCACAGTGGCTATGATCTTCCAAGAACCCATGAGTAGCCTAAATCCCTGCTTTACCATCGGCTATCAAATTGATGAAACCCTCCGTATTCATTTGGGTGGCTCGAAAAAAGAACGTATTGAACGCAGCTTACATCTACTGGACCTAGTGGGTATTCCTGATCCAAAACGCCGTTATCAAGCCTATCCGCATCAAATGTCAGGTGGGATGAGCCAACGTGCGATGATTGCAATGGCCCTGGCCGCGAATCCTAAATTGCTGATTGCCGACGAGCCGACCACGGCACTCGATGTGACTGTACAGGCACAAATCTTGGAGTTGTTGTTAAAGTTGCAACAAACCCAAGGGATGGGCTTGATTTTGATTACCCACGACATGGGGGTGGTCGCAGAAACGGCTCAACAAGTGGTTGTGCAATACGCAGGGCAGCAAGTGGAAAAGCAGCAAGTGGCAGGATTATTTAAAACCCCACATCATCCTTATACGGCAGCCCTGTTGGATGCCTTGCCAGAGCGTGCACCCGCAGGTGACTTCCTGCCCACGATCCCGGGCATCGTGCCGGGGCAAAAAGATCGCCCAATCGGTTGCTTATTCTCGCCACGCTGCCAGCACGCTCAAGCGCTCTGTCATGAACAACAACCTTTATTGCAAGCCCTACCAAGCAGGCAGGCCGCTTGGTTGCGTTGCCATTATCCGTTAAATCTAACAACGGAGGCCGTCGATGGCTGAAGTCTTACGCGCGGTTAATTTGCAGCAAGTGTATGCAGCACGCCAAGGCCTATTTCAAAAGTCGCTGAGCGTACACGCCCTCAATGGGGTGAGTTTTAGCTTAAATGCGGGTGAAACCTTAGCCGTTGTCGGTGAATCAGGTTGTGGCAAATCAACCTTAGCCCGCGCACTGACCTTGATTGAAACACCCTCGGCGGGTGAGTTGTGGTTAGCGGGTGAACTAGTTGATACTCAGAAAAAGCCTGAGGCTGCCTTGCGCCAACGCATTCAAATGGTTTTTCAGAATCCTTATGGCTCACTCAATCCACGCAAAACCATTCAACAGATGCTGGAAGAACCCTTGCTGCTCAATACCCAACTTTCCCGTGAGCAACGGCG
This sequence comes from Thiothrix eikelboomii, assembly GCF_900167255.1. Lineage (GTDB taxonomy): Bacteria > Pseudomonadota > Gammaproteobacteria > Thiotrichales > Thiotrichaceae > Thiolinea > Thiolinea eikelboomii. Next base: position 78,070 of record NZ_FUYB01000015.1, read on the forward strand.
TCAAGCGGTCAGCACAATGATGGAACGAGTGGGTTTGCGCCCTGAATTTGCTGAGCGCTATCCACACATGTTTTCTGGCGGTCAGCGTCAACGAATTGCGATTGCACGAGCGTTAATGCTCAAACCCCAAGTCGTGGTACTGGATGAACCCGTATCGGCGCTCGATTTATCAGTACGCGCCCAAATTCTGAATTTGCTCACCGAATTGCAGCAGGATTTAGGTTTAGCTTATGTGTTTATTTCACACGATTTATCCGTCGTGCAGCGGATTGCCGATGCAGTGATGGTGATGTATTTTGGGCGAGCAGTGGAGTATGCCGATGCGAAAACCATTTTTAGCCACCCGCAACACCCTTATACTCAAGCTTTGTTTTCTGCGACCCCAGTGGCTGAGGTAGGCGAAAAACGCGAACGGATTCATCTACAAGGCGAACCCCCTTCACCCTTGCACCCACCACCGGGCTGCCCATTTGGGCCACGTTGTGCCTATGTGCAGGCGATCTGCCGCCAACAGCTACCCCATTTGCGAACTTTAAATCAAGCGTGGGTCGCTTGTGTACGCGCTGAAGCGATTAATGCCTCTAGCCTCCCAAATACTTCAGCCAAATCGCTGTTACATAGTCACGCTCCTCCATAAATGCCTCCGCACTGACTGTGGCTGCTTGTTCCTGTAAGGCTAATTGATGCGTGTGATTACGCAGGCTGCGATAAATATCCTGTAACTGACCTACCTCCGCCGCTGTCAAAATGCAAGCCTGTCGCAGCGAGTCTAATTGACGAATATTATCACTCCATTCGACTAAAGCAGGCTGCTGATGAGCATGTGCTAGAATCAAATATTGCACAATAAACTCAATATCGGTAATCCCACCCGGATCTTTTTTCAGATTAAACACTTGGGGATCTTTACTACCGAGGGACTCCCACATTTTTTGACGCATATTCACCACTTCTTGCCGCAACTGCTCAGGATCACGCGGTTGGCAGAGAATTTCATGGCGAATGGCCTCAAATTGCGCCCGCAATTCAGGGCTACCCGTAATCATGCGTGCTCGTAATAAGGCTTGATGCTCCCAAATCCATGCTTTATCTAATTGATATTGGCGAAAAGCCTCAGCACTTGAAACTAATAAGCCGGAAGCGCCACTCGGACGCAGACGAGTATCTGTTTCATATAAGCGGCCATCATGCGTGAAGGTCGACAGTGCATTGATAATCTTCTGGGCTAACCGTGCAAAAAATACTGGGTTTTCCAAGGGCTTATTGCCATCTGTCATTTGCTGCTCACCACAGCTATCATGCAAAAAAACAATATCTAAATCTGAACCATAGCCCAACTCAATCCCACCTAATTTGCCATACCCGACAATAGCAATACTGGCAGCCTTTTTCTCACCATTCAGGACATAGTGCGGCAGACCCGATTTAGTCGTTATACTCTGCCAGACATGAGCCGTGGTTTCTTCCAAGATCGCCTCTGCAATCCAAGTCAACTGATCAGAGACCACCATTAACGGCAAAATGCCGGTAATATCTGCTGCTGCCACCCGCAAAACTTGGGCTTGCTTAAACTGCCGCAAGCGCTCCATCACTAAGCCTGTATCGTCTGGATCGACACTACCTAAAGCTTGCTTGAGTGCTGCGCCTAACTCTTGGCGATTTAAGGGGCGATATAATTGGCGAGTGTCCAAGAGCGCATCGAGCAAAATAGGATGTTGCGTAAGCTGAACAGTAATCCAGACACTGGCATGGACGAGTTTGACGAATTGCTCCAAAGCCCCCGGATGATCCACGAGCATCACGATATAACCCGAGCGCCGTGCAATCGCTTGGATCACTTGCAAACTACGGGTTAAGGCTTGAGCAGGATGGGTTTGAGTCGCACACACTGCTAATAGCTCAGGCATTAACCGATCTAAACGGGTACGCCCTAACTCAGTTAAGGATTTGTACAAACGGCTTTCACGCAACGCTTTAATTTGCTGCCAGCATTCCATTTCTGGCTTTAAGCCCCAAGAAAGCAAAGTGTTCGTGGCGTGATCATCATCCATTTGACCTTGCCACACTTGAATCAGCTCTTGATTGGGATCAAGCTCAGTGGCTTCGTCCTCACCCTCAACGGCAAAAATACGTTTAAAAATCAAGCTAACTTGCTCACGATGGGCATCGAGGGTTTGCATAAAGCTAGCCCAATCCGCCAAGCCTAAGGAAGCCGCCATCAGTTGCTGCTGCTCCGAGTCAGTAGGTAAAGCATGCGCCTGCTCATCTTTCCACATTTGTACGCGGTTTTCCGCACGACGTAAAAAGTGATAGGCCACTCGTAAGTGATTAGCATCTTGCGGGCTTAATAGTTGAGTTTGCTCTAAAATAGTCAGCGTTTTTAAGAGATTGCGCTCTTGCAAACGAGGTTCACGCCCACCGCGCATTAGCTGGAAGACTTGTGCAGTAAACTCAATTTCACGAATCCCGCCTTTGCCTAACTTTACATCTTGCTGTTTACCTTTGCGCAAAGCTTCACGGTTGATCATGGCCTTCATTTCGCGTAACTGCTCAACCGCCCCATAATCTAAATAACGGCGATACACAAACGGGCGTAACCGCTCCATCAGCTCTTGTCCGTCTTGTACCTCACCTGCCATCACCCGTGCTTTGACCATCGCATAGCGCTCCCACTCGCGCCCATGCGTTTGGTAATAATGCTCCATCGCATCAAAGGACAAGGCTAAAGCGCCGACCTCACCAAAAGGGCGCAGACGCATATCGACTCGATATGCAAAGCCGTCAGCAGTGGCTTGACCTAAGGTATTAATCAGCTTTTGCCCGACACGGGTGAAGAAAGTTTGATTGTCTAAACTACGCCGACCATCCGTTTCGCCTGCCTCAGGGAAAGCAAAAATCAAATCAATATCTGAAGAAAAGTTTAACTCACGCCCACCCAGTTTGCCCATGCCTAAGACCAACATGCTTTGAGGTTTACCTGTACGGCTGAGCGGCTGACCCTGTTTAGCCACTAATTGTTTTTGCCACCACGCCAACACACTGCCGACTAAAGCATCTGCTAAATCTGAAGTGGTTTGCAAGGTTTCCACTAACTCCGCAGCCCCAGTTAAATCCCGCCACGCGATCCTCACTGTTTCTCGATGTCGAATTTGTCTTACCGCCCGCATTAAACTAGGTTCATCACTAATAGCGGCTATTTCCAGCGCTATCTTCTGCACCAACTCACCGTCTTGATAAGCCGCATTGGCTAGCAAAGCCTCAACCCATTGCGGATAGCGCATGAGTTGCTCTTGTAAATAAGGGCTGGCGTTTAAAGCTAATTCAGCGCTTGAGCTTAAATCAGCAGGGAAACTAGCTAACAGTGCAGGCGCAATCGGCATGAGCTTATTCTCCTTGTTTTGAATAGCGGTTAGGGTTAATTGTATTCTCATTAACCGCCCACAGAGAGTATCTTTGAAGTTCTAAATGGTAAACCCTATGTGCTTGCCTGTAGGTAATTCAATATCAAGACGTAGCTTCCCCCCCATTGTTTCAACATAACGCTTGATGGTGGACAATTTCAAGTCATTACCACGGTGCTCGAGAGCTGATAATGAAGGCTGTGTAATCCCCAACTGCTGAGCTAATTGTTTTTGTGAAATTTCTAGCTCTTCACGGATTTTATACAAATGCTGTTCAAGCAATAGCTCTGCTGTCAGTTCTTGAATCCGTGCTTGGCTTTCAGTAGAACGCCGATCTAGGAGTTGTTGTAGTGTTTTAGGCATGGTTTGAATCTCCTAATGATTGAATATAACGCTCATACTGCTCATCAGCGATGGGGATCATCGTTTTATAAAACTGCTTTTCTTTCCCACCTTTATTACCAATACAAAGCACAATGGCTTGACGAAGTGGGTCAAAAGCAAAGAACGCCCGAATTGGCTTACCTTTGTGCTGGATACGCAGTTCCTTCATATGGGAAAACTTAGAAGCATTAATCGTATCAACGAGTGGTCTACCTAAATTCGGTCCTATTTTTTGGAGTACAAGGAGCGCTGCTAAGACTTTTTCCTGTGTAGCATTATCCTGTTGATCTAACCACTCGTTGAATAGTTCAGTAGTGATAACTGTCCAGCTCACAAAGCCCTCCACAAATATAGATTATAGTCTATATTACAAAAGCATTGACTAGTCTACAAGTTATTCGGGGTAATCGTTTTTACAAATCCTTTACTTTTTCCGCAGACATTGGCGAGACTGCTTGCAATTGGCACAATGGCATGATGCAAATTCAAATCCTTTCAAATTTAGATCAAGTTGCCTGCAGCGCGTGGAATGCCCTCGTGCAGGATAATAACCCTTTTGTGCGCCATGAGTTTTTAGCCGCACTGGAGCATCATGGCTGTGTCGGGAAAAACTTTGGCTGGTTGCCTCGCCATATTACTGTTTATGATGGAACTGAATTGATTGGCGCGATGCCTTTTTATGAAAAATACAATTCCTACGGCGAATTTGTATTTGATCATGCTTGGGCAGAAGCTTATAAGCGCCATCACCTAGATTATTATCCTAAACTCGTCTCTGCCATTCCTTATACGCCTGCGAGTGGGCAGCGCTTGTTAGCCAAACTAGGGCGTGAAACTGAGGTTTATGCCCTTCTTTTAGCCAGTGCTTTGCAGCTTGCCGAAACCTTGCAAGCCAGTAGTGTGCATTGGCTATTTCCTTTAAGTACCGAACAGGAGTGGCTGAACCAACAGCAGTTAATCACTCGTCACGACTGTCAATTTCATTGGCGAAATTTTGGCTATAGCCAGTTTGATGATTTTCTGGAAACTTTGAGTTCAAAAAAGCGTAAAAACATCAAACAAGAGCGGCGCAAAGTTCAAGAGGCAGGCGTGAAATTACGGGTTCTGGATGGGTATAGCGCGACGGCTGCTGATTGGGAGCGCTTTGCCTTCTTCTATCAACACACCTTTGAGAGTAAATGGGGTGTCCCCACTTTAAATGCAGGCTTTTTTAAAGAGGTTGCCGCTCATTTGCCGGAACAAGTTTTGTTAATCATGGCAGACCGAGATCAAGAGTGTATGGCCGGTTCGCTGATGTTTCGAAGTGACACGCGCTTATATGGGCGTCACTGGGGTTGTACCGAGTACTTTGACAGCTTGCATTTTGAGGCCTGCTATTATCAAGGTATCGACTATTGTATTCGCCATCGGTTACAAGTGTTTGAACCCGGTGCACAAGGCGAACATAAAGTAGCACGCGGTTTTATCCCCACGCTGACTCGTTCTAGTCATTGGTTAGCGCATGCTGGCTTCCAACAAGCCGTGCGTCAGCACACGATGTATGAACAGCGTTCAGTCGCCGAATATATGCAAACGATTGCTGAACACCTACCGTATCGAGATACATTTCTGGCAGAACAACTGAAAGAATGACTGAAGGAATAAAAAAAGCCAGAACCTAGTCTGGCTAAAAATAGATCCTATGTGTTCAGATATCAGGCACTGAACCAGGATCCTCAACACACTATTCAAAGGTTTGGTTTAACCGACTTAACTAAACCGTTATGGCTAACGGCCTTAACCTAAAGGCTCATCCACTTGCGCATAATCTTCAGTGTCGGCATCAGCAGCATAACTACTCCGCCGACTGCTAGGGTGATAGGCTTTTTGATAGCTACGCACACCTTTATAAATCGCATCGGCTAATTGCTGCTGATAACTAGGATTGCGTAACCGCTGTTCCTCTGCTGCATTACTAATAAAAGCTGTTTCCACTAACATCGACGGAATATCCGGTGCTTTTAACACCACGAAGCTCGCACTTTCGACCTGTGTCCGTAAGGGATTACTCACAGAAGCAAGCTCGCGCAAGGTATTCTTTGCTAAAGATAAGCTGCGATCCATCGTTGCATTTTGGCTTAGATCTAAGAGGATAGAAGCAATTTTATTGCTATTTCCAGCTAAGCGTACATTACCTAACCGTAGCTCATAAGAATTTTCGCTATCCGCTAATAAGCGCGCTGCTTCACTTGAAGCACCATTTTCCGAAAGGATATAGACGGATGAACCATGTAAATTAGCGCGGTTATTCGCATCGGCATGGATAGAAATAAATAAATCGGCATTATTTCGGCGGGCAATTTCAATGCGCTCACGCAGGTCAACATAGCGATCATCATTTCGAGTCATGACAGCACGCATGCCCGGGGCGGCATTAATTTTAGCTTTTAGCTTTTTAGCCACCGCCAATACAACCTCTTTTTCTTGAGTACCTTGTCTGCCGATAGCACCCGGATCATGTCCTCCATGCCCTGGATCAATCGCTACGACAAAGCTCGCCCGCTTAGAGGGTGCAGGTCCTTCATCCTCGACGGCTGGCTCTTGGCTGCTAGCCTTATCAGCCTGACGCCGCCTTGAGCTAGTCCCACGCGCTTTACTAGACACCGTTAAATTTAGTACGTTATCACTGCCGGATTTTGTCATTTTCGCATCAAGCTCGACAGCGCTGGTCATGTCTAATACAACCCGCAATTTTCCATCATCACGGACCGCATAACGAATCGCTTCTAGCGGCGGACGGTCATGCCGACCTTGTTTTAAACTGCCGTCTAAATCGGTTTGATAGAGATCAATAACGACCCGATGCGGATCACTGAGGGTAAAGACTTTGTATTTAACCGGAGAGGTCAGCAGCAAGGAAACCGTCAGAGCATTAGCGTTGCCTGATAATTTTGCACCCACTAATTTACCTTGAGGCGCGGCCCATAATTGACCGGTCAAGACGCCGCTACTGAGCACACTCGAGGCGACTGCAAGCTTTAAAAGGAAATTTCGACGTGTCACATCTTGGTTTTGCATAAATTTATAGACCCAGCCAGCTTTCGAATTATCACTGAGGAATAGGCAATCCGCTGCAGAATAGGCATTACGGTAGCTTACATACTAACCTACAGCAGACATTTTTCAAGTATTTTTTTATGAATACTTTATAAGTATATGAAAATATTAAATTAATTTTATTCTAGATAAGCAATTCGCCCTGCTAAATGCAAATTAATTGTTAGCGTTAAATTAGCCTTGGGGATATAAGCCCCGCCCTTATCCGGCCATTCTAAGAGGCAGAGAGCCTCTTGATCTAAATAATCCCGAATGCCTATGTATTCTAACTCTTCTGGATCAGCTAGCCTATATAAATCAAAATGATAGATGACTCGCTCAGCCAGCTGATACGGCTCTACTAAGGTGTAAGTAGGACTTTTGACTATCCCTTGATAACCAAGTTCCCTGAGTATGCCGCGAACCACTGTAGTTTTTCCAGCGCCCAAATCGCCATATAATTTAATGATACCGCCTGCGGGGAATTGTTGAGCTATTTGTGCACCTAAAGCCAAGCTAGCTGCTTCATCGGCTAAATAGATTGTTGATCGCCTACTCATGGATTCACCCATCCCCGTAACTGCTCAATCACATCACTGGCGAGCAAACCTCGCTCGCCTTGCTCTGCTGCCTGATCCGCAGCCAACGCATGAATTAATACGCCTGTACTCGCCGCCGCCATTAAACTTAAACCTTGCCCAACTAAACTCGTCACAATCCCAGTCAAAACATCACCCATACCGGCGGTGGCCATCCCCGGATTACCTACAAGACAGACAGCAATGGCTGTTTCATCCGCTACTAAGCTACCTGCCCCTTTCAAAACAATGACACCACCGTATTGTTGTTGTAAGGCACGCACCGCTGCAAACCGATCCTGCTCCAACGTCTCAGTCGTGCACGCTAATAAACGGGCAGCTTCAGCAGGATGCGGTGTCAGTATCCAGTTAGTACGCCGCTGCGGTGATTGTGCTAACAGATTTAAAGCATCCGCATCTAAAACTAAGGGCAACGAAGTATTCAGAGTTTCAGCCCAAATAGCTTGAGCTAAAGTACTGGTCCCCAAACCAGGTCCTAGGCCGACGACAGTTTTATTGCTTAAGTGAGTCGCCACTTCACTCGCTTGAATAGCGTGTACCATGAGTTCAGGACGATTGAGATTTAACCACGCTGCATGTTGAGGATCAGTCCCTAAAGACACCAGCCCACTACCAGTACGCAAAGCGGCCTCACCCGCCAAACGAATCGCCCCCGCCATACCCGCTTGACCACCGATTAATAAGACATGCCCAAACTTACCCTTATGCGCACAACGTGCTCGCTTGGGCAGATAGCTTTTTAAGAGTCCAGTGGACAGAGTGTAGTTCTGAGTTGGTATTTGCTGCAAAACCTGCATCGGCAAATCTAGATCAGCCAAAGCTAACTCCCCAACATAAGCCCGCGCTTGCCCAGTGAGTAAACCTTGTTTTAAACCAATAAAGGTCACGGTTAAACTCGCCTTGACCGCACTCCCTAAAGCTTGACCTGTATTACCATTTAAGCCAGAGGGAAGATCAACCGCGACGACGGGCTGAGAGCTTGCATTGATCGCTTTAACGGCAGCCAACCAGCGCTCTTGCAATGGCCTCGTTAACCCTGTCCCCAATAAAGCATCGACTAATACATCCGTTAAAGGGAGTGACCCCGCAAAACTAGCGACCTCACCCCCTGTTTTTACATAATCTTGATACGCTGTTTGTGCATCATTTTCTAGGGTTGCAGGTGAACTCACCGCCACTACCTGCACTTGCCACGCAGCTTGCTGAGCCAGCCGAGCAAGCACATAACCATCACCCGCATTATTACCAGCTCCACAGACAATGCACAGCGAGCGAGCTTGAGGATAACGTTCAAGAATAACGGCAAATAACGCAGCAGCCGCTCGTTGCATTAAGTCATAGCCCGGAATACCATATTCTCGAATAGCCAGACGATCTAGCTCACGCACTTGCTCAATAGTGTAGACTGGGAGTTTATCAGATGAACTGCTAAGCAACATGCTATTGAATGATCCTAAAAAAATGGCCTTAATGGCTGATATTAGCGCCAAACTACCCGAATGGGGAGCAGAACTCGGCTTTGATGCCCTCGGTATTAGCTCAATTGATTTATCCAGTGCTGAACAATCCTTATGGGCTTGGTTAGCCCAAGGCTATCAGGGTGATATGGAATGGATGCAACGACACGGCACGAAACGCAGTCGCCCTGCCGAATTAGTTGAAGGCACGCTCTCGATTATTAGCGTGCGCATGAATTATTGGCCTGAACCGAGTACTCCAGCTGAAATGGTATTGAATCACCCTGAATTAGCCTATATTTCGCGTTATGCCTTAGGCCGTGATTATCATAAAGTTCTGCGGCAACGCTTAGAAAAACTGGCCGAACGCTTACAAACTGAAATTGGTTTCCTGCGTTATCGAGTGTTCGTGGATAGCGCTCCAGTTTTAGAAAAACCGATTGCTGTTAAAGCTGGTTTAGGTTGGCTGGGCAAACATACCAATCTTATTCATCGCAGTGCTGGCTCTTATTTCTTTCTTGGTGAACTGTATACCGATTTACCTCTGCCTGAAACAGGCGCGAGTACGGAGCATTGTGGTTCTTGCACGGCTTGCCTCGATATTTGCCCCACCCAAGCGATTATTCAACCTTATTTATTAGATGCTAACCGCTGTATTTCTTATTTAAGTATTGAATATGCAGGCTCGATTCCACTGGAGTTTAGACCCTTAATGGGCAATAGAATTTATGGCTGCGATGATTGCCAATTAATTTGCCCGTGGAATCGTTTTGCGCAAGTCAGCACTGAATACGACTTTCAGATACGTCATCAATTAGACAGAGCCAGTTTATTAGAATTATTTGCCTGGGATGAAACCACCTTTTTAGCCAAACTAGCAGGGACGGCTATCCGGCGCATTGGGCATGAGCGTTGGCTACGCAATCTGGCTATCGCTCTAGGCAACGCCCCGCCTAGCCATCACATTCGTGATGCGTTGCTAGCCAAACTGGATACAGCGCTTAGCCCATTAGTGCGTGAGCATGTTGAATGGGCTTTGCAGAGACAGACTTAAACAGAGTTGCTAATTTAAACCGCCCTTAATCTTTTAATTAAGGCCAATTATCAAAAGAGTCATCCATTCATCCAAATAATGGATGCATAAGAAAAAATTCTCTGCCACTATACGCTCATACCCAAACAAACAAACCCAAAACATCATGAAAGCAATAAGAATAAGACCGTTGAAGCGGCTCGTGTTGCTAGTGTTAGCTGCTAATGTATTAGCAGGCTGCTCCAGTATACAAACTAGCTCAGTGTATCAAACTTGGGAAAAACAAGCCTATGCTGCTTATCGTGTGCGTTTACCTGCACCAGCAGATGGAATCTTGCCCAATATATTTAGAACAGTCGCAGTTCCGGGCATGCAAGTTGCACCGCAAAGAACTGTGCTTAACTCCTATAACCTAGGATATGCAGCAGTGCCTCAGCAGCCAAGGCCAGTCGCTTTGCCTGTACAGGAACAACAATATATTGCCGATTTTTATGGTTTATAAGCTTTACTCGTTTTGTTAGCCCCTAGAGTCCAGACTGGACTCCTTATTGGCGCAAAGGTTCTAGCCCTTCCTTTGCGCTTTTTTAGCCAGATCTTATATCTGGCTTTTTTATTTGCGCTCACTAAACGCTATAATCCCAGCTTCAACTTAAGCGCAGGGAGCTAGCATGGATATCGGAGCCTTACGGCGCGAATACACTCAAGCCGGATTAAGTAAAGCCAATTTGGCTGCCACTCCTTTTTTGCAATTTGAGCAGTGGTTCACCCAAGCTACCCAAGCCAAGCTTGCCGAAGTGAATGCAATGCAACTAGCGACGACCTCTGCCCAAAACAAACCCAGTTTACGCACAGTACTACTGAAGGCCTTTGATGAGCGAGGCTTCGTATTTTATACGAATTATCACAGCCAAAAAGCTCAACAAATGGCAGAAAATCCTCAAGTCGCTGCGCTGTTTTTTTGGAAAGAACTCGAACGCCAAGTCGAAATTACGGGTCGGGTTGAAAAAGTGTCTACGCTTGAATCACTCAAATACTTCACCAGCCGTCCTCGTGGTAGCCAGTTAGGTGCTTGGGTATCAGCACAAAGCTCTATTATTAGTTCACGCCGACTCCTTGAAGCCAAACTAGAAGAAATGAAACAAAAATTTAGTAGTGGTGAAATTCCCTTACCAGATTTTTGGGGCGGTTTTCGGATCATTCCTGAAAGTGTAGAATTTTGGCAAGGCCGCCCCAATCGGCTGCATGATCGGTTTGAGTATCGCCGCCAAGCAGGGCTGGAGACTTGGCAAATCGAACGTCTATCCCCTTAGCTTAAGGTCTTAGTTCTTGATGCTTTTTAGCTTCGCAAGCCAAGGCAACTTTGATACCCTAGACTGTCTGTTGGTGTTAACGATGATGGCAACACCATTCTAAGCGAGAATATCTATGCGATTGCCTTTTTTGCCAATGATTTTATTGGCATCTGTTCTGTCTGCTTGTGATAACAGCAATAAATTTGCTGATGAAACTGTTTCATCCTTGGGTATTAGCTATCAAATGCGCGAATTTAAGCGGCAAGGAGGCAGTAAGTGTCCAAGCGAAACAGCGACTGTAAAAGCAGAAGATGCACTCTGTGCTTCTGTTAAATTTAGCTATCCAGAAATTAGCTCAGTCACCCAGCCTGAGCTAGCCACCAAAATGAATGAGCTAATTAAGCAACAGCTTTTAGATCAGATTGAGGGTACACCGAGTGAACTAGTGGCAACACAGTCTTTAGAAGCGTTTGCAGATAGTTTTATTCAAGACTACACCCAAGACTCCAATAACTTCACGAGTTGGGAACTTGAACGCAGTGTGCGGATTATTCACAACACGAACACGCTGCTGACCTTATTATTTGAAGAATTTGGCTTTACTGGTGGTGCGCATCCGTTTAATGGTAGCCGTTTTATCGTCTTAAACTTAGCTAATGCTCAACCTGTTAGCCTAGATGACCTTATGAATCCGGGTTATGAAGCGGCCTTGAATGTGGCAGGCGAGAAGGCCTTCCGCGAAGCTCGTCAACTGACTGATCACTCCAGCCTTGAAGAAGATGGTTTTAACTTTGCCAATAATGCTTTTGTCCTGAATGACAACTATGGCGTGAATAAAGACGGCCTCAGTTTTATCTTCAATAGCTACGAAGTCGCACCTTATGTGATGGGACCCACCGAGTTCACTATTCCCTATGAAGATATTCGCTCTTTAATCCGTCCAAATGGTTTATTGGGTAGTAAGGCGCAGTGACCCAAACTCAGCTACCCACAGGTTTTGTACGCTTATCGACCTATGCACCGCTGATTGTGCGGGATATGCGTTATTATGGGAGTAATAATTTTCTGGGAGAACCCGTCGATGGTTATCAGCAAAATGAGGCGATTCTGACCACTGCCGCTGCCAAAGCGCTAGTCCAAGTACAGACTGCTTTAGCCGAATTTGGTTTAGGCTTAAAAATTTTTGATGCTTATCGCCCCCAGCAAGCGGTTAACCATTTTTTACGCTGGGAACATCTGCCAGAAGATCATCAAATAGCTGAGCGCTTTCATCCAGACTTGAGTAAATCTGAATTATTTGCTCAAGGTTATATTGCCAAACGCTCTAGCCATACGCGAGGCAGCACTGTTGATCTCAGTTTAGTCAATTTACAACATCCAAGCCATCCTGAGTTGGACATGGGTACGGAATTCGATTTTTTTGGCCCAGCTTCTGCGCCCAACTATCCGAAACTCACCCCCAACCAACGTGCTAACCGTTTACTTTTAAAGCTCGTCATGGAAGGCTATGGTTTTCAGGGCTTTAACTTAGAGTGGTGGCATTTTACGCTAGGCCATGAACCTTATCCGCATCAATATTTCGACTTTGTCGTCCAATAAAGCGAACTAGGTAATCAGTAAACATGCAATATGTACGCGACCCCGACAAGATCGAGGGACAAATTTGGGATTGTATTCGTGAACTCAGCGAGCTAGAAAGCTTTACAGCCGATCAGCAACAAATTTTACTGTATCTGATTCGTGCTTGTGGCGAGCCTTCATTAGCCCAGCGCGTCAAATTCAGCCCCCATGCCATCGAAGCGGGCAAACGATCTATCAAAAAATATGCCTACATGCTGTACGACCACGATACCCTCAGTGGCAATATCGACAGTAAATTACTTAACCAAGAACCGTTGTGTTTTATCAATAAATCCTCCGTCATTTCTATGGCTAAAAGTACTAAGCAAACACGAGCGATGACTGCCGTGGATTTATGGAAACCTTATTTGAAAAATAGCATTGTCGTGTTTGGCTATTCCAGTACTGCGCTATGTCGCTTATTGGAGCTACTGAAAGCGGAAGAGGCTGAAAAACCGGCGCTGATTATTGCTATGCCCTCTGGCTTTGTGAACACTGAATATGGCAAAGAAGTCTTACAAGAAAGTTATGATGAATTAGGGGTTGAATATATTCTAATTGAAGGCCGCTGGGGTGGGATTATGTTTGCAGCAGCAACCGTCAATGCCTTATTGAGTATTCAGCAAGGCATTTACCGTTAAGCTCTAGACTAAAATAACGCTCGACTCAACAAAACTAAGCGCTCAAACCGATGTTAAAGCTTTTCTAAATTGGCATACCCCAAAACCAACCATTTACGTCCGACAGCGCTGAAATTAACTTCAACCCGTGCATGCTGACCTGCACCTTCGGCATTAGTAATAATACCTTCGCCAAACTTGGCGTGGCTGACACGTTGCCCAATGCTATAACCAGCCTCAGTTTTACTACCACGTGGCAAACTATGGGCAGCCGGTGCAGCCACCTGATAACTGGTTTGATAAGATCTTACCTTAGGGCGCACTGGATTTAAGAGCGCCTCAGGTAATTCGCGCAAGAACCGAGACGGTGGATTAGCGCGAGTTTGCCCATGCAATTGACGCTGTTCGGCATAACTCAAAACTAACTGTTGCTCAGCCCGTGTAATCCCCACATAGCAAAGCCTACGCTCTTCCTCTAAGCGTGCCGGATCATCAGCGGACATTTGATGAGGAAATAAGCCCTCTTCTAAACCCGCTAAAAATACTAACGGAAACTCTAAGCCTTTAGCTGAATGCAAAGTCATCATCTGCACACAGTCTTCACCTGCCTCACCTTGCCCTTCACCCGCCTCCAACGCAGCATGCGCAAGGAAAGAGGACAGATCATCCATTGCTGGCAATTCATCAGTTTGCACTTGAATAAAACCAGCGGCAGCCGTGATTAATTCATTTAAGTTATCGACCCGTGCCTGACCTGCTTCACCTTTTTCTTTACTCAGGAAATGCTCTTTTAATTGAGCTAAAGCAATCACGGCATCGACTTGTTCCGCCAGTGGTAGGCGCTGAATCTCCTCACCCATTTGCTTAATCAACTGAATGAATTGCAATAAAGCATGACTAGCACGAGTAGTAAACTCGCCAGAGCGTGCAGCCTCTTCGGTCACTTCCCACAGAGAACGGCTTTCTGCCCGTGCGATTTGCCGCAAACTATCTACCGTGCGCTCACCAATTCCACGTGGAGGATGATTCACAATACGCTCAAAAGAAGGGTCATCGGCATGGTTTAAGGTCAACCGTAAATAAGCCAGAGCATCTTTGATCTCTGCCCGCTCGAAAAAGCGCAAACCGCCATACACACGATAGGGAAGACGCTGCTCATTGAAAACACTTTCGAATACCCGAGATTGGGCATTAGAGCGGTATAACACCGCGACTTCATCCCGCCGCGCCCCTTGATCAACCCATTGTTTAATGCGTCCGGCAATATAACGTGCTTCATCTAATTCATTGAAAGCAGCGTATAAATCGAGCAACGTACCATGACTACCCTCTGTCCAAAGGTTTTTTCCTAAACGTCCACGATTATTATCAATTAAAGCATTGGCTGCTTTGAGGATATTGCCCGTGGAGCGATAGTTTTGTTCTAAGCGAATGGTTGCACAGTCAGGATAATCGCGGGTGAAATTGCGAATATTTTCAATCTTTGCACCGCGCCAGCCATAAATCGACTGATCATCGTCGCCAACTGCAAAAATCGGATTTTTCTGTCCAGCAATTAAGCGTAACCAAGCATATTGCAGGGCATTGGTATCTTGAAACTCATCGACCAAAACATGCCGGAAGCGATTGCGATAATGAG
This sequence comes from Thiothrix eikelboomii, assembly GCF_900167255.1. GTDB lineage: Bacteria > Pseudomonadota > Gammaproteobacteria > Thiotrichales > Thiotrichaceae > Thiolinea > Thiolinea eikelboomii. The sequence continues at coordinate 93,190 of NZ_FUYB01000015.1, forward strand.
CTTGCAACTCCGGCGTATCCCGTAGCACTTCCAGTGAACGCAGGAGTAATTCAGCAAAGTCGACAACACCATTACGCTGACATTGTTCCTCATACAAGCTATATACACGAATCAGCTGAGCTTGAATGGGATCACCACGATCATCGAGATGTTTAGCACGCGAGCCTTCATCTTTGCGGCTATTGATGAAATTAGCCACTTGGCGCGGTGGCCAACGAGCTTCATCCAAATCCAAAGCCTTCAGGATGCGCTTGATCATACGCAACTGATCTTCGGAATCCAAAATATGAAAGGTTTGTGGCAAACCCGCTTCACGCCAGTGCAAACGTAATAAACGATGCGCCAAACCGTGAAAAGTACCGACCCACAAGCCACCCACTTGCACATTCAATAAGTCATGAATTCGCCCGCGCATTTCATTGGCGGCTTTATTGGTGAAAGTGACCGCTAGAATACTTAAGGTTGAGACTCCCTCCACCTCCAGTAACCAAGCAATACGATGCACTAAAACCTTAGTTTTACCGCTACCCGCACCGGCTAAGACTAAAATGGGTTTAGGGGGGGCGCCGACCGCTTCGCGTTGGGGCGCATTCAAGGGATTGAGAATTGGTGATATGTCCATGACTGAATTGTACTTTATGCAGCTAAGCTGTCTAGCCGTGCATGGTAACTTAGGGGATTTCAGCGTTATTATCTACCGATAAGTCGCTCATTAAGGAAAACTAGCATGCAAATTTGGGTCGATGCCGATGCTTGTCCAAATGTGATTAAAGAAATTTTATTTCGTGCCGCTGAACGCCAACAGATTGAGGTGATTTTGGTTGCCAATCAGCCTTTGCGAGTTCCACGCTCACTGTTTATTAAAACCAAACAAGTCGGTGCAGGTTTCGATGTCGCAGATAACTATATTGCGCAACAGGTGCAACTAGGTGACTTAGTGATTACCGCCGATATTCCACTCGCCGCACAAGTGATTGCACGCCAAGGGCATGCCTTGAATCCAAGAGGTGAATTTTATACGCCCGAAAATATGCAACAGCGTTTGGGCATGCGCAATTTTATGGAAGAACTCAGAAGCACTGGCGCAATTACGGGTGGCCCACCTGCTTTGAACCAACAAGATCGCCAAGCATTTGCTAATCAATTGGATCGGTTTTTAGCACGTTATGCGCAAACTACTCGTGCTAAAAAAACGACATAACTAACCAATAAATAACGGTTAGCAGGCCTCTTCTTCCGCTTCCTCCGCTTTTGGCTCTAAAGACAAACCATCGAGAGCCGAGAAATGATCAGCTCGGCTTGTGCTAGTCCCATCAGCGGCGGAGTGATCAGTCGGTGATAAATTAATTCGCAGTTTCAGATTGCTGGCTGAGTCAGCGTTGCGTAAGGCTTCTTCTAGGGAGATTTTCTTCTCTCGATACAGGCGGTATAAATGCCCGTCGAAGGTCTGCATACCTTGCTGCTCGGATTTTTCCATAATTTCTTTAATCGCACCGACATCCCCCTTCATAATCAAGTCACGCACGATGGGGGTGCCTAAAAGAATTTCAATCGCCGCTGTCCGTTTACCTTCGATAGTCGGAATCAGGCGCTGAGAGATAAAAGCTTTTAAGTTGAGGGATAAATCTTGCAACAGCTGGTGATGACGTTCTTCAGGAAAAAAGTTAATGATTCGATCTAAAGCTTGGTTGGCACTATTGGCGTGCAAGGTGGATAAACATAGATGCCCCGTTTCTGCAAAAGCTAAGGCATGTTCCATCGTTTCGCGGGTGCGAATTTCACCGATGAGAATCACATCCGGTGCTTGGCGCAGAGTATTTTTCAAGGCATCTTCATAACTATCGGTATCGACCCCGACTTCACGCTGGCTAATAATGGACTTACGATGGGGGTGCACATACTCAATGGGGTCTTCGATAGTAATAATATGCCCGTCAGAATGACGATTACGATAATCAATCAAAGCAGCGAGCGAGGTTGATTTACCTGAGCCGGTGCCACCCACAAATAAAATCAAACCGCGCTTTTCCATAATGACGTTTTTTAACACATCGGGTAGGCCAATTTTATTTGCATCCGGGATTTCTGTTTTAATATTCCGAATCACCATCGCCACTTTATGGCGTTGCTTAAAAATATTTACCCGAAAGCGCCCAATGCCCTCTTCACTGAGCGCGAGATTCATTTCCGGCTTATGTTCAAATTGCTTCCGCTGTTCAGCATCCATCAGTTCATAGGCCATTGCCTGCACTTCTTCTGGGGTTAAGCGTTCACGAGCTAAGGGTTTGAGTGAGCCTTGGAATTTAGCGGCGGGTGGTGCCTCAGCTGTGAGATACAAATCAGAACCGTCACGAGTTGCGAGGATGCGTAAATAATCTTTGAGTGCCATTGGAAGAATCTCTTATTGTTATAATTACTCAGATTATTGTAACAGTAATTCCCACAAAGTTGAGTTCAGCTCGTCTGGACACCTATACTTTATGCAGTTACTAAGGAATGTAAATGATGCGCTTTACCCAATTTCTTGTTTTTATCCTCAGCCTGAGCTTAGGACTAGTTGGTTTATCGCCTGCTCAAGCCGCTAATCAAGCCCCGCAAAAAAGACCACGCATTGGTTTAGTGCTTGGTGGGGGTGGGGCAGCGGGTATTGCGCATGTCGGGGTTTTAAAAGTTCTCGAAGAGCAAGGCGTACCGATTGATGTGATTGCTGGTACGAGTATGGGGGCGATTGTTGGGAGTTTATATGCGGCAGGTTATAAGGCCGATGAGCTAGAAAAAGTTGTCAGTTCGCTCGATTGGCCGAGTCTATTTGAAGATCAACAACCACGTGATATGCAAAGCTTTCAGCTGAAGCGGGATAATGCAGGTTTTTTTAATACCGCTGAAGTGGGTATTAAAGACCACGCCTTAAAACTGCCGGATGGTTTAGTTAGCGGGCAAAAATTGATGTTTGAATTACGCCGCTTGCTGGAGCGAGTCGCGCAAATTGATGATTTTGATCGCCTCCCCATTCCCTTTCGGGCGGTCGCTACTGATATTGAAACCGGCGAGCAAGTAGTGCTGCGCAAAGGCAATTTAGCCACAGCAGTCCGGGCGAGTATGTCGATCCCTGGGTTTTTTTCACCGATCGTGATTGATGACCGTCTCTTGGTCGATGGCTTTGTTTCAAATAATGTACCGGTTGATGTAGCTCGACAAATGGGGGCAGATATTTTAATTGTGGTGAGTCTACCCTATTACTTTGAGAAACGTGATCAATTGAATTCAGCGGTGGCAGTGACTGTGCAAGCGATGCAGTTTCTAACCGCTAAAAATAGCTTACCGCAGTTGAAAGGCTTAAATCCGCCGAATATTGTCATCGAGCCGGATTTACAAGATATAGGCTCGCTCTCCTTTGGGCGGGTTCAGGAAACGATTCCGATTGGGGAAAAAGCCGCCCGTGCGCAGTTAGGGGCGATTAAACGCTTAGCCGCTTATGCACCACCGTCCTCGCCTACCCAAGCGCAGCAACAGGTTGATGTCAAGCCCGGTGCGCAAGGCATGCAAGAGGGTCGAGTGGCTAAGGTCATACTGGAAAATAATTCACGCTTGCAAGATTCGGTGGTATTGCAACGGCTGGGAATTCAAGCGGGTGATGCTTTGGATGTGGCTAAGCTCCAACGGGGCTTAGATAATGTGCATAGCTTAGGCTATTTTGACATTGTGGATTATAACCTGGTCCCCTCAGGTAAAAATGCTTATGATTTACATATCATTGCTCGGCAGCGTTCGACCGGAGATCAGCGTTTACGCTTTGGTTTTACCTTGGATGATAATTTCGAAGGGGATGCCAGCTATCAAGTGGGTGTACGTCATGTTTTGAAGGGAGCGACCCGATTAGGAACAGAATGGCGCAATAGCTTGGTCGTAGGAGATCGTTTTCATGCAGAAACCCAAGTCTTGCACCCTTTGAATGATCGCCAAGGTGCATTTTTAGATGCGCGTGCTTGGCATGATCGCCAAGATTTTTATACGTATCTCGGTAAGGATCGTTCAGCTGAAGTCCGTTTGGGTGAAACTGGCGTGGAGGCGAATTGGCGCTTAGATGTCGGCACGGCCAGCGAGCTGAGTATCGGTGGAATTTATCGCAATCTCACGCCGGATACTAAAACGGGTAAACTGAGTTTCCCCGGTGAGTCCTTACAAATCGCGGGTCTTGAATTTGCGTATAGTACGGATACTTTGAATGATGCTGATTTTCCGAATCATGGCCAATGGCTACAAGCCGAATATACACGCGGTGTAAAAGTCCTAGGGGCGGATGTTGAGTTTAATCGGGTGAAAATAGCCGGTGGCAAAGTCTGGACTGAGGGTAAACATCGCTTGGCAGTCAGAGGTCAAGTGGGAAGTACTTTGCGTGATGATGCCTTCATTACCGAACAATTGAGTTTAGGAGGCTATAATAGTTTATCTGGATTATCCCCCAATCAATTACGGGGTAATCATGCGGCGTTAGGGCGTGGTTCTTATATGTATGAATTAGTGAATTATCCGGGGGTAGCCAAAATTTATGCGGGTGGTTCATTGGAATTAGGCAATACTTGGGAAAAATCCGAGGATGTCGGTTGGGGGAACTTATTACTGTCAGGTAGTTTATTTGTAGGCATGGATAGCCCGATTGGCCCAGCTTTTATGGGGATAGGGCAAACTGAGGGCTATGAGCCTAGCTTATTTATGCATGTTGGGCGAAGTTTCTAACGGATATAACGGATGCGTCTTGATCAATTTGTTAGCCAAGCCCTGACTCTTTCGCGTAAACAAGCACAACAATTCATTCGTGCTAAATGCATCACAGTCAATGGGCAAATTGTAACGCAAGCCTCGACTCCCGTGCCTGACCAAGCGCAAGTCTGTTGTGAGGATGAAATTATTCGGTTGCCGGGTGCACTGTATTTGATGCTGCATAAACCTAGCGGGGTGATTAGTGCCACAGAGGACCCAAGCCAGCGCACGGTCTTGGATTTAATTCAGCATCCGCATGTGCAGACCCTTCATCCGGTGGGGCGCTTGGATAAAGATACCACGGGTCTGCTGCTCCTCACCAATGAAGGGCAGTGGTCACATCGCATCAGCGCTCCCCGTCAACAAGTACCGAAAGTGTATTTAGCCAAGCTCGCTGAGCCGTTAAATCGGGTGGCTGCTAAGCAGCTTGAGTTAGGCGTGCGTTTGCATGGCGAAACACAGCTAGTGGCTGCCTCTAGCATTGAAATGCTTCCTGAGCACTATGCGCGCCTAACCATTCATGAGGGTAAATATCATCAAGTGAAGCGCATGTTTGCTGCGGTTGGTAATCGAGTGGAGCAGCTGCATCGTGAACGGATTGGTGGTTTAAGTTTAGACCCGACTCTGATGGCAGGTGAGTGGCGGTTATTAACTGAGCTAGAAACTCAGTTAGTGTTTGCAGATCCATCGGCGTAGCCTCACTCATGTCACTTCCTTGTGCATTTGCCCGCTGGGAAGTCCCGCGCATTTCTTAAGGTTAGTTGAGCGAATTTTCGATCTTCATCTATACTTTGAGTATTCTTGACTAAAAACCTCAAGCATTCTGTGAGGGCAGAGTTTTGAGCTTTAACCCGTCAAGAGTTGCTTGTTTGGGCTTTGTTTAAGGAGAGTAAACATGGAACAATTCGTCAGTAAACCCGCCACTGCTTCACCTGCTCCAGAAGTCAGCGATTTATTCAAAACTTATCCTGTGCAAACCGTAGAACCTGCGGCTATTAAAGAATGGCTGAAAAAAGGCTGGGCTGATTTACAGGCTAATCCGTTGGCTAGCCTCTTTTATGGGGTGATTTTTGCCATTGTCGGTATTATTTTAAGCGTATTTTCTGCAGCGAATCCGGCCTTTATGGTCGCATTTACGAGCGGTTTCTTTTTAGTTGGCCCGTTTTTGGCTTTAGGTCTGTATATGCTGAGCTGGCAACGTGATCAGGGTAAAAAAATAGATTTTGGCGCTTCTCTGATGGCGATTCGACACAATGCTTTGGGTCTAGGCTTATATGCCTTAACTTTAAGCTTTTTAATGCTGTTGTGGGTGCCAGCCTCAGCGATGATGATTGCTTTATTTTTTAATAATATCGGTTCTTTAAGCGGTATGAGCGGCTATGCAGCGCTATGGGAAGGTTTAACCCAGATGAATAATGGCTTTTTATTCACCCTGAGCTTTATTGGAGTGGGGTTGTTATTCGCCTTAGTCGCTTTTGCAACCGGAGTAGTGACGGTGCCCATTTTGATCGAACGAAAGGCTGATATTATGACCGCGATTGCGACCAGTCTAAAGGTGTGTATGACTAATCCTAAAACCATGTTGCTCTGGGCGATGACCATCACCGGGATCATTGGCTTGGGGTTGGTGACGTTTAATTTGGGATTGATTCTTGCCATGCCGTTAGTGGCTCATGCGAGCTGGCATGCTTATCGTGATCTGATTACTAAAAATGCGAGTATTCGTTAATTCAACCGAAATTGAAGCGGAGTTGAACCAATGTTGAACCGAAATCTAAGTGACTGCGACAGATTAGTAACACTCGTTACACTTGACATTTGCATTTAACATTTGATTCTCGTTTCGGTCCCGTTTCATTTCCTTACTTACTGTTATTGACTGGTAATCTGATAAAGGTTACCAGTGCTTTTTTGGGGCTGTGTTATAGTGCTGACCTCTTTCAAGCCACTATGTTAATGATGATGGACACTGCTTTTGTTCCTCCTTATCCTAAACGTCATAAATCTGATCTTGGCGGGATTGCTACCCTCTTAAGCGCTAAGCGTGACTTATTATCCTTTTGGAGTGAGGATTCGTTTCGCTATCAGTTTATGAGTCGACGTATTCTGAATCGGTCGATTTTTATTGCGAACACGCCTGAACTCGTCAAATATGTGTTTGTCACCCAAAAAGATAACTACGAAAGTAAAAGTCCGCAGATGCGCAAAGCTCTAGAGCCTTTACTGGGGGATGGCTTATTTATTAGCGATGGTGAGCTGTGGAAAAATCGTCGCTTACTGCAAAATGGCTTATTTGATACCCATCATATTCAAGCTTATAGCCAAATTATGACCGATACGGCTGCAGAAATGGCCGAGCATTGGGCTAGTTTACCAGCAGGCTCGAGTGTGGGGGTACTCTCTGCGATGGGGCAGCTGACTTCAGAAATCATTGCTCGTACTTTATTCGGTGCACGCTTAGGGCAGGATGCAGCAGCGGTGATCCATGCCTTTGCAGACTATCAAGCGGCGATTGAGCAGATTCATGTGACCAATTTTTTAGGTTTGCCCGAATGGATTCCGATTGGTAGCTTAAATATGGGTAAAGCCAAAGCTGCTGCCCAGCGGATTCATGCGATAGTTGATCATGTGATTGCTAAGGGCGAGCAAGGTGGCTATGAGCATACCCTACTCAATGAGCTATTAGCTGCGAATCAACGCAGTAAAGGGGTGGCGATTTCTCGGGAAGGTATTCGGAATGAACTCATTGTGCTGTTCATGGCCGGACATGAAACCACGGCGAATGCACTCTCTTGGGTTTGGTATTTGCTATCACAATCTCCCGATAGTGAAGCCAAGATGCACGCAGAAATTGATCGGGTGCTCGGGGGGCGTTTACCCGCTTATGAGGATGTATCGAATCTGCCTTATACGCGGGCGGTATTCGAAGAAACCATGCGCTTGTATCCGCCCGTGCCGATTTTATCACGCCAAGCGAAAGCCGAGGATACGATTCGCCGCCGTAAGATTCCGGCAGGCTCGATTATGTTGGTAGTTCCTTGGCTGTTGCATCGTCATCGGGATTATTGGGAGCAACCGGATGCTTTTATTCCCGAGCGTTTTATGGATGTGAATAAGCGGCCGGATAAATTTTTATATTTGCCTTTTAGCGTTGGCCCGCGTGTGTGCATTGGTAAAATGTTTGGCATGGTGGAGGCTGTCTTAGCGATTGCCACTTTAGCCCAGCACTTCCGCCTGAGTTTACCCCAAGGGACAGCTATCACGCATGAATGCCGTCTAACCTTGCGACCCCGTGGTGCGTTAGCGATGCGTCTGGAACGGCGCTGAGCAAATTAGTTAAAAATCAAGTCATTATAAACTACTTATTAATTCAATACTGATTATTGAGATTTCCAATTTTAGCCAGTGCTAAATTTAAGCTATAACCGGATGTCGACAATCTTATCTAAGTTTTTGAGGAATTGACCAAAATGACGCATAGAATCCCGCTTGGTGGCTTGCAGGTGTCAACACTTCTGCACAATTTCGTCAATCAGCACGCCTTGCCCGGTACAGGGATTGAGCCTGCTAAGTTCTGGGCGGGTTTAGACAAGATTGTGCAGGATTTAGCGCCCCGCAATCGGGAGTTATTGGCTAAGCGCGATGCCTTGCAAGCCAAGCTTGATGCTTGGCATCTGGCGAATCAAGGCTCATTTGAGTTCGCATCGTACAAAGCTTTTTTACAAGAGATTGGCTATTTGCAACCCGAAGGTCCCGCTTTTCAGATTACGACTGAAAATGTTGATGCGGAAATTGCGACTACCGCAGGCCCGCAATTAGTCGTCCCCGTCATGAATGCGCGGTTTGCCTTGAATGCAGCGAATGCGCGTTGGGGTAGTTTGTATGATGCGCTGTATGGTACGGATGTGCTTCCTACCACGGGGGGCGCGGAATTAGGTGCTGCGTATAATCCTGTGCGTGGGGCCAAGGTGATTGAATTTGCCCGCCATTTTTTAGATCAGGCGGCGCCCTTAGCGGCTGGCTCGCATCAAGCGACGACAGCTTATACGGTGGTGAAGGGTGCTTTGCAGGTGAGTTTAAACGATGGTTCGACCTCCGGTTTACAGCAGCCTGAGCAGTTTGTGGGGTATCGGGGTGATCCGAGACAACCTACCGCCATTTTGTTAAAAAACCACGGTTTACATTTTGAGCTGCAAATCAATCGTGCGGGCCAGATTGGTAGCAGTGATGCAGCGGGTGTGAACGATATTTTAATGGAAGCGGCACTCACCACCATTATGGACTGTGAAGATTCGGTGGCTGCGGTCGATGATGTGGATAAGGTATTGGTATATAGCAATTGGCTAGGGTTGATGAAGGGCGATTTGCAGGAAGAGGTGAGTAAAGGCGGCAAAACCTTTATCCGTGCCATGAATCCTGATCGTGAATATACGGCGGCCGATGGCTCGCCGCTGAGCTTACACGGGCGGAGTTTATTATTCGTGCGGAATGTTGGGCATTTGATGACGAATCCGGCCATTTTAACCCAAGATGGGCAAGAAATTCCTGAAGGGATCATGGATGGTTATATGACCGCGATGATTGCCATTCATAATCTACGGGGCAATACCCGTGCGAAAAATACTCGCACGGGTTCGGTGTATATCGTTAAGCCGAAAATGCATGGCCCAGAAGAAGTCGCCTTCACCAATGAATTATTCGGGCGTATTGAAGCGGCTTTAGGCTTGCCGCAGAACACGCTGAAAGTTGGCATTATGGATGAAGAGCGCCGCACCACCGTCAATTTAAAAGAGTGTATTCGTGCTGCTAAAGAGCGAGTGGTGTTTATTAATACTGGCTTCTTAGACCGTACTGGTGATGAGATTCATACCTCGATGGAGGCCGGTGCGATGCTGCGTAAAGGTGATATGAAATCTGCTGCTTGGATTAAAGCCTACGAAGATTGGAATGTGGATATTGGCTTGGAGTGTGGTTTATCAGGACATGCGCAAATCGGTAAAGGCATGTGGGCGATTCCTGATCAAATGGCGAATATGCTGGCGACTAAAATTGCTCATCCTCTGGCAGGCGCGAATACGGCGTGGGTACCTTCACCCACAGCGGCGACTTTGCATGCACTGCATTATCATCAGGTCGATGTGTTTGCGCGTCAGGCTGAGTTAAAGCAGCGGGAGCGAGCGCAATTAGATGCTATTTTAACGATTCCAGTGGCTCAAAATCCTAGCTGGAGTGCGAGCGAAGTCCAGCAAGAATTGGAAAATAACGCGCAAGGGATTTTAGGTTATGTCGTGCGTTGGGTGAATCAGGGAGTGGGCTGCTCGAAAGTGCCGGATATTAATGATGTCGGTTTGATGGAAGACCGTGCCACTTTACGGATTTCTAGTCAGCACATGGCGAACTGGCTGCATCATGGGATTTGTACGGAGCAACAAGTGCTGGAGGCTTTCAAGCAAATGGCGGCCAAAGTTGATGCCCAAAACGCAGGCGACCCCAGCTATACCCCGATGTCAGGGCAGTTTGAGAAGAGCGTAGCCTTCAAAGCGGCTTGTGATTTGGTGTTTAAAGGTCGGGAGCAGCCGAATGGTTATACCGAACCTTTATTGCATCAGTATCGGGCGGAAGCCAAGGTCGCTTTGTTTTTTTAAAGAAGGTAATGCCTTAGTTAGTGATTCTTATCCTCACTTCTGCGCTGGCAAGGGGTGGAAGTGGTTAAAAGCTGCTGTTTTCAGCAGCTTTTTTATTCTACTTCAAAAAAATCCTCTAGCATCGGGTAGTGCTTCTTATTATTAGTCCATAAGTAGGCGTTTGCTTTTTTTGTGGAGGCGGCGATTAAGAAATCTTCCAAGGAAATTTTGTGATGCGATTTTCGATATTGGTTGGCATATTCTCCTGCTAATTGTGCAGTGGCTATATCCAAGGTTAAAGGAGTGAAAAAACCAAACAGTTGTTCAATGGTCGGGTATTCATGTTTAAACGCACCTGCATAAATTTCAGCGCTCACAATAGGGCTTAGCAAAAATATGCTACCTTGTCTTTGTGCATCAATAAAAGTATTGATATAGCTGGTTTGTTTGCGTAATAGCCAAATGACAATATCAGTATCTAAGAGAATTTTATGCATTATGATAAGATCCGGCTGGTTGAGCGCAAATCTCTCACCCATTCCTCAGGTTCTAACGCACTAAAGCTTGCTAAGGGTTGTAGTTGCTGAAAAAAGGTTTCAACGGCGGCTATTCGATCTTCTTTTTGTGTTAATTGTTTAGTGAGTAAGCGTCGGATGAGTTCTGACATACTAACACCTTGCTGTCTTGCATGTGTAAACAAAGTCTGGTGGAGTTGGTCATCTAAATAAATTTGGGTGCGATGCATCAATTTATGCTCCAAGGTATTATAATGTATAATGCATACATTATAGAGTATTCTTCGGCCGTTGTCTGCTTAATCAACAAGCTTGTGATCTATTGACCTAGTTAGTCTAGAACCCTGAAGATGGTGTGCCTGCTGTAAGCGGGTGCGGTGTTTTTTAGGCTAGAGGTGTGACGGTGATGACAGTAGCTTTAGATTTGCCCATTGCTCGGTATCAGTTTGAGTTGGCGGCTCGAACCCCCTTGAGCTTTCCTGCTTATGCCGGTTCGACTTGGCGTGGGGCGTTTGGGAAGGCTTTGCGACGAGCCGTGTGTGTGACCCGCCAACCTGAGTGCGGGGGCTGTTTGTTGCAGCGTAATTGTGTGTATAGCCTCGTATTTGAAACGCCTGCCGGAGCAGAGCCTTTATTGAGTAAGGGGAATGCTGCACCGCGCCCTTATTTACTCCATCCCTTGTCTACTTCGGGGCAAACTTATCAGGCAGGAGAGACCTTGCGGATTCAGTTAACTTTGTTTGGGCGGGCTTTGGAGCATTTGCCTTATCTGATTCATAGTATTCAGCAGATGGGGCAGCAAGGTGTGGGGGCTAAGCAGGGGCGTTTTGATTTAGTGGCCATTTGGTTTGAAAAAAAGTTAGGGGCAGACGATTGGGTCCCCGCGTATCTGAAGGTAGAGGGTCGCTTGCAGCCGCCGTTGGGTGCTCAGGTTGTGCTGCCTGCTGCTCCAGAAGCCGTGCGTTTACGGTTTAAAACAGCTTTTCGGGCGCAGCATGACGGGCGTTTTATGCATGAGTCGGTGTTTGATTTGACGAGTTTTATGATGGGCTTGGTGCGACGGTTATCTTTGTTGAGTGCTTATCATGGGCAGGAACGGTTAACGGTGGATTTTAAGGCTTTACGCACGCAAGCACAGGCTTTAGTGGCTGAGGCGGCTGAGTTTAAGCGGTTTGAGTGGACGCGGTATTCAAGTCGGCAGCAGTGTTTGATTGGGATGGATGGTTTGCTGGGGCAATTTAGTTTGACGGGGGCTGAGTGGCAAGTGTTTTGGCCTTGGTTGTGGTGGGGGCAATGGGTGCATGTGGGGAAAGGTGTAGTGATGGGGCAGGGTCAATATCAGTTGGAAGATCTCGCTTGACCGATTTTTTTGCACGCACTACACTGCGAGATGTGTGGTGAGTTCTTTAACAATTTAGGGATGATTTTTGTAGAATTTTTATGCATTGCTTAAATTTTTCTCATGCAAACTTTTTATACAGTGCATTTCCTGCTAAGGGCCTCTGTAAGTTGTTGATTTTAAAGGCTCGCCAGACACGAGCGGTTTGAATGTTTCCCTGTTTGAGAAGGGATTAAGACGATGGACTCAGCAGAGAGCGATATAAACCGCTGTTTGAATGTTTCCCTGTTTGAGAAGGGATTAAGACAACGCAGGATGTTGTTATAGACAAAACGCACGTTTGAATGTTTCCCTGTTTGAGAAGGGATTAAGACATGATGTCCTCGAACGTGGTTTCAAAATCGTCGTTTGAATGTTTCCCTGTTTGAGAAGGGATTAAGAC
>NZ_FUYB01000045.1 GCF_900167255.1 Thiothrix eikelboomii
TGGGTATCTAAGGCATGGGTGAGGCCTTGGATGTCCGTGAATTTGCCGCTGCCAAAGCTAAAGCGCAATACCGGATACTTGACCGACCAATCCCAGTGCGGATGCACCGCTAAGCCTTGAAAGAGGGCTTCATGACCTTCAAACAGTTCTTTGAGGGTATCTAAGAACAGGCTTTTCCCGAAGCGGCGGGGGCGGGAAAGGAAGTAGTGAGTGCCCTGCTTGATCAAATCTAAAGCAATTGCCGTTTTATCGACATAGTAGTAATCGCCTTGGCGAATTTTGGCGAAGGTTTGGATGCCAAGTGGGAGCTTTTTGCAAGGGGACGTAGACATAACAAAGATTCGCGAGTCGGTGAGGATTCAAGCTAGTTTAGCATGATCGGCGTTATAGTGCTGGTGCTTAGTTTTAATAGAATTAATCATTAAAAAAATGCTGAAAAAGGTCAGTATACCAGTGGTAAATGAGAATTCGGTAAAGTTACACTATCCGCCGATACGCTAACGCTCAAGGATGCAGCCGATGTTGGATTACACGCTTTCTGTTGCAGAATTAGCAACACTTCGTGAAGCTCACCGCAAAGAAAAGAAAAAACGTCTGGCAGACCGCCTCAAAGCAGTTTACTTGCTGGGCAGCGGTTGGACAGCTCAAAAGGTATCGGAAGCACTATTAGTGGATGAAGATACGATCCGTAACTGGTTTCACCTTTATCAAGCGGGTGGACAAAAGCGACTCCTGCACTGGCAAGTGGGAGGCAGCAAGCCATACCTGAACGTAGGCCAACAAATGACACTCAAGCAGCATGTGACGAAAACCCTGCATAGCACTTGCAAAGCGGTCGGTCAGTACATCCGGCAACAGTTTCAAGTGAACCATGCGCCGCGTAGTGTATCCGCCCTGCTAAGGCGGTTGGGGTTTTCCCACAAGAAACCCAAAGTCGTGCTGGGTAAAGCGGATGCCGTCGCCCAAACGCAATTCATCGCGCATTGGGAAATGCTGAAAGCCAACCTCGGTGAGCAGGATGACGTGTATTTTATGGATGCGACGCACCCCCAACACAACACCCAAGCAGGCTATGGCTGGATACTTAAAGGTCAAGATTTCAACCTGCACTCCAACACTGGACTGGAACGTCTCAATATCAATGGCGTGTTTTCTTTCAAGACATTACGTCCGCTCATTCGTACCGAAGAAACCATTAATGCTCAAGCTGCCATTCGCTTATTGGAAGACCTCGAAGCCGCGCAACCCGTGGGGAAAATCCACATCATTGCGGATAATGCACGCTACTACCGTTCAGCATTAGTGAAAGCCCATCTAGCAACAGAAGGATGCCGTATTCAGATACATTTTTTGCCGCCTTACTCCCCGAACCTCAACCTGATCGAACGCTTGTGGGGATTTTTTAAACGCAAGGTGATCTATGGCACTTACTACGATACCTTCGTGAAATTTAAAAATGCCACGTTGGGTTTCTTTCGGGATATTGGCAAGCATCACCAAGAATTAAGCACATTGATGACCGATAATTTTAGGGTTGCCAAAATATGAAAACCGAATTCTCAATTGCCGACGGTATATTTAGGCTATAAGCAAACGAAGGTATTTCCGCTATTCCATTTATTAGCCCTTGCAAAGGAGTTATTTCAGATGAACCGCAGAACCTTCCTAAGCCTATCCGTTTTCTTGGCCTGCTATCCGCAATTAAGTTTTGCAAATAACTCCTACATGGCAATTGGTAGCGAGTACCCCGTTCAACATGTGTTAAATACCCGTGATTTGGAGCGGTTGATAGAGAAGCTGGAAAGTACCTGCCAAACCCTAGAAAAGCAAAGTCGAGTCTCAAGTGTTGCTGCTATTGCTGAAGCCCATCGTGATTTCCAAGCGAATACCAAGAAAGCTATTGAGTCCTTAAAAAAGGTTGAAAGAAAACTAGAACGTGCTGAGCTTAGTTTAGCGCTTTCTTATATTGGTGCTAGTTTAACGGCAGTAGGCGTGGGCGTGGAGCTGGGTGCATTGTTGGGGGTAGCGGGTGCTATTGCTTTGGCTGCTCCGATTGGCGCTGTCGTATTTGTTGGAAGCCTGTCTTTAAGTATTACCCAACTCATCATTAATAATGATAATAAAGCGTTGGGTGATTTATTAATAAATCGTGTAGGGGATTATATTTATTTTATAGGACTGAGTGGGGCAACAGGTGATTTAATGAAAGCAGTATCACGCTCTTTCTCCGTGTTTAATATAGCTAAAGCGATTTATGATCTTGATAAAAGTAGCGATGAAAAAAATAAGCTTGAAAATGAAGTTAAAGAATTAAAAGCGACTTTAAAAAACATGCAAGAAATAGATTCTTATGAGAAGTTTCAGGCCTTGTATATAGGGAATTGTAAGCGAACTGTTAGTTGGTTAAAAGCATTTAAGGAGTTGACTAAAGATACCGATGGGCGTATTAATCAAAGTCAACCCACACTGATGATGCATTGAGTGAAATAACCCATGAAAACATCTAGCTAGATATTGTTTGTAAATATTAATTTTTGGTCATTTATCTAGAGTTCAGTTTACAGTCTCAACAGTGTGAGTGATTATTGTTAATTTCAGAGGGAGAAGTACTGTTATGTTTCACAACAAACTAAACCAATTAGCCTTAGCCCTTATTCTTGCCTGCACAGGGACTAGTGTAAGTGCAGCGGATAATCCAGCTTCTACCGCTGATAAAGTAATGTCTGATCTATCATTCGACATAGATAATATCTATACCACACTTCAGCTAGAGAGCTTAGCGAGTCAAGTGGTTGTTTATACGAACTCGAAGAACAATAAGTTTTTTACAGTGCCTTATCTGTTGCCGAATTGGAAAAGCTATAAAGAGCAGTTGGATAAATTGTCTGCAAGCAGCCCACAAACAGCACAAATCCATGAGATTAAGTTCCCGATTAGACTAGTGGACAAAATAGTTCAGGATGAAATCTTGGGTAAGTTGAATAGCCTTCCAGATTCTGAGGGCAAAATAAAGAAAATTAATTCAGGGGATCTAGGAGTGGTTCCCTTCGTTTTTTACCAAATTAAGGTGAATTTGGGTGGGCAGGAACGGTTGGTGTATAGCAGTGTTGACTTAAGTACCCTTAATAATAAGCTCATACCTACGACGGCTTTAGGTGCTGCTGATCAGGTTATCAGTCTCAAAGGAACCTTAGAGGAGTTGAGTGAGTTTTACAAGGATAGAACTGACTCAAGCAAGATTACTGGCACTTTGTATTCAGCCGGCTCTGTACACGACAAAACATTTAACCCATTGATTTAGTGAGTTGACTACCTATAAAGATGAAAGTCCATCGCCCCTATGTTTTACTCTCTAGTT
>NZ_FUYB01000014.1:0-24038 GCF_900167255.1 Thiothrix eikelboomii
ACTAGAGAGTAAAACATAGGGGCGATGGACTTTCATCTTTATAGGTAGTCAACTCACTAAATCAATGGGTTAAATGTTTTGTCGTGTACAGAGTTAGCTAGTAATTTAGCATTCGCAGATACAGCGGGTGATACACAAACTGTTTCCGTGACAGTTCCCTCCATTAAACTACTAGACATTAAAGCGGCTTCTGGTACATCTACCTCAGCTGACGAGGCGGATGCCTTAAGTTTTACTTTAACAGCGCCTACCGCAGCCGGCGATAACTTTGCCAATGCGACAACTGGTGGCTTCTATGATGTTACCTCTAACGTGGCTTCAGGTGGCTCTACTACCCGCAAAATCACGGTAGCTGCTGATACCTTAGGTGCTGGCTGGAAGCTGACACTCGCCCCTACTGCTGTGTCTGGGGCAACAGCTAATACCATCAGTTTTACTTCTAGCGATGTGGCCTCTAAAGATTTAGTCACCGCAGTCGGCAATATTGCGGCTAAAGATACCGCTATTAGTTATACCTTCGGCCCAGAAAGTGCCAGCATCGTCCCCTCTTATACAGGCGCGGATGGTACAACAGCAGAAAATATCACGCTCACTTATACTTTAAGTGATGACAGTTAATAGTTGACTGAATTAATCAGGGGATTATTTTAAATAAAATAATCCCTTGTCTGTAAAAAGATCAACTTTAAAAAATCACCTCAATAATTAAAATAACTGACTTAAAACAATTTACTTAGAATAATTAATTTTAAATAAACTATTTAAAATAATTAACCTAGATTAATCTAACTGACTAGGGTCAGGTGTGATATGCGTGTATTGATTCCCGGACTACTATTATATGGGTTGAGCCTGTCCGCAGGTGCCATCACCCTCACGGTCAGTGATGCCAATATTCCAAGCACCGCTTTGGGAACTTTAGACAGTGCCGGGGATTATTTCCCTAGCAGCGTTGAAAGCCTTAGCCAAGTAGCCGCAGCCGCCATCGGCAGTGCACCGACTACCCCTGCCGTCAGCAATAGTGAGTGTGGAGCAACTGACCCCGCATGGAAACTTCAGGCTCAACTCAGTACCAGCGTTGCTGGACTCACCTTACGGGTACGCCGCACTAGCAATGGCACCGGTGGCACTGTCTACGGGGGCGAAAGCTATATCACGCTCAGCGCCCTACCCACCACTTTGTTTTGTGGCAATAGCGATGTCACTGATATTGGCCTGCAATTCCAAATTGATGCCGTGGATGTGGGTGATGGACACGGGACTCGTCAGTGGCAAGTCGATTACACCGTAGAAACCTTATAAAGCTAAGCAAAATAATGAAAAAAATCCAAGTTAACTTACTCTTGCTCTTTGCTCTATTTACTAGCCTGCTCAGCTTGCAGGCCGACGCAGCCTTATTGCTGAATGGCGAACTGAGCCACGAATACAGCACCCAAGCTGGGCAACAATTGAGCGGGCGCTTAGAATTACAAAATAATGGTACTGAAGCCATTGAGGTTATTTTAACCCAAGAAGACAGCGCGCCCGAGGGTGATACCCGCCCCCATCCGCGCTCTAACCGCGACTGGATACAATTGGCCCAAGATCGGGTATGGCTAGAACCGGGATTGACGCAACAGATTCGGTATACCATCCGTACCCTCAGGCTTGGGGGAAGGAACTTACTGGAGCGGTATCAGTGTCGAACCCGTACAAGCTGAAACGAAAACCCGCCCAGCACCTGCTGGCCAAGTCCGGTTTGGGATCAAGCAAAAGATCCGTTATACCGTCAGTGTATTAACCCATTTGGGACAAGGTACAGGCAAAATCGTATTTGGTAAGCCCTTGATCCGTCAGGCCAAAGATGGCAGCAAACAGTTAGCCCTCAAGCTTGCTAACCAAGGTCTCTTCCACAGCCGCCCCACCGTTGCGCTAGAGGTGTTTGACTCACGCGGACAAAGCATGGGTAGTTGGCAAGGTAATAAACGCGGCCTTTATCCCGGCGCTAGCAAAACCTTTGAAATCGCCTTGCACAACTTACCTGCAGGCCACTACAAAGCTTTACTGGTTGCAGAGGACAGCAATAGTGGACGCACCTACGGCGTAGACATGAACTTGAATATCCAGTGAGGCTGCTATGCCAAAACAGGCCATCCCTCTTTTGCTGCTCAGCATGCTGCTTGCATGGCCTGCTAGCAGCACGGCTGATACACGGCTACAAGTATTGGCCTTAGAACGCCAATTGGATGCCGACAAACGCGGCATCGTCACCCTACGAATGGAGATCGAAAATCGTGATACTACCGATAGAGCATTTCAGGAGTACCTGCAACTACCCGATGGCTGGAAACTGTTAACTACGCCTGCACCTTTTAACTTGGCGGCAGGGCAACGTGAAGTACGCCTGCTGCACGTTTTGGTTCCCAACCACAGTACGGCTGGGCAATTTACGCTCACTTACCAACTACAGGCCAGTGATGATAGCAGTTTACATAGCCAAGAAACTGTGCAGGTCGCTGTACCCGCCCTACCCGGTATCCAACTCAGCCGTTTGAGTGTGCCAGCCAATCTCTTAGCAGGTGAGTCCTATCAAGCCCAGTTTTTACTGACTAATACGGGTAATCTCCCTCAAGCCTACCGTATCGGCTTGCATGATGCAGATGGTTATGCCCTTGGTATTCACCCTGCCAAACTCCAGCTAGCCCCCGGAGCCAGTCAAACCCTCACCCTCACAGGCAAAGTGGTTGCACAACCCGATACCGATGTACACCGCCTGACCTTGATGATTTACGGAGCGGGAGAGCCATTAGAAGAAGCCCTGAATATCCCTGTCATCCCCGCCACACCGGAAGGTGTCGGCACCCACCACCGACTCTATGGTGAGCTAGGGGTAGGCTACCGAGTTACTCAGCAAGCGGCTGAGACTCAAGAAACAACTCAACAAGCAGCCACAGTCGATTACCGCTTGCGAGGAGCACTCGATCCCTTAGGGGAACATCGAGTTGATCTGCACTTACGGACTGGCCGAGCCTTCGACCAGCCCTTTGCAGCCGATGATGCACAGTATCAATTACGCTATGAGAATGATGATTGGCAAGTCAAAGCCGGTGACCAAAGCTTCCATACCCATCGACTCACCGGAAATAGCCTCTCTGGAACCGGAATAGAAGCCCGTTACCAACCACAGACCGCTACAGGTCAAGCAGCATCCGGCTCAGTACGCGCCTTTCATGGCCAGAGTGATCAGGAGGCCGAGGAATCGGTACGAGCCAGCGCTATTATCGGTCATTACCAACTCAGTGAAGATCTAGAGGTTAGCGGTGCACTCCTGCACCACGAACAAGATCAAGCAGACACTGGCAAACAACTCAAAAACCTTGCCAGCCTTGAAGCGCGTTGGGGCGGTGAACAAGCTGATCTGACCGCTGCCTTAGCGCATGATGGTGAGCGCCAAGCTCTCGCCCTCGATACGACTGCCCGCTACGGCAAACTCTCCAGCCACCTGAACTACCTGCGTGGGGATACCGATTTTGAGGGCGCTTATGCTGACACCGAGCAATTGAATATAGGCGGGCAATGGCAAACCGATGATAAAACCCGGCTCAGCGCCCAGGCGCGCCGGATACGCAATAATCTAAGCGCCGATAACAGTCGAGAAATCCGTAATGACTACGAATATCGCCTGCGTGCCGAGCGGGCAGTCGGCGAAAAGGCAACGACCCAAATCGGCCTCGGGCTACGCTACCGCGATGAGCGTGACCAACGTGCCACCCCAACGACCGATCAAACCCTAACGGCGGCCAGCCTCAACTACCAAACCCGATTTGACACCTTAAACCTGAGCGCTCAATTAGAAGTGGGCAAGCGTCAACGACACGACGCAGCCACCCATGTGGGCAACCGCCAACAAATCGCTTTAGGCTGGAAACCAGCCGAGCGTTGGGACATGGCCCTCGATTATAGCCGTGATGCAGGCTTAGATAGCAGCAGCTCACGGCAAGCCTTAGGAGTACGTACTGACTACCGCTTACCCAATAACCAAGAATTATCCGGTTATCTGCAAATTGCAGAGGCTGAAGACACCCCCAGTACCACCGCCAATCTAAGCTACCGCAAACTCCTTAAAAAACAGCGAAAGCTCGCTATCGGCTTCAGTCATCGCCAAACTGCAAATACTGGTAACAAACCGCTTAAGGATACCAGCATCCAAGTCGATTACACCCTGCCGCTGGATTTGCCCTTGCGCCAACGTAAGGACATCGCCACCTTGTGTGGGCAACTGCTTGATGCAGGTAGCCGTCTGCCACTCTCGGGGATAGTACTGAACCTAGAAAACCACAGTGCTGTGACCGATGCCCAAGGCAAATTCTGCTACCCTAATGTACTGGCAAAAGACTACCGTCTACAGCTTGATCCGAGTCGCTTACAAGGGCGTAGCTACAGTTTCGGCGAGGAAAGCCTAGGAAAAACTATCCGTTTGCAAGCCGGTGATCAGCGTAATTTACAACTCTTGTTGTATCCAGCAGCGGGCTTAAGTGGGCAAGTCTTGAGCTGGAGTCACAGCGCCCTCAGTGCACACGGGCAAGCTGGAGCCGCAGTCCCGCACTTACCCTTGGAACTGCGCCCGATGGGAACTTTAGCAACAACCGCTAAGCCATTGTTCCGCGAAACGGATGCGGAAGGTCGCTTTAACCTCATCGGCCTCGCCCCCGGAACTTGGCAATTAGTGATTAATGACCAGCAAGCCCTCCCTAAACATTATCGTTTGGAGCAAAGCCAATGGCAGTTGGAACTGAAAGCTGGGCAAATTCATCAGCTGAATATTCGCGCTGTCCCCAAACAGCAAGATATTGAGAAAACCGGCCCTGCAGAAGGCTTTTCTGTGTCGGGCTAGTATGCCATCCTTAAAGAAGGCTCTTGACACAGAACCCTTTTGCCAACTACGCTAATAAGCCTTATTAACTGATTGATGGAGACTCAATACATGCGCGTTCAACACACTGATAGACCTTCAATAAATCTATAGTCTCCCGCATTTTGCCGGGAGACTGCTTCAGCGGTTATCCGGCAAAATGCGACAGTTTAAGTGTTGGCATGTATTCAAAACCCGGATGACGCAAGTCTCTGGGTTTTTTTATGCCCGGAATAAATAAAAATTAAAGGATAGATATGCCGATTAAATTAATGCTTAATCAGGGCAAGGTTCCGGTCAAAGTTTTTACTGAAGATATTGACCAAATTTCAATCAACCAGCTCGGCAAGATGGCGCAATTGCCGTTTATTCACTCGCATATTGCCGCGATGCCGGATGTGCATCATGGGATTGGCGCAACGGTAGGCTCGGTGATTCCGAGTAAGGGCGCAATTATTCCCGCCGCCGTGGGGGTAGATATTGGCTGTGGTATGAATGCGATTCGCTTGTCATTAAAGGCCAGTGATTTACCCGATAATCTACAGGCTGTGCGCAGTGCGATTGAAAAGCGTGTACCTGTCGGATTTGAAGAACATGCCAGTGCGACGGTACAAGGCGCGACTTTAAACAATATTGGTAAGCATCTGGATGTTATTACCGCTAAGCACCCCGGTCTGATCAAAATGCAGCGTAATTTTGCACGCACTTGGGGTAAGCAGCTCGGTACTTTGGGGGGTGGCAATCACTTTATCGAACTCTGCTTGGATGAAGCGGATGAAGTATGGGTGATGCTGCACTCAGGTAGCCGTGGGATTGGTAATGTCATTGGGCGCTATTTCATTGAGAAAGCGAAAAAAGATGTCGGCAAAGCTTTAGGCCAATTGCCAGATCAAGACCTCGCTTATTTCACTGAAGGCACGCAGCACTTCGAGGACTATGTGCAAGCGGTGAGTTGGGCGCAAGAGTATGCAACGGTCAATCGGCGTGAAATGATGCGCTTAGTCTTAACCGCTTTACAAACTCAATTGAAACCATTCACGCCCACCCGTGAAGCCATCAATTGCCATCACAATTATGTGCAACAAGAAACGCATTTTGGCGAGGCCGTGTATCTCACTCGTAAAGGGGCAATCAGTGCGCGTGAAGGTGAGTTGGGGATTATTCCGGGGAGCATGGGTGCTAAATCTTATATCGTGCGCGGTTTAGGCAATGCACAATCCTTCTGCTCCTGCTCGCACGGTGCAGGGCGGCGCATGAGTCGAACGGAGGCTAAGCGGCGTTTTAATACCCGTGATTTAGCCGAACAAACCAGCGGTATTGAATGCCGTAAAGATAAAGGTGTCGTGGATGAAATCCCGAGCGCTTATAAAGATATTGATGGGGTGATGCAAAACCAAACTGATTTGGTTGAAGTCGTCCATACCTTAAAACAAGTGGTGTGCATTAAAGGTTAAGGCACAGCCTGTAGGAGCTTGAACATGAAAACACAAAAACTTGCCTCGTATGGGGAATCTATAGCCCCTTGTCATTGGCTCTTAATGAGCGGGCTATTATTAGCCGTGGGATTTAAAACCTGACAGATCGCTATCAGCTGAGGCTGATGGTGACGAGGATTGAGGATTTTAGGATGGATTTCGTACAACTTGAAGAAATTTTGGCCTGCTTACAAGGCGAGCGTACTCTGTTCCGTTATCAGCGCGATACCTATGCCTTAGCGCTAATCCGCGATTATATCGGTACGGGGATGAGCATTGCTGAGTTACGCCAATCGCCTTATGCCCAACTGTTGCACAAGACTTTGGTCAAACAAGCTTTAGCGATGGCAGGCAAGGGGTGGCTTAAGC
Organism: Thiothrix eikelboomii; assembly: GCF_900167255.1. Classification (GTDB taxonomy): domain Bacteria; phylum Pseudomonadota; class Gammaproteobacteria; order Thiotrichales; family Thiotrichaceae; genus Thiolinea; species Thiolinea eikelboomii. The sequence continues at coordinate 6,736 of NZ_FUYB01000014.1, forward strand.
CTATCCACTTGGATTGGGTTGCCGCTCAGCAGTCTGCTTTAAACTTTGTGCTTACTTTGGCTAGTTGGGGAACTGAACGCAATAGCGAACGTCAGTATAAACAACTGAGTCGTACAGGTTATCATTTGGTGCTCCAACTGAACTTTGCCAATGACCATCAGCAGCAATATAGCCGTTGGCTGAAAGAGGTCAGCCCTGCAGAGTTTTCTAGCTGGGCGCATCCAGTGGTGAAAAATGGGCGGCATGAAACCTTAGCTTGGGTGCGGATTGATTTAGATTTTGCGGCTAATCAAGCCTTAATTGAAGAAATTCAATCCGATTGGGTGCGTCAAGTCAAAAGCGAATGGCGCCAACAATACTACCCTCAATTGCCTGAGTACCGTGAGCAAGTACTCAAGCCTTATGCACAAATCTGGGATGAAGCGGCCTTAGCTGCAGCGATCCGCTTAATTCGCCATGATTTGGGGATTCGTGAGATTTTTTACAATAGCTTTGAAACCGGCAATCTTATGAAAGGGATTCGCAACAATCAGCCACCGCGCTCCTTGTATAGTGAATTACCCCAGAAGTTTGCTTTTAAACTGACCAACGAAGTCCCGCAATTCTTGCAAGACTTGCGGCAAACTGCCAAAGCACAACGAGCACAGGCAGCCGGAGCGCGTTGGTATAAATTACCTACTCAGGAGTTGATCTATGTCGAAGAAAAAGCAGCGGCTTAAACCACCCAGCCGTACCAATCCGATAGCGCGTGCGCCTATTCTCAGCAAAGGCGGTGCGCATCAAAAGACCCGTTCAGCAGAACGCCAAGCTGATAAGCGTCAATTACGCAAATTAATTGCTAAGGTAGGGGCCGACTCCGGCCTCGCCGATTGTGCGGCTTAATCGGCAAGCACCAATAATTCCTCCGGCGCAAAGCTAACCATCACTGTATCCCCTGCCTTAGGTGGCGCTACCGCAGCTTGATTAAAGCTATCTAAAGACAAGCTAGTTTCCCCGACTTTCACCCGCACGCGAATCACTGAGCCGAGAAAATTCACATCCTGCACGATTCCAGTCAGCTGTGCTGGTTTACCCACCGTTGTACCCAAACTCGCCGCCTCGGGGCGCAGCGCCAAAGCTACAATATCCCCAGTCTTGACCTCACCTAAACTCCTGCCTAGATTCAGTTCAGCTCCATACAAACTAAACCGCCCGGCTGGTGCGTCCAATACTTTACCTTCCAACACATTAATCGTACCGACGAAAGAAGCTACAAAACGGGTTTTTGGCTGGTTATAAATTTCAAACGGTGTACCCAGTTGATCGGCTTTACCTTGATGCATCACCACAATCCGATCGGACATGGATAAAGCTTCCTCTTGATCATGCGTCACAAAAATCGTAGTGATTTGGAGTTTGCGTTGAATCGCACGAATTTCTTCACGTAAAGACACGCGAATTTTAGCATCTAAGGCCGATAAGGGTTCATCGAGTAATAATAATTTAGGCTTCACGGCCAAAGCCCGCGCCAAAGCCACCCGCTGTTGTTGCCCCCCTGAGAGTTGAAAAGGATAACGCTGGCCTAATGCTTCTAGCTTGATCAGAGCCAACATTTCTTTCACCGTAGCCTCAATCTCGGCTTTCGACTTGCCCGCCACTTTCAAGCCAAAGGCTAGGTTTTGCGCCACCGTCATATTCGGAAACAAGGCATAGGCCTGAAAGACCATACCAATATTGCGCTGATTCGGCTTGAGATTGACCACATCCTTACCATCAATGCGAATCAGACCTGCACTGGGGGTTTCAAAACCAGCGACCATCCGCAATACTGTGGTTTTACCGCAGCCGCTGGGGCCTAAAAACGAAACAAACTCCCCCTGCTCTACGGCTAGATTGAAGTTTTCAACCACCCGATTGCCTGCGTAGTCTTTTTGCAAATTGCTAATTTCAAGGAAGGCCATAAGCACTGCTCTTATCTAAAGGGTTTGACTTGGGTGTGTTTTTGTAAGCGGGTGACTAATTGCATCAAGCCCATACACAGCCAAGTAATGCTAAAGGCAATCACCGCTAAAGCCGCTGGCTCATAGGCTCGATTCGCACCAATCAACTGCATGAAAGGACCAAAGGCGGGGCGATTCAAGAGGGCTGCAAATACAAATTCACCAATCACAATCGCAAAAGTTAGGAAAGCACCCGACAAGATTGCCACGAGTACATTCGGCAAAATGATTTTGGCTAAAATGGTGATTTTGCCAGCCCCTAAGCTTTCGGCTGCTTCGGTTAAGGTACTAACGTCCAAAGTACGTAACCCCGTATCCACCGCCCGATACATATACGGCAAAGCCAGCACCGTATAACCACAGACCATTAAAATATCTGTACCGAAGGCCGAGCCAGTCAAAGGTAGGACTGATGAGGTGTTATACAGACGGATATAGCCAAACACGATCACAATCGCAGGGATAATCAGCGGCAAAAGCGTGATGAATTCCACCACAGGTCGCCAACGCGGTAGCTTCAATCGCACCCAATAGGCTGTCGGCACTACTAAAAGTACCCCGACCACAATCGTTAATAAGGCCATCAGTACGGAATAGAGAAAAGTCGCTTGGAAGCGTGGATCACCCAAAATCACTCGATACGCCTCAAAACTATATTCCCCCCGCTTCATGCGTAGCGAAAATTCAAAAGTACCAATTAAGGGCAGGGCAAAATACAGCACCCCAAAACTGAGTGCTACCCAAGACCAAAAGCGCTTCGAACGCCAAAAGCTCATGATTTCACCCACCTTTCACTGCGCGCCCGCATCCACAGATAAAGCGTATTGGCAATAATTGTCACCACAATCATGCCAAAGGCTAAGGCATAACCCAGATGTGGATCTTGTAAGACATCCCCACGAATTTGTGCAAACAAGACAATCGGCACAATCGACAGTGAGCTTCCAGTGAGTGCATAGGCTGTTGCCACCGCACCAAAGGCATTGGCAAACAAGAGCGCAAAAGTACCTAAGAGTGCAGGCCACAAAATCGGCAAAGCCACCATACTCCAATATTGAAAGCCATTCGCGCCCAAGATCGCAGCAGCTTCCCGCCATTCTCGCTTAAGACCATCTAAAGCAGGGGTAATAATCAAAATCATTAAGGGAATCTGAAAAAATAAATAGGTCAATGTCAGTCCCCAAAAGCTCAAGATATTAAAGCCATAAGCATAAATATTAATCCCGAACCCTTCCCGCAACAGCACGGTGACTAACCCCAAGCGGCCTAAAGTCGCTAAGAAAGCAAAGGCTAGAGGGACACCCGCAAAATTCGAGGCCACCCCTGAGAAGGTCATAATGGGTGAACGCACCCACGCTGGCAAACCACCCAAGACAATAGCCGCTGCTATCGCAAAACCAATCAGACAACCTAAAAAAGCCGAAGCCACACTGATTTTGATGCTGATCCAGTAGGATGCAAGAATCGAGGGCTGCAAGAGTTTTTGGATATTCTCAAAGGTAAACTCACCCGCTGGATTCTGAAAAGCCCCCACCACAATATTTAAAGTGGGTAAAATCAAAAATAAGAGCGCGAAAATTAGAAACGGTAAGATCCCTAACCAAGCCATTGAACGGCGGGATTTGCTAGGGTTTGAAGTCGGAGTCTTGGCAACTCCGGTAGGCTCAGCGATAGCAGACATGGGCTAAGACTCAAGTGAAGGTTGACGTGCAACAAACCAACAACACCGACAGCCTCTCTAACACAAGAGGCTGCAACACTCAAATCTAAGATTTATTTTACGTTGGCACCAACCACGGCATCCCATTTCGCGGTGACTACTGCTTTAGAAGCATCTTGATCTTCAACGGTGGGGAAGCTTGCTTTTTCATACGCGGCTGCAGGTGGCAAGGCATCTAATAAGTCTTTTGGGATCTTATTCTCAGCAGCCAGACTATTAAAGCGAATCGGATGGCAATAACCATTCAACCAACCTAATTGCCCCTCATCCGAATACAAATGCTCCATCCACAATTTTGCGGCATTCGGATGCGGCGCGTGTGCACTAATACCTTGCACATATACACCCGCTACCACTCCTGTTTTAGGCACAACCACATCAACGGGTGGATTGCCCTTTAAGGTTTCACGGGCCGACAAACCGTTATAATCCCACATAATCACAATCGGCGTTGCACCTTGAGCAATCGTGCCTGCTTTACCAATAGTTGGCACAAAATTACCTGCTTTATTCATTTTTGCGAAATAATCTAAGCCTGCTTGGCCGATGGCTTCTGCGCCTGTTGCACCCGCTGAGAGACCCGCTGCATACACACCTAAGATCGCTTGATTAGAGGCACGCGGGTCACCGGCTAAAGCTACACTATTGGCATACTCAGGTTTGAGCAAATCTGCCCAATCTTCAGGCGCTGTTTTTACTAAATCTTTATTGATGACAAAGGATAAAACCCCGTAATAGTCGCCGTAGAAATACCCCTCAGGATCTTTGACATTCTCAGGAATCGAATCCCAAGTAGAAACTTTATACGGCTGCAATAAGCCCTCTTTCTTGGCAGCAGGGCCAAAAGAGAAACCGACATCAATCACATCCGGTGCTTGTGGACCTTTATTGTCCTTATTCGCACGAATCGCTTCGAGTTCATCCGCAGAGCCTGCATCAGGATTAAGCTCATTGACTTTGATGTCGGGGTATTTTTTCTTGAAGCTTTCAATCACGCCACCATAGCCACACCAATCATGCGGCAAGGCGATGGTCGTTAACATGCCTTCTGTTTTAGCGGCTGCTTCAATCGCTGCTAAATCCTCAGCTGATGCAGTATTTGCACAAACCACCGTGGCAATAAGGGTTGCGAGTGCAGATGCACCTAAACTTGATCTTGACATAGTTAGTCTCTCCCAGAGTGATATGACTTTGTGTGGAAGCAGCATGCTAGCAATAGTTTATGACCAGCAGATTAATTGAATATACGTCAGTGACTTAGTACTTGCCAACTGGAATAATAGATTTATTTTAGGAGGAAAAATTAAGCTTGGGAAATGAATCTGAGGTTTGCATCAACTGAGCGACACCTATAGAACTTGACACTGCGGTTACTTGTATTTAAAAAAAGCGTTATTATGTTCCCCCTATGAGCCACAACGACCTTAGGCCTTAGCATCATCAATCCAGCAAGTTATCCAATAAAGTGAGCATCACCCCTTCTAAGCCGTTCCCTATGCAAGCAGGCACAATTCTCCTGACCTTAGCTTTGGGCTATCTCGGTGCAGGTTTAGGTAAGCTGATTCACCTACCCGTTCCTGCTTTACTCGGAAGTGGTTTATTCATTGCCTTGCTAGCTTTCACTCCCTTGCCTTTAAGCATGCCAACCTTAATGCGTAATATCGGCTTTACCATTTTGGGCTGTTCAATGGGGAGTAGCATCACCCCAGAAATGCTTGCCAAAGTCAGTCAATGGCCACTCAGTTTATTGGGTTTAGCCCTGACAGTGACGACCATGATGGCGCTGAGCACTTGGCTACTCAGTAGGTATTTTCAGCAAACTAAAAATACAGCCTTACTGGCCTCCACACCGGGGGCACTCTCGACCGTCGTAGCCCTAGCCAGTGAAGGTAAAGGCGATTTAAGTACGGTGGTTGTCTTGCAAAGCCTGCGACTAATTTTAGTGATGTTGAGCTTTCCCATCATTATTCAGTCTTTAGGCTTACAAGGCAGTACTTATCTCAGCAGCACTCAGCAGATAAGCTTACCTTGGTTAACGGTCTTAGCGCTGTTACTCACCGCCTTTGCACTGGCACAAACCCTCGAACAAATAAAACTACCCGCCGCCTATGTTTTGTCAGGTTTAATCCTCAGTGGGATGGGGCATCTCAGTGGTTGGCTAGAGGGGAATCTACCTAGCTCGATGGTAAACTTAGGCTTTGTCATTATTGGCTGCACAGTCGGTTCTCGTTTAAAAGGCCTGCAATGGCTAGAGCTACGCTCTTTATCGCTGGCGGCTCTAGTGAGCATCGTCCTCAGTAGTCTGATTGCCGCCTTGGGTGCTGGCTTAATGGCCACCGCGTTAGACTTGCCCTTTGGTCAAGTTTGGATCGCTTATTCTCCGGGTGGCATTGAAGCGATGGCCGCTTTGGCATTGGCCCTACACTATGATCCTGCTTATATTGCGGCTCATCATTTATCACGGATTGTGGCCATTACCCTATTAATGCCTTGGATAGCCCGACGCTTAACCCTAGAAGGAAATCAGTTATCTTGAAACCCGACTCAGAAGACTTAAATAAGGTCTTGTCAGCCTATCGTGCCTTGATTGCTCGCTTTAAAACCGTATTAATCGCCAGTACGAGCACTAAAAATATACCGGAAGCCAGTTATGCTCCCTATCTTGAACTAGAAGGGCGTTATTACATTTTTATCAGTGAGTTAGCCGTACATACTCAGAATTTACTCCAAACTCATCGCTGTAGCCTATTATTTATTGAAGATGAGGGGCATACCAACAACCTCTTCGCCCGTCAGCGCGTCAGTTTGCAGTGTACAGCTGAAAACTTAGCCCGTGACTCACGCGATTATCAAAACGTGCTCGACTTATTTCACCAACGCTTTGGCAAATTGATCGCCTTGCTTCAAACTCTGCCGGATTTTCATTTATTTTGCCTAACCCCGAATTCAGGCAATTATGTCGCAGGCTTTGGTAAAGCTTATAGCCTAAGTGGCAGTGACTTAGGCCAATGGCAACATCGCAATCCTGAATCAGGCAAATTAAACCCTAACTCAGCATGAGGCCAATCCCAAACACCGCCGCATAGCCTTGCCCCTGTGGTTCGGGACGTAACAGCAGTTGTTGCCCCTGACCAGAGCGGTAAATACCATCACGTTCATTGCTCTGATAGCCCGTGGCTCGTTGCGCATAAGGAGGCCGCTGATATACGCGCTGGGTGACCGCTTCATCAAAATACAATTGCGAAGTGAGTAACTCAGCCTTACCTGCCCGACTCGCGGTGCGAACCTTAAAATGAATATGAATTGCACGCCCCGGATAGATGGTGACAAAATTTACTTTGCCGAGTTGATCCGTGATTTGATAGCCCCGCAAAAACTGCTGTCCAGTGGTATCATTGCTCCAAGCACTCACCTCTGAATACACCCCTGCAGCATCACAATGCCAAATATCGACGATGGCTCCTGGTAAGGCTCGGCATTGCCCAGCTTGAATACCTGTGACTTGCAATTGCAACTGCAAAGGTAAACCCGCACGCATACGCCCCGTTCGGGGGTCACTGCGTATATCTGAACGTTGCAATTGCGTATCCACAAAATACGGACCTTCTGTTTGCTCAGGAGTGAGGACACAATTGGGTGTAATTCGTGCCCAACTCGGGCTGGTACTCAAAGCAAGACTGCCCGCTGCTAGCTTAATTAAGGCTTCGCGCCGAGTTTGATCAAAATGATTCATTATTCATCTCTCCTTAGTTTTAGAATGGATCAGATCGACTCAAGCTTAAACCTTAGTTTGGCGCTGTTCTAATACCTGTAGTAATTGCAATTTTTGTTCACGAGTCATGATCAGCCAATCGCGGATTTCATCACCACTCCGCCAGCAACCTTCACACCAGCCCGTTTGATTATTTAGCCAACAAACACCAATACAAGGAGAAGGTACACTAGTATCGAGTAGCGGCTTAACAGACTTACGTCGTCGATTAGGTTTAGTATCCATCAGTCAGTCGATCCTCAGCAGCCAATAAAAAAACCGCTACATGAGCGGTTTTTGCTTAAAAGTCCAAGCTAAATTAATGCGCTAGAATTTGACTCAAGAACAACTGAGTCCGTTCATGTTGCGGATGATTAAAGAACTCATCAGGTGGGTTCATTTCAATAATTTCACCCCCATCCATGAAAATCACACGATCCGCTACCGTTTTCGCAAAGCCCATTTCATGGGTAACACATAACATGGTCATACCACTTTCTGCTAATTCAATCATGGTATCTAGCACTTCTTTGATCATTTCAGGGTCAAGTGCCGAAGTAGGTTCGTCAAACAGCATAATGCGCGGTTTCATGCACAAACTACGAGCAATCGCCACCCGTTGTTGCTGACCACCCGATAACTGCCCCGGAAATTTTTTAGCTTGATGCGGAATTTTAACCCGCTCTAAATATTCCATCGCAGTTGCTTCGGCCTCTTTACGCGGAATTTTCCGCACCCACATGGGTGCTAAACAGCAATTCTCTAACACCGTTAAATGCGGAAAGAGATTAAAATGCTGGAACACCATCCCGACTTCACGGCGAATTTGGTCGATGTTTTTGATGTCATTATTCAACTCAATCCCATCAACAATAATTTGCCCTTTTTGGTGCTCCTCCAGCCGATTAATGCAACGAATCATGGTTGATTTACCCGAACCTGAAGGGCCGCAAATCACAATGCGCTCACCCCGTGACACATCCAGATTAAGGTTTTTCAGCACGTGGAACTCACCGTACCACTTATTCACTTCGCGTAATGTAATCGCGATTGGATTTTTTTCCTGTTCCATACTTGGTCCTCTTGGGTCGGTGAAGGTTTAATGAGTGGTACGTAATTTATGCTCTAGATGTTGGCTATACCGCGACATACTGAAACAGAATATCCAAAACACCAGCGCAGCAAACACATACCCTTCCACCGCAAAACCCAACCATTTAGGGTTCGAAAATGCTGCCTGTACAATAGCGAGCAAATCAAATAAGCCGATAATCAAGACTAACGAGGTATCTTTAAATAAAGAAATAAACGTATTAACAATACCCGGAATAACCATCTTTAAGGCTTGTGGCAAAATGACCTTATACATACTTTGCCAGTAATTTAAACCTAAAGCCGAAGCTGCTTCGTATTGCCCTTTAGGAATAGCTTGTAAACCACCTCGAATTACCTCAGCCATATACGCTGATTGGAATAAGGTAATCCCAACTAAAGCACGCAATAACTTATCAAAATCCATACCTTCCGGCAGGAATAAAGGCAACATCACTGAGGACATAAACAAGACCGTGATTAACGGTACACCGCGCCATATTTCAATAAAAGCAATACAGACTGAGCGTACAATCGGCATTTTGGAGCGCCGCCCTAGGGCTAGCAAAATACCCAACGGTAAAGCAGCGACAATACCGACAATAGCAATTACTAAAGTCAGCATTAAACCACCCCAAAGATTGGTTTCTACATGGGGTAAACCAAACCGATTACCCACTAATAAGTAGAAAGCCACAATCGGGAAAAAGAATAAAGCAAAAATGCCAATATACTTTTTACCCGGTATTTTCGGAATCATTAAAGCCGCTAAAGTGATCACTAATATGACCGCCACTAAACTAACACGCCAACGCTCAGCTTCAGGATAAAGTCCATACATAAACTGTTGGAAGTGCACATTCACGAAGACCCAACAAGCACCACCGCTTTTGCAGTCATCCCGAGTTGTACCCACCCAATCAGCATCAATAAAAGCCCATTGCACCAACGGAATTAGCAAACTCACGATACCAACAAACAGCACTACCGTGAGTAGACTATTTCCGACCGTAGAAAATAAATTCTGCCGCATCCAGCCCATAAGTCCAGTGGTATTAGCCGGTGGAGGTAAACTGGGTGAAGGAGATTGAACAATAATAGCCATATTAACGCTCCACCAAAGCCATGCGTTGGTTATACCAATTCATCAAGCCTGAAATAACCAGACTAATCACTAGATAAACCAGCATCGTCATAAAGATAATTTCGACGGCCTGTCCGGATTGATTCAAAGCGGTTCCCGCAAACACTGCAACTAAATCGGGATAACCAATCGCCACACCCAAGGATGAGTTTTTAGTTAAATTCAGATATTGGCTGGTTAATTGCGGAATAATCACCCGCATCGCTTGAGGGATAATCACTAATTGTAAGGCACGGTTCGGACGTAAACCTAAAGCTGCTGCTGCTTCTGTTTGCCCTTTATACACGGATTGAATACCCGAACGGACAATCTCAGCAATAAAGGCAGCGGTATAAATAGTTAAGGCTAAAAGCAAGGCACCTAATTCAGGAATAATGCTAATGCCACCTTGGAAATTAAAGCCTTTCAAAGCCGGTAATTCCCAAGTTAAAGGCGAGCCAGTCAATAAAAAGACTAAACCCGGTAAACCAATTAATAAACCAACCGAAGTCCAAAAGACTGGAAATTGTTGCCCGGTATTCTCTTGACGAAGACGCGCCCAACGCTTGAGCAAGAAGACACCCAACACCGCAACAGCGAAAGCAATTAAAGTCCAACCAAAACCGGGTTCGCCAATCGGCTTAGGTAGAAATAAGCCCCGATTATTTAAAAAAACCGTATCACCTAAAGCCTGACTTTGGCGCGGCCCGGGTAACATTGGTACAATGGCGCGATACCAAAACAAAATCTGCAGTAATAAAGGTATATTCCGAAAGATTTCGATATAAGTCATCGCTATTCTGGAGACCAGCCAGTTTTTAGATAAACGAGCTATCCCAATAGTAAAGCCAAGAATGGTCGCCAAGAAAATACCTAAGACCGCCACCAGCAAAGTATTGAGTAAGCCAACCACAAAAGTGGTTGCAAAACTATCAGCCTCGGTATAAGGAATTAAGGTTTGGGCAATGCCAAAACCAGCCGGACTTGAAAGAAAGCCAAAACCAGTATTAATACCGCGCTTTTCCAAGTTATAGAGAGTGTTACTAAATATATAAGCAAAGAATACAAAAATGCCGACAACCAGCAAAATCTGAAACAGTAGTGCACGTTTCTCTGGGTCATTCCAGAAAGGGGGTTTTGCGGGGGCCAAGTTTGTTTCTATTGCAGGAGGGGCGTTCTTAGTTGCCATAACCCAGCCTTTGAATCAAATCGCCAAATGGGGTGAAGACGATTCAGAGAACAAGCTTTCTGAATCGCCATTGGGGTAGTTAGTTAACTACTGAGAGTTCACGCTTTAGAATTAACGGAAAGGTGGTGAGTATTGTAAGCCACCATTTTTCCATAAAGCATTTAAGCCACGCGCAATTTTCAACGGTGAGCCTTGGCCAACATTACGCTCGAAAGACTCACTATAATTACCGACTTGCTTAACCACGTTATAAGACCACTTTTTGTCTAAAGGCAGATTTTTATCATCACCTTCGGCGGCCCCCGCAAAACGCTTAATATCGGGACTTTCGCCTTTGATCTTTTCATCAATATTGGTTGAATCTAAGCCTAAGTCCTCAGCCTCAATCATCGCATATAAAGACCAACGCACGATTTTGAACCAATCATCATCGCCATTCCGCACAACTGGGCCTAAAGGCTCTTTAGAAATAACTTCAGGTAAAACCACGGCTGACTCAGGGTCAGACATCAAAATACGCAAAGAGTACAATTGAGATTGGTCTGAAGTCAGCACATCGCAACGACCTGCTTCGAAAGCCTTCACGGTTTCATCGGACTTTTCGAAAGTAATCGGCTCATACTTCATGTTGTTTGCACGGAAATAATCAGCCAGATTCAGCTCAGTCGTGGTACCTGCTTGAATACAAACCGAAGCACCATCTAATTTCTTCGCACTATCCACGCCCAGCTTCTTAGTAACCATGAAGCCTTGACCGTCGTAATAGTTGACACCCGCAAAGTTCATGCCCATCCCAGAGTCGCGAGTCAAAGTCCAAGTACTGTTCCGCGACAGCATGTCAATCTCGCCTGACTGTAAAGCCGTGAATCGTTCTTTAGCGGTTAAAGGGGTGTATTTAACTTTAGTGGCATCACCAAAGACAGCGGCAGCAACTGCACGACAGACATCAACATCTAAACCTGACCATTCACCTTTTTCATTGGTATTGGCAAAACCGGGAAAGGGCGTACTCACACCGCATTGCACAAAGCCTTTGGCTTTAACGGCATCTAAAGTAGCACCGGCATGCGCAGCTGGCATCGCAAAGGTGGCAGACAATAAGCCCGCTACTGCCAATGTTTTTGCAGATTTCATGGATTCTCCTCTTCTCTCAAATGTTGTTATGCAACAACGCTAGTTAAACCGAGCCTTAAGTACTGACTTAAAGTCGATGACTTAAACCTATCCTAATACACAAAAAAATACAACTAATACTTTAAGAGTCAAAAAAAATAAACTTCAATACAAACATAAACATATAAAAATAAAGCTCATGAAATCGACAAGAAAATACTGAACAAATGACTCATTCATACCAGAAACTACTTGTCTTTCCCTTTAGTTAAATCGCATTGTATGATCTTAGATTTTTTTGAGCGTTTACCGATGTCTAGTTCACCCGATAGTAAAACCAAACTCGATCGCATTGACAAAAAAATTCTGCGCGAATTACAAAACGATGGCCGAATTTCTTTTGTCGATCTCGCTGAAAAAGTAGGTTTAAGCACTTCACCTTGCCTTGAACGTGTGCGTCGTTTAGAGCGAGCAGGTTTTATTAAGGGCTATACTGCCCTACTTTGCCCCGCCCAAATGGACGCTAGCTTATTAGTATTCGTCGAAATTAGTCTGAATTACATTTCCGGTGATATTTTCGAACAATTTCGTGACGCCGTTCGGCAATGGCCACAAATTCTTGAATGCCATCTAGTTGCCGGTGATTTTGACTACTTATTAAAAATACGCATCAAAAACATGGCCTCCTATCGCACCCTGCTAGGGGATATTCTGCATACCTTACCCGGCATCCGTGACTCACGAACTCTCGTAGCAATGGAAACGGTTTATGAGTCCTCCCAGCTGTATATTGAATAATAAACCTGACTCACCTCGACGCTTAAACTTGACCCTTAGCCCAGATAAGTTAAGGGTACTCGGCGGGTTACCCCCGTAAACAAAGTGTAAGGAATCGTTTGGCTGGCAGCGGCCACTTCAGTGGCCAATACTGTATCGCCCCATAACTGCACGCGATCCCCGACTTGGCAATTCAGCCCCGTTAAATCTAAGGTCAACATATCCATTGAGACTCGCCCAATTAACCGAGTCCTTATCCCATTCACTGCAATTGGTGTGCCATCTAAGGCATGGCGTGGATAACCATCTGCATAGCCTAAAGCAACTACCCCGACTGTGGTAGCTTGCTCGCAGCGAAAACGCCCGCCATAACCTATGGTTTCCCCGGCAGCTAACTGCCGAATAGCAATCAGCGCAGACTCTAATCGCATCGCAGGCTTTAAGTGCTGAGCTGCTGCTTGTGCTTGCGTAAAGGGTGAAGCGCCATACAGCATCAAACCCGGCCTAACGCAATCATAATGAGTGGCTGGCCACGCTAAAATCGCAGGCGAGTTGGCCAAACAATAAGGCGCGGTTAAACCTGCAACGGCTGCCTTAAAGCTTTGCAATTGCTGCAGGGTATAATCACTGCTTAACTCATCCGCTCTGGCGAAATGCGTCATTAAAGTGATCGACTCAAGATGCTGGCAGGCTTGCAATCTAGGCCAAAGCGCTTTGACTTCAGTCGGCGCAAAGCCTAGACGATGCATCCCAGTATCAACTTTTAAAAAGATTTTAAACTTATTTTTAGGTTTAGCAACTAGCAAATCCTCAAGTTGCTGCGAGTTATGCACCACTAAAGATAAGGATTCGTGATTGGCTAAGATTAATTCATTCGCTGTAAAAACCCCTTCTAGCAATAAAATGGGGGCTTTAATCCCTGAGTCTCTTAACTCCAACGCCTCTTCTATACAGGCGACACCAAAACCATCCACCTCAGCTTCAAGCGCCTGTGCAACCCGCACCGCACCATGTCCATACGCATTCGCCTTAATAATCGCGAAAGCCTTAGCATGGGCTGCTAAGGATTTAGCAAGGCGATAATTATGCCGGATTGCATTCAAATCAATCACGGCTACAGCAGGACGCGCCATTAAGAGCCAAGCACCAGTACGCCCTCGACCTCAACCATCACCCCTAAAGGTAAAGAGGCTACTCCTACTGCTGCACGGGCAGGGAAGGGTTCAGAAAAATACCGTTTCATGACCTCATTGACGGTGGCAAAATGGCTTAAATCCGTCAGATAAATATTTAATTTCACGAAGTTTTTACATGAGCCACCGGCGGCGATAGCAACCGCTTGGAGATTTTTAAAAACTTGCTCAGCTTGACCTGCAAAATCTTCTGCTTCCACTTTCATACTATCGGGATTCAACGGAATCTGCCCAGAACAATAGACCGTATTCCCAGCGCGCACGGCTTGTGAATAAGGACCTATAGCAGCGGGTGCAGCAGTAGTAGCAATAATTACTCGATCAGTCATCATAAAACCCTTGTAAAAATAAAACCTTGGTAAAACAGTAAAACTCTTGTTTATTCATGAATGATGAATTGCACTCAAGTTTAAGCTGAAGTTTTTACCCGATTTGCAAAGCGATAACGCTGCATACTTAAGCCTTCTAAATCAATACTCGGCTTTTGCCCTGCCATCATATCAGCTAATAAACGTCCTGAACCACAGGCCATCGTCCAACCTAAAGTGCCATGCCCAGTATTCAGGAATAAATTAGCATACGGTGTCTGACCAAGAACAGGGGTACCATCCGGCGTCATCGGCCGCAAACCTGTCCAGAAATTATCTTCTTGCAGATTAGCCGCATGCGGGAAGAGATCAGAGACAACAAAGCGTACTGTTTGGCGGCGCTCTTCATGCAAGCTTAAATCATAGCCCGTTAATTCTGCCGTCCCCGCAACGCGCACCCGATCACCTAAACGAGTGATCGCCACTTTATAGGTTTCATCCATCACCGTAGACACAGGGGCAGCGTCTGGACTGACAATCGGCACAGTAATCGAATAGCCCTTGACTGGATAAACTGGAATATCAATCCCTATCGGTTTGAGTAATTGTGGCGAATAACTTCCTAAAGCCATCACATATTGATCGGCCGTCAAAACGCCTTGATCTGTTTTGACACCACTGATTTGGCCATTGTTGCTCAGTAGCGCCTCAATTTGCGTGTCATATTGAAACTTCACCCCGTTAGCGATACAAATAGCGGCTAAATTTTGGGTAAACATTAAGCAGTCGCCGGTTTCATCCAAAGGCAAGCGCAAACCGCCCCGAATTTTCTCGCGCACATGCTTCAAGGCTGGCTCAGCCGCCAAACAACCCTCTAGATCTAACACTTCATAAGGAATCTGGCATTCATCCAGAATATCGGTATCCTTTTTTGCACCCTCGACCTGGGCATCGGTACGAAACACCTGCAAAGTGCCACGAGTACGCTCATCATAATGAATGCCGGTCTCGGTGCGTAATTCATCAATCGCTTGACGGCTATACTCAGCGACTCGCAACATACGTGCTTTATTCACCTGATAACGTGCTGTCGTGCAATTGCGCAGCATCATTACCATAAAGCGAAACATGGCGGCATCCATGCGGCTAGGGCGCACCACTAAAGGTGAATGCTCACTCAGCATCCATTTAATCGCTTTAAGTGGAATTCCAGGCCCAGCCCAAGGCGCTGAATAGCCGGGTGAAATCTGCCCTGCATTCGCAAAGCTAGTCTCTAAACCCGAGTGCGGTTGCCGATCCAGCACAGTGACTTGGTAACCCAAACGATTTAAATAATAAGCCGTGGTCGTCCCAATGACCCCACTTCCAATCACAATAGCATGCATACTTTAGCTCACTCTTTATCCGGCTTATTAGCCTTGGCAATAGCGGTATTTTATGTGAATTTTTTCAAAATATTTTTTTGTTATTTCACTATAAATCGGCATAATTTACTGTTATTTTACATAAAAATCGTCTTTTAAAGAATTTTTCTAGGCATTCATTGGTGCAGGTGCAGCAAATTTTGCTGCTCAATAAAAATAAACGCCTAGCTAACTTAAGCAATGCTTATTTTATAAGCAAAATCCAAACTATCTGTTGGATTATTCAAGCAATACCACTTAGCTGGTTTACTGTTATTTTTCACCTCAACCCCTGATAATCACAGCGACAACCTGTTAGTATTTGGTCAAAACAACAACATCAGAATCTAGACCGCTGGAATAACCTAGTGCATAGACCAACCCCACTGATGGCCCACTACATCCAAGTCGAGGATTAGTCATGAGCATAACAATGAACGCCGTATTTATTAAAACCCCCAAAGGCCGCGAGGAAATTGAATCCAAGGCCGGTGGACTCTCATTAATCACACGCCGCGTGCTGATCTTTTTAGATGGAAAGCGCACCTTACGTGAAATCCAAACTCTCCCCAAAATTGATGATGTTGAGCAAATCATTCGGAATTTAGAAAGCGCGGGCTATATCCAACTCGTCTCCTCAGAATCCACCACTACTGGCTCTCAAGCGAGTCCCCAATCTGCCAATCCATTGCTAGCCAATCGGTCTAACCCTAATATCCTTCCAGCTTTTATCCCCCCTGCTCGCAATGGCAATTTCCGCCCTTTACCTGAGCACCATGATGCTGCTCAATTTAAAATGGCGAAAAACTTCATGACTAATACCTTAAACGCCTTTGTAGGGACTTTCGGTTCTAGTGCTTTAATTAGTCGGATTGATCGTTGCGAAAACCATGAGGCCTTACGTGAAATTTATGCGGATTGGTTGAATGCCATTATGAATACTAAACAAGGCAAAAAGGATCTTGAAAACCTGAAAACGAAGTTGCTCGAAGTACTTTAAACACTAAGTCTGTTGATGATCCCGTGGTGGCGATTTTAACCCCACCACTTAGCCCCCTACATCTATCAGCTCCAGTTGCCGACCCTAGCTTTGCTGTGCTAACTCTGCGCTATTGACCGCTTAGAGCGAATTTTCTAACACCTATCCTGATCCCACTAGCCGATGACTAGCCGATGACTAGTGATTGATTCTAAATTGCTAGTGGGTAGTGCATCAAACAGGTCAAAACCTGCCGAGCTTGTTATTTTCAAAGCTCTCTGAAATATGACCTGCAATAGTGCAATAAGCAAAAAGTGTCAACTCCTTAGCAGCACTACCCAGTTTGATGATCATTTCATCAAAATAAAAAACTAAACCTAGATGCTCAGGTTGTTTGTCTAGGTTAATTCTAGTACTTAGGATATAGGATACATCCAAATGAGTTTAAGCCCAATTGAACTAAGACCCAATAATACGACGACGACTACCAATACTGCTAATACGAATACTAATTCAGTCGGTAGTACTAGTAATGCCTCAAGTACGAATGCTGCATCTAATATTTTTACTCAACTCTTAGGCGGATGTGGTGGAACCGGCAATCAAAGCAACATGATGTTGCTGATGTTATCGCTGATTGCACAACTCTTACAGCAGTTACAAGCGGGTGCTAATA
>NZ_FUYB01000014.1:24393-109229 GCF_900167255.1 Thiothrix eikelboomii
CAGGCGGTGCTGGTGGCGCAGGCGGTGCTGGTGGCGCAGGCGGTGCTGGTGGCGCAGGCGGTGCTGGTGGCGCAGGTACTGGTGGTACAGGTGGTACAGGTACTGGCGGCAGAGTACAAACTGATTTTGACCGAGTTTTTGCCCGTGAGGGTTTTGACACCAACAACAATGGTTTTGCAGATCGTGCAGAATTAATTAGTGCATTTGGTGGTACAGCAGGCGCTCAAGGTGCTCAAGGCGCAGCGGGTGCTAATGGTACGAATGGTACGAATGGTACGAATGGCACTAATGGCACTAATGGCACTAATGGCACTAATGGTGCTCAGGGTGCTCAAGGCGCTGCCGGTACGAATGGCACTAATGGCACTAATGGCACTAATGGCACTAATGGCACTAATGGCGCTCAAGGTGCTCAGGGTGCTCAAGGCGCTGCCGGTACGAATGGCACTAATGGTATGAATGGCGCTCAAGGTGCTCAGGGTGCAGCCGGTACGAATGGCACGGGTACAGGTGGCACTGGTGGCACTGGCGGTACAGGTACAGGTACAGGTACTGGTACTGGTGGTACAGGTACAGGTGGCACTGGCGGTACAGGTGGCACTGGTGGTACAGGTACAGGTGGCACTGGCGGTACTGGTGGCACAGGAACTGGCGGTACAGGAACTGGCGGCACTGGTGGCACAGGAACTGGCGGCACTGGCGGTACAGGCACTGGCACGGGTACAGGTGGCACTGGCGGTACAGGCACTGGCACGGGTACAGGTGGCACTGGCGGTACAGGCACTGGCACGGGTACAGGTGGCACTGGCGGTGGCGGTGGCACAACTGTCCCAGGTACAGGTACTGTCTGGGGTGACCCGCACTTTGTGGGCGCGGATGGTGGTCATTATGACGTCCAAGGTATTCCGGGCAGAACCTATAATATTCTTAGCGACAAAGACTTCCAGCTTAATGCCACCTTCAAGGGAAGCACTGGTCTTACTCTTATGAATCAGATTGGTGCAACCATGGGTAAGGATCAAGTCAAGATAGACGTTAATGGTGCCCTTACTATTAATGGCCAAGTCCAGAAAGATGGTACTTATCCAGTCGATGGTGGTCAGATCACTAAGAAAGGTGGTGTTGTTACCATTCAAGACCAAGAGCATAACGTAACCGTTACTTCACGTGGCAGTTACCTAGATTTAGGCTTCAAGAGCGCCAACGTCAATGCAGACGGCGTGATGCCACATGGTCTGTGGGGTCAAACGGCTGATGGTGACAATAAGGTGCGTAATGGTGACCAAGGTGGTGGTGCTCAAGGTGGTGGTGTACTTGAAAAGTTAGACGGCACTATCTCCGCTCGCGGTGATAAAACGACCTTTAACTTATATGAAGTGGCTGATATCTTTGATACAGACTTCAATAACTTCAACCGTTTCAATGGTTAATTTGAGCGACACCAAGCTTGAATAAACGCTAAGTAAACGTTTAGGGTTGAGCTGGGAAAGTTAATACTTTCCCAGTTTTTATGAGAACTGAGTCGTAGTGACTCATTCAAGGCGTAATTAGCCTTACTCTTCCTTACTTTTGATGAGCTGTGGCCAACCACTTCTGAATAAAACTCGCTAAATCCCTCACTTCGGCCGCATTCACACTATGCTCTAAAGCATAAGTGAAATACTCCGGTGCATACCCCATGCCTTGCAAGCGCTGGCGGGCTTTATTACCTAAACTTTCAGGAACAACTGAATCGTGCAAACCATGAAAAATCACAATCGGTAATTGCTGATTCGCCGGATTGACTTGAATACTCTCTGCAGTCGCAAAATAGCTCGACATGACCAATAAGCCCGCCAACGGTTTGGGATAGGTCAGTGCGGCCTGATAAGCCACTGCCCCACCTTGCGAAAAGCCAGCGACCACAATCCGCTCACTCGGAATCCCCCGCTCCAACTCCCGATCAATCAAGCGAGCCACTGCTTGAGCAGAGGTCTCTAACTGCTTAACATCAACTTGGCGATCAATCGTCATCGCCAAAATATCATACCAAGCGGGCATGAGTTGACCACCATTCACTGTCACAGCTAGCTTCGGGGCATGCGGGAAAATAAAACGAACGGCCATTTCAGGGGCTAAGTTGAGCTCAGGCACAATAGGTTCAAAATCATGCCCATTTGCACCTAGACCGTGTAACCAAATCACACTCGCCGTAGCGGATTGACTGGGTTCAACGATAACTGCGGGTAAATAATCCATGCTGTAAGCCTTCTAACAATGCTAAAAAGCCTGATTGTACAGAGTTCATCGCACAGGAACAGCTAGGCCAAAATATAAGCTCAAACCAGCGGATAGCAAAGATGGGGTCTGCCTGAGTAATGCGCCGCAGCGTTTGCCTAGCAGAACTTAAAACTAACTAGAATTTGACTAGATTTGGCTTTGCAAATAGTTTTGCAAACCGATTTTATCAATTAAACCCAACTGCTTTTCTAACCAATAAGCATGATCTTCTTCTGTATCACTCAGCTGTACCCGTAGCAATTCACGAGTGACATAATCCTGCTGAGCTTCACAGATTTGAATCGCCGCCTTCAGTGCGGCTTGCACCTGATACTCTAACTGCAGGTCATTCTTGAGCATACTCACCACATCAGTACCGAGATGAATCGAGTCCTGCTGATTCAAGTTAGGTACTGCCTCCAAAAACAATAAGCGTTTTAAGATCGCATCGGCATGCCCCATTTCCTCTTGGCGCTCATGCTCATAATGCGCCGCTAATTTCTCTAGTCCCCAATCGGCACAGAGGCGTGAGTGCGCAAAATATTGATCTCGGGCGGCCAATTCACCCGCTAGCAACTGCTTTAAAACTTCAATAACTGGCTGACTTCCTTGCATTTTAAGCTCCTTAACTGGCTAACGACTGTAGATAATTTGGCTCACCGGTATGGCTTAAGAGCCATTGTTGTGACTCTAACCAATCCATCTGCTCCTCTTCCTCTTCAAGGATTTCTTGCAATAACTCTCGAGACACATAATCTTGGGCTTGCTCACAGGCTAAAATGGCTACCCGTAACTCAGCCATCAGCTCACGGCTTAACTGTTGATCATTCATTAAGATTTCAGGGATATTTTCGCCTAAATATAACTTACCTAAATCTTGTAAGTTCGGTAGACCTTCTAAAAAGAGGATGCGCTTAATCAGTTCATCAGCCTGTTTCATCGCTGTAATCGAGCGATGGTACTCTTGATGATTAAATTTCTCTAAACCCCAATTAGCACTCATGCGTGCATGTAGAAAGTACTGATTGATGGCAATTAACTGCCCACGCAGCACTTTATTTAAAGCACGATTAATTTCTGGATTACCTTGCATAGCTGCTCCTTCACTAGCCTAATTCAGGACTTTTCATCTTAAAAAGGATAAGGGCTGGTATGCAATCTTTATAACGTCTGTATTGAGCAAGAAATAAAAAATAAAGGGGTAGGAGCACCCCTGAGTCGGTGACAAGACTGCCAGACCTTGCACGTATCACCACCCTCTTTTTAGATTATTCATTACTATGAGTGGTTGTCAGCTTTTGAGGATGTAGCTTAAGTATTAAGGCAATACCTTGTTGTTAGCTAGACGCTTGCCCTGCTCACGCCGATGGAGATATTTTTTAAAGACAGTCTCGGTATGTTGTTGCAAACAGTTAGAACAATGCGCAAGTAATAAACAGCGAACTAATTCTTGTTGCGTACTTTGATCTGCTTGGCATAGCTCGCTCAAGCACACATCGCCCTGCTCCAAACAACGAATTAGCTGTTCGCCAGTAAATAAAGCCATGAGTTCCCCTGTTTTTGTATTACGCAACTCAATAAAAGGATCAGCTCGATCTAACCAAGCATTGATTGAGAAAGTCATACTTACTCCTGTCTAACGGACTTAGCGTAGCAATGATTTTTAATAAATAAGAATCATTATTATTTGTATGATAAGCATAAGCCACTACAAATGCAAGCAAATGAGAATCGCTTGCATTTGAGCTTAGATCATTCTATGATGAACACCATCAAGAATGATTCTTATTTCAGGTGCAAGTCTATGTATGTTTGCGTTTGTAATGCAGTGACTGATAAAGCGATTCAACAAGCCGTACAACAAGGTCATGACAGTTTTGAAGCGATCCAAGGCGAATTATCAGTAGGCACTTGTTGTGGACGCTGCAAGCCTTTCGCCTGCGAACTCATTGATCAATGTTTAGAGAAGCGCAGTGCCAGCCATGCCTGTTGTTATGCAGAAGCCTGTGCTTAATCTGTATTTCTGTATCTGTGCTTCTGTGTTTAATCAGAGATTTTAATCCATGCAATGCTTAGACTTACGCCGAATCAACGTAGAAGAATGGATGCAAGGCTGCAAAAAAGTCATTATCCAGCACGGTTCGCGCCCTTATGTATTAACCATCACGCGCCGAGGCAAGCTGATTTTGACTGCTGCCGATACCCCACTCACTCGCCTGCCATCTAAGCCGATCAATAGCGGTAATCATGAGCCTGTTTAACTAAAACTAGTTTTGACGATTTGACTTGAGTTCAATACTTAAGCTTTGGAGTATTTTATTTTGAAACATTTACCTGCAATTATTCTAAGCGGTATCACCCTATGCATTAGCTCGTCAATGCTCCAAGCTGAGACGGTAACCCCTCAAGCTGTGATAGCAAACTACACCCAACTAGCACATGCTGAATTTAGTGATGCGCTAGCGAGCGCTAAAATTTTACAAACTAAAGTGAATGAGTTTATCGCTCAACCGACTGAGGCTAGTCATCAAGCCGCTAAGCAAGCTTGGTTAGCCGCTCGCTTACCTTATAGCCAAACGGAAGTTTTTCGCTTTGGCAATCCCAATGTCGATGCTTGGGAAGGTGGAGTGAATGCTTGGCCCTTAGACGAGGGCTTAATTGACTATGTGCAAGCGGATGCCTATGAACACGAAGAAGGCAATACCTTTGCGACGGCCAACCTGATTGCAGGTACAGAAACCATCAGCCCTGAGTTATTGAAGTCTTATCAGGAGAAAGGTGGTTCAGAAGCCAATGTGGCCACTGGCTATCATGCCATTGAGTTTTTATTATGGGGTCAAGATCTTAATCAAGATCCAAAATTAGCTGGAACACGCCCATCTACTGATTTTCTCACGGGTGCAGGATGCACGCATCAACACTGTGAACGGCGGGCGCAATATTTAAAAGCAGCTACTGATCTACTGGTAACCGATCTGACTCAAATGGAGCAAGACTGGGCGCCGGATCAAACCAATTACCGTAAAAGCTTATTAGCACTGGATGAAGCGGAAGCTTTACGCCGGATTTTATTTGGTATGGGCAGTTTAAGTTTGGGTGAACTGGCTGGTGAACGGATGAATGTTGCCCTACTGGCGCATTCGCAAGAAGATGAACACTCCTGTTTTAGTGATAATACTCACGCTGACATTCTCGGCAATGTACAGGGTATTAATAATGTATTTCATGGCAGTTATCGACGCACCGATGGCAGCCTCCTGAAAGGTGCAAGTTTGGCTGAACTATTAGCCGCTAAAGATAAAACCCTCAGCACTGAACTGGAGCAAAACTTGAATACCAGCCAAACAGCAGCAGAGGCCATCGTCAAAGCAGCGCAGCAAGGGCAGGCTTTTGATCAGCAAATTGTGGCCGACAATA
This sequence comes from Thiothrix eikelboomii, assembly GCF_900167255.1. Lineage (GTDB taxonomy): Bacteria > Pseudomonadota > Gammaproteobacteria > Thiotrichales > Thiotrichaceae > Thiolinea > Thiolinea eikelboomii. The sequence continues at coordinate 30,070 of NZ_FUYB01000014.1, forward strand.
GTGAGGGTAATGCACGAGTCAAGGCCACGATTGCCGCCTTACGCGCACAAACGGTAAGTCTTGAAGCCGCCGCTAAAGCCTTAGGGATTAATCATCTCAATTCAGAAACCAGTGATTCTTTGCAATAATTTAGCCATTAAGATATGCCATGAAGCTAGCTAAGACCTTGATACTGAGCGGGTTAATCCTAAGCTCAGTTGCCAATAGTACCGAGCCAACTGCCGCAGGTCAGTCTATAGATCAACACTTATCAGGGGGTGCCACCACGGTATTGGATAACAGCAATAATGCCTTCTCGCTGCCTGCGAATAATTTAAGTATTTTGCGGCGTGATAACTTTTTCATTGGCAATGCTTTTTTTAAACAGCCGTGGGTCATAGCACCTTCATCAACCTCTGCCCGCGATGGTTTAGGACCTTTATTTAATAGCAATAGTTGCCAAGGCTGCCATGTCAAAGATGGCAAAGGTCGCCCACCGTTAACTCGTGAAGAGAAGTTTATCTCGACTTTAGTTCGTGTAAGTATTCCTGCTGCAACTCCTGCAACCCCTGCACAACAAGCTCTACTCACCACACTCGGCATCGTGCCTGAACCGACGTATGGCGATCAAATTCAACCAAATAGTATTCCGGGGCTTAAAGCCGAGGCAACGCCACGCTTTGACTATGAAGAGATCCGTGGGCAATTTAAAGACGGTGAGACCTATACCCTACTCAAACCTAGTCTTAAATTAGATAACCTCAATTACGGCGCTCTGCATCCTCAAGTACAAATGTCTGCTCGGGTCGCACCTGTAATGATTGGCATGGGCTTATTAGCAGCGATTCCAGAAGCTGATTTATTAGCACTGGCTGACCCTGAAGACAAAAATGCGGATGGTATTTCCGGGCGAGTGAATCAGGTTTGGGATGTCAGCTCACAAAAAACCGTATTGGGGCGCTTTGGTTGGAAAGCCAATCAACCAACGGTTGCTCAACAAAGTGCAGGCGCTTTTCATGGTGATTTAGGGATTAGCTCCCCGCTTTTTACCGGTCAGCCCTGTACTGCTGCACAAACTGATTGTTTAGCAGCACCGCAAGGTGGGCAACCTGAAATCAATCAAGAGCTGATGGACATGGTGACTTTCTATGCTTCGCTGTTAGCTGTCCCGGCTCGGCGCGATGTTAATGATCCTGAAGTTTTAAAAGGTGAGCGTTTATTCAAACAAGCGAATTGCAGTGCTTGTCATCTTCCTGAGTTGAAAACGGGAGTGAAACCCGATTTTCCGGAGTTGGAGCACCAGCGTATTCAGCCGTTTACTGATTTACTCCTCCATGATTTAGGTGAGGGTTTAGCCGATCAACGCCCTGACTTTTTAGCCAGCGGCCGTGAATGGCGGACAGCACCACTGTGGGGAATAGGCTTGGTGGCAACCGTGAATGGCCATACCCGTTTTTTACATGATGGCCGTGCCCGCAATTTGATGGAAGCGATTCTTTGGCATGGCGGTGAAGCGGAAGCATCACGCCAACAGGTATTGAATTTGAGCCAAGCAGAGCGTGCTGCTTTACTACGCTTTCTCAACTCACTCTAAGCGCTTAGGATGCGAATATGCACACACTTCAACAGCCACGGTTTAGCCTAGGCCAAATCAGCTTCCTGCTATTTTCTGCTCATCTTTTTATCCAGAGCCAACCCGTCCTTGCTGATAACACACAGGCTATTACTCAAACGAGTACTCAAACTACAACGGTCAGCACAAGTCAGGTGGCAACGCCGACGACGAATCAACCCGCCCGAGATGCAGCCTTAATTCAGCAATTAGTCACGGCGGGGATTCAACCGCTGTATCGTGAATTGCAACAGCAGAGTCAGCAGCTCACTCAAACTAGCACTGAATTTTGTAGCACCCCTACTCTGGAGAATTTTCAAAAACTGCGCACAGCTTGGGGGGAAACACTGCTGGCTTGGCAACGGACTGATCTACTATTATTTGGACCGGCGATTGCTGAGCAATTGGATTTCCAAATCAATTTCGCCCCACCTAAAAAGCAAATCATTAAAAACTTACTCGCCAGTGACCAAGCAATTAGTCAAGCGGACATTGTAGCCGCCGGAGTCGGTGCACAAGGTTTAAGTAGTTTGGAGTATGTATTATTTGATCGCGAGCAAACGATTGAACAGTTCTTAGCCCAGTTTCAAGAGACTCAAGGTTCAATCCGTTGTAGCTATGTGCAGGCAGTGAGTGCTCTGCTGGAACAAAAAATCACCCAGCTCAGCAAGGCTTGGCTCGAAACTGATAGCACCAAATTTTTCACCCGTAATCAAGAAGTGATTGATCTTTTGATCGGCAAATCCTATCAAACCTTAGAAAAAATCAATCTCAAAAAAATCCGGCTACCGTTTGGGATGATGGATGAAAAACAGCTCAGCCATCCTTATGAGCTAGAAGCTTGGCGCAGTGGTTACTCCTTTAAAACAATTCAAGCCAATATTGAGGGGATTAGCCGAGTATTTATTGATGGGGGCTTTTTGGCATGGATTGATAAAACCTTCCCAAATGATGGAACTAAACTCGCCGTTAGCGCCTTTGAGAAACAACTCAAGGATTTAACCCAGATGCAGCTCCCTGCAGGTGACCCCTTCACCGTGGTTGAACAAAATATCGAATCACCGGCCCGCCGTGAACTGATCGAGCGCTGCCGAGGTTTAGAAATGGGGATCAAGCGGCAACTCGCCATTATAACCCAAGCTCAATTAGGCTTTAATGATAATGATGGAGACTAAGATGCAGCGCCGTCAATTTCTCGGTCTTGCGGCGCTGAGTGTGTTTGGAAGCGCCTTAGCCACACAGGAATTATTCGAACAAGCTCAACCTAGGCCTGCCCCCAAGCTCTATTCAGCCAATGACAATACCCTAGGTCAGCATTTTTTGAGCCAATTCGATTTAAACTCACAACAATTGCAACAACAGCGAGTCCCGATGCGTGGACATGCTGCCTTAGCGCTTAATCAGCATTCAGCTTTATTATTTGGCCGCAGACCTGCCTTTGAATCGGTGCGCGTTAACTTTAAGCAAGGGACGGTTGAAAGTTTCAAACCTAATCAGCAGCGGCATTTTAATGGGCATGGCTGCCTGTCTGCTGATCGGCAATGGCTCTTCACTACTGAGACCGATTATGTTAACCAGCGCGGTATCATTGGCATTCGTGAGCTGAGTAGCTTAAAGCAAATAGGTGAATATCTAAGTTACGGTCTCGACCCCCATGATTTGCAGTTGCTACCCGACGGTAAAACCTTAGTGATTGCAAACGGCGGACTGGAAACCCACCCTGATTTTGGTCGCCGTAAACTCAATCTTGCCACGATGCAGCCTTCATTGGTTTATTTAGATCTAAGCACTGGAAAAAAACTGGCTGAATATCGCTTAGCCGATCGTTATCTGAGTATTCGCCATTTAACGGTCAGTCCTCAGGGGGATGTTGCGATTGCTTTGCAATATGAAGGTAATTTATATCAGCAGCAACCGCGCTCGTTAGTGGCTTGGCAAGCAGCAGGGTCTGAACTTAAATTACTTAAAATCGCCCCGACTGATCTTGCTCAACTGCGTGGCTATTTGGCTGATCTTGTGTATGACCCTCAGCAACAATTATTAGTAACGGCCACCCCGCGTGGGCATAGTGTTTCCATTTGGAGTACTGCCAGCGAAAGTTTTGTACAAGCGATCCCTTTAGCTGAGGCGAGCGGAGTCAGTTTGGGGATTGAAAAGGCAAGCTTCTTGGTCTCCAATAGCCAAGGCGGTTTATACACTCTCCGACCTAGGCAGTCTGACTACGCGCTGCACAGTCTCCAGACTTTTCCAGAGTTGAGTTGGGATAATCATTTATTGTTGAGCTAGATTAAGTCTGCTCTAGCATGGTGTAGGTGGGTTTAATGGTTTAATGAGAACTATTTGCATTTAATGAGCATTCATTTTATTATTGATAATAGTTATTATTTACGGATTAACATGGATATGCTGAAGAAACTGCTACTTGCCACTACCCTGCTCGCTGCTCCGTTGGTTGCTGTTGCCGAAGGTGAAGTGAACGTCTACTCTTCCCGCCAAGAGCAATTGATTAAACCGATTTTAGACCAATTTACCGCAGCCTCAGGCATTAAAGTGAACCTAGTCACTGGCAAAGATGATGCTTTGATTGAGCGCTTAAAGCTAGAAGGTGACAACACCCCGGCTGACCTCTTGCTGACCGCTGATGCGGGGCGTTTGTTTCGGACTAAAGACTTAGGTTTAAGCCAAGCCATTGAATCTGAAACGCTAAAAGCTGCGATCCCCGAAAACTTACGTGATCCTGACAACCAATGGTTCGGTTTAACCTATCGTGCTCGGCCTATTTTCTATGTAAAAGAAAAAATTAAGCCCGAAGAATTATCCACCTATGCTGATCTAGCTGACCCTAAGTGGAAAGGCAAAATTTGTGTGCGTAGCTCAGACAATATTTACAATCAGTCGATGCTAGCCTCAATGATTGCCAGCCAAGGTGCAGAAGCCACCACTCAATGGGCTGACGGTTTAGTAAAAAACTTGGCACGTCCACCCGAAGGCGGTGATCGTGACCAATTAAAAGCCGCCGCCGCAGGTATTTGTGATTTGGCTTTGGCCAATACCTATTACTATGGGCAAATGCTAGCAGGCGATGGTGCGGAAGATAAAGCAGCAGCGGAGAAAGTTGCGATTTTCTGGCCTGATCAAGGCGAGCAAGGTCGAGGTACGCATATCAATATCAGTGGTGCAAGCGTTACCAAGGTGGCAAAAAACAAAGACAATGCAGTCAAACTCTTGGAATACTTGGTCAGCGACGAAGCACAAGCTTGGTATGCGGAGCATAATCAAGAGTACCCCGTAAAAACCTCTGTCCCTGCCAGCAGTTTATTGAAAACTTGGGGTGATTTTAAGGCGGATAGCATTAACTTATCTGAATTAGGTAAGCATAATGCAGAGGCCGTTAAAATCATGGACACTGTGGGTTGGAAATAAAAAATTTCGTATGGCGCGCCTTGCTCATTGGCATGGCGCTCTTGACTGCTTTGCCAATTTTGGCAGTTTTTGCTTATGTTTTTGTGCCTTCCGCTGAGGTTTGGCAGCATTTGGCTGCCACTGTACTCAGCGACTATCTACTCAATACCCTCTATCTCAGCCTTGGAGTCGGTCTTGGTGTATTGCTATTGGGTGTACCCTTAGCTTGGCTTTGTAGCATGTGTGAGTTCCCGGGGCGGGCTTGGTTTGAATGGCTACTCTTACTACCCTTAGCCATGCCAGCTTATATCATCGCTTATACTTACACCGGTATGCTGGATTTTGCAGGTCCGGTACAAACTAGTTTACGTGACTTAATGGGCTGGGCGTATGGCGACTATTGGTTTCCAAATATACGTTCCTTAGGGGGGGCTATTTTAATGCTTGCCCTTGTCTTATTCCCCTATGTTTATCTGCTCGCCCGTGCTGCTTTTTTAGAGCAATCTATTTGTGTTTTAGAGGTCAGCCGTACTTTAGGCTGTAACCAATGGCAAAGTTTTTTTCGGGTTGCTTTACCCTTAGCACGCCCTGCGATTATGACGGGTTTAGCCTTAGCCTTGATGGAAACCCTCGCTGATTTTGGAACTGTACAATATTTTGGAGTGACCACTTTTACCACAGGAATTTTTCGCACTTGGTATGGCTTAGGTGATCATGCAGCGGCCTCACAATTAGCGGCTTTATTGATGAGCTTTGTGTTTATTTTATTACTCCTAGAACAAGCGTCGCGGCGGCGGGCACGGTATTATCACAGCTCAGGCAAATACGCCCAGATTAAACGAATTGCTTTAACCGGTGGCCAAGCTTGGGCTGCAGTCTTATTGGCTAGCCTGACTTTACTCTTAGGCTTTTTGATCCCGATGGCGCAACTCGCCAGCTGGGGCTTCGCTAATTGGCAAACTCAAATGGATAGTAGCTTTTTAAGGTTGATTCAGCACAGTCTAGGTTTAGCGATTATCGCGGCCTGCTGTGCTTTAATCCTTGCCCTGATTTTAGGCTATGGCAAACGCTTAAACCCTAGCCCCTTAGTGAGTTTAGCCGCACGCTTAGCCAGTATCGGCTATGCGATTCCGGGGACAGTGATTGCGATTGGTGTGTTGATTCCATTTGCTTGGCTCGATACCCAACTCAATCAGTGGAGTCAGACTGTATTGGGTATGAAATTAGGGCTGCTATTAAGTGGTAGCCTATTTATTCTTTTATTTGCTTATAATGTGCGCTTCCTAGCCGTCTCGTTACAAACGGTTGAAGCGGGTTTAGGCAAAATCAAACCGACCCTTGATAATGCAGGACGTTCCCTAGGTTTAAGCCCCCATGCAGTCCTTTGGAAGCTACATATGCCCTTGATGAAAGGCTCTTTATTAACAGCGGTTTTATTAGTTTTCGTTGATGTTTTAAAAGAATTACCGGCCACTCTGATTTTGCGTCCCTTTAATTTCAATACCCTCGCCGTCCGTACTTATGAATTGGCTTCAGATGAACGCTTAGCTGAAGCAGGTTTACCTGCTTTAATGATCGTCGCGACGGGGATTATTCCGGTCATTTTATTAAGTCGTTCGATTTCAGGCTCACGGGCTGGAGGAAAACTATGAGTCAGCTAGTCTTAGAGCAAGTCGAACTTCGTTATGGGAAAACCACAGCAGTCTATGCGGTCGATCTGTTCGTCGAACAGGGGCAAATTGCTTGTCTATTAGGACCTAGCGGCTGCGGTAAGACAACTTTACTCCGTGCCATAGCCGGTTTTGAACACTTAAGTCAGGGGCAAATCAGCCTAAATGGGCAAGTGATCAGTACCCCACATAACACCTTAGCAACTGAACAACGTAAGATTGGCATGGTCTTCCAAGATTATGCCTTATTTCCGCATTTGAATATTGCAGACAATATTCGCTTTGGAATTCGTAAACAATCGAATAAAGCTCAACAACATCGGGTTAACGAATTACTCGAATTAGTTAGCTTGCCGGGATATGCTAAGCGTTATCCTCATGAATTATCCGGCGGACAGCAACAACGTATCGCCCTAGCTCGCGCCCTTGCCCCTAAACCCGCCTTATTATTGCTTGATGAACCCTTTAGCAGCCAAGATACTGAATTACGTGAATCGTTAGCCCGTGAAGTGCGCGAGATTCTCAAGCAAGAAGGGATTACCGCCTTACTCGTGACACATGATCAACATGAAGCCTTTGCAATGGCTGATGAAATTGGTGTCTTGCAAGCAGGTCGGCTCCAGCAATGGGGTAGTGCTTATGAATTATATTATCAACCACACAATGCCTTTGTTGCCTCTTTTATTGGGCAAGGTAGCTTAATCACAGGGCAAGTCCTTGATGCCACGAAGGTGGCGACTCGCTTAGGGCAATTAGAGTATTTAGCTCCGACTAGCCTAACGAATCACCAAGCCTTGGTTTTAATTCGCCCTGAGCAGGTTAAGTTAAATCCACAGGCCGCTATTCGTGCGGCCATTAAGAGCAAGGTATTTCGTGGCAATGAATATTTATACCATTTACAACTCAGCAACCAAGAAACCTTATTAGCTTTAGGCTCAAGCCAACAAGCTTTTGTTATCGGTGAGCAAATCGGGATTGAATTAGCGCCACAAGCTTATCCATTAGTGAACTAAACCGATTTATTAAGACTGAATAAGACTGAATAAGACTGAATAAGACTGAATAATTTTTATACCACGCCTCCTTCACTCCGTAGCTGTAAAAATAAATCTTGCAACTTATTAAAACCAGCTCTACTTTTTAGAGATGACTGATGATTTATCTTGCTAAAACTGAAGCATAACGGCAGCCCCTTCTGAAGCCTAAAAGCGGCTAAGCCTCTTGAGCCAACACAATTCATTTATAGGGATGTAAAAATGTCTGGAGCAATCTCAAGTTATCTACCGATGGCGCTCGGGGTCGCCTTAAGTCCAACCGCAATTATAGCTATGTTGATATTATGTGCACTGAACCGCGCCAAAACCTCAGGCACCTTTGCTTTATTCGGTTGGATTGTAGGTGTTTTTGGCTTTATGGTCTTGAGTGTGTTTCTAGCCAGTTGGCTAACCCCTCAAGACCCAGACAACCCCTCTATTTTATTGATTAGTTTGCGCTTTTTATTTGCTTTCCTATTACTATTCTTAGCTTGGCGTAGTTGGAAAACCCGCCCTAAAGCGACGGACACAGCAGCAGCCCACCCCCTGCGGATTGATAAATTGCAGAATCTATCAACACTGGCCGCTTTCGGTTTTGGCGTTGCCTTGGTTTTTGCCGCTATTAAAAATTGGCCGATTATGGCAGCAGCGGCTTTGGATATTGCACAAACCGCCCCTACGCTTTCACAAGGTATTACTACCGCACTGCTGTTTGCTTTGATTAGCTCACTCGGCTTAATGATTCCTTGGCTTTTATCCATACTAGGGGGTGAAGCCGTGAAAACAGGTCTAGCAGAACTACATCGTTGGTTAACTAAGTATGGCAATACGATTATGGCCATACTATTTTTATTTCTGGGTACAAAAGCATTGCTGGGAGCGATTGAAGCCTTACCTTAAATCAAAGCAGTCGATTATTTTTGCAGATTTTTTATTGGCTTAATCGCCGAAGATCAATTCGCGGCGTGAATATTAAGGCAGCTATAATTTAGTTTTAGCTTAAAAAGCTCCCGGAGAAGAATGGGCTATAAAATTATCTCCGGGAGATGAATTTGCCCGCCCCGTCTTCCTCAGTTAAGACAGGTTGGTTTCCCTCGCGAGCGGTTTGATCATAATACAAAGTAAAGTAAATTGTAACCATTTCGAAAAAAAATGATTATTTTTTAATCTATTCGGATAAAAATTCCACTAATACTTGTCCACGCCCTAACTCACCTAAGGCTTGCTGTACTTGAGTTTGCACACTAATAGGGCATAAACCATTAATTTGTAGTTCAGGCAGGTATTCAACCTTTAGAATCTGACATTTCCAATCCGTTAAGCAGCGACGCACCGCATCTTCTAAAGCATAAGGCGCTGTTATTTGCAAGGCTTGCATGGCAATTTTTAAGCAGGTGGGGGTTTGTTGAATGGTTCTAGTGACTGAACTTGAATAGGCCCGAGCTAATCCACCCGTACCTAATTTAATTCCACCAAAATAGCGCACCACTACAGCGACTACTTCACCGAGTTCACTGTGTAATAAAACATTAAGCATGGGCTTACCCGCAGTCCCTGCTGGCTCTCCGTCATCACTGCAACTAACTAGAGTGGTCTGTTTTGGCTTACCGGCAATAAAAGCCCAGCAAACATGGCGAGCATCAGGGTATTGAAGTTTGATCTTTGCAATAAATTCATGCGCGGCTTCAGCAGAAGGAGCCGGCGCAATGAAACCAATGAATTGGCTATTTTTTATAGTCTGCTCACAGCAGGCCGTGGTAGCAGGTATTAAAAAAGAACTCATAAGTCTCTCATTTGTTTATAGAATGTAAGGGAAACTAGGGTGAATAGAACCGCTTATCGGAGATTTTGATCATTCAATGGCCAAAACCTTCAATGCCACCCGCAATTTTTTATACTCTCAACTGAGAAATAAAATACAGATGCTGCTGGAGAATATTTTATGTACCCCAAAGCCTGTTTGTGGGTCGCTTTTGAGGTGCTGCTGTTAATTTTGCCGATGCAAACTTTTGCTGCACCTAGTCAGCCTAGTAGGCTACTACCAGATCGAACCAAGGTGACTCTCGTTCAAACGCCACCGTCTAGTTTTCTACAATTGAGTAAAATAATTAGTGAATCTAGTTTGTATGAACGGGTATTAACTAATCCAGATTTTATTAAAGTGCAAAGCATCGCCCAACGCTGGTGGGATAATCAGACCGGTGCTAAGCATAAGCAACGAGCGGCTTATTCAAAACGAGTCACTAAAAACCCTCTACACCAGAAATGAACCATGATAAAAATGAACTAGCTAGACAAGCATGAAGACGAGGTGTCTTAGCTATATTGGCTATTAGGCATGACAACCGTAAGTCACTAAACTAGCCCAAACACCCGCCTCATCATGCATCACCCGAATCTGGGAAATGGTTCCAGACTCAATGGCTAGAGAAAAAAAGTTGCGACTTGGCATTCCCAAAACTTGCATAATAATAAGCCTAATTACTCCGGGTTGAGCCACTAATACAACTCGCTTACCTTTATGCTCAACCATAAAGCGCTCCCAAAGAGCGCTAATACGCCCTTGGAAATGCGCAAAGGACTCGCCCTCGGGTGGCACTAAGCAGGCTGGATTACGCCACCAGCGCGCTAAAATAGTCGGATTCTGCTCCATAATACTCGCGGGCGTTTGTCCTTCCCAAGTGCCGAAATTCATCTCTGCTAATTCAGGATAGCTTTTTAAAGGTAGATGGTTTTTCTCCGCCAACCACCGTGCAAACGGTAGGCAAGCATTATGCTCAGAACTAATCACTACCTCCCAATTCGCTTGGCGTTTGACAACCTTCTTCAGGTTTTTTAGACCCTCAGCACTCAAACTAGCATTCAGCGAGCCGCAAAACACCTCACCTGCATCCAGCGAGGTACTCGGCAGCAAGTCTATTAACGTGATAGGAATGCTCACTATGCGTAGCGAACCTCAAGAATCTCATATTCACGCACACCACCGGGGGCTTGTACCACCGCCACATCACCCTCTTCTTTGCCAATTAGAGCACGCGCAACGGGTGAAGAAACTGCAATCATCCCCAGTTTCAAATCCGCCTCAACATCACCAACAATTTGATAGCGAAGCGTTTCCCCTGATTTAATTTCCTCAAGCTCCACCGTCGCCCCGAAAACCACTTTACCCGGATTAGCGGCTCCGACCGTTGCTATATCAATCACTTGCGCGAGTGATAAGACCGACTCTAATTCTTGTATCCGCCCCTCACAGAAGCCTTGTTGCTCGCGGGCGGCATGATATTCGGCATTTTCCTTCAAATCACCATGTTCACGTGCCTCGGCAATAGATTGCACGATACGTGGACGCTCAATCGTTTTTAAACGGTTCAACTCAGCTTTTAAACGCTCAGCACCCGCTGCTGTTAACGGTGGTCTACTCATTCTTACTGATGCTCCTTCTTCTTTTATATAATTCCCTGATGCAAATCTTGCAGACGATAAACCTGCTCGTCAGCGGTATAACCCATCGCCATACACAAGGCACGTGCACCTTCGATGGTCGTGGTATAACTTAATTTATGCTGTAAAGCCTCACGGCGGATCTCAAAAGAATCACGGGTTGATTGCTCACCTTCTGTAGTATTAATGATCAAATGAATTTCATCATTTTTAATCATATCCACAATATTAGGGCGACCCTCATGCATTTTATTGACAACTTCGCAAGCAATACCTGCATTTTGCAGCTCACGTGCTGTTCCACGGGTTGCAACAATACGGAAACCTTGGTTGACTAACATCTGACCTAGACCCGCTAAATGCCGCCGATCGGCTTCACGTACACTAATAAACACGACACCTGAACTAGGGAAACTCGCACCCGCTGCATGTTGCGATTTACCAAAAGCCTCAGCAAAGGTTTTACCAACGCCCATCACCTCGCCCGTCGATTTCATTTCTGGGCTTAAAATCGGATCAACCCCCGGAAATTTAATAAAGGGGAAAACCGCTTCCTTCACTGAATAATAGTCTGGAATGACTTCTTCGGTGGCATTTTGCGCAACTAAACTTTGCCCCGCCATACAACGAGCCGCAATTTTTGCTAAGGGGCGACCAATGGCCTTCGAAACATAAGGCACGGTGCGTGACGCCCGTGGATTCACTTCCAACACATAGACTTCATTGTTCTTAATCGCAAATTGTGTATTCATTAACCCAATCACATTCAAAGCCTTCGCCATGCGAGCCGTCTGTGCGCGTAATTCATCTTGAATCTTGGGGTCTAAAGAATAAGGCGGCAAGGAACAGGCTGAATCACCCGAATGAATCCCCGCTTGCTCAATATGCTGCATAATCCCACCAATCAGCACATTTTGCCCGTCACAAATTGCATCCACATCCACTTCAATCGCATCATCTAAGAAACGATCTAACAACACGGGAGAATCATTCGAGACTGATACAGCCGTATTCATATACCGCCGCAATTCATTCTCGTTATAAACGATTTCCATCGCCCGCCCACCAAGAACATACGACGGACGTACCACTAAGGGATAACCAATCTCAACCGCTAAGCGTACCGCCTCTTCCATACTGCGTGCAGTCCGATTCGGTGGCTGACGCAAACCTAAACGATGAATCAACTGTTGGAAACGTTCACGATCTTCGGCAAGATCAATCGAATCGGGTGAAGTACCAATGATCGGTGCACCGAGATTCTCAAGCTCACGGGCTAATTTCAGTGGGGTTTGCCCACCGTATTGCACGATCACCCCTAAAGGCTTTTCCAGATCGACGATCTCCATCACGTCTTCCAAGGTCAATGGCTCAAAATACAACCGATCCGAAGTATCATAATCGGTAGAAACCGTTTCTGGATTGCAATTAACCATGATGGTTTCATAGCCGTCTTCACGCAAAGCCAAGGCCGCATGTACACAGCAATAGTCAAACTCAATGCCTTGACCAATACGATTCGGCCCACCCCCTAAGACCATAATTTTCTTACGATCGGTAGGCTTTGATTCACATTCTTCTTCATAGGTGGAATACATATAGGCGGTATTGGTCGCAAACTCAGCCGCACAGGTATCAACCCGCTTATAGACTGGGCGCACCTGCATATTCCGCCGCGCATTGCGTACACTGCGCTCCGTACTATGCAAAAGCTTAGCTAAGCGCCGATCAGAAAAACCTTTACGTTTGAGCAGGCGCATTTCATCGGCATGGATCTGATTCAGTAAACGTCCTTCCAAACTCTGCTCAATCTCAATCAGCTCCTGCATCTGCACTAAGAACCACGGATCAATACTCGTTTGTGCATGGACTTCGTTAACCGTCATGCCATAACGGAAAGCATCCGCCACATACAGAATCCGTTCGGCATGGGGTTCGGTTAGCTCACGGCGGAGAATATCGCGGGCTTCAGGATGCTCACGATTTAAGCGCTCATCCAAGCCATCAATACCCGTTTCTAAACCACGTAAGGCTTTTTGTAAGGACTCTTGGAAAGTACGCCCAATCGCCATCACCTCACCCACCGATTTCATTTGCGTGGTTAAGCGCGCATCCGCTTGCGGGAATTTTTCAAAGGTAAAGCGTGGAATTTTGGTGACGACATAATCAATGCTTGGCTCGAAAGAAGCGGGAGTCGCCCCGCCTGTAATATCATTGCGCAATTCATCCAAGGTATAACCAATGGCTAACTTAGCCGCAACTTTCGCAATCGGGAAGCCGGTGGCTTTAGAGGCTAACGCAGAAGAGCGGGATACCCGTGGATTCATCTCAATCACAATAATGCGACCATCCTGAGGATTAATCGCAAACTGTACATTCGAACCACCGGTATCGACACCGATTTTACGCAACACCGCTAAAGAAGCATTACGCAATAGCTGATATTCTTTATCCGTCAAAGTCTGAGCAGGAGCGACAGTAATTGAATCACCGGTATGTACGCCCATCGGATCGAAATTTTCAATGGAGCAGACGATAATGCAATTATCTTTATGATCACGTACCACCTCCATCTCATACTCTTTCCAGCCTAATAAAGACTCTTCGAGTAAGATCTCTGTGGTGGGTGACATATCTAAACCACGGGCAACGATGGTTTCAAACTCTTGCTTATTATAAGCGATACCTCCTCCCGTTCCCCCTAAGGTAAACGACGGACGAATAATGGTAGGAAAACCAATATCGCTCTGTGCTGCTCTGGCCTCTTCCATCGTGTGGGCAATCCGTGAGCGCGCTGACTCTAAGCCAATATCATCCATCGCAATACGGAATTTCTGCCGATCTTCGGCCATTTCAATCGCAACTTCATTCGCACCGATCATCTCGACTTGATACTTGTCGAGTACGCCGTGACGCGATAAATCTAAAGCACAGTTCAGCGCAGTTTGCCCACCCATCGTCGGTAATAAAGCATCCGGGCGCTCTTTTTCAATAATCTTTTCGACAGTCTCCCAACGAATCGGCTCGATATAAATAGCATCTGCCGTGCCGGGGTCAGTCATAATGGTTGCAGGATTCGAGTTGACTAGAATGACTCGATAGCCTTCTTCACGCAAAGCTTTACAGGCTTGTGCACCTGAATAGTCAAACTCACAGGCTTGACCAATTACAATCGGGCCTGCCCCAATAATCAGAATACTTTTAATGTCCGCACGTTTCGGCATTTTCAATCGTCCACAATAATTCGTTTTCCCTTACACAAGGGATTAAGGGAGTCAAGTTTAACACTTACCCCCGACCTCCATAATAGCTTTAGGAGGAACAAAACAAGGTTTTAACGCGCAGCTCGCATTAAGTCGATAAAACGGTCAAACACAGGCGCAACATCATGTGGCCCTGGACTCGCTTCAGGATGACCTTGGAAACTAAACGCGGGGCAATCGGTACGCTCAATGCCCTGTAAGGTCTGATCAAATAAAGATCGGTGAGTGGTACGCAAATGAGCCGGCAAACTGGTTTCATCCACCGCAAAACCATGATTCTGACTACTAATCATCACTTGACCCGTTTTAGTATCCTGTACCGGATGATTCGCACCATGATGCCCGAATTTCATCTTCATAGTACGTGCGCCACTGGCTAAACCTAATAACTGGTGGCCTAAACAAATCCCAAATACCGGCAATTGGGTTTCTAGAATTTGCTTAATCGCGGTGATGGCGTAATCACAAGGCTCTGGATCACCCGGCCCATTCGATAGAAACACCCCATCGGGTTGCAAGGCTAAGACCTGAGTCGCTGAAGTTTGCGCAGGGACTACGGTTACTTTACAACCACGGTCAACTAACATGCGCAGAATATTCTTCTTCACTCCAAAATCATAAGCAACTACATGATAACGAGCGTGCTCAGCAGTGGATGCACGGGGGGTCGCTGGATTAAGCTGCCAAGAACCCTCTGTCCACAGATAACTGGTGGGGCTACTGACTTCTTTGGCCAAATCCATCCCTTGCAAACCGGGGAAATCTAAGGCAGCCGCTTTCGCTTGAGCCTCATCTAAATGTGCACCCGCCATAATACAGCCACGTTGTGCACCTTTTTCCCGCAAAATCCGAGTTAAGCGCCGCGTATCAATATCCGCAATCGCGACTACCTTATTGCGCTCTAAATAAGCAGGTAAAGACTCTTTCCCACGCCAATTGCTATAAATTCTCGGTACATCACGCACAATTAAACCCGCAGCATGAATCCGGTCGGACTCACAATCTTCAGGATTAACACCAACATTACCGATATGGGGATAAGTTAAAGTGACCATCTGACGCGCATAGGACGGGTCAGTTAAAATCTCTTGATAGCCAGTGAGAGCCGTATTAAATACAACTTCACCAACTGCTTGACCATCACAGCCAATGGAACGCCCCCGAAAAACGCTACCGTCTTCCAGTACTAGCAGTGCCAGCTTGCTCAAAGGAACCTCCAAGTTCTACATATAATAACGGGATGGGGGTCACCCATCCCGTGCACACGTAGGGGCGTATTTTACCCGTTGCTGATCGAGGTGTCCACGACCAGATGTTGTGCACTGCAATAAAACCCACTGAATTTAAGGCTAACCCAAGGCTAAATGCTGCTGAATACCGGCAATCTGATCCTTGGCTCGATGATTAACATAGAGAACGGTCGTCTCCGTACCTGCACAAATTTTTTCAATCAAAGCCAAGACTAATTGCCGATTTAGATCATCTAAACCTAAGCAAGGCTCATCTAAAATCAATAAGCTAGGGTGCTTAACCATCGCCCGCGCAATCAACACTAAACGCTGATCACCATAAGATAATTGACTGAAAGATTCAGTCGCTCGTGCACTCATACCAAGTACAGCCAGCCATTGCTCAGCAATGATGCGTTCACGCTCCGTATATTTTTGATACAAACCAATACTATCGTAGAAGCCCGAAATAATTACATTGCGCACCGTGATGCTGACCCGATACTCCCACTGCAAACCGCTAGACACATAACCGATATAACGTTTAATTTGCCAAATACTTTCACCGCTACCACGTTGCATACCAAATACAAAAATATCATTGGTATAACACTGCGGATGATCCCCCGTAATTAAATTTAACAGGCAGGTTTTGCCACTGCCATTTGGCCCTGTGACTTGCCAGTGCTCACCCGCTTGAATCGTCCAATCCAAATCAGTCAATACCTGCTTTTCATCATAAGCAATCCGGGCTTTGCGCAGCCGCACTAACGGCTGACTAGGGTCAAGTTTAGGAGGCAAATGCTCACGTGGGGCTTGTGGAATCGTTAAATCGGTGGTTTTTAAATGCAAAAGCTGCTGGAGATCCGCACTGGCTACGGGGTCACTCATCGCCACACAATGTAAAATTTGCCCGTGCTCCATATAAGCTAGATGTGTAATAAAACTGGGAATTTCATCCACGCGATTTAACACCATGACGATCCGAGTTTGACGCGCAAGCTCCAGCAATAAACCCGCAACCAGTATGGTTGATGCCGCATCTAAACCTTCAAATGGTTCATCTAACACCAGCAAATCGGGGCGGCAAGCTAAAGCGCGGATCAGCATTAGTTTACGAGTTTCACCCGTAGAGAGCTTACGGAAGCCACGCTCTAATAACGCCTCAAACTTAAATAACTCAATCAATTCGACCAACCGCTTTGGATCAGCCTCAGGAGAATTCAGCAAATCCTTGACTGGCGTACCTTCTGGGATGACATCTAAAATATCCGCAGCATCTTTTTTGCGTTCTTGGGCGATTAACTCGGCTTGAGCCTCAAAGGACACTAAAGCCGTTTTCGCCACTAACCCGTGGATAGCTCCGCTGATAGGTTCACCCACCCCACATAAAATCGCAGCTAAAGCGGATTTACCCGCACCATTCCCACCCAAAATCACCCAATGCTGCTCAGGGTCGAGCCGCCAATTGATCTGCTTTAGGCTGAAGTGTTGATTAAATCGGACACTGTAATTATCAAGGAGAATGCTGCTCATTCAAGGCTCTAAACTATCAAAAAATTTAGAGCCTAGCGCAGCTCTGCCAATGCAGCAAGCACAAGCGGCTTATCCACCAACAAACACCAACTTAATGCATCGGTGCCACGATTTCTTTAATCGGTGCAGTCACGGTCACGGTTGTCCCCTCTTCAAAGGTCAAACTCAGGTCGACCCTCGCATTTGGCTGCAAGGCCTGCTTCAAACCAATCAGCATAATGTGAAAACCACCGGGCTTCAGCTCGACCGTTTCGCCAGCAGGCAAATCAATTTGTGCCACCTGCCGCATCTTCATGATGCCACCTTCATTCACATGGTTATGCAACTCAACCACCTCCGCCACCTGACTAACCGCCTTGACTAAGGCATGCGCTTGCCGATCTTTATTTTGCAATTGCATGAATACTGCACTATTTGGCTGCCCCGGAGGAACTGCACGGGCATAGGGAGCCTTCACTATAAAAAACCCATGCTCTGCTGTGACTGCGTTATCTGTAGCCACTGTTTTATGCATAGGAGCAGCCTGTTTATCACAAGCCAACACGATGGTACTTGCTGATAAGCTAAGGATTGCTCCCCAAGCTAACCAAGAATATTTGATTTTTTTCAACGATTTAAACCTATTTAGAACAAAAACAAAGCCAGCCTTAGCTGATTATTAGCAAAGACTCGAGACTTGCTAATGATATAGGCTGTGTTCTTGAATATATTGATATACCGCATCAGGTAATAAGAAACGCACACTTTTCTTGGCTTTGCAGGCTTCACGAATCTTAGTGGCAGAAATTTCTAAGGGTGTTACTGATAAAAAGGTGACACGTCCCGCTGCGGTTGAACGCAGTTCACAGGTAGTTTGTGCTAATAATTCACCATACCAATCCTGCGGATCAGGGGCATACCCAGGGCGACTCATGACCACTAAATGGGCCAGCTGCATAATATCTTGCCAACGATGCCAACTGCGAAACGCTAAAAAGGCATCCATGCCCAGCACAAAAGCGAGGGGTAGTTTTGTGCCCAAATCAGCTCGCAACGAGCTTAAGGTATCAACGGTATAAGAATTCCCTTGCCGATCAAGCTCGCGTCGATCTGCTTGAAATAAAGGCTCACCTGCAATGGCTAAATTTACCATCTCCCAACGCTGCTCAGCACTCGCTTTAGGTTGTGGCCGATGCGGCGGCACACTACCGGGAATGAAGCGTAACTGCTCCATTCCACAACTTTCCGCAATTTCTAAAGCCGTGCGTAAATGTGCAAAATGAATGGGATCAAAAGTCCCGCCCATAATGCCAATCATAGGCGAATCTGCCCATCGCCTAACACGATATATTTTTGTGAAGTTAACCCTTCTAAACCCACCGGACCACGGGCGTGCAGTTTATCGGTACTAATCCCAATCTCTGCCCCTAGGCCAAACTCAAAACCATCCGCAAACCGAGTTGAGGCATTCACAATCACAGAACTAGAATCCACGACCCGCAAAAAATGGCGCGCTTTAGTATAGTTTTCCGTCATGATGGCATCGGTATGATGTGAACCATACTGATTAATATGCTCAATCGCTTGCTGCATCCCCGTCACCACCCGAATGGAGAGAATGGGCGCTAAATACTCGGTACTCCAATCAGCTTCAGTCGCCGCGTTCGCCGCTGGCAAATAATCACGAGTCTTAGGGCAACCGCGCAGCTCAACCCCTTTTTCAGAAAATTTTGCGGCTAATACTGGTAAAATTTGAGCGGCGACCGTTTCAGCTACTAACAGGGTTTCCATTGCATTACACACACCGTAACGATGAGTTTTCGCATTCAGTGCAACCGTCACTGCTTTTGCTAAATCCGCTTCATCATCAATATAGACATGACAAATCCCATCAAGATGCTTAATGACTGGAATCAATGACTCCTGACTGACTCGCTCAATCAAACTCTTACCGCCACGGGGGATAATTACATCCACATAGTCTTTAGCTCTAAGCAATTCCCCAACCGCCGCACGATCCGTCGTTTCAATCACTTGCACACAGTTGGCGGGCAAATTAGCCGCTGTTAAACCATCCTGCACACAAGCAGCAATCGCACGATTAGAGTGAATTGCTTCAGAACCCCCGCGTAAAATCGTTGCATTACCCGATTTTAAACATAAACCCGCTGCATCGGCGGTTACATTTGGGCGTGACTCATAAATAATGCCAATCACCCCTAAAGGCACACGCATACGCCCGACTTGAATACCCGTTGGACGATAATTTAGATCAGTGATTGAGCCAATCGGGTCGGCTAAACTTGCAATCTGCCTCAAGCCCTCCGCCATCCCTGCCAAGGTTTTATCGCTGAGCGTTAAACGATCAAGCATCGCACTATCTAAACCCTTAGCACGCCCTGCACTCAAATCCTTAGCATTTTCTGCTTGTAGCCAACTCGCTTTCGCTAGTAAAGCGTCCGCCATTGCATGCAAAGCTTGATTCTTAGCAGCTGTCTCAGCACTGGCTAATACGGCAGCGGCAGCACGTGCTTGTTGACCCACGGCCTGCATATAATCTGTGATATTCAACGTCTTAATCCTCAAGTTCTTTGCAACTAAGAATATCACGATTAGCTTAAATCCGATGATAAAAACGGAAGGCTAACGATGCTTGCAAACCTTTTTTGGTATTTGGTGATTCCAATGGCCACTCTATGGCTGGCTTATAACTTGGGTTGGCAGCGTGGTTATGCGAATGGCTTTCTAGTCGGTAAAGATGAAGGCCTTAAAGAGGGTAAACTAATCGGTGAGAAACTCGGGATTGAAAAAGGCGTGAAAGAGCGCATTCTCAATCATCTAAAAGGTTCAGATGGTGGGGTTTTGGATGAAACAGAAAGACAGATTCGCGCCAAGTTGTATGCTGACCTCACCAAAAAGCCGCCAGCCCTACCGCCCATTTTACCCAAGCCTAACTATCGAGTGTATGGATGGACAGCCGTCAGTTTAGCTGGCGTATTGTTGGTGTTTTGGTTGCTCTAAACGCCTACATCACAGCAACCGGATAAGAGCCTAATACTTTCAGTAAATCCACATCATCGCGCAGGATACTTAAAGCTTGTTGCACATTAGCATCCGCTTCATGCCCTTGCACATCCACAAAAAACACATAATCCCAATTCATATTGCGGGAAGGACGCGATTCAATCCGTGACATATCCACCCCATTTTCAGCCAAAGGTTGCAATAAATGATACAGCGAACCGGGGCGATTAGGTGCGGAGACTAAAATCGAAGTTTTGTCCTTGCCACTGGCGGACACGTGTTGATCACCGATCACTAAAAAGCGCGTAGTATTATTCGGTTGATCTTCAATATTGTGCTGCACAACTTCCAGCCCATAAATGGATGCTGCTTGCTGGCTACCGATAGAAACAGACTCTGGATCTAAAGCACAGAGCCTAGCTGCTTCTGCATTACTACTAACCGCAATCCGCTCAGCATGTGGAAGATTTTTATCCAACCAATAGCGGCATTGGGCTAAAGATTGTTGATGAGAATAAATTTTTGCAGCCTGTTGCCATTCAGCCTGCTTGCACATCAAGGTCTGATTGATGCGCAGCATAATTTCGCCACAAATCCGCAAGGGCGATTGCATAAACATATCCAGCGTATGCGTAATCATGCCCTCGGTGGAGTTTTCAATAGGTACGACACCATAACGCACTCGACCTGCCTCAACTTCGCGGAAAACCTGCCCAATTGAGTCGACCGGCAAAGTCGCAATCCCATTCCCAAAATGTTTAAAGGTAGCTTCTTGCGTAAACGTACCCGCAGGGCCTAAATAAGCGATTTTCATCGACTCCTCAAGGGCAAGGCAGGCGGAAATAATTTCCCGATATAAACGACTGACTTGCTCATTCCGTAAAGGCCCCAGATTCTGTGTTTGCATCCGCCGGAGGATTTGCGCCTCGCGCTCAGGACGGTAAAACACCGCATTAGGGTCTTCGGCTAATTTCGCATGAGCGACTTGTTCAGCACAGCGAGCACGTTCGCTTAAAAGCTGCAATACTTGATCATCTAAAGCATCAATCCGTTCCCGCAAAGCTTTTAAATCTGTTATTGCTGCCATTGTTCTCACTCCCCTCTCAACCCTGTTCAACCGTTTTTAACCGCTTTTAACCTTGTTCAACCGTGCTTGGCTTCAAAATCCCGCATGAAGGCAATCAAGGCATCCACACCTTCCTCGGGCATCGCATTATAAAGGCTAGCACGCATTCCGCCTACTAAACGATGGCCTTTAAGCGTGACTAAACCTACTTGGGCTGCCTCATCCAAAAAGCGTTGTTCAAGCTTAGGGTTAGCTAAGGTAAAAGGTAGATTCATCCATGAGCGGCAATCAGGATCAACGGGATTATGATAAAAATCACTCTGATCAATCGCTGCATACAGTTTACTGGCCTTGCGTTGATTAATTTGTGCCATCGCCTCCAAGCCACCTTGTTGCAATAGCCATTGAAAGACTAAACCCGCCAAATACCAAGCATAAGTGGGTGGCGTGTTGTACATGGATTCCGTTTCAGCATATAGCTGATAATTGAACATGCTAGGCGTGCCCTCCATGACTTGACCTAATAAATCTTCACGCACAATCACGATGGTCAGACCTGCAGGGCCAATATTTTTTTGTGCCCCTGCATAGATCAAGCCAAAACGGCTGACCTCAATCGGGCGGGAGAGAATATCGGAAGACATATCCACCACTAAAGGCAGATCACCCAGCTCGGGAATCCAATCAAATTCCACACCGCGAATCGTTTCGTTCGAGGTGTAATGTAAATAGGCGGCAGCAGGATTCAGCTGCCAAGTTGCCAAGGGTGGAATCGTGGTGTAATGGCTGGCTGCACTGGAGGCAACCACATTTAGATCAAGATAACGCCTACCCTCTTCAATGGCTTTCAAAGACCAATCACCCGTATCTAAATAATCCGCTTGTGATTTGCCACGGGCGAGATTCATCGGAATCATTGCAAATTGGCTATGTGCTCCACCTTGTAAGAACAAGACTTTGTAATTCTGCGGGATCTGCATCAAGGTGCGCAAATCCGCCTCAGCTTGAGCTGCTATTGACATAAACTCCCTACCACGATGGCTCATTTCCATCACGGACATGCCAGAGCCATGCCAATCTAAGAGTTCGGCTTTTGCTTGTTCGAGTACTGCATGCGGTAATACTGCAGGGCCTGGGCTGAAATTGAAGACGGGCTGCTTCATGATGCCGCGCTAAGTCCTATGGCTAAATAATGAAGGCGCTATGTTCCCATATTGCAGGCTTAGATGGCAAACGCCTCAAATCCCTCGCTTGTATTTGATTACTCTGATTGCATCTTGCTTACCTACCTGTGGGTTGCTGGCAGGTTCGAAGGTTGTGAAGGTAATATTTTCATAAGTTCTTAAATTTTACATAACATAAAATAAAAGAATAAAATAACTAGATAAAACTTAAGTACTAAACCTGTGATTAAATATTGCAGCGGTCAAAACTCTTGTAAGGATTAAACTGCCCTAGTTGTGGATTATAACGATATATCGCGTAGCAGCGCTCAATCCCACCATGCCCAACCGATTGCAAAACCGCTAAATCATTCAAGCCATCACGGTCATAATCATTTATTTTCAAATACAGCTGACGCCAACCGCTATACAAAAAAGGATTGAGCGCCTCTAAAACCACAGGCTGGCTTTCCCCTACTTGCAGCAGCACCAAACCCTCTTCAATAAAAGCCCAAGCGGCTAAATTTGGCTGGATTTCAAAATAAACCTCGTGTTGATCAAGATTGGCTGCACGGATAAAGGCGCTAGGTAAAAGAAAAAATAAACTAATCAATAGGCACTGAAAGGGTTTTAACATATACTAAATAACCTCTTAACTGCAAAACTCAGCAGCTGCTCGAAGAAAACTGTCTCTTTATTCCAAGTATGGGCTAAGCATACTTATTATTAGGACTTAAAAAGCAAGCTTCTCAACTTCATTGTTGAATAGGCTGGCTTTGGATTAGGACAATAAGCTAGGGGAAACATTCCATGATACCTGCATCTCGGTTGGCTGTCTGCTTAATCACCGCTTGGCTATTACATGGCTGTGGGGGTGGCTCGGACAATGGCGACAATAATGGTGGCGGTGGAACAGACCCAGCTGGCACGGGGAAACTGGTCGTCAGCGATCCCAACAGTAGTGCGGGTTTCGCTTTAGCCAATATTCCCTATACCACCCTACCTGCGACGGCAGCAGCACGCCGCACAGGTAATACGACTCAGAGCGGCGAATATCAATACGATACCAATGAACAGGTTAGCTTTAGTCTATTTAATACTCAGTTTGCAGGGATCAGCACCAAAGCCAGTATTAATGAAGATGACTTAGCCGTTAGTTATTGCAAAAGCCACACCACACCGAATACTTGCCAGTATAAGGTGGCACGTAATTTACAGCGGTTATTACTGAGTGTCGATAGCGATCAAAATTTTAGTAATGGCATTAGTATTTTAACTGACTTCCAACAGAATCCACCCGCTGCTCTAGATACTGAAATTGATCAATTTGAGTTAGCTTTAGCCAAAAAGCTCACCTCCTTGGGTCGATCAACCGCGAGTTTATTCAAACCTTCCTTAGGCATCAACCTAGAATCCCCTCAGCCTGAAGCGGATGAGGTCGGTGGTCAACCTTTAGCTTTTGCTGATCTATTTAGAATTTCGCGGCCTTTTCCTGAGTTCTCTTGCACAGATATTAAATACGATGCCAAGGGTTGGCCACTGGAAATCCCAAGCTCTTGTGATACCCAAATTAATTCCACCTTCCGCACACCCACTTGGGCAACCACTTTAATTCTACGTTATCTTCCTTATGGTTCGATTCCTACTGGAAAATATACCGTTTTATACGAAGGGACAGGTAATTTACAATACAGCGGTATTGCCAACAAATTACCAAATGAAAGCCAAGCAGGGCGTGATGTAATTGAGATCACACCGGAATTAATTAAAACCCGCAATGCGGCTGGCCTGCGGGTGCAATTAAAGGATATTGATAGCACTAACCCCGTTAAAAATATTCGGATTGTCATGCCCGGTGGCATTTGTGAGGGGCATCCCTTCGTGCGGGTCGAAAAAGAGTCCGATTGTCCAGCAGGACAATACCGGAGCTTTGTAGATAGTTTGCAAGCTGATCGCAATGCGATTGTTTTCAACCCTGATTATTTACGCTTTGTAAAAGATTTCAAAGTGCTGCGGACTATGAATCTGATGGAAATGAGTCCACGGGCGAGTGCTTGTGATCCGTTAAAAGATGAGCCTTATCGTCAATGTATGCTGCAAGAATTTTCTTGGAATCAGCGGGCAACAATGGATCAAGCCTCTTGGGGTGGCTCCTTCCGTACCCCACTGTTGCAACGCTATGCACGAGGTGTACCTTTAGAGGTCGTCGTTGCGTTAATTAATACGGTTAATAAAGATCCTTGGTTTAATCTTCCACATAATGCGACCAATGATTATGTGACGCAGTTTGCCACCTATGTACGTGATCATTTGAACCCACATTTAAAAGTGCATCTTGAATATACCAATGAACCTTGGAATGGAATTTTCTGGGGTGCTATGTATGTAAGGATGAAAGGACTTGCTTTAAATTTAGACACCACTGAATGGCGGGCTGGTTATAAATATTATTCTAATCGCTCAGTGGAGGTTTTTAAAATCTGGCATGATATTTTTGGTGGTGCTGAGCGCTTAGTCCGTATATTAAATACTTATCATCCTGATGAGTGGATGTCACGCAATATGCTGACGTATAATGGCAATAATCAATTCGTAGATGCTTTAGCCAGTGCACCTTATTTTCAAGGTTGTTGGGATAAAAACGCTAATGTCGCCTGTGCTGATCCTGCAAAAAATCCCTTAATGGTGAAAGATATTAGTTCAGTAGATGATTTATTTACTATTATCGACAACCCAAATAATCCTTATGGCATGGCAGCAACTTTAAAGTGGATGACCGTACAAGCTAAAGTCGCCAAAGATTTTAATGTCGATTTTTATACTTACGAAGGTGGTCAACACTTAGTGGTCGATAATCGCGATAAAACCATCACGGCTGAGCGGCGTAAAAGCCTCTTAGATTTAATTCGGGCGGCCAATCGTGACCCACGTATGGCGGGGCGCTATAGCCAGTTGCTTAATGGTTGGCGCGATAATGGTGGCAAGTTGTTTATGTTGTTCACCATGCCACAAAGTTACCATACTTTTGGCACTTTCGGGATTAAAGAGCATTTGAATCAAGCTCGTAGTGAAGCGCCTAAATACGATATGAGTATGCAATTTCAAGAGATGCAGAAAAAATGCTGGTGGACTGCTTGTGAATAAGCGGTCTTGATATCGTCTTAATACCAGCATTGCGCCAGCCCCCATCAGCGGGCGCAGACTAAACCTCAGCTCACTACAGTTGAGGTGCAACCACCTCTTTATAACGTATGGTTTGTGAACTGGTTCCACCTTTGTCTGTTTTTGCTAAGCTCTTATAAGGTAAGCCATCAGCCTTGCCAATATAAAGCTGGTTAGTTCCCGCCCCCATACCCACCATATCACTGTGATAACTGAGAATCATGACCTCCACGCCATCGAGGGTATCGCTGCCCTCTGCTTTGCAGTCCGTCATTTTGATCGTGCCATCTTTCATCATCCCAATAGCTACTCGCTCCGCATGGCTTAGATCCGGTGCTGGCTGCCATTTGCCCTCAGCATTCATAAAAAACTGATCATTCAGCTTAATAGCTTCTAATTTCAGCCCATCGGCTTCAGTGATCATATGCCAAGTGGCTTGGGTTAATTTAGCTTCACTGGCTTTAATCACTGCCTCACAAGCGGTGTCGACCGTCATTGCGGGAATGGCTGTAGTCGTGGGTGTTGCAGCATTCGTTAATTTATTCGCAGCTTGTCGAAGCAATCCCTCTAGTTTCTGCAAACCATCATCCATATAGTCCCCGCCCATTTTGCTAATGCTCAACACCTCTTGGCCTTGACGCATGGAAACTTTGTCCATTTCACGCCCTTGCCGCTGGCTATTCGCTTCATCACCTAAACCTTCCAGCTTATTTTTGCCTGCAAACAAAGTTTTGAAACCTTGTTTGGCGGCCTCTTCATCGTGGTAATCTAGGTGCATGACCCGCACTGACAAGCCCTCTTTTTCATAATCACAAATTTCTGCCGTATCAGTGCTAATCTCAACAGGTTTACCGAAGGCAGCTTGAATCTCGGCAGCACTCACGAAGGAGCAAGCCGATTCGGCAGCATAAACTTGGGTGGTGGTCGCTAGACAAAGTAGCGGAAATAATAGCGCTTGCTTCATGGATTCGTCCTGTCGTTGAACTATTGAATACTTAGGCCTGTCCCTCGCTTAGAAAGGCCTTTTAGTAACTAATATATAACCAATAAAAACAGAATCTGCAAGCGCTCAAGCTCATTGACTCCAGCTAAGTGTCAATTCGCACACGGTAATGAACTCGTTTTCAGAACTTAATTTTGCCTAGCGGAGCTGAACGAGTAAGATAGCGCCCATTCTTTTGTTTGTAGGTTGCTCCCATGCTTCAAGATACGCTTAATAATACGAATATTGCTGAAGAACATGTTTTAGTCACACCGGATGAGTTCAAAGTCCGCTTCCCGCTGGCTGCATCGAGCGAAGCGTTTATTCGTAGTAGTCGTCAAATCGTCGAAAATATTCTGGATGGCAAAGATCATCGCTTATTAGTGGTGTCTGGCCCTTGCTCGATTCATGATATTGCAGCGGCTAAAGAATATGCGCTGCGCTTAAAAGCACTGAGCGAACAAGTCGGCGATTCTTTATATCTTGTGATGCGTATTTATTTTGAAAAACCTCGTACCACCGTGGGTTGGAAGGGTCTGATCAATGATCCTGATATGGATGACTCGTTCAATATTGAAAAAGGTTTAGGCTTAGCGCGTGAATTGCTGTTATGGTTGGCGGAGCAAAATATTCCGGCCGCCACCGAAGCCCTCGACCCGATTAGCCCACAATACCTGTCTGATTTATTTGCCTGGGCCGCGATTGGCGCACGCACGACGGAATCGCAAACTCACCGCGAAATGGCCAGCGGCTTATCTATGCCGGTGGGCTTCAAGAATGGCACCGATGGCAATTTAGATGTCGCCATCAATGCAATGCTCTCCGTGTCCCATCCACATAGTTTCCTCGGGATTAACCAAACCGGCCAAGTGACTGTGATCAAAACTCGTGGCAATCGCTATGGTCATCTGATCCTGCGCGGTGGCAAACACCCGAATTATGACAGTGTTAATATCGCGCAATGCGAACAAGCTTTAGCCAAAGCTAAGCTGCCACAAAATATCGTGGTCGATTGCAGTCATGGTAACTCCAGCAAACAACATGCCTTGCAAGTGTTAGTCGCTGAAAATGTAGCGAGCCAAATCATCGAAGGTAATCGCTCCATCATGGGCATTATGTTGGAAAGCCATCTCTTCCCCGGCAACCAAGCGATTCCAACCGACTTAACTCAACTCAAATACGGCGTATCAGTCACCGATGCTTGTATTGATTGGGATACGACTTCACAACTGTTAAAGCATCTGAATGGACGCTTGAAAGCTGCGTTAAGAGAGCGGCGCTTGTAAGTTGTTAGATTAGAGCTGGTTAGGCTGTTGTGTAGACAGCAGCCTTACTGCCCTGAGACTCGAATATGGCTCTGCCCCCCCGACAACCGCCGCACTTGAATCTGCACGCCAAGTCGCTCGGTCATTTCCTGCACATGCGAAATCACACCGACTTTGCGTCCTTGCGCTTGGAGCTGATCCAGTGCATCCATCGCTATCCGCAAAGAATCCGTATCTAAACTGCCAAAGCCTTCATCAATAAACAGCGATTCGACTTTCACTCGTTGCGAAGATAAAGAAGCTAAGCCCAAAGCCAACGCTAAGGACACTA
Organism: Thiothrix eikelboomii; assembly: GCF_900167255.1. Classification (GTDB taxonomy): domain Bacteria; phylum Pseudomonadota; class Gammaproteobacteria; order Thiotrichales; family Thiotrichaceae; genus Thiolinea; species Thiolinea eikelboomii. Next base: position 58,208 of record NZ_FUYB01000014.1, read on the forward strand.
AAAACGACTCGCCCCCAGACAACGAATGCACTGAGCGAATTTCCCCACCCATATCTTGATCTAAGACCAACAGCGCTAAACTGCGTTGCACCCGTCGCAAGCTATACCGCCGTGACAAATCGGCCAGATGCCGATTCGCATAACTCAGTAAGACATCAAGGCTATATTGCTGCGCTATATCGCGGAATTTGTTCCCATTTGCAGAGCCAATCAGCTCATTTAACTGCCCCCAAATCCGTGCTTGGCTCGTCAACTGCGCTAATTCAACTTGTAAACCCTCAGCATACTCACGCTGCTGCTGATCTTCACGTAAGCTCAATAATAATTCTTGTGCCGCCAGCTGCGCTGCTTGTAAGTTCAAGAGCTGGCTAGCATAGGCAGCCTGAACCGTTTCCAAACTCGCTGCCTCAGGCCGTGACTGCTCATGTTGTGTCCGTTGAGCTTGGCGCTCATCTAAAATGGCTTGCGCCTGCCGACCAGCAACATGCAAAGCCTGCAAGGCTTGGCGCTCGCGCTGTAACCATACAGGCTGATACCTCAGCAAAGCGGTTAATTCAGCCTCTTCAAGACTAAAACCGTGTTGACGGAGGCTGGCTAATTCAGTCGCTAAACTTTGCTGGCTCAGTCGTTGCTGATCCTTAAGTTGCTCTACTTGTGTTTGGAGCTGCCCAAGGTTAGCAGCGGCGCGAATCTGCGCATGATCTGCTTGCTCTGCCTGTGTTTGTAAAGCAGTCACTTGCTGAGCTAACTGCGCTAATTCACGCTGCCAACGCTCTTCAAGCTCTATTAGGCTTTCTGCGAACAAGCTTTGGCGTTGTTGCTGTTGAAGGGCTAACTCAGCGGCTAATTCAGCTAACTCTTGTTGTCGATGGTTCAAACCCGCCTGAGCCTGCTGGATTTTAAAATCAAAAGCAGTTTGAGCCGCGACTAATTCCGTCTGCTCTTGGTTTAATTGGTGCTCGGCTTGTTGTTGAGCTTGCCAACTACGCACTTGGTCTGCACAGCGCTCGATAAACTGGGGCGCAGAAACTTGCCAAGCTACTTGCCAACTGGGATCTACGAAAGCTGAGTCTAATTGCTTTAAATACGCTTGCAGTCTCGTGGTCAATTCAACTTGACCTTGCTGCAGATAGTGCTGCTGGGTTTGTTGCAGCTTGAGCTTAGTTTCGAGACTCAGGTAGCGATCTTGAGCAGCGCTGGCTAATTGCTGAGCTTGGCGCTGGGCTTGCTGGGCGAGTTCGTGCTGTTGATAGGCTCGACGGGCAGCCTGTTCCGTGGGATGAATCGCAGCCAGCGCTTGCTGTTGGATGGCTAGCCGCTGTTCTAGCTCAGTCGTAGTCTCACCCTCACCGACTAAACCTAACTGCGCATACGTTTGCCAAGCTGCGAGGGCTGCATTTTTTGCGGCAGTTGCCTGAGTGAGGCTCTGCTCTAAGCTTAAGGATTGTTGTTGATAATGCTGCCAATGGGCTTGTTCAGCATTCACGCGCCCAGTTAAGACCTTAGCGGCTTCACGCTGTTGCAGATAATCTTGTTGCAAATGCACTAGCAGGGCATCCAAAGCAGGTGCTTGCTGTGCATAAGGATGCTCAAGCGCACCACAGACCGGACAAGCATCCCCTGCAGTTAATTGTGCGCGCCAATGTGCAGCTTGATCAGCACAGGCCGCCGCTGCTAACCGCCAAGTATGTTCGGCGCGTTCACTTTCGCCCTCCACGACCAGCAACTGCGCTTGGAGCTGCTGGCACAATTGTGCACTGTGTTGTTGCTGCAGTTGTGCTTGCTGGAAGGCAAGCTGCCCATCAGCAAGGGCTTGGCTGCTCGTTTGCACAGCCAACCCTGCTTGTTGGGCGGCTTGTAATTGCCTGAGATCGGCTTCTAGTTGTTGACGTTGCTTGGCTAAATCCTCTAAGTCATAGTGGGTGGCTTGTTGTTGAGCTTGCTGAGCCTGCGCTGTGGCTGCCATTAACGCTTGTTGTTGCTGCTGCCAAGCTAATTTGGCTTGTGCTAAGTGAGTCTCTAGTTGCACTAATTCAGCCGCTACAGCCTTTAACTTAGACTCAGCCTCTGTTTGCTGTTGCCAACTCGCCTGAGCTTGCTGCAATAATCCCTGCCAACGCGGCCAATGTTCGGCTAAACCCTGCCAAGCACTGTGTTCTCTTTGCCAAGCCTTGAGGGTGGTTTGCTGTTGTTGGACTTGCGTTAGCTTCGCCGTGTGTTGCTTAGCTGCTGTTTGTAAAACATGGAACGCCTGTTGTGCTGTCTGTTGCTGGGTTAAGGCGGCTGCATGCCGTGGCAATACAGCTTGAATCAGGGTATCGAGTTGACGAGCTTGGAGTAATTCGGGTTGCAAAGCTGCATATTCTTGTTGTTTAGCGGTCAATTGGGTTTGCACAGCGAGCAACTGAGTCTGTGCTAACTGTTGGTGCTGCTCAGTGGTGGCATGATGCTGTTGTGCGATCTGCAGTTGGGCGGTGCTAGTGGTTAAATCTTGCTGAAGCCGCTGTCGATGCGTCACTAAACCATTCAAGGCTTGAACAGCCTCGAGCTTAGCTAAAAACTGGCGGCGCTCGTTAGCAGCTTGTTCCTCCTCAAGCGCCTTCGCTAAGCTTGTGTTAGCCTGTTGATAGGCTTGCTCAAGCTGAGCGGCTTGTCGATACCATTGCAGCTGTTGTTCTAATTGCAGACGTTCTGTCTCTAAGGTTTGCACCTGCCGTTGCGCTTGGCTGCTGGCCAGTTCTTGTTGTTGACGCTCCTCAGTGCTTAAAATCGCTAAATTAGCTAAACGGGTGCGCAAATGCCCTAAATTTTGCTCAGCACCTTTGGCATACTGATAAGCACGCCGCGACAGCTCCGCGAATAAATCAGTACCGGTTAAGGTTTGGAGTAATTCAGCACGCTTATCGTCGGGCGCTTTGAGAAAGCTAGCAAACTCATTTTGTGCTAATAACACTCCACGGGTAAATTGCTCGAAGCTTAGGCCAATTCGTGCCACGATAGCCTCTAAAACCTCGGTTTTGCGGCTACTGGCGATGATTTGCTGATGATCCAAGCTCAGCAACGACATTTCTGAAGCTTGTAGTCGACCCTCCGCTTTACTTCGTGCCCGACGCACACTCCAATGCGCCCGATACCTCACACCATCATTACCGACAAAATCCACCTCGGCAAACCCTTCACCTGCACCACGCCGCAAAATCGTGCGTGGGTCACGCGGGGCAATGGTTTCGCCCGAGACATCCGGTAGTTGCTGGCGAGTGCCTTCTCGGGGCAGACGGGGCATATCATCATAGAGGGCAAGACATAAAGCATCCAATAAAGTACTTTTCCCCGCACCCGTCGGGCCAGTGATAGCAAAGATGCCTGTACTCGCTAAAGGTTCGCTCGTAAATTCGATCTCAAACAGGCGAGCGAGTGAAGCTAAATTCTTACCGCGAATCGCTAAAATTTTCATACGGCTTCAAGCTGGGTTTCTTGGAGTAGTTGATGGAAGGCTTGGCTTAGTTCACTGGGCAAGTCAGTGGCATATTTCTGTTGATACAGCTCAGTGAGTAGATGCAGAGGATCAAGCTCAGCTAAATCCTCTAAAGAGAGCGGGGCAAGCTCATTTTCATCCCCCTCCGTGCGTAAATAACGAGTTTCAATCTTGGCTAAACGCACCGGTTTATCTTTAAGTGCATCCTCAATCCGCTGGCGCAAACCCGGTTCAGGCGCGGTGAGTTGCACCCGTACTTCCAGATAAGGCTGCTCTGTTTCTGGTAAAGCGGCCAACTCCAAAGCTTGTAGGGCTGCGACGACCTGATCCAAGGGTGCGGGCTTCGCAGGCACTCGCAATAACTCTACAAAGCGAGGAATGCGTACCGACTCAACCGCTGCCAGCCTCGACCCCGCCAAATCCACGCAGAGTACTTGATGCGGGTATTGTGTCTCTGCAAAGGACATCGGCAAAGGGCTACCCGCATAGCGAATCCAATCGGTTTGCCCGACGCTTTGGGCTAAATGCAAATGACCTAAGGCGACATAAGTTAAGGCTGGGCTAAAAATACTCGCAGGCAAGGCCTCACTATTCCCGATCATAATCCGCCGCTCAGAATCCTGTGAGGCCGCCCCACCCTGCAAATAGCAGTGACCTAGGGCAATAATGGCTTGCTGGTCAGTGGCTTGGCTTTGAGCGATCGCTAAGGTTTGTGCATACACTCCCTCGACCCCCGCGAGGAAGGCATCCTGTTCACTCGTCACTTTCGGCAGATCCGCAGGGCGCAAAAAGGGTACCGCTAAACACCAAGCCGCCACTGCCCCTGTTCGATCTTTCAAGGGTACCACCAAGGAGGCTAAATCATGCTGGCCATTGGGTAAGCGCCAAACCTGACCACTGACCACAGCATCTAATAATTGCAAAAATGGGCGGGGAGCTTCCAAACGTGCTGGTGAATCATGATTACCTGCAATCAAAACGGTATTCAAATGCGGTAGGCTGGCTCTAGCTGCCGTCAGAAATTGATAAAGCTGCTGCTGTGCCACCGCCGAAGGGTTAGCCGTATCAAAAATATCGCCCGCAATAATTAAAGCATCAGCTTGCTTGTCAACCAAAGTGGCTAACAGCCAATTTAAAAAACACTGCTGCTCATAGCGGCGCTCAAAACCATGTAAACTCTGCCCTAGATGCCAATCGGCGGTGTGAATTAAACGCATCGGCTGTTAATCCATTCATTTTTAAAGAATCGCCTACTATAGCAAGGCTAGCCCTTAAGTGCTGTAGCTAACCGTGGGTTTAAGCTTCCGCCTTGCTAGAAAACTGCTACTATTAGTGCAAAGGAGACAATGCAATGGCTTTAGTTCAATCCATCCATTATCTGAGTGTGGAGGCTTATTTAGCAGGTGAGCGCGACAGTGAAATTCGCCATGAATATGTCGATGGTGTAATACAGGCGATGGCAGGTGCCAGTGTTAATCACAATAAGATTACCGCTAATGTGTTAACACAATTGATGGTGCAACTTAAAAATAAAGATTGCCGTCCCTATAGCAGTGATCTACTCGTGAAAACCGCAGCTAATCGCTATCGTTACCCTGATGTCTTAGTCGTATGTCATGAGCAGTTTTTAGATGACTACAGTACGAATGCCCCCATTATTATTTTTGAAGTTTTATCTAAAGCCACCCGACAAACTGATCGCAAACAGAAATTATTTGAATATTTACAGCTACCTTCTTTATTAGAATATGTGTTGATTGAGCAAGACTGGGTAGAAATTGAAGTATTGCAGCGTAGTCAGAATTGGCGACCTGACTATTACTACTGGGGTGATACGATTAGCCTAGCATCCGTAGGTGCTAGTTTGAGTGTTGCGGATATTTATGAGCAAGTAGTGAATGCGGATGTGTTGGCCGCTAAACATCAGGAGTAATTAGCATGAGTAGTGCATTGAGCTTAGAATCCCCTGCGGTTTTAAAGCATATTGATATTTATCAGACTTTGATTAATCGAATGGCGGCTAATAGTGCAGCCTGTAAGCAGTGGGCGATTACGCTGGTTTCGGCGATTTTGGTGTTTGCTCTGGAGAAGGGTTCGGCTGAGGCAGCTGCGGTGGCAGTGATTCCCGTGTTTATGTTTTATTTTTTAGATACGTATTATTTATCCTTAGAGAGGAAGTTTCGAGGAGCATATTCTAGTTTTTTGGATAAGCTACATGGTAGTACTTTGAATATTAATGAGTTGTATCGAGTCACTGTAGATAGAAAGTTGCCAACAAATTTTTTATCGGCGTTGTTATCTTGGTCGGTTTGGCCGTTTTATTTGGGGATGATGGGGTTGGCTTTGTTGGGGGTGATATGGTAGATAGTAGGTTAGGCATTGCTATTCAAAACCTCTTTCATTTCGGCTTCTTCATTATAGAAGCTCATATAGCCATCACTTTCAAGTTGTTCGTTTATATGCCATAGAAGAGATAAATACTTTTCTTCTTGGAAGCTATTAATTGGCAAGTTATAAAGACTAGTAATTATAGAGTGGAAATTAGGTAGTATTTTTATAATTTCATCAATAAGCTCTATTTTTTCATGTATTTTAGAATTCATAATTCCAGCAGATTTATCATTTAGTCTATTTCTTTCTGCCACCCAATACTCTTCTATTTCAATATAATCATTTATATTATAATAACTAGAGTTCAAGATAATAGGACATATCCTTAACTTTAACTCTTCATTATTTTTACTAGCTTTAACCATATTAACAAATTCAAACATACAATATTCCGATTTTAAATATTTTTCATTAATTAATATAATTATAAACCCACCATTTACTAAATCATCAATAAAACCATTAATATTTTCTTTGTATTTATTCACTTTATCATATTTTATATCCACATAAGGGAGAACTGCTTTAAAAGCACTAGATATTTCACCTATAATATCCTTTGTTTCATTAGGATCATTACCGTAAGATATATAAACACAAGGACAGTTAATAATGGTTCTTACTATATTTCCAAGAAAGTATTTTTTAGAAAAATCACTACGTTTTAATAAAATTTTTTTAAGTTTTGGCTCAAACTTTACTGCACCATCTAATATATCAATATCTAACGATTCTTGAATTATCAATTTAAAACTATTACTTCCTTTCCTTTGAATAAGATGGTAAATATTTCTTGATATGCACTTTTCATTATTAGTTGGCATAATAAAAACGAATTTTATATCAGGTGATTTCACAAGAGCTAATGCTTCTGTACAGTTGAAATGACCTTCAATTCTTGGCTCTAAACTGCTATCAATTTCCAACAAGCTATTTTTTATAAAAGTTAATTCACCTTCTGAAGAAGCAAGTATAAAATATCTTTCACTATCTTTTTAATCATAAACTACAACCTAGTTTTCATTTTTGATACTCTCAAGCAACCCAATAGACCTTAATTCTTCTTGCAGTCTAGATTTTGTTAATGTACCTTGCTCACTTATTTTTTCTATGATACGCATATCATGCTCATAATGTTTGGCTCTTTTTGGAAATGCAGTCAGTATTAAAACTTTAGTATCTTTATATTTTTTTAACTCATTAAATAGCTCTAACCCAGACACATCAAATGGCTCTAGACGATCTAATGCTATATCCAACATAGCTAGTTTTATGATTTTTCTTTCAACCTCCATTTTTTGGATAAAGTTAACTGCTGTTTCATAACTACCGAAAGCTTGAACCTCAAAACCAAACTCAGTAAGCCAACGATATAAAATATTTCGCCATGCTATCTCATCTTCAACCACTAAAACTAAATTCTTATCAATTTTCTTACAAGGAAACTCCATACGGAATAACTTCACATCATCATCGCCAGTATCTAGCAAAACTAAACTACCTTTCATAGTTTTAGCTAAGGATCTAGCACGCCACAGACCATAACCAGTTCCATACTCTTTTCCAGTAATATCTCGATTAAATATGCTTTCTTTTATTTCAAATGGTATAGGAATACCATTATCTTGTACCTCAATTACGGCATAATCATTAACCTTCTCAGTGACAATTTTTACATACAACCCATCATAAAGAAGATTATGCTTTTCGATTACCGCATCAACAGCGTTTTCTATCACTGAATAAATGCAATTCACCAAATTTTGGTAAATTGCATTTACAATTAAACCCTCTTCAAGCTTTAGGTAAAACTCACAATAATCAACTCGCTTTTGAATTTTAATTTGCTTGATTAATTTAAATATTAACTCACTTAAATTAATATCTTTAGGTTCTGATTTAACAACTGCTTTTGTTTCATTCATGAGAATTTTTACAACACCACTGGCATCAGCCAAATACTCATTACAAGTCCGATACAAGTGATCTATTTTTTTATTTTTAATTGCTAAATTAATATCATCAATTGCCTGCTCAATATTTATATCGAGAGAGCCAAGCGAATTATTTAAGCGATGTGTCAGATCTTGAGCAATAATTGAAGAGTTTATCAAACTTTCTTTTTCTAGTATTTCTAACTGCGCATCCTCTAGTTTTCTATTTGTTCTTTTCCAGTTTTCATTTAATATTTCCAATTCTTTATTCTTTTCATCCAAATCTACCTTCACCAACAAACTAGAAAATTTTATAGCTATATTTTCAAGAAACACCCCATCACTCTCTGGCGTATATAAATACTCAGTACTCGGATGGTAAACAGCAATAACCCCAATTGCCTCACCCTCACTTATAATCGGCACACCAATCCAAGAGGCAAATGGGTCACCAAGCTGCTCACTATCACCGTGATCTCGATACCATTCAATGGACTCTTCCTTAGTATTGATTAGGATTGGTTTTTTAGTGGCGAGAATATACTCAGTTCGTGGTAAATTTCCAGCTGCATGATCAAAAACACGTGGTTTGACAAAAACATCCTCTATCTTTCCTGTTTTTTCATTTTTTTTCTTAAATAAGGGAAAAGTAATTTCTTGATTTTTTTTATTTAACAGAGCTATATATATATTAGTAGTCGACATAACCTTTTTAATATACTTATACGCAAGCTCATAGGCTCGTTCTAGCGTTATATTAGGCTCGTTAGTAATAGCTTCACCAAACTTTGTCAAACTGATTAATCGTTCTTTCTTCCGCATAAAGGATTGCTTAACACCTACCATTGCTAGCAGATGCTGGATGAATCTATGCGTAGTCTTCACTGAGTCACGAGTTATTTTTATAATAACAAAATTAGTTATTCGTCCACTTTCAGCAGTAATGCTGTATATATAATACTGCTTATTTTCGCTATGAAATGGCTCAAGATTAAGTTCATTAATATATTTTTTAAGCTCAGTAAGTAAATTAACCTCATCCCAGTTTTCACCATGCCTAAAAGTAAATGTAGGCGTTTTATCCTCTAGGCTTAAATAAACAATAGCTAACTCCACTGAACCATAAATATGCTCAAGCACTCTCACCACTGCATTATATAACTTTTCATCTGCTTGAGATTTTTCATTCTTGATATTATCAAGATCTGTCCAAGATTTTTCATCTTCAACATTATTCTCAATATATTGAATAAAAAACCTATCTAGTTGCTGCTCCCAAGTATCATGCCGAAAGCTACGCAAGGTTGCTGCTAAAAATCCTGCTGTTCGCCTTAGAAGGTTTTTTTCGTTTTGATAGGCGTTTTTCTGCTGAGTACGCAAGATAAGATAGCCAATTTTATTATCATTATGTACTAAAATGGGTACAATAATATTAGAAGGATAATTACTAGACGTAAACTCGATGATATCATTAGCAGCCTCATGGTTGCCAAATAAACCCTTTATTTTATCAGAGTCAGAGGAGTAAGAATTTTCTTTTCTGAAATCAGATTTCAACTCACCATCTTCACAAACTATATATAATTGATCTTGATAAAAAGAGTGATAGAGTAATATATTAATTTCACTAACTGCATAAGAATAGCGAATCTCATTATTCGTCAATGAATCTACTAGTTTCTTAAATATTTCAAGCTCTGATTTGAACTGTCCAATACTTCCTAAATACTCACTATGTAGTTTATTAGTCACTTCAGTTCTAGCTTTAGAATCACCTAATTGAATTAGAACAGCACACCCATCAGAAAAACGATCAAATAAACGAGCATCTTTTTCTTGGAAAACATATTCTTTATCGGACTCTAATAAAAACGCCCCAACCACTCGATGCGGCGGAATATCTTGCCCGTCTATAGCTTGGACTCTTGGATCGAGGCGCATAGGTACTATCAAGTAGTTACTAGTAGAACTATCCACTACACCTGTTGCCACAACTGTTTCAATACGGTCTTGATAACTGCTCAGTGCCGATGCTTCAAGAGCAAGGGTCTGAGTCTCAGGTATGACCTGACCACGCTCAAGTTCTACATTTAAGGTAAGATCACGATAAGATTGATATATAATAGAGAATTGCAGGTTAGGAATAGAAAAATCCTTAACTCTATCAGTAATTAATTGTGCAGTGTTTTTAATAACGTCACGAGCTCTCGGGGCTCGCTCTGTAATAACAAAACTCTGAAGATGATCTAAAACATCTGCGACCACTTCCCATTTCTCTTTCTTCTCTTTACCCTGAGTTGTGCTTTGATTAATATTATTTTCGTTCATTATTTAACCTAAATACTTATGGATGAACAAATCTGACAATCCTGTCAAGATTCAGAACAAATCCTTGGCAGCTTGCAGGTTGTAGGGGCGATGAAGGGGAGCTGACAGAGTAAGCATAAAAACAACATAGCGACGAGGCAAAACTTGTACTTTGCCGAGTATTAAAACTCCACTGCGCCTTAATCATGCTATAGACCAACACTTCGTTGAAAGTCAAAAAGAATCGACAGACGTAAATACGACTCTGATAAACTGATGGGAACTCAAAATAACATTATAATTCCCACATTGGATCATAATCAATCAATACTTTAGGTACCCCATGCTGAGCTAATAACTTTTTTTTCATTATTAATTCTGTAGTTGGGTTTATTTTTATACAATCATCCAGTTTACTTTTCGCATTCTCCAAGACCTTCATAAGTTTTCTATATTCCTCTAATAAATATTGCAATGCCTTTGCTTGCTTGTCTTCAAATAGCACCTGTTCTAGCAATAAACTATCAAGTTTAATCACCACCATGTTTCCTATAGCTGCTCGTGCTAACTTCCGCATAATACGTGCCCGACCACTCTGCCCCGGAGCGGGTGCTCCATGCTCCACCAAAGTCACAAAAGCCAGTAAATGATCCTGAATCACATGGATATTCGGTAGATAAAATGCCCAATCATGCGGATGCTGGCGCTGCAATAAATCAAGGAGGATCGAACGATAAGGCTGGAACTCATGCAGTTGATGAATATCCGCCAACTGTTGCTGGAGCATGGCAAGACGCTCATTACCAATCACGGTTTCTGCAAATGGCTCAGGGTTATCAATTAAACCGCCTTCCTCGTTTAAGTATTTTTCAATAAATAAGGAGTTGGCGATTTCCACAAAGCGCCCACAATCACAGGTGAGACCACAATTTTGTGGATGCTGGCAAGCTATTTCAGGGCGCTCATAAAATACTTCGGTATGTGGGCCACATTTTTTACCATCTAACATGACCTGTCCGGCAGTTTTTTGCCGCCAGAAATTAGACTCCGCTGATAAGCCCACTAAGCGTTGCTCGGTGACACCCAAATCCCGCCAACACTGGTAACTCGCCTGATCTTTGCCTAGTGTTTTATCATCCAGATAGCTAATCCAAAGGCGTGCTGGGTCAAGCTGTAAAACCTCGGTCAGAAATTGCCAAAGATAGGGAAGCACCGTTTCCCGTGCGCTTGAGCCAACATGAAAAGCCGCCGACATATGAAATAAACTTAAATGTGTGCTGTCCTTACCCACTGCTGCCATATCGAAATAACGAAAACAGGGTTGGGTAAATACAAAGCGGTCGCCATATTCGTGGCGAATCCGTACTAATTCATTTTCAATTTGCACCAAACCCGCACTCATCACAAATGAATGTGGCACACTCTTATGCAACAAAGAAGAAGGCTGGAGAACAGAAAAACCCTGCTGTGCAAAATTAAGCTCAAAGGCAGAGCTAATCGCTTGCACCGTCGTTAGATGAGTTTCGGCTAATCCGGTCATGAATGCTCGCTTAGATGGGGTGGAAAAATGGAAGCAGGTCAACCATTTATTTCCTTAGGCAGATGATTATAAACATTCTGCCAGAATTATCTCCACTAAAACAGCAACAAACCCAATACCCAACCGCCTCACTACCCCATAAACTCGGCCAATAAATCGAATAAAGCCGCCTCATCCAAGACCAATACCCCTAAACTCTCGGCCTTTTCCAATTTAGAGCCTGCCTCTGCACCTGCAATTAAAGCAGTCGTTTTCTTTGAGACGCTATTTGAAACTTTCGCCCCTAAAGTTTCTAAATCTGCTTTAATAGCTTCTCGTGGGCGGCTTAAACTACCGGTGATCACATAGGTTTTACCCGCTAGTGGCAAGGCTTCTGCAGGCTGGGCTAGGTAATTCGACCAATGCACACCTAACTCACGGAGGTTATTAATAGTTTTGAGGTTATGCTCTTCTTGAAAAAAAGCCGCGATATTTGCCGCGACCACCGGACCCACATCGGTGACTAATTTGAGAGTTTCTTCATTAGCGGCTTGCAAAGCTTCTAACGAGCCAAAGTGGCGTGCTAATACTTTGGCTGTTGATTCACCGACCTCGCGAATCCCTAAAGCATAAATAAAACGTTCCAATCGAGTGGCTTTGCTAGCTTCAATGGCAGTAAGAATATTCTCTGCCGACTTCTCGCCCATCCGTTCTAAACTAATCAACTGCGCTTGGGTTAAACGATATAAATCATCCACATGCCGAATTAAGCCCTGCTCAAAAAACTGCTCAACTAATTTATCGCCCAAGCCATCTATATTCATCGCCCGCCGCGAAGCAAAATGCTTAATGGCTTCTTTCACCTGTGCAGGGCAATACAAACCACCCGTGCAACGTGCGACCGCACCGACCTCACTGCGCCGCACTTCAGACCCACACACCGGACAGTGCGGCGGCAAGCGGATCACTTGCGCATCAGCGGGGCGTTGTGCCAAGACCACCCGTGCCACCTCAGGAATAACATCACCTGCACGACGCACAATCACATAATCACCGATACGTACATCTTTGCGCTCAATTTCATCCATATTGTGCAAGGTGGCATTACTCACCGTGACCCCACCGACAAAGACGGGTTTTAAACGGGCTACTGGGGTTAAAGCCCCTGTCCGTCCAACTTGAAACTCCACTGCTTCCAGTTCAGTGATCTCTTCTTGTGCTGGGAATTTATGCGCTAGCGCCCAACGCGGTGCACGACTGACAAAGCCTAAGCTTTGTTGGGTTTTAATGGCATTGACTTTATAGACCACGCCATCAATCTCATACGGCAATCGCGCCCGCTTTGCACCGATCTCATTAAAATAGGCCAAGCAACCTAGTGCACCTTGTACAATTTTTATCTCTGGACAAACCCGCAGACCCCAAGCTTTAAACTGCTGCAAAATCTCAGCATGCTGATCAGGTAGCTTGCCACCCTCGACTATCCCCATTGAATAACAGAACATTTCTAAGGGACGCTGAGCAGTAATCCGTGGATCAAGCTGGCGTAAACTTCCCGCCGCTGCATTCCGTGGATTGGCAAAAGTTTTTAAATTTTCGGCCGCTAAACCTTGATTGAGTTTATTAAAACCCGCCTTGGGCATATAAATCTCACCACGTACTTCTAAGCGACGGGGATAATCCTCACCCAATAAACGTAAAGGGACAGAGGGTATCGTGCGAACATTAGCACTGACATCTTCGCCGGTTTCACCATCACCGCGTGTGGCAGCCCGCACCAATACACCCTGCTCATATAAAAGGCTAATTGCTAAACCATCCAATTTTGGCTCAGCGACATATTCAATTTCCGTCTCATCCTGCAAACGTTCATGAATACGCCGATCAAAAGCCTCCAGCTCTGCCTCACTAAACGCATTCGCCAAAGACAACATCGGTAATTCATGGCTGATACTACCAAACTCGGTTAATGCCTCCCCTCCCACCCGTTGCGTCGGTGAATCGGAGCGAATCAACTCAGGATGCTCAGTTTCTAAAGCTTGTAACTCACGAAATAACCGATCATATTCCGCATCAGGAATTTGCGGATCATCGAGCACATAATACAGATGATTGTGGTGGCGAATTTGAGTGCGTAAGGCTTCGATTTGTTCTTGTATTGATTGCATATTTTTATTCCAAGAAGAAGCGGTAATTGAAATCATCAATTGAATCCTCTTCAGGTTTATAGTTGAACCGCTTTAACTCGCGTATTCGGAATAGCTTACGGGTTTCTTTATTTAATTGATAAAGCTTTAAAGTTGTTTCTGCACGTTTCTGATCGACTTCACTAGCTGCTGGATTTGGCTCTATTTCACCCGTTTTATAATTATTAACAAAATAGCGAGTAAATGAGTAATCAAGCTCATCTGGCTTTAAGAGTAACTCATCAAAGCTATCACCCTTTCCTTGACATACATCGCAACAAACGAAAAGATTACTCCAAGTATAAGCCAAATCAGGAAATAGACTTTTAGGTCGAAAGTGTTCTACCGTTTCTCGACTTTCAGAACCAACCGAACCATCACAAAATGAACATCGGCCTTGGGTCATCGTGGATAAAACCTGACGTAACCCCTGATAACAGGCTTTACTACGCCAACTGAAGGAAAATGAAGGATTTTCTTGCCGAGCTAATACAAAATCTTGTGTCCACACCCAATAGTTTTCAACTAAACAAGCAGGTGGCTCTAAACGATTTAATTTACGCAAGTATGATCTCCTGACTAATTAGTCGAGAGACTTGCCGCAACTCACGCTCGATAATAAACTGTGCTTCCTCACCACGATTTGAAACTTTTTTAGCAAGCTCTAAAAACTGATCACTTACTTGTTTGTTTTTAATAACTAGATCACGCTCTTTATAGAAATCAGCAAATAGCTGCTCAGTTTCAATATCAAACTCTTCGGATACCCCGAAAATTTCCTCTAAGATTAGCTGATAACTTTTACCTGCGGCCGAAGGAATACCTTCAATAACACCCGATGTAGCTTGTTGATTCGCCTCTGGCAATTGATAAACCCAAGCATCTTCTACAGACCCGACTACAAACGGAGAGTGTGTCGATGCAAAAATTTGCGCATTGGGTAACAACTTCTGCACAGCAGGAAGAATACGGCGTTGCCACTTAGGATGCAGATGAATGTCTATTTCAGCTAAGAGCAAAATAATGGGTTGGGAAAAGACATCTTTTTCTTTATCTTTCCAAGGTATACTTTCTAAACGCAGAGAAAGATCGGCAACCCAACTAATAATAGATTTAAGTCCATCTGGTAGGCCGTCAAACCGAATCGGAGCATTATTGACAACCAAGGATACATTTAAAGGTGAACGCTCAAGTTTGAATTCAACCTCTAGATCACAAATTTCTTTAATTAAATTAGTTATGCGTTTTAGTGCAAGATCATATTGATTGGCATCGCTCATATCACCATCTGCACGCGCCAATGCAGCTTGAGCACGATTATTAGCGATCCATTGTAATAATAGTTGAGGACGCACGGTTTGATCGAAAGATAGTGCTTGTTGAAATGGAGGTGTAGAAATCTCTTGAATAGCGCCTATTTCTGACTGCTGCAAACTACGTAAACCAGAATAAGCAAATACTGCAAAAGAAAAAGTATTCTGTGAACCTACATTACGTGGATCATATATAGACGCATATGCTTTGTACTTACCTAATAAGCTTTCGAAACCCTCTCCATAACCTACAAATCTACCTAACCTCTCATCTGAAGACATTGGAAGATAACTACCAAATATCTCAATACCCTGTATTGGTTTTCGTGCTAACAAGCCAGCCTTATTATTAAACTTAAAACAGACATAGCTTTCATTATCCTTAAATCGCCTACTGATTATTGGCTCGTCTGAAAAGCCTCTAAAAATATCTGAAATGGCATAAAGTACTGTACTTTTACCACTGCCATTAGGTCCAGTGAGTAAGTGAATTTCAGCCTTGTTAGCATCGGCCTCTAAGGTTTCTATCGGCTTAAAATCAAAGCGTGTTTTTTCAAATACGCCCACTTGAAACAACTCAAGACCTTCAAGACGATAAGGAATCCTTGCTAACTCATCCATCAGAACTCACCTCACAAATACCGCTATCGACTCCACATGCGCTGTATGTGGAAACATATCCATCACGCCCGCACCCAGCAGTTGATAACCTTGAGTATGCACTAATTCGCCCGCATCCCGCGCTAAAGTGGCTGGATCACAAGACACATAGACGATCCGTTCGGCTTTGAGTTTGCCCAAATATGGCAGCAGCTCTTTCGCACCTGCACGTGGCGGGTCGAGCAGAATACGGTCATAATGATGCTTGAGCCAAGCCTCTTTACTCAAAGCGTCGCTCATTAAATTGCAGGCATAATAATCGGTATTATGAATACCATTCGCATGCGCTGCAGCCCGCGCACGCTCGACCATTGCTAGATCACCTTCAACCCCAATTACTTGCTCGGCTTGGCGAGCTAAGGGTAAAGTGAAGTTACCCAGACCACAGAATAAATCCAGCACCGTATCCGTCGACCTTAGTTCTAACAGCTCCAAAGCACGCATCACCATTTTGCGATTTAAGGCTTGATTCACTTGAATAAAATCGAGCGGCTCAAATTGCACCCGTGTATCAAACTGCGGATGCGTATACGCCAAACTACGCTCACCATAAACTTTATGCACCGTCTGTGGTCCCGCCGGTTGCAGATATAATTCGAACTGAAATTCACGGGCAAAACTCAGCAGCTTATCTAAATCACCTGTGGATAAAGCTTCCATGTGACGCACCACCAAAGCAGCGACTTCATCATCACCTATCGCCACCTCAATCTGTGGCAAACTGTCACGGGCATCCAAGCTAGTTACTAAATCTTTTAAGGTAGTAATCCGTTCGCCGACTAAAGGATGCAGCACCTCACAACGCGAAATTTCCGCGAGCAAACCCCCATTCTTTTCTCGAAACCCAACTAAAGCCTGCTGCTTTTTACGCACCCAGCGCGCACCCAAACGTGCTTTACGTCGATAGCCCCAACCCTCAGCCGTTAAAGGCTCAAATAGAGTCGCTGGTTGAACCTTGCCAATATGCTGCAAATTATCTAATAAAATCTGTTGCTTATAACGAATTTGTGCATCCAGTGAAATATGCTGCCAACTACAGCCGCCACAAATTGCAAAATGCTGGCATTTAGGCTCTACCCGATTTGGCGAGGCAGTAAGGACAGTTTCAACGCGACCTTCATCATAATTAGCCTTGTAGGAGGTATAGCGGAAAGCGACCTTTTCTTCGGGCAAAGCACCCTCAATGAATACGGTTTTGCCATTGACTCGCGCCACACCTTTACCCTCAAGGGTTAAGGCTGTAATTTCGGCCTCGACTAAGGGACTATTTTGAACACCACGGGGTTTATGTTGACGACGACTCACTCAATAACCTCTAACCAACTTGAACGATAGATTGAATAGAAAAAACTTAAGGGGCTAAGCCCACTTCCTTCCGCACTTTCCGATAGATTTGCTCCACACGCATCACTAAACCGATCGACTCCAAACTAAACTCATCCCCTGCAAAAAAATGCTCAACTTGCCAAGCCCTGCGGCGACGGTAAATTTGTACATGCGGATTATCTTGATGCACGATGACATATTCCAACAGGCTTGGAATGTAGCTTGCTTAATCACTATGTGCTTAATTTTATCAGGATTAAGCTCGCTAAACTGCTTTATCTTTTACGCATCCTGTTCCCAAGCCGCCTCAAAGGCTTGCAAATGTGTCTTTCCCGATTGGGTTAACACTTTGCGCACTAACACACATTCGCTGTCATAGCGTTGCCGATCAATTTGCCCCCGCATCAATTGGAAGCGCAAATACACTAGCCAAGTATTCAGCACATCCGTTTCGCAATAATTACGAATTTCGGCGAGTTTGCCTGCTTGAAAAGCTTCCCAAACCTTTGAGCCATCCATGCCCATTTTACCGGGGAAGCCATAAAGAGTAGCTAACTCATCCAAAGGGGCATTGGCACGCCCACCGTATAAAGCTAGCAAATCCATCAGATCCGTATGGCGCAGATGATAGCGACTAATGTAATTATTCCACTTAAAACTACTATCCTCATCGCCCAAATCCCAATAGCGGGGAGCCGATAATTTGTGCAGCATGGCACGATAGTGAATCACGGGCAGGTCAAAACCACTGCCATTCCAAGAGACTAAGGTCGGCGTAAAGCGCTCAATCCCATCAAAGAAACGTTGGAGAATATCCTTTTCACTGGCTTTTTCATCACCGAGTGACCAAACCTTAAATTCATCTCCACGCCCCCGAAACGTCACCGAAATCGCTACAATCCGTTGCAAATGATGGGCTAAAAACTCTGAACCACCCGTCTTTTGTGCACGCAGATGAAACATCGCTTTGGCAACACCACTCTCCTCTAAATCACCTAAATCATAAAGCTTACGTCCACCCTCAATATCGGGAACGGTTTCAATGTCAAAAACGAGCGTATTCATAAGGCCTCATCCTGCCTGTGCAAAGGTCGCTCATCATACAACAAGCGAAGCTTAGGAGGAAAAGCTCTTGTAGTTTGGCCTGTAGTTTGCACAATAGCGCTTATGTTATCCATTCAACTCTTACAAAGCGCTTGCCCATTTTTAACGGCTGAAACACTGGCTGTACTCAAGCCATCGTTTCGCCTCAAACACTATCAACGTGGTGAGGTGCTGTTACGCCAGAATGAACGCTGGCAACAGGTTTATTTAATTGAAACAGGCTTAATTCGCCTCTATTTTCTGCGCCCTGACGGCAAAGAATTTAATAAAAACTTTTATCGTGAGCGTCAGTTGATTGGTCCATTAACGCCGACGATGCAGCAGCAAACTTCACTCTTTGGCATGAGTTGCCTTGAAAACTGTAGTTTATGGCAATGCCCTGCTAAGCAATTCATCTCCATTTTGAGCACACAACAGGTTTGGACTCAGCTACAAAGTCATTTCCTCAGCAAGTTGGTGGATCATAAATTACAACGTGAACATGATCTGTTAAGTCTAACCGCTAAAGAACGTTATCAAGCTTTTTGTGAGCATGATCCTGAACTCGCTGAGCGCGTGCCTTTGGTACAATTAGCGAGTTATTTAGGAATAACGGACGTGTCTTTATCACGCTTGCGCACGAATTTAAATAAATCTTGAGGTCTTATCATTTGATAAGGTGAGCTTTAAAAAACTCGGAAATACTGTCGGCATCTTCATGATTAGGATGACCCCTGCTATGCAAAACCGCCCCTACACTCTGCTAGAAAATACTAGCCTTGCTTTAGCCATTTTAATGTTTGGTATTATGGCAGGCTTCTTCTGGACTTATACCTTCAATGTCAACTTAGCCACGGCACAATTAGATGGCGCTAGTTATGCGCGTGTACAGTCTTTATTTAATGTGAATGTGCGTCATGCGATGTTTTTCAGTTTCTTTTTCGGCAGTGCAGTAGTAGCTGTGCTAGCACTGATCTTGAATTACCGCCACTATCGCAACCCGAGTTTTTGGCTACTGGCGAGTGCGGCAATCCTGTATATTGTTGGCATTATTCTCTTCACTAAATTCGTGAATCTACCGCTCAACTACTATACCGAATCGTGGAATCCAGAATTTCTGCCGAGCGATTGGGAAGCGACACGACAAAGCTGGAATAAGGCGAATGCTTGGCGAGTGCTGATTTCTTTCTTAGCTTTTGCTCTCAGTTTGCTTGCCTTAGTTGGGCGTAGTATGCGAGCCAGCTAAAGTTTAGCTAGCCCGATTGAGCCATCAACGGCCGAGATGATAGCTCTATTGCGGATACCAATAGCGCACTTGCGGATCGTCTTTTTTAATCAGCACGAACTGATTAGCAAACACTCGATATTCTGCACTCCATTGGCCATCCGGCCATTGGATGCGGATAGTCGCACGCTCAGCCACCCCTAAGCCGACATGTACAAATCCCGACTCACCCGAAGCATGTCCGCCACCGACTTGGATACGCCGAATTTGTGAGGGTACACCGGTTTTAATCGCAATCGTTGCACCCACGGCATTTCGATTTGAACCGTGTTGTGCAAGCTCGATTTGCAACCAATTCCCCATCAACTGTGTCCCTTGAGCGGTTTTCGCCCCTAAATTCCGAAAGACACTCACCGGGTCTTTACGATTCACTACCATCAAATCGAGTAAACCATCCGCATTGAAATCATGCAGGCTGGCACCGCGCCCATGCCTAGGTAAAGCAATACCAGCCGCCAGTCCTGCTTCGTAAAATTTCTTATCCCACTGCCCCAGCAAGAGATTATCAGGATCAAAGGCCGCAAAATCAGGCATGGCTTCGACATTGCCTTTAGCAATGAAGAGATCAAGTTTAGTGTCATTATTGACATCATCAAACTCAGCATGCCAACCGGTTGATGGGCGTAAATCCTCGCCCGTATAAGGGCGATGTGCAGTCGCTTGGCGCTCATAGGCAATATCTTTATAGATGGGTCGATCTTCTTCCGCCTCGTCATCTAACACTTGTAAGCGTGTATCGCCCATTGAAGTTAAAGCATATTCAGGGAAGCCATCCCCTTCTAGATCGCCTTCGGCGATACCCATCCCCCAAATAAGCACACGCTGCCAACCGTCACTGCGGCTATACAGTTTTGGTGGATTATCCGCTGGGACACGCCATAGTTGCTCCTCACCTTCTCGATAATATTGGCGATCATTGGTCATGCGTAAAGACAACTCGCCACTTTTGTTCCAGTCCGTGAATAGCATGGATAAAGCACAAAAACCGGGGGCTAAAGCCGTGCGTTCATGATAATCAGGTTGATCTTTAGAGCTAGGGCGAAATAAATCATTTTCATGACAAGTCCCCCAAGGTGAACCCGGTGCGGAACGATCCACATAATTACCAAAGGCTAAACTAGGATAGTTCTGCCCTTGTTCAAAACTCGCTGCAAACGCCGTCGTCCAAGCATTGCCACCTTCATAACTCCACAGTTTATTGGCTTTAGTGAAACGGCAATCGGCGCCCCCTTTGAGCAAAATATTTCGCCCTACCCTGAGCAGAACCAAATCTTGGAAACCATCATTATCTATATCCAGCGGATAAGCCCCAGTGACTTGCTTAAGATCCTGTTCTTCAAGTTCTAAGCTTTGGGGCTTAAAGACTAAAGCCTGACCCGGCTGACTGGCATTGATATACAGTTTGGCAGGCTGCTCGCCACCTGCGATAAATACATCCGGCATCCGGTCTTGATTGCAATCTAATACCGCCAAACCACCCCCAACGAAAAACTCCCAAGGTCCGGTATACTGCTGATTAATTCCCGAACTTGCAGTTTCATCCTGCAACACAGGAAGATCCATCGGCGCGGCCTGCAAACTGGGTTTGGCCTCTTCCGCATAAAGCCAAGGCGCGACTAAACAAGCGCTAGTCGCTAGTAAAATTTTTAAGGCTTGCATTATTCGATAACCAAAGTTTTCAGATAGGCAATCAAAGAGGAACGCTCAGTATCGTTAAGGGCAAGATAGGCATCACGAGCGGCACGCCCTTCCCCCCCATGCGCCTGAATAATTTCATTTAAAGTCAGCTGATCACCACGATGACCATAAGGCGCAGTGGAGGCGATCCCCCATAATTCAGAAGTCATAAACTGATCCCGCTCTACAAATCGTTGAGAGAGTAATTCATTGCCTAAAGCAGCTACTTTCTCATCTGCAATCACATGGCGCTTTAAATCCCCAAACAGCGGAATCAAAAATTCACCTTTTTCGTTACGCTTCAACTGCTTAGCCCAAGTTTGCAAAGCAAAATCATAACTTAGCTTAGCGTCGGCCTGCTCACCTTGGCGCAAAGTTCCTGCCAGATCCCAACCACCGGGATCTGTAAAGCTTAAACTTTTTAAAGGTAAAGCAGGGATATGACAGCTAGCACATTGAATTTTATGAAAAATCTGTTCACCTCTAGCAGCCGCTTGCTGCCATTTTAGGTCTGCTGGCTGCTGTTGGATCGGCGGTGGCAAACTGGCCTGCCAAGCGACCAAAGCTGAAATATCAGCCGCATTCATTTCATTCTTAATCCCATCTTCATCAAAATCTGCCTCCCCCGTCCAACGCTCACCAAAGCGCTCGATGGCTTGCATACCGTGATGTTGATTCATCGCATTAATCGTAAATTGGCGTAAGGAAACAAAGACACCCTTTTGGCTAAAAGGACGAATGATCAGATCCGTATCAATCCCTTGCAAGGCCGTTAAATCGACCACGCCCTCAGGCTCAGCAGTGAGATAGCCATAGGAGACCCCTTTCGTGCGTAATTCGACCTTGACTGCTTGCTGAGTACGACGTGCCTGTTGCAATGCTTGTTGACGCAGTTGATGCAATTCAGTAGTCATCTCACGGGCGAGCAATTCAACTAAACCTGCGCCAAATAAATGATTGGAGTTGCGCTCATTCGAAAATTGTGGATCAAGGCTATCAAAATCGGCATTCACAAAGCCTTCGGAAACAAATACATTGGCTGCAAAATCCCCAGCGCCCCCCAATTTAGGTTCGTTATGGCAACCCGCACAAGCCGCTGCATCTAGGCCCGCAGTACGACTAAAGGTAAATTCACTAACCCGCTTACGCTTAGTTGGAATAATCGCTTGCGTGGCTTTGGGGCGGCCTGCACCCTCTTCACGGGTAAAGCGAGCTTTAAACAGCTGCTCACCATACTCACGAATACGTTCTAATTCCTCCGGTGAAACTGCGCCAGTGGGTAACTGAAAATCCGCTTGTAAATGTTGATCCTGCCAAGGCTCATGTTCAGTAACGACCTCAGCAAGTACTAAACCACTCCCTGCCAATAACGCCAAGACCACTAAGGCAACGGAGACCACTGAATACTTAGCCTTCACCCACCTACTCCCATCGTCCGATCTAGCCGTTGCAAAGTCGTCATCGCGCAACCTAAATGAATGAGTTCTTGTGAATCTTCATAGCAATAGAAACTGACCTCACTGGCCTCTAGCATATTGCCATTATGTCGCAGAGCATTACGAATTTCCGGCTCCATTAAATCAAAAGCACGCACCCCACCACCAATAAAAGCAATCGTGATCGGATCAATTAAGGCAAATAAACTGCGTAAAGCTTTACCTAAAGCCCGCCCTGCTTCACGATAGGCTGCACGCTCAATCCCTTCATTTTCATGGGCGCGTCGAGCTAAGTCGATCATGGCGGTTGGGTCAATCTCATCAACAGGCAGACTTTGTTCATCCGCCCCAGATACCCGCCGCCAAATAGCATAATCGCCTACATAGGCCTCGACACAACCGTATTGACCACAACGGCATAAAGCGCCCTCATCCGAGGCATGCACCATATGTCCAAACTCAGCGGCCGACGATTGCCGACCAATAAAGCGGCGACCTTTAAGCACTAAGCCCATGCCAATCCCCGAGCCAAGCAAAATAGCCGCAAAATCGTCCCCAAAACGGGCGGGATCTTGCCAATGCAAAGCCTCAGCCGCCATATTGCAATCATTGGCCACCCAAACGGGTACATTAAAGGCGCGGTGAAGCAACTCCCCTAAAGGCAAATCGAGCAGCTGAGTCATGGGTGACCACAGCATTGTCTGGCCGCCCGCATCCACCACACCTTGCACGCCGATACTAATAAAGCGTAAAGGTATTGGGTTCGTGGTCAGTTGACTCATGAGGCGAGTCACCATGCGTAGCAAATAATGCTCAAAATCCGCTAAGGAGGCTTGGCGTGACTCAAAATGGTCATCGGCTTTGGCCAAAATCTCCCCAGAATAATCTTGTAGCCAAGCTGTCAGTTTATTAATGGATAGAACCATCACCACTATACAGCCGACTTGTGGATTTAAAGATAAAGTGATGCGCGGGCGGCCACGGCGATTGACGGTATCTTGGCTTTGACTGAGTTCAGAACGACTCAGCAATAACCCCTCTGAAATCAAACCCGAAGTAATCGTAGAGACGGTAGCAGGTGATAAACCGGTATATTCCACAATCTCAGTACGTGAGACACAACCATGCCGTCTTAAGACTTGGATGATGGATCTGGTATTCTGACGTCTCACATCATCCGTGCGGACTAGTACAGGCATCAAGCGTCCTCCCTAAATAGTTTGACTCGCAAACTAAATGCAGTTGCTGCCAACGAAAATCATTTAAAAAGTATATTGACACAGGATTTTTTTTGCGTCACTATTTTTTTCGAGACTTAAATAAAATAGTCAAACGTCAAACAACAGTCGTAATTTGCACATCTCTTTGGAGGAGATTACATGAAAAAGTCTATCGTTTTATTAACTAGCGCGCTGGTATTAGCAGGCTTTACTGCGCCTACCTTCGCGAAAGACAAAGTGATTGGGGTGTCTTGGTCAAACTTCCAAGAGGAACGTTGGAAAACTGACGAAGCTGCGATGAAAGCAGCCATTGAAGCAGCAGGCGACAAATATGTTTCTGCTGATGCGCAAGGTTCAGCCTCTAAGCAATTAACCGACGTAGAAAGTTTAATTGCCCAAAAAGCTAATGCCTTGATTATTCTGGCGCAAGATTCCAGTGCCATCGGTCCTGCTGTTGAGAAAGCGGTCGCAGAAGGTATTCCCGTCATTGGTTATGACCGTTTGATTGAAAACAAGGACGCTTTCTATATCACTTTCGATAATAAAGAAGTCGGCCGTCTCCAAGCCAAAGGCGTATTAGCGGCTAAACCTGAAGGTAATTATGCCTTTATTAAAGGTTCTTCAGCGGATCCTAACTCTGACTTCTTATTCTCTGGCCAAATGGAAGTACTGAAAGAAGCGATGGACAGTGGCAAGGTTAAGAAAGTCGGTGAAGCCTATACGGATGGTTGGAAGCCAGAAAATGCTCAGAAAAATATGGAGCAAATTCTGACTGCTAACAATAATAAAGTGGATGCCGTGGTAGCCTCGAATGATGGTACAGCCGGTGGCGCAGTCGCGGCACTGTCTGCTCAAGGCTTAGCGGGTTCTGTGCCTGTTTCAGGCCAAGATGGCGATCATGCGGCTTTAAATCGGATCGCTTTAGGCACACAAACTGTCTCGGTGTGGAAAGACTCACGGGAGCTTGGCAAAAATGCAGCCACGATTGCAGCGATGCTGGCTGATGGCAAAAAAATGGGCGAAGTCCCTAATGTTGTGCAATGGGCTGATGGTCCAAATAAAGTTGCTATGAACGCAGTTTTCTTAGCCCCTGTCGCGATCACTAAAGATAACTTAAATGTCGTTATTGATGCGGGCTGGGTAAAGAAAGACGTGGTTTGCCAAGGTGTTAAAGCCGATGTTGCTGCTTGTAAGTAAGAAAAGCATCTAGCTTGAATGAGTTATATCTACCCTCTTCTTAGCAGAAGAGGGTTTGAGGAATGATGCTATGAGTAATACTGCTACAACTCCCGATAAAGCACGTGCTAGCGAGCTAGGTGCAGTTGCAAAATTTTTTAAAGCCACCGAACTCGATACCCGCATGCTCGGCATGATCGGCGCAATGCTATTGATTTGGCTGATTTTTAATATTTTATCGGGTGGTTTATTTTTAACCCCACGGAATTTATGGAACTTGTCAGTGCAAACAGCCTCAGTCGGGGTCATGGCGACTGGCATGGTGCTAATTATTGTTACCCGCCATATTGATCTATCGGTTGGCTCGATCTTGGGCTTTGTCGGTATGATCATGGCAGTCACTCAAGTTGAAATTCTCCCCAAAATTATTGGCTTTGATAGCCCTGTAACTTGGATCATCGCCTTAAGTTTGGGGATTTTATTAGGGGCTGCGATTGGTGCTTTTCATGGTTATGTGATTGCGTACTTAGGTGTACCCGCATTTATTGTCACTTTAGGTGGCTTATTGGTTTGGCGGGGTGCAGCATGGTGGGTGACCTCGGGTCGCACAGTTGCGCCAATGGATGAGCACTTCCGCTTAATGGGTGGTGGGCCGTTTGGCTCGATTGGGGCAACGGCAAGTTGGATAGTCGGGATTCTACTGTGTATTGGGATTATTGCTGCCATCGTCAATACTCGTCGCCAACGCTTACGCTTTAATTTTCCGTTACGGCCGATGTGGGCAGAAATCTTTCTAGCAGTCGTAGGCTGTGCCGTCACTTTAGGGATTATTGCCGTCTTCAATGCTTATCCTTGGCCTGCAAAAACAGCGGCTGATTATGCGCTAGCCAATAATATTCCTGTCCCTGAAGGTGGTTTATTTATCGCTCATGGGATTGCGATTCCGGTGATTATCTTATTGGTAGTTGCCCTCGTGATGACCTTTATTTCTAATCGCACCCGCTTCGGCCGCTATGTGTATGCTATTGGTGGTAATCCAGAAGCTGCCGAATTAGCAGGTATTAATACTCGCTGGATTACCATGAAGATTTTTATTCTCATGGGGGTTTTGTGTGCGATTGCTGCGGCCATTTCCACCGCTCGCCTGAACGCAGCGACCAATGCTCAAGGAACACTGGATGAACTTCTGGTAATTGCCGCTGCGGTCATTGGCGGCACTTCGCTCGCGGGTGGTTCAGGAACGATTATTGGGGCGATGATTGGTGCTCTGCTCATGCAGTCTTTGCAATCCGGCATGATTTTATTGGGGGTGGATACACCACTACAAAATATTGTCGTCGGGATTGTATTAGTACTGGCAGTTTGGGTTGATACTATTTATCGCAAGCGTACTGCTTAAACCGGAGGAAATACGATGAGTTCACTAAAAACACCTCTGGTTGAAATGCGTGACATTTCTATCTCTTTCGGTGGTATTCATGCGGTTGATCATGCCTCAGCCGATCTCTATCAAGGCGAAGTCGTGGCCTTATTGGGGCATAATGGAGCGGGTAAATCGACCTTTATTAAGATTCTCTCTGGTGCGTATAAACGCGATGGTGGGAAGATTTTTGTTAATGGCCAAGAAGCCACGATTAATAACCCCCGCGACGCTAAAGGCTATGGGATTGAAACCATTTATCAAACCCTTGCTTTAGCTGACAATGTGGATACAGCGGCTAATCTTTATCTAGGTCGGGAATTAAGAACGGCTTGGGGTACTTTAGACGATGTAGCGATGGAAGCTGAAGCCCGCAAAGTCATGGGGCGTTTAAATCCACGCTTCCAACGCTTCAAAGAACCCGTCAAGGCCTTGTCAGGGGGGCAAAGGCAGTCTGTCGCGATTGCACGCGCTATTCTGTTTAATGCACGGATTCTGATTATGGATGAACCGACCGCTGCTTTAGGTCCACAAGAAACGGCACAGGTCGGTGAGTTGATTAAACAGCTGAAAGCCGATGGGATTGGCATCTTCCTAATTAGCCATGATATTCACGATGTGTTTGATTTAGCTGATCGCGTGACCGTCATGAAAAATGGTCAAGTGGTAGGTACTGCGCATGTGAATGATGTCACTAAAGATGAAGTATTGGGCATGATTATTCTTGGTAAATGCCCTCCCGGTGCTATTCCAGGGCCGGGAGCTAGCAATTCATAATTCATCTATCACCCTGCATCCTCTAATTCATTATAGTTTCTCCTGTACTACTCCCTAGCTAAATAGCTAGGGAGCTTTTTTGTATTGAAAAGCTTCACAACAGCTAACTTGTATTTATACCGCCTTCTCCACACAATACAGGTTTTACTGACCACGGAAGCTGTTGACATGAAACATATTCTCTTAATAACTGCATGGATGCCTTTATCTGCCCTCGCGGCTGATCTAGATACCGTTTATTTTTACCAGACCCCGACCCCTGAACTAGCCAGTACCCATTCAAGCCAAGCCTATACGAATCCCCTGCCCGCACCGGATACCTCCAATCTAGAGCCGGATGGAACACCCAAAAACACTCAAGCAGGCGCTTCAACTGAAGCAGCTAGCCGTGCTTATGGTCGATACTCGGTACCATTTACCGCTAAGCGCGTCTCTGCCGCCGTCACTAGTGCCGTATCATCCGACTCCAATGCTTATTTAAGTGCTAGTTTCCCCTACAGTGCCATTGGTAAGCTGACCTTTCAGGTCGGTGGCATCAGTGCTCATTGCTCGGCCAGTGTGATTCTTAAAAGTGTCATTGTTACTGCCGCTCATTGTATGCAGGACTACGGCGCCGGCGCTGATCGCTTTGATTCGCATGTATTTAGACCCGCTAGCTACGAAGGCAGCAGCCCTTATGGTGAATGGACACCATTAGCCGCTGTTTGGCCAAATACTTGGACTAAAGGTACTGAAGTAGGCAGTGGCTCTGCCGTGGATAATGATTTAGCCGTGATGATTTTAGCGAAAAATGCCTCAGGTCAGTTTATTAGTGATCTCGTAGGAGGGCATTTAAATTACGGTTGGAATAATTATTCATTTATTAATAGCAAACGAACGGGCAATATCTGGACCGCTGCGGTAACAACTTTAGGCTATCCCGGCTTATTAGATGAGGGCGCGATCATGCAACGCAGCGATGGCCCTAGTTATCTGACCACGATTGCTGATGCACATCAAATTTATCAAGGCAGCACCTTTACAGGCGGTTCAAGTGGTGGCCCTTGGGTCGTCAATTTCGGTTATGAAAATCCAAGTTTCAGTGATGGCTCAGGGGTAGGACATAAAGCCAAAGCCAATGTCGTAATCGGTGTGACCTCTTGGGGTAGCGCTGACCCGAACCAACCGAAAGATAATTATTCATCTCAGTTTACCCAGAACAAGCGCTACCCTAAAGCCGATTATGGTGGCTTTGGTGCTGGGAATATTGCGGCACTATTAAATACAGCCTGCTCTAAAAAGCCCAGAGGTAGCACACAAACTTTTAAGCAATTAGGTTATTGCGACCAGTAACTCTGGTCAATTAGGTAGAGGGTCAGGGATTAATAGCTTAGCTATTGATCCTTTAAAGGATGTCTAAAAGGCGTAAGCCCCAGAAAAAAATAAAACTACTGATTAAGCCCGCTAAACTACCTTTGATAAAAACGGTTTGGGTTGAGCCAACATATTTGACGACCGCTTTATCGAGCTTGTCTAATTGCCGATCACGCTGGCCAATGATTAAATCCCGTTGATGCACTTGATCATCCCGATGAGTGATTTGTGCGCGTAAGGCAGCCAGTTCACCATCTAAATGTTGGATATGCAAACTCAACTCTTGGATTTTTTCATCGCGACGGCGAATATGCGCCTCTTTCGCGACGATGGACTGATCACGATCATGAATGGTAGCATCGCGTAACCGCAAGGCATTATCCCGCTCTTTAATTTCTAGCTCACGGGCCGCCAATTGCGTATCGCGTTTTTCAATTTGGCGATCACGCTCCGCAACCATCGTGTCGCGCTCGGCAATCGCCGCATCACGCTCACGGACAATTTCTTCCTGACGCTGTAAATCTTTCGTGCGCTGTTCTAACTGGGCATCACGCTCGGCAATCGCTGAATCGCGTTCAGCCAGTGTCTCCTCCCGCATCGCAAGCATTTCATCCCGATCTTGAATGGTTTGATCACGAATTTGCAACTGTACATCACGCTCAGCCAAACACTGATCACGCATGTGCACATCCAGCTGCAAATTACGCACTTGCTCATCACGCCGCCGGATTTCCTCATCCCGCTCGCCAAGGGTGGTTTCACGAGTTTTTAAATGCTCACCTAGACTCGTGACTTGCTTATCACGCTCAGTGATACTGTGATCGCGCTCTTTGATCGACGTATCACGGGTAAGAATTTGCTGGTCACGTTTTTGAATACCTTCATCGCGCTGCTGCAGGGCTGCATCCCGCTCAGACAAGGTTTTATCCCGCCCTGCGAGCATTTCATCGCGCTCTTGCAACTGCGCATTTAGAGCAATAATACTATTATCACGCTCGAGAATATGGGTATCGCGCTCTTTAACAGTATCGTCACGGCTCTTGACTTGCGCATCACGCAATTGAATCTGTTTATCACGCTCACGCAACTGTAGATCTTGTGCCGTAATCCGCTGATCACGCTCACGGACTGACAAATCGCGGTCACGAATCGTTTGCTCACGCTCGGCTAAACTGCTATCCCGTTCTTTGAGTTGATAATCACGCTCTTTGATTTGCTGATCACGCTCCACCACGTCCTGATCAGTTTTCTGAATACGCTCATCGCGCAAAGCCAATTGCCGATCACGAGTTGTGATTTGCAGATCACGATCTTGCAGGTGGTCTTCAAGACTCTCAATTGAGCTGAGATAATCATAGTTTTTTTGGTCACGGGTCAGAATAGCCTGATCCCGTTCGGCAACACTTCGATCTCGCTCTGCCAAAGCTTGATCGCGTTCAGTCAGCTGTTTATCCCGCTCATAGACGGTTAAATCCCGCGCTTCTAATTGCTTTTGCTGAATCACTAAGCGCTGATCACGTTCACCGATTAAAGCCTCTTTTTCGCCAATCCATTGTTCGCGCTGTTTAATCGCCCCTTCACGCTCTTGCAGGCTAGTATTCGTCGCCTCCATATGGCGCTGAATTTCCTCTACCCGCAAATCACGCTCTGCCACTTGGCGATCACGCTCCATCAAATGCTGGTCACGCTTAGCAATTTGATGATCACGCTCTTTAATTAATTTTTCTTGCTCTAGGGTTTGGCGGGCACGCTCTTGAATCAGCTGATCACGCTCTTGAATCTGTTGCTCTTTTTTGGAAATAGTTTCATCACGACTTTGGACTAAACGATCTTTATTTTGCACCGCCTGATCGAAACGCAACAACGAACGGTCTTTATCTTCCATATTGCGGTCGCGCTGCTCAATCAGGGTTTCTTTTTCTTGAATGAGCTTTTCATAGGTCACTAACTTATTTTCTAGACCCTTAATCCGCTCTTCCCTACCCTGTAATAAGCCCTCACGTTGATACAGTTGCTCATCTTTGGCGTGTAAATGCGCATCACGTTTTTGTAACAACTCTTCTTTAGCCGCGAGTTCACGGGCATGACGAGCAATCAACTCGTCTTTTTCAATGAGAAGGCTACTGAGTTTAGCGAGTTGAGTATCACGCTCATCAATGCGGGCATCACGCACCCGTACATGGCCATCTTTTTCCAAGAGGATGCCGGTCATGTTCTGCACAAAAGCATCGCGCTCGCTCAGGCGTTGTTGTAAGCCCAGCACAATATTTTTCAGCGACTGCTTGTCAGCGGCAGTAAGATATACATTCGTATCCAGTTTTTTGTATATCTCTTTGTCCAATTCTTCCATGTTCATCATTATTCCTATTGGCAAAAGACAGCGCTGCACCACTGTTAGGCGTATCTAGGGAATTTTGGCACAGATATTGATCTTTCGCCACGAACAAACCTGCTTAAACTCAGTTCTCTGACTCAAAACCGGGAATCGGCCCTGAGCCAACGCTGCGCATATTACGACTACGGATCACGGGCTGGTGCACTGATACTCGGCTTTCTCGCCAGACCATCAAGATACCCGCTGTAATCGTAATCGTCGCCCCTAGCATCGTGAAAGTATCAACCGCCTCATTGAAAAACACACTACCAAAAATAGTCGCCCAGATAATCTGGCTGTATTGCATAGGTGCAACCACCGCTGCAGGTGCATTCCGATAACCGGTCAAAAGCAACAGCTGGCCTAGTAAAGCCAAGACTCCCAGCAAAAACATTAAACATAAATCGACCAAAGGCATGGGTTTATACACGAAATATAATAAACAGCCTGAAGTGATAATATTCAAAATTAAGGGGCTAAGAATTAAGGTGGCTGAGATTTCTTGTCGACCAATTTTACGAGAAATAACCGCCGCTCCAGCACCACAAAACGCGGACAAAGCACCCAATAAATGCCCTAATTCTAAGCGTTGGGGCGTAGGTCTGAGCACGACGAGCACACCAATCAAACCTAAAATAATCAATACCGCTCGCCCAGCCTGTAATCGCTCACCTAAGAACGGGACGGCTAACAAGGAAATCAGTACG
Organism: Thiothrix eikelboomii; assembly: GCF_900167255.1. GTDB lineage: Bacteria > Pseudomonadota > Gammaproteobacteria > Thiotrichales > Thiotrichaceae > Thiolinea > Thiolinea eikelboomii. The sequence continues at coordinate 89,827 of NZ_FUYB01000014.1, forward strand.
GGGGTAGTAAACAGCAAGACATACACCTGCACCAACGGCAACCTAGAAAAAGCCATAAAAGCAAAACACAAAGCCCCTACCATGAGCGCCGCACGCAGAAATACTAGCCAAGGATGCACTGGACGCAAGGATAAAGCGCGGGCATCCGCCAACCTGACGAGGGAAAAGGGTAAATAACTAAATAGCATAGCAAAAAAAATGATTTGAAATACCGAATAATCACTCAACACTTTGACTAAGGCATCATGTACAGAGAACACCGCATAGCCCAGTAAAGAAATCAGTAAGCCACGCAAAACCAAGGAATTATTTGTAATAGTCATGATGAAAATCGTTTGTTACACGGAAGCGGCTCAGTCAAGTAACTAACGAGAGCCTAAAGAACAAAGCCCTCACAGAAGCATCTGTCAGGGCTTAGTTGGAGTCAATGTTTATACGCATAGTATAAAACTGACGATGGTTCAAAAACTAGCTTTATTCGCAGCGACTGCCGTTAGTGCTTAAGCCTCTGCAAGGTTTTTGCTCTCAGCTACTTCTAATCACTTCTGTTATATTGTTAAATCAATCTCCTCTTGGAGAGCTTGAGATTTGATTTTGATTGCATTTCCTATCTATCTCAGGCTAGAGCTTGAGGGCTAAGCACTCAGTACTATGTAAATTTTAACTACTTGGAGTCACAGTTATGCCATTGAAAATTGCAGCCGCTAAAGAGCGTGCTGCTGGCGAACGTCGTGTCGCTATTGATCCGTCTATTATCAATAAACTCAAACAATTAGGACTTGAAGTACTGATTGAACGAGGAGCTGGTTCAGCAGCGCAAATTGAGGACAGCGCTTATCAAGGCGTAACACTGATTGATTCAGCGTCGAACCTTTACCAGCAAGCGGATATTGTTCTGAAAGTACAAGCGCCTACGACTGAAGAAGTCGCACAAATGAAAGCAGGCAGTGTTCTAATCGGTGCACTTAATCCATACAATAATCTGGAACTCATCAAAGCTTTACGTGATAAGAAAATCACCAGTTATGCGATGGAATTGATCCCACGTATCTCGCGGGCGCAGTCGATGGATATTCTCTCTTCACAAGCCGCTGTTGCGGGCTATAAAGCAGCGATTATGGGAGCTGACTTATCCACGCGTTTTTTCCCCATGCTCACCACCGCTGCCGGTACAATCCGCCCGGCTAAAGTCATTGTGATCGGCGCAGGCGTCGCTGGCTTACAAGCAATTGCAACCGCACGGCGCTTAGGGGCAATGGTCGAGGCTTATGATGTACGCTCAGCGACTAAAGAGCAGGTGCAATCTTTGGGGGCAAAATTCATCGAATTAGGCATTAGTGCAGAAGGTGCCGGAGGCTACGCTCGCGAATTGACCGATGAGGAAAAACGGAAGCAGCAAGAAGAACTAGCCAAGCATATTGCTAGCGCTGATGTTTTAATCACTACGGCCGCTGTACCGGGTCGTCCTTCGCCGAAAATTATTCCCGACTCCACCGTAGCGGGTATGAAAAAAGGCGCGGTCATTATTGATCTAGCCGCCGAAGGGGGAGGCAACTGTAGTTTAAGTCAGCCCGGTGCAACAATTGAGCACCAAGGCGTGATTATTCATGCCCCATTAAATGTCGCTAGCCAAGTTCCCGTCCATGCCAGTGAAATGTATGCCAAAAACCTACTTAATTTTCTCACACTGATGATTAAGAACGGTGAATACCAAGCTGATTTTAATGATGAAGTTATTGCAGGTGCTTGTTTAACACGTGATGGCCTAGTCGTTAATGAAGCCTTACGTAAACTCGTAGAAGGAGCTTAAGAATGGATGGTTTTACCGCGCTTTATATCTTTATGCTTGCGGCCTTCACGGGCTACGAAGTCATCTCCAAAGTTCCAGTGATCTTGCATACACCGCTGATGTCCGGCTCAAATTTCGTGCATGGCATTGTGTTAGTCGGTGCCATGGTTGCCTTAGGCCAAGCCGATACGGGTACAGAAATGTTCATCGGCTTTATTGCGGTGTTGTTAGCAGCAGGCAATGCGGTCGGCGGTTATGTGGTGACTGAACGGATGCTCGGTATGTTTAAAACTAGCCAGAAAGGAGCGAGCAAAGCATGAATAATTTGATTGTTAATCTTTCTTATTTCATTGCCGCTGTTTTATTTATCTATGGTCTAAAACAAATGGCCTCACCCAATAATGCGCGTAGTGGCATTCAATGGGCAGGCGCTGGCATGGTGCTAGCAACGGTGATTACCTTTATCAATCCTGCGATTCATGGCAATTATATTTTAATGATTCTTGGCATCGGCATCGGCGGCGGAATTGCTTGGTATACCGGTAAACGAGTGGCGATGACAGATATGCCACAAATGATTGCACTCTATAATGGCATGGGTGGTGGTGCAGCCGCAGCCATTGCTGCCGTGGAATTATTAAAGCGCCATGAATTACCGTTTAGTGTGCAATTGTTGGCGGTATTAGGGGCTTTAATTGGTAGCGTCGCGTTCTCTGGTTCGTTAATTGCTTTCGCTAAACTCCAAGGTATTAAAGCTTTTAGTGGAGTCATTCGCTTTAAGAATCAGCAAATGGTTAACGCTGCATTGTTTGGCCTCACGGTGCTGCTTGGTTTGGTGATTGCGTTTAGTGGTACTGAATACAGCTTATTCACCCTCTTTATCTTCTTCCTGTTGGCTTTGATTTTTGGCGTCATGATGACCTTACCGATTGGTGGGGCAGATATGCCGGTGGTAATTTCGCTGTACAACGCACTCACTGGTTTAGCAGTCGGTTTTGAAGGCTATGTGTTAGGCAATCCTGCAATGATGATTGCAGGTATTGTCGTTGGCTCAGCGGGTACTTTACTCACTCAGCTAATGGCCAAGGCCATGAATCGGCCTATTTCTAATGTACTCTTTAGCCAATTCGGTGGGAGTACAGGTGAGGCACAGGCAGTAACTGGCAGCATGAAAGCGATAGAAACCCCAGATGCCGCCATCATGATGGCCTTCGCCGAGAAAGTCATTATTATTCCAGGCTATGGCATGGCAGTGGCACAAGCTCAGCATAAAATCCAAGAGCTGACTAAGCTACTCACGGAGCGGGGGGTAAAAGTCAAATTTGCTATCCACCCTGTAGCCGGGCGTATGCCGGGGCATATGAACGTGCTCTTGGCTGAAGCAGGCGTGCCTTATGATTTGATCTATGACTTGGACGAAATCAATGAAGAATTCGCCACCGCTGATGTAGCCTTAGTTATCGGTGCGAATGATGTGGTCAATCCAGTCGCACGTACTGATCCGAATAGCCCGATTTATGGTATGCCCATTTTGAATGCTGACTACGCGAAAAACGTTATTGTGATTAAACGTGGCCAAGGTGCGGGCTTCTCAGGGGTTGAAAATCACCTATTCTTCGCAGATAACTGCCGCATGTTGTATGGCGATGGGCAGAAAGTGGCGAGTGATTTAATCAACGCTGTTAAAGAGTTTTAACTGCGCTGTTAAATCCAGCCAAGGACATCTTCCCTCGCTGAAGTGAGGGAGGATCTAAAGCGGGTAGGTTAGCAAAATGCAAACAAAAAAGCCCTTGCAGATTGCGTCCTGCAAGGGCTTTTAGGACAGTATGCAACGGCATACTACAATATTTTGGTAGGCATAATTGCAACTGAAAAACCATCATAACTCCTTGCTTTATAAACAAACTCGCTTACTCAAGTAACCAGCGTATACACAAAGATATACACAATTAAAAGTTTACCCCCTCCTCTACTTCTCCAATAGCGCTGGTTTCAATCTGGAATGGATTCCAAGTTTAGGAATTGAACAACTAACGGTCAAAGCATTCAGGGCAACCGGGCTTTTCACTATTTTTCTGATTGATCTTCTAGTTTTGAACGATTTTGAAGAAGGATAACGGTAAAAAGCAGGCTTCAAAAAAAATAAACTTTCTCTAGCGTGGGAACTAGGTAATAAAGGTAATATCGCTTTTTTTGTGCAATGCATATCTTTAAAAATCAATAAGATAGATCACCTAAAAATATTACCTTTTTAGGGTAATAACAGGGTAATACGACGGTAATATGAGGTAATTTTAGAGGGTAATATTATTACCCTAATATTACCTTTTTTATTACCCTATAAGTATATGATTTATATAAGAAAAAAGACGATATTACCTTTATTACCTATTTCCCACACATAAGACAAAGTTTTTGATTTTCCAAGAATCAATGACTTACGAGCGTTTTTCAGATCCTGAAAATTATCTTGACAAGCTAAGTCTAAAAAAAAGATCAGTTTGCTGAATTTTTATTCATATTAACTATATGATTTATCTAATAAAAATTAGATTATTACCTTTATTACCCTTTTCCCACGCTTGCGAAGAAATTGCTTTTTCCGTTAACTGTTTTGAAGTGGGTCGGCATAAAAAAACCGGAACAATGTCCGGTTTCTGGTGGCTGAAATGAGCTTGAAACAACTAAGCCGCGATAGCCTGCCCTCCTATACCTGTACTCTGCTTGGTGAACACAAAGCATTTCACCGTTTTATTTTTGATCTTGGACAAAGTGGGATAATTCGCTTCTATCAATTTATAGCGTTTACTTTGCTTCAGCACTTGCCGAAGATGAGGAAGGTCTAGTGGTTTTAGCCTGTGTTCTGCCAGCTGCTGCACAAAGTCTAAAAGACTAATAGCAATGCGGGTTTCATCGCGGGAATGATTCACTCGACAACCTAATTCATCCTCTAAGTAGTGGTACATCTCCCAGAACTCAGCGACTAAGGGGTTATCCCCATCAAGGCACTGGTGGCGCTCTGCACAGCCTTGAATTAAATAAGCATCCAAGGCGGCTAAATCCGACGTGCCCAAGCCGCCTAAAATACCGATTGACTGTAAAGCATGCGCCATTGCCATGATTTGCGCGTGATTGTGGCGTAAGCGTTGATTCGATAACCCGCCTTCATTTTCCAAGCGCTCTAAGCACGTTTGATAATGGGCTTGATAGCTGGCTAAGAGCGGCTTTTCTTGGGTAATGCAGGCGGTCATGAAACCGTTAATATGCGTCATCTCCAAGCGCTGCAAGCGTTGAGCGGCTTGTTGACCCTGATCACTAAAATGAGACTTGTCCCAATGAATTTGTACAATCCGCTCCATCACTGCAGGTTCTGAATCAATCGCGGCATTTTGGGCAAGAATTAATACCCCTCTGAACGGTGGCTCATGGGTTTCAATCCCGTTATTTTTCGGCGATGTACCCCGCATTCCTCGGCCATTGTATAAGGGTTTGGCTTCGTTCAAGTCGAAGGTACGGCGCTGGTGGCCGGATTCGGATTTGCTGGGGTCGCCTTCAATCGCCACTAAGGGCATGTTGGCCAACTGTGCCAAGGAGCGCCAGCGGTTGGAGTGGGTCGCTTTGGCTAAATCCAAGCCTTCATAGCCTTCTCTTCCCGTTAATTTCCACAAGAAGGTTAAAACGCTGGTTTTACCTGAACCCGGTGGCCCACAGAGTTCTAGGAAAGGATAAGACTCTTGTTGCTGACGGATTTGCTGCACCAAGAACGAACCCGCCCAATAGGCCAGAATAGCTAAACCTTTGGCACCATAGGCGGTCTTGTAATCCTCTAGCCATAATCCGGGTCGGTGGGAATCGGTAGGGTCGCCAATCGTAACCGTATCTTGCCGGAACGTGGTTTTAACTTTGCGGCCATCCGGTAAATCAAAGAAGTCATCTTCATTCACACGATATAAACGGCCATTGAATACCGCATGTTTTGGGAATAACCAGCCGTTCAACTCACTGGTATAGCCTAAAAAGTTGATGGTATTGACCTCTGGCATAGTCTCACCTTCTGGAAACCAATAGGCTTTTTGGTGTTGCTCCAGTTGCTTGGTGCTACCTGTGAACATTAAACCCGCGCCTACATCCATCAGGCGGTCTTTGAATTTAGGCGCTGCCCCCAAGGTAGAGGATGTGAACACATCTTTGTAGACTTGGGGTCGTTGGCCGTCCTGACTAGGACGGGTCACGCTCAAGTAATAAGAGCTATCACCGCTTAAAGTATCTTTTTGGAAGTACAGGAATTCAGGCTTGCAGTTGGCAATATTTTCTAACTGAATCGGGTTGTCTTCGTCTTTGTCGCTGTACTTGGCCGCATACAGTTGATTCGCAAACTCAAAGGTGAAGCGGTGCTTCTTGGTGTGCTCAACAATCTCTAAGGCTTTACGGGTGGCACTGCTAGCGGTGAGTAAGCGCCCAGTATAGAACCATTCACTGAGCTTCTCGCGGGGAATCGTGCCTCCACAAGCTTTTAATAGATCGTTCCAGTCGCATTTTTGGCGATCCGGTGCGGTGCAAGCTTCGGCGTGTTCATGTAAAGCCTGTAATTTGCGCACAAATTCCCGCGTATAGCGTTGGCCTGCTGGGTCATTGTCTAAAGCCACGACCCAATGAATGCCCTTGCCTACATAGGCTTGTAGCGACTTTTCCGGCCAATTATTGCAGCTCATCAGTGCCACGGCTTTGAAACCGGACTGAATCAGCGAGAGTGCATCTATAATGCCTTCGACTAAAAAGACCTGCTTACCCGATTCAGGGAGAAAGTCGTGGGCTTGCCACCATAAGCCCTTATAACTACCGTTAAAATGTGCTTTTTTCGGCTTGTCGGCCATGTCAATCACTTGAATGAAGCGTTCCCAGTACACGCTTTTTTCGGCATTGAGGTAGAAGCGCACGGTTTCAGTGCCTTTCGGCTCACGTATCGCTTCGCGCTCATAGCGTTGGCCTTGGACAAACTCACGGGCAAACAAGGCGGGGTCGAGGCCACGGCTTTTTAAGTAAGCTTTAGCGGTGGCGTGGGGGTCGGCCTTGGTAGCTGGGTGCAACTCGTGCAAAGGTTGGTATAAATCAGGATAGAGGTCACGGGTTTTCATGCCCCAATTGCATTTGGTTTCCCGCCCACATTTTAGATGATGGGGTTCGCTGGCACTGATAAACAGCTCTTTTTTGCCACATTCAGGGCAACGGCCTTCACGTAGATAGTCGCCTTTGTGTTTCAGGCCATAATCGGCTTGCAGGCGTTGAATTATTTTTTCAGCTTGCATGCTTCACCTCGACTTTAATCAGTGCACTTGTCGGAAAATCCGCAAAAGAGAGGTGAAAAAATAGCGCAGTTGCTGTATAGTTTAGATTCAATGTATTTGATTTAGAGCCTTGATTGTTTCCAGCAATCAGGGCTTTTTCGTTTCTACTATTCATGCTCCTTATCCTTTGGTGTATTTGTCCACCACTGATCAATGCCTTGTTCTGACCATCTCACTGTGCGCCCTTTGCGGTTAGGTTGGGGTAGTATGCCATCGTTCAGCCAACGATAAACGGTCGTGCGATGCACTCCTAACTTATCAGCGACTTGATCCGCGCTCAGGAAACGATCTTGTAAGGGTAAATCAGCCTTACTATGGCGCTGTTGGTTGCGCCATTGCTGTATATCCAAGACCTTGAATGGTTCTATTCCCCTGTTTGTACTATTCATCAGTTTTACCTCTTTTGGGTTGAAAAGAGGGCAAGGCGAACCCTGCCCCGGTATGTTTAAAGTTAGGCTGCGACCTCCAAGCGCTGTTTAACTGCCTTGTCAATGTCTGCCCCTTGGGGCAGCTCTAAGACTTGGTGGAGACTCCCAAAGGCGTTGATGCTATCCATCAACTCAGCCTCTTCCTTATCGGTGATCCAATAACCATCCAGCCAGTAGTAGACGGTGAGTTTTTCGTTTATTTCGTTCATGCGCTTAGCCTCTGATCCATAGATATTTTTTACCGCCGTTGCGGTAGTTGGGGTTCTCTTGCATCAAGCCCTCTTTCATCGCTCGGCTAAAGAAAGCCTTGCGCATCAGATCAATGCGTTTGAGGTCATTAGTTTTTGAGCCAGTCATAGTGGGCGCTATACATTTCTGAATCCATGCGCGGGTAGCATCCACTGACGGCTTGCATAGCCCTTGATTCACCGCCTGCACCCAAGCGGGATAGAGAGAAACCCCTTCGGAAACCCCGTGCACGGGGTCTATACGGGGTTTGTCATCCATAAGCCCGTGCACAGGGTCTATACGGGGTTCATCAGCTATGGTTTCCGCTTCGCTCAAAGCAGGACTAGCGAAGGTATCCCGACGCGCTTTAAAGCTTCCAAAATCAGGCAAGGAAAGCTGTTCTTCCTGAGTGCCTAAGGAGGGTTTCGGTAGCGTTGACTTAGCAACCGTTGGAAAGGTGAAACCTATCGGATGATGCGCCTTGGTTTCCGGTTCGCCTTGCGCTTGGTACTTGAACAGCACAGGCTTACTTGCTCCCTGTGCCGTATTCGGGCGAGTAGACGGAAAACCAAAACCCATCGGTTGCTTAGTCGGCTCAGTGATGGGCTGTACTGTAGCCAAGGCAGAAGGAAGGACAGGTTCAGGCTGTTCACTGTATTTAGCGAGTGCTAGCTCCAAATCCTCAATCGCGGCCATTGATGCGCCATGACTTTTACTCAGGAAGTGATGCAGGATTTCAAAGCAGACCGCGACGAAGAGGGTAATGAGCACCACCGCTGTTTTGAGGTAGTCCTTATAATCGCCCGATTCACCCGCTAAGACCCGCGCAAGGGTGAGGATGACCGGATTATAAGACTGTGCCTTGAGTTCGTCTTGGCGCGCATATTTAAGCTTATCGCGCTCGATGTTGGCCTGAGCTTGAGCGTGATTCGCCGATTGTTCAGAGCTTTTCAAGGCGTTGACTTTAGCCCGATCCCCGTCACAGTGCTTTTCCTTGCCGAGTTTCAAATTCGCTTCACAGCGTGCCAGCTTTTGCTCTGCATTGGCGATGGACGTAATCAAACCCGTATTCATGGCACTGGCCGGGGTGGATTCCGTGTTCAAGGTCGCTTGATAGGCGCTATTGCGCTCCACCAAGACACTGGCTTTCACATCCTGATTGGCTGAGCTGGAAAAGAACTCAGCGAAGAGGGCAAAACCAATCACCGTACTCACGACTAAAGCCACACTGCCAAAGAAGCCGAAATGCAGATAGGCATGGTGTTTGACCCAACTCAGAAACAAGGCCATGAGCACCACAATCGCTACGGTGAAGACAAAACCGAAGATTGAGGCTGCATCTTTGAAGTAAGCGCTCCATGAAAGCGCATCCCCCAGATAGAGATGCTGGTTGAACAAGAGATAGAGCAAGAAGGTGAGCAGGAAGCCCAATTTCAACAGCAGCAAGCCGCGCTGTTCATGCGCTTGGTGTTGTTCAAGCTTGCGGTGCATCAAGTCTAATTGTGTGTCTTTGACGGTCATGGTGTGCCTCCTAAATCAACAGTGCGTTGAAGAGGGCGCTGACGAGCGCCAAGAAACCGAAGCCTTGGTGCAGGTCAAAGAACCACAGCACAAACAGCAGGCTGAATAGGCACAAGGGCAGATGCAGCCCGGCAAACACGAGGGCGACAAAAACACCATAGCTTTGAGCAATTAGCACGATTTTCAGCACAGCGAAGACAAACGCACCTAGCGCCGTGAGTTTGACCGCATGGGGTAGGTAATGGGTGAGGGTAGAGGTATTCATACTTTCCCCCCTTGCTCGAAATAGCCGCCGTGCTGATTACGGTAAGCGGTATGCAAGGCGAGAACATCCGCGTGCAGCCATTGGCAAAGGCGCTCGGTGACACTGAGCATTAAACCCGCTTGATTATCGAGGCTGCATAGTTCATGCATGGACGTTAGCACGGCTTCGATTTCTGCAATCTTGCATGAGAGATCATCAAAGGAACTAAGATTGATGGTCTTAATCGGGGATTCGTAGATCAACATGCTTGACCTCCTTGGCCGTGACGGCGAGGGCGGGATTCAGTCAAGAGGTTTTGTTTCTTGATCCATTGCATCCACAGATGAGCACGTAGCCCATTCACGCGGTCAGGTTCGGCATGGCTTAAACGTTGGCTGATGCGCTGTTGTGCCTGTTGCAGCTTTTGGTCAAAAGTGTGAGCTTTCATGCTTGCACCTCCGCAACTTCGCTAGCTTCTAGTTCATCTAAGCAGGCATCACAAACATGCTCATATTGTGCAAAAGGGACGTGATAACTGTTTAGCTCACGTTGTGTCATCGCGCCATGCTTGAGGATACGGACTTCTTCTTCAGCCTCGCAGCAATCGCAAATTAACGTATAGAAATGCTCGATCATACCTGCACCTCCCATTTGCACGGCTATTCAAGCCCAATTGCTTGCACCACACGGTAATGGTTTCGCGGTGAATGCCCATTAAGCGGGAGACTTCGGACAAATTGCCTTTGGCTTCCGCAAAGAACAGGGGAAGGATAGCTTGATGGAAGGCGTTTAAGAGTTGTGCGTAGGCTTGACCTTTGCCCTTGGTGGCTTTGTCAGCTTGCGCTTGCTGGAGTGCATCTAGATAGGTTTGCAAGGGGAGAAGGCAGGCTGTGCCCGTCGATTCAGGGTGGTAGCCCTTCGCCAAGAGTGCAGGCACACCGATAGCGGGTGTTTGCGTGTTTTGCATCGCGTTATTCTCTTGTGTTTGTTTGAAGTGTTGGCAGTTATTAAGCTGCCGGGAGCCTTCAAGCGTACACAAGGTAACGCTGCAAGTATTGCCGCGAAGCGGTGTTGTATTCCTTGCTACTCCCGACAATTCGATAGAATCGCTTAGTGTAGCGGAAATAGAAAAACCGCTCATAGGCGGTTCAGTGTTCTTTACATTGCCGCCTTGTGTTTGCTTGAAGTTGTGCCGAGTGTGTTCACTCGGTACGTGTTTAAGGCTAGCAAGTGACGGTTTATCCGTCAAGGGGAGATTGGCGGATTTTTCGGAATTGCTATATTCGTTTGAACACATATAATCACACCTTGTAAGTTCTAAAAATTATTCATATTTAAACCCGCTCAAAAGGCGGGTTTTTTATTTAAAAATCTTTTTTATTCTTAAAAAAAACTAAGAATTTTATCAAGCTTATAAAACACCCAAGCATGCATAAGAACTCTTAGATGTTTTTATATGCCTTAGTCGTATAACTGATTAATAAACAACAATTTTATAAAAACTTATTTGGATAATAATTTTTTTGGTTTTTGATAAATTCACCTGCCGTTAAGGTGATTAAGTAATCATTCAATAGTTAATAACCCTTATTTATAGGGGGAATAAGTCTGCATCTACTTAATCTCTAACTGTATTTGTTGCTGATACTTACGCAGAGTATCTATTCCTAATCCCAGCAATTGCGCTGCACGCCGATAGTTGCCTTGAGTCTCTTGCAAAGCTCTGGTGATGACATCTTTTTTAAACTGCATCAATAAAGCGGGATACAAGTTCCCATGGTCATACTTAAACACTGAATGCTTAGCCTCCTTAATCGCTATCTCCAGTTGCACTGAATTCAGTAAAATGGGGTTATCCATGCGTAGCTTGCTCCTGTTGAATCAAAACCAGCTGATTAGCATGGCTAGCGCCTAAATCATGCTGAAGCGTTTCCCAAATAAAATCGGCCTCTGCTGCTTCATAGCCTAAAGCTAATAAAGAGCTATGAGCGACTGGCGTTAAGTCACTGAGCTTTAATAAATCAGGACTATGTGAAGTGAAGAGCACGCTAAAAGGCTTTAGCCATGTAGTCAGCCACCAAGAGGCATTAAATGGACGCTCACCAACGAGTAGGGAAGATGTAATCATTCGCTAATTACCTGCATTAATCTTTAAAAAGAGGTGGCTAGAAGCCACCTAAAACCGAGGCAAACTCAAACGCTCAATTAACGAGAACTGCTGTTGTAAAGTAGGATTGAGGTGTAGCGATTACACACAGCCGCCGGGGTATAAATGACTGAAAACTCTTGACCATAAGCCATTTGCTCGCCCGTCGCATAACCTCTTGTTGTACTCTGAAACGCCTCACCCATTTGATAGGGTTTAGCAATTCCATAAGCCGTCAAATCTCTTTTTCCCAAGAGAATCCGATTATCCCCTAGGTCTCCCGGCAACCCGGTATCATAAGCAGGAATCCCCTTCACGGTGGCAAGATCACCTAATGGGCTAGTTTCGCTTCCATTGCGCTTTAAACTAACGATGAATTGTTCAGCCTTAGTAATTTCATTATTCACCACCGCAGACATCAGCATAAAATCAGGGCGGCTATAACGATGACTAGACAGCATGGCAATCTGATTGCCAATAGCATCCAATAATCCATTCATGTGCTTAGCCACACTCACACCTTCAGGAATGGCCATATCAAACTTAACTAAGTTGGTCGCTTGGCTATAGCTAATCACGCCACTTGCAGCACTCCCAGCAAGCTGCCCATCTTTATCTACTAATTGGATATAACCCAAATTGAGATTACTAAAACGCCAATACAATGAACTTTGAATTAAGTCGCTCTCATCATAAGCCGGAATAGCAACGCCATTTACTGTTAGAGAGATTTGATTTTTAGCAGTCCCTACAACCCTTCCAGCTAAATCTCGTGGTTGGTAAGGCCGTACAATAGGGAATTGAGCTGTTTTAATTAGGCCATTAGCATCTACGGTGATAGCTTCATCTTGAATACTAATGGCTTGATAAGAATCACTAGCACGTAACATTTCCGCAGCAATCCGCAATTGCAATAACTCTTTAATGAAGGTTCCATTGCTGCTGATGTTATTAGCCCAAGCATCCCAATTCAGGTGGGTGCCACTTGCAAAATGTAGCACCTCATTACTGACTTTTAAGGCGAGTTTCATAGGCTGCATATAAGCTGTTTCAGCGTCTAAAGATACACCGCTATAAGGAATTCCAAAACCTTCATACACCACACCAAAATTAGCAAAATCATTGGCGTTCTTTTCCCGCTTTTCATAAGGAATAGCCATACTTGCGGTCGCTGTTGGGTCAACCAAACCGCGCACTAACTCTAAAATTTTTAAATCTGATAAAGCAAAGCGAATAACCTCTTTGCTATAAGAGCTTGGCAAACCTTGGGACGTAGTAGTCACTGCGTCACCCGATAAAACACGCTGCTCCTCATCTAATTTCTTCCGATTACGCTCCATAAAACTGATTAAGGTCTTACGAACAAATTGCCGATGACCTTCATGCTTAGGCTCTATATGCCCACCTGCATAAACGCTAGTGCGTTTTAAATTCTCATAAAATACATCACTCATTACTTAATCCTCTTCTGTTTAGAATGGCTCTAGGCCGTGATAGGTTTGTGCTGGCTGCGTGCGGTTCTTTTCACGCTTCAAGATTTGGATAACCTCAGAAGTCATACTGCGACCATGCTCTTTAGCCATATTTTTGAGCCATGCTCGCAACTCTTCACCCAGATGAAGTGCAAGTCTTGGATTTTTCGCTTTATTTTCAGTCATTAAGGTGCTCTCTTTGATTACTAAAAACTTATTAAACAACAACAAAGTGGTGCATGTACTGACGTTTTTTCGGTGCTAGCTTTCTCATTACACAACAAAAAAGTGTGCATGTACTGACAAAATTTGACGCGGGTCTATGCCAAGGCCATCACAATAAATGGCACATGAAAGGTTGCTTTTTAGCGTTCGCGGGCTTGGTGGCCGTGGACTCTTGTAGATATTCAAGTACCCAGCTTTAGCAAGGCAGAGGCCAACCCGCTTGCCGACCCCCCACCCCTGATTCAGCCTCGATAGTTGGCGTATTCATCCTGCTGAACTATCTACTAATTTATAAATTAATAGACACTCATTTCAGCTACAAAATCACTGTCTATTAAATCGTTTTTAGGCCATTAATAGACTATACTGTCTACTAATCGAATTTAGAGACAAGGTGAACACGATGAGACTCTTTGGATATGCACGGGTAAGCACCGGCCAACAATCACTAGAAATACAGCTCAAAGCCTTAAAGGATGCAGGTGTAGAAGAACATAGACTGTTCAAAGATAAGGCTACAGGAAGCCATATAGAGCGCTCTGGATTAGAGGCGTTAAGGCAGAAGGTAGAGCAAGGCGATGTGATCTTAGTCAAGAAACTAGACCGCTTAGGCAGAGATACTGCCGATATGGTGAACCTAATTAAAGAGTTCTCTAATCAAGGGGTAAGCATTCGTTTTCTGGATGATGGTATTAGTACAGAGGGTGCTATGGGTAAGATGGTCATTACTATCCTTGCTGCTGTCGCTGAGGCAGAACGAGCACGCATACTCGAACGTACCAATGAAGGACGCTTAGAGGCTAAAGCTAAGGGTATCCAGTTTGGACGTAAGCCAAGCATAGATAGCGCAAAGATCAAGCAATTATATGAGGCTGGCATGGGTGCTACAGAGATAGCTAAACAGATGAAAATTGGACGCTCGACCGTCTATAAACTACTCAATTGCAAATAGGGTATAGACCTTTTTACAGGTTGTGCATGTAAGCGAGTTATACGACCCTATTATGCACTGCCGTTTTTTCCAGCAGTTTTAGACACTGACATAAACAGCCTGCAAACGCCGCTACATAAGGGTTTCTCACTAAAGGCAAGGGGCGCATTAAAGAAGTTATACGACACTATTGAGCGGCAAGCGATTGCTCAACGACCTGTATAAACCAACTATTCATGCTGATACCTTGCTTTGCTGCCTGCTCAGCAACTTGCTGGTGAAGTGTGGGGGATACTCGAATGCTCAACACACCTGAGTAAGTTTTGGGGAGTTCTTCAACAGGCAATGGACATTGCAGGTAGCTATCAACGGTTTCATAAAAAGGCAGCTCTAATGCCTCTAAACTATCCCCTTCAAACTCCAAAACAGCTAACTTGTTTTCACATGCAGCCTCAAGCCCCAAGAGCCTACCATGATACAGCAAGGTTTCTTTATTCAGCTCCACCATTAGCATGCAGCCTTTGTATCTTAAAATATCCATATCGATCACTTAGTCTATTGAAACTAAAAAACCGGATTGTGTCCGGCTGGGGTGGAATCTTGAAAGGTTGATACTGCTCAATGACTGAGTGGCAAAGCTTGATTCAAGGTTTGGCGTACAAAATCATTCAAGCTAATTCCTAACTCTTTGGCTTTCAACATCGCGGCTAGGTGTAGATCATGCCCGACACGCACATTAAAACTACCCTTACATGGCAGTTCGGGTTCATACCCCTTAGCCTCACAGCTTGCTAAATAATCATCAACGGCGGCTTCAAATGCCGTTTGGAGCGCCTTCACCGTTTCGCCTTCATAGCTAATCAAGGCTGAGATAAATTCCAATTTACCAAACAAAATCCCGTCTTCAATAGCCGCTTCAACACTGCCAAGATAGCCTTTATATTCCAACAGATTCATAGCATTCCACCCTTTTCTAACTTTTCACGGACTTGACGGATTACATAGGCTTTCACTTCGTTGCTAGGATGTGGCCTGTGTAGATTAATCAAGTCTAAAGCATTGCCATTATCAAACTTCACGCGAGAACCTGCGCCTTCTTCTTGGGTATAACCTAGCTTCACCAAGAGCGCACAGAGTTCATTCCATGTCCACTTAGAATCAACATTGCGTATTTTTTCTAATAGCTTTTCTAGTTTGGTCACGGCGCTACTCATCTATCCTAGTTTGATACTTGCAACCAAGTATAGTTGCAAAAAACAATGATTCAAGTTGCTTGGCAAATTTTCACCGGAATGCATCCAGCTTGGCTAGGTTGGAATTTTGTAGAGCGTCTACACAGTAAAGCCTAAAAATCCAATAAGCCCGCTTCAATCTTTAATGCCTTGGCAATCTTTGCACGAGTTGCTTTGCGCGGATGTTCTACCGCTTCCTGTTGTGCATAGGCACTTTGAGAAATACCCAAACGCTCAGCCATATCGGCTTGGGTGAGCTGCAAATACTCACGCCAGGCACGAATCGGGGTAATACCTTCTTTCAAAGTACGCGCTACCACTTCATGTGGAATGGTGTTCTGTTCAATCGGTTGGTGAGTCAGCCTTAAATAAGTAGCATAGGGAATAACGGCAAAAGCAGGCTGCCCCCCTGAATCACGAATCACTTGCACAGATGGTTCAATAGGTGCGTTCATCACGTTTTTTAACCTCCTCAATCGAGATAATTTTTATGTCACCCTCATAGTCAAAGAGCACTCGATGAAGTACACACACCAACCCATCAACCGAATCAAACCACATTGGCCGCTATCGAAGATGATCAGGCCGAAAGCATGACGTTGGAAGAATTAAAAGCATGGCTGAGTGAAGGTGATAGTTCAGGCCGCTACTTTGACCGCTTGCATTTCCTCACGAATGACACGCCGTAAGACAGTTTCATCAATCATCGGCTGTGGGCTTAAACTCGCTCTTAAAGTTTGATTCACCAGTGTTTGATAGCCAATACCTTCGGCTTCTGCACGCTGGCGAAATAACTCTAAGACTTCATCATCTAACCAAGTCGTGATGCGTGTCTTACCATTATTTGCAATCACTGCTCCACGCTGGCCTTGGCTTAAATCATATGCCTGACTAGTCATGCACTGCTTCATTCAAAGCTTCCATAATCACCGACTCACTCACACCACGGCGCTTGAGACTGGAAACTAAAGCGGTCACAGCGTCATTGTCCAAGCGCTCAAGATCACGCCGTAGACCTTGCCCGACATAGGTTTTTAGTAAACCTTGATAACCCGTAAACCCTAAACTTGGCGCAATCCGCTTGAGGTCTTCTACCACATCAACGGGCATACGCAAGGTGATCGTCGTCATCGGGCGTTCTTTGACTAAGCGATTTTTGAGCACTTCAATTTTCATAATATTCTTGTTCCTTCCGCGTGGCTTTACGAGCAGAGATCAGCCTAATACGGTCATCTTCAATTTGAATATGCACTACAAATAGCAAGTTCCATGCTTTGTCCATGCCAATAATCGCTTCTCTACTTTCATCATTCCGACTTGCATCAACTAATTTGATAAACGGGTCGAAAAACGATTGAGCCGCTTGTTCAAAACTGATGCCAGCATGTCGATGTTTATTAGCAGTTGCTTTCGTGGCATTCCATACAAACGTAATACCATTTAAGGCATACACAACATCCATTAGCTATAATGCTCCGTATTGCTTTTATAAATACATTAGCAGAAGTTGCTTAACTTTGTCGTGCTTTAATCTTCTCCGCTGCCCATTGGCGTTCTGATTCGCTCACTTCACCATTGCTTAAACCATCCAACTGATAGCGCTCGCCACCTTGCACCAGTGCGGCCAAATAGCGCCCGTGGTGGGTGTGCATTCTCAACACCTTTTGAACCACTTTCTTACTACCACCGGGGAACTGTTCATCATTCACCAGTTTGAACAGGTCTTTATCTATGCCAAGCGCTAAGGGCTGGAAGTTCAGCCAAACATTGAAACCATTCAAGCGGTCATTCAGTTCTTTGGCTTTCAGGTCACTGGGGGCAATCGTGGGCTTTTTGGTAGGTTTGCGCGCTGGCTTCTTCTTATTCGTGGGCTTGCCTTTTGGGTTGGCAGGCTTAGTGGGGGCAGGGTTTAATTCTTCGCGTCGGATGATGCGCTTACCCGTGCGGCTGACGGTGTTTTTGGGCGTGCTGTTGGTGGACTTCTTAGTTAGGGTTAGCGTTTTTTTCGGTGTCTCGGTCATGGTCTCTGTTTACCCGTAGCAATAAGGCGGGATTTCCCGGTTGGCGGTATTGTATGGGGCAAGTGTAGCACCCTGCCCTTGTCTTGGAAGAAAAAACCAAGAGTGAAGGCTCTCCTTTTCAAGCTCACTTTTGGAAGTGTCGCAACTGTCGCAACACTTTTGACCCTTGCGACAGTGACACAAAAAAGCCGAAACATGTCCGGCTTTGGGAGACCTCACCACTTGGTTATTTCTTCTTCCTAAAGACCACTATTTGACCACCTGCCCTGAGTTCATCCAAGCAATCAGCCCACGCTTGCAGCATTTCGCGCCGTTGATGAAGCGCCTCCACACTATCCGCTCGGTTATAACGGCCTCGGATACTGCTATCACGGTGGGCAAGTTGTTGTTCAATCAAGTCCATGTCCCATAAACGGCTACGGGTATCCTGTTCCCGCATTCGATTCAATAAGGTAGAAGCCATCCCCCTAAAACCATGTGGGGTGATGGTGTCATTGTCATAGCCCATCGTTCTTAGCGCTGCCCTGACTGCGTTCTCACTCATACAACGGCTTGCCCCTCTTGCACTAGGGAACACATAAGGGGACTTGTTGGTATAGGGGTAGAGTTCACGCAATAACTCAACAGCCTGACGAGGTAAGGGAATCAAGTGCTGGGAAAGATTGGCTTGCTTTTCATGGGTCGGGGCTTTCATGCGCTTAATGGGTATCGTCCATAAGGCTTGTTTAAGATCAATCTCTGACCATTCCGCAGCTCTAAGCTCACCGGGTCTTAGCATGACTAAGGGCGACAATTGCAAGGCAACTCGGACAACAAAAGTTCCCTGATACTGGTCTATATCGCGTAGCAGTTGCCCTACTTTGACCGGATCAGTCAAGGTTGCAAAGGGCTTTTCAACTCTGGGTTTAAAGATGATGTTGTTAGCGAGATCAGCCGTCGGGTTACGCTCAGCCAACTCCAATGAGATAGCATATTTATACACTTGGCTGATGTATTGCTTCACACGTCTAGCAGCGTCACCAGCTCCACGGGCTTCAACCCTTTGCACTAATCGAGTGATTTCCGCTGGCCGAACTTGGTCAATATCGGTTGAACCTATCCACGGAAAAATATCATTGTTCAAATAGCGATTAACACGCAGCAAATTACCCTCTGACCATTTAGAGGCGCTTTGCTTGAGCCAGCTTAAAGCAACTGCTTGAAAGCTACGTTGCTCAGCTTGCTGTTGTTGGGCTTTTAATTGCTGCTTGTGTTGGCTTGGATTGATCCCTTGAGCAACTTGCTTTCTAGCTGCTTCGTGCTGCTCTCTGGCTTCTTTTAAACTCATTTCAGGATAAGCGCCGAGAGAACAAATAGCTGCTTTGCCTTCTATTCGATAACGGTAACGCCAGTATTTCCCAGTTTTGGTTACATACAGGAGTAAACCACCACCATCGGTATAGCTAGCAGGTGAACCGTCCTGATTAGGTTTGGCATTCTTAACGCTTGAGTCTTTAAGCTTTTTAGTCATTTGTGTCTCTGTACACGACAATTTTCCTAACCCATTGAATTTGTGTTAAACGAAAACGGCTTGAGTCTCATACGTCCATCCTCTACCACCATAAATTGGGGCGGACAAAGGAACAGGATCACGAGCCTGAGATTATCCAAGGCTTCACGTCCGCTTCCTGTTAACAGATCAGTCAGGTAATCCAAGCCGTAGCGGAAAATGCTCTGTTCTTTACGCCCATGCTTTTTCACCTTCAAGGGTTTGACGGTTTTTTCCTTCCATTCCCCGACCTTGTGCGCCCAACAGAAGCCAATGGCGAGCAATGCCATCAT
>NZ_FUYB01000034.1:7500-18528 GCF_900167255.1 Thiothrix eikelboomii
GCGGCACTTGCAGCCTTAGGCAATATCCCCGTACATTCTACGGTGATGTTATCTGATAGGAGCGATCTTGAATTAGGTGATGAAGCACAAGCGGCGATCTTACGTCAGGCTAAGCATACTGAGCAGCTCAATCTGCCTACCGTGACAGAAACCTATGCAGGTTATGAAATGGAGGCTCTACCCTCAGCTAATCACGGGGAATGGACTTTTTATCCGATCGTAGCAGGTACTAGTATTGAAGAAGTACTGGCAGAATTGAATGTCACCACCCACTTAGCTGCTTTAATGGCTGATCCTGACAATGAAAAAGTTTTGTCTAATTTACAAACTGGCAATAAAGTTTTCATTCAAGTCAGTGAAGAGACTGTAAAACAAATTATCTACGCCACCGGCAAACGCACGGCTTATATTATTTCATTGCAAGATGGCAAATACCTAGGGCGTTGGGATAATGAAGTGTTTGAAGAGCAACACAATCGGGTCGCCTTCACCGTGCACAATCCCTTCCATTATGAAGCCAATAAAGCGGGGTTACCTATTTCGATCACGCGCCAACTGAGCAAAGTGTTTAAAGAGGATGTCGACTTTCGGCAAATTGCCATTGGTGATCAAGTCAGCGTTATTTTTGAAGACTTCTTTTATCAAAGTGAGCGTATTTTCTCGCAAAATATCCTAGCCGCTGAATTTAATCATAAGGGTGAGGCCTATCAACGGATTCGCTTTCAATTAGCGTCTGGCAAAACCCGCTATTTGCGCCCTGATGAAGAAACTGAGTTAAAACAAGTGGCGTTTAACCGTTTACCACTGAAAGGCGCGGGTCGTTTATCCTCCGGTTTTGGCTCGCGAGCTCATCCAGTCTTCCGTTTCCGCCGTATGCACGCTGGAACAGATTTTGCCGCACCTTATGGCACGCCTATTTATGCAACGGGTGATGGTACTGTACAGTATGTAGGGCGCAAAGGTGGCTATGGCAAAGTGATTGAATTAAGTCATGGTGATGGTATCAGCACACTCTATGGGCATATGTCTAATTATCAAAAGGGTTTAGCTAGTGGTAACTCTGTTAAACGTGGCGACGTGATTGGCTATGTGGGATCTACAGGGACTTCAACGGGTAATCATGTGCACTACGAATTTAAAATCAATGGTGCCCCACAAGACCCCATGTCAGTCGCCTTGCCAGAAAAAGGCGTGTTAAGCCCTGTTGAAATGAAAAACTTCAAAGAGCATGCGCGTAATTTAACCAATCAACTGATTAAATTACGTGAAACAGCGGCTATTGAGCGTAATGTGCGCCGCGAGTTTGGTGGCTAAACTTAAACTGCAAACTGAGCACAGCTCCGTCTTAAAAAGAGGCTAAGCTAAATCAGCCTCTTCAATCCAAGCCATTTGAATCGCCTCGAGTATTTTCTCGTTAGAACGTTCGGGTTGATCCGCAAACTGACTTAAACTCACTACCCAAGCATGTAAATCCGTAAAACGGATATAGCGTGGGTCAACGGCAGGATGAGCTGCTAACAGCTCAATGGCGATCTCAATAGTATCTGTCCACTTCAATGTCTCGATCATCTTTTCAACCCTGCTCTTGTTTTCTTAATGCGAACCTTCTGACACCATATTGATGGTGTATTTAGGAATCTCGATCACTAAATCCTCGCTCCCAACCAAAGCTTGACAGCTAAGCCGTGAATCAGGGTCAACGCCCCAGGCCTTATCTAGATAATCTTCTTCTTGCTCAGTCGCCTCGACCAATGAGGATAGGCCTTCACGAATATATACATGGCAAGTCGTACAAGCGCACGATTTTTCACAAGCATGTTCGAGTTCAATGCCATTGCTTAGGGCTGCATCACAGATACTGATGCCTGCATCGACTTCAAATAATGCCCCTTCGGGGCATAAAGTATCGTGGGGTAGAAAAATTAATTTTGGCATGGACGCTTAAATCCTGTCTCTGCTGAAAACTCGTCTAGTTTATGACCGGCCATTGCCGCTCGCACAGAGGCATTCATCCGCCGTGCCACATAAGCTTCTGCGGCTTGCTCAAGCGCTTGAATAGCTTGATGGATAGCCTCTACCTGCTCACTCGCACGTGCAGTGACTAACTCAGCACGCTTCATTAAGAGCTGTTGATACTCTGCGGGTGTCAACAGCTGCTCACCATCAGCTTGCAAGGCTGAATCTAAAGCCTCTAATACGCGATCTGCATCGACTTGCTGCTCACGCAAGCGCCGCGCCTCCATATCGACCCGCGCATATTGCATCGAATCACGCAGCATGGTTTCGATTTCATGATCGCTTAAACCATAAGAAGGCTTGACTTCAATCTGAGCACTGACACCTGTGGACTCTTCTCGAGCACTAACACTTAAAAGGCCATCGGCATCCACTTGAAAGGTCACTCGAATCCGTGCTGCACCCGCGACCATCGGCGGAATCCCCCGTAAAGAAAAGCGGGCGAGTGAGCGACAAGCGTCCACGGTTTCACGTTCACCTTGCAACACATGAATCGACATCGCCGTTTGTCCATCTTTAAAGGTCGTAAATTCTTGAGCGCGAGCCACTGGAATCGTGGTATTCCGCTGAATAACCTTTTCAACCAGACCACCCATCGTTTCTAAACCGAGTGATAAAGGCAGGACATCCAGCAGCAACATATCTGCCTCGGGCTTATTACCCGCCAAGATATTCGCCTGAAGTGCTGCGCCTAAAGCCACAACTCGATCTGGGTCAAGCTCGACTAATGGCTGACGCTCAAAAAAAGCCCCCACCTGCTCACGGACTACTAAGACCCGCGTCGAACCACCGACCATGACGACCTCTTGGATTTGCGTTTTTTCTAAACCCGCATCCCGTAACGCACGCCGACAAGCGATCAGCGTTTTTTTCACCAGTGGAGCAATCAAGTCATTGAACTGCATACGAGTCAACTCGCCTTGCCAAGTACCTAATTGCACGGCAATAGCTGCTGTACGACTTAATGCTTCCTTAGCCTCACGGGCAGTGACTAAAGCTTGGCGTAAAATCTGTGCATCCTCAGTGGCTACTAACCCCGCTTGCTGCAACAGCCATTCAGCAATAAGGTGATCAAAATCATCGCCACCTAAAGCCGAATCGCCTCCCGTCGCTAATACTTCAAACACGCCTTGATGCAAACGCAAAATTGAAATATCAAAGGTTCCACCACCGAGATCATAAACCGCAATCACTTTGCCATCGGCACTTGCTGTATCTTGCCGATCTAAGCCATAAGCCAGTGCAGCAGCCGTTGGTTCGTTTAATAACCGATAAATAGGCAAGCCTGCTAATTTTGCAGCATCCCGAGTCGCTTGACGTTGAGCATCATCGAAATAAGCTGGCACGGTGATGACTGCACCGGCTAACTCGCCACCTAAACTGGCTTCGGCACGCAGTTTTAGTACCCGCAAAATTTCAGCAGCGACTTCCACCGCTGTGACTGCACCGGCCTGCGTTTGAATCCGTGCTACCTTTGCCTCTCGATCAAGGATTTGATAGGGTAATTGCCCGCTGAGGGTTTGTAGCTCCTGCGCAGACCGACCCATCAGGCGCTTAATAGAAGCGATGGTATTCAAAGGATCAGACAAGGCGTGTTGTTTAGCAGCCCAACCCACCTCAGGTGTAGCCTCTGCTTGATAATGCACAATAGAGGGCAGCAAATGCTGGCCTGTAGCATCCGCTAAGGTATCGGCAACACCACTGCGTACCGTCGCCACCAAAGAATGGGTCGTGCCTAAATCAATACCGACGGCTAAGCGATGCGCATGCGGTAGCGTAGCCATTCCGGGTTCAGCAATGTGTAGCAAAGCCATTAAGCTTCATCCTCTAAGCGCTCTAGGCGGCTTTGAGCATCTTCCCGCAAGCGCTCATAAAAACGCATTTTAAGCCAAGTCGTTTTCGCTTCTGTATAAGCTTGTGCTTGCCAAGCCTGCGCAAAGTGCTGCTCTAAATCTTGCAACTCAGCCTTTAAGTTTTTTGTAACCTGCTCTAAAGCCGCTAAAGGTTCGGCAGCTTCCTCAGCCGTTTCAATGGCTTCGCGCCATTCAATTTGCTGCATTAAGAAAGCGGTATCACTTAGCGTATCGCGCTCATCATTGAACTTAAGCCCAGCTCGTTCTAATAAATACCGCGCCCGCAGACGCGGCTGGCGCAAAGTACTATGCGCTTCATTTAAGAAAGCAGTCACTTGCACCGCCAACCGTCTTTCTTGCTCAGAAGCCTGTGCATAACGATCGGGGTGATAACGGGCTTGAAGCTCACAAAAGCGCTGCTTTAGCAGTGCAGAGTCAAGTTCAAATTGTACTGGCAAGCCAAACAGGGCAAACCAGTCACGCGGCAAATCCTGTAACATAGCGCCCACTTTAATTAGACCGTAAAGCTTTCGCCACAACCGCAGCGGGCTTTTTCATTCGGATTCGTAAACTTAAAACCTTCGTTCAAGCCTTCACGGGTGTAATCTAGCTCAGTACCATCCAGATAAACCAAGCTTTTCGGGTCGATAATGAGCTTCACTTTACCCACCTCAAACACCGTATCACTCGCCTCTAGCGTATCGGCGAACTCCATCGTGTACGCCATCCCTGAACAGCCGGTCGTTTTTACCCCTAGACGCAGGCCCATCCCCTTACCGCGTTTAGCTAAAAAACTTTCCACCCGCTCAGCGGCTTTTTCAGTCAGAGTGATTGCCATCGCTTAGCCTTGTTGCTTGGTCTGATAGTCTTCGATCGCTGCCCGAATCGCATCTTCAGCTAAGACCGAGCAATGAATCTTCACCGGTGGCAATTCTAATTCAGCAGCAATATCCGTATTTTTAATCTGTTTGGCTTGCTCTAAGGTTTTACCTTTCACCCATTCAGTTAATAGGCTAGAAGAAGCAATCGCTGAACCGCAACCATAGGTCTTGAACTTGGCATCTTCAATCACGCCGTCAGCATTCACTTTAATTTGTAACTTCATCACGTCGCCACACGCGGGTGCACCTACCATCCCCGTACCGATTTGTAAATCCGCTTTATTGAAGCTGCCGACATTGCGGGGATTTTCGTAATGATCAATAACCTTTTCACTGTACGCCATATTTCACCTCAAAAATTAATGGGCTGCCCATTTTACAGTACTTAAATCAATGCCTTCTTGGTGCATTTCCCATAAAGGTGATAGCTCCCGCAAATGATTCACTGCTCGATGCAAACTGACTAAGGTTTGCTCAACCTCATCGAGCGTAGAGAAGCGGCCTAAAGTCATGCGTAATGAGCTATGCGATAGTTCATCACTACGCCCTAAAGCACGTAAGACATAACTCGGCTCTAAACTCGCACTGGTACACGCTGAACCGGACGATAAAGCGAGATTTTTTAACGACATGATTAAGCTTTCGCCTTCCACGAAATTAAAACTCACGTTTAAATTGCCCGCAATGCGCTGCTCTAAATCACCATTTAGATAAACTTCATCAATATCTTGCAAGCCGTGCCATAACCGATCACGCAACATACGTAAGCGCTCGTTTTCAGCCGCCATATCTAGTTTAGCGATACGGAATGCTTCACCCATCCCGACAATTTGATGAGTCGGTAAAGTCCCTGAACGCATACCACGCTCATGCCCACCCCCATGCATTTGCGCTTCAATCCTTACCCTTGGCTTGCGGCGTACATAGAGAGCACCAATACCCTTGGGGCCATAGACTTTATGCGCAGAAAAGCTCATCAGATCAACCGGCATCGTTTCTAGATCAATTTCGACCTTGCCTGCACTTTGCGCAGCATCAACATGAAAAACAATTTTATGCGCCCGACAAATTTCGCCGATGGCTTTAATATCTTGAATCACGCCAATTTCATTATTCACGTGCATCACGGAAACCACGGTCGTATCAGGACGAATCGCGGCTTGGAATTTTTCTAAATCCAGTAAACCATTCGGTTCTGGGTCTAAATACGTGACCTCAAAACCCTCGCGCTCTAATTGGCGGCAGGTATCGAGTACGGCTTTATGTTCAGTTTTGACCGTAATAAGATGCTTGCCCCGGCGCTCATTAAAATGAGCAGCCCCTTTAATCGCTAAATTATCTGATTCAGTGGCTCCACTAGTCCACACGATTTCTTTGGCATCGGCATGGATTAAAGCAGCGACCTGAGCACGTGCCTCCTCAATCGCTTCTTCAGCTGCCCAACCAAAGGCATGGCTGCGGGAAGCGGGATTACCAAACACCCCATCCATCGTCAGATATTGCATCATTTTTTCAGCAACACGCGGATCAACGGGCGTTGTTGCAGAATAGTCAAGATAAATAGGTGCTGACACTCGGCTCATAGCTGATAACACTCAAACTTTAAAAAACTAACTAAATTAATGAGGGACTGAGGATAAGAACTCAATTTTTTGCTTTTGGCGTTGCGCTGTTTCTTTCACTTCCGCCCGTGCGGTCATATCGGCGAGGGTAATTTCCGATAAGAACAGACGAATTTGATTACTTAAATCTGACCATAAATCATGTGTCAGACAGCGTTTATTGCCTTGGCAATCACCTAAGCCACCACAACGGGTCGCATCGACACTTTCATCGACGGCTGCAATAATATCAGCAATCGCAATTTTTGCCGGATCACCACTCAGTTGATAGCCACCCCCAGGACCACGCATACTAACCACTAAGCCCGCACGACGCAATTTTGAGAATAGCTGTTCTAAGTAAGATAACGAAATATCTTGACGCTCCGAAATTTCCGCGAGGGAAACAGGTTCGCCCTCGTTGTGCAGTGCTAAATCCAGCATTGCAGTCACCGCATAACGACCTTTGGTTGTCAGTTTCATGGTATTAGCTCCATTAAGATGAGCACATGCTAGCAATAGTTGATGAAATTAGTCAAGTATTGCTAGCAATATATCAAAGTCGAAGATTGCCAGCAGATGACTACAGTGCTCGCATATGCTAGCAAATAGAAAGGATGAACTATGGTAAGTCTGAGTATCCGCCGCCCGAGATACAGTGCAGGTCGTGCCAGCATATCTGCCAGTGATTTGAGCAATACACTGGAATGAAAATCCCTTGCCCCACGGTGCGAGTGAGTTCCTTCACTAGGCTTTGCTCATCGTCACTCAGGTTCTGCGCTTGCACGAAGCCTCAGCGTTCTTCATGCACACGGAAAGCAAATTCAGGATCAAGGGTTTCGCAATGGACATCCCATAGCAGCTTGTCCAATTCTGGGTAGAGCTTTCGGTTGATGGTAGTTGGCATGGTGATGTTTCTGCTTTGCTGGTGTTTTCATGAGGATAGCAGCAAAACGGATGTCGCGGCTGCGGGCAAGCAATTCGTCGAAATAGTTGCCACCGCTGCGTTTGAGGTACTCGTCGTTCAGTGTGAAACCTTTGACCAAGTATTCACGGTTTTCTGCAAAGATGTGGCGGATGTGGCGGGAAATCACCGACTTGTCACGCTGGAACAGGTCGCTCATGTCGGTGAGGGAAAGCCACACGGTTTCGTTTTGCAGGCGGACTTCGAGGCGGGTTTGTCCGTCGGGGGTTTGATAGAGGAGGAAGTTAGATTGTGGATTAAAGCTATCACGCATCGCTTTCTCTCCAGTTGCCCGGTCTAGAAATTACAATAGCATCAAAAACAGCATTAATGTTTCTCATGCCATCCTCTAAGGTACTATGATGTTGAACAGAAGCCGTATGATCCCAAACAAAAACAATCAAAGAGTCGAATTGAGTGTTGCTCTTGTTTTCTATATATAAGCACGCATCTTCTGCAATTTCTGCATTCAGTCCACTTAAACCAGACTGAGTTGAATCTCTCAAGTATTTAACTTCAATTATTACTCTTAAACTGGGAATCGCCAAATCTACACGAGGATGTTTATATCCTATGCTTTTTAAATATTCCTCATCTTGCAAGTCTGGAAATACTGGGCGCAATAACGACCATAATAATGACTGAACATGGTATTCATTTTGAACATCCCACTGTTGCTTTGATGATTTCTTCGTTTTTGCCGTGCTCTCCCAAGGCCATCTTTTTAAAGCTGACTCTACAGATCTGAGCATTTTTGCAAGCCCATTTTTGTTTGTGCTTTCGAGGCTAATATTCGCAGATGTCGATATTAAATATTCTAGAGCAGCTAGATAGAAAATCGCTTGTTCTGGAGTAATTTTTTTTGTCGTTAAACATTCTTTGAAAACAGACTCTCGTTCTGATTTACTAAGGGTTTGTTCATATCTTTTACCTATTGCAGCTTTTATGATTAATGGTATGTCACTTTCATGGTTGAGTAAGAATCTGGCAAATAACAAAATGCTTTTTCTAATCGGCTCTGACTCATCTAAAAGGGTTTTGTTAATTATATCAAGCAGCCAATTATATTTATTTTTGTCATGCTCTAAAGAAACCATTCCGATGGCAACACTTAATATGGCCATTGGGTCTGCTTCAAATCCTGGCATAGCATGAGGAATAAAATAACGGCGACGCATAAGATGGCTAAGACCATCGGAGAATGATCTTGCCACTTTTTCATTTAATGCACATTTAATGGCAATAGCAGCTACTTCTTGATATGTCCAAATAGTAGCACTTTCGTCCTCCGGCAAATGAGGTATATCTTCAGAAATACCAAGCCACTGAGCTAGTAATCTGCCGTATAAATTATTGTCTGCTACTAACGACCTCAGTCTTTCTAAAGCAATATCAAATTCACTGTTAATCATAAAAACCACCTAGTTCGTCCTATCGGCCCAAGCATATCTTCTATAGACCATCCTGATATATCTTTTAGCATCAGTAGATTTTTAGCTATCAAATCAGAATATAATATTGTTATTGGAGTCGGCGATGGTAATAATGTTCTCCATGATAAACAGGAGAAGTCAAAAATTTGTCCAGCTAAATAATCTATGTCTCTAAAAGTGGAGTTATCATGAAGTTTAATTAATAAAGGAGAAGGATGGTTGTCAGTCCATTGTTTTAGCTCATTACTCCCAGTAAGTTGTAACAATACTTCATTATTAGAGAGCTTCACCATTAGACCTCTTTCTGGAAC
This sequence comes from Thiothrix eikelboomii, assembly GCF_900167255.1. Lineage (GTDB taxonomy): Bacteria > Pseudomonadota > Gammaproteobacteria > Thiotrichales > Thiotrichaceae > Thiolinea > Thiolinea eikelboomii. The sequence continues at coordinate 16,560 of NZ_FUYB01000034.1, forward strand.
AAAAACTCCTTTTTTATGCCCATATGATTTAACACCTTCCTGACTTTCATCAAAGAGTAAGTAAGGATGGTCTTCTGTTACAGAAATGAAGGAAAAATCCACATATGGCAATTTAAGTTTTTCAACTAATTCTCGAACTGCGTTAATTTCAATGTAACTCAATGGTTTAAATACATGAAAGATAAGTCTGACTCTATCATATTCATTCCATCCATCTTTCATTTTAACATCAGTTATCGCTCTCTCCAAAGTGGATAGGAGTTCTGGCAAGTATTCTTCAAATAATTTCGCCCGAGTTCTTGATTCCAGAATGTATCTTCCATCAGAACTAAAAACAGTAGTTACTCCAATATATTTTCTGTATTTACCAAAGCGACTTTCTTTACTCGCGACATATGAGCCAATGCCAATGACAAGCTCATGACTTATAACTTGATGAACTGGTAAAACCCATGGTATTCCACCAACCTTGGCATAACATGCAACACCTATATTATTTATTGAATAGGCAAGATTTCTATCATTTTGCAAAATAGTTTCTAATTCAAATTGCTGAACTGCTATGTTTTTCGCAAGAAAAAAAGCTTTGCAGACTAAGTAAGGATTTTCATTTGATTGAAGCTCGTGAAAGGATTCATTGATTTGTATAAGTGTCAAATCCCAATGCCTTCCAATACTTGTTGCATGATCTATAGCTTCGGCACAAGCCATTTTATATGAAGATGACTTTTCTGATGGTGTTGTGAAAATTTGTATATATGGAATATCCAATCGAAATCTTTGAATAAATCCAATATCAGCGATCGTTGTCTGAATTCCATCTAGGAATTTCTTAATGAACTTTTCAACTTCCCCTTGATGTTTTGCTTGACAAATCACTGCAATATTCAATTTTCTAGAAGGGAATCTTTCCCAATTAACTGGTCCGTAACGATTCAGTCCTCGCTGATTCCAATTGTCAGTTTTATTGCCGGATGTGTCAAAAATCAAATACGGCTTAGATAAACTCTTACAACTAGGGAATGCTTCTGAGGCATTTGATATGAAATTTGAAGAAATATTAGCACTAAGTGCCTGTGGCATTTTATCTAATTTTTTTTCGAGCAAATAAATAAGTTTCGATGAGAGACTCAACTTTTCCTTAGGATGAAGTCTTTTCGCTGACTCACTAATGATTTTTTTGAAAAGATTATTTTCTCCTGCTCCTGTGATTTTATTTAATATCCTGACCAAATTAACCATGCTTGGTTCAATGTAAGCTTGATTTGCATCAAGAACCTCTTCTTTAGTGTTGCAATCATTCAAATGCAATACATTATTTTGAATGCTTTCAATTCTCCCTATTACCCGTCTGCTGTTCTTTTTCCTAACATAGCAACCAAGAGGATTGAAGCCGATATTTAACAAATTCGATATAGTATAATCAATGCTAACTCTTTTCTGTATGTCTATGACAATAACGGGTTTTTCTTGATCTCCAGATTCATTCAAAGTTCTTATGTCAAAAATAGCAGCAATTGACAATGCCAAATAATTCTCGGTATGTTCGTTATCTACTAAGCCGTTCAAAAGATTTGCATCATGTTTTGATGAAATATAAGTGATATACCTACCTATTCTGTGGTGCAAATGTTTTTCTTTCAATACAATAGACCTCTTGCGAAAATAATTATCCCCCAATCATCCGATTAACAAGAGCGGCGATCAACCGTAAGCGTAGCTCAAACCGTCGTCGCCGTCCTCGGTAAACCCCCTTCAGAATCCGAAAAATTTTCAGTGAGCGAATCCGATGCTCCACCTTGACCCGAACCTTGGCCAACCGCTGATTGAACTCCATTTGCTCCGGCTCTAAGTCTCGACCCGGCGGCTTTTTGAACGGCATGACCACAGAGCATCCCTCGACCCTGAACCCCACATAGCCCAGATCCACCGCACAGACGCTACCCGCCGGAAGATGATGAGCGTGGCG
>NZ_FUYB01000013.1 GCF_900167255.1 Thiothrix eikelboomii
ATTCACGCCCAGATCAAAAACCGTAGACTGAACCATCTTCATCAATTCAGCACGCGATTAGTCAAAGAAAATGCACTCATCGTGGTAGGCAATGTCAGTAGTTCTAAGCTAGCCAAAACCAAAATGGCTAAATCTGTATTAGATGCGGGTTGGTACACCCTCAAAACACAGCTTGATTATAAATCGAAAGCGATGCAAGCCGTGTTTCTCGAAGTCAATGAATCGTACACCACCCAAACTTGCTCGTATTGTGGCTGCATAAGCTCCAATAGTCCGAAAGGTAGAGCGGGACTTGGAATAAGAGAATGGACTTGCCCTGAGTGTGGGGCTATGCATGATAGAGATGTCAATGCAGCAAAGAACATTCTCGCGGCAGGACATTGCCGCCTCGCTGGAGGAATCCCCGCTCTTTAGGGTGGGGAGGATGTCAATAATCAAATGATGGTAGTCATTATTGTCAGCGACACTTTGTCCGATTAAATAGATTTTCTGTCCTATCCGCCATTCACAGATCCGTATAATCCCCATTATTCAATAACTGATGATGCGGCACAGATGACTCAACCCCTGCTTGAAATCACCTTACTTGCTTACGATGAGGCAAATGCAGTCGATGTATTCGGTCCATTGCAAGTATTTGCTTCCGTAAATGAGCTGTTAGAGGCACAATTTAATCATCTAGCTAAGCCGCGTTATCGCACTCGCCTGATTTCCTTGCAAGCCATACCGGAAGTAAAGTTAGCCACCCAAACTCAGGTGCTATGCGATGGTGTTTTGGCAGATTTAGCGGCTTCAATTCCTGATACCTTAATCATAGTGGGTGGTACACCTGCTATCAGTCTTGCTCAAGACTCAAACCTTATTCAGTCTTTGCAAAAACTGCTGCCATCGGTACGGCGTGTCGCTTCAGTATGTAGCGGCGCATTTATTTTAGCAGCAACAGGTGTGTTAAATGGACACAGAGCCACCACCCATTGGAATCGTTATGCCGAGTTTCGTGCACGTTTTCCTGAGGTGCAGCTTGATATTGATGCGCTGTTTACCCACGACGGCAAATATTATTGTTCGGCGGGGGTTACGACAGGGATTGATCTGAGTTTGCAATTGGTTCAAGACGATTGTGGGCAGCGTCTAGCACTAGAAACAGCACGGCAGATGGTGGCGTTTTATCATCGACCGGGTGGGCAGAATCAGTTTAACTCGCCGATAACAGGATCGTGTGAGCTGCAACATCCAGCCTTGCGCAAGGCGCAAAACTATATTCATCAGCATTTAGATCAAACTTTAGAGGTGACCGCTTTAGCGGATTTAGCGGCGATGAGTGTGCGAAACTTTTCGCGTCAATTTACCGCTGAAACTGGCTTAGCCCCTTCACGTTATATTGCGCAAGTCCGGCTCAATCAAGCACGTTGGCTACTCGAAACTAGCGAGCTTGCCATTCCAAAGATTGCGCAGCGCTGCGGCTTCCAGTCCAGCGACATCCTACGCCGCAAATTCCTACAAGTTTTAAAGGTTGCGCCCGCTGATTACCGCAAACGTTTTTCTGTCTACACCAAGGAGTTAGCCGATGAATCCTAAAATCGTGATTTTAATGCTCGCACAAGCTTGCTATTGGTTTGCGGTGTTAGTGGGGATTAGCTTGTCGACCGTGATTGGTTTACAGCTTGCGCCGATTGAAAGCTTAGCGACTTTGCCCTATGCGCTGATTAGTGTGGGAGCTTTGGGGGCAACTTATCTATTGTCGATATTGATGCAACGTTCTGGGCGGCGTTTAGGTTTTCAAGTCGGTGCATTAGCGGGCGCGGTGGCAGCAGGCTTAGCCATGCTCGCCTTGTCGATGCAGAGCTTCTTGCTATTCTGCGCAGCCAGTGTATTGATGGGGATTTATCAGGCTTCTTCTGTGTATTATCGTCTCGCTGCACTGGATGAAATGCCACCGCAACAATCGGGAGTGGCGATAGCTTGGGTCTTGAGTGGGAGTTTATTAGCCGCTATTTTCGGGCCAAGTTTGGCGCAGTTTGCGAATCAATGGGTGACTGAGCCAAAATATTTAGGTGCTTATGCTTTAGTGGCGATGTTTAGCCTGCTCGCTTTCGTGCTGATCAGCGGTTTGAGCACTAAGTCTAAGCTCTCGACACCCGTGGCTAACCAAACTCCCCAAACCAGCTTTTTAAAGTTTCCCATTTATTGGCTAGGGGTCGGCAATACTGCCTTTGGGCAAGGCGTGATGATGTTGATGATGTTAGTCGCACCTTTAGCTATGCACCAACACCATTACTCGGTTGAATCCGGCATGTCGGTGATCGGTTGGCATTTGGTTGGCATGTTTCTACCCTCATTTATCAGTGGCAAACTCGTGGATAAGCTCGGTGTCTACTCAGTGTTATTAGCCGGTTTAGGTGTTTTCGCTTTCAGTGCGGTCACTTCATTGTTGGGTACTAGTGAACTCCACTACCATATCAGCCTCTTTCTCCTCGGGATGGGCTGGAATTTGATGTATGTCGCTGGAACGAATCAATACAATCGAGCTTATTCTGCTACTGAAAAAGGCCGCGCCCAAGGGATGGCGGAATTGATAATTGCACTTGCTGCGATTATCGGGGTGGTCGGTGGTGGTGTGCTGATTCAAAGCTTTAACTGGCAGCAGTTAAATACGGGCTTATTAGTGGTTTTAGCCTTAATGGGGGGGCTGAATGTTTGGATGCAAACCAAACAAGCTCGGTAAAACTCATCATCTTAAGTGGTGGCCTCCGAGTCAAAGTCTGCATTATCTAGCTCACCAAACGGTTAGCTAGTGCTTCAGGATCTGATCAGAGGCCTGTTGTTAAAGCATGTTTTAATGCGATTAGCCTTGCTAAACAATCAAGCTTGCATAGACAACTGACCAGCAGTCATTTATGCTCTTGCGGTAACTCCTTTTTGTTATCAAGCACAAGAGATTGTTATGCCTGCACGCGCTATTCACCCTGAAGATAAACTTCGCAAGCGCGAATCTATTTTGGATGCCGCTCAGTATTTATGGGTGACGCAGACTAATCGTTTAAGCAGTATGGATGCCCTCGCGCAAACGAGTGGGGTTGCTAAGGGTACTTTATATTTATATTTCCGCAGTAAAGAGGAAGTATTACTCGCCTTGCATGAGCGTGATATGGCGCAATTTTTTGAGCGGATGATGGCGCGAACGCAGCAAGCCGAGCCGATGCAAGCAGAAGATTTAGCCAAGTTAGTGATTGATGCTATTAATTCTTCACCAACTTTTTTACCCTTATCCTCGGTGTGCATGGGGCTGATGGAGCGGCATATTCCACAAGAGACCGCGATAGCCTTCAAAGAAGGGATTCATCAGCGCTTGAATGCTGCTTTGCAAGCCGTCAATCATCATTTTCCAACCCTAACCCTACTGAATATGTTGCAAGCCTATGCCTTGATCTTGGGCTTATGGCAATTACTGCAACAAAACTCGCTCGATCAAGACCTTAAGCTACCAAGTACCTACTGTGGCTATCTGATCAACGAAGAGAACTTCCTGCAAGTCCTCCATGATTCGCTACTGACTCTCTTCAAAGGTTTATTAGTATCGCCGGAGTTTACTGAATGAGATTAGTCGTCCCTGTCCTACTTATCTTGACCTTAGCGAGTTTATTGAATGCTTGCCAACAAGAAGCCGCTGAGCCTGAACCGATTCGCCCTGCTCAAATTTGGGAAGTTAAACAACAAATGGCAGAGCACCTAGATACTTATTCGGGCGAAATTCAACCAAGGCAATTAGTGGATCTTGCCTTTAGAGTTCCCGGTAAATTGCTAGGGCGGCATGTTGAGGTCGGCGATCTTGTTACTGAAGATCAAGATTTGGCACGCTTAGATGATCAAGATTCTAAATTATCAGTCAGTCAATCAGAGTCGAGCTTGCAAGCTAGCCAAATGAATTTATTAGCCGCCCGTGATAATCAAACCGCGACTCAAGGGGCCTTAACTTCAGTGCAAAATAATCTATTAGCTGCACAAGGTAGTTTAACCAGTGCAAGGGCAAATTTATCGGCAACGCGGGCGGGTTTAGAATCGGCACAAGCAGCAGTAGATTCAGCCAAAGCCACGGCAGCTTCTGCCAAAGCCGCCGTCGGGGTGGCTAAAGCAGAAATGCAAAATGCCCAAGTCGAATACCAGCGTACTGCCCAATTAGTTCAACAAGGCTTTGCAAGCCATACTTTATTAGATCGGGATAATCAACGCTTGCAAACTGCACAAGCTAATCTTAAATCTATTCAAGCCAATGCTGAAGCCGCTCAAGCACAAGTCCAAGCCGCCGTTGCTAAAGTTAAAACCACGCAAGCGCAAGTTCAAGCAGCTCAGGGTGAGGTCGAATCAGCCAGTGCCAATGTGGGTGCTTTACAAGGCCAAGTAAAAACCACGCAAGCGCAAATACAAGCTGCTCAAGCACAAGTGGGCATGGCTGAGGCGCAGGTGGGTAATACGCGCTCGCAAGTGGATTTAGTCAAAAATCAATCGGGCTACACCGTGTTAAAAAGTACCGTCGCAGGTGTTGTGACCCAAACGCATGCTGAAGTCGGGCAAGTGGTTGCCGCTGGTCAGCCTATTTTGAGTGTGGCACGGGCGGGTGAGTTTGAAGTGCATATCCGGGTCGGGGAGCAAGCGATTCAAAACCTTCAGTTGGGTACTCCAGCCGAGGTGAGCTTATGGGTCGGTAGCCGTGAGGCTTTAGCGGCTAAAGTACGGGAAATTGCTCCTGTTGCGGACGAAAATCGTACTTGGCTGGTGAAAGTCGCATTAGTTCAGCCCGAAAATCCCGAACTTAAACTCGGCATGACCGCGACGGTTGCCTTCCATCAAGCCCTCGAACAAGCAGTCGTTTGGTTACCCGCCAGTGCACTGTATCAACAAGCTCAAAAGCCTGCCGTTTGGGTCTTAGCCGCGAATAATACGGTGAGTCTTAAAGAGGTTCAGGTGGCCGGTTATTTGGATGAAGGCATGCTAGTCCAAGGTATTGAAACGGGCGTGAAAGTCATTGCGGCAGGGGTGAGTCGCTTACATACAGGCCAACAGGTCAATCCAGTTCCTTATAATGGGCAAATGCCAGCAGTTGTTAACTAGCGGTTGTTAACTCAATGAAAAAAAATTTATCACTGTGGGCGCTCACGCACCAGAATTTAGTCTTGTATTTTTTCGTTTTAACCCTCTTCTTGGGAGTCTTTGGCTATTACAAATTAGGGCAAGCCGAGGATCCACCGTTCACGTTTAAAGTCATGTTAGTGCAAGTGCAGTGGCCGGGCGCTTCTACTCAAGAAATGGGTGAGCAGGTGGTGGATCGCTTAGAAAAAGTGATTATGGAATCACCCTATATTGATTCAGTGCGCAGTTTTTATTTTCCGGGGGCAGCTAATTTACTAGTCATAGCCCGTGATGACACTGCACCTAAAAATATGCCGGATATGTTTTATCAAATCCGTAAGCGGATTAATGATGTCAGTTATACCCTGCCACAGGGCGTGCGTGGCCCTTTCTTTAATGATGATTTCGGTGAAACTTACGGGAATATTTATGCACTCACAGGCGAGGGCTATAGCTTGGCGCAATTACGAGAGGCCGCTGACCCGATTCGTAAAGAGCTGTTGCGTTTACCCAGTGTTGCCAAAGTTTTAATGATCGGAGAGCAATCCGAGCGAGTGTATATTGAATTAAGCAATACTAAAGCTGCGAATTTAGGGATGAGTTTGCAGCAATTACAAACCACGTTATCGCAGCAGAATTTACTGATTGCTGGGGGTGAATATCATACCCAACAAGACAATATTTTGATTTATCCGACTGGACGTTTTCAGACTATTGAGGATATTGCTAATACCCCCTTAAAAGTTGGCAATCAAACCGTCAAGCTTGCTGAGGTCGCTGAGATTCGACAGGGCTATCAAGATCCACCCGCTGACACTTTCCGTTATCAAGGTCAGCCGGCCTTAGGGATTGGTGTCTCGATGCGTGCAGGTGGGGATATTATTCAGTTAGGTAAAGATTTAGATGCCGCGATGCAGCGCATTCAAAACCAACTACCGATTGGTATTGATTTACATACGGTCAATAATCAACCTGCTGCTGTTAAGCGGTCAGTGAGTGAGTTTTTAAATACCGTGTTTGAAGCGGTGGTGATTGTGTTAGCGGTGAGTTTTCTAAGCCTCGGCTTGCGAGCGGGAGCAGTGGTGGCTTTGTCGATTCCTTTGGTGCTGGCAGGTGTCTTCTTCTGCATGTATTTATTCGGTATTGGTTTGCATAAGATTTCCCTTGGCTCATTGATCTTGGCCTTAGGCTTGTTGGTGGATGATGCCATTATTGCGATTGAGATGATGGCTTTGAAGCTGGAGGAAGGCTTTGATCGGGTTAAAGCGGCAAGCTTTGCCTATAGCACTACGGCTTTTCCGATGCTGACAGGGACTTTGGTGACGATTGCTGGTTTTTTACCGATTGCGACAGCGGCGTCGGCAACGGGTGAGTATACGCGCTCGATCTTTCAAGTGGTGGCGATTGCGCTGGTGTTGTCATGGTTTGCGGCGGTGATTATTGTGCCTTGGCTGGGTTATCATATTCTGAAAGCAGAGTCGCATGAAAAACATGAGGTCGCCCACCCACCTAAGCAGGGGTGGTTGTCTGCCTTAGCCGCTTTAAAACACCGTTTTGCTTTGGCCTTTGGGCGCTTTTTCAAAGGTTTAATTCGTCTTTGTGTACGCTTTCCCATCACGGTTATTCTGCTAACGCTGCTCAGTTTTGCCAGCTCAGTGTTGGCGTTTAAGCTGGTACAGCAACAATTTTTCCCTGATGCCACCCGCTTAGAATTATTAGTGGATTTAAAGCTGCCGGAAGGCTCTGCGTTGGCCGCCACTGAAGTTGAGGTCAAAAAAGTGGAAGCCTATTTGCAGACTCAAATGGAATATATTGATAATTATGTGAGTTATGTGGGTACAGGTTCGCCGCGTTTTTATTTGCCACTTGACCAACAACTCCCTAACTCCAGCTTTGCGGAATTTGTGATTACCACTAAAGATATTCCAGCCCGTGAAGCCTTACGCCTTAAGTTGATTACCTTAATGGATAGCAGTGAGTTTTCGCAATTACGTGGGCGGGTATTACGTTTAGAAAATGGCCCACCCGTAGGTTATCCGGTGCAGTTTCGGGTAACGGGCGATGATGTTTGGGTCTTGCGGGATTTAGCGGAGCAAGTCGCAGACTTTATGCGGGGTAATCCGAATTTGCGCAATGTGCATTTAGACTGGAATGAATTACGTAAATCCTTAGTTTTAAAGGTCGATGAAGATAAAGCCATTGCGGCAGGTATCACGCAGGCCGCGCTTAGCCAAGCTTTATCAGGTACTTTGCAAGGCACTAGTGTCGGTGAGTTTCGCCAGTTTGACCAAACCATTCCGATTATGCTGCGTGGCACAGAGGCCGACCGCCGTAGTATCAAGACCTTGTTGTCTTTGACTATTCCAGCGGGGAATGGGCAGTTTATTCCCTTGGGGCAAATTGCCCATTTAGAAAATAGTCAAGAAGAAAGCTTAATTTGGCATCGCAATCGCACGCCGACCATTACGATTCGAGGTGATATTTATTCCAAAGTACAGGCAGCAACGGTCACGAGTGAAGTTTTGGGTCGGATGGGGAATTTCACCGAGACTTTGCCACTTGGCTATCGTTTTGAAGTGGGGGGTGCTGTGGAGGAAAGTGCCAAAGGGGCTGCTTCTATTCAAGCGGGGCTGCCTTTCTTTATTGTGGTCGTGTTAACGGTATTAATGTTGCAATTGCAAAGCTTTCAACGAGTGATTATGGTGGTGCTCACTGCCCCCTTTGGGCTAATTGGCGTAGCGGGCTTTTTACTGCTTTTCAATAAGCCGTTTGGCTTTGTCGCTATGCTTGGCACAATTGCTTTATCCGGCATGATTATGCGCAACTCGGTGATTCTCGTTGATCAAATTGATCGGAATATTGAGCAAGGCATGATTCCTCAAGAGGCTGTAGTCGAGGCTGCTGTGCGTCGTTTTCGCCCCATTATGCTGACAGCGTTGGCGGCTATTTTGGCGATGATTCCTTTATCGGAAAGTGTATTTTTTGGACCAATGGCCGTGGCGATTATGGGCGGGCTATTGGTTGCAACCTTGCTGACTTTATTATTCTTGCCAGCCGTTTATACACTTTGGTTTAAATTGACCCGAGGCAAGCAGGCATTTGAGGCCTTGCCTGTGATGGTTGATAACCCCAGTTCTCATAGCCTTCCCCTACCATTAGGGCAATAATTATTAAAAAAAGAATATGTTAGAGTGAACTGCGCTGAGCGCATTAACTTTGAGAGGAGTGAGGAATTGTGAAGAAAATCATCTTATTAGCAGGTATAGCCCTGTTGGCAAATACCGCTGCCTATGCAGGGGATTTTATGGATGCTGCTTGGGCTAAACAGGCCTGTGCTGCGTGGAATGCGGATAGTACTTTAGCAAAAGGCTTAATGGATACCGACGGCTATTCATGGGCAAAAAATAATAATGGTCGTGGTTACAAATTGATTCAAATCTACCGGACTGATTGCGGTGAAGCTAGCAAAATACAGTTAAATATTACTGTAGAGGGTGATCAAGCTAAATGCAGTTATGGTGGTAAACCCGATGGTAAAGCGATGGATTTTGCCGTGGACTACTTAATGCATGCGACGGATGAAGACTGGACTTGCATGGGGAAAGGTGAGTTTGGTTGTGGCGCGATGGGAGCGATGGTTTCGGGTAAGTTGAAATTTAAAGGTCCAAAAATGGAGGCCATGAAGGTGATGTCTCCCTTTGAAAGCTTCCTAAAGCTAACAGGTAAAGTGGCTGGCAATAAAACCGCCTGTAAGTGACTCACTGCCACGAGTTGATTTGTTTTGCACTTCACCTTGGAAGTGAAGTGCGACTATAATGCCTTTCCGCTATACTCCTCCTCTTTCAACCGCTTAGCACGACTCAAGATCATGACTGACCGCCTACAAGAAACCGCTCGCCGCCGTACTTTTGCGATTATTTCGCATCCTGATGCGGGTAAAACTACCATGACTGAAAAGGTACTCTTATTCGGGGGGGCGATTCAGTTAGCAGGGACAATTAAAGGGCGCAAAGCAGGTCGACATGCCACTTCTGACTGGATGACGATGGAAAAGGAACGGGGGATTTCGGTCACGTCTTCGGTCATGCAGTTCCCGTATCAGGGGCATATTGTCAATCTACTCGATACCCCCGGTCACGAAGACTTCTCGGAAGATACTTATCGAGTACTGACAGCGGTAGATTCGGCCTTGATGGTGATTGACGTGGCCAAAGGGGTGGAAGAGCGCACGATTAATTTGATGGAAGTCTGCCGTCTACGCGATACGCCGATTATGACCTTCATTAATAAACTCGACCGTGAAGGCAAAGAGCCGATTGAGTTATTAGATGAAGTTGAGACCGTTCTAAAAATTAAATGCGCGCCGATTACTTGGCCGATTGGCATGGGCAAGCGTTTAAAAGGCATTTATCATCTGTATCAAGACAAGGTGATTTTATATAAACCGGATACTGAACGTCGCCAAGAATACGAAGAAATTCAAGGTATTAATAATCCAGAGCTCGATGAAAAACTGGGTACTCAAGCGCAAGAGTTACGCGACGAAATCGAATTGGTACAAGGTGCGAGTCACGAATTTGATTTACAAGATTATTTAGATGGCAAACTCACGCCCGTTTATTTTGGTACGGCTTTAAATAGCTTTGGGATTCGGGAGTTATTGGATGATTTTGTGGCGCATGCCCCCGCGCCACAAGCACGCCCGACTACAACCCGCAAAGTGGATGCGGCTGAAGACAATTTCACGGGTTTTGTGTTTAAGATTCAGGCGAATATGGATCCACAACACCGTGACCGGATTGCTTTCTTGCGCGTCTGCTCAGGCAAGTTTGAAAAAGGCATGAAAGCTAAGCATGTGCGGATTGGTAAGGATGTAAAAATCCCCGATGCGCTCACTTTCATGGCCTCGGATCGTGAGCATGTCGAAGATGCTTACCCCGGCGATATTATCGGCATTCATAATCACGGTAGTATTCGTATCGGTGATACCTTCACCCAAGGCGAAAACCTGCAATTCACGGGTATCCCGAACTTCGCGCCTGAACTCTTCCGCCGTGCTCAGCTCAAAGACCCGCTGAAAATGAAGCAACTGCAGAAAGGTTTAGCGGAGCTGTGCGAAGAAGGCGCGACTCAATTATTCAAGCCACTCATGAATAATGATCTGATTTTAGGCGCAGTGGGTGTGTTGCAATTCGATGTCGTCATGCAGCGCTTGAAAGATGAATACAAAGTCGAAGCGATTTTTGAAGCGGTGAATGTGAGTACCGCGCGCTGGGTTAGCTCAGAGAATGAGAAAAAATTTGAAGAGTTTAAGACCAAAGCCGCCCAAAACTTGGCTTATGATCATGCGGGTGAATTGGTGTATATCGCGCCCACGCGAGTGAATTTGCAAATGGCGCAGGAAAAATGGCCGGAGATTAAATTCAATTCGACGCGGGAACATGGAGTGGCGGGTTAGATAACTGCGCCCTGTAGTTTTCATAAGCAACCCCTCCTAACCTCCCCTTGTCAGGGGAGGGACAAGAACTAGCCGCATGCTTTCACTCCTCCCCTGACAAGGGGAGGCTGGGAGGGGTTACTAAAAACAAAATTTTCGCCGCCGCTACGCGGCGGATACGCTTGCCCTGCGGGCAAGCTAGCCAGCAGAAAACAGCATTCAGAAGACAGAAATCAGCAAGCAGCAGCCAGGGAGAAGGCACACACTCGAAACCCCAGGTCGTAGAGCCGAAGAGTCGGAAGAGCCCCGAAACGAACCGCACAACGCAGATTCTCAGAGGTAATGTGCCAAGAACCACCGCGCCACACACGCCAATCTCCCGATAAATCCGGCTCAGTCATGTTCGATAGGTTATACTTATTTAAACACCACTCCCAAACATTACCCGCCATATCCATCGCCCCAGAAAGCGCTTGCTCTTGCGGATAAATGCCTACAGCGGAGGTTTCAACTAAACTATACTCACCATTGCAGTACTCAGACTTAAACTCGTTTCCCCAAGGATACTCGTGCCCCTCCGTACCGCGTGCTGCTTTTTCCCATTGCTGCTCAGTGGGCAAGCTAATCGTTAAGCCCGTTTTGGCAGACAGCCAACGGCAAAAAGCAAGCGCTTCATACCAATCGACTTGCTCCATTGGGCGATTACTCTCTTGCCAACTAGATTGCTGAGCTGTCTTAGGCTGGTTCAAACCTTGCCACCAGCGTGGATCAGCATAACCCTCCGCTGCTTGCACAAAGGCTCGAAATTGAGCATTGGTGATGAGGTAACGGCTGATTTTAAAACTTGGTAAGTTCGAGCGCTCCCCAGCTTGATAAATAAACTCTCCCGCTGAAATCTCTAGCCAATCAATTTCGGGTAAACCTTGCGCATCTAAGCCAATGCCGAAGCGTTGATCCCAAGCAAAGCGGCCTAGCAAAGTGCTGAATGCGTGGCGTTCATGGGGATTAGGGTAGTTTTCAAGATCCGTGATAGCCACTTGCCAGTTAGCACGGAAGGGGGCAAATAAAGCTGGGTCTAAACTATTAAACTGCTCGGCGATTTCATAGGCTAGCAGCGGTTGAGCTGGAACTAGCCACTCTAACAAAGCTTGTGGCTCTGCTTCATATTCTGCCGCCAGCTTAGCCGCCTCCTCCCAACCATTGGGTTGCCACCATTGATCAGGTGGCCAGAGTTCAGCAGCAGTAAAACCTTGTTCGCGGCGATCCTTGAAACCTTGTGCCGTGAAAAACTCCTGCAAGAGTTGATGCGAGAAACGCACACTGTCACGAGTCAACTCCAATAAACTCGCGGCGGCGGCAAATTCTAAATCGGCGGCTGGCATCGTTTGCACAGCTTCATGGCGAGCCAGCACAGTACGGGCTTCTTGGGCTGCTCCACTGCGACTTTGTAACTGCCAAGCCAATTGTTTTAGTGCAGTAAGCAAAACCATGCGCTCTGGCACATAAGCACGGCTGCTAGCCTTTTCTGCTGATTCACGTTTGAGCAACACTTCTACAAAACGCCCAAACAGTTCAATTCGGCTTTGGGGTAGCTCTTGATAACGGGCATATAAAGTGGTGATTAAAAACAGCAGGTAAGGATTGGCCGCGAGTTTCAGCAAACTGCGCGGATCAGCTAATTGGGCTTGCCTCGCATAATTATTCCACGAGTACTTTAGTTCATCAGGCCAATCATCTGGAATTTTGCGCAACTGCCAAAAAGCTTGCCATTGATCGGTTTTACCCTGTTGTTGCCAGTCTTGCCAACAGGCTTGCACCTTTTCACCCCCTGCTAATTGCCAAAATAATCGTTCAGCTAGCTTCGTTGCAAAACGCTGCGGTTGTTGCTCCGCAAAATAATGGAAGTAATTCTGCAGAAATCGCCAGATACGCGGTGGGTCAAGTGGCTCAATCGTCAGCCGATCCAAATCTTGCTCTAAAGCATCCACATAGTCGCGGTGTCGACAGGTCAGGAGCAAGCGCTTAAAGGCTGGCTGATTCAGACGAGTAACTTGATTCACGAAGGCGCGAACTTGCGGCAGTTTGTGGGCGCGTTGATCAAAGGGTAGTTCGTTCAAAGCATCCAGCAAGGGCAGCACGCGCCCTGCTTGGCACAGTTGCGTAAAATGACTGGCGAGGCTGCCCATTTGCTCCAAGACAAAAGAGGCTAAGCTTTGCTCGGCATCCGTCCAGCGATTCAGCGGAATAATCACGGGTAAAGGCTCAGTCGGATTTGCCAGTGTTTTGCGAGCTTGCTCGGTGGCAATCCGCCACAGGGAAAAAGTTTTCCCTGTCCCCGGTTCACCTAAAAGTACCAAGCGCTGATATTTGGCAAAAGCCGCGAGCAGATCATCTTGCTGCTCACTGGGGCTAGGGCAATCCCGTACTGCATGGCTAGGCCGATAAGCCTCAAAGAGTAAACTGGCAGACATTAAACATTCGGGCGGAATCAAGGAGCGATCTGGCTGGAACTGACCTGAGAGCGTGGTATAAGTTTTATCCGCAAACCGCAGTTGGCTTTGTTGCAGCAGGCTTTGCAAATACGCACTTTCAATACTTAAACTGGGTAGGAAAGATGGATGAGTTTTTTCTGGAAGCTGTACCACTTGCCCAACAGGCGGTGGTGTAACTTTCGGTTGACCCGTGAGCAGTCGGTATAAATCTTGATAGTCGGTGTCCAGTTTATAAGCGCTATAGGCTTGCAATTCTAAGGGGAGATGCTCAAAGCAGCCTTGGGGAGGTAGCACGGGAATAAACTTAGTATTACGGTAATAATGATTATACAAAGTCTGGGAGATAATCACGCCCTCAAAATTAACTCCACGCCCGCCTTCCGTATCTTCACCATTAAAGCGCTGCAGATACCGTGGTGTACAAACCAACAGCACAAAATCAGCTTGCTCAACTTCAGTTTTCATCCACCGCAACCAACCCTGCACCGGAAAACTGGGTATATATTGATCAATCCAGCTTTCTACTCCACCATTCCGCAAGCGATTCGCTAAACCCAAGACTAACTCTCGATGGGCTTCACTATCGTGGCTATAACTAATAAACACTCGCGGCGGTTTGTGCATCATTCCCAGCGACACCTTTTGAAAACTCTTAGGGATTAATAGCAGAATTATTGACTGAATAAAATGCTTTCATTGGTTAGTGATGTCTAAAAATGGTCGGATACAGGATCAATAAATAGCTGACTACAATCCAAGCAGATCCTTGCAGTCTATGTTAATAATAAGGTTTCGAATCATCAGCGAGGAAATCTCCATGCAAGTTATTTTCAAAGCATTAACGATGTTTGGGCTGTGCTTAGCAGTACAAGCCACGCCAAGCTATGCAGCAACGAATACAACCTATCAAGCACCCAAAATTATTGCGGGTGCAGGGGTGCGGGTACGTGCTAATCCCAAACTGACAGCCACTGAAGTGGGTAAGCTAGCCTTTGGTACGGTGGTCGTCACTCAACAGCGCTCGCCCACCCAAGAGACAGTGGGGGCAAAAAAAGATTATTGGTATAGCGTGAATACGCCGTTAAAGGGTTGGGTGTTTGGTGGGCTGTTGCAAGATTATGATGCAAAAAATCCAGATAAAGCCGCCGTGCAACTCATTCGCAGCAAGTTGGGTAAGCCTGAAAAAGTCCTAGAAACGGGAGTCTTGAATTTTAATGAAGCGCTCGAGGTCAGCCAATTCGCCCAATCTGCGGCGACTAAAGCTAAATCTATTGAGGCAGCAGGAGAGCTTAAACTCGCTTATCTACAAGCGGTGCAGCAGGGGTTGTATGCTATCAATCCCGAGCAGGATCAAAAACCACCCTATTCCACTTGGGTTAAATCCTTAGGTAGCCAAGTGTTTTATCATGAACTCGCGGGTGGGTATTATGTTGATTCGCGTACATTTTGGAAGCTCGCGGATCAATACAAAGCAGCTTCAGTGGGTGATGTGATTGCTTGGCAAGCCGCGCATGCAGCCTTAGGGGGAGAATGCGAGGGTTTTGTAGAATGTATGTCTTATCGTGGGCAAATCACCGCAGGCGAATACCTCAAGCGTTACCCTAAGGGGCGCTACGTAATCCCGATGCTCGAAGAGCTAAATGAAGATTTGGCTTATATGGCTAAAGAAGCCCCAAATCAGCGCGCTAATGTGAAAGAAATCGACTTTGCGCGTTGGGATAAAATCCTCGCTCCAGTTAGCAAAAGCCCAACTTTAGATAAAACTAAGCAATACCTGAAACAAATCAAAGCTTATCAGTAAACATCTCAACACGACCGCCCCCGCTCCTCCTCAGTCAGGAAGAACGGGGAGTCGCTATATCGAGCTAAGCTAAAACTACTTAATCACACCACAAGCCATGCGTGCACCGCCACCGCCTAAGGGTGCGGGATGATCGGAATGATTATCGCCGCCTGCATGAATCATTAAAGCACGCCCGCTTAAATCAGCCATTTTCAAACGCGGTGCTAAGACCGGATTAGTGGCTTTACCTTCGGTATCCACATACAAAGCAGGCAAATCCCCTAAATGACCTTCACCCCAAGGCAAATCATGTTTACCGGTTTTTGCCGGATCATAATGCCCGCCTGCACCTAAAGCAGCGGTCATTTTACCATCTTTTTCTTTCGGCTCGCAGCTTGGGTTTTCATGTAAATGAAACCCATGTAAACCCGCTGGCAAGCCTGCTAAATTAGGCGTGAAGACTAAACCATAAGCTGTTTCACTGATCACAACTTGCCCAAGTTCGCCACCACTGCCTTTGTCATCGACTGCCTGCAAACTGACGCTGAGCTCAGCGGCTTGAGCCGCGCTGCAGACTAAGCAAGCTGCGACTAAAGATAATTGGAATAAAGCTTTCACTCAAATGCTCCTCGTTCATCAAAGCTTCTATGTAGTGAACAAATGCTCAAGTGTCAAATTATCAAATTATCACCTTATCAAATTATCAAATTATCAAAACGATGTTTAACTCGTTAATACGGTGCGTTGCACGAAATCACCAAAGCTTTCTTGCTGGCGGCGCGTTTGAGCATAAGCGGCAAATAAACCGTCTAAGGTGCTGAGGATGGCAGCCTCATCCTGATTTTCACGATATAAGGTATTTAAGCGATCACCATTAAAGCTGGCACCTAGGTACAAATTATAGCGCCCCGGTGATTTACCAATTAAACCGATTTCAGCTAAAACCGAGCGCCCACAACCATTCGGACAACCTGTCATGCGGATTTTGATCTCAGCTTGGCGTAAACCATAGCGATCTAGCGAGGCTTCAAGTTTAGTAATTAACTCCGGCAAATAGCGTTCAGCTTCTGCCATGGCTTGGGGGCAAGTATTCAAAGCCACACAGGCAATCGAGTGACGGCGTAAGCCAGACAGATGGCTAGCATCAGGGTTATAACCGGATTGCTTTAAGAGCTGCTCGACGGTGGCTTTATGCTCGGGTTTGATATTTACCAAAACCAGATTCTGATTACCCGTCATGCGGAAGCTACATAAATTCGCCTGTGCAATAGCGACTAAAGCGCTTTTTAAGGACTGAGCAGCGGTATCGACGACACGCCCATATTCCAAGCGCAAGCCTAAATGCCATAAGCCATTGGTGGTTTCGCTCCAACCCAAACGGTCGCCCGTCGTGATGAATTCAAAAGGACGCACAGCGGCTAATTCAAACCCTAAGCGCGTGTTCAGCTCTTGCTTAAACCAAGTCAAACCGTATTGATCTAGCGTGTATTTAAAGCGCGAAAGCTTGCGATCTTGCCGATTGCCAAAATCACGTTGGATACCCACGATGTGATAGCAAACCGCCAAGACTTGTTCGGGCGTGCAAAAGCCAATCACTGACGCTAAGCGTGCATAAGTATCTTCACGCCCGAAGGTCATCCCTAAACCGCCCCCGACAGCGACATTAAAGCCTTGCAATTTGCCATGTTCAGCAATAGCAATCAGGCCAATATCATTCGCATACACATCCATATCATTATAAGGTGGGATGGTAATGGCAATTTTGAACTTACGTGGCAGATAATGTTTACCATACAACGGCTCGACTTCTTCGGTTTCACCGCCCGCGACTAAACGTTTACCGGCTGGTTCATCTAACCAAATCTCATGATAAGCCCGCGAGCGCGGGAGCAAATGCTCGCTGATCTTTTGCGCCCACGGGAAAATCTCTGCATGCAAGGGCGACAAGCTCGGATCAGGCGTACACATCACATTCCGGTTGACATCGCCACAACCCGAAATACTATCCAAGGCAGCAGCCTGCATGGCTTGAATGGTTTTCTTTATCTCAAACTTGATGATGCCATGAAACTGCAAGGCTTGACGGGTCGTAATCCGTAGGGTGTGATTACCATAGGTATCGCTAATCGCATCCATCTTCAGCCATTGTTCAGCGCTTAATTCGCCCCCCGGTACGCGCAAGCGAATCATGAAAGAATGCGCAGGCTCGAGTTTTTTCTCTTGGCGTTGCACGCGCAGATCACGATCATCTTGCTGATAAAAACCGTGAAATTTTACCAATTGTACATTGGCTTCACTGACGGCTGCGGTGAGGGGATTTTGAAAATCTTCCGCCAAATTACCGCGCAAATAATCGCTCCGATCTTTGATCTGTTCAACCGCTGAGCCATTCGGCGCAATAACATTCCACTCTTTAGGGATCGGTGCAGTCATTAGGCAGCACTCCTTAATTGGCTAGTACCATCATGTAGGCCACATTCTTGGTTATAGCTTTCCCACCACCACCGTCCGGCACGTTCATCCTCACCCACGGCGATGGCTCGGGTACAAGGTGCACAGCCAATGCTCGGAAAATGTTGATCATGCAGTGGGTTATACGGCACTTGATGGGCTTTTACATAGGCCCATAGGTCTTTGGTTTTCCAATGCAATAATGGATTAAATTTTACCAAGCCCCTCTGAGTATCCCACTCGAAGAATTTCATATTTGCACGAAAATCCGACTGTGCAGCCCTTACCCCTGTTACCCAAACGGCTGCCCCCGCCAAGGCACGATTCAAGGGTTCAATCTTGCGCAGATAGCAACAGGTTTTACGCTGCTCAACCGATTCGTAAAAGGCATTCACGCCATTAACACTCACATACTGCTCGATGGCTTGAGTTTGTGGGTACATGACACGAATAGGCTGGCCATAATGTTCTACTGTTTCAGCAAGGGTATTGTAAGTTTCCTTAAAATGACGCCCTGTATCTAAAGTGAAGACATCAACATCGAGTTGATGACGGAAAATCGCATCCGTCAGCACCTGATCTTCTAAGCCAAGGCTGGTCGAAAAGGCAATCCGTCCACTGAAGTGATCACGCAAGGCTAATAAAGCCTCTTCCAAAGCTAAGTCTGTATAGGCAGACTCGAGTGCGTATAATTGTTCTTCATGTTGTGTCATGATTTTGCTTCTAGCTATTACTCACTAATCGAATGCGAGCAGTATCGGTGAGATTAAACATCTAAAAAAGTGATATATTTCGATATTTATATCTCTTAAATCGCTTAAAATTTAAAACCACTAAAGGCTAAAGCAAGATGGCACAAACCAGTGATTTAATTGACATACTTAAGAAGCTATTGAAGCGGCATAATAAAACTTATGCAGAGGTTGCTGCTTGCTTGGCTCTGTCTGAAGCGAGTGTGAAACGCTTATTTTCCGAGCAAAATCTGTCTCTGCAGCGTCTTGATCGTATTTGCGCCTTAATGGATTTGGAAATTTCTGACCTCGTGCGTGAAATGCGGGCGGAGCAAGCGCATGCGATCAGTGAGCTGAGTCAGGCACAGGAAAAAGAAATCGCGGATGATTTAAGTCTGATGATGATTACAGTTTGCATACTCAACCGTTGGAGCTTGCAAGATATTCTGCAGCATTATCAATTCACTGAGCCTCAATGTATTCGCTATCTGGCGCATTTAGATCGCTTACGGATTATTGAGCTGCAACCCGGTAATCGCATTAAACTGCTCACCGCCCCTAATTTTAAATGGCGCGAAAATGGCCCAATCATGAATTTATTTCGTGCCAAGATTGAAAGTGAGTATTTCCGCACTCACTTCAGCAAGCGCAGTGAAAAGCTAATTGTCATGAATGGCATGCTCAGTGATACTTCTAATCAACTCTTTCAGCGCAAAATGGCACAGCTTGCCAAAGAGTTTGATGCGCTGAGCAAAGATGATTCCAGCCTAGCGATTGGCGAACGCAAAGGCTCAACCCTCTTGATTGGCCTGCGTGATTGGGATTATGAACACTTGTTTCGGCAGAAGTGAGTCGCCACGTTAAATCCAATCGAGTGCTTGGAGGTGGAGAAAAAGATCAATCCCTTAAAGATTATTCACCAAATAGCCATCTGATTTTTTCAAAAACAGCATAAAGACTTCTTCAAAATTGCTGACGACGGAGTTCTGTACGGATGCTTTCGCTAACAAAGCTTGGCTCCAAGTGCTGATCCGAGGATGGGTGTTAAAGTTTAAGTTAAAGGCCTGTTCTAAAAGGTTTAAGCGTACAAACAACGGCGCAAAAGCGACATCAACCAGTGCAAAAATTTCCCCATTAAAAAAGGGCAGCTCGGTACTTAAGGCAGCTGCAACCCGTTCAAGCCCTGCTTGTAGTTCTTTATGGGCTGTTTCAAAGCCAGCTTGCTCTTTTGCAGTGACCATTTGATATTGTTTACCAAACAGCTCTGAAGCCATTTCCATCCATGCCCGTTGGCGTGCTTTGGCTAAAGGATCAGCGGGATGTAACTGTGGGGCATAGACTTCATCTAAATACTCCAAAATCACGGCTGATTCAAAGACCGGCGTACCATTCACCACTAATACAGGCACTTTGCCAAGTGGGGAAATGCTCTTAAACCAGTCTGGCTGCTCTTCGCCGGGTATTAAATACTCAGTCTCATAAGCAACCTGCTTTTCTTGTAAAGCAATCGCTGCGCGTTGGGCAAAAGGACAAACTTTAAAACTGACGAGTTGCAGCCTATTAGCATGAGACATATCTAAAACTCCTAAAAAAGGGGAGAGATCCGATTGAAAACCAGCTTATTATAGAGCGGCGGCTCGCCTGTCTATAATGCCCTTATCAAAAAAATTTTGGAGTTACCTATGCAAAGTACGGATATTTTAAATTTTTGGTATACGCCCCCGATGCCTGAGCATTGGTTTAATTCGACCCCCGCGCTTGATCAAGAAATTCGTGAGCGTTTTGCCAATACTTGGCAGCAAGCTCAAGCAGGTGATTTGAATACATGGCAACAGACTGCTGAAGGCTGTTTGGCGCTTTGTATTGTCTTAGATCAGTTTCCTTTAAATATGTACCGTGGGCAGGCCTTGAGTTTTTCGACCGAGCAGCAAGCGGTTGCAGTCACTCAATATGCAGTGGCACAAGGTTTTGATCAACAACTACCACCAGAACGAGTGATGTTTTTATATATGCCACTGATGCATAGCGAGCATTTAGCTGATCAAGATGAGTCAGTGCGTCTATTTGCAGCAGCTGGTTTAGTCGAGAATGCCCGCTTTGCTGAGCATCATCGCTCGATTGTGCAGCGCTTTGGACGTTTCCCACATCGGAATGCAGCTTTAGGGCGAACCAGTACTCCCGCTGAGCTAGAGTACTTGAATTCAAAAGAAGCTTTTAAAGGTTAAAGCACGAACTTGAAATTTTAAGCTTAAAGCCGATGATCAGGGTAACGCAAACTACTCACCAACATCAGTAGCATCAAGACAAACAGTGTCACGGAGATAGCCATTAAGGTTTGAGCCATTGATAACACTTGCGGAATGACCCACGGGGTATAACCGCAAGAGGTCAGTGGCTCGAAGACACTCGGTAGCCATTGATGCAAAGGTAAGAAGCTAGGGTAATGAGGGTTCATTGAACAAGCACCGGTCACAAAGCCCATTTCAGTACCCAAAGTTTGATAGGCACGCTCCACAAAACCCGCTGAAAATAGCAGAACGAGCAGATTGGCTATCAGCAAACCGAGGCGATGTTTCCGCAAAAACAAACCTGCGATAGCGGCGATTAAAATTCCAAGAATCCAAGCACGAATATGTACACAGAGTACGCAGGGATCATAATAAAAAACATATTGATAGACTAAAGCTGCGGCCTCAAGTGCAAAGCAAAGGATGATCAAGCTCAGCCAAAATCCAGCAGAACGGTTCCAGCGTGCAAGTTTTTCTAGCATTTAAATACAGTCCTTGGTCGTTTTTGTTAGCAAACATACAGCTTTACCCGTTTTTTGCCAGTGTTGTTTTCGTTGTTTAGTTTAGTTTTAATTGTCGATGCCGGTTGGATCAAACTTATAACCAATTCCATATACCGAACGAATCACCTCGGTTTCTGGCAAAGCGGCCTCAAGTTTACGGCGTAGGTTTTTAATATGACTATCGACCGCTCGATCCGTGACAATGCGATGGTCATTATACAAATGATCCAGCAGATGATTGCGTGAATAAACTTTACCGGGATTGTTAACAAATTGCTGTAAGAGTCGAAACTCGACCGGAGTGAGGACTAACGCTTGGCCATTGATCCGTGCCTCCATCCGCTCTGGGTCAATCTCAATCCCCGTTTCTACCATGAGTTCACGAGCAGGGGTCGCAACCCGCCGCAGAATATTTTTTACCCGCACCACTAATTCACGGGGGCTATACGGTTTGCAAACATAATCATCCGCACCTAATTCTAGGCCAACTAAGCGATCAATTTCATCGACTTTGGCGGTCGCCATAATGATGGGTGTCTCGGTGAACTGACGTAGCTCACGAAAGATTTGCAAGCCATCTTTGCCGGGCAGCATTAAATCGAGAATGATTAAGTCCGGTGTTTGCTCGCGTACCCAAGCCGCTACCTCTAAACCATTGGCTAGCCACCCAACCTGAAAACCCGATTGCTGCAAATATTCGCGGAGGACTTCAGCTAGTTTGGGTTCATCTTCGACAATCAGAATGTTTTTTTGCTTATCCATGCTTAACTCTTAAGATCGGCAAGAGGAAATTCAAGATACACCGCCAAGCCCCCTAAAGGTGAGTGCTGTGCATAAATCTGCCCCCCTAAACCTTCGACAATATTCTTGCAAATCGACAAACCTAAACCCGAACCCCCTAAAGCCCGACTGCGTGATTTATCCACTCTGAATAAGCGATCAAATAAACGGGGTAAGGCAGCATCAGGGACACCCGGTGCACTATCTTGTACGACGAGTATGGCTTGATTAGCTTTGCGCTGACTCCTCACCACGACTCGCCCGGGTGAATCAGTATAACGATAGCTATTTTCGAGTAAATTGCTAAACACTTGGCGCAGGCTTTTATAATCTGCTTGGATCATTAAAGGCTGAGCTAATAATTGTGCTTCTAAATGCAAACCTTTGCTGGCTAAACGACTACTATTCGTTTGCACCCAATCACTCAATAGCTCATTCACATCCAGCAGTTCTAGCTCTGAGGGGTCGGTATCACCGGCATCTGATAAAGATAGTTGATGTAAATCATCCACCAATTTACTCAGTGATAAGACTTCTGCATGCAAGGAGCGAATGCGTTCAGGTGTGGGGTTACGAATCCCATCTTGAATCGCTTCGATCTCGCTGCGCAAGACAGCTAAAGGGGTACGTAATTCATGCGAAATATCAGCTATCCATTGTGCGCGCAGCTCTTGATGGCGTTGCAAGGATTCGGCCAGTTGATTGAAGCGCTGCGCTAAATCCCCTAATTCATCGCTGGAGCTGACAGGAATTTGTGTGCTGTAATGACCTGCACTTAAGGTTTTTGCACCTTGCATTAAACGCTTGATGGGGCGCACAAATTGGCGAGCAGCAATCAAGGCAATCAGCAGTGACAAACCCACAGCAAATAAAGCAATAAGATAAGCATTATGGGCTTGTTGTTGGCGAAAAGTTTCAGCGATTTGGTCATTTATCAATGGGCGTTGAATGACTTGCAACCAACCCACGATTTGTTGATCGACACTGATCGCTAAATTAGTCACCTTATCTTCACGCCGCAAGCTGGGTAGGCCAATAATCACTGCTCCATTTCCATCCAGCAACCGCAAGCGTCCGGCAAGACTTTGATTAGGGGGAGGAGCGGGATTATTGAGCGGGCGGTTGCGTCCTCGATGTTCATCACCTAAATGCTCAGGGCGGCGTGCTAACCGACCCTCACCAATCTCAGCCAATAACAAAGACCAATTGCGCCGCTCTAAGCGCAAACTATCCCAACTCTGCTGTGTTGCCCAAGTCTCTTCCAAGCGCTCGACTAAGCGTTGTGCACGCTCTAAATCATAACGATATTGATAATCTGCGAACCCCGTGCGAAAGCTCCAATTCATGAAAAACATCATAAAAAGGATTACCACAAAAGCCGTGGTAAGGATGGTGATGAGTAGTTTAGCAAAGATCGTCATTTTCATGCGCTGATCATAATGGTTAAATGCGTAGGAACCATGGAGTTAAGCACGCTTAGTTATTAAAATTTATCGGTATTTATCTGCCAACGCTCAGCAGTGTTTTCGTTTTTCTATTACCTTTAGCTAGTATCAAGCCCCTGAGGAAGCGTTAAAATGACCTGAAAAAGGGATTTCTATGCTATTAGCCAAACTGAAGCTCTACCTAAGTAAAATGCAAGGTGGGGGTAATAACTCACCGCATCCGATTCATTGGCGCAATGCTTTATGTTCGTGGATGGGGGGCTTTTTAGGGATCGCATTAGTGGGTTGGATGGATAGTCTAACCAGCCTGACGACACAAGATCATCTGTTGTTAATTGGCTCATTTGGTGCAACTGCGGTGCTTTTATACGGTTCGCCCAGTGCGCCTTTTGCTCAACCACGTTATGTGATTGGCGGCCATGTGATTTGTGCCTTAGTTGGTGTAAGTTTTTATAAGTTGATGCCTGACCCTTTATGGCTTAGTTCCGCCTTGACGGTTTCTACAGCGATTGTCTTGATGTATCTGACACGCACGACTCATCCACCCGGTGGCGGTACGGCTTTGATTGCTGTAGCAGGGAGTGAGCGGGTACATGAATTGGGTTATTGGTTTGTGGTTGAGCCGATTCTCTTAGGAGTTTTGCTACTATTGATCGTTGCCTTAGTGGTTAATAATCTTTCACCGTTGCGCCGTTATCCTAACTATTGGTTTTAAGCTATCGCGATAACTCGTTATAACCAAACGAAGCGAGTGGCTCACTCTAGTATTATTCGCTGGCCTTAAATGGATTCTGAATCAGCAAGGCTTCAAGCTGTCTACCATTTTGCAGATCTTCACTAAATAAGATTTGGCAATGAGCGTGTAGGGCTGCCTCTACAATTAAGCTATCCCAAAATGAAAAGGCTAGGCTCTGCTGACGTTTCATGGCAGCAGCAATAATCATTTTATCGACTTGTACTAATGGATACTCAGCGAAAGCATTCACAATGTCTGCGACTTCCTCAATGGGTAGTACTTGCTTCCCCATTTTACTCAAAGTGACGTATAGCTCTTGCAATACTTGGGTACTTAAAACTAATTGACCATCGCTACCAAACTCACGGATCAAACGCTTAGCGATTATCTGTTTGTCTGGCTGCGCTTGATCAAATGCATAGACCAATATGTTGGTATCGAAGAAGGCCTTAACGCTCATAGAGTTGTTCTCTTGTCCATTGTTCCCCAGCACTGCTAAAGGTAGATTCTTCAGCTTTTTGCAAAATATGCTTTGTGGTTTGCTGATAACGTTGGTCGCTGTTAATAAACTCTTTAATGAAGCTGCGGATAATAGCGTTCAATGACCTACCTTGTTGAATAGCGAGAATACGTGCTTGCTTGAGATCCTCTTCATCAAGCGTAATCGTAAAATTAGTCATCCATTACCTCGTGAACTCGTGTAACACGAGAATAGTTTAACAAAGTCATTAAAGCAAAGAAAGTTTGCAGTCTTAGGCTGTCTAAAACCACCACTCATCGGAAAAAACGAACAAAAAACGAATAAAGCCCAAGAATTTTTGATTGGCAAAGTTCGTCTATAGTTCGTATATTTAGTTCGTGTTTGGTTCGGTTTACTAAGGGATGGATGGGAAATGTCAAAATTAACACGCAGGCAGCAGGAGATTTTACAAACGATACGCTCGCTGTTCGAGATGAACGGTTATGCCCCCACACTTGATCAAATTGGTCATCAAGCTGGCTTGAATACCCGCAGCACGGTTCACCAACATGTACAAAGCTTGATTAGCCTGGGTTATTTAGACGAGGCCGCTGAAGGTAAGCGCGCTTATAGTATTCCAAGTCATTGGGCTAAACCAACAACACCATCGTTTCCGCGTGGCTTACAACTCTTAGGGAAAATCGCAGCAGGTAAACCTATCGAAGCCTTAGATAAAAATGAAATTAGCCCCAATGAGTTATTTTTAGGTCCTAATCGCTATGCCCTTAAAGTTCAAGGCGAATCAATGCGTGATATTGGTGTGATGGATGGTGATTATGTGGTGATTCAACATGCAGAAACAGCCAGTAATAATGACATTGTTGTCGCCTATGTGGATGGGGATGGTGCGACTTTAAAGCGTATCTTTTATTTATCGGATGGTCGGGTTGAATTACACCCTGAAAATAGTCAGATGCAACCGATGATTTATCCAGCTAGTTGTGTACAGGTACAAGGAAAAATGGTTGGTTTATTCCGTAGTTACTAATCGGCTCAACTGAGTTTAATTGAATGCCCTGATCGCTAGGCCAACCTCTAGCGATCTTATAGGCAGCGTATACCGCTGCCTTTTTTTTAAATTATATCAATAAACAGGAGTTTCAATATGGCGATTAATCAGAATTTAAAATCATCGACTCAGTTAAAATCAAGGGTCAATACGTCTAGCCCTGATCTGGTAATTGAATCAACGAGGTCTAATGCCGATGAAATTAACAGTTCATTAGACCTAGCAGAAGCTTGGGGAGTGATTCGTTGGGTTTTAGTGGCCTGGGCGATCGGTATTTGGCTGCTGTTGGTCGTGCTCCCCGGGATGGATAAAATTATTAATGCGACCACAGCCATGCTGCATTTACCCACTATCTTTATTGGCTTAGGTTTAATTGGGGCAATATTGGCAGCCTATAATATGCGCTCTGATAAGCATTTATTGTGGTTTTTGGCTGTCTTGCTATTACTGGCAGGTTGGATGTAAGTGAAGGGTGCGAAGAAAGCGGCAACTCTCTCCGCACCTGACCCTGTGTCATTTGGGAAGATTCGACAGGAGTGATAATTATGACTGATTCAAAGACAAAAACCAAATTTGATCGACCAGCGTTTATTGTACGTAGCAAATCACTAAAAGATTTATTACGTGATTTACGCAAAGCAGAGTTATGGTTATTTATAGCAGCCATAGCTGCCTTTTTAGCCTCAGCATTTTTCGTAGTAAAATATTTTGTGGGTGGGGATATGACCCCCGAAACTTGGAGTTCAGAGCAATGGATGAATGCCCTGTTAGGTTTAGGGATCACTGCGGTGATTACTGCTGCCCAAGCTTTTTTGTATGCATCTGGCTATAAGGGGCCTGCTGCAATTATCGCAACCTTTATTGTGGTTTTCTTTGGTTTATTCTCAGAAATTTCACAGTCAATGGAGCGAGAGGATGCGACAGTACGCCATCGCTCTGAGAATTCAGCGGTCTTCCAAGCGGCGGTGGGTAGTATTAATAGTTTAGCGAATAGTGCTTCTAGTATTTCGAATGAGCAACGTGCTTTGGCAGATACTCGTGCTCAATTAGCTTATTGGCAAGATTTAAAAGTCCAGAAAAATGCTCGGCATGAAGCTGTTAAATATTCACATCGAAGTTTAGATCGAAAAATTGCTGATTATGAGCGCAAATTAGCTTCTTACCATCATCAAGTCAGTCTGCAAGATCAAACACGTTCCAGTTTATTAGGCAGTGCGATTAATCAGGCTAAACAATTGGAGTATGATGAAGATAAACATTATGCAATGATTCGGTTAATCAAAGATTTTTTAGGTGTGACAGGTATTTGGGCTTCATTCTTCTTTTCAGTAATTATTATCGGTACTTTTGAGTATGCCTTTCATTTTGTAGGTGTTTATGTAGCAGATCACCGTGCGGCACTGTTATTAATGGGGCGTGATTCACAAGGTAAGTTAATCAATGCACCTGCAGAGATTCCCTTAGTGGCACAACAGGCCGGTCGCGGGGTGATTCCTAAAGATCATGCCAATCAATTGCGTGATGAATATTTAGCTTGGGTTTCACCCGATCGTGGTGAGCGCACGAATACGACCTTGCCCACGGAAAACTCACAAAAACTAGAGGAGCTGGCGGTTGAAGAAAATAAGGTGGCTGACATGACCCAAAAGCGCTTTTTCAAGATTATCTACACAGATGTTCGTAATCGTATTTTGAATGGTGAAGTGAAGCCTACCGTTCGACCCGTAACTGAGGCGGTCAGTACGATGATTCGTGAAAAGGGTGAACGGATGGGGATTAAAGCTGCATTGATGGGTAAGCCCGAGCGTCAAGCCATTGCTGAGGCGATTTTGCGCACCCTCGAGCAAGAAACCGTCGTCGAGTTGAATGCGGAAGGAGGGGTGGGTAAACCCAAATATGTGTTGGCACCCAAATATGCCGAAGCAATGCAGCTGAATAAGGTCGCTTTTTAGTTTTTCCAGACCCCTAATCCATCAGAACCTGCTGAGGCCTTGCAGGTTCTGACCGGAATTCCCTAGAGTTTATCCATTCTCAGGCTGCATTCCTGTCTGGAATCAGCTATAAACCAATGATACAAAATAGCTAAATGAAAATGGACTTGCTGTGTTTATGTTAAAGCCTATCTTACCGATAATGCTCTTGGGGCTGGCATTATCAATGCCTGTCGAAGCTACCCGTTCTTATGGTCCGGTCAAAGATCAGGATACGCTGTGGAGTATTGCTACTCAGCTTCGACCTGATCAGGGCGCGACGGTACAACAAACCATGCTCGCACTTTATTATAAAAACCCGCAAGCTTTTGCTAGTAATAATATCAATTCATTGATGAAGGGCGCAGTACTGAAAGCCCCAAACTCAGCCGAAGCACGTCGTTACCAACGTTTAGGGGCTTTACGTGAAGCGCGTAAGCATAATGTCTATTGGACTCGGGGTGCTCAATTACCTTATACCGTTCCGCCCCCTGTACCCAAAATAAAAGAACGAGCCAACCCGAAGCGTTCAAAAGTAGTGACGGTTAAAGCCAGTGTAAGTGAGGCATCGCCATCGAGGTCGACAGCGAGGTCAACTGAACGGCGCATTACTCGCTTGCAGGCGCAATTGCAAAGCGTTGAAAGTAAAAACCAACGCCTTGCCGCCGAGCTGCAGGCCTTACAAGCTAAACAGACTCAGAGTAAATCTAGCCCACAGTTAGATGCACAAGTTAAAAAGCTCAAGCTAGAATTACAAGAGCTGACGAGTGTTTTGGGTCAGAAAGATAATCATATCAAAACGCTGCAAGCTTCTTTGAAAAATGCCAGTGAAACCATTAAATCCCAGCATGCGGACAATATGCGTTTGTATGACAAACTGAAGGAGGTCAGCCCTAGTAGTCTACCGGCTAGCCCTAGTTCAGAGGGTAAATCAGAGCTAAAGCTTACCACGGTCGAGGCTTCGACAGCTGCTGTCGCCAGCAAGAACCAGGGCAGTAAAGATACGCCACCTAAATCAGTCTGGGCCGATCAACAAACGACACCAAACAAGCAAGCTAGCACAACACCTACTGAATCAACACCCACTGAATCAGCATCCACTGAATCAGCATCCACTGAATCAGCATCCACTGAATCAGCATCCACTGAATCAGCATCTACTAAATCAACACCTACTGAATCAACACCTACTGAATCAACACCTACTGAATCAACACCTACTGAATCAACACCTACTGAATCAGTACCGAGTAAGGTGAATAATACGAGTGATCCTAAAGCGCTGAATAGTCCTGAACCCCAAACTAACCCGCCTACCGCAGCCCCTAGTGCGAGTGAAGCGAGTCAAACTAGCCCTGAATCATCAACCTTAGCGGCAGCAGTGCCAAATACGGTTACTACCGCTATTCCTAGTAGTAGTCCTACCGCTACTGCCTCTAATACTGATGACAAGGCGACGCAACCTACGGCAGGCAAAACAGGCTCTGAGGCAACTGATCAAGGTGTTGATAAAAATACCGATCAAGATAAAAGCACTTCCCCCGAGGCTGTAGCTGCTTCAACAGCTTCTGAAATTAAAGCGCCTAGCGGTGCTCAAGCCGTGGCTCAACTTACCCCCACTAATGAGGTAAAAACCTCGGGTTCAGTACCTGTTTCGCAAATGTTGGCTCAACCCCACTCAGTATCCACACCCGCTGGGGATAAGGTGAATTCCAGCTCTGCCCCCTTGCGCGGAGTTTCTCCCTTGGCTTTAGCGATAGCGTTGATTTCCTTGCTGTTTATTCTGGCTTTAGTCTGGCGTGCTTTCTTGCAGCATCGTGAAATGCGCCAGTTAGAACAGGAAGAGGCGCGGATGGCCGAACGGATGCGTAAGCGCTTAGAAGAAAATCAAGCTGCAATGGCAACGAATCTGGTTGAGCGGAAGGAGACGGACTTAGCATCTAATACCGAAATAAAATTCTAACCTGCCCTGAGTATCATGACTGAGAAAATTCTTTTGCTACACGGTCTTTGGTTGCATCCTTTGGCGATGCGTTGGATGCAACAGCAATTTAGTGCAGCCGGTTATGAAACGATTGCACCGGTCTATCATTCGATTAGCAATAATTCGGCGAAGAACGTCACCCTTATTTATGAAGCGGTGCAGCAGTTAGTGCTGCCCGTCGAACGCTTGCATATAGTTGCGCACAGTCTCGGGGGGATTTTGGCCTTACAGATGTTGAGTTGCCATCCCGAGTTGCCGCCCGGATCTTTAATCACCCTAGGAACACCCGTGAAAGGGAGTTTGATTGCACAGCGTTTAGCTAAATATCGTTTGTTTCGCCCACTGATAGGCCATAGTTTTGAGCAAGGTTTAGACGGTCAAGGTTTACCTAAAGTCTTAGCGCGTCAGTGGGGGATGCTAGCAGGGAATAAGCCAATTGGTGTCGGGCGGTTATTGGGTGGGATTGCAGATGTTAATGATGGTGTTGTCGCTTTAGCCGAAACTTATCACCCCGCTCAAACCGAACATCGGATCTTGCCGCTTTCACATAGCAGCATGCTATTTTCTGGCCTTGTGGTACAAGAGTGCCTGAGCTTTATTCAAAGAGGTCGATTTTCAGCCATTAACTGATCCAAGCTCATGGATAAATTGTCAAGCAAACTGTCAAGTATTTTTTGCTGTGGATAAGTTCAAAGCTTGCGCCTTGTGGTCAAGTATTTTTTGAACCACTACCTATAGTAGCTTGGCGTAAAACCTAGATTCAATGGGATTTTTGGCGGGTTTTTGCCGATAAACGGTAGTTTTAGGGGGGTAAACCGTTATTTATCGGCGATTTTGTTAAGCTCGCTCCACTTTTTATTTAAAAAATATTTGACGGATGATAAGAGTCTTGTGCATAAGCCTGTGGATAACTCTGTCGATAACTGCCTAGCTAATGAAGTGTTTAAGCGGTGTTTTGAGCTAGGCTAAGCAAGGATTTGCTTCTAAAATCAATTGATCCGTCCTCATCTCTAGAAAATTGTTGATGAATACGGTACAAGTGCCTCCCATCTTTTTTAGCTTTTAAAGTACACCTATGAAATACGATGTATATGGTATTGGCAACGCGCTAGTGGATAAAGAGTTCGAAGTGACGGATGATTTTTTAGCCGCAGAAGGCATTGAAAAAGGCTTAATGACCTTAATTGATGAAGAGCGCCACAATCATTTATTAGCGAGCTTAAAACAAAACAAGGGCTTAAAAAAACGGGCCGGCGGTGGCTCAGCAGCAAATAGTATTGTCGCAATCAGCCAGTTTGGTGGAAAAACCTTTTATGCCTGCAAAGTAGCCAATGATGAGTTTGGTGAGTTTTACATGCATGATTTGCATGCAGCGGGAGTTGATACTCGTTTAGATCAAGTGCGTTGCATCTCGCAAGGGAAAACCGGTAAATGCATGGTCATGGTGACACCCGATGCCGAGCGCACGATGAATACTTATTTAGGGATTACCAGCGATTTTTCAGCCGCCGAATTGCATTATGAAGAATTAAAGCAATCTAATTATTTATATGTCGAAGGCTATTTAGTCACTTCAGATACCTCGCGTGCGGCTGTGTTAGCAGCACGGGAAGTCGCCAAACAGCATGGGGTCAAAATGGCGATGACTTTCTCTGATCCTTCAATGGCGACCTATTTCAAAGCAGGTTTAGTGGAAATGCTAGGCGAAGGGGTGGATCTATTGTTTTGTAATCAAGACGAAGCATTCGCATTTACAGGCCAGACGCATTTAAACGATGCGATTCGAGTACTCAAACCTTTGGCACGCAAGCTCGTAGTTACCCTTGGTAGCGAAGGGGCTTTAGTAGTGAATCCTGATCATGAGGTCAAAATTGCGGCACAGCAAGTCACGCCTGTCGACACTAATGGGGCAGGTGATATGTTTGCAGGCGCATTTCTCTATGGGCTTACCCAAGGTTTTAATGATGAGCAAGCGGGTGCTTTAGCAAGTAAA
Source organism: Thiothrix eikelboomii (assembly GCF_900167255.1). Taxonomy (GTDB): domain Bacteria; phylum Pseudomonadota; class Gammaproteobacteria; order Thiotrichales; family Thiotrichaceae; genus Thiolinea; species Thiolinea eikelboomii. Next base: position 31,250 of record NZ_FUYB01000013.1, read on the forward strand.
GCCGCCGCCCGCATCATTCAAGTGTATGGTGCACGCTTAGATAAACAAATCCATCAAGAACTATTAGCCGCCGTTTAATTAGCTTCACTAGCGCTGCATGCTTAAATAGGCAGCGCTTTAATTTCCTCCACTGCCGATAAAATCCTAAAGTACTGATAAATCTATAAACAATTCGACAAATATTACTAATTTTATCGGGCATACCTTTGCACTTGTCCTTCCCGTGCTCCGCTTTCACTCGCAAATCGAAGATGATAAATCCTTAAGAAAAACATTTCGGGATTTTAATTGGGGTAAAGGGAAAGACCAAATGTTAACGCCAATTCAACACGGGCAGATACACACTAACCATATCAGTGGTATTGAGCCAGTACTGCCAAATCAGTACGATCAACGCAATTTACGTCGCCACACAGAACGCTTTGTCAACTTCGCCTTGCCCAAAGCGTTATATCAACAAATGGCACGTTTAGTCGGAAATTTTCTACAACAAATGGTCGGGCGCGAGGAAGACCTAGCACATAAAAGCAACGGCAAACCTGAACTGGCGACGCATCGCTTTTATAAACCGATCAGTACGGCAGGGCAGCCTAAAGAAGTGCGTGGGATTGCTGATCGGATGCCCCGCCTAGTCGACCCAGAAAATCCTTTTCCTGAAAAGGATCTTATTTTCTTGGGCGAAGCTAAAGAGTATCCCTCAGCAGTGATTGCAATTCAGTATAATGACCAAATCAAACCGGTCTGTTATGAAGGGAATCAAGTCGTGGCGCGCCATCTGCATTTAGATAGCACACAAAGCTCTATTCGGGGGCAACTTGTTCTTGCTGATGGTGAGCGTCTACCAGTGACGATTCGCGTGCTGACTGCTGTTTAGATACATGGATTAAAGTTTTAGGGCAAACCAAAGGGTAGCCGGAATAATAATCAAGCTACCCAAGTTGCCGAGCATGACAATTGATGCCACCCGCACGGGCTCTTGTTGGTATTGTTCAGCCACTAATACATTTAAGACTGCAGGTGGCAAAGCGGCAAATACCAATAAAACGCCGGTTTCTATCGGAGTTAAATCTAAAAACGGTAATAAAGCTAAAGCACAGATTAAACCTGCTGCTGGGCCAGCGATTGCACCGAATACGCCAATTTTCCAATCCTTTAAACTCACGTCAAGCAGACGAACGCCTAAGGAAAAAAGCAGTAAGGGAATTGAAACCTGCCCTAATAATTTCAAGGTATTGGCAAGCGGTGCAGGCAAAGTAACGTGTAAAGAACTCAAGATTAAACCCGCAATCGCTGCAATAATCATCGGCATTTTCAATAATTTTAAGGGATTAGTCTTATGATCAAGCAGATAGAGGCCGAGAGTAAAGTGCAACAGCATTTCAATAATAAATAGCACCACAGCCGCTTGGAGCAAATCTTCACCAAAAGCGAATAAAATCAGTGGGATACCCATATTGCCAGAATTATTAAACATCATCGGTGGCAAGAAGGTTTTGAGATTGATTTTTAAGGCTAAGGCAATCGGTAAGAGTAATAGGCCAGAGCCTAACACGACCGCAACCCCACCTACTGCCAAACCCCAATAGCCACTAAAATCAAAGGGCTTATCCATTAAAGCCCAGAAGACTAAGAAGGGGGCGAAAATTTCCATATTTAGCTTATTCACCACTGACATATCAGGGCGAAAACGCCAGCCATAGTAAGTACCTAAACCAGCACAAGCAAACACTGGAAATATAATACCAATAATTCGAAAAATAGCTTCTAGCATAGAGGCTTTAGCGCACAGCTAATTGATTACGTTTACGGGCTTGGTCAATATAAGCTTTAGCGAAACGCTTACCCAGCTCTAGTTGACCGTGTGCATTATAGTGAACATGGTCATACATTTTGCCTAAGCCGTCCGTAGAGACCAAAATAGTGTTCTGGGTAGCTTGTTGAGCTTGACGTTGGCTGGCTTGAACTTGGGCAACTTTTGAGAAGGCTAAATCCTCTGGGTTAATTTGTCCGAGAATAAATAAGCTATTGGGGGAAGCTAAATCATTACGCAGTGCTTGAATAAAACGGTTCAAACGCCCGCCATACTGACCCGCTAAATCGGCACTGCGCGCATCACTTTCACCTTGCATCCAAACAATAGCATCAATTTTTTTGTCATGATCTTTAGGCAAAGAAAAGCCTACTTGGCGTAATAAGCCTTGGTATAAAGCTTGACCAGGCAACCAGCGCTCAATCGTGCTACCCGTCGCAGCTTGCTTAATAATAATATGGGTATCATTCGGAAACGCCCGCGCTACTTCATGTGCAAAGCCAATTTCAGGGCCAAAATAGGCAAATTGCGCCAAGCCTTTTTCACGACCTTGATAATAGAATTTAACATTTGACGGTGTTTGGCGGTAGCTAGCGGGTAGCTCAGCGATTTTGCCTTTGCCCATCATGTTTGATTGCCCCGCCAACAAATAAATCCGATCCTCTGCATGGGCAAGACCGGCTAGGCCAAGTAGTACCACGGAAACTAGCATCCCTGTTAAACGCATTACCCGTTCCTCAAGCGAAAAGGAACAATATAATTGTGCTAAGCCTAACTGTACATGAAAAAAATCTCAATCAAGGCTCATTGTATTGGATACAGGGTATAGTTGGTTATGCGCCTTCTTCGGACCAGACCGCGAGTTCATTGCCGCTAGGTTCAGCAAAATGAAAACGACGGCCACCCGGAAAGCTAAATATCGGTTTAACAACCTTGCCGCCTGCTTCGATAACTTTGGCAAGTGTGCTCTCAAGATTATGGCTGAAGAAAATCAATAATCCTGCACCATTGATTGTGTTGGAACATAGATCAGCCTTGAAGAAACCACCATCGAGACCCTGCCCAGAGAACGCGGTGTATTCGGGGCCATAGTCTATAAACGACCAACCGAATGCCTTTTCAAAAAACGCCTTCGTGGACTGCAAATCCGCAGATGGGAACTCAACGTAATTTAGCTTTTCATGTTCGTTCATGGGGCTATCTCTGATTTAAGCGCATAACTAGAATTATACAGCCCTCCATTAATAATTCATCCCATATCATCTAGAAAAATTTAGTAGTTATGCGATTCCCAAAGCCTGCATTTGGCGGTGCGCAGCCTCTATTGAATAGCCAACTTATTCCAAATATCACGATGCTCGTGTTTGATGGCTTTGTCTTCAACAAGCAATTCCACATACTTTGGAAATACAAGGCTCGGGTCTGATAGTAACCTTAAATAGTATTTAAGGCTTGGAACCAAGCCATTAACAATCAACTGACAGTTGTACATTGCTTTGATTTTTGAAATTAAATGACTTAGTTCATTATCAGGCTCACAATTTTGATGTGTAGTGAGAATGTAATAGCGATTTACAGACTTATCCATAATTTTCTCGGCCGCACTGTGGATAATTCTATTGCTGATAGCAATATTGTGTTTTACCTCGATTGCTTCAAAAACTTCTCCACTGTTTTCTTCAATTATTTCAATATCTCCAATAGCACCAGTTTGAGAGTCTGCTGCTGAGTGTGCTTCAAGAGGTTTTAGTTTCATCCCCTTGTAACGACTCATTTGCTCAATAAGTACGCTATAAACAGCATAGAGTGCAAGTACAGGTAAACGAGATGCTCCTTTAGACGCCTTGTACTCATAGAAGAAGTGATTTCTGAAAAGACTAATAATAAGCTGAATATCTTTAGTCTTTGGAATCGACAGGGTTATCTTTTTAGACTCAAGTAGGATCATCTGATAATGTAAAAGACACGCTAATGCAACTGCCGCAGACTCGCCATCTTCTTCAACATAGTTAAACGTTTTTAAGAATGGCTCTTTGATGTCACCAATATTTTCATCATAGTTAAGCATATAAGGCTTGGGGCGTTCAAATGTTCTAGTTTGCCAGCCAGATTTAGCTCCTTCAAAATTATTTGCATTCAACCAAGGGTAAAAGTGTTGTTCAGCACATCAATAATTTTCGCTTGAATATCTTGGCCTGCTTCTTGGATTTGGCGCGCCATAAAATTATCCTCTACTGATATTTAAATTATGCTCTGTTAATATTTGAGGTTTTACTGAGAAATTCATCTGTTTTCCGAATGGCAGTGTAAATGGATAAGAAACCATATATACATCTTTGGGGATTGCAATATTGGTCTCGTGGCAGCGAATATCAAATCGGTAAGATCGTAGTAAATTCACTAATTGAATAAAGTTAGCTATGCCAAATCTAAAACCAAATAATTGAGTGAGGTGCTCTCTAGGAAAGTATCTAGAGCAGTTTTCAAAATTAGATACATGTTTTGAAAATAGTGCAATAGGCTCTTCTGATTTTATAATAAAGTTTTTTATTCTAAAAACTGGATGTGGCTCTGTGAAATGGCCATAAAGTTCAAACAATGAATGAAAGTTGCTAGACTTAATAACCCAGTCATCTATTGCGTTCCACATTGTTTGGATCGTGTGTTCAGATTCACCATAAGCAGTAACATCAAGAACTGCTGACGGTCGGCTATTGGCACTAAGTTGTTCTTCAGTATCAAATATTTCCAAAAATGCCTTAGCAAATAATTTTTTACTTGTATCAGATTTTATCTTTATTTTCGCAATAGTACCCTCAATTACGACCTCAACATTGGGTTTACCAGATAATGAGTTTGGAGCAACTACACTACTATAATTGTTAAGCCTAAAGGATGATGTCTCACTATTTTGTGCTTTTGCTACTATCGCATGTGTTTCTCTTGTTTTAGTGGCTTTTTTTCCTTTGCGGCTATCAAAAGATAAGACAAAATCTTTTTGCAGAAGCTCCAAGTCTACTGTTTTTTCAAAGATCTGTTTTGCAATAGCTAATGCCATTATATAAGAAAGTTTTGGGCTAACTGAGTTACCAATTTGTTTAATTTTATCACTACGCTCTCCAACAAATTGATAGCTATCTGGAAAGCCTTGAAGACGCATATATTCCTTTACTGTAAAGCACCGATTCTCCCAATGGAATGGCCCAGTGTATTTTCCCGGACTAGCAATTAAAGTCTTAATCGGAAGGTTTGGGCTTGCTTTGTATAAAAAATCAGAGAATCGAGAGCGATACGCAAAAACAGGGTTTGGATACCCCCTTTTTGCAGTAAAGAATAAATAGTTTTCACCAGGTGGAACGAGTGGCAAAAGATGTGCATATTTACCATTATTTAAGATAAGAGCTTCTTTGTCTTCATCTTCAGCAATGCCCTCTAAAGCTTTACCTGAAGTGATGTGTGGCTGACTACTTACCGAGTCTGGTCCAAACAAGGGTCTAGGGAATAAAAACTCATGGGTGAGATTATGTCCAACCATAATCATTCTTTCCCGTTGTTGTGGAGCGCCGTAATCGAGTGCATCAAGAATTCTATAGCTAATGCTATATCCAAGATCCCTGAATGCATTAACGATGGCTAACCAGTCTTGGCCTTGGTTTGTACCAAGAATACCTCTAACATTTTCAAAGAGAAAAGCTTTCGGTTTGACATGGCCAATAATTCCGCAATATGCTTCAAACAAAGTCCCACGGTCATCCAATCTACCTGCAGCACCACCAGCCCTTCTTCCTGATGCTGAAAAGGATTGACAGGGAGGTCCACCAATGATCAGATCAACCTCTTTTGGTAAGGTTTGTAGATCAATCTTTCTAATATCTGCTCGTTCAACAATGGTTGCTTTAGAAAGCATTTCACCTAAATTAGCTTTCAATGTTTCACACGAGAGATCATCAATATCTGTGGCATAAACCACATCATAGCCAGCTAAATCAAAACCTAAATCAAGCCCACCCGCTCCAGTAAAAAGGCTGATGACTCGGATTCCTTTACCTACTCTGTCTTGCATTGTCTTACCTACATGACTTCGATCAAAACAGTTTACCCTGTTTGGAGAGAGAAATATCAAGCTAATAGTTCATCGTGTCTCTCTGACACAAATTCCCGATATGCGCCAGCCTCGCACCGAGTAGTATGAACCCAAAGCCAGCCTAAGCGATATGGGGCCTAGCTCCACTGAATATTAACCCTAAGCCGAATACCTAGATAAAACAGGTTATGCTTAGCCCATTAGGCCAGCATAACCTCGATCTAGCTAAAATCCATCTAAGCGCTGGGTAGTGTGTCTGACTCAGGTTCAGGGCGATTCAGCTTAGCTTGCGGTAAAGCATTGGCGGTTAAGGCATACCAATCTAAATGGCGGGTCGCTAACATTAAGGCCGCTAACACAGCAAAAATCAACAAACTGCCCATTAATAAAGCATTATCCTCAGCTTGAAGAATCACATAGAGCACGGTATATAAACTCAGTAAACCACTGCCTAACAACAAACCTAATTGACGACTATGGAGAATAGCTCCGAAATAGAGAGTCAATAAGCCCGTGCTTGCGAGGGCAGCGATTAAATACGCCCAGCCGAAATCAATATGTTCAGAGAGTGAAATCAGTAGTAAATAAAATACGGTTAAGGCTAAGCCGACTAAGAAGTATTGAATCGGATGAATACGCAGTTGCTTTAATAGCTCAAACATAATCAATACAACGAAGGTGAGCAAAATAAATAAGACAGCATATTTAATACTGCGTTCAGATTGCTGATAAACATCGACTGGTTGTAATAAGTCAAAACCCACTGAACGATTTAAGAGCGCATCACATTGATTGGCACTGCATTGCTCTAAAGCCGCACTCACATTATAAGAGAAGGAGGATGCCCGCCAATGAGCCGTGAAGCCTTGATCATTAATGGTGCGCTCTTCTGGCAATAACTCACCAGTGAATTTAGGATGTGCCCAATCGGCTACTAAGCCTAGCTCGGAGTTTTCTGCCAATAGAGCAAAATTCATCGAACTCATACCGCGTAATTTTAGGTCAAAATTAAATTTAAAGATCTGTGCGGTGACTGTACTGAATTCAGGCAGTTTAGCATGCATACCTGCTGTCGCATTCGGTAGGTTTGTACCGGGGTTAAAGGCCAAGTTTTGCTGATTCCAAATCAAGTTAGGCGGTGCTGCAATTCCGCGTTGGTCTCGTACTAATACCGATAGATAAGGGCTATACAATTGTAGTTGATCATTTTTATGTTCATTGAGCAAATCGACCAAGGCTTGAGTTTCAAAACTCCCGGAGACTTGTAAGCTACTATTATAAATCGGGACTGCATAAATGCCCCGCGAGCGAGTTTCACTGTCTAGGGCGCTTTGTATGTCCAATTGTTTGGGAATCATGATCAACCGCTTGTCAATCTTCTGTGCTTTGACCACTTCGCGGCTCGTACCGTCTTTTTCGGTAATAGTTTCTTTCAGATTGACCGTGAGGGTATAGGGAATCACTAAGACTGGGCCGGCGAGAGTTTGTGAACCCGGCCAACTTTGCTCAATGCTGCTATAAGCTTCCGAGCGCCAACTTGCGCGCTCACTTACTAAGCCCATCAAAGAGGCCTGTGGAATAAACAAGAGAATAATGAGGATAAAAATAATGAACAATTTTAAAGCTAAGCGATAGTTTTGCATGATCTGACTCCTTCTACATTGCCCACCATGCTAAGGAATGTCCATGCAAAATTAGGGTAAAAGGATTTGGAATTTGTGCGCAAACATTTGCAAATCCCGTGCAGTGTAAGGTTTGTCGTTGTTTTACAACGGAGGCTTTCTCTTCACTGGCTTTTTCTGATACTTTTGTACACTAGCCATTTGGAGGAGAAATAACAATGACTAAGCTACCCGCTAGATCAATTCTAGCTATTTCTATTACCTTAGCCTTAAGTTCCACAGTACAAGCTGCCGGTTTTGCCTTAATTGAGAACTCAGCCTCAGGGATGGGCAATGCTTTTGCAGGTGCAGCTGCCGTGGCAGAAGATGCGTCCACAACTTGGTTTAATCCAGCGGGCATGGCTGAGCTGGGCGATGGCTCTCACTTGAGCACGGCCGGCCATGTGATTGTTCCGCAAGCAAAATTCACTGATAAAGGCTCTTGGGTCAATCCTGCTCTAACCGGAGGTAATATTGATCAAGCTCAAGCCGCGTTAACGGGTAAAAATGATGATGGTGGCAAACCCGCCTTCGTTCCCAACTCTTACGCCGTGAAACGTCTGAATGAAAAGATGACAGTTGGTGTAGGTATCAATGCACCTTTTGGCTTAGAAACCAACTATGATGATGATTGGATTGGACGCTATAACGCACTCGATTCAGCCATGCAAACCATCAATATCAATCCTTCGGTAGCCTATGAAATCAATGAGCAATTGACGTTCGGGGGCGGGGTTAGCCTGCAATATATTACGGTTGAATTAGGCAGTGCTATTGATTCGGCGGCGGCTTGTCGGAGTATTGCAGGGGCGGCCAATAGTGGTGATTTATTGTTAAGTTGCTTAAGGGCTATGCCGACGCTATCGAATCAAGCTACCGATAGTAAGGTCGTGATCAGCGGTGATGATGTTTCTTTTAGTTATAATTTAGGTGCGATGTATAAACCGACCCCCCAAACTAAAATCGGGGTAAGTTATCGGGCAGCGACCAATCATGAGTTGGAAGGTAAAGCCGATTATACTGTAAATGCAGCTTTGCAGCCGATACTCACGGCGACGGGTGTGACACGATTTAATGATGTCGATGTAAAAGCGGAGGCGAATTTACCGGATAGTTTATCCTTGTCCGTAGCACATAAAGTCAATGATAAACTCGAATTGCTCGGTGATGTTACCCAAACAGGTTGGAGTAGCTTTGAGCGCTTGCGGGTAACTGATAAAAATACCGGAGCCATCGTCACCAATGTGGATGAAAAATGGGAGGATGTCACCCGTTTCTCCGTGGGTGCAAATTATCAATACAATGATCGGGTGAAATTACGCGGTGGCTTAGCCATTGATAAAACTCCTGTTCCCAATGCTCATTTGCTAACACCCCGCACGCCCGATACCGATCGTACTTGGTTAGCGGTTGGTGCGAATTACAAATTGAATAAAACCTCAAGCCTTGATGTGGGCTATGCGCACTTATTCATGGATCAAACACCTATTGATAATACGAGCGAAGACAATGGCTATGCGATCCGTGGTGTGTACGATAGCAGCGTTGACATTATCAGTGCTCAATTCAATATGTCATTTTAAGGGGCTTAACCATGATGAAACCGACAACCATCGCTTTATGTTTAGCTGTAGCCTTAGGTTTACCAGCCTACACGGTGCAGGCGTATGATTTTGATGCTAGTGAAACGGATGCTCAAAACAACTATAGCCCTGCTTTAGCACCGTTGTTTGATCCGGCGAATGGCATTATTCCAAGTACTAATGATTTACTCTTTCGTGGCAGCACGGATGGTACTTTAAATATTCCGACCACTAATTTGCCTGCGGCTCAATTGCCTTTGTATGAAGCCCTTAATTCGTTAGATGGCTTTGGTTTGACAGCACCGATTACAGCTAATTTTAGCAATGTGATGGATGCTAGTTCAGTCAAAATCGGCAGTAGTGTCTATGTGTATGCGGTTAAAAAAGATGCTAGCACGGGGGCGGTACTCAGTATTGAATCTGAGTTGACGGCAGCCGAGGTGTTTGCCACCACTACCGCTGATGGTAAGACTTTAGTATTGTTACCACTTAAGCCTTTAAAAGAAAGTACCAGCTATATGGTGGTACTGACGAATAGCATTAAAGATAAAGCGGGTAAAACCGCCTCCAGCTCTTCGACTTATTTGTTAGCTAAAGCCACGCAATCCTTAGCTAATACACCGTATGCTGCTTTAGAGTCTTTGCGTCAATTAATTGGGACACAAGAAGCGGCTGCCGTGGGTAAAGGGGTTGCGAAAGCCCGCATTATTTTAAGCTGGACGTTTACGACTCAATCGGTTAGCCCGGTTTTGCAAGCCGTGACGGCCCAAGCTAAGGCGGGCAAGATGATCATGTCACCGGCTTTAGGTACGACGCAAACCTTTTCTACGGCTTTACGTGGTAAAGCGAATGTGCATGCAGGCACCTTAACAGTACCTTATTACTTAAATGCTAAAGCACCGTTAACTAGTTATTGGCAAGGGGCGGGAGCGAGTCATCTAACCCGCTTTAACCCAACACCTAAAGTGAAAAGTAAGCAGACGATTCCCGTCTTAATGACTGTACCGAATGCGAACTCTTTAGCAGGAGCTACTCCACCTGCGACGGGTTGGCCTGTGATTATCTTCCAGCACGGCATTACCCGTAGTCGCCTTGATATGCTCGCGATTGCTGATAGCCTCGCGGATGCGGGTTTTGTAGTGGTCGCAATTGATCTACCTTTGCATGGTATTACGGATACGACCAATCCACTTAAGGCCGATTTAAACCCAATTTCTAGTCAAGATGTAGAGCGTACTTTCAATTTAGACCTCCGCAACAATAGTACGGGTGCAGGTGGAGCTGATGGCTTGATTGATAGCTCTGGTTCTTATTTTATTAATCTCACCAGCCTCCGCACTTCCCGCGATAATATCCGCCAAGGTATGTCCGACTTGATGGTATTGCGCAAAAGTTTAGCGGGTTTGCAGGCAGCTAGCCCGATTCCTTTAGATACTGCGAAACTGGGTTTTGTGGGTATTTCTTTAGGTGCGATGACCGGTATCGGCTATCTTAGCCAAGAGGCAACCAGCACGCCCGCGAGTTTAGCCGTCCCTGGTGGTGGTATTGCGCGTTTATTAGATGGTTCGGAAACTTTTGGTCCAGCTATTCAACAGGGCTTGGCAGCGAGTGGCATTGTCAAAGGAACAGCCGCTTATGATACTTTTATGGGCGTTGCTCAGTGGGTGAGTGATCCTGCTGATCCCATTGTTTTAGGCAAACAAGCGGCCGATAAACATCCGATCCACATGATGGAAGTGGTGGGGCAAAATGGCGTAGGTAGCGATAAGGTGATTCCAAATCGGGTAACGGGAGCGCCTTTGTCGGGTACTGAGCCATTAATTAGTATCATGGGCTTAAAATCCATTACCCAAACAGGTACACCCGATGGTGTGGTGCGCTTTACTGAAGGGGTTCATGGTTCGTTATTAACTCCAGATAGTTCCTTAGCCGCTACCACTGAAATGCAGTCTTCCACGGCGGTCTTCCAAGTCAAACGTGGCACGACGATTCCTGTGTTTAATCCTGCAGTAGTTCAGCAATAAGCTGAGTTATTCTTAGCTGATTTAGCCCTGTTGCAAATAGTAACAGGGCTAGAACAGGCTAATTCCAAGGCGCTAATCCCACTAATATCTGGATGAATCTCTGGATGTGTTTTCGAGCTGCTTTTGTTATGGTGTAGTGCTAATAGGCTGGTTGGAATAGTAAAAAAATGCCCGAAACAGATCGTATGATTTCACCCATCGGTTCGCGTGAAGAAGAGTTTGTCGATGAACATATTCGTCCGCGTCGTCTAAAAGATTATATTGGTCAGCCGGTTGTGCGTGAGCAAATGGAGATTTTCATTGGTGCGGCTCGTGCACGTGGTGATGCTTTAGATCATACCTTGATTTTTGGTCCGCCCGGCCTTGGTAAAACCACGCTGTCTAATATTATTGCTCAGGAAATGGGCGCAAACTTGCGGCAAACTTCTGGGCCAGTTTTAGAAAAAGCGGGTGATTTAGCAGCACTGTTGACTAATCTTGAGCCACATGATGTCTTATTTATTGATGAAATCCATCGGTTAAGCCCAATGGTCGAGGAGATTCTCTATCCTGCAATGGAGGATTTTCAGCTGGATATTATGATCGGTGAAGGTCCCGCAGCACGCTCTATTAAACTCGATTTACCCCCCTTTACTTTAGTGGGGGCGACCACTCGCGCCGGTCTATTAACCTCTCCGCTACGAGATCGCTTTGGTATTGTGCAGCGTTTAGAGTTTTATAGTGTTGAAGACCTTGCTTATATCGTCAATCGGGCGGCCGGTATTTTAGGTGTACCGATGGAAGCTGGAGGGGCACATGAAATTGCTAAACGCTCACGGGGTACGCCACGGATTGCGAACCGTTTGCTGCGCCGAGTCAGAGATTATGCTCAAGTCAAAGCGAATGGTCGGGTCAGCCCAGAAATTGCTGATCGTGCCTTGGATATGCTGAACGTAGATGACAAGGGGTTAGACCATATGGATCGCCGCTTACTATTAGCCTTGCTTGAAAAGTTTGATGGTGGCCCGGTCGGTGTGGATAGCTTAGCGGCGGCTATTGGTGAGGAGCGCGGTACGATTGAGGATGTCCTAGAGCCTTATCTGATTCAACAAGGTTTTTTAATGCGCACTCCACGGGGGCGTGTCGCTACGCGACATACGTGGCAGTATTTTGGTATGGTTATGCCAGCAGCTATCCAAGAACAAACGAGCCTCGATCTTTTTAACGACCACTAAGCAAAGGACTGTGCATGCGCGTCAATCCCCTTGATGAAGTTCGTTCGACTTGGGTCGTCGGTTTATTTGTGGTCGTTTTCTATTTTATTATTGGTTCAGGTTATGCTTTCCTGCAGCAAGTTCAAGCGAATCAGAATCTGTTTAGTCAGGGTGAGCTATTTATCTTAGAGAGTTTATTATTCAATCTACTCTATCTGTTATTAGCGGTCTTGCTGTGGTGGGTTACCTTTAAGCAGCGTGATGAGCTCACGGAGCTACTGCTTAATCCTCCCGCTCCTGCAGAGCTGCCTGAGTATCTTTGGCTTGCCGTGGGGATGATTATCTCATCCATTGGCTTAACTTATCTGATGTACTATCCCTTATCCTTGGTTGCCCCTGAACTGGTGCAGCGTTGGTTGTTGGATGTGCCACCTTTATTGTATTGGGATGAGCAAGGGTCTTATTGGTTAGGTAATTTATTAGTGGTGATCAGTGCGGTCATTTTTGCGCCTATCGTGGAAGAGTTTATTTTTCGGGGTTATTTGCTCAATCGTTGGAGTTTGAAACTCGGTGCTCTGCCAGCAGTTATTTTATCATCAGGTCTGTTCGCGTTTTTGCACAACGATATTTTGGGAGCTTTTGTATTCGGCGTGGTGCTGTGTTTGCTGTATATGAAAACGCGCTCTTTAGTGGGGCCTATTCTTGTACATATTGTAAATAATCTGATTGCCGTTAGCCTTGAATGGATGGATTTAAAATGGTGGAGTGGTTTCACTCCCATGACTCTGCAAGATTTTTATGATCAAGCAGGTTGGGGGATTTTTGGCTTACTGGTGGGTGTACCTTGGTTATGGCGGTATGCATATCAACATTTTAAGCCCTTACCTCAATTGCTAAAAGCGCATGAGCAGGGTGGGCAGACACCGAATAGTGTTTCGATGGGTTAGATGCAGGGGTTGAGCACTTAGGCTTTAATCGGCAGACAACCATTAAGAAGCGAATCACACCGCCTCTACCAAGAGAATAATCCCTTCTACGCCGACTATTTTCACTCGCGTACCCGCAGGTAAATCCGTACCTCTTACCCGCCAAGTAGTATCACCAATCCGTATTGAACCACTGCCTTGGACGATGGGTTCATTCAAAACATACTGTTTCCCGATTTGACTGAGTAGACGGTTATTTAATTCAGGCTCAGGGGGCGGAGGATCACGAAACCAAGGTGATTGACGCCAAGCCAATAAGCTTAATAAAGAACTTGCACCGAATAGCAACAATTGCCAAGCGAGTGCTAAATCAGGTACCAGCCATAAGATAAGTCCTGTGAGGGCTGCCCCAAAGCCGAACCACATTAAAATGGCGCCAGGTGCGAAAATCTCCAGTGTAAATAAGACTGCTGCCAAAATCAGCCAATACCAGAATTCGAGGTTGATCATGCTCATCGCTTCTCCTGCATGACTTTCCACAACTCATTAATACTGCCAATCGACCCCATTAAACCGCTAGTATCCAAGGGCATGAATACTGTTTTTTGCTGAGGCGAGTCGGCGAATTTACCGAGTGCTTCGACATATTTTTGAGCAACAAAATAATTAAGTGCTTGCACATCACCTTGGGAAACCGCTTCGGACACCAGTTGAGTGGCTTTAGCCTCAGCTAAGGCTTCGCGCTCCCGTGCTTCGGCACGTAAAAAAGCGGCAGATTTAGCCCCTTCTGCTTCAAGAATTTGTGATTGCTTTTTACCTTCAGCCTCCGTGATCTGAGCACGTTTTTGACGCTCAGCCGTCATTTGTAGATTCATCGCCCGCACCAGTTCGGCGGGTGGCTCAATATCTTTAATTTCAACCCGCAACACCTTGACCCCCCAAGCATTGGTGGCTTCATCGACAATAATTAAGACTCGTGCTCCAATTTCATCACGCTTACTGAGTAAATGATCTAATTCCATTGACCCGCAAACAGAGCGTAGATTAGTCATGGTGAGATTTAAAATAGCATTTTCTAAATGAGCCACTTCATACGAAGCTTTAGCAGGATCAAAGACTTGATAGAAAACGACGCCATCAATGCTGACATTGGCATTATCTGCCGTAATGACTTGCTGAGGTAGAATATCCAGCACTTGTTCCATCATATTGACCTTGCGACCCACACGATAAAAAATCGGAATAATCAAACCTAAACCGGGCTGTAGGGTATACACATAACGCCCAAAACGTTCTACTGTGTAAGCAAAGCCTTGTGGCACCATCTTGACGCCCATGAAAAAGAGCATGATGATTAAAATGATCAGAGCCACTGCAAAGTATAAGAACATGCTTCCCTCCTTACTGTCTTGTTTTTATATGATGTAATTTTATGGTTAGACTATACCATTTAATATCCAATAAACCATTAACCTTGTAACTTACTGTGGTGATGTTAATGCAGTTTATCGGAAAAGTTTTAAATTCGGCATAAAAACAGAAATGTTTCTGCTATAAGTCAAAGCTTGCTAAGTGCAACAGGGATCAGGAGATATGGGCAAATATAAGCTCTCGACGGATAGTTTTCTTGTCTTGCCGACAGCTGTTATGCATGAGCAACTCGTTTGTTTAGCCAGCTATGGGGCGATTTTATTCTGGCTACATACGTTAGCTGCTTTATTTTTGGGTATACTCATTTGGGTGCATTCATCCACTAATACGCTGGTTTTATTGGTCTGGTTAGTCGGAATCGCCCTATTGGCCGCGAGTTGCTGGTGGAGTAGTAGCCATTTCCAAATGGACAAAGTGTCTGAAGAAGTTTTATATGCGCGTGTGCAGCGTTATGTCTTACTGAGTACCTTGCTACATGCACTCTGGGGGGCTTCAGGGATTTTATTATTTGTCCATCAACTAGAGGTCGTAGCGGTGCACACGGCCGTATTATTACTAATTAGCTTGGCGGCTTTACCGACGTTACTGTTATCGTGGCCGATTGCTTCCGTGCAGATGATCGCGGTGATCCTACCGATGGCGGTAATGCTGTTATGGTTGGATGATCCTATTTTTCGGCTATTAGGTTTAGTGTTGCTGACAGCGGCGATTATGGTGGTGCTGGCAAGTCGCCCGCTTGCGCAATTAATGGATAATTTTCAACTCGCTCAGCGCAAACTGTTAGAGCAGATGAATACTGATCCAGTCACTCAACTCGCCAATCGTCGTCAATTCGAGCAGCATTTTAAACTAGAATGGCGGCGCTCGGCGCGTACTCGTGAACCGTTAGCTTTATTAGTGCTAGGGATTGATCAACTGACTGACCTTGATTTGAGCGAGCAATGTCTGATTGCTCTAGCCCGTTATTTAAAAGCGGTGGTGCACCGTGCCGGTGATTTAGTCGCACGTTATGATGATCGACGCTTTATCGTGCTCTCACCCACTACCTCGACTGATGAAGTTGCTCGATTAGCAGAAAAATTCCGGCATGAAATCGAACGCAAACAACTGACCTGTGCGAGTTTAGCGGGTTTAACCGTTAGTATCGGTGCTGCTAGTTGCCAACCGCAATCGAGCCATCACCAAGCAATGGCAGAGGATGATGTGCATGATGTTGCTTATCCAGCACTACTCCTAAAAGCGGCCGAGCAAGCTTTACAAACAGCTCAGGAGCAAGGCGGTAATTGCATCGTAATCGGGGCAGTGAGCATTTAAGTTAGAGGGACTAGCGCCCTCTGGTGCGGGTCAGGTCGGTGGTATTGCAGGCGTTAACCCGCTTTAAACAAGTTCACCCCATAAATCATGCTCATCCGCATGGGTGATCATGACTTTAACGAATTCACCGACAGGTAATTCTTCGCCTTCAATAATGACCTGTCCATCAATCTCGGGCGCATCACGATAACTGCGCCCGATACTAAGATCCTCGCCCACTTCGTCGATGAGTATTTCTAGGGTTTTCCCCATTAAACTACTGAGTTTATTGGCGCTGATTTCTGCTTGCAGCTCCATAAACCGTTCAAGGCGTTCTTCTTTGACTTCTTCGGGGACGGGATTCGCGAGTTGATTCGCAGGTGCACCTTCTACGGGGGAATAAGCAAAAGCCCCTACCCGATCTAATTGAGCCTCCTCAAGGAAATCGAGTAGGGTTTCAAATTCTTCTTCAGTTTCGCCGGGGAAGCCCACAATAAACGTACTACGGACGGCTATTTCAGGACAGAGTTCGCGCCATTGACTCAGCCGCTCTAAGACTTTTTCTGCATGGGCAGGGCGACGCATGTCTTTGAGAATTTTGGGGCTAGCGTGTTGAAAGGGAATATCTAAATAGGGCAGGATTTTGCCCTCAGCCATTAAGGGTAATAACTTATCTACATGCGGATAGGGGTAGACATAATGCAAACGTACCCATACTCCTAATTCACCTAAGGCCTCGGCTAATTGCTGGCTATGCGTTTTGAGTGGCCGACCTTTCCAAAAGCCCGTGCGGTATTTGGTATCAATGCCATAGGCGCTGGTATCTTGGGAAATGACGAGTAGTTCTTTCACGCCAGCATTCACCAAATTCTCGGCTTCTTGCATCACATCCCCAATCGGGCGTGAGACTAAATCCCCCCGTAGATGCGGAATAATACAGAAAGAGCAACGATGGTTGCAGCCTTCGGAAATTTTCAAATAAGCATAATGGCGTGGTGTTAAGCGAATACCCTGAGGAGGAACTAAATCAGTATAGGGGTCATGCAAAGGCGGTAAATGCTCGTGAACTGAATGCATCACTGCTTCATAAGCATGTGCGCCCGTCACAGCGAGTACATTGGGATAAGCGCTGAGGACTTTTTCTGAGTCTGCACCTAAACAACCGGTTACAATCACCCGTCCATTTTCATCCAAAGCCTCACCAATAGCATCCAAAGACTCCTGAATCGCAGAATCAATAAAGCCACAGGTATTCACCACTACCAAGTCAGCCTGATTGTAAGTTGGGCTAATCGCATAACCCTCAGCACGTAACTGTGTCAAAATACGTTCAGAGTCTACCAGTGCTTTCGGACAACCGAGACTGACAAAACCGACTCGAGGGGGCGTGGAGTGTTTCATACCAAAATACCGCAAAGATGCTTAGCCAAAAGGAGGCTATCATAGCTGATTCACGGCAGGGATGCGCTAGAATCGTGGTTTAAATCCAGTGGTTCGCCTAAGTCTGGTTTAGGTTTTGCTTAAAGCGTTGGCTAAGTTATTAACAGCCATAAGTAAATTTTATTCATTGTCAATTAAGTTAAATAGAAATTTAATTTGGTAATTTTAATTTATTTTTCATGGAGTTAATCATGAAATGACAATCAGCTCAGCCGTTTTCCTGCTAGGGCTATAAAAAATCATCAACTGACTTATCCACAGCTTAGCCGATTCATAACTGTTAAGCTGTTAAGCGGGCTTGAGGTATATCTCTAGATGATGGGCTTGCCCTACCCAAAGACATATACAGATCAGCCTGAAGCTTTGGCTAGAATGAGTGACGATACTTTGATTAAGTAAGAGGTGGATATGTCTAAATTGCATCCGGTCATTGCGATGACTGGCTCGTCAGGAGCAGGGACGACTTTTGTAAAACGTACCTTTGAAGGCATATTTCGCCGCGAGCAGATTAAAGCAGCGATTATCGAAGGGGATAGTTTCCATAGTGTAACGCGCAATCAGTTTAAGCAGCGCTCTAAAGAAGAGCCAAACTTTAGTCATTTCGGTCCGGGCGCGAATGATTTTCATGCCTTAGAAGCTCTGTTCAAGGCTTATGGTGAAAGTGGTTCGGGTAAAAAACGCTATTACCTGCATAATGACCAAGAAGCACAGGAGCACACCGAGCGTTTAGCTGCAAAAGGTATCACGACGACAGCAGGCTCAGGTGAGTTTACCCCTTGGGAAGAACTTGAAGCAGATACTGATATTCTCTTTTACGAAGGCTTACACGGCCTTGTGCTGGATACTAGCGCCACACAAAAGTATGGCGGCTATAATGTAGCTCAGTATGTCGATTTAGGAATCGGTGTTGTGCCAAGTGTGAATCTAGAGTGGATTCAAAAGATTCATCGTGATCATGCTGAGCGTGGTTATAGCGCAGAAGCGACGGTGGATACGATTTTACGCCGGATGCCCGATTATATTAATCACATCACTCCACAGTTTTCTCGCACAGATATTAATTTTCAGCGTGTACCCACCGTGGATACCTCGAATCCTTTCATTGCGCGTGATATTCCCACACAAGATGAAAGCTTGGTGGTCATCCGTTTCCGTGATCCAAAAAAATTTAATACCGATTTCCCGTATTTATTAGCAATGATTCACGATTCGTTTATGTCTCGGCGAAATAGTATTGTTGTACCGGGAGGGAAGATGACCTTAGCGATGGAGCTAATTTTAAATCCCATTATCCATGATATGTTGGAAGCGCGCTCTCAATAAGCACGGCTTTAAGCTGGACTAGGACTATTAAGCTCCAGCCCTAAAGCCTGACGCATAGTCTGAATCAGCTGTTCAGCAGCAGCTGGAGTATAAGCGTCGGGTTTAAATTTACCCCAAACAGGTGTCGGCCACGCTGCATCTGTTTTAAACCTTGCAATATGATGAATATGCAATTGCGGCACAAGATTGCCTAAAGCTGCAATATTCAGCTTATCGGCCTGAAATAATTGCATCAGTTGCCGACTTAATAAATCCGACTCTTCCCAAACTTGGGCGCGCTCTGTGTTTGTCAACTGATAGATTTCACTAATCTTCGCCCGCTGTGGCACTAAGATAAACCAAGGGTAACGGCTTTCATTCATCAGCAATACTTGGCATAAATTCAAATTGCCGACTACTAAGGTATCTGCAGCCAGTTGAGGGTGGAGGGTGAAGCTGAGTGAGGTCATCGTAGCTTTATTTAAGGGTAGGTGATCAAATTTTCCAAGTAATAGCTTGAATAGCTTGAGTATCGCATAGTCGTACACTCTTGCCAAATCTACGCGGCCTTCAAAAGAAGGACCAACATTCACTTCTATCGGTGATGATTTATCTGTATAGTCGATGGTTAATTATTTGATTTATTGAAATAATTTGGATGCTAGCGATTTCTAACCTTGAGGTTGATACTTATGCGGTCTTGGTTAAAAACACTTGGTTTTGCAATGGCTGTTGGGGTAATGCTGAGTGCGAGTATCAGTCAAGCGCAGGGAGAACTAACAGGGACTAAAACCCTGAGTGCGAAGTTTGCCGATGGCTCTGCAGTGGTGTTGGGGACGATTGATTTCACGCCTACTGAGCAGGGCGCGGCCAATTTCAAACTGAATTTGCGGACTGAGCAACTCTCAGATCATTTCCTTTCGATGCGCGAGTTTAAGTGTATCGAGGCATCACAAGAATTAACTTGTTACGTTCCTTATCCCTATCCGCATCCGGCAACCATTAGCCCCAATGATTTTGTATGGCTTGAGCACAGCTTATTGTTTTTCTTTAAAGCCCCTCGCGACTTCGGTGCTAAGCTTTGGAATGGCCTGTATTTTGAGTTTCAACAATCAGGTACGATGCTGATTGGTACGCCTAAAGCAGTGGACTTGAATTTGATTGCTGCCCCTCCGGCTGATCCTCTGCAAGCGCCGTTTGAAAAAGAGCTGCGCCATGAAATTCCAGCAGACTCCCGTTGGCTTAGGAGTCTGGTGCTTGAGTAGTACGAGTTAAGCGCAGCGTGCTGAGCTTAAGCTTAAGCTTGAATCAGCTGCTTTGTTGAAGGGCTTTTAGCGTATCTGGGCTGTAATCGAAGGAGTCTGAATACAAATGCTCCGTGCGCAAACCGTGTGCTAAGAAGGCTTCTCGGCCAGCCAAAATCATCGGTGGTGGGCCACTCATGTAGACTTGATAAGCGCTTAAATCAGGAAAGTCAGCCACGACTGCCGCATGCACCCAACCGGTGCGGCCTTGCCAATGATCGTCTGGTTTTGGCTCAGATAGCACAGGGATATAGTGGAACTGTGGATAACGCTGCATCCAATCCTTGGGCAAATAATCCATGTATAAATCTACCTTGCTACGTACACCCCAATACAAATAAACCGCTTGGTCAAAACCTTTTAGTTTTAAATATTCCAGCATACTTTTGAGCGGTGCAAAGCCGGTACCCCCACCCACTAAAATGATCGGTTGTGTCAGCTCACGAAGATAAAAGCTCCCTAACGGTCCTTGCATGCGCAAGAGCGCTTTTTCCTTCATCTCATTAAATACATGGGAGGTGAAATGCCCATTCGGTACATGGCGAATATGCAATTCAATCAAGGCCTCTCCGGTCGGTGCATTCGCGATCGAGAAACTGCGGCGTTTACCATCCCGTAAGAGCAGGTCGATATATTGCCCAGCCATAAAACGTAAACGTTCATTAGCAGGGAGTTTTAGGGTCATCTCGATGACATCGGTATTGAGTTTACGCAGCCGTTCGACCCGTACTGGTAAGGTTTTAACTTCGATTTCTGGCAATTCGCCCACTTGTGGGCAGTCGATTTCTAAATCCGATAGCGCAATGGCTTGGCAAAGTAGCGCCCGACCTTGTTCTAGATCATAGGGTGAGAGGGCTAAAGGTTCGCCTTGCGGGTAGTCAACAGCCCCTTGATTAATCGTGACCATGCAAGAACCACAAGAGCCACTGCGGCAACTATAAGGCAAGGCAATGCCTTGTCTTAGCCCAGCATCCAGCAAATTTTCTTGTTCTTCGACGCTAAACAGATGCCCACTGGGTTGGACGGTGACCTTAAACATTAGGCAAGCTTCCTCTAGCAAAGTTAGAAAGCCTAGTTTAGCGATTGCAAAGGAATTAGGGAAAGTTTAGTGAGATTTAAAAAGGGCATCTAAAAGATGGATGATAGATGCCCTGACGGGAGATGATTTACATAACGCCTAAGAGCTTAGGGAACCATAAGCTGATAGCAGGTACATAGGTCACTAATACTAAGAAGATCAACATCGTTAATAACCAAGGCCAAACAGCCACAGTTAGCTCAGTAATGCCCATTTTAGTAATGCCTGAGGCCACATAGAGATTCAAACCTACAGGCGGATGACACATGCCTACCTCCATATTCACCACCATGATGATGCCAAAATGAATGGGATCAATACCTAGTTTCATGGCCATCGGGAAAAGAATGGGCGCAAAAATTAACACGATACTGGATGGCTCCATAAAGTTGCCTGCTACCAGTAATAAGATATTCACCGCTAAGAGGAAGACAATAGCGTTCAAACCTTGGGCCAGCATCCAGTCAGCCATTGACTGAGGGATCTGTTCATTGGTGAGAATGAATGAGAACATCACCGCATTAGTGATAATGTATAAGAGCATGGCAGACATACTTGCCGAGTTGAGTAAAACCCTTGGTACATCTTTTAAGCCCATGTCTTTATAGACAAATACAGCAACGATAAAAGCATAAACGGCACTCATTGCGGCCGCTTCAGTCGGGGTAAAAATACCTGTGTAGATCCCACCCATGACAACTACAATCAGCAATAAACCCCAGATCGAATCTCTGAAAGCTTTCCAGCGAGTTTCCAGATTAGCTTTAGGCTGACGTGGATAATCAAATTTCTTAGCACGATACCAAGTTGTAAAGCCCAAGAAGCCTGCCAACATTAAGCCCGGAACAACCCCAGCCATAAAGAGTGCACCCACTGAACTATTCGTAGCGACCGCATACATCACCATGACGATAGAGGGTGGAATCAAAATGCCTAAAGCGCCTGAGGTCGTAATAACGCCCGCACCAAAGTTTTTAGGGAAGCCCGCTTTGAGCATAGCTGGCAGTAGAATCGAACCGATAGCAACTACGGTAGCAGGGCTAGAACCAGAAACAGCCGCGAATAAAGCACAAGCTAACACCCCGGCTAAACCTAAGCCACCATACCAATGCCCGACCATTGAGGAGGCAAAGTTAATCATCCGCCTCGCAACCCCCCCATGTGTCAGGAAATTACCCGCCAAAATGAAGAAGGGAATAGCCATGATTTCAAACTTTTCGATCCCCGTGAAAAGCTTTAAGGCGACCGCTTCAATCGGCACTTCCGTCATGGTAAACAAGAAAGTGAGTACCGTGAGGCCTAAGGCAATCGAAATCGGCATGCCGGTGAGCATGAGGATGAGTAATAAACCAAAAATAACTAATGCACTCATGATTTTTGCCCCATTGCTGATTCATCCAGCTCATCATTTAAGCCATCGACATGACCATGATCATGATGTGGCATCTCACCAGTACGTAAATAAGTGACTAAAACTTGAATGAAGCGGAAGCACATCAATGACGAGCCAAGAGGAACAGCTAGATAGACAATCCAAGTAGGCCATTCGAGGTCGGGTGTGGTCGGTCCTTCATAGTGGTCGCCGGTTTCAAAACCAAAGCTAGATAGAAAAACATAAGCAAGCCCATTTTCCCAGACTAACATTGCACCTAAAATGGCTATAATGCCCGTAAAAAGAATACATGCCGCGAGTGCAATGATGGTGATAATGTGCCGATTGGCTGGAGATAGAAAATTAACCAATACATCGACACCAACGTGAATACCTTGGCGTACTCCGTAAGCGGCACCGAATTTAGCCATCCAGACGAACAGAATAATGCACAGCTCTTGCGCCCAACTCAGATGGATACTGAGTAAAAAATCCTGAAAAGCACCCAAAGGCCAGCCTGATACATAGCGATGCACAACAGCAACGAAAATGATCACGGTGGCGGCTGCAATCAGGAAGGTAATGAGTATTTCTTCCAGACGATCAAGCCACTTCATACACTCCTCCGCTCATGTATTGAATTCAGCCAACTAACAAAACAGCGGTCTATTGATCAAACTTCAATAGACCGCACAGTATGATGGAATTTACTTGGCTGGATCAAACCCAGTGGCAGTATAGATTGAGGTAATTAAGTCTTTACCAATGCGCTCAGACATTTCGGTGTGAACCGGTGCTAAAGCTTTTTGCATAGCTTTAGTTTCATCCTCAGTGGGCATGTAAACTTCAGTTTTGCCACTGGCTTTAACGGCTTCGAGCGCCTTATCGTTTTCTTCTTTAGCGATTTGGTTAGCATAATCTGTCGATTCTTTCATCGCTTCTTCTAAAGACTTGCGCACATCTTCAGGCAACTTATCCCAAAACGCTTTGTTCGCAATTACGGCATAGCCTAAATACCCATGATTAGTGACAGAGGCATTTTTTTGCACTTCATGCATTTTTTGCGTGAGTAAATTGGATGGTGGATTTTCAGTACCATCCACTACCCCAGTTTGTAGGGCTTGATAGGTTTCAGAGAAGGGTAAAACTTGTGGGTTGGCTCCTAAAGCACGCATTTCGGCTTCTAAAACTTTAGAAGACTGAATCCGCATTTTTAAGCCCTTGAAGTCGTCTGGGGTTTTCAGTGGCTTATTTGCACTCATAATCTTAAAGCCATTATCCCAATAAGCTAGGCCTTTAACGCCTTTAGCTTCTAACTTAGTCAGCAAGCCCATGCCAACTTCGCCTTGAGTAACTTTGTGTAGGTCTTCATAGTTACGGAAAATATAAGGCAGGTCGAAAGCTTCAAATTCTTTCACGCCTAAAGGCCCAAATTTGGCTAAAGAAGGGGCTAGCATTTGCACAGCACCCATCTGCAGCGCTTCCATTTCTTCTTTATCTTTGTAGAGTGTGCTATTGGCGAAAACCTCGACTTTAACAGCACCTTTAGTTTTTTCTTCAGCTAATTGCTTGAATTTCTCAGCGGCTTTGCCTTTTGGGGTGTCAGGGGCAACCACATGGCTGAATTTGATAGTAATCGGATCCGCTGCATAGGCGTATAAACTAGACAAACCTAAGACAACCGCTGTTGTTAAAGTAAACAGTGTTTTTTTCATCTCTCGCTCCAATCAGTCAATGTATAAACGAGAGTGCTATTGGAAGATTCATGCCAATCTAAGCTGGTTTTAGATTATTTTTTAATATCAATTAAAACAAATACTTATCTTGATGTGCTTAGGTCGATTCAAAGCTGATTTGGCGATTTCCCACCGATTGAGTCTTGCAAGCTTGGCGAAGATCCGCCATAAAAAATATAGCCCCGTTGGTGCGGGGCTAGGAGAAGAGGCATATACCACGGAACAAACTAGTTATTATCAGTTAGAGCGTAGTCGTGATTGAAATGCTTCGCTGATTATTTAGCTAACTGGTATTTTTTTAGCTCTAAGTGGTGGTGAGCTTAGTTTTTTGGAAAATAATAGTCATACCAATATTTATCTGCCCCAAGCAAAGCCCCTGAAGGTAAACCGGGGGTTTTCAGACTCGTTGACCAGTTACTTAATTGGGTATGCAGGGCTTGAGCGATAGCAGGATGCTGGCTTAGCACGTTAACCTGTTCATGTTGATCACTCGATAAATCAAATAAATATTCACCTTCATCAGCAGTCCGTAGGTATTTCCATTTGCCTTGACGAACAGCCGATTGCTGCATAAAACGCCAGTACAAAGCGCGATTGGGTTTTGAGCTTGGATTTTTCAAATAAGGGATCAAATTAACCCCATCCATGTCAGTGGTAGCTAAGCCCGCTAAAGCCGCCGCAGTTGTGGTGGCATCTATAGAGATAACAGGCTCATTATAAACCAAACCTTCCGGGAGGTGATTTTTCCAACGCATGATGAAGGGGACGCGGATACCGCCTTCACTGAGCATACCTTTTTCACCCACCCAAGGCTCATTTAAAGAACCATCCCAGACAGACCCCCCATTGGGTGCTGTTTGGGCTGATACAGGCAATATGTCTTTTTTAGTTAAATTCAGCGCAGCACCATTGTCTCCCATGAAAATAATCAAGGTGTCATCATCAATTCCATAACTTTCAAGTTTTTCTACAATGCGCCCCACTCCTGCATCGACAGCGGCGAGCATCGCCAAAGCATAGCGGCGGCGTTCAGGCATAGAGCCGGGAAAGAGATCCAAGTATTTTTGAGTTGCTTCGAGCGGGACATGGGGGGCGTAATAAGGAATATACATAAAGAAAGGGTCTGCTTTATGCCGATCAATAAAGGTGGTGGCGGCTTCGCTGATGACATCTACCCGAAAGCGGTTATCTTGGATCGTGCGCGGTGAGATGGTTTGCCCGGCTAAATTAAAATTGGCACGATAGTTATTGTGATAGCCAACGAAATTATCCTGAAAGCCTCGACTTTCTGGATAATATTTAAGCTTTTCCGCAAACGGTATATTGCTTTCATTAAAGGGAACCGAAGAGCCGGGTGCATAAACTTCGTTATACCAACGCTCGGATGCGCCATTGATGTCTAGATGCCATTTGCCCATGATTCCAGTTTTGTAACCGACTGCGGTCAGTTTTTCAGCTAGGGTGGCTTGACTCAGCGGCAAGGGTGAATAGTTATTGTCTTCTACTCCAAATTTCTGTTGATAACGACCCGTGATTAAAGCCGCCCGTGAAGGGGTGCATTGTGGTGCGGTGACATAACCCGCCGTCATACGCACGCCAGTTTTAGCCAGTTGATCTAAATGTGGTGTTTTAACATCACCCCGCACGCCTTGAACACCTAAGTCAGCATAACCATGATCATCGGTAAAGATGAAAATAATATTCGGTAGCTCACTTGTGCGTACCACAGTTTGATCAGTAGTACTTGAGCCATCGCCACAACTACTTAAAAATAAGGCTGTCAGGCTAATGGCTAAACTGTGCACTAAGCGCAAACGAGTTTGAATAGAAAAATCTGTAGGCATGAAAAAGCTCTATAACAGTCAAAAGTCAAGAATGGCTTGCAGTATAGAGCAGGAGCAGCCTGTTTTTAAATTAAATTAATGCCAGTTGGCCTGTGAGTTTTTCACCTAAATTCCACCAGTTATTGCGAATAACAGAATAAATATCACGAAAATCAGTCGTATAAACCAAATCACCTCGTTCATCTAAATCGGTCAATGAAGGATATTCACCATATAAACCGCCTTTGACTTTACCACCCATGACTAATTGCACCGAGGCAGCTCCATGATCAATGCCTTTATTGGCATTTTCTTTTAAGCGCCGCCCAAATTCTGAGTAGGTCATGATGATCACCTCATCCCACATACCAATTCGTTTAAGGTTATTCCGCATACTAGCCAGCCCTTGAGCTAAACTTTGTAAAAGTAATTTATGGCGTGATCGGTGATCAGTATGCGTATCAAAACTACCTAAAGTTATTTTATAAGCAGGTACGTTTAGGCCTGAAGCAATCAGGGTATAAGCTGAGTTTAAACTTTGTCCAAAGTTACCTGCACCAAAGCTTTCTTTAGCAGCAGGTAGGTCTTTTAAGTAGTCGGCTAAAGTGCTGGCTAGCATCTCTATTTGCGACTGGACATTTAGAATATGTTGCAAAGAAGGATTCGTAGAGTCGGATTTAAGTGCATGAATTCTTGAACCACTACTCGCAAAATTGCTAGGTTCAGAAATACTCAAGGCTGAAACATTCTGGCCATATAAAGGACCTAAATTCGTATCAAGCGCGATACCCGCCAAGCTGTGTTCAGGAAAAGATTGTGCAATCCAACCATCATGAAGACCACGCGCCTCGGCTTGTGCGGTATCCCAAATTTCAATGGCTTCGAAATGTGAGCGATTTCCAGTTTCATAGCCAATACCTTGTACCCATGCCAACTCACCCTCATTCCAAATCGGCATGAGCGCTTCTAAGGCTGGATTTAAGCCTAAATGCGCAGATAAGGTCAGTATACTAGAGCGTTCAATCGCAATCGTTGGGCGAGCACTATAATAATTAGGGTGGGTATAAGGGATTAAGGTATTTAAGCCATCATTTCCTCCTTTTAGCTCAATCAAGATCACAATACGCCGATTACCGGCAAGGGTACTGAGGGTATTAGCCCAAACACTTGGGGCGGCTAGCAAACTCAGGGTACTGAGGCCTAAACCTTTCAAAAAGTCACGACGATTCATAGTTATTATTCTTAGCGGAGTTGATAGGTCGGGTCTTTTAAGACAGTCATTAAGATCGTGTCAGCGTTCTGATTACAGTTAGGTGCTGCTACAGGCTTGACGGGCAATAACCAAGCGACTAAAGGACTGGGGTCGGTAGAGCAACTGATTTGCGGCAAAATATTTTTAAAAAAACCACCCGCTTTAATCGAAGAGCCGATACTACCAACGGCATTAGTTTTGGCGACTAGCTCACGAACTAAGCTCTGTGCCTCGCTACCATGCTCGGCTAACAATTTAGGAATCAAATCATAGCGGCGAATTAAACGGGTGTTAGTGATCCAATCTGTGCCACCTCGCCAACCTTTGACATCGGGTGGATTAAATAGATCTTGTCCTAGTTGTTGGTTGACTATTTTTAAGGCAGGGTATTCTGCAAACGGAATTTGTAGCTCACGGATTAGACCCAGTGTAAATTCCACTGGAGATTTAATTAGGCTACCCCGCTGCTGAGTCTCCCAGAAAATAGGGCTAGTTATTATTTTAAGCAATAAAGCTTTGATCTCGTAGCCACTCTCTCTAAAGGTAGTTGCCCATTCTTGAATAATACTAGGATTAACAGATTCATGGCTAATAAATTCTTTCCAGAATTTTTCAGCAAGATGTTCAGCCGTTCGTGGTTGATCTAAAAGGATATTAATAATATCAGTGCCATTAAATTTTCCAGAGTGTCCTAGAAAATGCTTTTGAGAGTTGTCGTGTAGCTTAGGTTGAAATATAAATTCACCCGTTAAGTTATTTACATTCCAGCCAGAAAAAGCACGTGCGACCTGAATAATATCTTGTTCATTGTAATGGCCTACGCCCAAAGTAAATAATTCGAGCAGTTCACGGGCAAAATTCTCATTCGGGCTGGTGGCTATGTTCTTTGAGCCATCGAGATAAGTTAACATCGCCGGATCTTTAGCAATCGCATGCAGTAGCTCAGCAAAATTGCCTAAAGCATGCGTGCGCAGTAATTGATGTTGTTTTAACATCCATTGCGGCCAAATGACTTTAGTTAAGCTAGAAGTAAAGTGGTTATGCCAAAATAAGGTCATGCGTTCCCATAACGGGAATTGGGTTTTATGTAGTTCTTCTAACCACCAATTCGTTAATAGGACACCTTCTGTACGGGCTAATTTATTTAATTCTATTTTTCTGTTGCGATTACTTTGATAGAACACAGCCATATCCTCCCACGCAGTGAGTAGGGGTAGCTTAGTCAAACTAGGTGCCTGATCAGGGCAGAGGGTTGCAAAAATCTGTTCCACCGTCTGTCCGATACGTTGCTTGCAGAGGTGATGGTTGATACCTAACTCGAGGCGCGAAGCTAGATGGCGCGAAGCGGCGTAGTCAGTGATAAGCATGATTTGGGGTGCTCTGTTAAACTTGTTTTTTATTTTTATGTGAATATTATTTTATTTAATGATCAACTGTCTAATCTTATAGATAAATGGCCAGACCTTCGATGTACTGGTCTGGTTTATGTTAAAGTTATGATCATTTCAAAGCTTTTATGAGGACAAGATGGATCTTGCAAGCCTTACCTTAGTTATTGTTGAACTCGCCCAAGCAGCCGGTGCGGAAATCATGCAAATCTATCACTCTGCGGATTTCACGGTTGATCGTAAACAAGATAATTCACCTTTGACTGCTGCCGATCTGGTTTCACATCAAACCATCGTTGCTGCTTTGCAGGAGTTAACCCCCCAGTATCCAATCTTGTCAGAAGAGTCTGCGACCCTTGATTTTGCTGAGCGTAGTCAGTGGACAACCTATTGGTTAGTCGATCCTTTGGATGGAACCAAAGAATTTATTAAGCGCAACGGTGAGTTTAGTGTATTAATTGCCTTGATCCATCAGCATGAGCCTGTATTAGGTGTCGTGCATGCTCCGGCTTTGCAGAAAACTTGGTATGCCAGTTTAGGTAATGGTGCTTATTTGCAAGTCGCTCAAGCTGAACCTGAGCTGCTGTCTACCCGCGAGCCGAGCGAGTTAGTAACCATTGTCGGTAGTCGATCGCATGCTGGTGATTTTTTACCCGCATTTCTGCAGCAATTTGAAAACTATGAACTTATTTCAATGGGCAGTATTTTAAAGGCCTGTTTAGTCGCTGAAGGTAAAGCCGATTTTTATCCCCGTTTAGGCTTAACTTCCGAGTGGGATACTGCAGCGGCTCAAATTATTGTCGAAGAAGCAGGAGGAGCAATGCAAGATCTTAATGGGCAAGCTTTAAAATATAATTCAAAGGATTCATTGCTCAATCCGCATTTTATAGTGAGCGGTAGTCAACATTATTTCGATAAAACTTTAGATAATTGATAAATTAGAAAATAAATCTTTAAATAATTTGTAACAAATGTTGCAAAATACTCCCTAACAGCAATATTAATTGGTGATAATGCTAGGGGTAGGTGTAGATCATTTTATTTCTAATGGCTCAAATTCATGGCAAAGGCTAATGACGCAGAAAGTAACAAAATCTTGCTAGTTGATAATGATGAAGTTCTTCAACAGCTCTTGCAGAAATTTTTAACAGGCCAAGGTTACCAAGTAGCTGTACTAGCAAGTGGAGAACGAATTGCTGAGTTTTTGAACTCCAATTCAGTGGATTTGATTGTAATGGATGTCCTGTTGCCCGGCGAAAATGGTTTACATTGGCTAGCTTGGGTAAAGCAACATTATAGCTCATTACCCGTACTGATTTTATCTTCACAACAAGCGGTCGATGATCGAATAGCTGGCTTACAGTTAGGCGCTGATGATTATTTAATTAAACCTTTCCATATGACTGAACTATTGTTAAGGCTAAAAAATATTCTCAGACATCAACGTTCAACAGAGACAAAGTTGGACGATTCTTATATCTATTGCTTTGATCCTGAACATGCTTTGTTTTTTCGAGATGGTCAGACGATTAAATTGACCACGACAGAAACTCGTTTGATGCGCTTTTTGTTTGATCATGCGGGTGAAATTGTGACCCGTGATCAGATTTCTGAGGCCTTGCGAGGCAATAGCCATCACCCCTTAGATCGAAGTATTGATGTGCATATGAATCGGCTGCGCAAGAAAATTGAAGCAAAACCAAACTTACCGAAGTATTTAAATACGGTATGGGGCAAGGGTTATCGTTTCATACCCCCTAAAAAAGAGGGTGTATGATTCGGTGGGCATAGGTCTGACCTACCTGACAGCCTGTGCTTGATATGCTCTAATAAGCGCCTTTATTAGCCAAGTATCACTCAAATGGATGCCAATCACCCGCGCCAAATTAAAAGTTTTGTGTTAAGACAAGGGCGCTTAACCAAAGGACAAGAACTGGCTTTAGCCACCGCTTGGCCGCAGTATGGGATCGCTGAGGGTCAGGGCTGGCTCGATTTTGCAGCGATTTTTGGTAATGCAGCGCCTGTTAGTTTGGAAATTGGCTTTGGCAACGGTGAAAGTTTAGCGCAAATGGCAAGAACAGCCCCAGAGCGTAATTTTTTAGGGATCGAAGTGCATACGCCCGGTGTCGGTCATTTATTGCATCTGGTGCAAAAATATCAATTGGAGAATCTGCGGGTCATGAATACGGATGCTGTTGAGATTATTCAGCAGCGGATTCCTACAGGCTCGCTCAATCGTATCCAAATCTATTTTCCCGATCCTTGGCATAAAAAGCGTCATCATAAACGTCGAATCATCCAAGCAGCGTTTGTGAGTCTATTAGCAACCCGCTTGCAGGCGGGCGGTTTATTACATTTAGCTACGGATTGGCAAGATTATGCTCAGGCGATGGCTGAAGTACTAGACGCGAGTCCTGATTTTTGCACCATGAATCCTAGCGGTGAGCCGTTCTCGCCTCGCCCCGAGTTTCGTCCACTGACTAAGTTCGAACAACGGGGTCTAAAATTAGGGCATGGTGTCTGGGACTTGCTCTACTGCAAGCAAGAACTCAGCCATTAGTCGGTTAATGTTGCGCGGTTTAACCGATACTCTGCTAATTCTAACAGTTTAAACCAGCACCCTTATTCAGCGTCAGGATTGTTTGCTATTGATTCCAGTTATTTATTATCTGAGACAGACACTGGGATCTCGCTATGTTCAATACCCTCAGGCGCTTATCGGTTTTAGCTATTGTTTTGATTGGTTTGCTCTTTCCCACTTGGACGGTGGCGCTGACCCCACCTTTTCAAGTACAGGTTGATACGGCTTGGCAAGCGGCAGAAGTTAAAGATGTGCAAGCGGTATTGGATTCAACCGTGCTGGCAATTGCGCCTTATATCGGTAGTCGCCGTTTAGAGCCGGTACTAGTTAAGAATGACGAGAAAGGCCCGATTTCCTTATACGAACGTGCGGCTAACGGTGAATATGTCGTTCTATTGGATGTGAATGGGCGCTACTGGTCACAATTGGCTTATCAGTTTTCGCATGAGACTTGCCACCTCTTAAGTAATTATGATCTTGCACCCAATAATGTTTCCAAGCAGCAATGGTTTGAAGAGTCTTTGTGTGAGGCGTTTAGTTTATTCAGCTTGGGAAAGTTGGCGGATCAGTGGGAGGTCAACCCACCGTATGAAAATTGGAAAGACTATGCCCCCGAACTACGCAAATATGTTGCGGATATGTTGAAAGAGAAGCAACGTAGCTTGGCACCCAATTTGGCAAATTGGTATCAGCAACACCAAGTCACTTTGGAGGCTGATCCCTATGCTAAGGATCGCAGTTTAAATGAAAAAATGGCTTCACATCTATTGAAAATTTTTACGGAACAGCCCGAGACTTGGGCGGCCATCAACTACATTAATTTAGGCGATGATAGCAAGGATAAGTCGCTGACTAAGTACTTGAAAGATTGGTACAATAATACTCCAGACCATTTACGTGCTCCGATTAAAAAGATTCAGCAACAACTTGATGTTAAGGGTTAGTGAGTGCTGTGAATTATTAACAAGCTAAGCGCAAATCGTCGGTAGAAGTTTATTTCTCAGCGTTTTTGTGTGAAATTAATAAAAAATAAGCTGAACTTTTCAACCTAGCACATATCTGTATTTTGTATGGAGGTTGCCTTACATACGCGAGAAACGAGAGGGCTGAGCGATGCAAAAACCATTATTATTCTTAGGCGTACTTACCATTGTTATGATGGGTTATTGGATTCCCGAAGATCGTCAGATGCCAGTAGAAGGTGCTAAGCCTTATGATTGGAATCCCGCTGCTTACTGGTATGTAGGTGGCCAAAATGCACAAAAAGGTATCAATATTTTCGCCCGTGAAGGCACTCCAGTCGTTGCAAGTACTAGTGGCTGGGTGGTTTATAGCGAAAATAATCCAGCGGGGGATAACACCGTTTTAGTATTAGGTTCTAAGTGGCGTTTACATAATTATGCCAACTTAGAAAAAGTCGATGTTAAACCGGGTAGCTGGGTTAAAACCGGTGAAAAGATTGGTGCAGTTGGCTTGCCAAAGCAGAATACTCGCCGCCCTGCGAATCTGTATTATTCTATTCGCAGCTTATCGCCTCAAGTTTCTGAGCTGAAACCAGAAAAACCTTTTTGGTTAGATCAAGTCTTTCATGTGAATCCACATAAATTTTTGACTGAATACCAAGCTAGTGATGCTCAAGCAGCTCAAGCGGGATCAGCACATTAAACGTACTCAAAGCCCTAAATAACCCTAATCTAGGGTTTTTGGGCTAGTGAGGGCTACTTTTTGAGGGCTTAACGACCTCAGTCTTGTCTTGGCGTGTAAATTAATTGGTAGCTGTCTACCTTTTTCATTATCCTTGCGCCATGAAAATGGAAACTCCTAACTATCTGAATGGCTACAGTTTGCCAGTGCGGGTCTATTATGAAGACACGGATGCAGGCAAGGTCGTCTATCACAGCAATTATATTAATTTTATGGAACGCGCACGTACTGAATGGTTACGCTCTTTAGGGTATGAGCAAGATCAACTGATGCGTGAACAAGGCATTGTTTTTGTGGTGCGTAGCCTACAGGTTGATTATCTAAAACCTGCGGTATTCAATGATTTATTAGCGGTGGATGTCGCGATTCATGAACTTGGGCGCACCAGTATTCATTTCCGGCAAAATATTTGGCGCGATAGCCCGTTTGAAAATAAGCGTGAACATTTGATCGCCAGTATAGTCAGAGTGGTGTGCGTGGATGCCGACAGGTTTCGGCCGACTGCAATTCCATCTGAAATTCGAGGTAAGTTTAGCGGTGAGCACTGATCTGTCGATTTTGCATTTGATTTTGAATGCCAGTCTAGTCGTAAAAATTGTGATGGGGCTATTGGTGTTGGCTTCCTTGCTTTCTTGGACTTTAATTTTTGTCAAAGCCAGCAAGCTCAAACACGCACGGCGGCAAGCAGAGCAGTTTGAAGAACGCTTTTGGAGTGGAATTTCATTACCCGCTCTCTATGATGAGTTAGCAAAAGCTCCACAGCGTTCCGGTTTAGCACGAATTTTTTACGATGGTTTTCATGAATACCGCAGGCTGAGTCAATTAGATCAGACGCATCAGTTGCCTGCTACGGAAGCCGTACAGCGCTCCATGCGGGTGGCTGCTTCCAAAGAACTTGATGGTTTAGAGCAAAATCTAGCTTTCCTTGCCACCGTGGGTTCAACGAGTCCTTATGTCGGTTTGTTTGGTACGGTTTGGGGGATTATGCATGCATTTTTATCCTTAGGGAAAATGCAGCAAGCGACTTTAGCGGTGGTCGCACCCGGGATTGCTGAGGCCTTGATTGCTACAGCGATTGGTTTATTTGCCGCTATCCCAGCTGTAGTGGCGTATAACCGCTTTGTAGATCATGTGGATCGCTTAGCAGTGACTTATGATAATTTCCGTGAAGAGTTTACTGCATTGTTAGAGCGTCATGCGGCGACCCAGCAGGTACGTCGATGAGACGCGCTCGTAAGTCGATGGCACAAATGAATGTTGTCCCTTATATCGACGTTATGTTGGTGTTATTGGTGATTTTTATGGTTACCGCGCCGATGATGCAAGCGGGTGTGGCGATTGATGCTCCAGATGCTGATGCTTCACCGCTACAATCCGATAATCAGCAGGAACCTTTAATAATTTTAGTTGATCAAAGAGGACAATACCTGTTGCAGGATGGTGACACTTTGAATGCTAAACAGCTCACGACTTATGTAAAAGAGCAATTAGCAGGCAAGCGCAATCGAGCCGTTAATATTCGAGCCGATGCAGGCGTTGAGTATCAGTATGTGATGACGGCGATGGTGGCCGCGCAAAGAGCAGGTGCTACAGCGATCCATTTATTGGCTGATCCGGTTAAACCTAAGTGAGCAGCCTGCTAAACAACAAGGCTTTAAATTTGCAGGAACTGTAGAAATAAGTAAACCATGTTCAAAGAACTGCTAAAGAATCCGGTTGCTCTCTTTTGGGCAATTATTATACATCTCCTTGTTCTGATACTGCTTATTGTTGGCTTTCAACTCAATAAAACGCCGCAGCCACCTGAGGAGTCGGTTGCTGTCGCAGTCAATGGCCTGAAACCTTTAGCAGAGCAAACCTCTGAACCCATTGAAGCCCCCTATCCGATTGACGACCCTACGTCTAAGACTAAGGCTCAAGCCGAAGCACAAGCTAAAGCGGAACAAGAAGCAGAACGGCAACGGTTAGCTGAAGCAAAGAAACGTCAGCAGGCGGAGCAAGCCGCCTTAGAGGCTGAACGCAAACAAGAGGCAGCGGAACGTAAGCGTCAGGCTGAGCAAGAGCGCCAACAAGCCTTAGCAGATGCGTCTAAAGCTAAAGCTGAAGCCGCTAAAGCCGAAGCGGAACGGCAACAGGCGCTACAAGCCGAGCGGGAGCGTAAAGAGGCTGCTGAGCAAGCTTTGGAAGAAGCACAGCGTAAAGCCGATGCAGCTGAGCAAGCCCTAGCCGAAAAGCAACGCCAGCAAGCTTTGGCTGAAGAGCAAGAGCGTCAAGCCGCCGCTGAACGTGAATTAGAGCGTGAGCGGCGTAAAGCCGAAGCGGTTGAAAAGCAATTAGCTGAAGAGCGTCAGGCACGCTTACAAGCCGAGCAAGCTTGGGAAGAAAAACAAAAACAGTTACAAGCTGAGCGTGATGCTGAGCAGCAAGCTTTAATTCGGCGGGTGGAAGCGGAAGCTCGTCAGCAACGTGAAGCCGAGGAAAAACAACAAGCAGCGGAGATTGAGCGTAAAATTAAAGAGGCTGAAGAAAAACGGTTAGCGGACGAAAAAAGACAAGCTGAAGAGAAAGCATTGGCCGAAAAGCGGGCTGCTTACCAAGAAAAATGGAAGGCTGAACAAGAAAAGCTCAAACAAGAAGCTGAGGCTAAAGCCAAGTCTGAAGCTGATAAGCAACGAGCCGAAGAGGCTGCTAAACGTAAGGCTGAAGAAGAACGTAAGTTGGCCGAAGCCAAAACTCGTGAAGATCAAGAGCGGCGCTTACGTGAAACCAGTGAGCGTGCTCGTGAGCAAAGAGCACGCGATCAAGCCGAAGCTGAGGCTAAGACTAAAGTGGCTGAAGAGCGTGCCAAGCAAGAAGCTGAAAAAGCTAGGCAAGAGGCTATTGCTAAGCAAAATAGTGGTCCCAGCCCCCAAGCGATGGAAAATGCAGCTTTAGCGTGGGGAGCACAAATAAAACGGCGGGTGAGTTCGCGCTGGAATCAACCGACCGATACT
Organism: Thiothrix eikelboomii; assembly: GCF_900167255.1. GTDB lineage: Bacteria > Pseudomonadota > Gammaproteobacteria > Thiotrichales > Thiotrichaceae > Thiolinea > Thiolinea eikelboomii. Next base: position 67,228 of record NZ_FUYB01000013.1, read on the forward strand.
TTTGGCATGCGTGCTACGGTGTCCTTATCCATTAAGCCCCCCGGTCATATTCGTGACTTGCGGGTCACGGATTGCAATGGTAGCCCTCAGTTTTGCGAATCCCTAACGGCAGCTTTGTATAAGTCAGAGCCGTTTCCTGAACCGGATTTACCCGAGCTTTATAATCAAAACTTAAGATTAATTTTTGAGCCATAACCATGAAACATCCGCTTATTGTGTTGTTATTGTTCGTCAGTGGACTAATGGTCTCCATGACCAGTCGTGCTGAGTTAGTGATTCGTATCACCGACGGTACGAATGATGGTATTCCGGTGATGATTGTACCCTTCCAAGGGGGCGATTTAGCCGGTGTGATTGAAGCTGATTTGCAGCGCACGGGGCTGTTTACACTAATTGATCCGGCTAAAGCCGGCCAAGCCTTAGGTTTAGGGCAGCCCTTTCAAACTGAGCCATTGCGAGCCAGTGGGGCTGAATATGTGATTGTGGGTAAGCAAGCGGGTTCTTTGGAGTTTGAAATTCTGAATGCGGCCACAGGTCAACGGGCAGCAGGCTATCGCATTGCGCAAAGCTCGAATACACGGCGGATGGGGCATAAAGCGGCCGATTTAATTTTTGAACGCCTAACTGGCAAAAGAGGGGCTTTTGATACACAAGTTGCTTATGTTTCTGCAAGTGGCCCTCCCAAAGCGCAAACTTATCAATTGATTGTGGCAGATGCAGATGGGTTTAATCCGCGTACTATTTTGCGTTCGAATAAACCCGTGATGTCACCCAGTTGGGCACCTGATGGCAGTCGTCTAGCCTATGTTTCTTATGAAAGTGATCGCTCAGTGATTTATGTGCAGGATTTAGTATCCGGTGCTAAACGTGTGCTAGCAGATCATCCGGGGATGAATGCGGCCCCTGCGTGGTCACCCGATGGGCGTTTCTTGGCGATGAGTTTGTCACAGGAAGGTAATCCCGATATTTATTTAATGGATGCGAATGGCGGTGGTTTACGGCAGATCACCACGACTAAGGCGATTGATACCGAACCCGCTTGGGCGAATAACAATACGATTATTTATACCTCTGATGAGAGCGGCCGTCCGCAGTTGTATCGGACGACTGTGGCAGGGGGTGAAGGTTCACGTTTGACCTTTACGGGTGAATACAATGCTGCACCGAGTATCGTCGGCAATACGATTGCGATGGTAAGGGATATTGGTAGTGCGAATCGTATTGCTTTGATGAATGCCGCTTCTAAAGATTCTAGGTTGGTCTCTGAAGGTAGTTATGACGAGTCGCCTGCTTTGGCACCCAATGGGGAGATGGTGATTTATGCCACTGAAGCAGGTGGGCGTGGAGTGCTGGCGGTGGCGAGTGCGAATGGTAAAGCCCGCCAAGTTTTAGCCACTCAAGTGGATGATGTACGTGACCCAGCATGGTCGCCGTATTTAGATTAATGCTTTGAATGAGGGAATAATAACCATGCATCATAACAGTTTTTTAAGCTGTCTCCTCGCCGTGGGCGTGTTGAGTGGCTGCCAAGTCGCTCCTCCTCCTCAACCTATTCCCGATTTGGGGGCTTTTCAAGGTGGCGGTTATGGCGGTGTGGGTCAAGGTGGCATAGGTCAAGGTGGCATAGGTCAAGGTGGCATAGGTCAAGGTGGCATAGGTCAAGGTGGCGCAGGCGGGTCAGGTCAATATGGTTCTGGTGCGGGTGGTCAATCTCCACAGGGTGGGCAACCGGGTATCGGTGGCGCAGGCCAAGGCCAATATGCTGGGCAGGGGCAAGGAGGGTATGGGCAAGGCGGTTATGGTGGTACGCTGGCAGGCCAAGGTAATAGCCCTTATTCTCCTGCTGATTTGAATAATCCGGGGAGTATTTTAGCTCAGCGGGTTATTTATTTTGATTATGATCAAGCAAGTATTCGTGCGGAGTATTTGCCAGTCTTGCAAGCCCATGCTTCTTTATTAGGTGCTTATCCTAACTTAAAAATAAGACTGGAAGGACATGCAGACGAACGCGGTTCACGCGAGTACAATGTAGCCTTATCGGAACGTCGAGGTTACTCAGTACGTGACTATATGGCGGCGCGAGGGCTGAAAAATCAGCAAGCTGAAATAGTGGGTTATGGGGAAGAAGTACCCGCTTCACTAGGACATGGTGAAAAATCATGGAGTGAAAACCGCCGAGTTGAAATAATTTATGTAGGAGAATAAAGGGTATGTGTTACAAGCTCGACCGGAGCCTATTCGGTGTTCTGGTGGCTATGATGTTGGTCGCATCACCTGCACAGGCGCTAAATGATGACGTCGCGGTGCAGTTATTAGAGCGCCTCAATGATTTAGAGGGAGAAGTGAGTGCTTTACGTAGCGAAAATGAAAGCTTAAAAGATAAGCTCGACGGTGCTCTAACTCGTGAGGATGATGAAAGCCAAGTTAAAACTGAAGCAGTACAAGCGGGTGCAGAAGACGGGATTAATTTAGAAGAGCAGGCTAAGGCTATTGAACCTGCATCGACTGAACTCCAAATTCCGGGCGTTAATATGATTGTTGAGGAGGTTGAGCCAGCAGGCGTTGTGGATGCAACCGATATTCCTTCTTTAGAACAAGAGGCGGTTAGCAGTGAAGCTGCAGCAACTCCTATGGATAGTACGACGCAATCCGCCTCCGAATCTGCGGCATCAGCCGATTTTTTAACAACTAGTCCTGTGGATGCAGCTCCAGCTTTATTAAATGCAGGTGCTGCGGCCGCTACCGCTGAGTCAACAGCTACTGCACTGCCGACTGAAGCGGCGACTCCTGAACTTGCTCCAGCTCCAGTGGTGACTTCAACGACGCCTGCCCCAGTAACTACGCCGGACAGCACTAGTCCAGCGACTGCTCAAGCTCCAAGTACTGCTATAACATCTGAGGCTAGTCAAACAGCACCGGTGGTTGATCCAAAAAGTAAAGATAGCTATTACTACTATGGTACGCCTGAAGAGCAGAATAGCGCGCATAGCACGGAGATCAAGCCAGTCGTAGCGGCTGTCCCCGCAGCAACCAACCCTACCACTGATAGCCCTGATCAAGGTCGCAAGGCGAAGGCTGATTACAATCAGGCCTATCAGTTATTGGTGAATAAGCCTGCTGAGGCTGCGCCCTTATTTCGTAATTTCTTAGCAAGTTATCCGCAGCATGAATTGGCAGCGAATGCACAGTATTGGCTAGCAGAGGCTTTATATGCGCAAAAAGACTTTGAAGGTGCTTCGCAAGAGTTTATGAAAGTGCTTAAGCAATACAAAGACAGCCCTAAATCTTCGGGGGCGGCTTTAAAGTTGGGTTATTCCTTTTATGAGCTACAACAGTGGGAATATGCACGTCGAACCCTAGAAGATACCGTGCGCTTCTTCCCTGATACGAGTTCAGCAAAATTAGCCGAAGCGCGCTTACAAAAGATGAAAAATGAAGGGCATTAAAGGCTAGTTAGTGATTGGATGATTCTCTAAAAACCGGCGCTTAGCCGGTTTTTCCTTTTATAAATAAAACTTATTCATATAGATAAAAATTATTGTTGCTAGATCAAGCGAGATGGTCGAAGATGCGCAGTTAAGTATATTACTGTATTACTATATTCAGAGGTACAGATGAGCGCATTGCCAGAGTTTGAGCCACGAGGGAAGCAAGAGGTTAAAGCCACCACATGTTATATGTGTGCTTGCCGTTGCGGCATCCATGTTACGGTCGAGGATAATAAGGTTCGCTATATTCAAGGCAATCGCGACCATCCGATTAATAAAGGCGTGCTCTGTGCTAAGGGCAATGCTGGCATTATGAAGCAAAATTCGCCTGCCAAGCTTAACTCTCCCCTCTTGCGTAAACCGGGTACAGAGCGTGGTGCGGGTAAATTTGAAGCGATTACGATGGCAGAAGCCTTGGATATTCTGGAAGCACGCTTACGCAAAATTCGCGCCACCGACCCGCTGAAGCTGGCTTACTTTACAGGGCGCGACCAAATGCAAGCACTGACGGGCTTTTGGGCTTCGCAATTTGGTACCCTGAATTGGGCTGCACATGGTGGTTTTTGCTCAGTGAATATGGCAGCCGGTGGCTTATACACGATGGGGCATGCTTTCTGGGAATTTGGTGATCCTGATTGGGATCGCACCAAATACTTCATGCTCTGGGGGGTGGCTGATGATCATGCGTCTAATCCGATTAAAATTGGCCTAGAAAAACTCAAGCGCAATGGGGGCAAATTCATTGGCGTGAACCCCGCACGTACAGGCTATCAGGCGATTGCCGATGAGTGGGTGGCGATTAAGCCGGGTACTGATGCGATGCTGGCATTGTCGATGCTGCATGTCTTATTGAAAAATGATCAATTCGATTGGGAATTCCTGATTCGTTATACCAATGCGACCCATTTAGTGGTGCATACACCGAATCAAAAAGGTCATGGGTTATTGCTACGTGACACCGACGGTAAGCCTTTGGTTTGGGATCTGAAGCTAGAAGCTGCTGTCGATGGCACACGCCCAGAGATTAGCCCCGCCTTGTTTTTTGATGCGGTGGTGAACGGTCAGCCCGTTAAATCAGTCATGACCCTGATTGCCGAAGAGTATCTAGGTGAGCAATATACGCCAGAAAACGCCGCCAAAATTTGCGGGGTACCTGCTGAGCAGATTGAGCGTTTAGCCTTGGAAATGGCGCATGTTGCGTTTAAAGAAACGATTGAAGTAGATGTCCCTGAAGGCTGGACAGATTGGGCTGGGCGTAAGCATTATAAATTTATCGGTCGTCCGGTTTCGATGCATGCCATGCGCGGGATTTCGGCGCACTCGAATGGTTTTCAGACGTGTCGGGCGATCCATTTCTTGCAAATTATGCTCGGTACGATTGATGTCCCCGGTGGGCATTTAGCTAAGCCACCTTATCCTAAGCATATTCCGCCTGCGATTAAACCGGCGAAAGACTGTGCACCCAATACACCTTTGAAAGGTCCACCCTTGGGTTTCCCAACTGGGCCGGAAGACTTGGTGATGGATGCCAACGGTAAAGCCAAGCGCATTGATAAGGCCTATTCGTGGGATGCGCCCATGTCGAATCACGGCTTGATGCACATGGTGATTACCAATGCAGTGAATGGTGACCCCTATAAAATCGACACGCTGATGATGTTCATGGCGAATATGGCCTGGAATTCGACGATGAATACCGCCGAAATTCAAGACATGCTGCGTGAGAAAGAAACAGATGGCGAATATAAGATTCCCTTTATCGTGGTATCGGATGCTTATCATTCAGAGATGGTCAATTTTGCCGATTTAATTATCCCTGATACCACCTATTTGGAGCGCTGGGATACGATTTCGATGCTGGATCGGCCGATTTCAGAGCCTCATGCGGCTTGTGATGCCATTCGCCAACCGGTGATTAAGCCAGAACGTGATGTTTTATCTTGGCAGGAAGTGCAAGTGGAATTAGCCGGGCGCTTAGGTTTTCCAGCCTTCACCCAACCGGATGGCTCACGCAAATACAAAGACTACAAAGACTTCATTATCAATTGGCAACGCGAGCCGGGGATTGGCTTTTTAGCGGGTTGGCGTTTGGATGATGAGGGCAATGAGGTTCATCTGCGTGGCAAGCCCAATCCAAAACAGTGGGAGCGCTATGCGAAAAATGGTGCCTTCTTTGAAATGCATTTACCCAAGCATATCCGCTATTACCGCCACGCGAATAAAGATTATTTGGAATTTGCTAAAAATGCCGCGTGGGTGGGTTCAACGAATCAAATCATTATTGAACTGTACTCTGAAACTCAGCAGCGTTTTAAATTAGCGGGGCAGGGCTTATACGATGGCCCGATGCCGACTGAGGCACATCATAAAGAGCGCTTGAGTACTTATTTTAATCCGCTGCCGTTTTATTATAAGCCGCTTGAGCAATGTCGAATTGATGAGGATGAATATCCCTTCTATGCAGTGAATCAGCGCCCAATGTTTATGTATCACTCTTGGGATTCGCAGAATGCTTGGCTGCGGCAGATTTGCGCCCAGAATTTCTTGTATATGAATCGCCAGCGCGGCACAGCGATGGGCATCAAGGATGAAGCTTGGTGCTGGGTCGAATCGCATCATGGCAAAATTCGGGTGCAAGTGAAGCTAGTCGAAGCCTGTCAATACGACACAGTGTGGACTTGGAATGCGATTGCTAAGCAAAAAGGAGCTTGGGGCTTGGATGAAACTGCCAATGAGGCTAATGATGGTTTCTTAATGAATCATCTGATTTCTGAGCTATTGCCAGTGAAAAACGATCCCCTTGATAAAGTAACCAATTCTGACCCCATCACGGGGCAAGCTGCATGGTATGACTTGAAGGTGAAGGTCTACCCCGCTGCTGAGGGTGAAACGGGTACCTGGCCGATTTTCCCGGTGATTAAGCCTTTGCCGAATGGGAATATCTCGCCAGAGGTTTTGCGTTATCAAGCCCATACCGCAGTCAATTTACAACGTCCGATGAGTGATGTATTGCAACGGGGCAGTGTGCATGACAACGAGCGTGGCCTGTGAGGAGTAAGCCATGAAATTAGGTTTAGTAATTGATTTAGATGTCTGCGTGGGCTGCCACGGTTGTGCGGTATCTTGTAAACAATGGAATACCTCGGGGACAACCGGACCACTCACTGATTACCGCCCCTATGGTGAGGACCCCAGTGGCGTATGGTTTAACCGGATTCGTAGCTATGAAGTCGGTGATTATCCGCACAATAAAACCATTAATTTTCCAATGTCGTGTATGCATTGCGAACAGGCTGATTGCGTGGATGTTTGCCCAACCGGGGCGAGCTATAAGCGTGCCGAAGATGGGGTGGTGCTGGTCGACCAAGATAAATGTATGGGTTGCAATTATTGCTCATGGGCTTGCCCTTATGGTGCACGTGAATTAGATCGTTCGTCCGGCACAATGAAGAAATGCACCTTATGTATTGATCGTATCTACGACGAGCGTTTAGATGAATATGACCGCCAGCCGTCTTGTGTGATCACTTGCCCCGCGCATGCCCGTCATTTTGGTGATTTCGACGATCCTGAATCGAAGGTAAGCAAGCTAGTGCGCGAACGGGGCGGCTATGCACTGATGCCTGAGCTTGGTTATAACCCCACCAACCGCTACCTACCTCCGCGTATCACTCGCCCGATTCCGACTGAAGATGTGAGCAAGAAATCACTGATCAGCTCGGTGAAAGAGTGGGTCAATAAAGCGGTTGCGCGTTAAGGAGAAAACTCATGCATCCAGCCTTTTCTGTGATCTTTTTTACCGTGGCCTCGGGCGCGGGTTATGGTTTATTTATCCTCATGGCCTTGGGTTATATCCTTGGTTTTGTGGAATTTGATAAAGGGGTCACTCTCGTGGGTGGCTTATTATCATTAGCGCTAATTTCTGCAGGCTTATTATCCTCAACTTTGCATTTAGCCAATCCTAAAAATGCATGGCGGGCTTTTTTCCGCTTTAGAACTTCTTGGTTAGCACGTGAGGGCGTGTTTGCAGTGTTATTTTATCCAGTCGCCTTGTTATTTTTACTGGGTTTGTGGGTGAATCTTGAGGCTGGTGTCTACAATGGCTTTGTCGCTTTTATTGGCGTAGCCGCTAGTTTATTAGCACTGGCAACTTTATTTAGTACGGGCATGATTTATGGCTGCCTCAAAACTATTCGCCAATGGAACACGGCTTTAACACCGACTAATTATCTGTTGTTAGGTTTAGCGACCGGTGGGGTTTTATTCGTGCTGGTTTTGGCTTGGAATGGCAAGCCCACCCTCGTGATGGCTAGTTTATCGCTGGCTTTGCTGACTATCGCAGCGATTAGTAAGGCGATTTACTATTTCTGGGTGCGTACTGTGATTGGGCCGACGATCAATACCGCGACGGGTTTCACTCGTGCTCAAGTCCGTTTGCTCGACACAGGGCATACTGCAGGTACATTTTTAACGGATGAATTTGCGTATTTCGCACCCGCTAAATTATTGCTAGCACTACGGATCACGGTATTTGTCGCCGGCTTTTTTATCCCACTCATGCTGCTGGGTTTCATGGTATTAGGTGCGCAAGCAAGTGGGTTAGCTTTCCTTGCTATGTTGTCGAGCTTTATCGGTATTGGTGCTGAGCGCTGGCTATTTTTCGCTGAAGCGAGACATGTGATTCGTCTGTATCATGGAGCGCAGCATACTTAAAGCTTTAGCCGAGCGTGTTAGTGCTGGTTGAGACAGTATCCGTAGAATCTAGTGTAATACGGATACTGATCTGAGCGGTTGGCTAGATTTTGCTACTAGCATCGTGGTAAAAAATCGGCTATGTTGCTGGGCATGAGTAATACTGCTGAGCGCCTATTTGAGCTTCCAGTCGAAACTTTTGCCACTCCGCCCAAATCCTTAGTGCGTGCAGTGGGTAAAGCGATTGGTGATTATCAATTGATTCGTGAAGGTGATCGCATTCTGCTGGGTTTATCCGGCGGAAAAGATTCCCTTTCGCTGCTGCATATCTTGCGTCATTTTCAACGCCATGCACCGATTCGATTTGAATTTGCTGCTGTGACTATTGATCCACAGTCAGGGGCGTTTGATCCATCGCCCTTGATTCCTTATATGGAAAAGCTGGGTGTGCCTTATTTCTATGTGCGTGAGCCGATTATGCGCTTGGCAGAAACACACATGGATAATAATTCCTATTGCGCCTTCTGTTCGCGAATGAAGCGTGGTCTCATGTATAAGACCGCCCGAGAGCAAGGCTATAATGTGTTAGCTTTAGCCCAGCATTTAGACGATTTAGCTGAAAGTTTTTTAATGTCAGCTTTTCATGGCGGCCAATTAAAAACGATGAAAGCGCATTATCGAATTGATGCGGGTGATTTGCGAGTAATTCGCCCGTTAGTGCAAGTCCGTGAGCGCCAAACGGCTGATTTTGCTAAGGCTGCGGGTTTGCCAGTGATTATGGAAAATTGCCCTGCCTGTTTTGATATGCCCACCCAGCGTGAGCAGATGAAGCAATTATTGCGTGCACAAGAGTTAGGCAATGCTAATCTTTTCAAAAGCCTAGCGACCGCAATGCGTCCACTAATTCGTGATGGCTTAGACGATACTTTCGAATAAAATTGTCGACAATCTATGGATATTTCTGGTGTTTTTCTGGACTTTTTGCCTAGATTGTATAAATATACTGTGCCGGAGAGCGATTTACACGAATAAAAACACAGAAGCACCCAGTCGTTTGTAAGCCATTTTTCGTTAGTGAGGAGTCAACCATGTCTGATGTTAAGACGTATCCCGTGCCTGCTGAGTTTGCAGCGCATGCTCATATTAATGCTGAACAATATGCGAGCATGTATAAGCAATCTGTTGAGGATCCAGCCACTTTCTGGGCTGAGCAAGCTGAAAACTACCTGACCTGGAGCAAGAAATGGGATAACGTTTTGGATTGGAGCTTCGATGAAAGCGACATCCATATCCGTTGGTTTGAAGGTGGTCAACTGAATGTCTCCGAAAACTGCTTAGATCGCCATTTAGCGACACGCGGCGACCAAGTTGCGATTATTTGGGAAGGTGATAATCCGAATGAAGATCGCAAAATCACTTATAAAGAATTACACGAAGAAGTCTGTAAGTTTGCCAATGTGCTGAAAAGCCGTGGTGTGAAAAAAGGCGATCGGGTTTCTCTCTATCTACCGATGATTCCTGAAGCTGCAGTGGCGATGTTAGCCTGTGCCCGCTTGGGAGCAGTTCATTCTATCGTTTTCGGTGGTTTCTCGCCAGATGCTCTGCGGGATCGTATCCAAGGTGCAGAGTGTGGCGTGGTGATTACCTCTGACCAATCTATGCGTGGTGGTAAGCGAGTGCCGCTGAAAACCAATGCTGATAAAGCGATTGCTCAATGCCCTACCGTGCATACTTGTATCGTGATTAAGCGCGGTGGTGATCCCGTTGAATGGAATTCACAAGATGTTTGGTATCACGAGGCGATGGCTGAGGCTTCTGCGGATTGCCCTGCTGAGCCGATGGATGCCGATGATCCGTTATTTATTCTCTACACCTCTGGTTCTACAGGTAAGCCTAAAGGCGCATTGCACACCACCGGTGGCTATCTGCTGCAAGCAGCCATGACACATAAGCTAGTCTTTGACTATAAAGAAGGCGAAGTCTACTGGTGTACTGCGGATGTGGGTTGGGTGACAGGCCACTCTTACATTGTGTATGGTCCTTTAGCGAATGGTGCAACCTCTTTAATGTTTGAAGGCATTCCAACTTATCCTGATGCAGGACGTTTCTGGGATGTTTGCGACAAGCATAATGTGGCAATTTTCTACACGGCACCCACTGCTATTCGCATGCTGATGGGTCAAGGTGAAGAATTCGTTAATCGTGCGAAGCTTGAAAAATTACGTGTATTAGGTTCAGTGGGTGAGCCAATCAATCCAGAGGCTTGGGAATGGTATAATCGCGTTGTCGGTCGTAATCGTTGCCCTATCGTGGATACTTGGTGGCAGACTGAAACAGGTGCACACATGTTAACTCCATTGCCAGGTGCTACACCGTTGAAACCGGGTTCTGCAACCAACCCCTTCTTCGGTGTGCAACCTGTGCTTTTGGATGATAAAGGGATTGAAATCGAAGGCAATCCAGCCGAAGGTAATCTAGCGATTAAAGCGCCTTGGCCGTCGATGATGCGGACTGTCTATGGCGATCACAAGCGTTTCTATGAGACTTATTTTGCTATGTACCCGGGCTATTATTTCACGGGTGACGGTGCACGTCGCGATGAAGATGGTTACTACTGGATTACGGGGCGTGTGGATGATGTTCTGAACGTTTCAGGCCATCGGTTAGGTACAGCTGAGATCGAATCCGCCTTAGTACTGCATCCACAGGTTGCAGAAGCTGCCGTAGTGGGCTATCCCCATGAAATGACAGGGCAAGGTATCTATGCTTATGTCACCCTGATGTCTGGGGTTGAGGGTACCGATGCGCTGAAAAATGAGTTAATTAATTTAGTGCGCAAAGAAATTGGCCCGATTGCTAAGGTCAACTTGCTGCAATGGGCTCCTGGCTTACCGAAAACTCGCTCTGGCAAAATTATGCGCCGGATTCTGCGTAAAATTGCGGCTAATGAGTTGGATGGTTTAGGTGATACTTCAACCTTAGCTGATCCAAGCGTGGTCGATAATTTAATTGCACAACGTGAAAACAAGTAAGCACGAGCGGCTTTAATCTGAGCTCAGCGAACCGCCTCTTCATGAGGCGGTTTTTGTTTGTCATACCGAAAGACATACCAAAAAACTTAAGCGCGTTGTTGCACGACCACCCAAGGTGCGACTACGACAGCCCATAGCTGTTGATCATCCCCTGCCCAAGCTTTGGCAGTTAGATCGGATAAAACACTAAGTTGTTGCGTCTTCAGCCAAGCGCTCACCTGTGGAGCTTCATCATTTGCGAGTGCACTGGCAACTTCAATTAAATCTAAATCAGCTGCTACCTGCAACACTCGTCCACGCGCAAAGAAAAAACCGAGTTCTTGCCAAGTGATGCGGCCGGTTTCTAAGTTCAGGCGAGTTCTTAAGGGAAGTTCAAGTTCATCCATTCAAACAGTCCAGAGTTTATAGTTTACTGAATACCACTATTGTAAAGAGCTAAGATTCTGAATGCCAAAGTTCGTTTGCCTTAGTAAACCCTCCGACTGTCGATCAGGTTTTTATGCCTAACCTGTATTTGCTTGATAATCTGCAGATTCGGTTACTTCAAAGTGAATGAGCTCAGCACGTGGATGCCCCAAGTAATAGCAAAATAGCGAATTTGGTGTGGGAATTTAATTTCCGCCCGGATCACTATACACACGTGAGTTGGTTAGATCAGATGCCGGATGGTCCCATCATAAAAAAACTTGTCGGTAAGCAACGCAGTGCAGACCGTATCGTGCAGCATTTATTGCAAAGATTGGGGTTAGAAAATCAGGTATTTTTTAATTTTTCTAATTCATTGACCCGGATTGCTTTGTGGTCAGGTGATGATTTAGAGCGCCTGATTCTGTACACGGGTACGGTTTTCTATCATAAGCGTGTACAAAAGATTGTTATCCGTGAAGAAGTACAGCAACTCCAAGAGCAGCTGGGGTTTGATTTATTTAGCTTTATGCAACGTCGTTCGGCCTTAATGAAAGGCAATTTACCGTTGAATCTAAAATTACCTGAAAAACTAGATGCCCAACATAGTTTGATTGTCGCGGGTTTATTGTGCCTAAATCAGGCTCTGCAAGAATATCCGATTGCTTTGCGCAAACGATTAATGCTGAAGTTGCCTTATCAATGGTATCTATTACTAAAAAAGGCCGAACCCTTGGGTAAGCAATTACAAGGGCAAAACAAAGAATGTGCCGCCTTAATACAAAAAATAGCCATAGAAGTGCGCATGAGGATCGACAGCGATGGACAAATTCGTTTCAATTAAGCCGCTAGACTCACAACTTGAGCCGGGCAAAGTGGTTCTGAAAGCGCATGACTACCGTCATTTAGTTAATTATGACACCTTGGTTCAAGAGATGGCTCAGCGTGACCAAGAGCGCGAGCAACAGGCTAGTCAAGCCCTGCATGAGGCGATTCAAGCAGGTATGCAGCAGGGACGTGCACAAGCGCATGACCAAGTGGTGCTGCAATTACTCGGCTTTACGGTCAAAATGCATGACAATTTGCGCAATGTTGAATTGGCGATGGTGCAAGTAGTGCTCGATGCCGTACAGCAGATTCTACATAGTTTTGATGATCGTGAGTTAGTAGCGAGCACGGTACGTCGTGGGATGGATTTAGTTCGTAGCAGTAAAAAATTGATTATTCGTGTTCATCCACAAATGCAAGATGTGGTGCTTGAGCAGTTAGAAGAATGGCAGCGCATGATTGTGCATATTGAAGTCTTACCCGATACTCAGCTTAAATTAGATGAATGTGTACTCGAGTCCGATGTGGGAATTATTCATACCAGTGTTGAGCAACAGATTGAGTCTTTGATTCGCGCTTTGCGCAAGACTTTTCCTTTACCGAAAATACGTCCTGCGCAATAAAAAAAGCCGCTAGGAGACAGCGGCTATGTAACTTAACAAGAGTAACTGAATTTATTTCCAGAAATTAGCTTCTTTAGAAGCAATTTCACGCACTTCAGCTGCTAGCTCTGTGTAATGGTCACGGTACTCTTTCCACTCACCGACATAATACGCTTCGGCATTAAACTCGCCTGACTTCTCATACGCCGTGAATTTCTTTTGCATTTCCAACATTTCTTGAATCAGGGCTTGTTTGCGCTCGTTCATAGTCTTGATCTCTTAACTCATGCGATTAGCTGAGCATAAACGGTGTACTAGGCACAGCCTATACCCCTTAATGGTTAACTTTAGCTTAGTAGCCACCTTTACGATTCGTCGCTGGTAAGCCCGCCACTTTAAGGCCTTGTTTACTCGGTGCACGCGGGAACAGAGTATACAGGTCTTTGCTGCTAAGCTTTTTGTTATCCCATTTTTCAGCCATCGCTTTCAAAATTGCCCGCTCCATCGGCTGGTTACCATTATTGTTGATGTATTCATCCCGCAAATAATGGAGTACATCCCAATGCTGATCCGTCAGGGTTTCGATGCCTTCTCCGGTTGCTAAATGTTGGGCGACTGCTTCATTCCAGTCATTCAGATCGACTAAGTACCCCGTTTCGGTTACTTCAATCGTTTTGCCATCTATTTCTAATGCCATCGTCGTTCCTCTTATGCTTTAGTGTATCTTCAACACGCTTGGAAAAATTATACTGTGCGCCTGCGTGCTCACTATTGCTCTAAAGGGATAGCTGAATCAGATTATTCGGTGGGTTTTAAAGTTTTAATGCCTTTATGTGGCATCAATAACCCACAGCCAAACTGACGGCCTGCCCCTAAGCCGATTTGTTGCAGGCGAATCGAGGTTGCATTATCTAAATCGGCTAGCATCAAATGGCGAGTCAGGCGTTTACCATCAGGGGTTTGCAAGTGGTGGCTACGGCCACACAGCATTTTTTTGACTTTGAACTGGGTCAGTTGCTGCACTTCGGCGGCCATGCGCTGTAAAAATTGTTCTTCAGTTTCTGTTTCAGAGGATAAGACATAACGTGCAAACAATACCGCTGCATTGGAGAAGGGTTTTTCTTTCGCCTCACCCACGACTAATTGATAGTCAGCCCAGCTTAAAGTTTGCCCACTGAGTGCTTTAGCTGCTGTCAGTCGGTGCTTAGGTAGGCGTAATTCTAAGCGCGTGCGCCGCGAAGGAATCAGTAAACCACTCTGATCCTCAGGGCGTAACCACCCATTGCCGCTCTCAGCGACATGAATAGTATGCACCCCCGCTAAGGGCTCTGTATCCAACCAAGGCAAAGCCGCCCGAACAGCCACTGATAAATCCCAAGCATGATCAATCGGCAATTGTTTGCAATGCAAGGCAAAGCTTAAGTCTAAGACCTCATCAGAGGCCTGATAGGGCAGGGTTTTATCTTCGTCTTCTTGCCAAAACATCCGATTTTACCTTTGAAAAAGCAGATCAGCAGCAAAGCATGCTTTCAGCAATTTGTATATATTCAGCATGGAAGATGGCTACACATGGCAGCATCTTGCGGATGGGGCTTGCAATCAGCCTAGGCATGGCGTACAAGGATTTCCCCATTTTATTTCAAGTTATTAAAAGCGAATAGGACATCAAATTTCATGAGCGAGTCTCTCTCTCCTCCAAATATTGTTCCTTTGGAACAGATTTTACCAGATGAACCGTTGTTGATGATGGGGGCGGGACCAGTACCGATTCCGCAAAAAGTTGCGGCGGCGAATTCAATTGTTATCAATCACCTCGGTGATACCATGAATCGGGCGATTGAGCAGGTTAAAGACATGAGTCGCTATGTCTTCCAAACCCGCTCTTCACATGTGATGGGGGTCAGTGGCCCTGGCTCAGCCGCGATGGAAATGGCGATTGCCAATTTAGTCATGCCCGGCTCACGAGTTTTGTGTATTACCAATGGTTATTTTAGCCAGCGCTTAGCCGAAATGTCACGTCGGGTCAGGGCTGAGCCAACTATTTTAGAAATGCCCAAAAATCAGGGTGTCGATGTCGAGCTGGTTGAGCGTGAACTGCAACGGGGTCACTATGATGTGGTGACGATGGTGCAGGGTGAAACTTCAAATACCGTTTACAATCGTCATCTTGAGCAAATCGCTCAATTAGCTAAACGCTATGGTTGTTTAATTATTGTCGATGCGGTCTGTACGCTTAGCACCATGCCGCTGGAAATGGATAATTGGCAGGTGGATGCCATTATTACGGGTGGGCAAAAAGGTTTATCTTCGATTCCGGGGGTATCGCTATTAGCTTTCTCAGAAGAGGCTTGGGTACGCAAAATTGCCAACCGCCAAGATTTGCCGTATCACTGGTGCTTGGATGCGCAATTAGCGGATAAATTTTGGAATCAAAAATCGTATCACTACACCGCGCCCGTATCGGGGATTTTGGCGCTGCACGAAGCTTTACGCTTAGTCTGTGAAGAAACCCTGCCCAATCGCTTCCGTCGCCATTTACGCTGCTCTGAAGCTTTGCAAGCGGGCTTAGAGGCGATGGGCTTAGATTTATTGATTGAAAAGCAGCATCGCTTAAATTCAGTGATTGGTATTATCGTGCCGGATCATGTCTCTGCGGATGCGGTGCGAGCAGACATGTCTTGTGTCCACAAAGTCGAAATTTCCGGCGCATTTGGCCTGAATATCCTACGGATTGGGCAAATGGGCGAGCAAAGTCGAGCGCATAATTTATTCAGAACCTTGCATGCCTTTGGTTCAAGTATGCGTAAATGCGGTGCAAAGCTGGATTTGCCAGCGGGAATGGCCGAGTTGGAGCGGGTGTTGTCGAATTAGCGGCAGCTTCGAGTCTATTTTCAAGCTGTGATTGAGCCAGCTGCTGGATTTAAGTAGCTGGCTTGAAACAACTCTGATCAAAGCCCACAAGTTCCAGTTTCATAAACCTGCATCACGGATTTGAGTTCTTGATAAATATAATCGCGCTCTGCTTTTGTATGTGCTTGCAGTGCAGTAGGGATTTCATGCTGCTCAAGACGGGTCAGTAATTGATTCACGGCCATGCAACCTTGGGTCGCTAAACTATCAATCAGTTGATCCAGCTGGGTTGTATCTAGCGGAAGGGTTGCTGTATTTGTAGTGGTTGCATCGTGGGTTGCACCCCCTAACCAGAAGGCTAGGCCTTTGCTTAGAAATTCATCGTAGCTCAGATAATGCGTGCCATCACAGGAAAAGTTTAAGCCGACTTTGCCATTGACGATATTCAAAGAGGCCGTGCGTAAATAAATCACCTCATCTGCAAAACGTAAGGCTTTAAATTGCCAGAGTATCTGCTTGATCTGCTGACTCGGTACGATAGCACGCTCGAAATAAGGTCGGCGTGGATAAGCAAGGCAAATATTGGTATCGGCTAATTCTTCCATCGTTAAAATCCGATAGACATAAGGGTCGTCGATATGCCAAATAGTGGAGCGGCTGGCTGAGAAATGAATTTGAAAATGATGCACGCCTTGGTCGACGACTAAAGCCTCATGCACGGATAAGACATGATCAATTTGCTTATCCATTAAACTTTCAGAGCGCTCTTGGGCAAATAAGCCTTGGCGAATCGCCGGATCACCTTTAATTTGCCGCCATTTACTCGGTTCTTCATAAATCATTTCTGAATGTGGCAGCTCGCGTAAATCGTAATCCACGCCTAGAAACCCTAAACGCTGCCCCTGTTGATCACGAATAGTTTGAATCGCGGTTAATGAGGGGCGTTTTTTATTCCGACTGATATAGGCTGCGGATAAATTAAAATCAATCCTGTCATCAGCGATATGTTGCAGATAGGGACGGGTGGAGCGGTCGCGCTGATAATCCGCTAGTTCTAGACCATAGCGATTCACCGTCGAACTAAGCTGCACGCCTTGAGTGTCTAGCACATAAAGATATTTACAATGATCAATTTGTTTGAAAATCAGCCGCAGCTGCTCATCCAGCAAGCTTCTGTCTTGTAGCAGCGGTTGCACGATGATCGCGTATTGCTTTAAGGCTTTACCTAATAAATCAATCAGTCTGGCTCGTTGTTGCTCAATGGATTTTTGTAAAGTATGTGGCATGGTTGCAAGTTATCAGTGGTTGGGAATGAATAAACCGTGGTTAATAATAGTTTGATCCTAAGCCAAACCCGAGGCTGAAACTATATAGCAAATGAGCTAAGCGCTAGTGGATTGAAACGCCGCATCGTTGAATAACAGTGAGGCTATTCAATAATCAGCTGGCTGGCCTCTCGTCCGTCTGTCTTAATTCGGTTAGTATTTAGTTTCCCGCATTTACGGCTTGCTCCCCATGACCGATATTTTTATCAGTTACAGTCATCAAGATGAAAAGTGGAAAGACGCTTTGCAAAAGCAATTGCGCGTCTTGCAATTGCATGCAGATTTTATGGTTTGGGATGATCGGCAGATTGAGATTGGTGACAACTGGTTGCCACGGATTGAAGAGGCGATTGCCGCTGCTAAAGTCGCGATTTTGTTGATTAGCTCTGATTTTTTGATTTCTGAATTTGTCTGTCGGCAAGAGATTCCACGCTTTTTACAGCGCCGCGCTGCCGATGGCTTGCGGATAGTGCCTTTAGTGGTTGAACCTTGTCCGTGGCAAGCCGTCGGCTGGTTGGCGAATTTGCAGGGCGCGACCAAGGACAATGAACCTTTATCGCGGCATGCTTGGGATTCGTATGCGCTCAAGCATGAGTTCAGTGAAGTGGCTTTGAAAGTTTATCGTTTATTGCAAGAGTCGCGTGCGGATGAAGAGCGCCAATTAGCAGCCCAAAACGCCGAGCAAGCGCGGCAAGCCCAACGGGATCGTGAGCGTGAACAAGCGCGTCTGGAGGCCGAGCAGCGTGCTGAACAAGCCCGTCTACAAAAAATAGCGGATGAACACGCTCGACAAGAGCAAATCGCACGGGAAGCTAAACGCCAACAAGACTTAGCCGCTGCTGCTGAAGCCAAGCGGGTCGAAGCCGCTGAAGCCAAACAAAAAGCGGAGCAAGGCAAACAACAAGCACCCCCCCGACCCCAAGCTGCTTTGGAGGTGCAGCATGCACCGCTTGGCTCAAGTGCCCCTTTGAAGCTAGGTAAATGGGCGCTGCTATTGGCCGGGTTAGGTCTGGCCGCTTGGGGCGTTTCAGTCTATCGGGGTGCACCCGATCCAGAGTTGATTACTCAAGAACCCGTAAGCCTAGCCCCCACCACACCAATTCCGGCTAGTCCAGAGCCAAGCAAGGCGAACACTCAGTTCCCGAATATGCTTCCGATTCCAGCAGGTGAGTTCACCATGGGCTGTGTTAAAGGAAGGGATGATGTCGAAGGTGGTTGTGATGATGATGAAAAGCCACCCCATCCAGTCAAGCTTAGTGCTTTCAAGTTGGCAGAAACGGAAGTCACAGTGGAGCAATATTTGGCCTGTGTGCAGCAAGGTGGCTGCCCTGCACCACATTGGAATGAAACAGGCAGTGATTACAACATCAACACGGGTAAGGATGATTACTATAAAAAAATGGGTGAGGCTTTGACTGACCTACTATCTCCTATCGTGGGTGTCAGTTGGGAAAATGCGGTTGCTTATGTAGCATGGTTGAATAAATCACAACAGCCCAGCCAGCCGTTCCGTTTGCCGACAGAGGCCGAGTGGGAATATGCAGCTCGGGGTGGAGATAATGAGCAGGCTTCCGTGGGGTAATGCGATTGGCAAGAATAAAGCTAATTGCAGTGACTGTGGGGATAAGTTTAAATATGTAGCGCCAGTGGGTAGTTTCGCGCCCAATGGTTTTGGTTTGAAAGATATGCACGGTAATGTATGGGAGTGGGTAGCTGATTGGCATGGCGCTTACCCAGACCAGTCTGCCAGTAACCCGAAGGGTGCTAGTAAGGGCACTGGCCGCGTGTTGCGTGGCGGCTCATGGAGCTACGCACCGAGGAACGTGCGTTCTGCCTTTCGGAACGCCGACACGCCTGATGACCGGAATAACGCTGCAGGTTTCCGTGTTGCCCAGGGTCAATAGCCATAAAGCACAGAGGGCGCGGGCGGTGGAGCAACCAGCAAGCGCGTTACGGAGTAGCGCTAGCAGGGTGCGGAGCAGGTCGCGCTTGGGGGTACAGGGGGCGAAGCCCCTGGCGATTATATTTTTCTCTAGAAAAAAGCCATGAAACTCAAATTTTTTAGCATTAATGCTTTAGAACCAGAGGCTGATCAAGAGGCTGTTGATACATTTTGCGCTAGCCATCGACTGATTGCGATTGATAAGCGTTTTGTTGAGCAGCCTGCTTACTGCTATTGGTCGATCTGTATTACTTATCTTGATGTCTCATCTTCACCTAAGAAGCTAGCGGAAACTATCAATAAACGTGAGCAAATTGATTATAGAGATCGACTCAATGAGGCAGATTTTGCGGTTTTTACTAAGCTACGAGATTTACGCAAATCACTGGCTGAAACTGAGGGCGTTCCAGTCTATTCAATTTTTACTAATGCCCAATTGGCGGAGATGGTTACTGAGCGTGTAAAAACTCAGACAGCTTTAGCCGCCTTGAGTGGCGTTGGTATAGCTAAGCTTGAGCGTTACGGAAAACCATTTTTGAACCTGCTAAACGATAATTTATTACAGCTAAATGCTCCTCAAGTTGATGAAGCGTCATCGAATTCTCTTGGCTGATTTAGCATCTAGAGATAATTTGGCACTAGCTGTTTGGAAAGCTGCTCGTGGTAAGCATCATCGCCCTGATGTCATTCGTTTCACGAGTGGCCTTGATCAACAACTTGAAGCGTTAGCATCAGACATTCTACGAGAGCGCGTACCCTATGCGGATTACCGCGCATTTTATATTCATGATCCTAAAAAGCGTTTGATTCATGCGGCCTCTTTTGCAGATAGAGTATTACACCATGCCATCATGAATCTTGCCGAACCTATTTTTGAAAAGACTTTAGTTGCAAGCACCTATGCTTGTCGACCCGACAAGGGAGTGCATCGTGCTATTGCTCAAGTACAAAATAATTTGCGCCGCTATCCTTGGTATGTGCAATTGGATATTGCGGGTTATTTTCCCGCGATTGACCATTCCATTTTATTAAAAATCATAGAGCGTCGTTTCAAAGGCCAAGGTTTTCTCGCTTTGCTATGGAGAATTATTGATTCTTTCCATGCTCAACCAGGTAAAGGTTTGCCCATTGGTTCGTTGACCTCCCAACATTGTGCAAACTTCTACTTAGATGGCGCTGACCGCTGGTTATTAGAGACGCTGAAAGTAGCTGCTCATGTGCGTTATATGGATGATCTTGTATTTTGGTGTCGATCCAAAGAAGAGGCTAAGTCTGCTTTGGCGAGTTTGGAGCAATATTTACTAGTGGAGCGTCAATTACGGATTAAACCGAATCGCTTAATTAACCGCAGCAATCATGGAATCAGTTATTGCGGCTATCGGGTCAAACCAGAGGCTATATTACTCAGTCCGCGTAAGCGTCGGCGTTATCAACAGTTACGTTTGCAATGGGAGCAAGCATGGCTGGAAGGATTTATCAGTGAGCAGGATTTACAACAGGCTTATCAATCAATCCATGCGATTACCTTGCACGCGGATAGTATAGCTTGGCGCAAACAGAACTTGCTTTTATATCCACCTCCGATTATACCAGTTTAGGGTGATAGGCATAAGGCACTAACCGCGTGTTGCGTGGCGGCTCATGGAACAACACACCAAGGAACGTGCGTTCTGCCAATCGGAACAACAACACGCCAGATAACCGGAATAACAATACAGGTTTCCGTGTTGCCCAGCTCAATAGTCGCTTTTGGCAATTGACCAGCCTATCATCCTGACACTCGATCTTGAGTGGCTAAAACAGCTAACCTTCCCGTATGTTAGTAGGTAATGTTGTCGAAAGCTTACGGGAAAGGTTTTATCTCGGATTATCTGTTGTTGCCGCCAAATACCCCGCCAACTGATGCCAAGGCACAGCGGTGACTCCGTGGCGTGATTGAGCTGTGTCCCCCGTATAAACCAGTAAGCCTTCGATCAGTTTAAACTGAGCGGTGTCTTCAGTCCGTTGGCTGGCTTGGCTAAAATTTTTGAAAAATTCAGTATGCAAGGTTTGCCCGGATTTCACTTCGACCGGACACAAACCTTGTACCGTTTCGATCAGCAGATCAAATTCAAGGCCGCTATTTTCACGATAATGAAACAGCCGGGGGCGTTTACCCTGATTTAAGAAAAATTTATACACCTCACTCACCACCCACGATTCAAAAATAGCTCCGCGCAGGGGATGGAGACGTAATTGCTCTGGTGAGTTAATTCCCAGTAAGGAGCAGACTAAGCCTGTATCTAAAAAATGCAGTTTTGGCGTTTTGACTAAGCGCTTGCGCAGATTGCCCAACCACGGCAAGAGGGCGGTACTTAAAAAACTTTCTTGCAATACCGACGACCAAGTACGAATGGTATTGTGCGAAACACCCGTATCATTGGCTAATTGGGTGTAGTGCAGTTCCTGCCCAGTGTGGGCAGCGGATAATTGCAAAAAGCGCGAAAACTGATCAAGGTTGCCGACATTCACTAATTGGCGCACATCTCGCTCTAAGTAGGTCAGTGTGTAATCGGCTAACCATTCGGTTGGGCTAATGGCTTGGCTATACAAACGCGGGTAGCCGCCTTGCCAAACGGCCTCCCACACGGAGTTGGGCGCTTGCTGGGCTTGGCTGAGTTCGGCATAAGAGAGGGGTAGCAAGGTCAAAATAGCAGTACGCCCCGCAAGGGATTGGGCAATTTTGGCGGAAATCAGCAGGTTCTGTGAACCCGTGAGAATGTACTGCCCCATTTGGCCACTATTGTCGACCCGATCTTGAATATAATGCAGCAATTCGGGGGCATTTTGGATTTCATCCAAGACCACGCCAGTCTCACCGAATTGTTTCAAAAAACCACGCGGATCAGCTTTGGCGTATTCACGGGTATCGAGCGGTTCGAGTGAAACATAAGCTTTATCTTTAAAACTAGCCTTGCATAGCGTCGTCTTACCCGATTGCCTTGGGCCTAATAAAGTCACGACTGGATTAGTAGCCGCACGACGCAGTAATTCAGCACTCAAAGTTCGTGGAATAAAGGACATGGTATGACTGAGCCTAGTTATCTAGTGCCATTAGTATAATAGATGGCTTACACTTTGTAAGTTGAATTTACAATCTGCCCATATAAAGGTTAAAAATCAATCAGCTTGCTCGCTCTAAATAGCGTCCTCGATAGAGCAGACGTTTCTTTTCTGGTTCATCCGCATCTACAAACCCTGTCCGACAATGCAATACATTATTGCAAATCAAGCCTTCACCGGCTTGCAGGGTATAGCTGAGTTGATAAGGTGAGCCTTGTTCCCATAAATCCAATAAAAACTGGGCGGCTGCTTGGGTGATCGGATCATCCCGCCAGATCACATTCTTTTGCCGAGCCGAGTAGCGCATGTGTAGGCTGCCATCTGGATTAAAACTAAATACTGGACCGGTGTGTGCTGGGCGAATTTCTTCACCGTTTAAAATATTCGCTGGAATCGTGAAGGCTGTTGGATGCAAGAGTGCAGTAATAAAAGCCGGATTCGCATCTTGTAATAAGAGATAAGCGAGTTCGTGATCCATAAAAAGGTTAGCACCGCCTTGAGCAGCAGGCCGTACACAATGCAAAAGCATGCCGTGAATTTGCTCATGCGGAGCGTTGTAATAACCATCGGTATGCCAACTGAGTTTTTTGTCAGTATAAGGAATGTAATCGTGTTGACCTTGATGTTGGGTGACTTGAATGGAAGTCAAACTATCGGCATCGGCACAAAGATTATGCGCGATCTGGTTTAAACCCATGCGCTGTGCGAGGTAGTGAATTTGCTGTTTAGAGGCCTGTGGCTGATGGCTTAAGCGATACAACACTAGATTATAGCGAGCTAAATACTCATGCAGTTCGGCTAGCTCTGCGGGTGTGGGGGCGTCTGCGTCTTGAAGCTCCACTCGTAAAGCACTCGCACGTAGCGGATACCGGGCTAATTTTTCTTTCAGTCTTTTTTGACAAAAATCGCTATCCTGCCAGTTCATAAATACTCAAGTAAGTTTGAAGGTTTAAATATTATAAAATAATGATATTCTATCTCTCGCGTTGGCTGAGAGAAAACTTGTCGAGTCCTTACGATCTATCTCTAATGGGATAGCTGCATTTTATCTCATTCCCCATGGGTGAGATTCTTTGGCAAGAGACATAAGCATACACTTATAAACACTTTGAAAGCGTGTGGATAGGTGTCCACGCAACCGATTCTAAGCTGGGCTACTGGATGTTATTAAAAAAGTAGTCAAGCTAGTCATCAATGTAACGATGAGGAGGCAGCTATGGCAACAAAACATTATCCAACCCCGATGCTGGATGTCTTAGAAGAAGGGCCATGGCCTAGCTTCATTACCGGTATTAAAAATCTGCGTGATAATCATCCAAATGAGCGGATTCGTAATATGACTAATGGCGTGTTAGGCCAGTTAGAGCATTCTTACGAAACCCGGATGGGTTATTGGAAAGGCGGCACGATTTCTGTTTTCGGGTATGGCGGTGGGATTATTCCACGCTTCTCTGAAGTCGGGCATATGTTCCCTGAGTCGAAAGAGTTCCATACCCTGCGTGTCCAGCCACCTGCTGGTAACTACTACAGCACGGATATGCTACGTCAACTGGCAGATAGCTGGGAGAAGTATGGCTCTGGTTTACAAACTTTCCACGGTCAAACCGGCAATATCATGTTCATCGGCTCGGATAGTAAAAACTATCAAGGCTTTTTCGATGAAATTAATGATTATGGCTGGGACTTAGGTGGTGCAGGTCCTTGTGTACGGACCGGGATGTCTTGTGTAGGGGCGGCACGTTGCGAAATGTCCAATTGCAATGAGCAAGCGATTCATCGCCACTTATTGAATAATTTCACGGATGATGTACACCGTCCGGCATTGCCTTATAAGTTCAAGTTTAAGGTTTCAGGTTGCCCTAATGATTGCATGAATGCGATTGAGCGTGCGGACTTCGCCATTATTGGTACTTGGCGTGATGACATGAAGGTCAACCAAGCCGAAGTCAAAAACGCGATCATGAAGAAAGCCGCTGAAATCGGCAAAGAAGGGGATCGGGCAGCGGGTCGTCAATATATGTTTGATAACGTTATTAGCCGTTGCCCAACCGGTGCGATTAAGCTGAATGACGATGACACCATGACGGTCGATAACAGCAACTGTGTGCGTTGTATGCACTGTTTAAATGTCATGCCTAAAGCCCTGCAAACTGGCGATGACAAAGGCGTTAGCATCCTAATGGGTGGCAAGCGTACTTTAAAAATCGGTGATTTAATGGGTACAGTGATCATTCCTTTCATGAAAATGGATACGGACGAAGACTACGAGCGTATTAAAGAGCTGGCTTCTACCGTGATCGACTACTGGGCTGAGAATGGTTTAGAGCATGAGCGCTGTGGTGAAATGATTGAGCGTATCGGTTTGGTTAACTTCCTTGAGGGTATTGGTATTGACCCTGATCCAAACATGATTCAGCAACCGCGTAATGTGTCTTATGTGCGCATGGATGGTTGGGACGAAGCCGCTGAAGAGTGGTTCAACCGCAAGCGCGAAGAAAAAATGGCGGCTGCTTAACCCTATCCTCAATCCCTCCCCTTATCAAGGGAGGGAAGTGCTCCTCCCCTGATAAGGGGAGGCTGGGAAGGGTTTCAGTACTAATGTTAAAGATTTTTTGGAGAGTTTAGTTCATGGCAGCCGAAATGCGCGAACCGATTGAGTCTGGATGTCCAGATGGCTTTCAATATATGCATCCTGTGATGCGCCGTAACTACGGTCAATGGTTATATCACGAAGATCCACGGCCGGGTGTGTTAGTGCATGTGGCACGCAGTGGTGAAAAGATTTGGACAGTGCGGGCGGGAACACAACGTATTCTGGATGTTTTCACGCTGCGTAAGCTGATGGATATTGGTGATCAATACGGTGAAGGTTTTGTGCGCTTCACGATTCGTTCCAATATTGAATATATGGTAGCGGATGGCGAGAAAGTCGAGCCATTAGTAAAAGCTTTGGAAGATGCAGGTTTTCCGGTCGGTGGTACCCGTAATTCGGTGACTACTTTGTCACATACTCAAGGCTGGTTACATTGTGATATTCCGGGGACGGATGCCTCTGGTGTAGTCAAAGCGATGATGGATGAGTTAATCGACGAATTTAAAGGCTGGAATATGCCTAATCGCGTCCACATGACCACTTCTTGCTGCCAAATTAACTGCGGTGGTCAAGGTGACATCGCGATTAACGTCCAGCATGTGAAGCCACCTAAGATCAATCATGCTTTAGTTGGGAATATTTGTGAGCGCCCATCGGTCGTGGCACGTTGCCCCGTCGCGGCGATTCGCCCGGCGATGGTGGATGGTAAGCCTTCACTGGAAGTCGATGAGAAGAAGTGTATTTGCTGTGGCGCTTGTTATCCGCCTTGCCCACCGATGCAAATTAATGATCATCAATACACACAATTAGCGATTTGGATTGGTGGTAATCACTCAAACGCACGCGGTAAGCCGACTTTCCAACGCTTAGTGGCAGCAGGTATTCCGAATAACCCACCGCGTTGGCCGGAAGCAACTGCAATCGTGAAAAAGATTCTGCAATGCTATAAAGAAGGCGCTCGTGATTGGGAGCGTATGAATGAGTGGGTTGAGCGTATTGGTTGGCCACGTTTCTTTGAAGTCACTGGACTGCCGTTCACTAAGTATCACATTGATAATTGGCGTGGCGCACGCAATAACTTGAATTCTTCAACCCATATCCGCTTTTAAAGTGGGTAACGAGGAAGGTTATGAAATACACCCTTATGGTCAATGAAGGTCCTTATCAGCATCAGTCCTCGGACACTGCGCTACAATTTGCGCGGGCTGCTTTGGACAAAGGGCATGAGATTTTTCGAGTGTTCTTCTATCACGATGGCGTGAACAATGGTACGCGCCTTGCAGTACCACCTAAAGATGATCGGATGTTGCAAAAAGAATGGTCTGAATTGGCAGAAAAG
This sequence comes from Thiothrix eikelboomii, assembly GCF_900167255.1. Taxonomy (GTDB): domain Bacteria; phylum Pseudomonadota; class Gammaproteobacteria; order Thiotrichales; family Thiotrichaceae; genus Thiolinea; species Thiolinea eikelboomii. The sequence continues at coordinate 93,426 of NZ_FUYB01000013.1, forward strand.
CACGGTCTAGATTTAGTGATTTGTATTGCAGCTGCTCAGCGTCGTGGTTTAATGGATGCCTCCGAGGCCAAGCGCCAAGGTTTGACTGCGGATAATATTGCTCCCGGTTTCCGTATTTCTGGCTTGGGTCAGTTGATCGAAGGTGGAATTGAATCGGATCGTACCCTTGTGTTTGGGGATTAAAGCATGGCGAAGAAATTCATTTATTTGAACCGCAAAGCACCTTATGGCACGGTCTATGCGCTGGAATCCTTGGAAGTTGTTTTAATAGCTGCTGCCTTTGAACAAGAAGTTACTTTAGCGTTCTTGGATGATGGTGTGTATCAGATTGCTAAAGGTCAAAACCCAAAAGCACTGGGTATGAAAAACTTCTCTGCGACTTATAATGCTCTGGGCGATTACGGAATTACTCAGTTTTATGTAGAGCGTGAGTCCTTGGCAGAACGGGGTTTGAGTGAAGACGATTTAATGCCCATTGTCTACGAAGATGAAGACGATGATTACGCTGAAAAGCCGTCAGTCCGGGTGGTTTCGCGTGCTGAAATGGCGCAAATCATGGCTGATCAAGACGTAACCTTTAGCTTCTAAGAGGTGAGCTATGGCAATGTTGCATATTGTGAATAAATCGCCCTTTGAGCGAAATGCGCTGAAAAGTTGCTTAGCGCATGCTTTGGCTGGTGATGCTGTATTACTCATTGAAGATGCGGTGATTGGTGCAGTGAGTGGAACAAGCTTAGCCTCTGAACTCCAAGCAGCGATGAGCGAGCAAGCAGTCTCTATTTATGCCTTAGGCCCGGATTTATCCGCACGGGGCGTGAGTGAACAGCGAATGCTAGACGGCATTCAAGTGGTCGATTATGCAGGTTTTGTGGACTTGACCGTCGCGAACGAAAAAACACAAAGCTGGCTTTAAACCTTAACCTTATACTAAACAGGAGGCCAGATATGGCTCTGGATATTGGCGGTAAAACCATCGCAACGGACGAAGAAGGTTACTTAGAAAATTTGAATGATTGGACACCTGAGGTTGCAACGGCGATGGCCTTGGCTGAAGAGACTCCGGTCGCTCTGAATGATGAACATTGGGAAATCATTAATTTCCTGCGTGAGTATTATGAAGAGTATCAAATTGCTCCAGCAGTACGGGTATTGACTAAAGCCGTCGGTAAGCGTCTTGGTGCTGATAAAGGCAATTCAAAATATCTCTATAGCTTGTTCCCTTATGGTCCGGGTAAGCAAGCGTGCAAGTATGCCGGCCTACCTAAGCCAACCGGCTGCGTCTAAATTATTCATTATTAGTTTGGTGCTTTAGGTAACTAGAGCCATGTCACCAACCCTGGTCTATCGCTGGGGTTGTTGTGAGCTTTCGTCTGTAGGAGTCAGTTGTGACCTTCGTGAGTATTTTTTACGGCCTGCTGTTTTGGGCGGCGACACTCGTGTTAGTGGTCGGAGTAGGCCGCAAGATATACCTATATGCCACGATTCCAGCGCCACTCAAAATCCCCACGACGCCCGCACCAGTGACGCAAGTCGGTGTCGTGGGGCGTATGTTCCGTGAAGTGGTTTTATTCGAGAGTTTATTTCGTGCGAATAAATACACTTGGCTATTCGCATTTATGTTCCACATGGCTTTATGGTTAGTCCTCTTGCGTCATACTCGTTATTTCATGGACATGAATAGCCTGCTGTCGTTTATTCAGCCTTTTGGCAAATACGCGAGCTTTGCAATGGTGTTTGGTTTGGCAGGTTTATGGGCGAGACGTTTATTGGTGGATCGTGTGCGCTATATTTCTGCACCCTCAGATCATTTGATGTTGGCGCTATTAATCGGGATTGGCTTAAGTGGCATGATGATGACCTTTGTCTCTCCGACTGATATTACGATGGTGAAGGGCTTCTTCCGTGGCTTAATGACTTTTGACTTCCATCCCTTGCCCGCTTCACCGATTTTATTGGTACATCTATTTTTAGTGGCTTTGTTGATGTTGATTTTTCCGATTAGTAAATTGTTGCATGCACCGGGTGTATTTTTTAGCCCCACGCGCAATCAAGTCGATAATCCACGTGAGAAGCGCCATATTGCAGCTTGGGCTTTAGCGCTAGAAAAGAATAAGCAGAGTGATCGGAACGAGGTGAAACATGGCTGATTATGAAGTTCCGAAGCTGAATGGCGAAGGTTATATTCAGATCCCGAAGATTAAGCCGGGTGCGATGGCCGGTAAAGGTCCGTTTATTGCTAAGCCGGATTTCCAAAAGGCTTTAAATTTTCCTGCTGATTTCCAAGCGGATGGCGCGGGTAAATTTGAATTAGTACCGGATTGGAAGGATCGGGCTTTAAATAAACTGGATGATTTGCGTCATCGCTATCGTTCGCTGCAATTGTATTTAGATATTTGTGTCAAGTGCGGCGCTTGCACCGATAAATGCCATTATTATGTGGGTACACATGATCCCAAAAATATGCCGGTCGCACGCCAAGATTTATTGCGGAAAGTATATCGGCGTTATTTCACGTTTGCGGGTAAGCACTTTCCGAAATTAGTCGGTGCAGTGGACTTGACCGAAGAAGTGGTCGACGATTGGTATAATTATTACCATCAATGCTCTCAATGTCGGCGTTGCTCGGTGTATTGCCCGTATGGAATTGATACGGCTGAAGTATCAATGGCTGCCCGTGAAATCCTCGATCATATTGGTCGTGGCTCTAAATATAACAACGAAATTATCAGTAAAGTCTTTAAAGTCGGAAATAATTTAGGTTTGCCGCAGCCTGCCTTAGCTGACACTTTAGAGGGTTTAGAGGAAGACGTCGAAGCGGATACAGGAATTAAAGTTCGTTTCCCACTCGATGAGGAAGGCGCTGAGGTCTTACTCGTTACCCCATCGGCTGACTTTTTTGCTGAACCGCATGTAGATGGCTTAATGGGTTATGCCAAAGTCTTTCACGAGGCGGGTATTAGCTGGACTTTAAGTTCTTATGCTTCCGAAGGCGCTAATTTCGGGATGTTTATCGGTTCTTACGAAAATATGCGTCGCATTGCACTGCGGATTCGTGAGGCAGCGATCAAGCTTAAGGTCAAGCGTATTGTCTTTGGTGAGTGTGGGCATGCATGGCGTGTGGCTTATAGCTTCCTGAATACGCTCGCCGGACCGTTTGATTTTCTTGATCCAAAATATCCTGTACCCCAGCATATTTTGGAAGTCACTTGGGGCTTGATCCAAAATGGCAAGCTCGTCATCGACAAGACACAGAATGATGACAAAGTACTCACCTTCCATGACTCTTGCAATGTAGCGCGGGGTTCACGCATGGGCGATAAACCGGGCGGACAGTTTGAGTATCCACGCAATGTGATTAAAGCCGTGTGTAATCATTTTGTTGATATGCCTGCCGATACCATTCACGACGCAACTTATTGTTGTGGTGGGGGCGGTGGTCTGTTGACCGATGACCTCATGGAGCTACGGATTAAGGGTGCACAACCCCGGATGGAGGCGCTTAAATATGTCACTGAACAGCAGGGCGTCACCCATATGGCCGCGATTTGTGCGATTTGTAAATCGCAATTTACTAAGGTAATCCCGTACTACGGCTTCAAAATGGATCAGATTGTAAGCGTGCACCAATTGGTCAGTAAGGCCTTAGTCTTACAGCGCCCCGTATCCGTGCAAGCGCGTCCTGACGATGATGACGAGGACGATGAAAATGATGACGCATAGATGATGACGCATAAGCTGATCCATCACCCCAATTTATACCGTATTGATCCTGAGCTTGGCAGACTAAGCTCACGCAGAGGAGAATGACATGTCAACAGCACAGCACGACCCTAAGTTACAAGCTCGCACGTTTCGGCGTTATAAGGATGGCGATCACGAGTGGGATAGTATGCATGACAAAATTTTTGTCGGCGATACCTCACACAAATGCCCGACTTATGTGCATAAAACCCCACCTTGCCAAGGCTCTTGCCCCTCCGGTGAAGATGTGCGTGGTTGGCTACAAATTGTGCGTGGTATTGAGAAGCCACCCGCTGGCATGAGCATGCAAGAGTATGCTTTCCGTCGCTCTACCACGGCGAATCCTTTTCCTTCGATGATGGGACGGGTCTGCCCTGCGCCTTGCCAAACGGGTTGTAATCGGAATGATGTCGATGATTTCGTCGGTATTAATGCGGTGGAACAATACATCGGTGATACGGCGATTGAGCAAGGCTTCAAGTTTGATCCTGCCCCCGCTTTATCGGGCAAAAAAGTGGCGATTATTGGAGGGGGACCTGCGGGTTTATCGGCAGCTTATCAATTACGGCGCTTAGGCCATGCCTCCACTATTTTTGAAAAATTACCTGAACTTGGCGGTATGTTCCGCTATGGTATTCCCGGTTATCGTGTGCCGCGTGACAAATTAGGCGCCGAAATCCAACGGATTCTGGATTTGGGTGATATTGAAGTACGCTGCAATACTAATATCGGCCAAGATATTACGGTTGAGCAATTAGAGCAGGATTATGATGCTGTATTGTGGGCGATGGGCTGCTGGACAGGGCGTGATTTATTCGTCGACAAGTTTGCTGAAACTCCCAACTGCGTGACTGCGGTCGATTTTCTCCAAGCCTTTAATTTAGGCACAATGAAATATACCGCGCCGCGTGTAGTCTGTGTGGGTGGTGGTGATACCTCGATTGACGTGGTATCCGTATCACGGCGGATCGGCACGGTGGCGAACTACCATGAAAAGCCCGAAGATGCCGCAACGGGCAAATTAATTCATGGTGAAGTGGCTGAGAAAGTCCCTGCAACCGTGACTTTGACGACTTTATTTGCTTTGGATCAGATGACAGCTGCCGAGCATGAGGTGCAGGACGCGCTAAAAGAAGGTGTCACCATCCTCACACAAGTGATGCCGAAAGAAATTGTCTTTGGGGCGGATGGCCGTGCTATCGGCTTGAAAGTAGTCGAGTGCGTGATGAAAGGTAATTTGCCACAGGCCTGTGAAGGTGGCAAAGAGACCCTTATTGAAGCCGATATTATTGTCTCAGCAATCGGTCAATACGGCCGTTTTGATGGTGTAGAAGCGTGGAATAATGGCAAAAACCTGATCAATCATAATGCTTTTTATCAAGTACCGGGTAAGGAAGGGCATTTCGCCGCTGGTGATATTGTGCGTCCACATTTATTGACCACTGCAATTGGTCAAGGTGCGATTGCGGCTGAAACCATTCATCAGTATTTGAATGCACGTGAAATCCAAAAGCGCCCAAAAGTGGATAAGCATCACTTTGATTTGATGCGCAAATTACAGGAAGTTGGTTTAGAGCCAAAGAGCTTTGATACCAGTAAAGCTGAGGATATGCGCGGTACTTCAGATATGAATTATGCGGTACATAACTACGAAGACCGCTCAAAAAGCACTATTGTGCAGTCTAAAGAGTTATTTTTAGGGCATTTTAAGGCAGAAGCCCGCCATACCCGCACGGAAGATGTACCGACTTCTGAGCAGGTTTTAGGGCATTTTGCTGAGCGCATGAATGCTTTAGCGGAGGCCGATGTGATTGCCGAAGCCAAACGCTGCATGAGCTGTGGTATGTGCTTTGAATGCGATAACTGTGTGATCTTCTGCCCACAAGATGCAGTTTATCGTGTGCCGAAAAAGCAAGCGACTTTAGGGCGTTATGTGGCAACTGATTATGCGCGTTGTATTGGTTGTCATATTTGTGCGGATGTCTGCCCGACTGGCTATATTGAAATGGGGATGGGTGAATAAGCCATGCCCTTGCTCAGCAAAATCAAATCACTGCTAGGGCTGGCGCTGTTTGCAATAGCGCTAGTCGGCTGCGATGCGGGTGTGCCAGAGCCAAATCTTGCCCCTGCCAAAGCCAAAGCAGCGCAATGCGTTGAACCGACAGCGGACATTCGCAAAAATCACATGGTTTATTTGGATAAGCATCGTGATAAGACAGTCATTGAGGGTATTCGTACCACTAAGCATAGCCTCAATGAGTGTATCAACTGCCATGTTGCACCTACTCGGGAAGATGGCTCAGCCGTGCACTATACCGATGCCAAGCAAGACCATTTTTGCGCGAGCTGCCACACGTATGTTGGTGTGAAATTAGATTGTTTCCAATGCCATGCGGATCGCCCGCAAGTCGCGGAAAATCCTAATTATCAGCATAAGCTTAGCTCAACGACCTATCATCTGTCTGCTACTACCGCACAGCCTGATGCGAGTGATTTATTATTGCTAGGTAGCGGCCAAGTTCAAGGAGCGACGCAATGAGTCAAATCAATGCGTATCGACGCAAATTTCTCGCTGCCTTAAGCGGTGTTGCAGCGGGTAGCTTGGCTTCTGGTGTGATTTTGCGCACAGTACAAGCAGGTGATGTGCCCGCCAAACCTGCTGATCAGCCCATCTCTAATCAAGTACGTTGGGGTATGCTGATTGACATTAATCGCCTTACCGATGGTGGCGCAAGTATGGTGGAAGCCTGCAAGCGTGAACATGGTTGGGGTAATGATCCGAAAGCCCGTCCTGAGCAGCAGGCTCAATGGATACGCACGGTTCAAGTGACTGACAAACTTACCCAACACAGTTTCACTTTGCCGGTAATGTGCCAGCATTGCGCAGAACCGCCGTGTGTCGACGTTTGCCCCACGGGAGCGTCGATGAAGCGTGCGGATGGCATTGTGCAAGTGAATAAACATATCTGTATTGGTTGCCGTTATTGCATGATGGCCTGCCCGTATAAAGCGCGTAGTTTTGTACACGAAAACCTGACTGATCAGCGCCCCGATTCCCCGCGTGGTATAGGCACGGTCGAGTCTTGCAATCTGTGTGTGCATCGTGTGGATCAAGGCCAGTTACCTGCTTGTGCAGAAGCGGCACCACAAGCAGTCATTTTTGGTGATTTAAATGATCCAAACAGTCGAATTAGCCAAGCAGTCAAAACTTTAGGTGGTTCGCAGATTCGTGCGGATTTAAGTTTAAATACTGGCGTGCGCTATTTAGGTCTTTGAGGGTAGAACGATGAGTAGTAAATCAACGACCTACAGTGAATTACGTGCTAGTAAGGCTTATTACCTTATTCTAGGTATCTGCTTAGCTGTCTTGGGCTTAGGTGCTATGAGCTTTTTCCATTTGGAGCACGAAGGCCACCATGTCACTGGCATGAATAATCAAGTCGTTTGGGGATTGCCGCATGTATTTGCAATTTTCTTGATTGTGGCGGCTTCAGGGGCTTTGAATATTGGTTCGATTGGCACGGTCTTTCGTAAGAAGCTCTATCAAAAAATGGGACGAGCCTCAGCACTATTAGCAATAGCTTTATTATTAGGTGGTTTAGCGATTTTAGTGCTGGATTTAGGTCATGCTGATCGCTTAATCATTGCTATGACTTATTATAATTTTAAATCCATTTTTGCATGGAATATTATTCTTTATAACGGCTTTTTAGTTTTATGCTTGTTATATATTTGGACGATGCAAGATCGAGCAGTAAAAGCATTTTATCCTTATATTGGTTTTTTCGCCTTTAGTTGGCGTTTAATTCTGACTTTAGGAACAGGCTCTATCTTCGGGTTTTTAGTAGCACGTACTTATTATAATAGTGCGATCATGGCACCTTTATTTATTGCAATGTCCTTTGCTTTGGGCTTGGCAGTTTTCATTATCCTATTATTTTTTACCTTCCGCTTAGATAAGCGGGAGTTAGGTGATCTGATTTTGAATCGCTTGCGTTACCTGCTGGCTATTTTTGTAGCATCAGTGATGTTTTTAGAGTTAGCACGGCATTTAACCGCATTGTATATCACGCAGCGGCATGGGGTTGAGCAGTTTATTCTTTTGGATGGCGGTATTTATACCCTACTATTTTGGATTGGACAGGTGCTGGTGGGTGGCTTAATTCCCTTATCTTTGATTTTTTGTCGGGCATTGAAAAATAATCACTGGTCACTGTTACTGGCTTCGACTTTAGTCATTATTGGTGGTTTTGTGCAGCTGTATGTGATTATTGTCGGTGGGCAGGCTTTCCCGCTTGAGTTATTTCCGAATGCGGAAGTGCAAAGCAGCTTCTTTGATGGTGAATTGAATCGCTATACACCAAGTATTTGGGAATGGATGCTGGGTGTAGGTGGGGTAGCGCTCACACTCGCTTTGTTCTATGTGGGTATGAAAGTGCTGCGTTTCTTGCCAGAATCCTTGGCCGATTCGGAAGTAGAAGTGAATTAGTCGTTCGGCCGTTCTAGCGCTTGATACTTTAGAAAAAACCAGCTTAGGCTGGTTTTTTTGTTTCTGCTTTAAATAGATGTTGTAAGCTTGTAGACGAAGCAGTCATGGAGCAAAAGCGATGCCATTAGCCCAGCAAGCTAATTTTATTTTGGTTGAAGACTATCTAAGTGCTGAACTCAAACAAAGTATTCGCCATGAATATGTGGACGGTCAGATCTATGCGATGGCTGGGGCGAGCATGAACCATAATCGCATCACGAGTAATTTGGTGCGTTTGTTAGGCAATCACTTGGCGAGTCAAGCTTGTGAGGTGTTTAGTAGTAATATGCTGCTGCAAACCAGTGCAAATCGCTATCGCTATCCTGATGTTGTGGTCAGCTGCCAAACCCAAGCCGAGAACGAGCTGCTACTATCTAGCCCGATACTATTGGTTGAAGTGATGTCCCATAGTACACGGAAAACTGACAAAGAAATTAAGCGTTTAGAGTATTTACAGCTGCCAAGTTTAATGGAGTATATGTTGATTGAGCAGGACTTTGTTGAAATCGAAGTGCTGAGGCGTAGCCAGAATTGGCAACCTTCTTATTATTATTTAGGCGATGAGATAGTGTTTGAGTCGATTGGACTTAGCTTGCCCGTATTAGAGGTTTATCAGCGGGTGGTGAATCGGGATATGGAGAGATCTGGTTTTTAGTGTTAAATGATTGTCATGGTGAAATTCCTTGTTTTCCAAGCCTGTCAGCGTAGTATATATTTTTATGAAAATTAAGGATTTTCATCTCTACGGGGTGTGCTTATTACCACGCATGCTGGGGTTTTTGTCTGGAGACACGGATTATGAATACTAATGCTGGGGATACCGAATTATCACCTGCTGAATTAATCAACTACACGCAATATCCCATTGATCAGCCACAGGATCAGGCCACTCAGGCCATCATTCGACAAATTCAGGTCGGGTTGGCTGAGGATGGTTGTGCGGTAGTTCGTGATTTCCTCAGTCCCGAGGGTTTGCGGGCTTTACTCAAAGAGGCGGAGGAGCGTAGCCCCCAAGCCTATTATTCCCAGAAAAAAGATTGCAATGTCTATCTGAATGAGGGTGATGCCAGCCTGCCATCGGATCATCCGTGCAACCGCTTTCTGCCACGCACTAATGGCTTTATTACCACTGATTTGTTTGGTGAGGAAACCGCTGCCCACCGCCTGTATTTCTGGGAGCCACTGAAAGACTTTCTGGCAACTTGTCTGGGCAAGGAGGCGTTGTATCTTTATGAAGATCCGGTTTCTAGCATGATCGTTAATGTTGGCAGGCCGGGACAGCAATTTAACTGGCATTTTGATACCAATGAATTCACCATCACCCTGCTTCTGAAAGCAGCGCAGTCCGGTGGCTATTTTGAGTATGTACCCGACTTACGCAGCCCGGAGGACGAGTGCTACGCTGAGGTACAAAAGGTACTGGATGGTGACCGGAGTCGTATTAAACGGCTGGATTTACGCGAAGGTGATCTGCAGTTCTTTTTGGGTCGGTTTTCACTGCATCAGGTGACAGCCAATACCGGTGATACAGATCGCTTGCTGCTGATTATGTCATTTACTGAAAAACCGGGAGTCGTTGGCAGTGTGGCGAGGGTTAAAGACCTCTATGGCAAGGTCACTCCGGCGCACTACGCCAGCGAGCAGCAGAAAGTACGCGCCGATAAGTTGCTGGATTAGACACGCTGCTGGCTTTGTTAAAGACAGTTGCATAAGCACCTTCATAATCACTATCCGAATTGACGGATTTGTATAGCGGCTTTTGCAGGAGGTCTATTTCTTATGCCAAGTCCCCAATAAATCATTCAACTGCTCTAACAGATAATTCTTCCGCCATTTATCATCTTTCACTTCTTTAAGCAGTTGATCTTGTTGATGTAGGCAGGCTCTTTGCCATTCGCGGTTATGTTTAGCGAGATCTTTTAACAGTGCTAGCATAAAGCTATCTAAGTCTAAATCGAGATAAACTGGATTAGCATATTCAGTTAATAAACGATTGAAGACCACGGCCTGATTGTCCGCTGGCAAAATGCTAAAGCATTCCCAAAGCACTACACAGGTAATTCGCATCAGTCGATAAATATGCCCTTCGGAATCATCTAAGTGTTCACCTAAAGTTGGCATGATACCAATCATCGCCATGCATAAATCAATGGTTTTACTGGGCGGCGTAGTGGCTTGTCGAGCCGATTCCAACAACGACTCCAACATGTCGGAAAGTTTTTGAGCACTTTCCAGATTAATAAAGCCCGTGGTGTTTTGATGGCGTGCGATCATCCGTTGTAGGGTTGCACGATATTTGGCTTCTTCAGGATCGCTGGTATTCAGATATTCGCCAAAATGAATCAATAAGGTTTCGCGTAACTCAAGATCACGCAGAGCCGTTTCTAACAGGAAGTGTTCAAGCTGCTCACGCGAAAGGCGGGGTAGGATTTGTTCGAGTTGATGACGGCGACTGTATTTGGGGCTAGGGTTATAATCGTTATTGGGTTCAATAGTCATACCGTTCGCTGCTGATTAGAGTTGAATATACCAGCCTGAGCTGGCTACCTATTCACCCAGTCTAATGGCGAATAGGTTCATAGCAGATGAATAGGGCAGTTTATTCAGTCGGCATGCCCGACATACCGAGAATATTCCAACCACCATCGACATAGGTAATCTCTCCCGTGATGCCTGAGGCTAAATCAGAACAGAGGAAGGCGGCCGCATTGCCGACTTCTTCAATCGTCACATTACGGCGCAGCGGTGCATGTTGCTCAAAATGATCCAGCATTTTACGGAAGCCGGTAATGCCAGAGGCAGCTAAAGTACGAATGGGTCCTGCAGAAATAGCATTCACCCGAATACCAGCAGGACCAAGATCAGCGGCCATAAAGCGCACACCTGCTTCTAAGCTCGCTTTTGCCATCCCCATCACGTTGTAGTTCGGGATCGCGGCAATCGCGCCTAAATAACTTAAAGTCAGCATCGCGCTTTGGCGACCTGTCATCATTGGCCGTGCATATTTTGCCATTGCTAAAAAGCTATAGGCGCTAATGTCATGGGCGATTTGTGCGCCTTCACGGGTAGTATTATCGACAATGCTGCCTTCGAGTTGTTCTTTCGGCGCGAAAGCAATCGCATGCACTAAAATATCGAAACCCTCCCAATGTTCAGCTAATTGTTTGAACGTCGCCTCAATTTCGCTGTCAGAACCTACGTCACAAGGGAGCACGATGGAAGAGCCGAATTCTGCCGCGAATTTCTCAACTCGAGGTTTTAATTTGTCGTTTTGATAAGTGAGTGCTAATTCAGCACCCTCACGATGCATGGCTTGAGCAATGCCATAGGCAATCGAGCGATTGCTTGCAATGCCAGTGATTAGGGCGCGCTTGCCAGTGAGAAAACCCATAGTGACTCCTTAGAAACTCGCATACACTTTTAATTCCAAGTCGTTGCAACAGTGATGCATGCTAGCTTGGGTTGGTGTTATGCTTGATTGAATTAATCGCGTCAGTATACAGAAGAACATGCAAAAAAGATTCATCACCCGCGACTGGCTTCTTTATTCCATCCTGATCATTTTGGTCGCTTTACTCTTGTTGCTGATGTACCAAGTCGATCGGCAATGGACGAAGTTGGCACAGATGGAGTCCTCTCTAGCTCAGCAAACCCAAGAGATGCGCAGCTTACGAACCACCGCTGCCTCAGGGGCTTTGACACCGACGGCACAAACAGCTAAAGGCTCTACACAGCAGGCTGGAGGCGTCAGTACCGCTTTCCAACGTGCTTTAGCCGCGAGCCAGCAGCCTGATTATGCCCAAGGTGATTGGAGTGTGAATGCTTTAGGGGGTAATCTCAAAACGGTAACGCCTCTAGTTTCGGGTGACGCAGATGCAGCGGATGTACAAAGCTATGTTTTAGAAAGCCTGCTGAGTCGTAATCCTGATACCTTAGCTTGGGAAGGTTTGATCGCAAAATCATGGCAGGTGAGTGAAGATGGTCTCAGCTTTACCTTTCAAATGCGTGAGGATGTGAGCTTCTCGGATGGTGTGCCACTGACGGCTAAAGATTTAGTGTTTACGTTTAATTTCATGATGAATGAAGCTATTGAAGCACCGGGGGAGCGCTCAGTGTATGGACGAATTGCTTCGGTGGAGGCTAAAAATGATTATGAGGTCGTTTTCACATTCAAAGAGCCTTATTTTGAAGCTTTGCCTTTGGCAGGGGGAATGGCGATTTTACCCGCTCATTTCTATGAGCCTTATCTCAAAAAGCCACAAGAGTTTAATCAATCCAAAGGTTTATTGTTAGGTAGTGGCCCTTATCGTTTAGCCAACCCTAAAACTTGGACACCCGATCAAGGTAATGTCGAGTTAGTACGCAATGAACGTTATTGGGGTGATGTCCAACCTTCCTATAACCGTATCTTGTGGAAAGTGATCCAGAATGAAAGTGCACGTCTGACGACCTATCGCAATGGGGAGCTGGATGCTTATGGTGCACGTCCTGCTGAATACGGCAAATTGAAAGTCGATGAGCAGATCATGGGCAAAAGCCAAAACTTTGAGTACATGCCTCCTGTGGTCGGTTATAGCTATATTGCTTGGAATCAGCAGCGCGATGGCAAACCAACACGGTTTGCGGATAAGCGTGTGCGTCAAGCCCTGACTTATCTCACCGATGTGCAGCGCATTATTAAAGATGTGCACTTAAATTATGCAGAGCCTGCAGTTAGCCCCTTCAATCCACGCAGTAAACAACATGATCCGAGTTTGCAGCCGTGGGCATTTAATTTGGAAAAAGCCCAAGCTTTACTCAAAGAGGTGGGCTATGCAGACAAAAACGGAGATGGTGTCTTAGAAGATGCCGAGGGTAAACCCTTTCAATTTAAATTGACTTATTTTGAATCTAACCAAGATACCACTCGTATGGTGCTCTTGCTCAAAGATATTTACGCTCGTGCGGGGATTAAGCTAGAACCTTTTCCACAAGAATGGCCGATTATGCAAGAAGCGATGGAAAAGCGTAATTTCGATGCGATTACTTTAGGTTGGACCAGTGGTATTGAGACCGATATTTTCCAAATGTTTCATAGCTCGCAAATTAAAGATAATGGCGATAACTTCATTGCTTATGCGAACCCCGAGCTGGATAAACTGATTGATGAAGCACGGCGGACGGTCGATGAGTCCAAACGTCTGCCACTGTGGCAACAAGCCGAACGACTGATGTATGAGGATCAACCTTATACCTTTTTAATGCGTCGTCAGTCTTTATTGTTTGTAGATAAACGGATTCAGAATCTACAAATGACGAAACTGGGGCTGAATCGTGGCTTCTTGCCAATGGAAAATTATGTACCTGCTCATCAGCAAAAATATCAGCAATAACAGGAGTGTTTAAATGCTGACGTATTTGCTGCGCCGCTTATTGCTGATGATTCCCACTTTGCTTGGAATTACCATCGTCGTCTTTTCAGTGATGGCGCTTTCGCCGGGGGGAATCAGTGCACAGAGTTTGACCGATGGTAATATGAAGCCCGAAGAGCGCAAAGCACTCCTTGACTATTATAATAAGCGCTATGGCCTTGATCAGCCTGCTCCGGTGCAGTATTTGCGTTGGTTGAACAATGTGTCACCGATTGGCTTTCAGCAGGATGAGAACGGCAAATATACGGGGTTTTCTTTGACTAAGGGGATGGACCTAGGTGACAGCTTTCATTATGGCCGCCCTGTGAGTGAAATTCTCGGCGAGCGTATTCCTATTACCTTATTACTCAATATCATCACCATCCCCATTATTTATATTGTTGCGATTGCGATTGGGGTGAAGTCAGCTACCGAGCGCGGCAGTGGTTTTGATGTCAGTTCCAGTATGGTGATGTTAGCGCTTTGGTCAATTCCTACTATGTTGCTGGGCGTGCTTTTACTGGGATTTTTTTCTAGCATTCAACATTGGCAGTGGTTTCCGACCGCAGGGATAGGTAGCCGAGCCGCTCAAGATATGCCATTTATGCCACATTGGGGTTCACTTTGGGATCTAGGCAAACTGTTTTTAGGCATGCTATTCGGTACATCGCTATTTGTTTGGCTCAGTCGCTGGCAAGAGCGTAAATTACGGGCTTTTCTGGCGGGTGTTTTTGGGCTAGTGGCGGGCGTATGGATGGCACAAGCACATGCGAGTTTCTCATTATTTGCGTGGATGGTTTTGCCAGTGTTAGGGGCGGTTATCTTAGCGGGCATCGGCTGGATGGATTATAAACCGTTTCGTGTGATCGGTTTAGGTGTATTTGGGGCAAGCCTAGGTATTTTATTTGCCTTCCAATTTATCCATGAAGGTTTTGTGCGCGGCTTTTTATTTGATCGTGTTTGGCATTTAGTGTTGCCAGTGCTTTGCCTATCTTTAGGTGCTTCCGCTGCTTTAGCTAAAATTATTCGCTCTTCACTGTTGGAAAATCTGAATGCTGATTATGCCCGTACTGCCCGTGCGAAGGGTTTAGATGAAAGCACAGTTCTTTGGAAGCATGTATTCCGTAATAGTTTATTACCCCTGATTACCATTATTGCGGGTTTATTACCTAGCTTATTAGCTGGCTCATTAATCGTTGAAAATATTTTTAGTATCAATGGGATGGGGCAGTTAGCGATTGAAGCGGTGAAAAGCCGGGATCGTGAACTGGTTTTGTCGATTACTTGGATTAGTGGCTTCTTAACTTTAATCGGTTATTTGATCGCTGATTTTCTTTATACCTTGGTTGACCCCCGTGTAACTTATGACTAAGCAGCAGATTAGCCAAGAACATTTATCACGACGCTTATTGCGTAAAACCCTGAATGGCCCTGGGGTAAGCTTTGCTTTATTTTGGATTGGTACGCTGGTAATTTGTGCGGTCTTTGCGCCTTTCTTAGCCAATAGTATGCCGCTGATGATGAGCAAAGAGGGGGAAATATCTTTTCCGATTCTGCGTTATTTAAGGACTGAGGATGTCGCTGTATTAGCGGCCTTTTTTACGATTATCTTGCTTTGGGTTATTCCTATTAAGTTTAAGTTCCGGGTTAATTTAGCCTTGGTGGTTGCAGTACTAGCAGCGGTGGTGGTCTTAGCCAATCTTTATTTAAAGCCGCCCCAATTGGTTATTTACGATAATTTTCGTACAGCGGCCTATACCGAAGTCGATTGGCGAGTGATGCCACCGATTCCGTATGCACCGCAAGATTATTTACGTAGCTATGGTGGCACAGGCTTAGAAGCTCCCTTGGCAGCTGAGGCGGATCAGCAAGCGCGTATCCATTTAATGGGTACCGAAGAGAATGGCGCAGATGTCTTGAGTCGGATGATTCATGCCTCACGGATTGCTTTAAGCATTGGCATTGTTGCGACCAGTATCTCGATGATTTTAGGCATTATTATCGGCGGTTTTATGGGGTATTTTTCAGGTATCGTCGATATGCTAGGGATGCGCTTGGTAGAGATTTTTGAGGCGATTCCTACCTTGTTTTTATTGCTGACGTTTGTTGCCTTTTTTGGTAGTAGTCTCTACATGATGATGGTGATTATTGGTGTAACCAGTTGGTCAGGTTATGCGCGTTATATTCGGGCAGAGTTTCTGAAGTTACGTCGCCAAGATTATGTGCAAGCGGCCGTGGCAGCAGGCTTACCCTTACGCTCAATTTTATTCCGCCACATGTTGCCGAATGGGGTTGCCCCCTTGTTGGTTGCGGCCAGTTTTGGTGTCGCATCGGCGATTTTAGCGGAAGCGACTTTAAGTTTTTTAGGTCTAGGCTTAGTGGATGATCCGTCTTGGGGGCAAATGCTCAATCAATCGGTTACTTCCGCTAATTTTAATTGGTGGATGGCTGTTTTCCCCGGTGGAGCGATTTTCTTAACAGTGTTTGCTTATACGCTCATCGGTGAGGCTTTCCGCGATGCGATTGACCCGAATCTTTCGCGTGCTGCTGGAGTGCAATAATGCCAGCCTCTTTATTAGCGATCAGTAATCTGTCGACTTACTTAAATAATGGTACTGAACTGGTCAAAGCCGTCGATGGGGTGAGCTTTACGATTAATAAAGGCGAAACCTTTTGCTTAGTGGGTGAGTCGGGCAGTGGTAAATCTATTACAGCTTTATCCGTGATCCGCTTGCTACCTTATGGTATTGCTTCGCATCCTAGCGGTAAGATTCTGTTTAATCATCAAGACTTGCTTCAGGTGGATGAGGCTTCGTTACGGAGTATTCGTGGTTCACAAATCGCGATGATCTTTCAAGAGCCGATGACTTCGCTCAATCCGGTGTTTACGATTGGTGATCAAATCATGGAAGCTTTGCAGCTTCATCATCCTGAAATGACTGCAGAAGCCGCCCAAGAGCGGGCGATTCAAGCGCTTGAGCAAGTGCAAATGCCAAATAGTCGGGCGCGGATGCAGGATTTTCCGCATCAACTATCCGGTGGGCAGCGTCAGCGTGTGATGATTGCAATGGCTTTGGCGTGTGAGCCGGAGCTGTTGATTGCCGACGAACCGACCACGGCTTTAGATGTAACCGTGCAGGCTGAAATTTTGCGCCTGATGCGTCACCTGCAAACAACGACGGGCATGAGTATGCTATTTATCACCCATGATTTTGGGGTGGTCGCTCAAATGGCGCATCAAGTCGGTGTGATGCAACGCGGTAAATTGGTTGAGGTGGGGTTAGTGGAGCAGGTGTTAAACCGACCTCAGCATCCTTATACGCATCAGTTGCTTGAGGCAGTACCCGAAAATTTAGCTCGCCATAAAAACCCAAATTTAGCTAAACCCTTGTCTGAAAAGCATTTAATTGCTGAGCCCTTAGTGCAATTGCGGCATGTGAATGTATGGTTTCCGATTAAGAAGGGTGTATTCCGCCATGTGGTGGATCACAATAAAGCGGTCGATGATGTCAGCCTTGATATTGCTAAAGGCCAGATTGTCGCTTTAGTGGGCGAATCGGGCTGCGGAAAAACCACTTTGGGTCGGGCGATTTTGCAGCTGGAAAAACCAACTTCGGGCAGTATTAAGTTGCAAGGTTCAGAGTTAGTCGGTTTATCCGCTCGTGAAATGCGTCCGTGGCGAGCAAAAATGCAGATGGTATTTCAAGACCCCCAATCGTCTTTAAATCCACGGCTGTTAATCGAAACTACGCTCACCGAACCCATGAAAATACATGGCATCGGTCGTAGTCACGAAGAGCGCTTAGTGTTAGCAGGACAAGCCTTAGAGCGTATGCAGTTAAAACCTGAGCATTTATGGCGCTATCCGCATGAATTTTCAGGCGGACAACGCCAGCGAATTGGCTTAGCCCGTGCTTTGGTTTTGAATCCAGAGTTTGTCGTCTGTGATGAAATCACCAGCGCTTTAGATGTATCCGTACAAGCGGAAATCTTGCAACTGCTGTTGGATTTGCGGGCAGAACGTGATTTAACTCTGTTATTTATCACGCACAATATTGGTGTAGTGGAGTATTTGAGTGATCAAACAGTGGTGATGTATAAAGGGCGGATCGTTGAATTAGGGCCAACCGCTGCCGTGTGTGGTTCACCGCAGCAGGATTATACTAAAAAGTTGTTGGCAGCAGTGCCGCGTTTGAGTTTGAAACTCTAGAGCTTTGGCCCTGTTCAGTTAGTGAAATGCTTATGGTGAAGTAAGGCAATGGTTATCTGTGGAAAATCAAATTAGTCTGTGTCAATTCGATGAAGTAAAATAATGACAATGTGTTTGCTTAGGTTCATCGAGTCTACCTTTTTTAGGTTCTAGATAAGTTTACTATAAAAGCATTATGCGATTTTTTCTATTTTTACCAAGCAGTCCTCCTATTTTTTATCTTTTGCACCATAAAATTTCGCGCTTCAAATAGTTTGGGTGGCAAAGTCATCTGACAGAATTGTATGATTTTAAAAAAACTAGCGACTTTCATAGTAAGATAGCGATGTTAGCTGAATGAAATCGTGTAACACGGAGGAGCTTGTAGCTCAATGACGCGACTAGCAATTAGACCCGCTACCTTGGCTGTTTCGCTGCTAAGCCTAAGCATGCCGTTGGCAGCTGCTAGCAATAGTATGCCATTTAATAGTATAGGTTCGAGTTTTAGCCCTTGGAGTATGGGCGGTATGCCGGGCAGTTCGAGTTTTAGTCCGTGGGGTATGGGCGGTATGCCGGGCGGCTCGAGTTTTAGTCCGTGGAGTATGGGCGGTATGCCGGGCGGTTCGAGTTTTAGTCCGTGGAGTATGGG
>NZ_FUYB01000012.1:0-107500 GCF_900167255.1 Thiothrix eikelboomii
CACTTGGCTAAAAAAACGTTGCATCCGTCGATAGCGAGAGGCAATTTCTGTATCGCTGTCTATATGCACGGCCAACAAGCTCAGATTCATTTGACGCGCATTCAGCAGCGCCAGCAGCATTGATACAAAACAATCCAGACGGGGCTTGCCCCAACCTAAATAGGCTTTTAAACTGTCTCTCAGTCCATCGCTCAGATCCATTTCGCTCTCCTGTGTGGTAACTAGAGAGTAAAACATAGGGGCGATGGACTTTCATCTTTATAGGTAGTCAACTCACTAAATCAATGGGTTAAATGTTTTGTCGTGTACAGAGTTTTGCGGTTTCATGTAATGCGGCTTTAACGCCAGATATCAGCTCTTTCACGCTCAGTGCGGGTGGCTCTCAGACGGTGAAGATCAATGGTGCTGCAGGTGACACCACCAATTGTACCATCACTGAGACTATCGTACCCAACTTCACACCCAGTTGGACCAGCGACGACCGGAGCGGCTCTAGTGGTAATGGTAATGTTGTCACGCTGGAGCGTGCAAGTTTTAGCAATTTAGGCGACCCTGATGATATTGTTAATGTGGGTTTCACCAACACTTATGACAGCGCTACGTTCAATGTCAAACTCGGGCTGATTGCCAGTACGCCTGTTCCTGCTGCTCTAGCTGATTTTCCAGTCAAAGTAGTTTGCCAAAGCGGTACCGGCTTAACGACTACCACGGTCACTCGCTCGACAGGCGGGATAGTAGACGTAGGCAGCTTTAACTACACCGGCGGCAGCAGCATGGATTGTGAAGTTATTCCAGAGCTGACCGCTGCCCAACAAGCCGTGTTTATTGTGAAAAAAGGCGATACAACCAACCTCGATAATGGGCGGATGGTCGGCAATGTCGCGGCGACTCAGACCCAAGACAATGGCGCACAATTACTCGGAACTGATCTTAGCCCTAGAACCTTCTATGTGTTGCTAGAGTATGTACCTACAGGAGTCAATACCTTTAATGTCACTAAACTCGTACCAATACGAGCAGGGGCAGATACCGATGCAGCGCCTTTTGCACTCAGTGTCACCTGTGCTAACGGTAGTATCTATGCATTTGAGTTAAGTCATGGTCAAGTCGGTCAATTCCAGTATCCAAAAAATACTGCAATCGACTGTGCTATCTCTGAAACCTTAGTAGGTACCCAAGTCGGCCTGTATACCATCAAAAAAGGCGATACCTTCGGCCCGAATAATGGACGCATGCTGGATGGAAACTCCAATCTAGCAGCGATCAGTAGCGGTAGCGCCTGTGGTGAAGCCTTCGCCGCTGCGACCTTCTGTGTGAAAAATGTTCCCGGTGTTGATAGTGATGGGGACGGCCTTAGCGATACGGAAGAAGCAGCCTTAGGTACCAATCCGAATAATCCAGATACTGATGGTGATGGCGTCTCCGATAGTGAAGATCCCGATCCTTTGAATGCTCAAGTGGTCCCTGTGTTTGGTCCTTTAGGCTTATTAGCGGTGATTCTTGGTCTATTTTTGTTCGGCAAGCGTCGGAAGATACCTGCCTAAGACTTAAATTTGACCCATAGCTAGGGTTGCCCAAAGCTAGGAAGGCAGTTTACAAAGTATTTTGACTAGAGTACGATTCTGCCCCTACTGGAGAGGTGTCCGAGTGGTTGAAGGAGCACGCCTGGAAAGTGTGTATAGGTTAATAGCTTATCGCGGGTTCGAATCCCGCTCTCTCCGCCAAATTCAACACAAAAACCCCGCCCTTGCGGGGTTTTTTGTTTAGTATTGAGTGAGTTTAACTATAGAAAAACGCTTAATAGCAGAGTTAAACTGTGTAGTACTTATTTTGAATAGTTCCCACTCACTTTTGAAGCCCACGAATAACAGATTATGACTGACACGCCGCGAAAAACCTTAACCCTAAAGCGTAAGCTTCCCCCTGAATCGGTTACCGAATCAGCACCTAGCTCGTTAACCACTACGGGTGTTGAACCTATGACACGTGAAACACGGATCTTAGGTAAACGCATTATCATTCGCCACGAAGAAGTAAAATCGAATAAGCCTTCCTTCAATCACCAAGGTAAATTGGGTTCTACCAAACATAAAACTTCTCAGCCAAAAGATGCCCGACCTAAAGCGAATAAACCAGTAGAACCTAGTCCTTCTGAAACTCAAGCTAAAGCGATGGATCGTTTCTTAGCAGAGCGCTTTGAGGTATGGCTCAGTTATAAACCTTTAGCCTTAGGGGTTGAAGCTGATCTTTATCAGCTGATGGATCAAAACCAACCACCGGCCTCTAAGCGCGTTGTACAACGCTTATTACGCATGCACTGTAATCATGGTAAATATTTACAAGCGGTGATTGATGGTCAGCAGCGCTATACCTTAGTCGGTGAAACCTTAGGCGAAGTGAGTCAGACAGAGCGCGAGCATGCAAATCGCACGCTCAAGGAACATGAAGAGAAAAAAGCCCAACGTTAATGTTAATAGCGGTTGATGAGTTTAGTTTGCTGAGCTGACTAAGCTTCTCTTCAAGCTAAAAAGAATTAAAATAAAAAAGGCCGCATTAAATAATGCAGCCTTTTAAATAAGTGGCTCCCCGAACTGGGCTCGAACCAGTGACCTAATGATTAACAGTCATGTGCTCTACCAACTGAGCTATCGGGGAACAGCCGAGGCGCGTATTCTCACAAAAAACGGGGTTGGGCGTCAAGCACTTTTTTTGCAGCTTGTTTAAAGATTTGTGCATCAGCGTTGGGCTGATGCATCTGCTCACTTAGATAGCGCCGCCATTGCCTTGCTCCTGGTAAACCTTGAAATAAACCTAAAATAGGCCGCCCCATATAACTTACACGTACACCTTGTGCCTCTTGCTGTTCAATATAAATCAAAAAATCCTCTAGCACGGCATAACGATCCACAGCGGTAGGTATACTGCCATAAATTGCTTGGTCTACTTCTGCTAATAGCCACGGATTGTGATAGGCTTCACGCCCCACCATAACGCCATCCACTTGCTGGAGATGCGTTTGGCAAGCACTTAAGGAAGTAATGCCCCCATTGATAATAATTTCCAAATCAGGAAAGGCCTGCTTCATTTGATACACCAACTCATAGCGCAGCGGTGGAAGTTCACGATTCTCTTTTGGGCTTAAGCCTTTCAACCAAGCTTTGCGGGCATGGACAATAAAAGTTTTACAACCCGCTGCGGCCACGGTGCTAATAAAATCATACAAACCACCATAATCGTCTTGATCATCAATCCCAATCCGATGTTTAACGGTGATTGGAATAGCGACCTTGGCCTGCATAGTTGCGACACAATCCGCGATTAATAGCGGTTCAGCCATCAGACAAGCACCAAAAGCGCCTTTTTGGACTCGTTCACTCGGGCAACCCACATTGATATTGACTTCATCGTAGCCAAAATCAGCCGCCATTGTTGCACACGCGGCTAGCTCCTGCGGCTCACTCCCCCCGAGCTGCAAAGCCAAGGGATGCTCTTCTCGATTAAAGCTTAAGTAACGCTGCGCTTGCCCATGCAAAATTGCCCCCGTGGTAATCATTTCGGTATATAAAACAGCCTGCTTAGTCAGCAAACGGTGAAAATAGCGACAATGGCGATCCGTCCAATCCAGCATGGGGGCTACACAAAATAATCTTTTCATTTAAAAACAGTAATTTATAAAAAATAAAACAAAGTCTTAATTCTAACTAACGTCTCACAAACCGCACAACCTGATCAAATAAGACGACGATTTAAAACTCAGATACCACCGTCAAATAGCAGTAAATCGGCGGTTCAGGCTAGTCGCGTTATCTTTATCTGTAATCAGTAATAAAAAAATAAAGGGGCTTCTTATGTGGGATCTGGCGATTAATTTTGTTATTGGGCTAGTCGTTATTGGTATTCCAAGTTATGTGTTTTATCGCGTCGGGATTGATGCTGGCATTGAGCGTGGTGTACGTCGTCAATTATTACGTGAACTGACCCTCAGCGGTATTGTTGAGATGGCAGACA
This sequence comes from Thiothrix eikelboomii, assembly GCF_900167255.1. Lineage (GTDB taxonomy): Bacteria > Pseudomonadota > Gammaproteobacteria > Thiotrichales > Thiotrichaceae > Thiolinea > Thiolinea eikelboomii. The sequence goes on from NZ_FUYB01000012.1 coordinate 4,009, forward strand.
CCAAATCACCTCACCGCCAACCGCATTCTCCAGCTTAAACGCTGACCGGCTGACAATAGGGGCAATACCAAGTTGAGCGTTGCCCCTGACGAATTTGCTGGATCAAACTAGCACAGGCAGTACAAACTTGTTGAGTTCGTCCATAAACCTGTAACTCAATTTGAAAATACCCTGTCTGCCCATCCTCACGCACAAAATCGCGTAAAGTTGTTCCGCCTTGCACAATCGCCCGCTCGAGCACGGTTTTGATCGCCACAACCAGCCGTTGTAATTCCGGCAAACTGAGTTGCCCTGCCGCCCGGCGCGGATTAATCCTAGCCATAAATAAGGCTTCATTGGCATAGATATTACCCACACCAACAACGATATGCGCATTCATAATGAATTCTTTGATACTGACTTGTCGTCTTGCGGCACGCGCTAATAAATACTCAGCGGTGAATTCATCCGTCAGAGGTTCAAGCCCTAAATTGGCTAGTAGCGGATGTAACTCACCACAACCGGCCCATAAGACTACCCCAAAGCGCCGTGGATCACGCAAACGCAAGGCTTTAGCATTGGTGAGGACTAAATCAAAATGATCATGTTTGTCGGCCACTAAATCGGCGGCACAAATCCGCAGGCTGCCCGACATCCCTAAATGCAATAAGGCTGTCCCCTGTACAGTTTCTAACAACAAATACTTTCCACGGCGCTGAACAGCTTCAATGACAGCGCCTTGGAGTCGATGAATTTCACTAGATACCGGCCAGCGCAATTTAGGCTGGCGCACAATCAATTGTTGGATACGCTGCCCAAGTAAATGGGGCGCGATTCCTCGGCGGGTAGTTTCAACCTCGGGTAATTCAGGCATCTAAAAATGAAACTTAAGCTTTAAAATCAATGGGTGACTCAGCACGTGTTTGGGCGGCACGAGCCTCCTGTTCAAGCTTTAAGCGTTTTTCACAAGGTTTCTTACAACCACACTGTTTGCCATCTTCACCCATTAAATTAGCAATACCGCCGCAGCTGCCTTTCAAGGTTTCTTTATTAAAAAACCAACTAATCGCTAGGGCTGCAAAGGCCAATAGAAAGACTGCAAAAGCAATTAGAAATACCATCATGCTTAGCCTCCAAAATCATCGAACATAATATTTTCTGGTTCGACACCCAAATTGATCAATAGGTTAGTGACCGAAGAATTCATCATTGGTGGTCCACAGAGGTAATACTCACAATCTTCGGGCGCAGGATGATTTTTCAAGTAGTTTTCATATAAAACATTGTGAATAAAGCCGGTATAGCCCGTCCAATTATCCTCAGGGAGCGGATCAGACAAGCCCATAAACCAAGTAAAATTCGGATTCTCTGCCGCTAGTTGATCAAACTCTTCAACATAAAAAGCTTCACGCAAACTACGCGCCCCATACCAAAAGGTCATTTTGCGTTGGCTTTTGAGACGGCGCAATTGATCATAAATATGTGAGCGCATCGGCGCCATACCCGCACCACCACCGATAAAGACCATTTCTTTGTCCGTGTCTCTAGCAAAGAACTCGCCAAAAGGTCCTGATACGGTGACTTGATCACCCGGCTTCAGATTAAAAATATACGAAGACATTTTTCCTGCTGGCACATTTTTCCCCGGAGGGGGGGAAGCAATCCGCACATTCAGCATAATGATCTCATCTTCCTCAGGATAACTGGCCATCGAATAAGCCCGCATCACTGGCTCAGTCACCTTAGACCGAATATCCCACATCTGATATTTGTCCCAGTCACCTCGGTATTCTTCTGGAATATCAAATTCAGAATACTGAAGCTCATAAGGAGGGCATTCAATTTGAATATACCCACCCGCTTTAAAATGAATACTCTCACCCGGAGGTAGATCTAAAATCAGCTCTTTAATAAAGGTGGCACAATTTTCATTTGAGCGTACTGTACACAGCCATTTTTTAACGCCGAATACCTCATCCGATACTTCGACTTTCATATTCTGTTTAACTGCAACTTGACAAGCTAGACGCTCACAGGCTGCTGCTTCACGGCGGTTAATATGCCCTTCCTCAGTTGGCAATAAAGTACCACCACCTTCAAAAACCTTGACCCGACATTGACCACAAGTCCCACCACCACCACAAGCAGAGGATATAAATAAGCCTTTATCAGCCAGTGCACCTAAAAGCTTACCGCCCGGACTGACTACTAAATCTTTTTCCCCATTGACTAAAATATGCACATCACCTTGCGCCACGAGGCGTTGACGTGCCATTAAAATCACATACACCAAGCCTAGGATCATTAAAATAAACAGGGCTACGCCTAATAAAATAGTAGTCATGCTTATGCTCCTATAATTGGATGCCAGAGAAAGACATAAAGCCGAGCGACATTAGTCCCACCGTGATGAAGATAATACCCAAGCCCTGTAGCCCTTGCGGTACATCACTGTATTTTAAGCGCTCACGGACACCTGCGAGGACAGTGATCGCTAACATCCAACTGAAGCCGCTACCAAAACCGTACACGACACTTTCTGTGAACGTATAATCGCGTTCGACCATAAATAAAGTACCGCCTAAAATTGCACAGTTCACCGTAATCAGGGGCAGGAAAATCCCTAAAGCCTGATGCAAAGCAGGTGCAAATTTATCCATTGCCATTTCCAAGACTTGCACAATCGCCGCAATAATCGCGATATAACTAATTAGCCCCAGAAAACGCAGATCAACTCCTTCAATCAGAGCGTTTTCCTTTAAAAACACATTGAGAATGATATTGTTCACGGGCAGCGTAATGGCTTGCACAATCACCACCGCAATACCCAAGCCGATGGCTGTTTCTATCTTTTTGGAAATCGCAATAAACGTACACATGCCCAAAAAGAAGGTGAGTGCCATGTTTTCAATGAAAACTGATTTAACAAATAAACTCAGTAAACCTTCCATGATTAGTGATACCCCCCTTTGGCAGGCTCATGAATCCTAAACTCAGCGGCTTCCTTTTGTTCTGGTTTTTTAGTTCGTAACACCCAAATTAAAATCCCAATCAGGAAAAATGCACTCGGCGGTAACAACAATAAACCATTAGGCACATACCAGCCCCCATCTTTTAATAGCGGAATCAGCGGATAACCAAATAACGAACCTGCTCCAAACAATTCACGCACAAAGGCCACTGACATCAGAATTAAGCTATAACCTAAGCCATTCCCAATCCCATCAAGGAAGCTAATCCCCGGAGGATTCTGCATAGCAAAAGCTTCCGCCCGCCCCATCACGATGCAGTTAGTAATAATTAAACCCACAAATACCGACAAGCGTTTAGAGGTATCAAAGGCATAAGCACGTAAAATTTGATCTACGACAATGACTAAAGACGCAATAATCGTCATCTGCACAATAATCCGAATACTGCTTGGAGTATGGTTACGCACCGTACTGATGAACATATTTGAGAAGGCCGTCACTAGCGTTAAACTGAGTGACATCAACAAAGCGGTATTCATGGAACTGGTCACAGCTAACGCTGAACAAATGCCTAGAATTTGTAAAGTGATTGGATTATTGTCAAATAAAGGTCCTAGCAGAACCTTACGAGTTTCAGTATTCATGCTCCACCTCCTTGACGTATTTTTTGTAGATAGGGGCCAAAGCCATCAGGACCTACCCAAAAGTGTACTAAGTTATTCACACCATTACTGGTTAAAGTAGCGCCGGATAAGGCATCAATATCATAAACAGCACGGGGATCACTCTCAGCAACCGGGCTTTTGGTTACACGAATCGCGATCTCACCTTGTTCATCAAAAATCTTTTTGCCCACCCATTGTGCTTTCCAATTGGGGTTATCAACTTCCCCACCTAAGCCCGGAGTTTCTGCATGCTCATAAAAGCCTAAACCGACCACTGTATTGGCATCACCTTGTAAGGCTAAAAAACCATACAGAGTCGACCACAAGCCATAGCCAGAAATCGGCAGAATAATTTTTTCTAACTGACCTTGTGCATCTTTCACTAAATACACAGTGGCATACTTAGCACGCCGCCTGATCGAAGCAATATCTTGCTCTTTAGTCAGCACCACATTTTGCTTCGGGTCAACAGCTGCTGCCCGTGCGTCATAGGTCTTAGGGTCAATATCATCAACATACTCACCCGTTTGCAAATCGACAACCTTCGCTTCAACTTGCTGAAAGGCCTCATCGACAGACATACCATCTTTCGCCAAATCCGCAATGGCGACTATATTCCGCTGTTTATCCAGTTGCTTATTTTTGTCTTGGACTGGCTTAAGCAAGACAGCCGCTGACGATACTGCAATTGAACAGATCAAGCATAAAACGAAAGCCACAATAAAGGTTTTTTTCCGACTATCATTCGGTAGGGCTAAAACTTCGCTGATTGCACTCATGCCTTCACCTCCGCAGATCCTAGTTGACGCTTCAGACGGCGCTTAATATTCACTTTCATCACCGCATAATCAATCAACGGAGCAAACATATTGCCAAACAAAATGGCTAACATCATACCTTCAGGGAAGGCTGGATTGACCACACGAATCAGAATCACCATAAAGCCGATCAAGACCCCAAACCACCAACGCCCTGCATTCGTATGCGCGGCTGTGACTGGATCAGTCGCCATAAACATCATCCCGAATGCAAAGCCACCCAACACCAAATGCCACCACCAAGGCATTGCAAACATAGGATTGGTATCGCTGCCAATCGTATTCAGCAAAATCGTGGTCATAATCATGCCGAATAACACACCCGAGACAATTCGCCAGTTCGCAATCCCCGTATACAGTAGAAAAGCACCACCGATGAAAATGGCCAAAGCGGAAGTTTCACCAATCGAACCCGGCTCTAAACCAATGAAGGCATCCCACCAAGTTAAACCACTGTCATAGATCCCTGCCATCCCGCTTGCAGCACCTACTGATAAAGCCGTTGCTCCAGAATAACCATCAACCGCGACCCAAACCAAATCACCGGACATATACGCAGGATAGGCAAAGAATAAAAAAGCACGACCCGCTAGTGCTGGATTGATAAAATTCTTCCCCGTACCCCCGAATACTTCTTTACCGATGATAACCCCGAACAAAATCCCCGCGCCCACCATCCATAACGGAGTGGCCGGTGGCAAGGTCAAGGTATAAAGAATCGAAGTAACAAAAAAGCCCTCATTCACTTCATGCCCACGCACCAAAGCGAAGATCACTTCAGCAATCCCACCTACAATAAAAGTGGTCATATAAATGGGTAAAAAATACAAAAGACCGTGAAAGAAATTGTCAAAGAAGCTATTCGGATCAAAACCAAATAAGCTTTGAATAGAACCGCGCCAACCTTCGGCTTGTTCTAAACCCATCGACTGCAAGGCCAAATTCGCTTGCAAACCGGTGTTATAACAGGCCATAAACATAACCGGAAAAGTCGCCAGCCACACATAACCCATCACCCGCTTTAAATCTAAAGCATCCCGCACATGCGGTGAGCTCGTTGTTCGATTCGGTGGGCTATACAGCAAAGTATCAACCATTTCATAGAGGCTAAAATACTTCTCGTATTTCCCGCCGGGCATAAAATCCGGTTCACGTTGATCCAGCCACCTACGCAAATTTTTTATCATCGCTTATTCCCCTCTTTCCAACATGCGTAAGCAATCGCGTAACGCAGAACCATATTCATACTTGCTATGACAGACAAAAGTGCAAAGGGCTAGATCCTCTTCATCTAACTCTAAAGCACCTAGCTGTTGAGCCATGACGGTATCGCGCACTAATAAAGAACGCAGTAATTGAGTAGCCAAAATATCTAAAGGCATCACGGCTTCGTAATTACCTAAGGGTACCATCGCACGATGACTACCATTTTGCGTGCTGGTCATGGAGAATTGCTGTTTATCTAAACCCGGCTTTAAAAATACTTTCAACATTGAGTATTGAGCTAGCCACGGATTCAACCAATGTAAGAATACCCGCTCTTGCTCCTCAGAAATGGCTGACACTTGTAGGTCATAACGCCCTAAATACGCCTCAGCTTCTTTAGCCGTATGCCCACCAAGCACTGAGCCAGAGATCACACGATACTTGCCTGCGACTAACTCACCACTCACCAAACCATCGGTATTCGCGCCTAAACGAGTCCGAATCAGACGCGGCTTTTTTACCGCCGGCCCCGCCAAAGCAATCACACGCTCAACAAACAAGTGCCCTGTAGTGAATAACTTACCGATCGCAATTACATCTTGGTAATTGATATGCCAAACCGAACGCTGCTCATTGACTGCCTCTAAAAAGTGGATATGTGTACCTGGTAAGCCTGCTGGATGCACACCCGCAAAATCTTTATATATCACATTCGCACTCGTGATTTTTGGGGGGGTATAGCCTGATTCATGGCAGACATAAACAATAGGACTTAAGCGGGCAAGGATCGTTAAGCCCTGCTGAAAAGCTTCTGCATATTCAGCCAAAATAAGTTTAGGATCAGCGGCCAAAGGACGAGTGTCCATCGCCGTGACAAAAATAGCTGCCGGTTTAGCATTAGCTTCTGGTACATAACTATAAGGCCGCGTGCGAAAGCTGATCCATTGCCCAGAATCTTGCAATTTTTGGCGGATGGTAGCTTCATCTAGCTCAGCTAATTTGTCCGGGCTATGTGCACCAAAATCGACAAACGCTTCTTCCGTTGCGACTTGTAAGACGACTGAAATCAAGACACGCTTGTCACCACGATTAATGGCTTTCACAATGCCTGCGCAAGGGGCTGTAAAATTGACACCCTCATGTTTACGGTGTGAAAACAGAATTTGCCCTGCTTTAACTACATCGCCTTCTTTGACTTGCAGTGCAGGTTTTAATTCATGGAAATCACGCCCTAATACGGCGAGAGTAGTCGGCTTTGGATGATCATAGATTTTTTGTTCTGGTTGCCCAGAAATAGGTATATCTAGACCTTTGGTGATTTTCATGTTGACTACCTTATTATTTGCAGTGGTGGTATATAGAGCAGCTTGGATCAGTTTGAGCCAATTTTCAAATCAACAAGCCGCCTACTCAAAGCTTGTCTAACTTCGAGGGTAAACTGCAATTGCTTAGCTAAAACCCTAGATACACCATAGATGCACAGGGTGGGTTGAAAACAGCTGTAAATATTACGTTGTATTCAGGTCACTTACAACGTGAACAACCGCTATTTTGGCGCAGTCTCTAAGCCTGTTTTTGCAGGAAACAACTGAGCCGCTTGCGAGATTGGCAAAACATAAGCGACTTGCTTAGTCACATCCCCAAGCACCAATTCATCCTTTAAATTAAGAATCAGCAGCTCTTTGCGCTCAGTTACACCCTGCTGGGTTGTACTGCTAAGAATCACTTTCTGCAGATCAGGGGTAATAGCTTGAGGATCTAAGGCATCTAAACGGATAGCCTGCGCTGTCTTCCAAGCTGACACCAGCTGTGGCGACTCAGCAAAACCTGCCGGTAATTGTACCGCTGTTAATTGGAAGGTGGCGGGTACTAATTGGAGAGAAATAAAATTAACCCAAGCCTCAGTTAATAAACTATAAATCGTCTCATTGACTAACTGAATCTGCTCACCATTCAGAATATAACGGTAATTAGAGACTGGATTCGTGTCACCCAAGACTAATTCATTGCCATTAAAACTAATCATTCGTTGACGTGGCTCTAGGCCATAACGGGTCAAATCTTTATTTGCGCGGGGATAGCTCGCTTCGACTTTTTCATCCAATAAAGTCACTAACTGGCGCAGCTTAATTGGATTAGCCTCTGCAAGCACAGGCTGAACCAAAGACCATTGCTCACCATCCCGTTTCAACACTAACTGACTCACGCCCCCCTCGTCTTGGCGCTCCACCACAATCGAATTGAGGTCTGCTAACGTCAATGGCAACAACCGAGTCGATTGCGTTTGTTGCGCACGCTGTTGTAATTGCCACCCGACTAAACCAGCCAAGCCCAGAACGATGACCAGCAAAACCAAATTTAAGCCAAAACGGCGCATGGCTACACTTAAACTTGCCATCCGTTATCTGCTCCGCCGTCTAAACCAAATCAACGCCCCCAAACTGATTAAACTCAAAGGCAATACGATCAGGAAGAAACTCGCTAAGATAAAACTACTGGTCTCACTCAGCGTAAATTGGGTATCGGGTGCACGATTGGTTTGAATCGCTAGCAGCTTATCGTCGGCACTGAGCCAGTTAAAAATATGCGTGGCTAACTCTAGATTTACACCTTGACCAATAAAACTATTGATTAAGAAATCACTATCGCCGATGACAACCACTCGCTGTTGCCGTTCCTGTTTGGCGTTAGCAAGTTCAGTGGTCGGTGACTCTTCAGGCTGTTCCAATAAGCGAGTAAGCGTGAATCCAATAGAAATAGGCCCCAACACATCGCCTTTATCCTCCTCATAAGTCACTGCACCATCAATGGTGCCAGATTCTAGCCAACTATTAGGCAGAGTCGTCAATAATTCCTCAGTCTGCCAAACTAAAGACTGCTGATTTTCAACCGGACTTTGCTCTATCATGGTTGAGAATGGAAATAAGCTTTGTGAGCCTGTCAGCTTCTCAGCAATCGGTGAGCGCCCATAATCAACCACGGGTACAACCGCAGGATGACTAACCCCTAATACTGCATGGAGCTGTTCATTAGCATCGAGCACTGTACCTTCACTTACTTTTAAACCCAGCAAATCAGCCAGCGGTTTTAACCCCTTTAAGCCACCGGGGTCTTGTAGCCATAACAGATTCCCACCTTGCTCAAGGTAGTTTTTAATCACCTCCACTTCACCCGTCAATAACTCTTTTTGCGGTGAAGCAATGACTAGAAAGCGGGCATTATCTGGAATTGACTGAGTACGTACCAAATTATGTGGCTGCACCTTAAAACCACTGCGCTCTAGACTTGTTATGAACTGCGACAAGCCATTCGAGGTCTCCGCTAAGGGATCACGCTCACCATGCCCTTCCAAAAACACCACTAACCGTTCTGCACCTCGGCTCATCCGTTGAATGGCATTCGCAATGACTGATTCAGTGGTTTGCTCGATGACTTCACTGCGTTCCCCTAAATGAATCACCATTTGCCCCGCATACTGGATACCATCTTGTTTGGCACGTACTGGCTCAAGATCAGGGTTGACGAACTCCAACTTAATATCGGGCTTAACCCGCTGATACTTAGCGACTAACTTCCGCAATTGCTCCTGCAGCATGGCATCCTCAGGGATATAAGCTACAAAGTTAAGGGGTTGATCGGTCTGCTCTAACAGTCTGCGTGTAGCTTCTGTCAGACTATTACGATTCCCATAGGTCCAATCTGCTTGAAAATGAAACTCACGACTTAAAAAGCCAAGTAAGCCCAAGATAATTAAGAATAAAAGATAAAAAATCGCATTCTGTACACCCAAGATGCGATGCACAGTTTTAGTCATTTTCATGGAGTTACCTTTGCAAACGTTCGTTATCTAATTTACGGATCGTCAGCAGTAAAAAACTGATGATAAACAACAGGTAATACATTAAATCACTGCTATCAAATAAGCCTTCTAAAAAGGATAGAAAATGCCCAAAGTGAGATAAATAAATAAATAACTCACTGCCTGCCCCTTGAGAATTACCCGAAATATAAAGCACCATCAAAAACAATAACAAGCCAAAGGTACTTACAGCGGCAATAATGGGTTGACGAGTTAACGACGAGAGAAATAAACCTGCGGCTGCAAAGGAAGCCAGCAATAAAAATAAACCTAATATCGCTGCTGCTAACTTACCCCAATCTAAATCTGTCCCTAGGGACAAAGACAGCGGCATCAGTGTCAACATAGCGATCATAGTCATGATCAGCAGTAGCAAGCCGACATATTTACCCAACACAATTTGACTGATCGAAATCGGTGCGGTCGTGAGCAAAGCTAAAGTCTGATTCATTCGTTCCTCAGCCAATAAGCGCATGGTCAGCACAGGCATGACCGCCAACATAATCACACCAGCCCACAGATAGAGAGCCGATACGACTAAATCACTTAAACCCGGTGCATTCTCACGCCCCACCATCGCGGGTTGGATTTGCGTCACATACTCATTCAAACCCAATAAAAAGACCCAAGCCAAGATAAATTGCACCACCGCCAAGACACTCCAAGCTAACGGCGAAATGAAGAGGCGACGAAACTCGGTAGAGGCGATAATCCAAATCATCTTCATGCATCACCCCCCTCATCTGCAAAGGCTGGATCATCTTGATACACTAAATCAAAGAACACCTGCTCTAAAGAGGTGATACCCTTGAGTGAATCATTAAACACAGTGCGCCCCCGATTCAAAATTTGCACTCGATCACAGACTGCCTGTACTTCAGGTAAAATATGGGTAGACAGAATGACACTATGCTCTTGACCCAATTCACGAATCAACTTGCGAATCTCACGCATTTGTAAAGGATCTAATCCAACCGTTGGCTCATCTAAAATAACCACAGCGGGGCTGTGTAAAATAGCTTGCGCAATTCCGACTCGCTGCTTGTAGCCTTTGGATAAATGAGCGATCAGGCGATTTTGCACCTCATTTAAACTGCAACGTTCACGGGCTAAACTGATCGCCTGAGTCCGTACTGCACCACCTAGACCATGCAGTTTGGCGCAATACTCCAAATACTCATTCACCGTCAGATCTCGATAAACAGGCGGCTGCTCCGGTAAATACCCCAAATGTCGTTTGGCTTGACGTGGCTCTTCCAATAAATCAATTCCATTAATGTGAATCGAGCCAGTGGTGGGCGCAAGATTACCCGTCAGCATCTGCATCGTCGTCGATTTACCTGCACCATTAGGTCCTAACAAACCTAACACCTCTCCTTTTTGTAATTGTAAATTAAGGTTTTCCACGGCAGGTTGATGATTGTAATCACGTGACAGCCCTTCGGCTGCTAGCAAAATGCTTGATTCCATTAGGCTTAATACTCCTATTTGATGACTCATTCTCGTTAGATACTGACACAAGCCCGTGGCTTATTGGCTACCTAAACCTCAGTTCAAGCCTAGGCCGCATTTGTAAACTAATTACAAAAAAAAGCAATTGACGGGAACAACTGAGAGCCTTAACCTAAAAATAATTAATCTTCTGGTAACTTTTGATCATGCCGCTCACCCAAACCATTGAACGTCAGTGGTATTTACTAACGAGTAAACCCTTTAAAGATGAACTGGCAGAAATTGAACTGAGTAAACAAGGTTACGAAGTTTATCGTCCCTTGGCTCAGCGCCTGCGCAAGCAGCGAGGCAAACTCGTTAAAAAAACCGAATCCTTATTTCCCCGCTATCTGTTTATTGCCTTGAGTGAATTAGCGGATAATTGGGCACCTATTCGCTCCACAAAGGGTGTCAGTCAGTTTGTACGCTTTGGCCTACAGACGGCAATTGTGCCGACCGAACTGGTTCTTAATCTAAAACAGCATGAGCAGGCGCTCAGCGAGCGGGCGATTGATTTAGATCGCTTCCATCAAGGTGATGTAGTCATTCTGACAGAAGGTCCCTTCCGTGGCCTGAATGGAGTTTTCATGAGCTACGATGGGGAAGAGCGAGCCATTATCCTGTTGGAAATCCTCCACAAGCAAACTAAGCTCGCTATTTCTCCAGCCAAGCTGTTGGCAGCTTAGCAAGGTTTCTGTGGTTAAATAGCTACAAAAGTTGATCTTTAATATCCCCATAACCTATACTCTAACTACCTAAAATAAATATTGATGCCCGAAAACTTACAATGACATCCAGAAAATTTCTTTTCTTACAGGGTGTCGCGACTCCTTTTTTTCGAAAATTAGGGGAAGCGATTCAAGAAAATGGATACGAAGTATTTCGGGTCAATTTTTGTGGGGGTGATCGTTGGTTTAGTCCGAGCAAAAACACTTGGCGTTTTAGTGCCACTTTAGAACAACTCCCCGCATGGTTAGAAGAAAAACACCAACAGCATCGTTTTACCGATGTCATATTGTTTGGTGATACTCGTCCTATACATCTACAGGCTCTACCTCTGTTCAAACGCTTAGGCTTAAGCATCCATGTTTACGAAGAAGGCTATTTCCGCCCAGACTGGATCACCTTAGAGCAAAATGGCGTCAATGGTCATTCACGATTGCTCTGTAAAGATCCCGCGTTTTGGCAACAGCAGCCCGTTGAAAAACTAAAAACTGCGCATCCTATTGGCAAAAACTTCCTGCCTAGAGCTTGGCATGATGCCTGCTATCGACTCGCTAATGCCAGTTTCAGCCCTGCCTATCCCCATTATCAAACTCACCGCCCGTTTAAAGCTTATCGTGAATATCTCGGCTGGGCTCAGCGGATGCCGACCAATAAGCTATGGCGTGAGCATTGGGAAAAAACCAAGATTCAGCGGCTGATTGCCTCAAACCGAGCTTATTATTTACTGCCCTTGCAATTAGATTCAGATGCACAAATTCGGGTGCATTCCCCTTTTGTGAGTGTTCAGCAGATGATCGTGACTGTGATGGCATCATTTGCTAAGTTTGCCCCGGCAGATAGTGTACTGGTTATTAAAAATCATCCTTTGGATACTGGGCTGCTCAAACACAGCAAGAAGGTGCGGCAAGTCGCTAAAACCTTAAACATCAGTGAGCGGGTCTTATTTTTAGAAACTGGGCATCTACCCACTTTACTACAACACACCAAAGGCACCGTGCTCGTGAATAGCACAACAGGTACTTCAGCCTTGCATCATGGATCACCGACTATTGCTTTAGGTACTGCACTATTTGATATTCCGGGCTTAACGTTTCAAGAGGGTTTAGATCGGTTTTGGCAAGAAGGCCGTCCTGCCGATCAAGCGCTCTTTAGCCAATTCCGCCAACGTGTCATTCAAGAAACCCAAATTAATGGCGACTTTTATTCGTACAAAGGGATTCAGTTAGCCATTGCAGGTAGTCTAGCGGCCATGCAAATCACCCCACAAACACCTAAAACCGCACCGATACTGACACCGATACCAACCCCTATTGTTGCACCTGCCAAGCTGATTTATGGCGGCAAACTCCCTGAAACCAGTTATCTTTATAAAGAGCGCTAATTCGCTATGACTCGCACCATTCTCATTACAGGCGCTAGTAATGGCTTAGGCGCAGCTCTCGCACGCCATTATGCCGCTCCTGAAACTTATTTAGCTCTGATCGGGCGCGATCAAGCCCGTTTAGCCGAAGTCAGCCAAGCCTGTCAAGCTCAAGGGGCTAAAGTGTATATAGCGAGTATCAGTGTGACCGATAAGCAGGCGCTTAAACAATGGCTGGAGGATTTTGATACTCAATACCCGATTGATCTCGCCATTGCTAATGCGGGGATAACCCATATGTTAAGTCCGCAAGGCGCTGGTGAAAGTATCGACGCGATTGAACAGGTACTTGATACCAATCTTTATGGGCTGATTTATACCCTACACCCCTTAATTGAACGCATGCGTGCACGCCGACGTGGGCAACTAGCAATCGTTAGCTCGTTAGCCGCTTGGCGTGGAATGCCAATCACACCGGCTTATTGTGCGAGTAAAGCAGCGGTAAAAGCGTGGGGAGAAGCCCTGCGTGGCTGGCTAGCAGCGGAAGGCGTTCAGGTGAATGTGATCTGCCCCGGTTTTGTCAAAACGGATTTGAGTGATCAATTTCCTGGTAAACGACCGACGATGATTTCTGCTGAGCAAGCAGCCACTCGGATTGCAAACGGCTTAAAACGTAACCAAGCGGTGATTGCTTTTCCCTTTCCACTCACTTGGGGAATGTGGTTGGTTGCTGTGCTGCCTTTTCCGCTGGCTTCTTATTGCTTGGGGTTATTTGGCTATAATCGGCCACGTACTCCCAAACCAGTTCGCTAATTCACAAGCCATGCTCAGCCTCCTGTTCGCTTATGGACTCACAGGCTTCCTCATACAACAAGCTCAGACTTATGGCCTTGCCACCGAATTAGCACCTGCTAACAGAACACCTACCGTTTGGTTGATTCAAGCGGCCTTAGTGACCCTGATCTTCAGTTTGGTCTTAGTTGTCAGCTATCGCCCCTACTTTGCAGGTCTGATTAGCTTGGCGCTTGCTGCTATTATTTTAGTCGTGAATCAAGCTAAATATAAGGCCTTAGCAGAACCCTTAGTTTTTTCTGATATTTATCTTTATTTACAGGTTTTTACTCATCCAAGATTATTCTTACCTTTTTTAAACTTACCTCTAGTGATTGCAGCTACCGTGATCGGCTTAACACTGTTGGCTACTGCCCTGATTTTAGAGCCTAGCCTCGGCCTGCCCCGCTTTAGTTTTAGTTTGTTCTTAGTCGGCTTAATCCTCGGCTCACTGGCTGTTATCACTCAACAAGCTGCCTTGATTAAGCTAAGCTTTGATCCGCACACTGACATCAAAAACCTCGGGTTATTTAATAGCCTAATCATTTACTACCTACAGGCTAGACAACAGCAGCATTTAAGTCAGCTCAAACAAATCATTCAGACTGAATCACCCTATACAAGAACAACTCAAGAGTCGCTGACTCAACCTAATCTGATTATTATTCAGAGTGAATCTTTTTTTGATCCTCGCCCCCTAAGTACTGCCATTAAGCCTAACTTATTACAATACTTCGATGCTCTTAAACTAAGCGCTTTACAACACGGTAAATTAACTGTACCAGCTTGGGGCGCGAATACTTTACGTACTGAATATGCCTTCTTAAGTGGTATCAATAACCAAAAGCTCCAGTACTATCGCTTTAATCCCTATCAATTTCTACAAACTGACCCCTCACCTAGCCTTGTTAGCTATTTAAAAAACCAAGGTTATCGCTGTGTATGCATACATCCAAATCACTCACTTTTTTTCAAGCGTAACCGCGTATTTCCTTTACTAGGCTTTGATGAATTTATTGATATTCAGGCATTTGATCTTAAGCAAACTGCAGGGCCTTATATCAGTGATCAAGCCGTTGCTATTAAAATCCAAGCTTTATTAAATGCAAAAGATGACTCTCGACCGCTATTTATCTTTGCGATTACAATGGAAAATCACGGCCCTCTACACTTAGAGTCTTATGCAGAACCGGATTTAGCCGAGCTTTATTGCACCCCCCCTCCAAAACAACATCATGATCTAACCGTTTATTTGAAACATTTAAAAAATGCTGATCGTATGTTGGCGGATTTAACGACTTATTTGACCACTCAAGCCAAGGCTTCTGTCTTGTGCTGGTATGGAGATCATGTACCGAGCCTACCAGCGGTCTATCAAGCGCTAAACTATCAGGATGGGCGTAGTCATTATTTAGTGTGGAGCAATCAAGATAATCAAGCCGTTAACACTCTAGTTCAGCAGCACGATTTAAGCATTGAACAATTAGGTACTGAGCTATTAACCTTAGCAGGTGTATGGCCACCATTAAACCCTTAAGTACTCAGCTGAGCTTTAGCAGGTTTAAGTGATTAGGTATAACGAATGAATGCTAGATATTCGCGCCAACGAAAATAACGACGTTGCTGACGAAATTGTTTAGTCGCCAACGGATTAGGCCATGAATCATATCCACCTACCGACGTTTGCGCACGGCCTGCTGTTTCCGCTGTCAACTGTTGAATTTGCCTCACTGCACTCATCGCCCCTAGCTTGAACAATTTTAAATTTAAGCTAAATAATGTATCTCGTGGACGAATACTCAATTTGCTTTGCTCTAAAATTGCTCCATGATCAAATTGCTCGTCTTGTTTATGTACGGTGACACCAGTTTCTCGAACTTGCTTAAGCAAAGCATAAAAAGCCGGATCAACGCCTTTAAAAGCAGGAAGCAAAGAGGGATGAATATTCAAACACCCGTATTGAGGTAGGGCTAAAACCTCCAACTTAAGCAATTGATTAAAATGAGCAGATAAGAGTAAATCAGGTTGCAAAGCCTTTAAAAACTCGATACTCGCAGTCGAATTAATATCCGTGGTTTCAAGCAGCGGTATCTGCTGAGCCATTAATTGCTGCTTGAATCGAGGCTTACCAAATACCCAAGCTAACCCACGATAAAGATACGTAATTGCAAATAAATAGGCAGCATAGCGCAAACCCGATAGTTGAATTTGCCGCAGACTCGCCCGCCACTGACTATCAGATTTATTTAAGATGCGCGTCGAGCTAACCACCCCCACTAAGTCCAGATCTTCAGCTTTCAGTAGCTCTTTAAGTACTAGATCCGAATAAGCACTGGGATAGGTGCAAAAAATAACTCGCCGCGCAGGAGACACTATTGTTTAGCCGCCATGACTTCAGCAAGAGTTTCCACTGTGTATTTAATCTGCTCAGCGGTATGACTGGTGCTAATGAAGAAGCGTAACCGCGCCATGCCTTCTTCTACTGCAGGATAGAAAATCGGTTGTACATTAATCCCACGATCGAACATTCGATTAGCCACTAAACCTGCCCGCGCAGAACTCCCTAAAATAGCGGGAACGACCGCTAAACCCGCGCTATAACCAGTATCAATGTGATGCTTTTGACACAGCTCTAAAAATAAGCGCCCATTAGCTTGTAGCTGCTGCACACGCTCAGGCTCAGCTAGCATCAGCTTCAATGAAGCAGTAGAGGCTGCCGCTAAAGGTGGCGACATGCCCACACTATACAGAAAACCGGGAGCAGATATTCTTAGGTGATGCACTAAGGCTTTTTCCCCAGCAATATAACCACCACAGCCCGATAAGGTCTTGCTGAGGGTTCCCATCCAAATATCTACATCTTTACCCGCGACACCGAAATGCTCGCGAATACCACGCCCCGTCGCGCCCATAATACCCAGAGAATGTGCCTCATCCACCATCAAGAAAGCTTTATGTCGCCGTTTCAGTTCAATAAAGCGCGGTAAATCAGGAAAATCCCCGTCCATGCTATAGATACCTTCCACCACAATCAGCACGCGCTCAAAATCTTTACGCTGTTGGGTCAGAATCTCATCGACGGCTTGCCAATCGTTATGAGGGAAAGGAATACGTTTCGCCCCCGAGAGTTGCGCACCTTGTACCGCACTATTATGAATCAAGGCATCATGCAGAATTAGATCACGTGGGCCAAATAAATAGCCAATGGTCGTCACATTAGTGGCATGCCCACTGACAAAGGCAACACAATCATCCACTTCATACACAGCCGCTAAAGCTTGTTCTAATTCTTGTTGCACCGCCCGCTCACCTGAAACCATCCGACTGGCTGAGGCTGACGTGCCATAGCACTGAATCGCAGCCACCGCCGCTTGATTCACTACCGGATGACCACAGAGGTCTAAATAATTATAGCTGGCAAAATTGATATACTCTTTACCCTCAATGAAGGTCGTCGAGCCGGCAACTTGATCATGGGTTTTGAAGAAAGGGCTATCAATCCCTAATTGCTTACCACCTTGCTCAATCACCCGAATTTGTTGATAACCGGGCATTTGATCAAAACGATAAAAAGCTTCTGGAATTTCATCACGGCGGAATAATTTTTTCTTATTGGGATAGCCTTCTTGAGCGATTTTATCGAGTTTTTTCCGATGTCGCTCTAGCATTTCATTGGCTAGCCGTTCTTTAATCTGATCGCTCAGACCAAATAGATTCCGACCTGTCATGGCTTAACTCCTCGCCTCTTCTGCCGATAATTGGGCAGCTAATTGTGCTAACTCAGCCTCAGTCATCGCTGAGCCATGTTTTTTTACTACTGCTGCTATCGTTTGTTGTTTCAATTCCTGCTCAGTCGGTGCAGCAACCGATGCCTGTGGATCTAACTGTGCGACAATTTTTTCGGCAATTCGACTCACCGTTGCGCCTTCAGTGAGTGCCATCACTGGCAAGCGTACTTTAAAACGCTCCTCAATCGCGAGTACTAATTCCATCCCCATTAAAGAATCCATGCCTAAATCAAATACTGATTTATCCGCTGAGAGTTTATCCGCTGGTAACCGCAAAATATGCCCTACCTCAGCTAATAACAGCTCAGTAATCAGAGCCTGCGTCGCTTCAGGGCTTAAACCTGCAATCATTTCATGAATATCTTTGGCTTGATCCGCATCATCCCCACTGGCGACCGCACGCTGCAATTCACTGAACTTTGCTGAACGAGCATTCGGCATGACTCGCTGTAATACAGCCCAGTCCCAATTTACAACAGCGACCCCAGTTTGTTCGGTCTGCAACAACTGTTCTAACACCGCTAAAGCCTGTTGGGTCGTCAGCGCCGCCCCACCTAAACGAGTTTGAAGAGCATCTTTAACGGCTTCATTACGAGTGAGATAACCCGCATCGGCTATCGGCCCCCAAGCAGCATAAACTGCTGGTAGTCCTTGCTCACGCCGATAGTGTGCTAATGACTCTAAAAACAGATTAGCCGCTACATAATTCGCCTGACCGGGGTTACCTAAATAAGTCGTAACGGATGAATACAACACCAAGAAATCTAAATCCAGTCCTGCAGTTAGCTGATGTAAATTCCATGCACCTAGCATTTTTGGGGCTAAGACTTTACGGAAGCTAGCAGCACTCATATTCCGCACAATCACATCATCCAAAACCATCGCAGCATGAATCACGCCCGCTAAGGGAGGTAACTTAGCTTGAACTTCAGTCAGGACTTTAGCCAAAGCTACTTGATCCGCCACATCACAAGCATAGCTCACACAACGGATACCTTGGGCTTGTAAAGCTAGCAAAGCCGCTTGATCCTCCGCTGGAGCTTGACCACTACGACTCAATAAAATTAAGGTTTTTGCCCCTTTCTCGGCTAACCAAGCCGCTGTCTTTAAGCCAAAACCACTTAAACCACCGGTCACTAAATAGCTCGCTTCTGCTTTTAGTGTTAAGCGAGCGACTATTTGGCTTGGGAAAGTCGGTTTTAATGACTCACTTTCAAAAGATACGATTACTTTACCGATTTGCCGTGACTGCTGCATATACCGGAAAGCGTCTTGAATCCGCTGCGCAGGAAAAACTCGATGGGGTAAAGGACGCAACACACCGGATTGGAACAAGTCCATCATTTCTTGGAACAAACGCCCTGCTAACCGAGGGCGCTCTATCAGTAATTGATCAGCATCAATCCCAAAATAGGCAATATTATTACGGAAAGGGCGCAAGCCAATTTTGCTATTCTCATAAAAATCGCGTTTACCCAACTCGAGAAAACGCCCAAAAGGACGCAAAATGCTAAGATTGCGATTGATGGCCTCACCCGAAATAGAGTTCAGCACAACATCAACCCCTTGCCCTTGACTAAGGCGCAGTACCTCTTCAGCAAATTTTAGGCTGCGTGAATCTAAGACATGATCTGCGCCCATCAAGCGCACAAAATCACGTTTCTCATCCGTACCTGCCGTGGCAAAAACCTCTGCACCGCGATAGCGTGCGTATTGAATCGCTGCCAAACCCACCCCACCTGAAGCGCCATGAATTAAAATGCGCTCACCGGGTTCAAGTTGGGCTAAATGTTGCAGCGCATAATAAACCGTAAAGAAAGTCGTGGGGATGGTCGCTGCTTCCTCATCCGTCCAAATGCTAGGCTTATGCGCTACGGCAGTCGTGCGCGTAATAACACGAGTACTAAAACAGGCTGGAGCAAAACCAATCA
Source organism: Thiothrix eikelboomii (assembly GCF_900167255.1). GTDB lineage: Bacteria > Pseudomonadota > Gammaproteobacteria > Thiotrichales > Thiotrichaceae > Thiolinea > Thiolinea eikelboomii. Next base: position 23,635 of record NZ_FUYB01000012.1, read on the forward strand.
CTGCATCACCGACTTTAAAATCAGTCACTGCAGACCCTACTCGCGTCACAACCCCAGCTAACTCCATCCCCAAAGAAGCGCCCGCGAATCCATTTTCTACCGCCTCATCCGAGAGTAAGCCCATCGCATACATGACATCACGAAAATTCAAACCTGCTGCTTTAGGCAGGATCTCAATTTCATCCACTGCTAACTGTTGTGCAGGTAATTCACGCCAATATAGATGTTTTAATAACCCAGGTGAGGTGAAATCGAGCGCCAAGGCAGGTAGCGTCGTCTGAGTGGCTGCCTTAAGACTTAAATGAGTTTTATGTAAACGCAGTACTTGGCGCTGAGCAGCAGAGACTAAAACTTCATCCTCGCTCTCAGCATATAAATATTCGTGTAATAAGAGTTTAGCGGCCTCCGTGGGAGAAGGCAGCTGTTGCAAGTCGATCAGTTTAATATTTAAGTCAGGATGTTCATTCATCAACACCCGCCCCAAACCCCATAAAGGTGCTTGGGCTGGCTGAGTTACTTCCATCGCCCCAGCTGTCACTAACCATAACTGCGAGAGGGTAACCGCTGCTTGATCTAACGCTTGTACCAAACTTAAGGTACTCACACAACGCTGCTCTTGCAGAGCCATTAAATCCGCTGCTGTGCTAAAATCTAGCCCCTGTAGCTGAACAATATGATCAACTGCTTGATCTAGATCTAAGGCTACTTCGGTTTGTAGGTCTACCTGTTGACCATAGCCTAATAAACTATCTTGGAGGGCATGAGCTAAATCTGCTGAATAGCCTGATTCATCGGCTAAAATTAACCACTGCTGGTTAGCGACTTTAGGCTTATGCGGCACAGCCTCATGACTAAACTGGGCTGCCACGATGAAACTACCCGCTGCCTGCTCCTGATCCTGAGGCTCGAAATGAATTTGAATCTGCTTAAAGGGTTGCTGGCTCAGTAGTGCTTGCCATTCCTGCACCGTATGCAGACGTGGCACAAAAGCTTGGCCACCGAACTCATCAACAGGCAGCCACCAATCAGGCTGCAAACCTTGCGTTAAATCTAAGAAGCGACTGGTTTGCGCTTGAGCTAATAGCAATAAAGCCTGAGGTTTGGCCAATAATTGTAGACGCGGTAGCCATTGCTCAAGATCGCCCCAATCTGCTAACGCTTGCGCACTGAGAATGAGATCAAACTGACCTTGCTCTACTAAAGCCTGAGCTTGCTCACTGGTGAACTCAGCCGCAATAACTCGTGCTGAGAACTCATTAAAGCCCGCAAACTCATCCTGCGCTTGAGCTACCTTGCCAGCATCTGCATCACAAAAGACATAATCAACCTGCGCACTCGACAAAACGGGTAATAGTAACTCGGTTAAAGCACCACGATCACCCGCTAACTCTAAAATACGCAAACGCTGATGAGCAGGCCAAGTCCGTGCTAACTGCTTAACCATCGCTGCCAGCGCTAAATTACTGGCACGGAAACTCGGCGAACTGGCCAACCAATGCTCATAACTACTACTTTTAGCGGGCTGTAATAGTTCGCTTGGCTCTAACTTACCCTGCAATAGCTCGACTAAATGCTCACCACAACGACCTAATAAGACTAACTCGGGAACATGAGCAGGTGAATCACCCAAAATTGCTAACCAAATATCCTGAGCAGCGGGCAAGTCTGCCTGATCCACTAATTGCCAGTACCCCTGCTCTTGTTCAGCTAGACCATCTTCTTCAAGGATAGCCAATAAACGGCGTAATAAAGGTAGTTGTGCCTCCACGATCCTCTGCGAGGTTTGTAAGTCTTGGATGGAAAGTGGCTCAACCGAATCAGCAAACAGCTTGACCATAGTCTCCCAAGCAAAAGCCGTTGCTAACACTTCAAATAAAGGCGCTATTTGCGTGAAATGCTTTTGGCGCTGCAGATTAGCTTCTTGGCTCGCTAAAGCCTGCTGAGCTACTTGGACTACAGCTTGCAACTCAACCTGAGGTGCTAACTCAAGGCCTGTAACTAAAGGTTGTGGAACTTTGATAAACTCATACAGCTCCGGCTCGGCTTTTTGATGACGCGCAAACTGCACGGCACGGAAGCGGCAATTGATTAGCTCAGCCACTACCGCACCTTGTTCATCCCATAAAATAAAATCAGCCAACACCGAGCGGGGGCTTTGTTTTTTGAGCTTAATCTGTAAATGAGTGATGCGCGCTGCCGACTCAAATAAATTGAGCTTAGCGATTTGAATTGGAATCAGTGCAGCAAACTGCCCTTGTTGAATATCCTGTTGGAAAATATCCACTAAAACTTGGAAGCCAGCATCAAGCAAAGCGGGGTGCAATAAATGCTTAGCAAAACCAGCTTCAATTTTTGCTGGAATCTTTAGCTCAGCAAGAGCGGCTTGACCCTTGACCCAAACTTGCTTAACCCCTTGAAACGCCTCTAAATAGCTTAAACCCACCGCTTCAGCTAATTGATAATGCACTTCAGCACTAATCGCCGCTTGAGTGTTGGGCGGTTGAGCGAGCTGAGCGACCTCAAGCGCATCTTTTAAGACCGATCCGGTCAAACGCCCCACCACATTCACCGTCCAAGGCGTATCACTTAAACGATCACGACTACTGATTGTGAAACTACCATCGGCGGTTTGTAGCCTTAGGCGCACCATCTTGCTAGCACCCTCGTCCAACATAATCGGTGCATGAATCTCAAAATTTTCTAAACTATGGGTGGCTTGCTGTTGCTGCCATTGGGCTGAGGCGGCTAAGGCCATTTCCACATACGCAGCCGCTGGTATAATCACCGCACCATCCACTCGATGATCCGCTAAATAAGGGAGCTTGGCTGTATCGAGCTGATTTTCCCAAGTCGCATCTGCATCTTTGAGGCGATAACCTAATAAAGGATGGCTAAGTTGGCGATTGACAAGATTAGGGCCTTCATTCGTCAAGGGATACCAATAACGCTCACGTTGCCACGGATAAGATAGCAAGGGAATGAAACGACCACCGTCTGGCAATAATTGAGTTAACTCAAGCGGACAACCCGCTAACCATGCCCGATAAGCCGCTTGCTTGGCAGTAACCGCCGTTTCAGCCTGCCGTTGATCACTCGCTAAAATACTACCCTCCACCGATTTAGCGCTCATGCATTCATTGATATAACTACGCAGAATCGGGTGGGGGCCTATTTCTAGGAAAAGTTTGACACCGCTATCTAATAATAGATTCATGCCTGCTTCAAAGGCGACAGGCTGGCGAATATTCTGCCACCAATAGTCGGCTTTTAATTCAGAACCAGCCATGACACGCCCATAAACCGTAGAGACAAATTGAATGCCGGTATCTGCATTCAGTGGCTGCAAACCCTCTAAAGCGCTTAGCAAGTCAGCTTGTGTACTGTCCATCCAATGACTATGGAAGGCATAATCTAAGTCGAGAATACGGAAGAATACCTTATCTTGCTCAAAAACCGCTTTGAGCGTTTCAAGATCAGCGAGACTTGCGGATAAGGTCACTGCATGAGGACTATTCACTCCGGCAATTTCCACGCGAGCCTCCAAGCCTAAAGCCTTTAATTTGGCTTGCATCTTCTCCAAACCGAGACTCGCAGCAGCCATTCTGCCCTGACCACGTGTCTTAGCCTGAGCTTGGCTACGCTCATAAATAACCCGCACCGCTTGTTCTAGGGATAAAGCCCCTGCCGCCCAAGCCGCCGCTACCTCACCAACGCTATGACCCAACGTGGCATGAATCTTGATCCCTTGCGCTTGCAAAACCCGAACTAAGCCAACTTGCAAAGCAAATAATAATGGCTGTGCAATTTCAGTCAGCGATAAGCGTGATTGTTCTGGACTCGCTTGTAACTCGGCAATTAAAGAATAATCGGCATAAGGTTTTAAAAGTTGGTCCAGCTCTTCAATAGCTGCACGGAAAATAGGATCCTGCTCAAATAAGACAGCCCCCATACCCTGCCACTGCGAGCCATTCCCAGAAAAGACTAAAGCTAACGGCGTATTTTTTTCTAATAACCGTCCTTCAGTTAAATGCGCTAAATTCTTTTTCCCCTCAGCATACTGCTGCAGCGTACTGATCGCCTCTGCTCGAGTTTGGGCGGCTAAAACTAGGCCTTGTGGTAAATGCGCACGATGCTTGGCTAAGCTCCACGCGAGATCTTGATACTGAATGCGGTCATCAGACAGCCAAGTCGCATATTGACCCGCCATCGCTTGTAAAGCAGCGGGGCTACGTGCTGAGAGTATTAAAGGGGCTAACGCTGACGAGGTGTTCACACTTACAGCAGGCTTTAATACCGGACGATAGGACTCAATCAAGACATGCGCATTCGCACCCCCAAACCCAAATGAGTTTATCCCAACCAGTTGGCGACCCTCAGTGGGTTTTAAGGGCGTCAACTGAGTGACTACTTTTAAGTTCAAGCCTTCAAAGTCAATTTTAGGATTAAACGTTTCGATATGAATGGAAGGCGGCAAGGCTTGCTTCTCAAGCGTCAACACTGCTTTTAATAAGCCCGCCATCCCTGAAGCCGTTTCTAAATGACCTAGATTACTTTTAGCTGAGCCAATCAATAAGGGATGATCAGGACGACGTGCTTGACCTAAAACCTCACCAATCGCTCGAGTTTCAATCGGATCACCGACCGAAGTCCCTGTACCATGTGCCTCTAGATAAACCAGATCATTAACATCAATATCAGCGGCACTATAAACCTTACGCAGTAACTTACCTTGCTGATTATAGCTAGGTACGGTAATGCCATTAGTTTTCCCATCGGCATTAATACCCGAACTTAAAATCACTGCATGGATTGGGTCACCGTCCGCTTCGGCTTGCGCCAAGGGTTTTAAAAATAAAACCGCAGCCCCTTCAGCACGGACATAGCCATCACCACTCGCATCAAAGGTACGACAGCGTCCTCGTGCTGACAACATCGAGGCCTGCGAAAATCCCACAAATGCAAACGGATGCAACAGCATGTTGACACCACCTGCAATCGCCATACTCGCCTCGCCGCTGCGAATTGCTTGGCAAGCCTGATGAACAGCCACCAACGACGAGGAACAAGCAGTATCAACGGAGACACTCGGACCATGTAAATCAAAAATATAAGAAATACGATTGGATGCAATACTAGCGGTGTTACCCGTCATCGTGTATGCGTCCATCGAGGCAGGATCGTCGACCCGTCGATTCAGATAATCGGTACTGGCAATCCCCACATAAACCGCACAATCCGAACCAGCTAAGTGCTCGGGAATTTGCCCACCATTTTCTAAGGCTTCCCAAGCAAGCTCTAGCAACAAACGTTGCTGAGGATCCATTTGTTCGGCTTCACGCGGTGAAATCCCAAAAAAGGCCGCATCAAAATGCTCAATATCGTCTAAAATACCCGCAGAAAAAGTAACCGTTTTACCCGCTGCTTTGCGGTTAGGGTGCTGAAAAAATTCAGTACCAAAACGTTCATGGCTAATTTCTGTGACAACATCTTGCCCTTGACTTAAAACCTGCCAATAATCATCTAGAGATGCAATGCCACCCGGTAAGCGGCAAGCTACACCTACAATCGCTATTTTTTCATGCATGCAGGTTTGAGAACTCGTCTTTTTATTACTCACAATCGTCACAGTCTAAAAAATCAGGAGGATAAGCCAAGGGCGCATTCTACAGGGTTAATACCTGAACTTGAAAACCCCGTTATAAACATGCACCACTTTCCGTGCTTGGCGGTAGAACCAATTAACTTTATTTTTCTGTTTGCCGCCCTGCTCCTGCAATTGGCGGTGCAATAGTTCAACAGCATACTCAGGCGTGGTGAAAGCCCCTGTTTGCCAATTGAGATAGCGTGGATACAAAATTAAGGTTGCAGCGACTAATTCGTCCAAACTCAACCGTCGATTGCGCCTAGATAACACATGTCGATCCATCGTTAAACCCCACCCCGCATAAAATGGCAAACCATAACAGGCAACTTGCTTACCGCGTAGTAACCCCTCAAACCCGACCAACGAAGTCATGGTATGCACCTCATCGACTGCATCTAAACAATCAGGAATACTTGCATCTTCAAGTACTAAGTCACTGTATTGCTTCAGAAGCGAAGCTTCAACCTTACCTTTACGATTACCACTGACTACATCAGGATGTGGTTTATAAATCACATAAGCATCCGGTCGAGCTACACGCACCGCTTTTAACAAAGCAGCATTATCTGCAATGTCTAAGCAGCCTTTACGAATCGAAACATCATCCTCAACTTGACCTGGCACTAAGATAATCAGCTGACCTTGGTTTGCCTTAATTGCATCCGCTACCGACTCTATGCCCAGATTGTACTTACTGAGTCGATTTTGCAACAGTCTGTTGCGCAAAACGGACGCACGTTTGAGCAATTTAGGTGAAAAATCACTGTTTTGTAGGTAATACTCTAAATCACTCGGCTGCTGAGGATCATAATAGATACCGCGCTGATCGACCACTAAGGATAAAGGCGGATTATAATCAGACCCTAAACCCACTGAACGAATAAAGCCATCCTCTACTCGCCAAATCGGCACTTGTGTCGCTGCTGCGAGGCTAGTGACCTCAGTCGCTGCCCTTTCCCCCCAAACTGCTAAACGTGATGCCTGATTAAACCCTCGCTGGAGAGCGGCTTGTTTTTTCCAAACAAAATAAAATGCTGTATTAGGTGCATATAAAAAACGCCGAAGGTAATTTTGCTTCCAAACCGAAAAGCCAAAGCAATACCAAGCCCCTGCATTAAGCGCGGCATAATAGTTCTGTAAGGCAATATACTCAACTACCCGTTCTAATTCACAGCGAATCCCAGTCTCAGGATCAAGATAACGGGAGTACAGTAAATAAGCAGCCGCAAACACCTCCGTGACTGAGCGCTGGCGACTACGCCGCTGAAACACCATTAAACTAGGCTCAGCCCGATCATCCGTTAAGCCCCAGCCCGCATAGAAAGGTATCCCAAAACAAGTCACCTGTTTCCCCATCAATAAAGCCTCGAAACCCAATTGCGAAGTCAGTACATAGACCTGCTCGACCTCTGCTAACAAACTTAACGGGTTAATCGCCTGACTCACCCAATGAACTTTGGGGTGTTGCAATTGCTTAGGGAAGCAACCTTGCTTTTTACCGACGATCACATCGGGATGGGTTTTTAGCAAAATATGAGCATCGGGGTGTTCCGCTAGAGCCGCCGCGAGCATCTGCTCAGCCAGCTGTTCCGCACTATGCGGTGATATTAAGCCGTATTTGAGCGACATGTCCCCTGCCGTTTGATCAACGACTAACACTTTTTTACCTGCGGGCAAATTTAAGGGGTGAGTCGCTAAGGGTGCATTATTATATTTAGAAACTTTATGCTGAGTGATGAGCTGCATCAGTTGAGCCGCACGCTCTAATAAACTCGGCTCTTTGAGTCGCCCCTGTGCATCCTCTGCTAGCAGTACTTCCAAATCAGAGGCTTGAGTCGCATCATAATAAATACCTCGCTGATCACTCACCAAAGAAAAAGCATGCGCACCTAACACCCCTTGCCCGAGGGAATGGATAAAACCATCCTCTAAATACAGGACGGGTAAAGCTAATTGGGCTGCTAAGAGTTCAGCTTTTTGTGCACTCGGTTTACGTCCCCAAGCTAAAACCGCTTGAGCTTTGACCTGCTCGGCCTGCTTGGTATACAGAATAGGCGCGCCCAGCAATTGCTCTAGCCCCACATGACGGCTCAGCTTGGCTGAGCAACTGATAAACGGCTCTATCCCCACAAACTCACCACCCGAACTCGCATAAACCTACCTTTAAAGATAAGACCTTCATTGATCAATGGCTGCAAGGTATACTGCAGCCGCTATTCAATCTGGCAAACATCGACATGGCAACTTTGCGCCCAATTATTTACAACTTACATCGACTGATAGATCGTTGCACCAGCCCTAGTCCTACGGGAGTGGATCGTGTCGATCTCCATTATGCTCAGTTTATTCTACAAAAAGCGCAGGAACGCCCGATCTACTTCCTTCGTCAGCGCCAGAATGTGAGCTATTTAGTCCCCTTTAAACAAGCAGCCAGCCTAATCAATACCTTAGAAAAACGTTGGCTACAAGGCCTTAAGCTGCCACAAGCGCCAATAATCAATACCTCCTATGATTATCTTCGCCACTGGCCAGCCACCCGCTTTCGCCAACAACGTCAGTTGTTGATTGACCCAGCACTCCGACACCACTTAAGTCACTCCACTAAGCCGCCCATTTATCTACATAGTGGGCATGGCACACTACATCATATTGATTTACATGAGCAAATCAAAACTCAACTCCAGGCCGATATGCTCTATTATTTACACGATTTGATTCCGATAGAGTTTCCTGAATACACCAACCATCCTAATGCCTTGGCTATGCACCAGCGCCGTCTCAAAACGATGGCCACTACTGGGCGGTTAATTTTGGCTAATTCCGAAGATTCTCGCCAAAAACTTTTAGCTTACTGTCAGCAGCATCAACTCCCACAACCTGAAGTTCAGGTATTATTCATTGGTGTCGAGGAGCTATTTATCAAAGCAGCTCAGCAAGCTAAACAGCCTATTCCTTCACGTTTTGCAACACTCGCTCAATCACCTTATTTCCTCACGATTGGTACGGTCGAGGCTCGCAAAAATCATTTATTGCTATTGCATCTTTGGCGGCAACTGTTTGCGGAATTAGGCGAGCATTGTCCTAAATTAGTCATTTTAGGTAAACGTGGCTGGAAAGCCGAACACATTTTTCACTTATTAGATAGCTCACCTGCTTTGCAACAAACCGTGATTGAAATTCAAGATGCCAATGATCAAGAAATGCTAAGCTTAATTCAAAATACTCAAGCTTTATTATTTCCAAGTTTTGCCGAAGGTTGGGGCATGCCATTGGCGGAAGCCTTGACATTAAACACCAAAGCTATTTGCTCTGATCTACCTGCATTAAGAGAATGTGGTAGAACACAGAGTCTTTATTTAAATCCTCTCGATGGCTTAGCTTGGAAAGCTGCGATTTTGAACGCTTTATCTGAGCCACCTCAACTCAAACAAGCTTATCTACCAGATCGCTGGGAAGACCACTTACAAAAATTAGATGAGTTATTAATTTCATTAGAAGCTAAATCTTAATTAAGCGCTCATAAAGTCTTAACTAAATGCTCATCAAAATCTAATTTTGACAAAGATGAAGAGGTAAACCTAAGCCAAACCCCTCTCCAGTCACAGTCAGATTAGGATTATAACAAGGGTCTTGATACATTAAGCTTTGCCAAGTTCGATGCATATAGGCTGTTTCAGCAAGATAACGGCGGCGCTGTGCCTTGCTTTTATCTCGACCACGACTCACTGACTCATGATGATAAAGCTCTGCATACGGTGTCCAGAGATTTCTATAGCCTAATTGTTTAATCTTCAAACACAAATCAATATCACTCCAAGCAATCGGCAAATCTATTTCATTTAATCCACCCACCGCTTCGTAAAGCTGCTTGCGTACTATTAAACAAGCCCCAGTCACTGCGGTAAAATTTTGCACTAACTTTAAGCGTCCCTGATAACCCTCAGCCTCTCTAGGATAATAACGATGGGCATGACCACTGCCCCCACCACTGCCTAAAATCACACCGGCATGTTGAATACGACCATCAGGATAATATAATTTTGCCCCAACACAACCTATTTCAGCTCGGCAAGCCTGACTGATCATTTCAGTTAGCCATTCGGGATTAATCACCTCAATATCATTATTGATTAACCCGATAATACTGCCTTGCGCTTTTTTGACAGCAAAATTATTAATAGCTGAATAGTTAAATGCTTGGCTATAGACCAAGACTTTTATTTTATAGCTTTGTTTTTGAATGCTTTCTAGCCATGATAAAGTTTCAGGTTCTTGACTATTATTATTAACGATCAAAATTTCATAGTGCGGATATTGAGTTTTTTCTAAAATACTTTGGATACAGGCTTTTAACAAGGGTAACTGGTCTTTGGTCGGAATAATCAAAGAAACCTGCGGTAAAGCCTTAGGTAACGGAAATAGCCAACGCCTACTCTGCTCGATCAGACCGGCTTGAACCTTTGCACCAGCTAATTGCAGCATTGACAAGTCAAGCTTTGGGCTAGCTAAATTAGCTTGGCAGCGATGATAACCAATCATTGGAAGATGAACAATTTGCTGAGGCTGAAGACTCGGCAGAACTTGCCAGAGGAAGGCCTCGATTTCAAGCTCAGCAGGCAAATTCAAACTTAAATACCAAGCTCGTCGAACAAAGACCGAACTACCTAAATAATTAAACGAATAAAATAAATCAGGATTCCAATCCGGTTTAAAACAAGGACGGCTGCGAACCCCTGCAGAATCTAATGCATCATGATCCGTATAAATTAATAAGACCTGTGGCTGTAGATGAAAGGTTTTAGCAATTAAGGCTTGGCATTCAGGATTTAATTGATCACCTTTACCCAACAAGCTTATGAAGTCCTGTGTATCCATAGAGTCACTGAATACTGACTGCGGTTGGCAAGCTAACCATAACTGGTAATCTGCCTGATCAATACCTTGCTGTTGAGTTATCTTATAAAAAGCAGCGACTAACTGCTGTGGAGTTAGCTGAGTCAGGTTAGCTACTTTTAATAGCCAGCGTTTTAAATAAAAAAATCTACACTGCGCCGTTTCACAATTTTTTCTGAAGCTTAACTCTTTAGTCAGGCGCTTAAACTGTTTCCTATAAATTAAAAACTGACTCAGGCTAGCCAATAACAAGTGATCATTCCGGTTAGTGTTAGTTTAGGGTTGGTAGCAATTGATTCGTTTCACTCACTCGACACTCAATATGGTCATGAGTGGATAAATTTTTTACCGAAAACTCAAAACCAACATAAGCTTGACGATTAACATTCCATTCGCGCAACATATGTCGATAATCATTAGCCAAAGCTTGCCCCTGCTCTTTACCATTTACCCACAGAGTCACTTCAACTGGCTCTTCACTACTGGGATTAAAAACCCAGCCTGTCAGACGGTTATTACTCAGGACATTAGCCACGCCATGCATATAGGGCTGACCTTTAGTAAATAATTCATAACGCTGTTTAAATAATGCATTTAATTTTTTATATAACATTAAATCTTGTTCATTATTTTTTTCTAACAGCGCAAGTAACTCACTATCCGGTTGATACTTAACTGCAGGACGCTGCTCGTTGATATTAAGAAAGGATTCTTGAACTTGCAAACCCAGTTGTGACCTAAGCAATTGCAAAGACTCTCGATAAAATTCTTGTAGACCTATAAAACCGATCAAACTAAACGGCATACGCCCTATATTTCTAGTTTGTAAATTCATGTGCGCTGGCTTGGAACAAAACGACTCTAAAGACTCTGTAGCCCCCTCTACTCTACGGATATGCTCGTATTGTGAGATTGTTCTTTGTATGGGGTCACGCACAAACATAATAATATGTTTGCTATAAAAAAATGGACCGTACTTTTTAATCGGATAATGTCCAGATAAACAAATTAACTGCTTTTGCTCTGCTAAAAAAGCGCCAAACTCAGGGTAGGCCTTTCTTTTATGAATATATTCTATAACTGCAGGACTGGTGGTGGCTTCATCAAGGCCATAATCACAATAGAGACCCTCTCCAAAAATCCTTTCTAAAGAATCACGGAAACTAGTCCCTGCGGTTTTGGGAATATGGACAAATAAATAAGCATTTTCGAGCGGAAGGCGAGCCACTAAGTCGAACTCCAAAGCAAAAACATTACGGTTAAATTAGAAAACTTCACGTAAAGAAAAATCTTCACGTAGTCTAGACAAATTGGGATTATAACAAGGATCAGCTTCAAGCTCTTTCGACCAAGTGGTACGCATATAAGCCACCTCTTTGTCAAAACGCGCCTTCTTTTCAGGGGTATCATCCTCACCACGACTCACCGACTCGTGATGATACAACTCTGCATGGGGTGTCCACAAATTCCGATACCCTAAGGCACGCACCCGCAGACAAAAATCAACATCATTATACGCGACTGGCAAATCATGCTCATTCAAGCCACCGACTTGCTCATACAGTGCACGCCGAACCAACAAGCAAGCCCCAGTGACCGCCGAGTAGTTTTGTACCAATTGCAGACGCTGATAATAACCTGCTGAATCATGCCCTGCAAAACGATGTGCATGCCCAGCGACATGCCCCAAACCTAAAATCACTCCAGCGTGTTGAATCTGCCCATTTGAATAATAGAGCTTAGCTCCCACACAACCTATCTCTTCACGACAGGCATGCGCGACCATTTCACTTAACCACGCACCAGCAATAACCTCAACATCATTATTAATCAAGCCAATAATGCTACCTCGGGCTTGTTGAACACCAAAATTATTAATCGCTGAATAATTAAAAGGATGATTATACGCTAACACTCTGACTCGAGGATTAGCTTGAATCTCAGTAAACCATGCTAAAATATCCTGATCCGAACTTTGATTATCTAAAATGAGAATTTCATAATTTTCATAACTGGTTTTTTCTAAAATACTCATGACACAAGGCTTAAGAATAGTGAGTTTATTTCTCGTAGGAATAATTAAACTCACTAAAGGCTTAGGTTCAGGAATTTTAAAATCAAACACTAAGCCTGCTTGATTAGCCTTGACTGCTTCCAAACCCAAGATTCTCGATTTTAATAGGTGCGCTCGCTCCAAAGCATAGTTTACATCGAAACCAGCGTGATTTGCAGCTGAACTCAATTGATGGACTAAAACCAAAGGCAGATGTAGAATTTGTTGGGCAGTCATGCTTGGTAATAAGATGGCTAAGGCTTGCTGCGTGCCTAAATTTGTAAATAAAGCCTGATGTTCTGCATACCAAGCTGCTTTGCAGACAAAACCACTAGAAATATAATCCTGACTTAAAAATAAATCATAATTCCATGCGGTTTTAAACCAAGGTTTAGAACGATTTCCATAATCATCAATTAGATCCTGATCAGGATAAACCAAAACGGCCTCAGGATGCTGATTTAGAAATTTCATTAGCAGAGTTTTGGAACTTGGATAGAGGGTGCAGTCAGATGCTAGCAGACACTGGTAATCTGTTTCTACATAAGTACTATCATTAGTTTGACTAAGACATTCAAATTTTTTGATTAAGTCTAATTCAAGTTCTTCAATCCAATAATGATAGTCCGCCTCAGTCGTTTGGCAAAATAATTTATTATACGCTGCAAATATCACTTGATTCAGTTCAACATGCTTGAGTGCAGCTCTTTGCTTGAGCTTGCTCAGCAAACTTGCCTGATTCGCCAAAGGATCAGCTAATAAACGCTGCAACATACGGTCTTGTGCAAAGCTGGCTTTAATTGGCACTAAACGCAGCTGAGTTAATCGCCCTTCACCATACACTTTAAAATCCAGCTCTAACTGCCCAGCAGGATTGGCTAAGTAGATGATTCTTTTCATCAGTTTGTTAGCACGAATAGGAAAAGGCAAGCCTTGCTTATTCTCAAAACGAAATTCAAGCTGAGCCAGCTCAAAACAACCATTAGCTTGTAATTCAAGCATATACCAACCGGCCTTAAAAGCATGAACGAGGCTTAAAACTTGAGTTGAATAATAATCACCCCGCTCTCCCTGTCGTTTAGTCATGCTTCGAGCTAGATTAGGGTAAAGATAGGGCTTAGCTGCTTTATAAATTAATTTAATCATTTTAAGTAATGGACTTTAGCAGTTTGGATTAGTAGCACCTGGACAAGGTTTGCCTGGTAAAGAACCATCATCATTGCCATTGTCGTTACCGCCTGGTGGACTTTCAGCTAAAGAACTGAAGTTTAACTCTGGTTGTTTAACACCAAAATACACTGTTCTTTTAATCGAACCTAAAGCCTCATGCTCTAGTGCTAACTGAAAATAAGCAGGCCAAGCATGACTTGTGCTCGTCGCTGCTGGATCTAAAGCCGTAAACTCGACACTAGCAACTTGCTTTAAAAGCACCACGGCTTCATCGGCTGGCTCAGTGCTAGGTTTATTATTTTTCCAAACCTCGCGGAGGAGGGTTTTGCCCTTAAGACTGTAACGAATCTCTTTGATAGCTTGGTTGGGCGCAGCTTGTGAACTAGGGACTAATTTTAAGCTTAACTGCGTGTTATCAGCGCTGAGATTAATCGACTCTGTTTCTGTAGTCGCGACCACAGGGACAACTTTTTGCCTTAGATCGCGCTCAAGGCTTTGGATCGCTCGCTGCAGACTCGCTAACGCAGTCATTTCCGCCTCAATCGCATCCCCTGCTTTCACCATCGTATTGATCGAGGTATAGGCAAATCCCGATATTAAAGAAAACACAAACAAAGCAACCAATAGCTCCACTAAAGTAAAACCTTGGGTTTTGCCTCGTCGGTGTTTGCTATTCAACTTGCTATGCATCTTGCTATCCTCAATCGCTAAACTCATCTATCCTTGGCTAGCCGCAGCAACCCTAGGCAGGTTAGGATGCAGCATCTTATCGAACTTAGCCATTATTCGCAGGAATTTTTAATGTTAGCTTTCCTTGGTATCGGCGCACAAAAAGCAGGCACTACTTGGCTACATACGATGCTCAGCCAACACCCACTGCTTAAATTGCCCCAAGCTAAAGAGTTACATTATTGGGACAAACAGTTTCCACAGTCACCTGTACAAAACTACCTCAACTTCTTTCAGCAAGCGGATCGTCTCGAAGGCGAAATCACCCCTTCTTATGCCAGCTTGCCCGTCACTACGATTCAAGTCATTCATCAGCATCTGCCCCAGTTAAAACTGATTTATAGCTTGCGTAATCCGATTGATCGCGCTTGGTCAGCCGCTTGTATGTTTCTAACCCGCGCCCAGATGGAGTTAGATGAAGCCAGTGATCAGTGGTTTCTGGATCATTTTTACTCGAAAAACTCTCGCTTGCGTGGCGACTATGAAACCTGTATCCGCCATTGGACTGCTATCTATCCTAAAGAAAATTTGCTGCTGCTCGATTACGATCAGATTAAATCTGAACCCGTAACCGTCCTACAACGCTGTTGTGCACATCTTGAGCTGCCTGATTTTACTGAAAACCAGCTACAGTCCATGCTATTAACCGCTAAAGTTTTTGAAGGTCGAGGTTATGAGCTTAGACCTGCATTGAAGCAGGCGCTGATTCACATCTATACTCCACAGATTCACTCACTCAGCCGGTATCTTAAGCAAGATCTCAGCCATTGGACTCAAGACTAAACTCTATGCAAATTGCTCAGCCCAAGCCCTGTATTTTAATTCTAGGCATGCACCGCAGTGGTACTAGCTGTTTGGCGGGTAGCCTCCAGCAGCAAGGCGTTCATCTCGGTGAAGTGCATGAATGGAATCCCCATAACCGCAAAGGTAATCGTGAAAACCCCAAGATCATGGAGCTTAACGAAAGCCTATTTGCCAGCAATCAAGGCAGTTGGGATCACCCCCCTAAGCAACCTCTGCAATGGTCAGTACAACAACAAACCCAGCGTGACCAGCTGATTCAAGCCCTGAGTGAAGCAGCAGCACAGGCATGGGGCTTCAAAGATCCACGTACTTTGATTAATTTAAGCTTTTGGCTAGACGGCTTACGCGGAAAGTTTGTAGTGCGCTATATAGGGAGTTTCCGCCATCCTTTAGCCGTTGCCCTATCCTTGCAGAAACGCAATGGCACGCCTTTAGAGGAGGGTCTGGCCTTATGGTATCACTATAACCAGCGTCTACTGACTTGCTGGGAGCAACAACCCTTTCCACTCTTATCGTTTGATGTCGAACCGGAAGTGTATAGCCACAACTTCAAACAGGCTTGTGCCGCTAGTCAGCTCAGTTTTAGCCCAGTTGACCCGCCTTTTTTTGAAAATCAGTTGCGCTCGACCAACAATATCGACCACTTGCAAGACTACCCCCTCACTGAGCAAAACTACCTAGACTGCTATGCTCGCTTACAAAACATTTATCTTAATTGGGCATCATGAGCTTAATGCGCCTATTTCAACCACGCCCGCGATTGTCGGTGATCGTCAATTTCTACAATATGCAACGGGAAGCTGAGCGTACTTTATATTCACTTTCAACCGCCTATCAGCAAGCAATTCAAGCGAGCGACTATGAAGTATTAGTGATTGACAATGGTTCTTCACAGCCCTTAAACCCTCGTCAATTAAGCCAATTTGGCAGCCATTTTCATTATCATTATTTACCAACACAGTCAGCCTCACCCTGCAAAGCGCTCAATCAAGCCGCCCGCTTAGCTAGAGGTGAACTCATCATGTGTTGCATTGATGGAGCACGCATTTTATCACCGCAGATTTTAAGTTTGAGCTTGCAGGCTGCCAAGCTGCATGCCCACCCATTTATTTATACAATGAGTATGCACCTTGGTAACAAGCCACAAAACCTCAGCATTGAAGAAGGTTATAACCAACAAGTGGAAGATGCCTTATTAGCCTCTGTTGATTGGCAACATCATGGCTATCAACTGTTTACGATTGCTAGCACCGCCCTCTCGAGCGGCAATGGCTTTTTTTCTCAGTTTGCAGAGAGCAATTGCTTTTGCTTAAAGAAAAGTGATTATTTACAAATAGGCGGCTTCGATGAGGCTTTCACCAGTCGAGGCGGAGGTCTAGCCAACTTAGATTTCTTTAATCGAATTCACGAAAATGAGCGTTTTTATCCCATTTTATTACTCGGTGAAGCGACTTTTCATCAATTTCATGGTGGGGTAGCAACCAATGTCAGCTTTGCAGAGCACCCTTGGGAGCAAATGGCCGCTGAATATGCGCAAATTCGCCAGCAAAGTTTTAAAACCAGCTTCACTCCCCCCACCTATTTGGGTAATTTTCCGCCGGAAGCACGTGCTTTTCTTTGATTAGCAGATGGCCTATGATGTGACTTCAATTCACTAAGTCTCTGCACATCCTCTAAGTATGAACAATTTAAAATTTTGGCTTGCTGCCACTTTAGCCACTACCCCTCTTCAGGTCTTTGCAGCCGATAGTGATACGCTTGCTAATGATGGCAGTCTCCCTGAACCCGCAGTGGTCAGTGGCAATTTAATTGATAATGGCTATGTGGGTACGGGCAATACCGCCTCCTTACCAGCATTAGGGGTTGATACTAAGGCGCTCACAGCAGCCGAGCTACCAACCATTGCACGCCTAGCTCCCGCCGTACCGAATGCAGCAGTTAACTCCACACCACGCGCCGTGTTAGGTCTAGATACTAGAGTTCAACTAAAGCCTGCGGTTTATCCTTATCGAGCTATTACCCTCATTACCCTAGGTAGTGCTCGTTGTACTGGTTGGATGGTAGGTGCAGATACAGTCATCACCGCAGGGCATTGTGTGCATCGAGGGAGCACAGGCTCATGGTATAATCTGAGCGATTATACTATCTACCCCGGCCATGATGGGATTAATACTGCTTATGGCAGTTGTACCGCTAAACGCTTATACACAACCGAAGGCTGGGCTTTAAGCAGTAAAACTGAATATGATTACGGTGCAATTAAACTTAATTGCCAAGTCGGTCAAGCCACCGGTTGGTTAGGCTTTGCCGCCGCTGCAACGACCAAAAATCTCCCAGCCATCCTAGATGGTTATCCGGGCGACAAACCGCTAGGGCAATGGGTTAGTTTTGATAGCATCAAAAAAGAAAATTCTAACTGGGTTTATTATAAAAATGACACTTATTCAGGTATGAGTGGTGCTCCTGTTTGGTATGATGCTGGTAAACGTATGTTAGCTTTTGCGATCCACACCTATGGGGGACCGAACTTTAATCGTGGCAAACGCATCAATGCTGAAGTTTTTAAAAATATAAAAACGTGGAAAAACGCACAATAAATTATGAATAAAATCTGCTATTGGGCTAGCTCAAAGCGATGGGCTTGGGCTTGTTCTCTATTCACCCTGTTTAGCCTATCGAATGCCTCGGCTGCGGCACTGAATGCCAAGCCAGTTGTTGATGCGGGTATTAATCAAACTGTTTATGCTGGGGATTTAGTCACTTTAACCGCAAATGCACTCGATCCAGAAGGTGAAGCACTCCGCTACCAGTGGAAGTATAAGGCTAGAAATCTGGCTAGTTTTACTATCACCAACCCAACAAGTTTAACGGCTAGTTTTATCGCCCCCGCGACGAATAAAGCCGTCAAAATAATGCTCATTTTTTCAGCGGTCGATCCCAAAAATGCCAAAGCTGCTGACCATACATTCATCACGATCAAACCCAAGCCCATCACTCCACCACCTTCGGTTGAGAGCCTAACTAAAATCAATGACACTGGAGTTACGCTGTGTGGCGACTATGCGAGAGGTTACAGCGGTGTCAGTCATAATAATGTCGTTTGCCAACTCCTCACCGACAGTAATGGCGACCCTGTACCCAGTGGGCAAGATGGCAACTATGGCCGTGATTTGAGTGCAGCCGATGATAGCGATGGCAGCAAAGGCTTTAGTTTTATCAAGCTAGATGCATCAGGAGCAGCCCTCGCCCACTCTGCTAGCCAATGGACTTGCGTCAAAGATCAGATCACAGGCTTAGTTTGGGAATTAAAAACTGACGATGGCGGCCTGCATGATAAAGATGATAGCTTTGTCTGGTATGAATCGGATCCACGCTTAGGCAATGGCGGTTTACCCGGCTATGAAAAAGCGACTGACTATGATCCGACACGCTCTGATCAGACCTGCTCAGGGTTTACAAATGGCAATAACACCAGTTATTGCAACACGAAAGCGTTTGTTACTCGAGTCAATCAAACCGGCTATTGCGGGGCCAATAACTGGCGTTTACCTACTCGTGAAGAATTAAACTCGATCGTCGACTATCAGAACTCACCTCGGATTGATACCGCTTATTTCCCCCTGATACAGACTAATTATTACTGGACTTCTGTCCCCTATGCTTATTTAAATAAGCAGGTTTGGACGATTAACTTTCAATATGGTGGCGGCAGCCCTTGGGAAAAACATTATAACTATCCTGTTCGCTTAGTACATCATTAATGGCAATTTAAGAATGAATAAACTCGCTTGGGTATTAACGCTAATACTGACCCCTATTTATGCTTTAGCAAACTATCAACCCTGCAAAATCGGTTTAATCACCGAAACCACACCTAGCTCTCAGTTTACTGATAATCAGGATGGAACGGTTACTGACCTCAAAACTAAACTGATTTGGAAAAAATGCGCTGAAGGGCAACGCTGGGAAGCCAGTAGCAATAGCTGTCTTGTTGGTGATGGGACAGTTATTCAATACAATTGGCGCGAAGCACTTGAACTTGCCAATACGACCAATAGCAGTGGTGGGTTTGCTGGCTCAGTTAATTGGCGCTTACCTAATATTAAAGAGCTGTCTTCGATTATTGAAAATGCTTGTTATGGGCCCGCTATTAATCTGAGTGTATTTCCTAGCACGCCCGCAGGTATTTTTTGGTCAGCAACACCCTATATTGGTGGAAATGAATATGCTTGGAGTGTGCGCTTTAACTATGGGCAAAATAGTATGAATTATAAGTACGATTATTATTTTGCACGGTTAGTACGCGATCCTAATTAATTTAAATACTCTTAAATACTCATTAACTGCTCTTCTGTATAAAAATGCCAAAAAGCTCCTTCAGTTTTACTCAGGAGCTTATCTAAGAAAGTTTGCTTTAAGGCAGCATTATATAAACTATTATTATTTTTTGAGTATAAAGTTTCTGTTAGCTGATTAGCCAATGGATTAATCACTGCCAACGACCTACCTGCTGTATTAATCGTAGCTTCGTAAAATAAAATTTGTTTAGCTGGCAAATAAGTAAGATATTGTTGAAAGAACCAATCTAATAACAAAACTTGCCGATCATAGACACCTTCAATTTGCTCTAAACTGAGTTTCAATTCCGGTGCAAAGGCTTCAGCCGCCGGCACTCTACCTCGTGAAACGGGCATTTCAACGCTATTCCAAGATAATAAAACCGCTAAAGGATTGCGAATCAGTGCAAAACAACGCAGTGAGTCTGTTGTGACTAAATCCTTTAAAATAGCGGTAAAAAAAGCAGGCTGCTTAATAGCCAAGCAAAAATCTGGCTCTAACGGCTTATTAATCTCTACCAAACGCCCGTCTAATACTCGAATCCGTTTGCCTGTAATCGGATCAAAACCTGCCATTGGATTATCCGGCACTTGCCCACCAAAACTTTTACTGACTGCTGTACCGGTTTGTAAAATTTGCCGACGTTGCGCAGAAAAATACTCCAGAATAAACTCGACTAACTGCGCACGCTCATAACCCGCTAAATCTAAAGGTATTAATGGCTCGTGTAAGGCCACAGAATTCGGCAGTTTATTCAGTAAATGGCAAGTGAGCGTAGTGCCTGAGCGTGGCAATCCGGTGAGAATAACTTGTTGTTGTGCTGAAATAAGCTGCATACCACTACCAAAGCTTGGAAATATCTCGCATTATAGCAAGAAATTGCTCTGCTTCGTGTTCTAAGCTATGCAACGCAACTTGTTGTTTGGCCCTAGTCAATAAAGTATTTCTGGATAGCTCATCTAAAGATTTGGCCTGCTGAAATGCTGCTAAAATAGCAGGTAGCTCATAAACGGGTCGCAAACAAGTGTATTGATCTATGCAAAAGGAGCGATTCCCCCTGCAATCAGGGCAAATAACCAGTGCTCCCAAAGCCATTGCTTCTAAGGCAGGTAAATAAAAGCCTTCAGCCAAATGGGGCAAACAAATCACCGTTTTAGCGCGATTGAGCAATTTGAGGAATTCTGGGCGAGGTATTAGCTGGTGAATCGTATGAATTTTATTAGTTTGATCCGCTAAAGTTTGCGCTAAAGCCAAACCTAAGTCTGGTTTTTTAATCGCGACGATCAATAAATCTAAATCTTTTTTATCTTTTGCCAGCGGTTTAGGTAAGCTAGCAAGATCAATTCCATTGGGAATGGTAAATATCGGCCCATTCACTTGACCTGTGGCTTGAATAGCTTCGCTGACTTGCTCACTGACACAAATACGAATCGCACGCTCACGCAAAAATGCATATTTACGATCTTTAGGCTCAGCATGACTCAAACCCTGAATCAAATTAATCACCGGAATGTTTGCTCTGTGCTGCAAAAACTCAGGGTGCTGCAAGACAGCCTGCCAATCTAAACCCGCTAGAAATAAAATATCTGCATCTGCTGGTCGCCAAGTGGCTAAAGACTGAGATCCTTGCCAAGGATTATCCGGGTCTTGAATAGATTGCTCGGTAAAATAAATGTGTGGTAGGTAAGAAGCAGAACTTTGCAGATGTTGAAAATAATGAAAAACTTTTAAATGCCCGCCCTGAAAACGAAGATAATCCCTGTGGAAGAATACAGTTTGTTTGGGCTGATCTTTTTTTCTTAGTAGCTTACTTAAAAATTGTAAGTGCATATTAATCAGAAGAAAGGGAGTAAAACTCCCTTTCTTTGAACAGAATTAATATTCTAAGTGATTACCAAAAACGATATTAGGCATAAAATACCAATCGTCATAGAACCATCCCCATTTCATATCAATAACTTGTTTATTTGGTGGAGCGCTCTCCAGTAAGCCTTCCTTGCTAACTTGTTGATTAACACTTACCTCTATATTAGCAGTTAAAGCTGCTAAGTTACCTTGAATATCAATTTTAGACTCATCCACAACAGCTTTAGAGAAACTGAGTTTGCCTTGCTGAGCTAACCACTCTGTCTTTTCAAATCTTTCACGATAGACAGGCTCCATATAGTCCCAAGTTTCTTCCCACTTACGTTCCTCACGTAAAGCCCAGAATTTATTAGCCCTCTCAATCAACCGCTCTTTTAACTCATCTTGGCTAGGCATAGTCAAACTTATATCAGGCAAGATAAACTGCCCATCACTACCTTTAGCAAATTCTTGATAAACTCTAGTGCCATTAGGGTTTTTGCCATCTAGTTTAACCATAAAATAGGTTAACCATAATTTATCTTGACCTAAAAATAGCTTTGGATCTTTAGCTACTAATAGGCCGGGAGTTGTCACTGGTTTTGGTACAGATAACCACGATTTGCCATTATCCTTACTAATATTCATATATAGAGTAGGTACTATATTACGATAATCCTCCCACACTACATATAAACCAGTAGCACCTGCATCCACAATGGATAAATAACTTGATTTAGTTAATTCATGCCCTTTATCTGCATCTAGATTTTTACTTTCCCCTAACCATTCATGTGTTTTAGTGGAAAGTACAGCTACTTCGGCATGCATCTTACCAATATTCTCTATGGGACTAGCAATAAAACCTAAGGCTAAATTATCTCCTGAGATAGCACCTTTAATCCAACTAATATTATAAACCTTAGGATTTAAGTTTAGTGGACGACTACTAATTTCAGACCATTGGTTGGCATCTAGGTTTGTATTATAAAAACCTGTTAAACCTTTGACTCCATCCGTAAGCATACCAAAAACATACATCGTTGTTGCATTATTAAATGCTACCATTTCTATGGGTTGCATATTAGGTGCAGCAAATATAGTAGATTCCGCTTGCCACGATTTTCCATTATCAATAGATGCTTTAGATACGAGGCGCAACATAGACTGCCCCATTTCTGTCATATCCATCTGCTGCCAAACAGCGACTAATTTATCACCTAAGTAAGCTAATTTAGATGAATTAGCAAAGGTTGCGGGTTCAGTATTATTCTCAGCCTTCATAGCCGCAGTAATCACTGGCGTATCCAAGCGTTGATCCTGAGCTGCCCACGTTTTTCCACTATCCGTAGAATAATTGATATAGACTCCGTAGCCTGGCTTACGCTCATCAGTATAAGCAACAGCAACTGCTCCTTTTCCATTTGAAGCAACTGATGCCTCTGCTAATACCCCATTGCCCGTATTGATAGTCACAACAGGTGTAAAAGACCCCCCCCCATCACTGGAGGTTCTAAGTTTTAAGCTCTTTGCTTTTTGATCATCAACTGCCCACCAAATGGCATAGAGAGTTTTTCCATCATAATGCAACCATTGCTTACTAGAAGCATCTTCAGCGAGGATTTGCTCTTTACCTACCTCATAAAATACAACACCTCGCTTCTCCCCATTTAATAAAAATAATTTATCATTAATGACTATAGAAGCAGGATTGACAGAAAAACCTGCCTGATTGAGTAAAAGCTGTGCTTTTTCAACTAAGGGCTGCTCATTGGTCTTTTCTTGGCAAGCACTGAGTAAAAAACTAAAAAATACCACTAAAAGTAAAATTACTTTTTTCATAAACCTATCTCTGTCGATACTTAATTCTCTTATAAAAGCAAAAAGGCGGGAAAACCCACCTTTTTGTCAATTACCCTACTAAGTAGTAGAAATTAGTAAGGACGATTTGGATGTGATTCTGGAGTAGTACTTAAGTGACCACTTGTCTCAACTTGGAATGAAACTACACCATAATTATTGATAGCTGATGGTGCCGCAACATCAAACGGAGTACCATCGCTAACAGTACGCTCAATTAAACCATTGATGGTTGTAGAAGCATCACCTGTTTCTGTATTCACACCAAAAACACCTGAAGCAAAACTAGTCGCATTAGTAGTAGACAGAATTTCTGCTTGAACTGGTGGTGAACTGAAGTTAATTAACTCTGCTTTATAAGTAATAGCACCACTAGCTACTTGAGTAGTATTAACAGAAGCTGGAACACCATTGTTTGTTACAGTACGAGTTGCACTATTCTGAATGCTCATCCGCTTCCAACCACCCGCTACGGTGTCAGCTAATTGCAAAGGATTTAACAGTGTTGAACGTCCATAAGTACCCATACAGGTTACACGGAAATTTTTAGCACCACTTGTTACGGTCTCATCACTGTTATAAGCACCAGAAACGCCAGCTGGCAACTGTGGAGAAATACTACCTGATAAGGTATCTTGAGAGATATAGACAGTAGCATCGTAAGAACCACCACCACTTTCTGGCTTTAACATATCATCGCCAGTGACGACTGTTAACCATTCGGTAGTAGCAATATTCACAGGCATCCATGAGTAATCAATAGACTTTTTAGCGATAAAGCCTGCGCTAAAGTCACCTTCTACTTTTGAACGGTGATTATTCAATAATTTATAATCTAAGACAAAGCTATTGCCTGCATCAACGACATAACCAAAACCAGACATATCGCCTTCGTTAGCCAAATCTTTTACAGCTGGGTTTTTATTGACATTAGCGACATCAGTGATAACTACGAAACCTACGAAGTCTCCATTAGTATAACCGTTTGGTGTACTTTTATCAGCTGCATCTAAGTTTAAATGACCTGCAACAACAGTAGAAGAGCTACCGACAGTACCAGAATCATTATCAACTGCACGTTGATTGATCATATCCCAAGGCGACACTTTGCCATTATTATTAGAAATGGTGCAAGCCTTACTCAGGTCATATAACTCATCAACTGTGGTGCCTTTTTGAAACCACACATAATGCAGATTTGAATTCGCATTATACCCAGTAGTACCGCCTAAATTAGCTGTACCTGCACCACGTACTTTAATAGAGAAATAAGTTTGTGCACCATTAGTGACACCAATAACCAACGGCGCTAACAAAGAGTCAGCACTCGCCATACCAGAAATCATCAGCGAACCAGCAACTGCCGTTGCGACTGCGCTTTTCTTCAACAGATTTTTCATTGCAACCTCACTTAATCAGTTAAGTTTATCTAAGTTTATCACAAGCTGGAACACCAACCCCCTGACCGGTGGCAAGCATTAAACCATCTTACAGCACTCAAGCATAGCGCAAATAAATTTAGTTTACCAAGCATTGTTTACTTTTTACTTATCACCAGCCCTAGTGGAGAACCAGCCGAGGCCAACTACTTTGGCTGACCATCCAATAAGTACAGCGAGATTGTATAGCTGCTGTCGTAAGTTTGCAATGCCTAGTGTCGTAAATCTACCACTCGCTTTGATTAGCTTGTCTACCCCCACTCGACTCAAACCTCTCGATGGCAGGCAAATCAGACAATCCTAGTTTACAAGGTTACCCTTTGGCTGAATATAGCTCATGACTGAGTGGTAAATATTTACTATACATAAGAATAAGAACTGAAAAAATCAACTAGCCTGTTTGCGAGGGCCTAAAAACGATGAGTTTGTTCAATAAACAACTATTAAAATTTTTGATTCTGATTGGTTTTACTAGCCATTTATCAGCAGCCCCTAATAAACCACCCGAGTGTGTTGGCATCCCGCTACAAGCCGAGTTTGCCTCCGGGGTTGGCTGGTCAATGTGCCTGTCTTTAGATGATGAAGAAGGCTTGAGTATTCATCAGCTCAAACATAGGAGTAGCGGCCAAGAGCGGCGTGTGCTAGGGAAAGCGAGCCTATCGCAGTTAGAAATTGTGTTTGACGATAATACCCAGCCACCCAGCTTTGCCGTCACTCGCGGAGGCTTGGGCGGAGATAAACTGCTTAAGCTAAGCCCCAAAGACTGTGCAGGTGGCCAGCTTTATCCTGAGGCGAGCGATCGGCGGCATAATTTATTGTGTGCGCGGACTCAAGACGCGGGCTTGCTGTATAGGTATGGCTATCAGGCGCAGCGGCAGGGGGCATTTTTTGAAGTCTTCAGTATTAGCCAAGCCACTGCTTCGCAAACTTATACCCAACGCTGGCGCTTTTATGAAACTGGCGTGATCGAACCAGCGATTGGCTTCAGTGGCAAAATGCCGCGTTTTGCACCGGCTCATTTAGGTTTTGGCCGCGCCATTGCCGACGCTGACGAATGGGCTTTAGGCTTCAGTGCTTATTTAGGTTGGCGGCTGGATTTTGATTTAGGTCAGGATGCGAATAATGACATTGCTGAAGAAATCAACAGTCGACCCAGTGCCAGTCGTCGGCACAAAAGCTTAAGCACAGAAGTTTTAAGCGCTGAAACCTCTCGTAGCCTCAATCCTGAGCTAAAAACCAGTTGGCGGATTAAAGACGCGGATGAGCGCAATGAATTTGGCCAAGCCATTTCTTATGAGCTAGTGCCTTCTCAATATCACCAAAGTAATGGCGATGTACGCGGTCGACCTTGGCTAAAATATGATGTGTATTTCACCCGTTATCGGGAATGTGAACAGCACGCTTCTGACAATCCACGACAGGCAGGCTGTGCTAGAAATGTATTGCAGGCTAGTCAAGATCAAGAACCATTGGAGAGAACCGATTTAGTGCTTTGGTATAAACAAAACTATCACTATCTCCCTCGGAGTGATGATAGCGATTATCTCAGTACCGATTGGATGAGCTTTCAGTTAGTGCCTAGAGATTGGACAGCAGGTAATCCTTTATGAGCCAGATCAACCCTCACCTTCAGTCCCAATCACTCATAACTCCGACTAAGCAATTACTACTTGGTATGTCCAGCTTAATCCTGAGCCTTTATGCTGATACGGCGGTCTTAGCTGAAGAAAGTTGTAGTGCTGATTATACTATCAATGCTGCCTTGCCAAATGGTGCAATTTGGAATTTGTGTTGGGAGCAAACCCTGCAAAATGGAATTAGCTTGCATCACATTGCCTATCAACCCAAAGCAGGCACTCAGCAAGCTATTCTGTATCGAGCTGAATTAGCCCAAGTTCATGTGCCTTATGACGATAATGGTGCGCGTTATCATGATATTAGTGACTATGGCTTTGGAGAAAAAAACCTACAAGCCCTTGATGAGAAACTCTGCCCAAATGGTTCTTTGATTAAATACTATGGCAAGCCAATACTCTGCCAACAAATCCTGCCACGTGGTGAAGAGCTGCGCTACCAAAACCAAGCCGTGCAAGGTTATAAATTGAGCCTGTTCAGTATTTCACAAATCGGTTCTTATAATTATGTGCCACGCTGGGAATTTTTTGACAATGGCACGATGGAATTTGCCGTGGGTGCAACTGGCGCTTTACAACGTTTTACCACCGGCAGCCAAAGCGATTTAGGTTGGCCGATTAGCCCTGAAAAAATAGGGGTTTCTCATCTGCATAATTTTTTCTGGCGCTTAGATTTTGACTTAGCCGGGAATGGCGCGAATGATTATATTGAAGAAATAAACTTTGTGCGTGAAGATCAAGGCCTCAAGGCCAAGCATGAAATCCTCAGTCTAGAAACCGGTCGAGATGTGAACCCCGCCACGCTGCGCACTTGGATAGTGGTAGACTCAGCCTTAAAAAATCAAGCTAACTCGCCGATTGCGTATGAGATTCAGCTGTATCAATCGGGGCAGCGCGATGTGGGGCCGGAGGAAGAGGCCTTCACTAAGTATGATATTTATTTTACCAAAGCAAAAGAATGTGAACGTTTTGCCTCACGTAATGCCAATGCCGATGTCTGTGCCAAAGATTTATCCACTTATGTGAATGGTGAATCTTTACAGGAAGATTTAATTGTCTGGCCTAGTACGAGCTTTTATCATATACCTCGTGCTGAAGACTCACCCAATATGAATATTCACTGGAGTGGTATTCGCCTCAAGCCGTTTGACTGGCATAACAGTAACCCCTTAGCGAGTTCAATCCGATGACAGCTAAACTTCAACGCAGCCCCCTCAATAAGTTCCGCTTCAGTCTGCTGACCAGTATTTTGATCAGTATTCTGCCGAGCACCGCTAGCTACGCTGGCAATCAAGACCCCTTGAGCCTGAATGAGCAAGCTCAAGTCAGTGCCTTGGTCGAGTCAGCGTTGCCTAGTTTAAGAGTGAAATCTGAAGCTGATGCGAATCAACTCAACCAGCATGAATTGCTCCTGATTGAACGCGACCGCTCAGAAGACAAAAAATCAGGCGTTCGCCGTGCCAATGCCTTTGTTTATGACTATCAAACGGACGAAACCATCATTTATCGGATTGATGCTGCTACGCATAAAATTCTGTCCTCCGTGCGCAAAAAAAATATGCAACTGCCTTTGACTGAGGCTGAAATTAAGCGCACGGTTGATCTGATTTTTTCTGATAAAGAAACCTTGGCACTGATTGCGAATGAATATCAGCGGATCACCCATAAAGCCTTGAATGCTCCAAACGACTTACAGGCTAAAGCCTTCGTATTTACTGCAGATACCTTACCTGAACAATTAAATCCAGCCTCGCAGCAATGCGGCTTACATCGCTGCGCGCAGATTTTACTCTATACGCATGATTCAGTGGTATTTGAAGTCAGCCCGATTGTGAACTTATCAGCCAAACTCATTACTCAAATTGTTGGATTTTAAATTGTTTTTTAAATACCTGTCGCTCACTCAACTTGGATTTATCATCGGCTTACTGTGCTCACCAATAGCAAATGCCGCCCCTGAGCCTAGCCATCGTTGTGCAGCCGCAAATACTATTAGCAAAACCTTTCCTTCAGGAGCCACCTGGCAGCTCTGTGCTGAAATGCGTCCAGAGGAAGGCCTTACCCTCTCACAAGTGTATTATGCTGCGCCTAAAAAACCAGCCCGACGTGTCTTAGGTGAGGCGAGCTTATCGCAACTCGAAACCGTATTTGATACCGAAACCGTACCGCGTTATCTGGTCACCCAACACGGTTTAGGTCGGAATTTGCAGCCTTTAACTGCAACTGACTGCCCCAATGGTAGTATAAAAACCATGCTACAGACAAAGGCTCTGTGTCGAAATACCCAAGAGTATGGCTACCAATATAAGTACCAAACCCAACGCCAAGGCAGTTTTTTCGAGTTAATCACTCATTATAATCTAGCACCGCAAATCTACAGTGTACGTTGGCGTTTTTACGAAAATGGTATCATTGAGCCTGCTATCGGCGTGAGTGGGCAATTAAGCAAAGCGGCCAGCAATCGCTTAGAAAACTTTACCTTGCATGCAGGTTGGCGTTTGGATTTTGATCTGGGTGCGACAGGGAGTAATGATCAGATTCTTGAAGTCACCAGTACCCCAACCGAGGATCGCCTACGTAAGCGGGTGAGTATTGCCACTATGGGTCGAGAACATGCACGCCTTGAAGACCCCGAGTTAAAGCGTTTGTGGATGATCCGCGACGGCACAACACCGTATGAAGGCATCAGTGTTCCTGCTTACGATCTAGTGCCGAATCAATACACTGACAGTCGGCTGAATCCCTTCAGCGAGCCTTGGCTCAAATGGGATATTTATTTCAGCAAATACAATCCCTGTGAACGTTATGCAGCGGACAACCGACTGAATGATTGTCCGGCTAAAAATACCCATGCCGTTCGATATATTAGCAACAAAGAAAGTATTGATGGTGCAGATAGTGTCGTTTGGTATAAGCAAACCTATCACCATATTGTTCGCAGTGATGATGCCTTAAGACTAGGTACTGTCTGGAGTAGTTTCCAACTAGTCCCCAGAGATTGGCATAGTCAAAACCAATTTTAAACTTGAATTTTATGTATAGACTCCTTCGTTTTTATCTAAGCCTTGGGCTAGTGCTGATTAGCTGGATGTTCAGCTGTCTGCTTTCCCCTCCACTGCAAGCGGCGGAATACTGCGATGATGCTTATTACATCCAAGTAACCCTGCCCAATCAAGCCAGCTGGGATCTGTGTTGGGAACATCGGGGTTTAAGTGGAATTTCCCTGCATCATATATTCTATACACCAGCGCGGGGTTCACGCTTAATGGTGCTCTATCGTGCTGAGCTGGCCCAAGTTCACGTCCCTTATGATGATAATGGCATCCGTTATCATGACATCACTGATTATGGGTTTGGGCGTTCTGCCCTGCTCGCGCTGGCGAGTGAAGATTGTCCAAATGGCAAAATTTTAAATTATTACGATAAACCCGCCATTTGCCAAACCACCCAAGCTCGAGGTGCCGCTTATCGCTCAGGGACTGAAGCTAAACAAGGGCATCGTTTAAACTTATTCAGCGTTTCGCTGATTGGTTCTTATAGTTATATTCCCAACTGGAGTTTCGCTGATGATGGCAGTATGGAGTTTGCTGTTGGAGCGACCGGCGCTTTACAGCGGATTGTAGCTGATGATCAAGCCGAACGACCTGGTTGGAATATTGGCTATGACAAAGTAGGTATTTCGCATTTACATAATTTTTTCTGGCGCTTAGATTTCGATTTAGGCGGACAGGGTAATAAAGATTATCTAGAACAAGTGGATTTTGTTACCCAAGATGCCAAACTGACTCGCCAAAGCATCGTCTTTACCAAAGAAACGGCTAGCTCAGTCGCACCAGCATTAGCCCGTACCTGGATTGTTGCCTCAACCAGTTTAAAAAACGCCAAACAACAGCCCATGGGTTATGAAATTCAATTGCATCAATCCGGCCAGCGAGATGAAGGCCCCGATCTTGAGCCATTCACTCAGCATGATATTTATGTCACTAAAGAAAAAAGTTGTGAGCTGTATGCTTCACACAACTTAAGCACATTGGATGAAGGTGAAACCTGTGCGGATAATTTAGCTGAATTTATCGATGATGAATCGCTTGAAAACGCAGATATTGTCGTTTGGCCGACGGTCTCTTTCTATCACCTGCCTCGAGCTGAGGATATGCCCAATATGGATGCACATTGGAGCAGCATTCGCCTCACGCCCATGAATTGGCATAATCGCCATCCACTGTCGCCTTAAGTGAGTTCTTTAAGCATCTAATGCCAAATAGCCTTTTAAGCGTGCCGCATTTAAGGCCATTTGCTTCGTCAGCTCATCCGCACTGAGGCCCTGCAACTCGGCATATAAGCGATCTTGCTTATTCAAGGCAGTCAGTGTTTTTAGATAAGCGGTTGGTCCGGCTAAGAGCAGATAGCCAAACTGCTGATAGAAAAAATTCGCCTCAATCCGACTTCGCTCAAAGGTTTCTTGCTCTGTATAGTCATGCGAATGATAGACGACAGCATGAAGCGCATAGGCCTTTTTATAGCCCGCCTTAATAATAAGATCTGCCCAAACCTGATCCTCACCATACTCAATCACTGGATAAGGAATTTGCTGCCATACTGACCGCCGTAAGCAAGAATTATTATCAGAATAAAAATGCAGTAACTGCCGCCAGCCAGCCTCACCCGTCTCAAAGCGCTCAGGGTCAGTGTCTTTATCCAAATAAAGTGGATACTGAGCCAAATTCTTGAAATGCGCCTCTAAATCGCGCTGTACAAAAGCAGAGGCTTCAGGATAAGCCAGATGCCGACCAAACGCACCCGCTGCTCTAGGTTCATGCTCGAGCATAGAAATCAAATGCAATAGCCAAAACTGATCAACGGGCAAAGCATCTTGAGTCAAAAAGGCGATATATTCACCGGTTGTCAGCTCTACCCCTAAATTGCGTGTTCCACCATGACTAAACTCAGATTTGGGAATAGAGTGAATCCGCAGATTTCTCTTGCTGAGTGCTTCGATAGAGCCATCCGTCGAGCCACTATCAATAATTAATAATTCAAAAGGCCAAGGCGCTTGTTGCTCTAACACTCGATCAACGACCTTCAATAGCAAATCGCCCCCATTCAGGGTCGGAATCACAATCGAGGCTTTGATCGTTTGGTTAACAACTCGGGCTTGATAACCTAGCTCCATTAAACGCTGTTGCACGGCTTGATTAACTGCCTGTGCGGTCACTTGCCAATCAAATTGCCGCGCCCATTCGCCCCCCAAGCGCGCTGTCTTGAGGCGTAACTCTTGGTCTAACAGCAATTGTTGTAGACGCTCTGCAATTGAACGGGGATGAGGTTTGGCTAAGACCACAGTTCCCTCTGGAAAGACAGTTCGTGTATTATCTCCGTCTAATTCAAGCACCGCTAAATCGCAAGCCATCATTTCTTGCGGCACCAACGAATAGTTGGTGGCAGAAAACACCATGCCTAGATCACAAGAGCGATATAAATACCCTAACTCTGCAGCCGACAAAACCGCATGATCAGTGTACTTAAAACTGACTTGCTGCAACCATGAGGTATTATTGTCACCCCCATAAACCTCAACATGAAAGTCTAAGCCCAAATCAGCCAAATAATTGAGAGCTAATACTCCCAACTCGACCGCCCGTCGTGAAGTTGAAGTCCGTGCATAAAAAGCGATGCGTGGAATAAGATTCAACGGTTGATGGCTGGCTGGATAATAAACTTGCTGATCAGCGGCCAACCAAAAATGCGTCGCCCAACGCCCATAACGTTCACGCATTAACTTTTCTAGCCAAGGTCCTGCACAAATACAGTCTAAATCTTCAGAGTAGGTCAGCTCTGCAGCCAGACTATGGCTACCGACTGCAAAAAAT
Organism: Thiothrix eikelboomii; assembly: GCF_900167255.1. Lineage (GTDB taxonomy): Bacteria > Pseudomonadota > Gammaproteobacteria > Thiotrichales > Thiotrichaceae > Thiolinea > Thiolinea eikelboomii. The sequence continues at coordinate 55,914 of NZ_FUYB01000012.1, forward strand.
GAAGGCTCATGGTCTTGCACAAAATAAAAACGGCGCTTAAAAGCAGACGCCGCTAAAACCGGCCAAACAGACTCCCAATCTGTCGCAATAATCAAATCACCGCTGGCTTGACTAAAAGTTTCGTCCACAAAATGAAGCTGCGCACTCGTTTGCTGATAGTGGCGAATTAAATCCTCATAAGCCTCAGCAGAGGTTGCATGGACCACTTGATTATGCAACCAAATATGCTGCTGGTGTCCGAATAGCTCAAACAAGCGAATAAAGCGGAAAATGGTCATATTGCCACCACCACCTTGTCGAGCAAAATCACAAGTCACCCAATGGATCACCAGCTGATCTTTAACAAAATCAGCACTCGCAGGACGTAGCGGCTGCGTTTCAAAACTTAAGATCCGCTCGAGGGCTTGATTCACTCGTGCGACTGGCTTTAGCTGCTTGTTTTCAGTATCCGGCAAGGCTAATTCAATCCCTGCTTTTCTAAACTTAATTTGATGTTGGCGAATGAAGACCTCTTGATCAGCTTTCGGATGGGGTCGGCGACCATCTTGATGTCCATGCGTTAGATAATGTATCAATGGATGCACGCCCGCTGCTTGGACATCCTGATATGCGCTCAGATACCAGTCCCCATCAAAACCAGCACTGGGTGCTAGCCGCCAATGATACTGATTCGTTAAATAATCTTCTAAAGCAGAGATACCCTCTGGTAGTTCAGCCCCAATTTGCCGCAAATAATAACGACTGTCGAATAAAGGATGCGGATCTAAATGCCATTCATGACCGTATTGAAGGTAATAGACCAGAGGATTTAAGCCAGACTGCTTGATCTCTGGATATTCCCCGAGATAATAAGCCGCCAAAAAGAGAGGATTAGGATTTCTCAGCTCCACCCCACCATACTGTAAATAATGCCAAAGCGGATTAATTTTTTGTTGTTCGACATCCGTAGCTACATCAGAATATTGCTCAAGATACCATTGGACATCAAACAGTGGATGGGTTTGCCGATGAATCTTCACCCCTTTAGTCAAATAATGCACTAAAGGATTTTCAGCGGAAGCCTGCAACTCTAAATTTTGCTTGCGATACCAAGTCGAATTAAACAATGGATTCGGCTGATAATCCTGCTGTGCACCAGTCAAATAATAATGCTCGATTAATGACTGCTTAAGTTGAGCCGTTTCTGGATAACTGGCTGCATAAAAAGCTTGATCGAATAAGCCACTGTTCTGAATCAATTTTAAAATAGGCTTAAGTCGTTTACTCTCTGAACTCAGGCGCTGAAATTTAAAAAAGTCTTGAGCCTCTTGAGTACCAACCGGATTAGCTAAGCGCCCACTCGACTCCGTTAAAGCCAACAACTTCACCCGAAGAGCCGCGCTATCGTTAACCAGCAAGCTACGCTCAGCCTCTAATAATTGATTAGTCAGCTCCAGCTGATGCGCTTGTTTAGCATGCGCCACCAGCTGACTCTGTTTAAGCTCGAGTTGCTGCTGATAATGCGCTTCAAGCTGCTGGACTAGCTTGCTGTGGTGTTCAGTCCGCAGTCTTAATAATTGCTCTTTAGCCTGAATAGTGGAATCAGCCTGATGCAGAGCCGACTCATATTCAAGTTTTTTAGTATGTAGTTCCTGCGCATGTACACGCTGCAGATGCTCAAGATAGTCCTTATGCTGAGTCTGTAGTTGGTTACACTGCTGAACATTCAACTGCTCTTCTGCCAATAATACTTTGGCATAGCTAGCAGAATCCTGATTAAATTGCTGGCGTAAATTGAGTAACCCCTGTAAAGCCTCCTCACGGCGCTCACCGGCGACTAACTGCAGCAAATACTCATAAGCCTGAACAATGTATGCAGAAAACTCCGCAGACTGCTTGAGCTGATCTAAACTGACGGAATTATGTTGTTGATCTTCTTGTAAATAGCCCTCAATCTCTAATTTCGACAAAATGGATTGACGCGGAAAGGCAAAATCAATTTGCGCTTGTAGCGACTTAACAAAGCCTTGCCAATCCTGCATCAATTGTTCATAGCTCAAAAAGGCGATGGGATAATCCTGCGCATAATACACCGCATCTAAGACATGCCTTAGCCACAACAAGCCACCTTTTACCAAGGGGAAACCATCTCGCTTCTTTAAAGACTGAGCAACTTCCAGTGGATTACGCACTGGAATTACAATAAATGGCTTAATCGCCAAATCGTTTAAAAGGTCGAGCCAAAAAGGCAGAAATCGGCAAATACGCGGGTCTTTAATGACAAATAAGGCAGACTCAGCAAAATCTGCCTGCACCAACTCGCTAATTATTTGTTTGTATTTAAGCGCTTCAGCGGAGGCATACCAGTCAGGATTAAACTCGGTCCAATCACTCCAAAACGAACCTGCGGACGCGAGCAGAGCATCATGCTCTACCATGAGATCAACCGACTCCCAAAAACCGGTTTCATTATTATTCGGTAAGGCTGGCGCTAAATGTTTAGGCAGATCTGCGCCTAACAGCGAAAACACCCGAGTTAAAGCCGAAGTGCCGCTGCGGTGCATACCCGCGACTAAAATAGCCTGCTGATTATCCACCGCCATTAAAACACACCGTTAGACTTTAAAAACTCATTGCCCAAATACAGACGATGTGCCAACTTATAAAGCTTGAGATCATGCTCATTTAATAAAACAATTTTTCTCAGCGTTTCTTTGGTAATGCCTTGATAAGCATAATCGCCAAGATTGACTGATTTATCTAGTTTGAGCTGACTACCTAGCAGACTATTTAAGGTTAGTAGTGATAGCCCCAGATACTCTTGAAAGCCGACAAAGCTCAGCTTATGCTGAATATTATCGCGTGCTTCTTCAACCCGTCTTTCAAAATCTTCATTATATCTTAGGTTAGCGTGGGTCGAAAAAATCTTACAATAATAATTATCAAACTCCCAATGATAATCATTCGCAAAAAACTCATTAATATCTTGATATGAGCGCAAACGCTCACCGACCTCGCCTTTATCAACTCGGGTTAAATGATAAAAATGCGAAATGGTACGTGTAATCGGGTGGCGTAAAAAGGTGATATAGGCAAAGCGGTCACCACTTTCATCGAGGGGCTTGCCGATCTTGCCATATAGCCATTTATTAGGATGACCATAAATAACGTCGTGTTGATTACGATCATACTCCTGCCAGTCCTGCTCATTATAAACAAAGAGGGGGGAGAAACTTGGCTCAGCCTTCACCGCCTCTTTGAGTGTACCCCCTGCTGTTTTTGTCAAATGAATAAAAACCAGCTTATCGAACTCTTCCCCGCGTATCTTAAACCTTGCCATGCTATTCCTTACAAGCCCACTGCCTTCGCTGCTACTGCGATTTGATAGATAATTTGCACTAAATCTTTAGTGAATTGCATATCCTTAGTATCTAAGCGCGGATAAACCATCACTTGATCACCTGCTGATACTTGTAAATGACGCCCCATGATAACCTTTCCATTTGGCTTCACGACCATCAAGCTTTCTTCATTGGCACGTTCGGTATAGCCCCCTGCTTGGGCAATATAGTCTTTCAAGGTAGCATTGGAGGCATACACGACTGATTGTGGTACTTGGACTTCACCACTGATCATCACGACATCGCTTTTGGGTGGAATCACAATAATATCACCATCTTCCATGCGAATATTTGCTACCTTCCCTCGATCCGAAACCACAATTTTACCTTCTGGGCGCACCGTACTGGCACGCTCGACAAACTTCAAAATCAGCTCAGCTTCTTTTGCACGAATCGCCGCCTCACCATCGGAGCTAGCGGGCGCGGTCAGCACACTGCGCTCTAAACGGCGTAGAGACTCATCAATATTCTTTTTTTGCTCGAGAGCGACACTTTTGCGTTTGATATAAATATTCCCAATATCAGCTTCATTCGGATCAACTGAGACATAATCTAAGACTTCTTGCAGGCGGCTACCGCGTTTGACGGCAAGATATGAGTTCCCAAGATGACTCCCCTCTAAGCTAATATCCATCACGGGTGTCGGTGCATCACTCACAAAGCGCACACTATCGCCATCATATAAGCGAGTATGCAAAAATTGTTCATAGGAAATATACGAGGAATTCGGCAGGCCATCTCGTGTGCCTGAAACCGCAATATTGGTCACGCTGCTATCAGGGCGGGCGTATTTGATCAACTGAGCACCATTGATGCTATTGCCCAAAAATTCAAAGCGATAATTATTCCGAGTATCCCCCTCGACACTAATCATGCTACCTTGCGGACGTACCACAATCGTATCGCCATTGCGAAAAAGCATTCTCGGTAAACTGCCGTTATTCACAAAATCATATAAATCGACACTGGCTACCCGCTGTTGACCCCGCTTAACCATAACTTGCCGATAACTGCCACGACGCGGATCAACTCCACCGGCTTGATGTAAAAAAGCTAATACACTGTCATCCGGTAGCCCAGTATATTGACCGGGACGTAAGACACTACCGGTGACAAATACCGTTACCTCTTGGCTAGAAGCGGTTAATAAATTGGCGTATACATCCACCCCATCTTTATAAACCTTGCCAACAGCTGCTTTAACTTTATTGGAGACCTCCGAAGCACGGGTTCCTACCATATGAATTTCACCCACATCAGGCACAAAAACATTGCCATTTGCATCGACGGTCAAAACCTCATTCGCAGTTGCCTCACCCCACATGCGCAAAGAAATTTTATCCCCTGCAATCACCTGATAATTGGGATCTAAAGCATTTGCCCGCCGACTCGTATAATTGCCAGCAAATAAATTCGCACCAAAGGGCTGTAGATTTTGCCCCGCTCGCACAGTACGCGGCAGACCTTCATCAAAAATACGCGGCTTAGTCTCAGCAGTGAGGAGATCGCTGGTCGTATCCGAGCTGGTACTTGCACTACTGGCAGAGGCACCTGCGCCTTGTTCCTCAGCATAACCCTGACTCACTAACAGACAGAGCCACATCCCTAACAGAGGGAAAATACGTTTTAAATAACTCATAATCTATACCCAACCCACATGGTCGCGGATGGCTGCTACTGATAAAGAGCCAATCCCCCAGAATAAGAAGCTCAGCAGCAGAACAGTCAGAATCCCTGAAATCTTTTCTGGCTTGATCGCCTCATCCGGCAAGTTTGGTTGCACGGTGACGGTTAAATAGCGTTGCTTACGGTCAATCTCTAAGCGAGCTTGCTCTAAAGCTGCTTGCTTAGATTTATACAATTGCTCTGCAAATCCTAACCGACTTTGTAACTCGGTATACTGGGCGAGTTGACCCGCCACCTCGGTACTTTTCCCCCGCGATTGAGCCACTGATTTAGCTTGCTCTTTGTTCATTTGTTGGCGTAAAGAATTCACTTTGCTTTGTGCGGTTTTGACGCGCATGGTCTCGGGCTGCATAAAAGCACTGACTTGAGCTAATTCAGCTTCCGCTTGTGACAACTGAGTTTGTAACTCAGATAAGCGGGTCAGGCGTGCGGTTTCTTCGCGCTCTATGCGGGCATTCGCTTGAGAGGCAGGATCTAGAACATCTTGCTGTTGACGAAACGCGGTGAGTTGCTCACGTAAACTATTGACCTCCGTTTCAGCACTCAATACTTCTTTTTCGGCTATTTGCAAAGCATCGGTACGCAAACTAGCAGATAGTTTATTCACCAACATCTCACTTTGTTTTAAAGCCAAAGCGACCAATTTTTTGCCCGTTTCAGGATCGAAAGCGGTCATAGTGACGGTACTAATACCGGAAGTTAAATCATGCTCGATATCAATCATTGTTTGCCAATATTCAAGCAGATCCTCTTGACTCGCCTCTGTTGGCAAACGTGCATAAGGATCAATGGCAAGATTAGAATAATGCGCCCGCACATCCAATTCCGGCTCAATATCCTTAATAAAATCTGCTGACAAAATATAATCACGAATAATCATCGCATCGGAGGTAGCCCCACCTGCACCGGGCAAGCCGGTTAAAGCGCCCAAAAAATCCATTTTAGGGGCTGAACTACCTTGAATAATAAAATGTGCTTCCGAGACATACTGATCACTCGCATAGCGATAATAATAAACCGTCGCTAACACCGTCGGCAGGATGACCAGCAATAAAAATAACCAAGGAAAAGGCCTAGACCTAGACTTGCTCATCGTTTAACTCCCGATAAGCCTTCGTAGATTTTAATACCGGACTCCACATCCTCAAAAATACTAAGCTCATGATTATTTAGGATAATAATAACATCTGAGTAATCGCGAATGGTGCGCATATCATGGGATACCATAATTAAATTGGCCGTTTGCCGCCGTGCCTCAAAAGCGGCCTTACTCTTTTTCTTAAACACCGGATCACCCACAGCCATGACTTCATCAATCAAATACACATCAAAGTCAATCGCCAAACTTAAGCCAAAGGCCAAACGCGCTCGCATCCCATTAGAATAAGTGCGCATGGGTTCGGTCAAGGCATTACCTAACTCAGAAAACTCTCGCACATAGTCTAACACTTGATGTAGCTCAGCATTATAAATCCGGCACACAAAGCGCAGGTTTTCCTCACCCGAAAGATTAGGGTTAAAGCCACCGCCAAAGCCTAAGGGCCAAGAAAATCGCCCAGTACGTAAGATTTTTCCAGAATCTGGTGGCTCAGAACCGGCAATTAGCCGCAATAAGGTTGACTTACCTGCACCGTTCATCCCTAAGATCCCAATATTCTTATGTTCTGGAAACTTGAAGGAAACCTGCTCTAGAATCGTCCGATAACCACGACTGAGCTTATAGTGTTTACTCACTTGCACAAACTCAATCATATGCCTAACTGCCTAAGCTTACTGCGGGTCACCCGCTCGCCTGCTAGGCCTAAAAAGCCTAGACTTAAAATCCATAATAAAGGGTAGATAGGCTGATAGAATTGACTTTCAAACCCATAAAAGAAAACACTGCGCTCCCACTCAATTAAATGCAGCACTGGATTATACCAAAGGCCATCTCGAATCACGCTGGGCAAACTATCCGCAACGAAGAAAACCCCAGAAACAAAGAACATCACACGCATCAGCAAAGCTTGAAAACTGCTATACCCCGGAAAATACAATTTGATGACCCCGCCCACCAAGCCAAATCCAGAACCCAACAGTATGGCTAGCATTAAGACCACAATCGACATCAAGATCGACTCAATCCGATCCAAAATACCCCAAAAATATAAAAAGCATAAATAAATCAGGCTGACAATAAACAGGGTGGCAAACTCTAGGATAATACGGGCAATGATCATATCAACCGCTTTTACTTGAGGATAAGTTAATAAGGCGGTGGTGCTTTCGATGGCATTACTCATCATGGAAACGCCGCGTGAAAACAGCATCCACGGAATAATCCCAGTGAAAAAAAACAAGTGAATATCCACATTAATCGGCGCGCCTCGGTCCATTAAACCAAAGATAAAAGCCAACGCTAAAATCATGGTTAAAGGCTCAAAGACAGCCCAAAAATACCCTAAGCGACTGCGGCCAAAGCGAGTCCGCATATCACGCAGGATAAAAGCAAGAATAACTCGGGCTTGTACGGTTAGGGCATCAAGAATTTCAGACATTTACAAACCAGCTGGCTCAGTATTCACAATCGGTGCAGCTAATACCCAACGGCCATTAATCCAACAGGCTGATTTAGGTCTAGGGTCTTTAGGCCCACGGCCTTGGGTGAAATATTGGCAGATATAACCATTCCCAGAATAATAACGAATACCATCCAAGATCACCTCGCCTTGCTGCGGGGGTGGTGCACCGATTAAGCGTTTTTCTTCTGCGGTCAGTTCTTCACGAGCAGGGGCTTGAAATTGGAATTTTGGCTGAAAATTTGCAGAGCGCTGTTCGAACTCATCCACACTTTGGGCTTGCAAACGCTCGATATACTTCATAATGCCGGTACATCCAGACAACAAAAGCATTAGCGTGCAGATACTTAGAACTCTTAGATAGATTAACATGAATGGATTTAACCATAAGTTTAGTTAGCTTAATCGTCACGCCGCGTTAGCCGCAGTGCGTCATTCTTACCACACGCGCAAGATACAATACCCTATCGGAGGGCGCAAACCTATTCCTTAGGAAACAGATCACAAATGAGCTAATGGTTCAATAAACGACCACCGTCTACGGCAATCACCTGACCGGTAATATAAGGCGCATCACGGACTAAAAATAAAACCGTGCGCGCAATATCTTCGGGGCTACCCATCCGTTCTAAAGCCGTTTTCGCTAATAGCTCAGCCCGTTGATCCTCACTGATCGGCCGCTCTGGCCAAAGAATCGCGCCGGGGGCTATTCCATTGACACGAATGCTCGGCCCAAGTTCTCTCGCTAAGACTTGGGTTAACATAATCAAGCCTGCTTTTGCAGTGCAGTATACCGAAAATTCAGGGAGAGGGCGTAAACCATGCACATCGGCCATATTAATAATGACCCCTTGGGATTGCCGCAAATAAGGCAAGGCTGCCTGACTTAAAAATAAAGGCGCTTTTAGATTAGTCCCCATTAGATCCTCCCACTGTTGCTCTTGAATAGAACCTAACGGAGTGGGATAAAAGCTAGAGGCATTATTGATTAAAATATCCAGGCGACCCGTTTGCTCGACTAAAGCGCTGATCAACTGTGGAAACTGCGCAGTTGCGAGCAAATCGGCTTGCAGCAACAGGCAAGAGCCTTGCCGCTGGGCATTTAACTCCGCTTGCAAAGCCTTGGCCTCATCGCCAGAGTCTTTATAGTGAATCACGACGGTTGCGCCTTCACGCTGTAAAGTACGTGCAACCATAGCCCCAATGCGGCGTGCAGCCCCGGTCATTAAAGCGACTTTTCCTGTTAGTGAATTCTCTATCATCTCTTATTTAGATTCAGGTTATCATCAAGCCTTCTTAACATCATACCTTGTCATGCGTTTTACAGATACCTTACCTATCCCATCTGCAGCAGCTTTAGCCCACAGCGCACAATTGGTTGAGCGTTTGCAGCACAAAATCCATCAGCACGGTGGCGCAATTAGCTTCTATGAGTTTATGCAAACGGCTCTCTACGAACCGGGCCTAGGCTATTATGTAGCAGGATTAAGAAAAATTGGGGCTGAAGGCGACTTTGTGACCGCTCCAGAAATTTCGCCTTTATTTTCACACAGTATCGCCAATCAATGCGCTCAACTACTGACTGAACTCCCAAATAGCTCTATTTTAGAATTGGGCGCTGGTAGTGGGCGCATGGCTGCACAGATTTTATTGCGCTTAGAGCAGCTAGCTTGCCTACCTGAATATTATTTTATTTTGGATCTAAGCCCAGACCTGCAAGCTCGCCAGCGTGAAACGCTTGCAGCTGATGTACCCCATTTATTATCTAAAGTGCAGTGGCTGAATCGCTTACCAACCGCTCCCTTCCAAGGAGTGATCTTAGCAAATGAAGTACTCGATGCTATGCCTGTTGAGCTGTTTACTGTCACTGATGCCGGTATTGCAACCGTGCAGGTCGTAGTCCAGCCTGAGGGCTTTAGCTTCACAACCGATGACTCTCAGCAGGCAGCAGACATTGAAAAACTATTAGCTAATGATTTAGTGCTGCCTTATACCTCGGAATTTAATCCAGCTTTAGCAGCGTGGATTCATAGCCTCGCAGATTGCTTAGCAGCGGGAGCTTTACTCTTGATTGATTATGGCTATGAACGTGCTGACTATTATCAACCGGAACGCAACCAAGGCACGCTAGTTTGTCATTATCAACATCGGGTGCATGCCAATCCGCTCATTTATCCGGGCTTACAAGATATAACCGCCAGCGTCGACTTCACTGCCGTGGCAGAAGCAGGCCTTGCAGCAGGTTTAGACTTAGCGGGCTATACGACACAAGCCGCTTTTCTGCTCAACTGCGGTTTAGAAGACTTATTCATCGCGGCCCTACAAACCAACCCTCAAGCCAGCTATCACTTGGCTCAGCAAATTCGTACCTTAAGCTTACCTGCAGAAATGGGCGAGCGTTTCAAAGTCATGGCACTCACAAAAGGGTTTACCCCACCTCTGCTCGGCTTTAGACTGGGCGACCGCCAACATCGGCTTTAAAAAAACCAACTTAAACCAAGCTAACAAACTTAAATAAATTGCAGCAAAGGATCGTATGGACATTCTCTTATTAATCAAAGCCGCCATCATGGGATTAGTGGAAGGGGCAACTGAATTTTTACCCGTTTCCAGCACGGGGCATTTAATTCTCGCGGGTGATTTGCTCAACTTTATGGATCATGAAAAACGCAGCGTCTTTGAAATCGCCATTCAACTCGGCGCGATTCTGGCCATTGTTTGGGAGTATCGGCAGCGATTTGTACGTACTTTCACAGGCTTAGGGCGTGACCCACTCGCAAATCGTTTATTGATTAATCTCGCAATTGCCTTTATGCCTTTGGCGGTGTTGGGTTTATTATTTGGCGATATAATTAAGGCCTATTTATTTAAACCCGTTCCGGTGGCAATTGCCTTTATTGTGGGTGCTTTTATCATTCTCTGGGCTGAAAAGCGAAAAAAAGTCGTGACTATTCAAACGGTTGATGACATTCGCCCACTGGATGCCCTCAAACTCGGTCTAGCTCAAGCAGTGGCTTTAATTCCGGGGACTTCTCGCTCAGGAGCAACGATTATTGGTGGCATTTTGTTCGGCTTATCTAGAACTGCTGCTGCCGAATTTTCCTTCTTTTTAGCCGTGCCGACTTTAGGAATTGCCTCTATCTACTCCATGTATAAAGCGCGTGATTTATTAAGCGTGGATGATCTCGCCCCTTGGGCAGTCGGCTTTATTTTCTCATTTATCAGTGCCTTATTTGTAGTACGCGCCTTGATTCGCTATGTGAGTAACCATGATTTTACCATTTTTGCTTGGTATCGGATTGCGTTTGGGGTGATTGTGTTAATTACGGCTTACACTGGCTGGGTCAATTGGACCGTGCATTAAGATCGTGTTGACTAAGGCCTGCCCTGCTGTGCTGATTGCTCTAATTTGCACAGCAGAGCGGCTCGCACTCGCCGTATCTTGGCGATGACCGATCCGCGCTAAAATAAAGCCTGATTGCTGCCAAAACTGGAGTAGCTCTGGGCTTAGCGCATAACTCACAGCCAGATAATCCGCTGCTTGCCAAGCAGCATACTTAAACACATGCTGCACCAACTGCTGCCCCCATCCCTGCCCTTGAATCGCTGGATGAATCGCTATACGCATAATCCGCTCGCACACTAATTCTGCAGCTCCCGCAAGCTGGGCATGAAAGCTAAGGGTCTGCGGCACTAAATGCCCCTGTGGACGCCGCTGACCACGCTGAATCGCTGCACTTAGCTCAGGATCAAAGCCGCCTTCTCGTGATAATAAAGCCACCCCCACAATTTGCTGAGCTTGCTGTAAAACATGAATAGATAAATTGGGCGCATCGAAGATTTGCTGCAAATCAGAGGGGCGGGTTTGATAATGTGCCGTCACTAATAAGCCAAATAATTGCCTTAGCAGAGTTTCATTCTCAAGCAGCTGCTCAGGCTCAAGCTGTCGATACTCAACGGGTTGTTGGGAATCGCCTTGCCATTCGGGCGCTTCTACCTCTAAAAGCAGCCAACGATATATCAAAGCCTCTAGCGGATCATTGAACGGCCAACGCATGGGTTGTTCTAAACGTAAACTTTGCCAATGAGGATCAAGCTGACTCAATGCTTGTTGAAACCGTAAGACAAAACCACGCCCGCTGCCCTCATAACCGTGTAGGGTTGTGGCAAACACACAGCGTGGATACGCTTGGGCTAATTTTAACAGCAAAGGCAGTGGAATCGCGGCCGCTTCATCGACCATTAGCACATCTGCCCGAGGTAAATTGAGTAACACCGCATCGGGTGCATAAAAATCAGGGGCGAATTCTGCATGCTTAAAAACAGCCTCCACCGCTGCCCGTGCAGGTGCAGTTAGCAGCACCGTTTTACCTTGAGCGATTAATTGGCTGGCTGCCAACCCTAAAGCAGCTGACTTCCCCCGCCCCCGATCAGCTGTTAGCACCCTAGCAGTCGCTGCCTTGACCAGCTCTGCCACAACTTCAGCTTGAGTTTGGCTAGCGAATTGAATGATTGGCTTGGGTGAAATCGGCTCTTGAAGCAGGCGAATAAAACGCCTTAGAAATAAGCCCTTCACCGCACTTGGCGTATAGGGATAAGGTAAAAAGCGTTGATAAGCGGGATCAGGAAATTGTGGCCACTGCTCGAGTGGTGGGCTTAATAAAATAAATACCCCCCCACCGCGCAAAGTTCCACTCACTGCCGCCAGCGCATTAACGGCTAAACCACTAAAAGCATCGAAAACAATCGCATCGAATTCGCAGCCTAACACCCTTAGTGCCTGAGACGCAGGTAAAGCCTCGGGTATGAAGGGCGCTGTGGAAATCCATAAAACAGATGCATGGTTGGCTAGTCTACTTTGCGCAGCTCGCAAGCATGTCTCCTGCGAGCCTGTCAGATGAAGGAATTGGCGAGGCTCAGAGGCACTCAAACCGCCTCATTACCCTCTTCACCAGTACGAATACGGATAGCCTGCTCAACATCCATCACAAATACTTTACCATCACCGATTTTGCCGGTTTGAGCTGCTTTTAAAACAGCATCAATCACCGCCTCGACCTTCTCATCATTAATGACAATTTCCAATTTAATCTTCGGCAAAAAATCGACCACATACTCTGCACCACGATAAAGCTCAGTATGGCCTTTTTGGCGACCAAACCCTTTCACTTCCGTAGCAGTCATCCCAGTGACACCAATTTCAGTCAGTGCTTCACGGACATCATCTAGCTTAAAGGGTTTAATGATGGCTTGAACCATTTTCATGCGTAATCTCCAGTCCTAATTTAGGGGTAATTGCTTACGCCACGCTGACGTCATGGGGTAACGCCAATCCTTGCCAAACCCACGCCGAGTAATCCTGACTCCGGGTGCAGCTTGGCGGCGTTTATATTCATTTAATAGTACCAGATTTACCACGCGACGCACGGTCGCAAGCTCAAATCCTGCATCGACTATCGTTTCGAGAACCTCATCTTGCTCAATAAAGCGCTCTAAAATACCATCAAGAATCGCATAAGGTGGCAAGGAATCTTGATCGACCTGCCCCGGTGCTAATTCGGCTGAAGGTGGACGGGTAATCACCCGCTCGGGAATCACGACACCTAAAGTATTGCGATAAACCGCTAAGCGATACACTAAGGTTTTATACACATCTTTCAACGGACCAAAAGCACCTGCCATATCACCATACAAGGTGGCATAACCTACTGCCGTTTCACTTTTATTACTGGTAGTTAGCAGCAACTTGCCAAATTTATTCGACATTGACATCAGCAGCATGCCACGAATCCGTGCTTGCAGATTTTCCTCAGTCACATCGGCTTTGAAACCTTGAAACTCAGGGGCTAACGACTGCACAAAGCTGTCATAAATAGGCTCAATAGGGATTTGCCGATAGTTTACCCCCATGATACGTGCTTGCTCTGAAGCATCCTCCACACTCATAGCAGCGGTATAACGGAAAGGCATCATAATCGCTTCAACATGGGCTGCACCCAAAGCATCCGCCGCGATAGCCAAGGTCAAAGCAGAGTCAATCCCACCGGATAAGCCTAAGAGTACCCCTTTAAAACCATTTTTATGCACATAATCACGCACGCCTGTGACCAGCGCTTTATAGATATGGGCTTCTAAAGCCTCATGTTGATGAGTAGCTACTACTGCTGTATTGGTAGGATCAATCGCTAACTCACCGACAAAAACCCCCGCCTCAAACAAGGGTGCTCTTAAAGTACGGACACCCTCCCGACTGATGAGCATTGAATCACCATCAAACACCAATTCATCTTGGCCACCGACTAGATTGACATAAGCCATCGGCACTTTGTGTTTTAAAACTTGGCGTAACACCACTTGCTCACGCTTTTCGGGTTTATCATGGCTATAGGGTGAGGCATTCAAGACTAAGACAACCTCAGCCCCTAAAGCCATCACAGCCTCCATCGGAGCATCATGCCAAATATCTTCACAAATTAAGATACCCGCCCTTACCCCTTTAATCTCCACCAATAAACTGCCTTGGCCCGGCTCAAACCAGCGTTTTTCATCAAACACTCGGTAATTGGGTAAGTCTTGCTTATGGTATTCGCCAATAATGACCCCATCTTGCAATACATAAGCCGAGTTATGAATCAGGTAATCCCGTAACATCGGCAGGCCGACTAAGGCAGTAATCCCGAAGGTATGTGGCTTGATTAACTCAATGGCTTGCTCACATTGCTGCAAAAAGTCCGCACGATAGACTAAATCCTCAGGTGGATAAGACGATAAACTCAGCTCTGGAAAGACGATGACATCGGCTTGTTGAGCTTTAGCCTCCGTAATAGCCTTGATAACTTGCTGGGTATTACCGGCAATATCGCCTACACAGAGGTTCAGTTGCGCCAGCGCGACGCTTAAGCTTCGATTATTCTTTTGCACAGTAGTCTAGAACAGTAAGATGATGATCTAGAAACTATACCTGAAAACTTTGGATGACAGCATGTCTCGCATAATTTTTATTCTTGTTCTGCTCGTAGTTGGTTATCTCCTGTTAAAATCGTGGCAGCGTAGAAATAAATTAAACAATCAACGCCGTGACGAGCCACCCTCGGGACAAATCAACAAACATCTTCACATTGTCAGTTGCCAGCAATGTGGACTGCATATCCCCGAGAATGAGGCCGTCCAGCATGGGGGTAAGTTCTTTTGCAGTCTGGATCACGCACAGCAAGCGCAAGTCACACACCAATCAACACCCAAGGGCAAACCGTAGCCGCTTTTTTTCTGCATGAAGACCCTTGGAATCTCTTAAGGCTCTACCATGTTTACCGTTTAGCCTTAGCCGGAGCTTTTTTGCTAGCGATGGTGGGTCAGTCGAAGTTTGTGCAATTGGGTGCGCAAAACAAAGAACTCTTCGGCTGGATCACCGCAACTTATCTATTAATTGCCATTATTAGCAATCTTTCCTCTTATTTTCAGTGGCCGGATTTGGCCATCCAAGGGGTGGGCTATTCGATCATTGATATTCTGGTGCTGTTTGTCATTTTGTATACCAGTGGGGGAGTCAGTGTAGGGATTGGAATTTTATTAGTCGTACCCGTGCTGATTCCTTATATCTGTGCACCCGGTCAAGTGTCGATTGCAATGGCAGCCATGACCGGTATTTGCTTGATTGGCCTAGAAATTTGGTTAGGTCTGCAAGATGGACTCAACAACACCACTAGCCTGACGCATAGCGGTATCCTGACTTCGTTTATTCTCCTAGCTAGCTGGCTGGGAGATCGCTGGATTCGTAAGGCTGATGAAATGGCCAAGCTTGCGAATCGCCGAGGGATTGATTTAGCTAATCTTTCTCAACTCAATCAGTCGATTTTAGATCGCTTAGAATCAGGGATTGTGGTGGTAGAAACCTCGGGAGCGATTCGTCACATGAATGCTGCGGCTTGGCATTTGCTGGGCAATCCGGGTAATTGGCGCAGTAAACCTTTAGCCGTGTTTGCGCCCGAGCTAGATAAACATTATCAGCAATGGATTCATGAGGTCAGCCCCCGCACCGCCAGCTATGATCTTCGCCACCAACAAGCCACTGAGTTACGAGTACGCTTCACGCAATTAGGAACACAAACACGCCGTAATACCTTGATCAATCTCGAAGACACTAGCGAACAGCGTGAAAAAGTTCAAGGAGTTAAATTAGCTTCTTTAGGTCAGCTGACGGCCAGTATTGCTCATGAAATTCGTAATCCCTTAGGTGCGATTAGCCATGCCGCTCAACTCATGAGTGAATCACAAAACTTGGATAAAGCGGATACGCGCTTGCTGCAAATTATCCAAGCGAATGCTAAGCGGATGAATCTCACCATTGAAAGTGTACTCAATCTTTCGCGCAAAAAAGAGCCTAAACGCGAACGCTTGCCACTGAAAGGCTGGTTGCATAGCTTCTTACGCGATTTCATGCTGCAGCATAATTTAAAAGAAAAGCAGGTGACTTTATTTATTGAACCCGCTGATTTGATGATTGAATTTGATCCGGCACATTTGCATCAAATTATGTGGAATTTGTGCCGGAATGCCTTTAAATATGCCCATGAAAATCCACAAAAGCTTCAATTAGATATTCAAGGCGGCACACCCGCCCATAGTCGTGATGTCTTATTGAACATTATTGATAACGGTCGTGGCATTCCTGAAGATTTGCGCCAACGCTTATTTGAACCTTTTTTTACCACGAGCACACAAGGCACTGGCCTAGGTTTGTTCATGGCTAGAGAACTCTGCTTGAGCAATGGTTCAGCCTTGGAGTATCTTGCGCTCCCGACTGGAGGCTGCTGCTTTCGAATCGTCTTTTCGCGGGCAACTCATTAACCAACAATAACAATAAAACTAAACATCATGACTGAACAACGTGTACTAATTATCGACGACGAACCTGATATTCGTGAGCTTTTGGAAATCACGCTGTTACGCATGGGGCTAGATACACTTACGGCCGGCAATGTCGAAGAAGCACTCACCCAAATTAAAGCGCATGAACCCAATCTGTGCTTGACTGATATGCGCCTACCGGATGGGAGCGGCATTGATATTGTGCGTTTTCTGCAAAAAGAATATCCGCAAATTCCAGTCGCCGTAATTACCGCGTATGGCAGCATGGATGCAGCGGTCGAAGCTTTAAAAGCTGGGGCTTATGACTTTGTATCTAAGCCTGTCGACCTCCCTAAACTACGCGATCTCATTCAAACTGCACTAAAACTGACTAGCGGCGAAAAGAGTCAGCGCCCTAAGGCTACTGATAGCACCCTTGCTCAAGGACGGATTTTAGGTTCATCGCCCGCGATGCAGACCTTAAAAAGTACTATTGGCAAACTCGCACGTAGCCAAGCTCCTGTTTATATTCACGGTGAATCCGGCAGTGGTAAAGAACTGGTCGCGCATGAAATTCATCTGCAAAGCCCTCGGCAAAAAGCCCCGTTTATTCCGGTGAACTGCGGAGCTATCCCTGAAAATCTCATGGAAAGTGAATTTTTTGGGCATAAAAAAGGGAGTTTCACGGGCGCGGTTACCGATAAACAAGGCCTCTTTCAAGCCGCTCACAAAGGCACTTTATTTTTAGATGAGGTCGCTGACCTACCGTTGACGATGCAAGTTAAACTGCTACGTGCGATTCAAGAACGTGCTATTAAACCGGTCGGTGGCTTAGAAGAAATTCCGGTGGATGTCCGCATCCTAAGTGCCACCCATAAAAGTCTTGAGCATGAAGTTGCCGCTGGTAACTTTCGCCAAGATTTATATTACCGCTTGAATGTCATTAAATTAAAAGTTCCGCCCTTACGTGAACGCCAAGATGATATTGAATTATTAGCCGAGTTTTTCTTGAAAAAAATCGCTGAACGTTGGCAGATGCCCGCTATTAAACTCTCACTACAAGCCCGCCATATGCTCCTGAGCTACTCATTTCCGGGTAATGTGCGTGAACTTGAGAATATCCTTGAGCGCGCCAGTACACTCTGCGAGGACAACACGATTCAAGCCGAAGATTTGCAACTACCGCAAATGCATAGCACTCAGCAGCCAAGCTCCGTTCAACCGCAGCTAGTGCGCCCTGTACAATTATCAGCTCCTCCCGAATTGATCAATCCTTATAGTTCACAGCCCCCTCATCACATCAACACCAATAGCACCGAGCCATCTTGGACACCGCATACAGACGAAGTGGCTGAGCGCAATATGATTATTGAAGCTTTAGAGCAAACCCGCTGGAATCGGACTAAAGCAGCAGAATTGCTCGGGATGAGCTTTCGTCAACTCCGCTATCGCATTCAAAAATATGAATTAGACACGCACTGATTGGAGTTGTTTAACAGCAGTTCACAGCAGCAAACCAATCGCATTCAAAAATATGAATTAGATACGCTCTGATCGCCAGACCTTTTAGCGGGTAAGTGGTCTGATTTTACCTGTCGGTATAGCTAAAAGTGATGAATTAACGCCTTGAAATTCTAAATTACTGACAAAACTGATAATTTTTAATCACGAATATTGACAAGCTTAATTAAATTGTCAGTTTTTGACAGCGATTTGTGTCAGTTCTGATTTTTTTCAAAGATTGAAAATAATAAAAAACATAAAAATCAATTGGTTAATTACTTTTCTAAAGTTGGCACAATGCCTGCAATACTATTGATGCCCTAAGGCAACCAAGATTTCTGAAGAATAAAGAACTTAAAACCAACAATAAGGAACTATAAAATGTCCATGAAGAAGAAAGTACAAGCAGGCTTTACCTTAATCGAATTAATGATCGTTGTTGCCATCATCGGTATCTTAGCTGCGATTGCTCTGCCTGCTTACCAAGATTACACCAAGCGTTCACATGTTTCTGAAGGTTTGAACTTAGCTGCTTCGTTGAAACAAGCTGTAGCTGAATATCATGCTGATAAAGGCCAATGGCCAGCTAGCAACGCTGAAGCTGGGGTTGCACTAACCGCATCCATTACAGGTAACGCAGTAAAATCCGTTGGTATTACTGCTGGTGGTGGTGGTACTGCCCCAACTATCACTATCACATACAACACCAAAGTCGAAAACGCCAAAACCGTTACTATGACTCCGACCAGTTCAGCGGGTGGCACAAAGTGGAACTGCCATCAAGGAACAGTTGCAAATAAATACCGTCCAGCAGCTTGCCGTACCGCTAACTTCTAATACCAACATCTTATTAGATCGAGGGGCTTGAAGCCCCTCGATTTATTTTTTAAGGTGACCACCATGCGTACCAAAGGTTTTACACTGGTCGAAGTCATGATTGTCCTTGCGATTATCGGCATACTTGCCAGCATCGCATTACCCTCTTACCAAAATTACTTGAAACATTCGAATGTATTTGAAGGCATTTCCCTTGCCAGCAATGTAAAGTTCGCTGTTTACGAATACAGACACCACAAGGGCTTTTGGCCTCCTGATAATCTCAGTGCAGACCTACCGATGGCTAGCTCCATCAACGGCAATGCAACTCGTTCAGTTACAATCAATAACGGGATTATTACAATAGCTTACCGTACCCAAGTGGGTAGTGGTCAGTCCATCGTCTTTACACCTACGATAGATAATACGGGTTCTATCCTATGGCAATGTAAAACGGGTGGCACTGTACCTGCTAAGTACCGCCCGCAAAATTGTCGATAAAAATAAAAAACAAAAAATGACAACAAGAATACATCAAATACTTCTACTCATCCTCATCCCATTCAGTCTTGCGATTACTGGCTATTGCTATTGGCTTGGATTAGGTAGCGCCTTTTTATTTGATGATATTCCAAATATGAATACCATCGGCCGTTACACACACTTAGGCGGCTGGCGTGATTTAACCCTCTATCTATTAGAAGGAAGCAGTGGTTTACTTGGGCGACCGTTAAGTCTTGCCAGCTTTTATCTAAATGATCAAATCTGGGAGGGAATGGATAAAAGTGATTTCAAATATACTAACTTAATGATCCATCTACTAAATGGTCTATTAATTTTTTGGTTATTAGAGCGTCTACGTCCTTATTTAGCTTTAACTAAACCTTGGGGGGCATGGTTACCTCTTATCGCTAGCTTAGCTTGGTTGCTTCACCCAATGCATACCAATACTGTCTTATATGCAGTGCAACGTATGACCGAGTTGAGCGCTGTGTTTACTTTAGTGGGCTTAATCTGCTACATCCATGCTCGCGAATTATTTGCTAAACAGCCCGCCCGTGCTTGGATGTGGTTAATAATCGGCGGTGGGTTTAGTATGGCTTTAGCTCTATTAAGCAAAGAAAATGGGATCTTAGTTGTTGTTTATGTTCTCGTCATTGAATTTACCTTAATTCGCCCACAGGGACAGCCTGTACCTAAACAACTGTCTCGAGCCTTATTGTTGTGTGCATGGCTGCCGACTACCTTACTATTGATCATGCTATATAAATGGGGATGGATTGATAAAACTGAGCGAGCATTTAATACGACTGAGCGTTTAATGAGTGAGGCACGTATTTTATGGATATACATTAGCCATATTTTTATTCCAAGCTATCATGGCTCCAGTTTATTATATGATGATTTTGAAATCTCACGGGGTTTACTCTCACCACTGACCACTTTGCCCGCTTTACTTGGCATTTTTGCACTCGGTGGTTTGGCTTGGTATGTACGCAAATCACTACCACTTTTATCCTTTGCCATTGCATGGTTTTTTGCGGGTCACTTATTAGAATCCACCACTGTTGCTTTAGAATTATACTTTGAACATCGTAATTATTTACCTCTGCTAGGTTTTATAGTAGCGGGTGTTTATTATGCCCTTGATGCGATGCAAACTTCGGGCAAGCTACGCCGCGTCATGCCTGTGGTTCTTGTTGTTTATCTAAGCTTACTAGCGATTTCTACTCAGCATATTGCGAAATTATGGACAGACCCCGCCAAACTATTTATCACTTGGCTAGAACAACATCCAAATTCACAACGTACCCTAGAAGGTTTAGATGCGGTGATTGGTGAGCATATTTCGCCTGCAACTCGACAGCAATTATTAGCCGAGTTAGAGCGCGTGGCAGCGAAAGAAACCAGTACCTCTTATTTAGTATTTCGTAATCTAAAAATCGCCTGCCAAAACAACTCGCTAAGCGCAGAACAACTGCCCCAAGCTCTAGAAAACTTAAGCCACTCAAGCTTTATAGCCCCTTTACCCAATGTGTTAGCAGAGTTTGTCTATGCTTGGACAGAAAGCCATTGTGGAAAAATAACGACTGCACAAATGCTGGCATTTTTAGATCAATTTCGCAGTATCACGGCGCTTCAAAAAGGAGAGATGCCGCAAATCCTACATTATTGGCAAGCAGAGGTTCATGTTCAACAAGGTAATCTTGCTGAAGCCATGCAACATTTCGACGCAGCTTATGCATTAGATAAAAACATTGACCTGCTGTTGTTGCAAGCAACTTATCTTATGTCAGCGGGCTTATACGCCGAAGCAGACAGCAAATTGTCTCATGCGAAACAGGATTTCTGTGGCAATTGGCGAACTTGCTTAATACTAAAAATGCGCCAGCCTGACTTAGATAACTTGCGTAGTGCGTTGCAAGATAAATTACAACAAGAAAAGGCAAACCATCATGCACAACAAGCTGTCGATTATTCTGCCAGCCAAAAATGAGGCTGAAGGCTTAAAAAGTTTTTTACCCCGCTTACGGAAACAATTGCCACTGGCTGAAATCATCGTAGTCAATGATGGCTCGACTGATAATACCGCCGAAGTTTGCCTCGCGAATGGCGTCTTCGTTGTGACTCATCCCTATAGCATGGGCAATGGGGCTGCCGTTAAATCCGGGGCGCGTCATGCTTCGGGCGAGATTTTGGTCTTCATGGATGCCGATGGGCAGCACCAACCCGAAGATATTCCACGTCTATTAGCACATATTGAGCAAGGCTATGATATGGCCGTTGGCGCACGGGATGGCGACTCACAAGCCTCTAAGGCACGGGGCTTGGGTAATGCGCTTTACAATCAGCTAGCGAGTTATATGACCGGACATGTCATCAAAGATTTGACCTCTGGTTTTCGAGCAGTTAGGGCTAATAAATTTCGTGAATTTTTGCATTTATTACCGAATGGCTTTTCCTATCCCACGACCTCGACGATGGCCTTTTTCCGCTCTGGCTATAGCGTTATTTATGAACCGATCACTGCACCCAAACGGATTGGCAAAAGCCATTTAAATATCACGAAAGACGGTTTTCGCTTTCTATTGATTATCTTCAAAATTGGTACGCTGCACTCACCACTAAAATTATTTCTCCCCATTAGCTTGGCCTTTTTCGGTGTAGGATTAGCCTATTATTTAAATACCCTAATCAGTGTTGGGCGCTTTACCAATATGAGCGCTTTGCTATTGTCTACGTCAGTCCTTATTTTTCTGATTGGTTTGGTATCGGAACAAATCACCAGCCTGATTTATAACCAAGGCAATACTAATACCCCCTTACAATTAGAAGAACAACCGCTGGAAACAACCCACTCGGCCTCGCCCAGTAAGCAACAGGTCGCCTAAGATGGCTGAGGTTAAGCCCATCCTACTGGTCACGACCTCTACCTTCCCCCGCTGGGAGGGTGATAGTGAGCCACGCTTTGTTTACGATCTCAGCCGCCACCTGACAGAGCAGTTTAAGGTAGTGGTACTTGCGCCCCATGCAGCAGGTGCAAAAACTGCTGAAGTTTGGAATGGCATGCAGGTTCATCGCTATCATTATGCCCCCGCCGCGTGGGAAACCTTGGCTTATAATGGCGGTATTTCCGCCAATCTGAAACAGCATCGTTGGAAAGCTTTGTTGTTACCGCTGTTTTTTATCGGGCAATGCTGGGCATTGCGTAAGCTGTTAAAAACTTATCCAGTGACAACTATCCATGCCCATTGGCTGATTCCACAAGGCTTGATTGCGGCTCTTGCTGTGTGGGGGAAAAGTGAAAAACCCAACTTAGTTTGTACCTCGCACGGTGGCGATTTATTTGGACTACAAGGCACTCTCAGCACCTATTTAAAACGCTGGGTGGTGCAGCATTGTCAAGCGCTCACCGTGGTCAGCCATGCCATGCTGCCCCCACTTCAAGCATTAGCGGGGGCTAATCCGCCCCCGATCAGTGTGATCCCGATGGGGACAGATTTACAGCGAACCTTCATTCCTGCCCCCCAAGTCAGCCGCGCTCCCAACCAACTACTGTTTGTCGGACGTTTAGTAGAGAAAAAAGGTTTACCGTATTTGCTCCACGCTTTGCAGCAATTATTACCCTCCCATCCCGATTTACAGCTGATCGTGGCTGGCAGTGGTACAGCACAAACTGACCTGCAGCAATTGGGTGAAGGTTTAGGTATCAGCCAACACCTCAGGTTTGTTGGCCGCTTAGAACATACGAGCCTCGTGCACTTATACCAAACCGCTACCCTCGCGGTCTTCCCGTTTATTCAAGCCAAAGATGGGGATATGGAAGGCTTAGGTTTAGTGATGATCGAAGCGATGGGTTGTGGCTGTCCTGTGATTGCCAGTGACTTGCCCGCTGTACGTGATGTGATCCGTCACGGGGAAACCGGGCAATTGGTAACAGCTGCCGATAGTAGAGCATTAGCAACCGCAATCGCTGCGCTATTGGCTGACCCCGCACAACGTCAAGTACTGAGTACGCAGGCATTAGCAACTGTGCGCAATAGCTTTGCTTGGGAAACTGTTGCTCAGCGTTATCAATTTTGCTTGCAGCCTAAGCCTTGCCCCTTACCAATAACGGAGGTTACCCATGCCAACTGACCTTCGAATATGCGGTCTCATGCTGGCTTATTTCCATGCGGAAATGACTCTAGCTTGCCTCAAAACACTGCAGCACCAAGGCATTGAAACCCTGATTCTGGTCGATAACTCCGCCGATGCTACTGAACACCAACGTACCCAAGCACTGGCACAACACTTCCCAACGGGTTGGCTACAAGTAGTGATCGCTCCCGAAAACTTAGGCTTTGCCAAGGGCATGAATTTGGCTTGGCAACACGCACAAACGCTGGGGCAATGGGATTACGCGCTGATCCTTAACAACGACATTACTGCTCAGCCGCAGTTATTAGCAACCTTGTGTACATATATGGCTGAACATCCACGCACCGCGTTACTGGGTGTGGCGGCAGATACCGGAACAGCAATCCAAAGTGGGTTGCATTATCAACGCTGGACGGGATTAATGTTCCCGACAGCGGTTATGGGTAGTTTTCAAGTCGCTACGGGCTATTGCTTGCTATTGCGTCCGCAAGCTATTCAAGGTGAGTTGTTTGATCCGCGATATTTCATGTACGGAGAAGATGTGGAACTGAGCTGGCGGTTACGCGAACAAGGGTGGAACGTGGAAATCTTGGCACAACCGTTGCTGACACATACGCCCGCGCAAAGCAGCCGTGAAGGTAGCTTGTTTTACGAATATCATATTAATCGAGGGCATTGGCTATTAGTCGCCAGTCTTGCCCAAACACCGCTGGAAAAAGCTTTAATGTATACCTGTCGCATTTTAGTTTTGAGTATGCGCGCCACCCTACGCAGTGTACGAACTACGTCATTGAACCCATTAAAAGCTTTAGTATTCAGCAAACATCAAACGATCAACCCATGACCCGCAAACTATTACTAAATAGTGGCATCAATTTACTAGGTTCAGGCATTCCCATTGTATTAACTATCTTAGCTATCCCTTTGCTCATTAAAGCACTGGGTATAGAGCAATTTGGCTTATTATCACTGGCTTGGGCAATTATCGGTTATCTGTCACTACTTGATTTGGGGCTAGGTAGAGCCTTATCACAACAAACCGCAGCCCATCACGATAATCTGCTTCAAGTTACCCAAACCTTCTGGGATACACATACCTTAATAGCCAGTATAGGTGCTCTTAGCAGTTTAGTCACCGCGACGGCTATTGGATGGTATTTTAATGGTTCTAATCAAAGCAATAATCCTAGCCCCGAGCTACAACAAGTATTATGGGCAAGCTCATGGATGATTTTTCCTAGTTTATTAATTAATAGCTTGAGTTATTTTTTGATCGCCACGGAAAAATTCATCCTACTAAATATCTTAAAATTACTTTTAAGCTCTGCCAACATTATAATGCCAGTTTTGATATGCCAATTTACATTTCAAGTAAATCACTTCGAATATATCATGCAAGCTTTATTATGGATACGCTGGATACTTGCCATTATTTTTTTTCTAACTTGCTTATATAGCGCTAGTTATTTATTAAAAATAAAATCATGGCACTTTCATTACCCTGTCAAGTTGATTAAGCTAGGTGGGTGGATGACAGTGACTAATATTGTTGGCCCGATCATGACCTATTTTGATCGTTTTTTTATTGCTTCGTTAATATCACCTAGCGCAGTGGGTGGGTATAGTATTGCTTATGAACTTTCCTCTAAACTAAACCTTATATCCTCTGCATTAAGCACGACATTAGCTCCTTTTTTTGCAAAACAACCTAACCAATCAAGCTCTGTTACGCAGGCCTTCATCTTTAGCATGAGCCTTATCGCTAGTATTTTTATTCCACTACTTTGGTGTATCCATACCTATGGTGATGAGCTACTTCAATGGTGGCTACAGCAGCATGAAGTACAGATGATCTATCAAATCACTCAATGGCTGGCTTTGGGGTTTTTCTTTAATGCAATTGCTTTAATTTTTTATACACATCTCCAATTCATGGAGCGCCCTGACATCACCGCAAAAATACATTTAATTGAATTACCTTTTTATCTTGGGTTGTTAATAGTTCTTTTAATCCATCAAGGTGTTATGGGTGCTGCTATTGCATGGACGATACGTGCAGCCATCGACATGCTCTTGCTTTTAATTTATTCACTCAGAATCAATAGGAATCACATAAAATGTGCAATATCTATATAACTACCCAGCAACCTTGTTATAATTGCGGTAGTAAAGGTAAAACACTTTATAATACTATGAATGATCGCCTATTTGGTGTAAAAGGAAGCTGGGATTTACTGGAGTGCACTAATCAAATGTGTGGATTAGTATGGCTAAATCCAATGCCGAGCCCAGACGAATTGCCGAAGCTTTATGAAAATTACTACACCCACACTCCACCGAAGCCCGTTAAACCTAGTTTACTTAAGCAATATTTTACTGCTGGCTGTGATGCCTATTTGCAAGAAAAATACCAAACATCGCATCCAATAAGCCGAATCGGGCAATTACTAAAGCCTTTAATAAAACTCAATCCTGCATGGAAAGCCAACCTTGATTTCTCACTATTTTACTTGCCAACCCGCCCGGGTAAAAAACTCTTAGAAATTGGTTGTGGCAGCGGTCAAATGCTAAAAAATATGCGCGATCTTGGCTGGGAAGTGACCGGTATTGACTTTGATCCTCAGTGTCAGTCGATTACTCAAGAAACGGGCATTCCTGTCTATCAAGGTGATGTATTAGAACAAAATCTACCCGCTAATAGCTTCGATGCGATTGTCATGAGCCATGTGATTGAACACTTGCCAAACCCCATTGAAACACTGCAAGAATGCCTACGTTTACTCCGACCCGAGGGTCGCTTGATTGCAATCACGCCTAATACCAAAGGTTATATCCATCGGTATATGAAACAAGCCAGTTTACATCTTGATCCACCACGCCATTTACATTTATTCACCGCTAGCGCCTTACAACAAATTGCGCATAAAGCAGGCTTTAAACAAGCGCGCTGTTTTTCTACGATTCGTGATTTTACTGGCTTATGGTGGGCCTCCTCGCAAATTGCCAAACAGGGACACTACCAAATGGGGCAATCCGCGCCTTTGGTTAACAAGCTCTTATTATCCTTATTAGCGGTTATGTTTGGCTATGCTCATCAATTCGGTTGGGGTGAAGGCGATGAGCTAGTGTTGGATGTACGTAAATGAAGCTTTCGGTGGCTCTATGTACCTATAATGGTGAGAAATATCTAGCAGAACAACTCGAGAGTATTGCTCGACAAACACTAACTGTCGATGAAATCCTAGTTTGCGATGACCAGTCAACTGATCATACCCTTAGCATTGCCCAACAATTTCTACACCAAGGCTTACCGCTAAAGATTTACCAAAATCCACAACGCTTAGGGTTTAGCCGTAACTTTGCCCAAGCTATCCAGCGTTGCCAAGGTGATATTATTTTCCTCTGTGACCAAGATGATCGTTGGCATCCAGATAAAGTCGCGGTGATGCTCTCATACTTTAGTCAACACCCCGAGACGCTCTTGCTTTTTTCTAATGGCGAGTTAGTGAATGCTGAGGCTCAGCCCCTAAACTGCCAGTTATGGCAAGCCTTACCCAGCCAACCCTCTGTCAATCCTTCCTTTTTAGACTTACTGAATCATGATTGGATTACTGGAGCAGCTTGTGCCTTCCGCCGTGAACTGATTGACTATGCCTTGCCCATTCCGCCGTATTGGATACATGATGCTTGGCTGGGTTTAATCGCCAGTGCTGTGGGCGAAGTGAAGGCCATCCCTGATTTACTCATCCAGTATCGCCAACATGACAACAACCAAATTGGCTTAAAACCACCCACATTAAAACAAAAAATTGCAAAGCTGCATCAGTTAGTCACTACACAACCGATAACAACCCCAGAAAAATACGCTCCCTTATTGGAGCGCTTACCAGCTTCGCATCCACAACACCCATATTTAGCAGGCAAAATACGCCATCTAGCCAATCGCCAACACTCACATCGGCTCACGGGTATTTTTAAAGAAATTCTTAATAACGGTTATACACAATACGCTCATGGCTGGAAAAGTGTCGTTAGGGATCTGTTGCTATTAAGCTATCAAACACGGCTCGGTATTCAGCCACCATCCGAGATAAAGTGAAGCGTTGCTCCACCTCTGTCCGATTAAATGCCCCCATGCGTTGGCGTAATTCAGGGTCATCTGCCAAGGCTTGAACGGCATGAGCAAACGCCTCCACATCACCCAATGGGCATAAAAATCCACCCTGCCCATCCGTTACCACCTCCGGCAACGCCGAACCATTCGTTGCCACCACGGGCAAACCACACGCCATTGCCTCCACCGCAGCCAATCCAAATCCTTCTCGCACGGTCGGAAACAACAACATATCCATTGCCTGATACACCGCAGGCATCTTCTCATGCGGAATTTGCCCTAACGGACGCAGACGCGGGTGTGCCACCAATGCTGAAGTCTCACGCAAGCCGGAGGTATAATAAATAACGATGCGCTTATCCAACCGCTGAATAATAGGCAACAACCACTGCGCCCCCTTACGTTGGGTTAAATTACCGCTAAATAAAACTTTGATTTCTTTGCCTACGCCCCGCTTGCTTGGCGTAAACTGCTGTTCATCAACCCCATTATAAATTACCTTGATGGGCTTTTTGATCCCTAAGTCGAGCCTTGCCAACTCTGCCGTGAAATGGCTTACCGTCGTGATTACATCTGCCTGCTGCACGGCCAATTGGTGCAACCAACGTAGATCAGTACGCCCATGAATTTTCTGCAATAGCGTGCTATAGGGGTGTAATCCCTTATCAAGGGCATAACCGTGCAGTGTTAGCACCAGCGGTACATCTTTTCGCACATGAAAAATGGCAGAATCCGCTACCGCATGAATCACTTTGGCAGGAAACTTGCGCCCTAACGGGTAATAACTCGGTGGAAACAAACTACGCCAAGGCGAGTAGGGAATCACATGGTAATCAGGAAGGTGTTTCGCAAGACAAGAATGCACCACAAATGCACCATTCCCAACCGAGACTGGACTTACAATCACAATAATTTCTTTTTATTAAGTCAATGAACAGTAAACTTACAACTCGTCGTCTACACATAGCATGACGAGTGTGAACGATGCTAACATCACCGCATAAATATAATGAGAAAAATAAGATGAGCGCATCCTCAGCTAACCTTGCTCAACGCGGCTACCAATACGGGTTTTCAGAAAATGGCAATGCCATGTATGATCTTACAGGACGCCAGCGCAAAGCTCACACCATGATTGCCGTCTTACAAGACTATTTCGGGGGGAATTTAAACAGCCGATCTATACTCAACCTCGGCGGATCGACGGGGATCATTGACAGTGTATTAGCCCAACATGTTCAAACGGTTACCAGTGTCGACATTGACGAAAAAGCAATTGCCTATGCGCAACAACACTTCAGCACGCCCAACCTCCAGTTTGCGCTAGGCGATGCAATGAACCTAGCTCAAGCGAACAATACCTTCGATATTGTCATCTGTTCTCAAGTTTACGAACATGTTCCTGATTCAGCCCAAATGATGCAGGAAATTCATCGGGTGCTAAAACCGGGCGGCGTTTGTTATTTCGCAGCTAGCAACCGCCTGATGTGGAACGAACCCCATTATAATCTGCCCTTGCTATCGGTTATGCCCCGCTCTATCGCTCATAGCTACCTACGATTGGCCCATAAAGGCGATTATTATTATGAAAAACATCTCAGCTATTGGGGCTTAAAAAAACTGGTGAGTCACTTTAAATGCCACGACTACACTACAAGGATGCTGGCATCACCATTACAATTCGGCATCGAGTACATGGTTAATCCAGACCATTTCAAAGGCAAATTAGCGAAATTTTTAGCAAAATATTGTTTTTGGAGCCTGCCCGGTTACATCTGGATTTTAGAAAAATAAAAAGCCAACTCTAATAATTATAAAAATATGCTATTTAACTCCATTACCTTTTTGCTGTTCATGCTGATTGTCCTCAGCATTCATTACAGTCTGCGCAATTGGCAACGACAAAAGCTACATCTATTGATAGCAAGCTATGTATTTTACGCTGCATGGAATCCACCCTTTGTTTTGTTATTTTGGGACAAATTAGCCAGTACCACTGACGAACTGGAAATATAATAATAATGAAAGCCATCCAACACCAATCCACCACCATCGCCATCATCGGTCTCGGCTACGTCGGTCTCCCTCTCGCAGTCGAATTCGGCAAACATTTCCCTACCATCGGCTATGACATCAACACCAAGCGCATCCAAGAGCTTCGTGCGGGACAAGACCACACCCTAGAAGTTGATGCACATGAATTACAGGCAGCCCCATACCTGCATTACACCGATCATTTATATGATATGCGGGATGCCAATATTTTCATTATCACCGTCCCCACCCCCGTCGATCATCACAAGCGCCCTGATCTGACACCGTTAATTCGTGCCAGTGAAAGCGTTGGCAAAGTTCTCAAAGCGGGCGATATTGTGATTTATGAATCGACTGTCTACCCGGGTGCTACCGAGGATGATTGTATCCCGGTACTTGAAAAAATCTCAGGTCTCACGTTTAACCGCGATTTTTTTGCAGGTTATTCACCAGAACGCATCAACCCCGGAGATAAAGAACATCGCGTCACCACGATCAAAAAAGTAACCTCAGGCTCAACTCCAGAAGTCGCTGACCGTGTAGATCAACTCTACCGCACCATTATCGTCGCGGGTACACACCAAGCACCGAGTATCAAAGTCGCAGAAGCCTCTAAAGTGATTGAGAATACACAACGGGATTTGAATATTGCTTTAGTCAATGAGCTGGCATTGATTTGCAATCGCTTAGGGATTGATACTGAAGCCGTCTTGCAAGCAGCAGGGACTAAATGGAATTTTCTACCGTTTCGCCCCGGCCTAGTCGGTGGACATTGCATTGGGATTGATCCTTATTATCTGACTCACAAAGCGGAGTCGCTTGGCTATCATCCTGATATTATTCTAGCCGGACGACGTATCAATGAAGGTATGGGTGCTTATGTTGCCTCACAATTGATCAAAGCTTTAGTGAATCACGCCATTCCTGTCGCCGGTGCAAAAGTACTAATCATGGGTTTGGCATTCAAGGAAAACTGCCCTGATCTACGCAATACACGAGTGGTTGATATTATCAAAGAACTACGTAGCTATCAGATTGCTGCGGATGTTTATGACCCTTGGGTTTCGCCGCAAGAAGCCGAACACGAATATGGCATTCAGCCTATTAGCCAGCTTGAGCAAGGCCATTATGATGCGATTATGGTCGCAGTAGCCCATCAGCAATTTCGTGATCTGGGTGTTCATCGTATTCATGACTTAGGCAAACCGGTTCATGTACTCTACGATCTGAAATACCTGTTCCCAGCTCAAGAAACGACCCTACGTCTTTAAGTTTTTAATGAGGGGTTAGCTTAATCTTTATCTTTCAGCCCTGATGGCAAGTTTCATCCAGACTCAAGCACAAGTACTTGAGCAATGATCCGCCATTCAGCTAGCAGTTTGCCCTTACACGTATTATTTATAGAATAATTTTATTATAAATAATAAAGAACTATCGAAATCTCATGAGCGCACCGAACATCCAACTACCCGGCTATGTCAAACAACTGGTCACCGCAGGCAAGTTGGATTTAGGGGTTGCTGAGAAAACGGTTAAAAAAGCGCATTCTGATAAAATTTCAGTCATGGAGTGGCTATTTCATCAACAACTGGTTTCAGCTAGAGATTTAGCTCGAGCAGCCAGTGATGAATATGGCATCAGCGTTGTCGATCTGGATGCGATTGATATTCGCCCGATGGTTGCAGATCTGATCTCAGATGAGCAGAAACAGCGTCTACATTTGCTGCCGATTCATCGTTATGGCAATCACTTATTAGTTGCTTTAGCCGATCCGCTGTATTTGCCCAACCTAGATGATGTTAAGTTCGCCACCAATCTCAAACCAGAACCCGTCTTTGTTGAATTCGATAAATTACAAATTTATCTAGCCAATGGTGGCGGCTTCAGTGGTTCAGCCTCCCCCATGCAATCAGGCATGGCGGTATCGAATGAGGCGATTACACAAAATATTGCACTCGATACCCGCGATATAAAAAAGCAGGAAGCCGATGGCGAAGAAGTTGAGATTATTTCCTTTGTGGATAAGCTATTAGCCCATGCGATTAACTCGAAAGTTTCCGATATTCATATTGAACCTTACGAAAAAAATCTGCGTATTCGCTACCGCGTGGATGGTATTTTAAAGGTTATTGCCACCCCCCCTATTGGTATTGCTGCCCAACTCACCTCGCGACTCAAAGTCTTAGCGCGGATGAATATTTCTGAGCGCCGAGTCCCCCAAGACGGACGGATTCGTTTTGCTTTAAATGAGAAAAAGAATATCGACTTCCGGGTCAATACCTTACCCACCATTTATGGTGAAAAGGTAGTCATGCGTATCCTAGACTCGGATAGTGCCACGATTGGTGTCGAAAAATTAGGTTTTGATCCTAAACAGCAAGCTGATTTCGTGAATGCCTTGAGTAAACCCGATGGCATGGTCTTAGTCACAGGTCCAACGGGTAGCGGTAAAACCGTCACCCTCTATACTGGGTTGGGCATGTTAAATACCCCTGAAAGCAATATTTCCACCGCAGAAGACCCCGCTGAGATTAATATGCCCGGTGTTAATCAAGTGAATGTCAATCCTAAGGTTGGGCTAACGTTTGCGGAGGCTTTGCGTGCCTTTCTGCGTCAAGACCCTGACATCATTATGGTCGGGGAAATTCGTGATCTAGAAACCGCCGAAATCTCGATCAAAGCGGCACAAACGGGGCATTTAGTCTTGTCCACCCTCCACACGAATAGCGCTCCAGAAACCTTGACGCGCTTACTCAATATGGGTGTACCCCCTTTCAATATTGCGTCCTCAGTGCATTTAATTATTGCCCAACGCTTAGCCCGCCGCTTATGTGACAAATGTAAACAACCGACGACTGTACCCCCTGATATTTTGCGTAGCTTCGGTTTTAAAGATGAAGAAATCGGTAAGTTTACCGTCTATGAAGCCGTCGGCTGCTCTGCTTGTTCACAAGGTTATAAAGGGCGGGTAGGTATTTATCAGGTTATGCCGATCTCTCCCATTATGGGACGGATGGTCATGGATGGTTGCAATTCGATGGATTTGGCAGAACAGGCACAGCGTGAAAATATTTTAGACTTGCGTCAATCCGGCTTAACCAAAATAAAACAAGGCATTACTTCTTTAGCTGAAATCGCACGGGTTACCAAAGATTAAAAAATTCCCGCTCATCTAGGCTGTCCGCGACTCAAAGCTAAAAACTGCTACACTGGTACACAATCATTATAATAATAACCGAGATGACGAAAGCTTATGGCTAGCCCACGTAATCCAAGCACCTTGAAAACCCCGAGCGCTGTCGACGGTATGCAAACCTTCAAATGGGAAGGTGTGAATCGTAATGGCGTAAAAATCAAAGGCGAAACCCAAGCCGCTAATGCCAATTGGTTAAGAGCGACGCTGCGGCGGCAAGGCATTAATCCTGGGCGAATTGTAAAGAAGCCGAAGCCTTTATTTAAGCCAGCGATTAAACCTGCTGATATTGCTCATTTTGCCCGACAAATGACTACGATGATGAAATCGGGTGTGCCTATGGTGCAATCACTACAAATGGTCGGCGGTGGCGGGGATAATGTCGCCATGCATGATTTAATTAAAAAAATTATTCAAGATATTGAGGCGGGCGCTAGCTTTGGTAATGCCCTAGGCCGCCACCCCCAATATTTTGACCGACTTTTTGTCAACTTAGTCAAAGCGGGTGAGCAAGCAGGTACTTTAGAAACCATGCTTGAGAAAGTCGCAACTTATAAAGAAAAAACCGAAGCTTTAAAATCAAAAATCAAAAAAGCAGTCATGTATCCGGTCATCGTGATCGTGGCCGCCGTCGTCGTTTCTTCGATTATGTTAATTTGGGTTATTCCTCAATTTAAAGAAGTATTTAGTAGCTTTGGTGCCGACTTACCCGCTTTTACGCTGATGGTCATTGGCATGTCTGAATGGCTACAAGCTTATTGGTGGATACCCTTGGCTCTTATGGTGATCATCGGCTATGTTTTCAAAACCGCCTTGAAACGTTCCACCCAGTTCCAGCGATTTGTCGACAGAATGATTTTGAAGATTCCAATTATTGGAAATATCATCAATCTCTCATCCATTGCCCGTTTTTGTCGCACACTGTCTACGATGTTCTCAGCAGGTGTACCCTTAGTCGAGTCGATGGATTCCGTCGCAGGCAGTACCGGTAACTCGTTATACTATGATGCCACCATGCGCATGAAAAGTGATACGGCTCAAGGCCTACAATTAAATGTCGCCATGCAAACTGCGCAAATTTTTCCGAATATGGTGGTACAAATGACACGGATCGGGGAAGAATCGGGGCGCTTAGAAGAAATGTTAGGCAAGGCTGCTGATTATTATGAAGAACAAGTCGATGATTTAGTGGATACCTTAGCTAAGCAAATTGAACCTTTAATTATGGCAGTATTGGGCGTTGTGGTCGGTGGCTTGGTCGTCGCGATGTATCTGCCCATTTTCAAACTTGGGGCGGTGGTCTAAGCAATATTATGGAATTAATTCATTTACTAGCGACCAATAACACGTGGTTATTGGTCTGTGTGGGGCTGATTTCACTGTTAATCGGTAGTTTTTTGAATGTGGTCATTTACCGCTTACCTGTGATGATGGAGCGTGAATGGAAACATGAATGTGCTGAGTTTATGGGTGGCGAAGATACGCTTGCTAGCACCGATACAACGCGCTTTAATTTAGTCGTACCGCGCTCACAATGCCCAAGTTGCGGACATAATATCGCCTCATGGGAAAATATTCCGGTCATTAGCTACTTAGTCTTAGGTGGCAAATGTGCTGGTTGTCGCACTTCTATTCCGCTTCAATACCCGTTGGTTGAAATCGCTACCGCCCTCCTCTCTATGTTAGTGGCGTATCATTATGGCTTCAGCTGGCAGACTTTAGGTTTATTAGTGTTCACTTGGACTCTAGTAGCCTTATTTATGATTGATGCGCAAACCATGCTCCTGCCCGATGATTTGACTTATCCATTACTTTGGCTCGGTTTATTGTTGAATATGAATGGCTGGTTTGTACCTTTAGCCGATAGCGTTTTAGGTGCAGTATTAGGCTATTTATCCTTGTGGAGTATTTATCATCTGTTTAAATTACTCACGGGTAAAGAAGGCATGGGTTATGGTGACTTCAAGTTGCTAGCCGCTCTAGGTGCGTGGGGTGGCTGGCAAATCTTGCCTTTCGTCATCTTTGCATCCTCAGCTTTTGGTGCTTTATTTGGAATAGCTTGGATGCTGCTTAAGCGTAATGGGCAGAGCTTACCCATGCCCTTTGGCCCGTGGTTAGCAATGGCTGGTTTTGTGGCGATGATTTGGCATCAGGAAGTGCTTCGTTTTAGTATGCAATTATTAGCTCCCTACTAACATTGAAACTAACGATAAATTATGTATCAGTTGATTTTTTATGTCCCCGCCACTCACAAGGAACTCGTTAAGGAAGCTGTATTCGCAGCAGGTGCTGGGCGGATTGGCAATTATGACCATTGTGCTTGGGAATGTTTAGGCACAGGTCAATTCCGCCCTTTAGCAGGTAGCAATCCCTTTTTGGGTCAAGAAAATCATCTGCACTTAGTGGATGAATACCGTGTAGAGTTGGTGTGTGCGGATGAATATATTCAAGCCGCCGTACAAGCCCTGAGACTCAAGCACCCGTATGAAGAGCCAGCCTATACTGTTTTCCCAATTAGCCCTATTTAGGCTTTAAACTTGGCCAAAACGGTAGCGCTGTTCCTTGCCGACTTTGGGGTATTAAATAGGTTTGACGGGCTTGAGCTTTATCCTGCTGTAACTTGTACTGTTTGAGCCAAGGCCACTGTTTAAAAGCGGCTTGATTACCTAGACTGCGCTGACGAAACTCAGGATGCTGATAGGGTTTTAAAATAGCTCTGCTATCTGCAGGTGTGGTCAGTGTCTCATGATAATACCAAGCTGAGCCGGGTTCGGCGGTTGGCTCGTTGGCTTGTATAGACCCCGCACCCAACATAAACAGACTCGCTAAATAAGCAGCCTGTTTACTTTGAATTCTAGCCATCACTTAATGTCCTCAAGGGATTGAAAACAATCCCGTTGATAACATAGATTGATCCACTTGACTAGGCTTGAGCACGTCTAACATGTAAAGGACTCAGGCAAGAGTTTGCTTGCCAACCGCTACAAGTGTTTCTAGGTAACTCAGTTCTTATCCCTTGACCCAAGCTAGCTTTAATTCCCTGCATGCCTTTGCTGCCATGAGCACCTTTACCATTGCTACCATTACCCTTATCGCCACCACCATGTCCGCCATCGTGACCATTACCCTTATCGCCACCATGTCCGCCACCGTGACCATTACCCTTATCGCCACCATGTCCGCCATCGTGACCATTACCCTTATCGCCACCATGTCCGCCATCGTGACCATTACCCTTATCGCCACCATGTCCACCGCCGTGGCCGCCACCATGTCCACCGCCATGTCCACCGCCATGTCCACCGCCATGTCCACCGACATGTCCACCGCCGTTGCCACCACCGTTGCCACCACCGTTGCCACCGCCATTGCCACCGCCGTTGCCACCACCGTTGCCGCCGCCGTTGCCACCGCCATTGCCACCGCCGTTGCCACCACCGTTGCCGCCGCCATTGCCGCCGCCATTGCCGCCGCCATTGCCGCCACCGGTATCAACATAACCACCACCGTCACCACCGCCATGATGATACCCGCCTCCACCGAATACCATACCAGCAGTGAAAACTGGCGCTATTTGTTGGCTATAAATCGGCACGGGGCGTTGTACAACAACCTGCTGCACAGGACGTTGTACATAACGCACCACTGGACGCACAATCTGCACGTGTTGGACTTGACGGATTACTTTACGTACTGCTGGACGAGCTGGACGGAGAACACGTACAGATTGCACCGCACAGGCTTGATAACCCGGATGAACTCTAGAACCTGAATAATGAGGTCTGACTACCCGCCGGGCTTGCAACTGTTGGATTTGTGCCCGCTTACGGGCTTGCGCTTGCTTTTTCGCTGCTAGCCAGCGTTGTTGCTGAAGGATACGCTGTTTTTGCAATAATAAAGCTTGGCGCTTTAACGCGGCTTGGCGTTGTTGTTGGGCAACCCGCTGCTTTTGTAAAGCTAATGCCTTTAATTGAATCGCTTTTTGGCGTTGACGTTGTACGGCAGCTTGGCGTTGCTGCTGCGCTATTTGGGCAGCACGACGTTTTTGGGCTAATTGCAGTGTTTTACGCTTTTGTTGCGCTGCATAATAAGCCTGACGCTGGGCGCGAGTGGGTTGGCTAACAGTCTTAACTATCCGCTTACCTTGTGGGCGGGCAATGACAGCACTATGGCCACGACTGTGCGAGCCACACACTGCACCGTGATGGGTCACTCGATGTGCTTTAGGTTTAACTACCCGCCAACCACCTTGGCAAAAACCTTGGCTATTGCACCGATGAGCAGCAGCACTGTGGTGATAAGGTCTGATTTTGCAGACACTCACTTGGACTGATTTTACACGCACGATCGGGCCTTGCTTGTTCGCATGCAAGGTATGCATATTGGCCATGCCTCCCTGCCATGCTTGTGCCTGTGACGCTGCTGCCAGCCCTAAACTTACACCAATAACTATTTTTTTCATGCTGCCTTCTCCATGAAGAGCGTTGCGCCTGTTAGACTAGGCTATCTTTTTTGAGGAATTCCTGAGTGATGGATAAGGAACAAACAACCCATTTTGGCTATCAACAAGTTCCTGTTATGGAAAAAGCTAGTAGAGTGGCGGGAGTATTTCATTCGGTAGCCGACAAATACGACGTAATGAACGACGTAATGTCATTTGGGGTTCATCGTATTTGGAAACGCATCACAATTGATGCAGCGGGCGCGAAACAAGGTTCGAAAGTTTTAGACTTAGCGGGGGGGACGGGTGATTTAGCGAGTCAATTTGCCCGCATCGTCGGTCAATCGGGCAAAGTCGTCCTATCTGATATTAATGCCTCGATGTTAGAAAATGGTCGCCAACGTCTGACTGACTTAGGTATTGCGGGCAATATTGAATATGTTCAAGCTAATGCTGAGTGTTTACCATTTGCTGATAATACCTTTGATATTGTGACAATGGCCTTTGGTTTAAGAAATGTCACCGATAAAGAATCCGCTTTGCGTTCGATATTTCGAGTCCTTAAAGCCGGAGGGCGTTTATTGGTATTAGAATTTTCTAAACCGGTTTTACCCGGTCTAGCGCCGATTTATGATCAATACTCCTTTAAATTCCTACCCTTTATGGGCAAATTGATTGCCAATGATGCAGACAGCTATCGCTATTTAGCAGAGTCGATTCGCATGCACCCTGATCAGGAAACCTTAAAAAGTATGATGAGTAATGCGGGCTTTGAGCGTGTCACTTACACCAATATGACGGGGGGTATTGTGGCTTTGCATAAGGGTTTTAAGCTTTAAAGCGCTGATACAATCGCTCACCTAAAAGAGCCGCTAAGATTAAAGCGTAAATCAGTGGCTCAGAGGTATCCGACTTGGCATCTTTCATCCACCAAAAATGCAGTACGGCTAGGATGGATAAGGGATAAATTAAAGTATGCAAAGTTTTCCAACGCTTACCTAAGCGACGTAGCATCGCTTTAGGTGAAGTGATTGCTAAAGGAAGCAGCATGAGAAAAGCCAGCATACCCACGGTGATAAAGGGGCGTTTGAGAATATCCCGCCAAATCCCCTGCCAATCAAAGAACTGATCCAGCCATAGATACAAAAGCAAATGGATACTCGCGTAGAAGAAGGCAAATAGCCCCAGCATCCGCCGTAAGCGAATGCCTTGAGTCCAGCCGATTAAGCGCCGCAAACTTGAGAGTGCCAGCGTCAGCAATAGAAACCGCAAAGCCCAATCACCCGAACTACGAGTGACGGCTTCAATCGGATTAGCACCCAAACGATCTTGCCAAACGCCAAACCCCATTAAAACCAAAGGTAGCAGAGCTAAAGCAAATACCAACGGCTTGATACACCGACTAAACAAAGGCTCAGGCAGCTGCATTAATAATTTTTCCGTAAATCCATACCGCTGTAGAGGCTGGCTACTTGCGCTTCATAACCATTGAACATCAGGGTTTTACGCTTGCTGAACTCACCGATCCGGCGTTCGTTGTATTGCGCCCAACGCGGATGATCTACCGTAGGATTGACATTCGAATAAAAACCATATTCCCGTGCATTCGCCTTTTCCCAACTCGAAACGGGCTGCTGCTCCACAAAACTAATGCGTACAATGGATTTGATACTCTTAAAACCATATTTCCACGGTACGACGAGGCGCAAGGGTGCACCATTTTGATTGAGTAGCGGCTTATTATACAAGCCAGTCGCCAGCAAAGTTAAAGGGTGCATGGCTTCATCCATCCGCAAGCCTTCGGTATAAGGCCAATCGAGCACATTCTGCTTAAGCTCAGGCATTTGCTTAGGGTCGGCTAAAGTTTCAAAGCGCACAAACTTAGCTTTAGATGTTGGTTGGAATCGCTTCAAAAGCTGGCCTAACGGAAAACCTTGCCACGGAATCACCATTGACCAACCTTCCACACAACGCATCCGATAAATACGTTCTTCAAGTGCATGCGGTTTTAAAATATCTTCCAGCGTATAAGTACCCGGTTTTTCACAAGCGCCATCTACTGTCACTGACCACGGTGAAGTGATCAGAGTTTTAGCCTTGATAGCCGGTTCATCCTTGCCAGTACCGAACTCATAAAAATTATTGTATGTGGTGATGTCCGCAAAATCGGTCGGCGTTTCGTCGGTTGAAAACGCAGATTTTGCCCAAGCCCGTTGGGGTAAAGCTGTCCCTAAAAGCGCAGCACCACCGAGAAATTTTAAAAATTCGCGACGATGTTGATAAAGCGCATAGGGCGTGGTGTCATTTTCAGTTAAATCTGGAGTCTGTTTAATCATCATTGTTCAATACCTCTAGGCTAATACGAGATCCAGCCATTTTTGGATGCAAGCCTCTGTGTTTATGCTATTGTCGCGACAGCTAGGTTGAAGGAGAGCTGAATGAAGCTTCGTCATTTGTTTTATCTAGGTTTGGGAGTGGCTGTCTTAGCGATCAGCAGTCTAACAGCCCAGCAATTACTCAATCATCAGACTGCAACAATGACTATTAATTCTGATAATGCTGATTTCTCCCTGACGCAAAACCAGCAGACCGTTCACTTAAAAGATTTTCGCGGCAAATTAGTGCTCCTGTATTTTGGTTATGCCTCCTGCCCTGATGTTTGCCCGACATCCTTGGCCTTATTAGGTTCAGCGTTAAAAGCCTTAAGCCCAGCAGAAGCAGCACAGATTCAGCCGATATTTATTAGTGTTGATCCTGCCCGCGATCATGGGAATCAGCTCATGGACTATGCGCGTTACTTTTATCCGAGTTTTATTGGGATGACTGGCACAGAGCAAGAAATTCAACAGGCTGCTAGGCAATACGGCGCATTTTACAGTAAGGTAGCTAGCAATTCGGCGCTAGGGTATACCGTTGACCATAGCTCTAATAGCTATTTAATTGGTAAAGAAGGGCAATTGCTCACCACATTCAAGCACGATGCGAGCAAAGCTGACGTACTAGCAGGCATTCGGGCTGCTTTAAACCATTAATCTGGAGTAAGTGTATGCTGCTCAATGCTTTCATCCTGCCATTAGAGGCTGCTTTTAATACATGGCTTAAACTTGAGGAAAGAACTCATGGCCATGCACGGCAGCGGTTACAAGCCTTACAGGGGCAATTAATTCATTTACGGATCACCAATCCGGGCTTTGACTTGTACTTTTTACCGACGGCAGACACCGTAAAGATTAGCCCTCACTACGACGCTCCAGCGGATGTCAGTATTCAGGGCAGTGCGTTAGCCTTGATGCGTTTGGCTCAGTCTGAGGATAGCGGTAAGGCTATGCTTGAAAACGGCATTAAAATTGAGGGTGACTTAGGTTTAGGCACTGAATTTAGTAAAATTCTGCGTGAGATTGATGTCGACTGGGAGGAGCTACTGGCTCAAGCTGTGGGCGATACCGTCGCACATCAAGCAGGTCAGTTGGCACGCAACACCCAAGGCTGGATGAAGCAATCAACCCAAGCTATGCGCTTAAATACACAAGAATACTTGCAAGAAGAAGCCCGTTTCTTGCCTGCGGATGCAGAATTAAGCGACTACTACGCGCAAGTCGATCAATTACGTTTGGATAGCGAGCGTTTAGAGGCAAGACTTACACGGCTACTCAAAAAAAAGGATGCCTAAGCATCCTTTCTTGACTCAAGTAAAACTGCGAATTCATTGAGTGCACGGCGATACACTTTCCGCTTGAAAAAGACCACTTGCTGAGCGGGAGTCCAATAATCGACCCATTCCCAATGATCAAATTCAGGCTTTGGTGTGGCCTGCAAATTAACATCTCCGTCTCTGCACAACATACGCAGCAAAAACCAACGCTGTTTCTGACCAATGCACAGAGGTCTTGAGCGACGGCGTATCATGTAGTGGGGGATGCGATAGCGTAACCAACCCCGAGTCTGTCCCATGACTTCCACTTGATTGCGCTGCAATCCCGTTTCTTCATGCAACTCTCGATACATCGCATCCAAGGCTGACTCTCCTTGATCTATACCTCCTTGAGGAAACTGCCAAGACTCTTGACCCAAGCGCCTTCCCCAAAACACTTTACCATCGCAATTACAGAGGATGATGCCAACGTTCGCACGGAAACCGTCCTCATCAATCACGACAATCCTCCAGAACTTTTACAGTTGTATTGATTTTTTCACAATCACAATGATTCGGCAATTTTAAGCGAGTACAATCGAGTATTTTTCTGCTAAACGTAGAGGAGCAGACATGACACTCGCACTTTTCGACCTCGATAACACGTTATTAAAAGGCGACAGCGATTATCAATGGGGCGAATTTCTGGTTCGTAAAGGTTTGGTCGATGCTAAACAGCATGCAGAAACTAATCGGCGCTTTTACGGGCAATATACGAATGGCACTTTAAATATCCATGAATATGCTGCGTTCACGTTTAAGTTTTTAAGTGATCACAGCAAAGAGCAGCTAGACCAATGGCGGCAGGAATACCTACAAGAAGACGTCCAACAAATGATTCCAGCTGCCGCGCGTGCTTTAGTTGAAAAGCATCGTACCCTCGGGCATACCTTAGTGATTATCACTGCCACCAATAGCTTTGTGACGCGCCCCATTGCTACTGAGTTTGGCATTGAGCATTTATTGGCAGTTGAGCCTAAGATGGAAAATGGACGCTATACCACTGAAATTGACGGCATTCCCACCTTCCGCGAAGGCAAAATCGAGCGTTTAAAAGCATGGTTACAAGGCCGCGCAGAAACCTTGGAAGGGAGCTATTTTTATAGCGATTCACATAATGATTTGCCTTTGTTAGAGATCGTGGATTATCCGACTGCCGTTGACCCAGACGATATTTTACGGGCGAAAGCTATCGCTAGAGGCTGGCCAATTATTAGTTTACGGAGCTAAATCATGCGTTACCCTGCCAGTAAATTGCCACAGATTGGCACGACGATTTTTACCCTTATGTCACAGATGGCAAATGAATATAAGGCCATTAATCTCTCGCAGGGTTTTCCTGATTTTGATGGTCCCTCCGCACTTTTAAATGCAGTCGGAGCTTATATTGCTAAAGGCATGAATCAGTATGCGCCGATGAGTGGCCTGCCTGTTTTGCGTGAGCAGATTGCTGTCAAAGTGCAACGCCTTTATGGTAATCCAATCACAGCCGATGAAGTGACTATCACCTCCGGCGCGACCGAGGCTTTATTTGCAGCGATTGCCGCTGTGGTTCGCCCCGGTGATGAAGTGATTATGTTCGACCCTGCCTATGACAGTTATGACCCAGCGGTTGAACTGAACGGTGGGGTGGCAGTGCATTTGCAATTACACCCCCCTAGTTTTGCCATTGATTGGGCAAAACTCAAGGCAGCACTTACCCCGAAAACACGCTTAATTATTCTGAACTCACCGCATAATCCAACCGGTAGCGTGTTGACCGCAGCGGATATGCAGCAATTGATTGAGCTCGTGCGTGATACCGATCTATTACTACTAGGCGATGAAGTTTACGAACATATCGCTTTTAATGGACAAGTCCATCAGAGTTTAAATCGTTATCCTGAGTTGTATGAACGCAGCTTTGTAGTCTCATCCTTTGGCAAAACTTATCATGCAACCGGCTGGAAAATTGGCTATTGCGTTGCGCCCCCACCGTTAACGACTGAATTCCGCAAGATGCATCAATATCTGACCTTTGCAACCTGCACCCCGATGCAATTAGCGCTGGCGGATATTCTGCGTGATGAACCTGAACATGCGGATAATTTGCCACAGTTTTATCAGCAAAAACGTGATTTGTTCTGCTCATTAATGAGCAATAGCCGCTTTACCTTTACACCTTCCGCAGGGACTTATTTTCAGCTGGTCGATTACAGTGCAATCAGCGATTTGCCGGATAAGGCTTTCTGCGAATGGCTGACTCAACAAGTAGGGGTGGCGGCAATTCCCGTTTCGGTGTTTTGCCAAACCCCACCAGAGATGCGTTTGATTCGTTTCTGCTTTGCCAAAAGCGATGAAACCTTACAGCGCGCCGCTGAGCGCTTATCGGCCATTTAAGAGGCTAGCCATGACCGAATTCTTACGAGTGAGCTTGGTACAAAGTGAGTTAGCTTGGCAAAACCCAGAAGCCAATCGAGCACACTTTGCAGCGCTATTGCAGGGCTTAGCCGGGCAAACCGATTTGATAATCTTGCCAGAGATGTTCACTACTGGTTTTATGATGACACCCGAAACCCAAGCTGAAACTTATGGTGGAGCGACCTTTACTTGGTTGCAAGCACAAGCTGTGAGCTTGCAGGCCGCTATTTGTGGTTCGGTCGCCACCGCTATTGATGGGCAATACACCAATCGCTTTATGTTCGCCACACCGGATGGCACAGTGCAATTTTATGACAAGCGTCACCTGTTCCGCATGGGCGATGAGGTCAATCATTACAGTGCAGGTTCAGAACGCAAACTGTTCAAATACCTAGGCTGGCGCATTCTGCCCCAAGTTTGTTATGACCTACGTTTCCCTGTGTTTATGCGCAATCGCAATGACTATGATTTGGCGATTGTGGTGGCTAACTGGCCTGCAGTACGCCGCAAACCTTGGCGTACTTTGCTACAAGCGCGGGCGATTGAAAATCAAAGCTATGTACTCGGCGTGAATCGCATCGGTACGGATGCTTTAGGCTTGGGCTATAGCGGTGATTCGCTAGCGGTCGATTTCAAAGGTGAATTGCTGATTGATCAGGCCGAAGGCTTGGCTTTTGTAGCAACGACACCGTTAGATTTAAACGCTTTGAAGCAATTCCGCGAGCAATTTCCAGCATGGATGGATGCGGATGAGTTTAGTTTGAGCTGAATGATAAACCCTTGATCTGTCTATCACTGCACAGTTTG
Source organism: Thiothrix eikelboomii (assembly GCF_900167255.1). GTDB lineage: Bacteria > Pseudomonadota > Gammaproteobacteria > Thiotrichales > Thiotrichaceae > Thiolinea > Thiolinea eikelboomii. The sequence continues at coordinate 100,025 of NZ_FUYB01000012.1, forward strand.
AGGAAATTCAAATGATTCGGCAAATGTCTAGGCAAGTACTTAGCGATTATCATTAAGCTGTTTTCCCGTCAGGTCATCAGTAGCTAGGACTTCAAAATCACTAAATGCTTACCAGCTGCCTGAGGATAAAGACTCTGCAACCCCTTATCAAAACTAATCAGCCGACCCTTTCGGTGAATTGCTAAAGAATACAAAATTGCTAGGTACATTAAAGGTTGGAAACAGACCTTTGTGAGTATATTCGGGCGATTCTTGCAAACCTTTGCGGACTAAATCCGAAAGCACTGCACCCATCGCTCAACTCAATTTTTAAGCTAAATCCCCTTGAATCAAATAACCGCCTATCTCTTTTTTCATACAGTTTTCTTTAAAAATTAATGTTATTTTCAATAACGGCGCACTGCGTCTACCTAAAATATGGAGGAGATACCCTATGAAGCTTATTGCTACTGTGTTCACCACAGTGGCTAGTGTATTGCTGTGTCAATCGCTTGCCAATGCTGCGGATGATGTCAAAATCACCCGCGCTAGTTTGCTCACTCAGCCTTGCTTTGCTTGTCATGGTGCTAATGGGACGAGTGTGGGCTTACCCATTCTTAGCCTTACAGGCCAGACTGAAGACAAGTACTACGAAACCTTAATTGCTTTCAAAACCGGAAAGCGTCCAGCTACACTGATGAACCGGATTGCCAAAGGTTATAGTGATGAAGATTTAAAACTGATCGCTGGCTATCTTGCTAACCCACCCGCTGAAGCCAAACCGGCTAATTAAAGGAGAATCTGTATGGCACAAATCTCACGCAGAAATTTTCTGAAAATGGGCGCAGGCCTTGGCACTTTAGGCTTGATGGGTCTTCCCTCTTTATCCTTTGGCGCAGCTGCAAAAGTTGTCGTCATCGGGGGCGGAAGTGGCGGTGCAACTGCGGCCCGCTATATCAAGCGTTATGATCCTAGCGTTGAAGTCACCCTCATTGAGCGCAATGAAACCTATTACACCTGCTATATGAGCAATGAAGTCTTGGCTGGTGAGCGCACAATGGAGCAAATCAGCTTCGGCTATGATGGCCTGCGTAAAGTGGGGGTCAATGTAGTGATTGATGAGGTCACTAAAGTTGATCCTGCTGCGAAAAAAGTCACGACCAGCAAAGGTGAGTTTGCTTACGATAGATTGATAGTGTCCCCCGGTACCGATTTAAAGTGGGATGCGATTGAAGGCTATACGGAAGAAGCGTCTAAAGAGATTCCTCATGCTTGGAAAGCAGGTGAACAAACCAAGATTTTACGTGCTCAACTCGAAGCGATGGCTGATGGTGGTGTAGTGGTCATTACCGCGCCAGCCAATCCGTTCCGTTGCCCACCCGGGCCTTATGAGCGTGCTAGTTTGATTGCTCAATACCTGAAAGAGAAAAAACCAAAATCTAAAATCATTATTTTAGATGCTAAGCCTAACTTCGCTAAGCAAGACTTATTCATGCAAGGTTGGGAAAAGCTCTATGGCTATAAGACCGACAATAGCCTGATTTCATGGAAAGGTTTAGAAGATCAAGCCAATGCAACTAAAATAGATGTGGCTACCCGCACGGTGACAACTGAATTTGGTGATACCGTTAAAGCAGATGTATTGAATGTGATTCCAGCACAAAAAGCGGGTAAGCTCGCCTTTGATATTGGTTTGACCAGTGATGCAGGCTGGTGTCCAGTGGATTTCAAAACCTTTGAATCAACGATTCACAAAGATATTTATGTGATTGGTGATGCCTGTATTGCGGGTGCTATGCCGAAGTCAGGCTATTCCGCCAATTCTCAAGGCAAAACTGCCGCCGCCGCTGTAGTTGCTTCTTTGCGCTCCATTGAATTACCTGAGACCTCACATATCAATACTTGCTACAGCTTAGTCGGCAAGAGCTACGGTATTTCGGTTGCGGGCGTCTATCAAGTTGGTAAAACTGAAGACGGTAAAACCTCCATTATTTCGGTCAAAGACTCTGGTGGTGTCTCCGCAAAAGACGGTGATGAGGGTGTCCGTGCCACTGAAGCAGCCTACGCACAAGGTTGGTATAAGAACATCACTCAAGAAATATTTGGCTAAGCATCTTCTTAGCTAAATGGGCGAACGATACGCTTAGCTACTGACTGCCTGTTAAACCACAGCCAGCAGTTGATAAGCGTATCGTTGCTGTTAAACCTCATCCCAGTCAGTTGCGACTTTCCCCACCCAGTTCAACCTATAAAGGCCAAAAGACTAGAATCATCGGAATATTTACCATCCCTGCGATCAGACTCATCGGCACGCCAATTTTTAAATAATCGAGGGTTCGATACCCCCCCGGCCCATAAACCATTAAATTAGTTTGATAACCAATCGGGGTCATAAAGCTGGCTGAAGCTGCAAACATCACCGCGATCGCAAATGGCATAATACTCACACCGCTTTGCTCAGCCACCGCACTGCAAATAGGAAACATTAAAACAGCTGCGGCATTATTCGTAATCAACTCAGTAAAAATAACCGTCATAAGATAAATTAATACCAAGGCGATTAAGGGAGTTATATTACTGTTAGCCATTAAACTATCCGCGACTGTTTTTGCAGCTCCCGTTTTTTCAAGTGCTTCCCCCAATGCAAAAGAAGCACCGATCACTGTCAAGACGGTAAAATCAATCGAGCGTCTTGCCAAGCCCGCATTCATGCAGCGTGTAATCAGCATCACCCCTGCTGCCAACCAAGCGGCTTCTAAAATAGGGATAATCTCAAACGCGCTTAATAGCACCATCGCTGCGAGAATACCTAAGGCTAAATAGGTCTTTTGAAAATTAGGCGGGCTGGAGTTCTCTAAAGCACTGACTAACAGAAAATCTTTACGAAACCGGAATTGATTAGCGAACTCTTTATTCGCTTCCAATAATAAAGTATCCCCCACTCGCAGGCGGGTATTTAAACCTTTGTCAGGTAATTTATCTTTACCTCCCCGCGCTACGGATAAGACCACGGCTTGGTAATACCCGAGAAAGTCACATTCCTCAATCGACATCCCCAAAAACGGAAACTCAGGCCCCACCACAACCTCAACTAAACGACGACGGTAATGAGCCACGGCTAAGCGTTGAATATCCTCATTAGCGGGTTGCAAGCCCGCAATACTACGCAACTCATGAGCACAGCGAGGTGCACCAATAAAAGACAGACGATCTCCTTTTTTCAAAACAAAATCATGGGGCGGTGATTGAGTTACCTCCCCCTCTTGCTCGACCTCCGCCAAATAGCCATAACCTAGATTAGTCAAACCGGCTAAGGCGAGGGTTTTTCCTTCTAAGGGACTATCTACCACCATCTCGACATGGTACTCGCGCACCTTATCGACATCCTCAGTAATCCCTTGACTATCGGGCAATAACCGATTGCCAAAGATCAGTAAAAACGAACCACAGACCAGTAACAAGGTTAAGCCTACCCCGGTAATATCAAACATAGCTAACCCGGGCAAGCCCTCTTTTTGCAGCAAACCATTCACGATCAAATTAGTACTCGTGCCAATCAAGGTACAAGTCCCACCAAGAATACTGATATAACTTAAGGGCAGTAAAAGTTTAGAGGGAGGTAGCTTGAGACGCTTACACCATTCCTGAACAGCCGGAATCAACATGGCAACAACCGTCGTATTATTCAAGAAAGCACTTAAGGTTGCTGTCGGTACTAACATTCTAAACTGAGCACCGCGCACCGTAGTCGGCTGACCGAGGAGGCGACGGGTGATGTATTGAATAGCCCCAGTCTCTCTTAAACCCGCCGCAACAATATATAAAGCCGCAATCGTCATCAGACCCGTGTTTCCAAAACCTGCAAACGCCTCATTGGGTTCTAAAATACCGATGACCAATAAAAAAACGAGGCCTGCCATCAAAATCAGGTCAGCTGCTATTTTCGAAAACGCTAGCATGCCTAACACGGTTAATACCGTCAAAATAGCAACAATGGCTTCCCAGCTCATAGGCAGTTCTCCAATCAATTTACTGCTTAAAAATTACTTAGAAAATAATCTCATCATGTCATTATGACCAGTTAATCATCAAATAAAAAAATCCTATCTTTAAAATCCTAGCGACAAAATAGAACAATGCTTAAAGGAATAAGAGATCGACTTTTTGGGTTTATTCAGTTTATAAAGGCCAGAAAATTAAAATCATCGGGATAGTGACGCATCCTGCTAAGATATTCATTGGAATACCTATTTTCAAATAATCAAGGGTTCGATAGCCTCCAGGCCCATAGACCATTAAATTAGTTTGATAACCAATTGGGGTCATAAAGCTGGCTGATGCAGCAAACATGACCGCGACAGCAAACGGCATCATACTCACACCACTTTGCTCAGCCACTGCACTACAAATCGGGAACATCAAGACCGCTGCAGCATTATTCGTAATAACCTCCGTAAACAAGGAGGTCATGATATAGATTAAAATCAAAGCTAACACAGGAGTCATCGTGCTATGGCTCATTAAACTATCTGCCATAAATTTAGCAGCCCCCGTTTTATCCAAAGCCTCACCCAAGGCAAAGGAAGCACCGATCACCGTTAACACCGTAAAATCAATCGAGCGCCTTGCCAAGCCTGCATTCATACAGCGCGTAATCAGCATCACGCCCGCTGCCAACCAAGCCGCCTCTAAAATAGGGATAATCTCAAATGCACTTAATAGCACCATCACCGCGAGAATACCTAAGGCTAAGTGAGTTTTCTTAAAATTGGGTGGGCTAGAATCCTCTAAAGCACTGACTAGCAGGAAGTCTTTGCGGAAGCGAAATTGGTTGGCAAACTCTTTATTTGCTTCTAACAATAAAGTATCACCGATTTGAATGCGTGAATGTAAACCTTTATCAGGTAACTTGTCTTTCCCCCCCCGTGCCACGGATAAGACCACTGCTTGGTAATACCCCAAGAAATCACACTCTTCAACCGTCATATCTAAGAAGGGAAACTCAGGCCCTACCACCGCCTCAACCAAGCGTCGGCGATAATGTGCAACCGCTAACCGCTGGATAGCTTCATTGGCTGGCTGCAAACCCGCAATACTGCGCAATTCATGAGCACAGCGGGGAGCACCGATAAAAGACAGACGATCTCCTTTTTTCAAAACAAAATCATGAGGAGGACTTTGAATTAACTCGCCATCATGCTCCACCTCCGCTAAATAACCATAACCTAGATTGGTCAAACCGGCTAAGGCCAAGGTTTTCCCCTCTAAGGCACTATCCACAATCATTTCGACATGGTATTCGCGCACCTTATCGACATCCTCAGTGATACCTTGGCTATTAGGTAACAATCGGTTGCCAAAAATCAGTAAAAATGAACCACCTGCTGCTAATAACACTAAACCGACACCGGTAATATCAAACATACCCAGCTCAGGGAAACCATTTTTTTGCAACAGGCCATTGACTACCAAGTTAGTGCTAGTACCAATCAAAGTACAAGTGCCCCCTAAAATAGTCACATAGCTCAATGGCAGTAAGAGTTTTGAGGGCGGTAATTTTAAGCGCTTGCACCACTCTTGAATGGCTGGAATCAACATGGCAACAACGGTCGTATTATTCAAAAAAGCACTTAAAGCTGCGGTCGGTACTAACATCCGAAATTGAGCACCACGCACGGTAGTCGGCTGACCCAGTAAACGCCGGGTGATGTATTGAATAGCCCCGGTTTCTCTTAAACCCGCAGCAACAATATACAAAGCCGCAATCGTCATTAGGCCGGTATTCCCAAAGCCTGCAAACGCTTCCTTGGGTTCTAAAATGCCAGACACGAGGAGAAAAATCAGAGCTGCCATCAAAATGAGATCAGCCGCAATCTTTGACAGTGCTAACATACCTAGCACCGTCAACACAGTCAAAACGGCGACAATAGCCTCCCAATTCATAGGTTCTACTCCTACTAACATGATCTTTGTCAAACTGGGGCATTATGCAACTCTAAAGATAAGCTTAAAAAGTGATATTTTTAAAATTTAATATCTATTAAAGTGATAATGAAATTAGTAAAGTTAGAAATCCCCACGACCTGTACGCTGATCCAGCAAACTCCACTAGTCATGCTAGACTTGGTTAAAGAGGAGATTTGGGTGAGAATCTTAGAGAACTGGAATTAAGTCACTGAAATACGATTAAAAACTATGTCACGCTTTCAGTCAGGTTCGGCCTTTTCAGCTCAAATTGAACCAATATCGTTTATTTAAGGGTTAAGATCATGTTTGCTAAACCACTCCCATTCTTATCAGCCCTGCTTTGCACTAGTTTGTTAGCGACCACTTTAGTGCAAGCAGCACCCAATCAAGCGCCAAAGCCAAATGCTAAACCGCGTAATAACTTTGAAACCCAAATTATTAAGCTAGACGCACGGGTGCATGGTGCAGATAATCCGATTCGTTTGAACCTGCCTCAAGGTAGCTACGAAGTAAAACCTGTCAGCAAAGCAGCGGGCGGGCAGTATGAAGCTTGGAGTGTTTGGGATCGTACCAATTGCCCACGCAGCAAAGGCTGCCCACGCCTTGTCCCTACTCGCTTTACCGGCATGCATAATAATTATTATGTGAGTTCAGCTCAGTTGAGCCAAGTCATCGTCGATGGCAAAGCCTTGCCTATCGTGAAAGAGATTCCACAATACCGCAGCACCAGTTACTTCTTACAAAATGGCGGCAACCGTGCATATGAGGTTACTGAGAACTTTACCTATCCAGACGAAGCCTCTGCTCTAGCAGCCGCTAAAGCCTCCACATTTAGCCTTGATAAAGACAGCCAAGTTGCTTTTATGCTGTTAGATTTAAGCCGTAGCACCGATAACCGGGGTGGTATGACCTTGCAAGTACGGAAAATTAACTAATTGATCACTCGATTGACTCAAGCGGAGTTGTAAGCCATGAGAGCTATTGAACCAAGCCCCCTAAAAGTACCACTCATCACTGTCTCTATTTTGCTAGTGCTAAGTTGTGCCAAGGTCAATGCGGCAACTCCAAATGCTAAAGCCAATGCTCAAAAACTAGCAAGTTTCACCTCTGAGCAGATTAGTACCGCCGTCAGTGATTTAGGTATATCCATACCGGATGCATTGTTTAAGTATTCTGTGAGTCTATATCGCCTAAATTATCCCACTATTGATGGCTATGGCAAAAAAGTTATTGCCTCAGGTGTGATCGCGATTCCAAGCAAAGGCATAAATATGCCAAGCCCGCTTTTGAGTTTCCAACATGGTACGATCTTTCAGGATAAAGAAGCACCTAGCAATGATCTAAATCCTGGAGCACCACCCGCTATTCTAGCTTCATTAGGTTATATCACGGTGGCTGCAGATTACGTGGGCTACGGTCAGTCAAAAGGCAAAGCCCATCCTTATTTACTCAAAAAACCGTCTGCACGGGCTGTGACTGATTTTATTAAACACGCTACTCATTGGTTAAAGCAAACTAATATTAGCCTAA